>CAWCCK010000024.1:0-126082 GCA_963794025.1 Ignavibacteriota bacterium
TGTTATGTCTGGTATCTCGTTTCGTGCGTATTGCTATATGTACTGAGCAAGGAAGAAGGCGGACGCTTTCACACTCCTTTCTTCAACAAGTACCGCCCACAGTTCTACTTCCGTACAACCGACGTAACGGGTGAGTGTGAATTCCCGGCAGGCGTACGAGAAATGGTAATGCCCGGCGATAACGTGAGCATGACAGTAAAACTGATAGCCCCGATAGCTATGGAAAAAGGCCTGAAATTCGCCATCCGTGAAGGTGGCCGCACAGTAGGCGCCGGACAGGTTACTGAAATACTGAAATAAGAAACAGATTAGCAGATAGTTTTTCGTAAAGCCGCCGGAACACCGGGACGGCTTTATGAAAGAGGAGCATATTCTCGCCCTAATATCAGCGAACCTAAAGACACATTTTTCGGAATGAGATTATAGAGGAATAATGGATGAACATTGAAATCATGAATAATTAACCAGGCTCATTGTCCCCGCCCCATGTGTTCTCATAAAACGACGACCCACTGCGAAAAGACTCGCTGAGAGCAATTGGTCTGCTACCCTCGTCAGTTTTCCTCGCAAGTCGTTTTTGCCTCTCCGCATCCATACTTGCAAGCACAACAAAATTAGAGGGCATCAGCAAAATTGCTTTACCTCGAAGGTCACTATATAGAATGCGACAAAGTGCGATCACTTTGATTTGACACCCGAACTTTTCACTTAATAGGTAAGCCATCTGATTCGCCTTCGTCGCTCCTTTCATTAAGAATTTCGAGAATACCAGCGACGATCATCTCTCGGCTAGGTCTTATCCCATTCCCAGTTGCTTTTTCATTCGATTTTTGCATAATTAAGAGTTTTAGGAATTAATATACTGGATCATCGTTGTGTATTGGTTCGTCACTCGACGTAATTACTGCTTTTATTTCGTCTTCGGTGGGTTCCTGCGTTCGCTCGTTTTTCCTTAAACGGGTCGGAGTTCCCTTTCGTGCTCTTATTATTGAGGCGTGAGTGATCCGGCGCGTTGCGGTAACGCGGCGTAACATAACTATGCGAGCGATGATTGTAATACCCGCGAACGGGAATCTGCGCGAACGCATTCCCAGCGGTGAATGCGAGCATTAAGCTAATAATTGCAAGTTGTTTTTTCATTGTGGTGTCTCCTTTTGCTTCTTGTTGCAAAGTTCCAGAACTTTTTTACGATTTAATACGAGGATCGTAGAATGGTGTTGGGTCTAATCCATATCGCGTCGATTGATAATATATTTTTACCTCCTTGTAAAAATCTGGATCGTCATAAACCTTCGCTATCGAATCAGCCCATTGCATCAATTCTTCGTAGGGATTGTAACCCGTATCTCTCGTTGCGATGCTCACATTGAGGGTGTCAACAGGTCTAAGAATTTTCCTATCGGGCATATCCCGCATGATTTGCCTTGTCGCTGTTATGAGCCGTATTGTTTCGCGGTTCTCCGGGGTATTGCGAACCCAGGAACCATCCGCGTCCTCGATCGCATATCCAAGCGAATGCAGTTGACCGTCGGAACCCCATATAAGTGAAATGGAATCTCCCGTTATTGAACTACGCGGCGAACCCGCATGAACCCACTCCGGGGAACCTGGGAACACCGTATCTCCAGCTTGGGGTGCTTTTGTCGGATGACATGTGGCAAATCCATTCGCATCGATCAGCACAATACTTAACACGATGATTGCAAATTGCTTTTTCATCGTAATATCTCCTTTCTATATTTTTGTTATCTTCGATCACATCGCAACGACAGGGACTGGATTCCCGCGTTCGCGGGAATGACAGTTAGCGTCGGTTTATCTATTAGTTACCGGTTCACCGCAGTGTACCGGTTCCCATACTGCGCGGTGAAGGCGGAATCGGCTTGGTGCAGATTCACTTCGTTCCGGGCAATGCGCTGGCGTCTGTATATACCGTTGGCGCTGTCGTTTCTCCAGACGTTATGTGAGAGCCAGAGATGATCCATCGCCAGGAGGTCGCGGAAATCGAGGATGCGAATGCTATCCTTTTCGCGCTGGGTGGAGGAATACACGGGATAATGGAACGTATCTAAGACATGAACGACTTGCCCGTTGACCAAGTCGAGATGATATGCGATCGGCTGGGTGCGCGAAACAGTTGGTTCCTGCGCGCTTGCGACGATCGGTGTGAGGATTAGGATGGTGAGTAGGATCGTCTTCATTGTGTGTGTCTCCTTATTGCTACATATTGCTCTTTATTGCACTACGATGAATAGTAGCTCATTAAGTGTGCCAGCCGGGGGTGTCGGGCTGGAAGCACCGATCTACGCAAAATTTCGATTTTCTTGGGCGGCGGAAAAATTGTCGTATATTGTGGTTGCTTTGATGGGCACCTGTGGCAATTATGAATTAAGAATTACGAATTAAGAATGTGGGGAAGGCTCATTCGTTCATTGAAAATATCGAATTCATGCGATCATTTTTCTTTATGGAGTTCATGAATAGTCGTCTTAAAGTAATTTCGAGTTCATGAACTCCTAATGCAAAAAAAAATATTTTTAAGGCCATAAACTATCGAAATTGCTTTGGATTCGAAGGCGGTATGAACGCTGACAGCAAAAAACGCAGTGGGCACCAATTTCATGCGGAAAGATTCGGGCGAGCATTTCGTGCATATTTTTCTCTGGGATTTATGGAGAGAATTGAATGTTTGGTGCGCGGAAATGACACGTAAGTAAATTCGAAGTTCAGACATAATGTACGGAAAAGTTAAAGATCAATTAGCAGCAGAGATCGCGGCCATCCGCGAGGCGGGTTTGTATAAGAACGAACGCGAGATCGAAACGCCGCAGGGTGTGGAGATTCGGGTTAAAACTTCCTCTCCCCCAAACCCCCTCTCCCTGCTGGGAGAGGGGGCTATTTCCTCCTCTCCCAGCAGGGAGAGGGGGCAGGGGGGTGAGGTGCTCCTTAACTTTTGCGCGAATAATTATCTGGGGCTTTCGTCGCATCCGAAAGTGATTGCGGCGGCAGTGAAGGCGTTGGAGACGCATGGCTACGGGATGTCGAGCGTGCGGTTTATTTGCGGTACGCAGGATCTGCATAAAGATTTGGAACGCGAAATTTCGCATTTTTTGCATACCGACGATACCATTCTTTACGTCGCGTGCTTCGATGCGAATGGCGGAATTTTTGAGCCGCTTTTTGGTGAAGAGGACGCGATCATTTCCGACGAGCTGAATCACGCATCTATTATAGATGGCGTTCGGCTTGCGAAATCGAAACGGTATCGCTACAAACATGCGGACATGAGCGATCTGGAAACGCAGCTTAAAGAAGCGCAACCGCAACGTCGGCGCGTAATAGTTACCGATGGCGTGTTTTCGATGGATGGCGATATTGCAAAGCTCTCGCAGATTTGCGATCTTGCCGATACGTACGATGCGCTTGTCATGGTAGATGATTCCCACGCGACGGGCTTCGTTGGCAAGACGGGACGCGGTTCCATCGAGCATGAACATGTGATGGGCAGAGTCGATATTATTACTTCGACGCTCGGCAAAGCCTTGGCGGCGCGGCGGGAGGGTTTACATCGGGAAGGAAAGAAATTATCGAGATGCTGCGGCAGCGTTCACGGCCTTATCTTTTTTCGAACACGCTTCCGCCGCCCATTGCCGGTGCAGCGTTAGAAGTTTTGCGAATGCTCGACGCCACAACGGAACTCCGCGACAAGCTCGAAGCAAACACCAAATACTTCCGCGAGAAAATGACTGTGGCAGGATTCGACATCAAACCGGGAATCCATCCCATCGTGCCGATCATGCTGTACGATGCGCCGCTCGCACAGAGCTTCGCCTCGCGCTTGCAGGATGAGGGAATTTTCGTTACGGGATTTTTCTATCCCGTTGTAGCGAAAGGTCAGGCGCGCATTCGCGTGCAAATTTCTGCTGCGCATGAGCGGGAGCATTTGGATCGAGCGATCAAAGCGTTTACGAACGTGGGGAAAGAACTCGGTGTTTTAAAATAATACGTGAGCACTCCGCTTCATATTAAGTTTTTTACTTGGCTCGGCATAGCTGCGCTCATCGTGCAGCTTGGTGCTGTCCCGCTGGATTTTTTGCTCTTTCGTCTCAATCAGGATCAGATCGCGCGGACGCTGTGCGAGCACAAAATGCCGCATTGCAACGGGAACTGCTATCTGATGAAGCAGCTTGCGAAACAGGCGAATACGGATGCCGAGAAACGCGCCGAGCGATTTTCGTTTCAAGTCAGCGGACACTATCTTTCGTGCAAATCAGCGAGTGTTCCGGTATTTATGTCTGAGAATCGTTCCGATTTTCATTCGTTCATTGACAATTTATTGGCAGGGTTCCATACGACAGTCGATCAGCCACCTCGGTTCGTGTAACGTTCCATTCTTTCACGCATCACGGACTGTTTACAGCCATGCCAAGCAGGGCATGGAGGCTTTTCATCATTTTTTTATGTCGTATGGAAAATTTTCGCTCGCTGTGGCGAGTTATCGTTTTTTTCTTTTTTCTATGTATTATCGTTCCTCAGGCGCAGGCACAACTTCCGCCCGGCCTGTATTCCGAATGCGATTTTTGCCAGTGCTCGATGGGGATTTCGCCATTAGTAGCGATGGGCGGTTCCTACATTCGTTACGATGCGCGTTATACCGAGCTTGGCACGATCTATTCGGATGGCGTATCACAGCAGAATTCGGATAATCAAGTC
The DNA here is from genome assembly GCA_963794025.1 of Ignavibacteriota bacterium. Lineage (GTDB taxonomy): Bacteria > Bacteroidota > Ignavibacteria > Palsa-1295 > Palsa-1295 > PALSA-1295. The sequence goes on from CAWCCK010000024.1 coordinate 4,714, forward strand.
CAGCGGTTTCTAACGCAGGTGCTGACGTTCAATTACCAGATCGTTCCCAACTTTTCAGCAACGCTGGCGCTGCCGTTCGCGCGTAAGTCAGAAAGTTCTGATGATCCTTCCGACTTGCTCGGCCCTAACGCAAATCCATCTCCTACGGCAACGCTTCCGAATGAGATCACCAATTTCGGGTTAGCCGATATTTCGTTGAGGTTAAATTATTACCTTATCGCCGATCACAGCATAGAAGATGATGGATCTATGTCGATGCGCGCGCTTGCAGTGACTGGCGGAGTGAAATTCGCCAATGGCAACAATAACTTTACCGATGATGGCCAACCTGCCGATCCCGATCTTGAACTAAGCACCGGTACCAACGATTTCCTTTTCGGACTTGGATATATGCAGGGCTTTGGTAATTGGACCATCGGCGCGGATGGCATGTTCAATCTTCGCGGGCCTGGCGCAGGATATGAAGGACACATGTATGGGAACAATTTTAATTATGACGTCACCGGACGTTACCGGATTTATCAGAATGCTAATGCTCAGCCCAGTTCCATGTTCTACTCGGCGTTTGCATCGCTCGGTGTGCGCGGCGAGTGGCGGAATTATGAATTGCAAGACGGCCAGCCGCTTGATAGCGATTCAACAGAATATACCGGAGGAAATATCGTCTATATTGCGCCGGGAGCGCAAGTCTATTTCACTCCGCGGCTTTCGTTGGATGCGACCATTTGGGTTCCCATCATTGCCGCGCTCCATGGCGACCAACTTGGCGAGACAGTTAGGGCTATTATTGGCATTCAGTACGGATTGTAATGTAGTGCAAACTTTAGTTTGCGATCGCCAGCGAAGGGTCACAAACTAAAGTTTGTGCTACAGGAATTACTTCCAATCTACTTTTTTAACATAATCGCCATCACTGACGAAGAGCACTGCGCCATCGAGATCAGTCCGATAGACGATGGAACCGTTTGTCATCCATCGCTTCACGATCGCTGGCGCAGGATGGCCGAAATGGTTGTATTCGCCAACAGAAATGATAGCATATTCCGGATTAGTTACCGCGACAAAATCGTTCGAGGAACTTGTAAGGCTGCCATGATGCGCAACTTTCACCACAGTGGAATGCAATTCGTTGCCATAGCTCGCGAGCATTTCCTCTTCTGCGATCCGCTCGGCGTCTCCTAAGAAAAGGAAACTTGTGTTGCGATACACGATCCGAAACGCAAGCATTCCGCTATGAATATTCTCGCCATAGGCCGTAAGTTTTGCTTCGGGAACCTGACGATCGGGATAGAGAACATAGAGCGTGAGATCTGTATCTAAATGCAACGTATCGCCACGACTAAGAACGCGCAGTCGGGTCTGTTGCTCGCGAGATTCTGTTTCAAGTAAACGCGCCGTTGGGCCGGACACGCGCTCGCCGCTTGTCATGAGCGCGGCTACGCTGCAATTTTCGAGCAAAATCGGCGCGCCGCCGTAGTGATCGGTGTGCATGTGGCTGATAAAGCCGCCATCGATCTGCGTTACATCTTCGGCGCGAAGAAACGGCAGCGCCGTTCGCTCGATGTTCGCAGTTCCCGAACGTTCCATCCTGCCAAAATCGACGAAATAGTTCTTTCCGGACGGTGTGTGAAAAAAGATGCAATCCCCTTGGCCGACATCGAAAAAGAGAACCTGAAGTTTTCCTTCATTTTTTGCAAGCACGGAATTTGAAAAGGGAACTCCGAATACCGAAAACACGAAGAAGCAAGATAAGGAAATCGAAAGTCTGCCGAAAAACCGGGCCCTTGTTGGTGATCTCAAACAGAAAATAACAGACACGCCGAGCAGCGCAAGAAAGATCCACGAAGGCGATGCCGCTGCATGAGCAGCAGAAGGAACATGCGCGGAAAGCTTCGTAAGCAGCAACAGCAGATCCGATAAATACGCAGTCGCCTCCCCATAGAGCTGGCCGAGCCAATGCGAGATCGCTGTAAGTGGAAGAAGCAAAAAACCAAGCGCGGTAATAATGGCCGAGAGCGGAATAAGGGGAATGTTTGCGACCAACCCGATAAAAGAAATACGATAAAAATGCGCCGCGATCACAGGATACGATGCGATGGAAGCGCCGATGGAAAGCGCGGACGCTTCAACAATGCTTCTCCAGCGCGGATGTTGTACGGGAACTGTATTCCTCTCTGGTAAGAGCAGCCAGCGAATTTTTGGCGCAATGAGTATCATTCCGAGCACTCCGGCATACGAAAGCTGGAACCCAACATCGAAAAGATCATACGGACGAAGAAGCAGATTGATCGCCGCCGCGCTCATTACGATATTCAGCGGATCGGGTTTGCGTTCGAGCAGTTTGGCGATCAAATACAGTTCGATCATCAAGAGCGCCCGCACTACGCTTGGCTGAAACCCGACGATGGCAGAATAAAGCAAGACCATCGCCATCGTGATCGAGATGCGCGTTCGAAGCCAATAGATTCCAAATATCCTAAGGAGTTGTGCAACGACTAATGAGACGATCGCAACATTGAACCCGCTCACGGCAAGAATATGCGCCACGCCGGACGTCGTAAAATCATTCAGCGTTTCTTTATCCATATCGTTGCGGTCGCCGAGCACGACGGCTTCGACAAAGCCACGTGCATTGGGTTCCCGGACTGCGGTATCGAGTAATGCTAGCAAGGACTGGTGTGCGTTCTGCAACATACTTCCCATTTGAGATAGGATGTTTGGCTTATCGGTATTAATAACATAATAATCGAAGCGGGAACGAACATAGCCGATGGCTTCGGTGTGCGTAGTCGTTTGAAGTTTCAATTCGCTGGCAAATTCATGCGGATTGGTCGGTTGGTGAAAGGGTTCGAGCGAGCAGAATACGCGCAGTTTACTTCCCTCATTCGGAAGCTGGACGTACTCATTACCGTTTTTAGGAATTCGAAGAAGCACTCGACCTTTTACCGCAATCGGCGTTTGTCCATTCACACTTATGCTATCGGTTTCGAAGATCCAGAGATATTCCGAGTTCGTCTCGTCAATCTCTTTAATCGTTCCCGTGACAATAGGTTTAGCGGGCTTCATCGAAGCAATTCGACTAAGGGTTGTATGTTGATAACATGCAATATCGAGCGCGCACAACTGTTGGCCCAAAAACACAAATGCCACGAAGAGCAAAAGAATCGCGAAAACATGGATTCGCCACAAAAATATGCTTGTAACAACAAGCAGCACCGCCATCGAGATGGGAATGAAAATACCGTTCCCTTCTGTCGCAAGCGCAATTCCTGTTCCAAGCCCGAGCGCGGCGAACACGGCGGGACGCCCACGAAATAATTCCTCAATCATGGTAACACAACTTAATCATTACATCACTTTTGGATCACGAGATTTCTGATTCGTTGATAATTCCCGGCGCTCATGCGCACAAAATAAAGTCCGCTTGCTAACGTAGTGGGATCGATGGTGGCGGTATAATATCCGGGCTGCACCTCGCCGTTCACGAGCGTTTCCATACGATTTCCCTGCGCATCGACAAGATCGATCGTTACGAGTGTCGAGGAATTGTTCCCAACGGAAGCTACATCATATTGTACGCTGATCGGTGCGTTAGCAGGGTTCGGCGTTGGCGTTCCGAGCATCATGGCGTCGGGGATAGTGGGCTGCTGTTCGAGGAACTGCGTATCGCACACCGGGCCGACGACGGCGTAGCCGCTATCATAGACGTAATCGGCGCATAAATACGGCAGCAGCGCATCGTCGAATGTCATGGAGAAATTAATGGGAAAACCTTTTTGGAAGGTAAGCGGCGAAGCGTCCGCAGGATCTTCAGAACCATTAAGCACCGCCTGGAACTTTAGATAGAGGAGCGGAACGCATCCGGAATCCGCTGCCGTGCAACCTCCGCCCGTGATCAACTGAGGGGTAATATGGCTTCCTTCCCCTCCTTGTTGAAAATTGATCGTGTCGCGTCCAGGCGGCGTAGAGGATTGAATCGAAAGATACCCTGGCGGCGTAAGGGTTCCCGCAGAGATGACATCGAGCAGCTTCAAGTTGACGGAATCGTAGTTCAGGAAAATATGGTACCCGTCACATCCGATGATATCCATGTTGGTCTTGGCATAGATGGGTATCAGAAAATAATTGTCGAGAATATAGGCGTGGACGTTTTGCTGGCCAGCAAGTTCCAGCGAAGGCTTGTCGCCGGTTCCTGTAAGCGGAATGGTATCGATGGGCGAATTTTTCGGCAGATTGAATGCCAGAACAGCCTGTGCCGTTCTGGCCCCTCGCGCGGTGGGAAGGAAATTAACTTGCACCGTGTCCGTTTGTCCGGCAGGAATAATGAGCGGGGTTTTCGTGGAAAGCGTGAAATCGGACGCATTCGCGCCCACGATCGTTGCAGAGGTGATCGTTACCGGAAGGTCGTTAGGATTGGGAACGAGGATATTGAATGCGGAATCGCTGCACACTTCCGTGGTGCCCCACGTAACAGCAGTAGCGCCGGGTTGGATCGTCGTGATCGAGTCCACGCGCCCGATGAGCACCACAATATGCGTACTCAACACCGGCGCGCCGCCTGCGGTGGTATCGCCGATGCTGCTGGAAGATATGATAACGGAGTCGGAATAAATTCCCCTTAAGAGGCCCGAGGGTGCGAACTGAAGGCCGATCCGAGCAGGAGACGATGGAGCTGCGGCAACAGAAAATGGGATCGGCACCGGAGCGCCCAAATAGCTCGCTCCGGTCTGTGTAAAAGTTCCTGTCGGCGAATGCGTAGTGATCGAAACAGAACTCACGTGCATCGAGTCCGAGCCTGCGTTGCCGACATACACTTCGGAATCATCGGGGCTGTTCTGATCGGTGAATGTGCCGAAATTCAGTGTATCGATCGTCGCAGTCTTATTTGTATCGCTGAACACGCCCATCTCGTCCTCGACGCCTTCGCCATACACATCGACGACATACGCGCGAAGATGATCGGTGTTCGCCGTGATCTGTGTGTGCATCCGGCGGTTGATCTCATGAGGATCGAATTGGATCGTGAAGGAATCGATGGCCAGCGGTTTAATTTGCAGAGGAAGTCCACTGCCAGGAATAGATCCGGCTGTCGTTGCGACAACAGTAAATCGGTCGGTATCGCTAATACGTTTTGGGAAGGAATAAATGTTAACCGTATCCTCAGAAATGTTGTGAAGATAGACCGTCGTATCGAAGACGCCCGCAAAGGCAGGGCCAGGGCCTAATACTCTGGCTCCGAAATCAATAACAAGCCCAACTGTTTCGAGCGGAGTAATGGTCTTCAGCAGCGTACCGCCCGGATGGGCGTAACTATCTACAGGTCCGAGCGCATAGATCGTGACTCCAAACGGAGAGGAGCACGCGATATTATGCGTGCCTTGCGCAAGTGGATGTTGCGCATAATCGAAACGTGTATTGGGAATTGGTTTAAATTCGTTTGTATTGATCGGCGTACCATCGATCGTCATCGTGCCAATGGAACTTGCATCGGCTACGATATTTACGAAATTTCCGCTGAAGGCATCTGCATTCACAATGCTGATAATCGTGTAAGAGGACTGAAATTGTTCGACCGGAAACACAAGGGAATACGCAGGGTCGCCATAGGCAGGTAACTGCGGATTGCCCACGCTTCCTAAGCTTGTATGCATATATTGTCCCACTTCGATCGGCTTCGAAGCCTGAATGGAAGTCACGCCTTGAAGATGGGTGATCTCATAGAACTGACCGGCATTAAACGTTCCCGCCACCGCTTTTCCATTGATAGAAATTTGTGTACTATCCTCCGCGCATACTACCCGCACAAGATCGGGCAGCATGGCCGTTGCATACGGAACGACAAGCGCGGAATCCCCCCATGCGCTTACCGGCGGTAATTGCTCCACCAAATGATCCCGGCTCGGAATGCCTTGAATGTTCACAGCCGTATCAGGTATCGCTGTACGTCTGTGCCCGCTGAACACTGCAATGGGCTGATCGGACTCGATAAGGCTGCCGGTCAGGTCGTTCGATTCGTCCTGTTCTCCGCCTTCAATAAGATAGATGTCTCCTTTATTGAGTTGCACTGCGATCGGTGTATTCGGCTGAGTTCCGAGTGAAGATACATCGTTGAGAGTGATGGTTACGTGGGTCGAATCGTTGACGGCCACGATCCAAAACTCTCCGGGAGTCAATCCATCGCCAAAGAAGCCATCGGAAGAGGAATTGTAATTGATCGTGCGATATTCGGTGCCGAGTACATTGTTGGGCAATCCCATATAGGAATCGCTCGAATACTTTTTGTGATTGAGGCCAAAGACTGCAACCTCGCTATCGCTGGTGATGTGAACAGCCATGCCCTGAATAACCTGTTCATCGAGCGATTCGGGAAGTTCGACGGTCTGCGGAGTATTCGTGCCATTCGGTAAAACGATCGTGGTGATCTGGCCGGGCGTCGTGGTAAAGGTCTGGAAAAAATTAAGGGCGGGAACTTCCACGGTACCGCTGGTCGCAACGTGGCTTGTAATGTAAAGATCCATTACATTCGAACTTTCATCGGCGCCTAAATTCGGGCCGAACGCTACATAAAACTCCGTGCCGAAATTATCGTATTTCGTGCTCTGCGCGTAAAGATTCCCGCCCCTTCCTGCAACGAGAAACATAAGGGTCGCGAGCATGGCAAAAAAGGCCGAACGATCGGCGCTGTTTCGTCTTAGCGATGTGAAATCATGCTGACACATGGAAATACCTTTTGATTGACCCGGTCGATAAAAATACCTATCTCAATAAACCCTGAAAGAGAGATTAATCACAAGAAAAAAGAAGAAATTTCTATAAGAACAGGAGTAACTACTTCATAACAGCGATCTTGCACGTTTGAACCCCTACATTACTGCCATTTGCATCGACCGCTTCGACGCGAACAAACGCCGGACCCGATGCAGGAATCAACCCTTCCGGCAGCGCGATAGTGCCAGCCCCTGATCCAACCGTTGTCTCGAAATGTCCAAGCTCCTCACCCGATTCGCTAAAGACCGTTGCCGTTACTTCGCACGCCTCCGCTGCGTTGTACCCAATAGAAACTCCACCGGACTCCGTTGCCGGGTTCGGCCACGATCCTGTGAGAATGAACGATGGCGTTCCACCATCCATTGCTTCGCGTAGGGTTGCATCGCCGCAATCTTCCGCATACGGGATGGAAAGCGTAAAGCTCTGAAGATTATACGCGCACGGGCGAGTAACCCATGTGAAGGTCGGCGTGACCGTCACGACGGTATCGGTGGTGACGTATGCCTGCATTAAAATCGTGAGGAGGAGATCGTTTGCACTGTTCGCTGGGTCGGAAACGGCTGTGCCCGTTGCAACAAAGGTAAACGTGCGGGTTGACTGATCCCAATACGACGCAGTATCTCCCGTTGCGGAGAGCGAGCCGGTAAGATCGATTCCTGTTGGCACAAAGAGATCGTTCGAAAATTGCAGCGAAAGCGTCCAGCTATTAAGCTCGGTTACGCCCGTGCGTAGCCCTTTGAGCGTGATGGGAACTCGCAGTTCGGCAATATCCGCCGCGCTCATGCCCACAGAACCGGCGAGCGGAAGATGCGCCGCGAGCGCCAAAACCTGCTGCTGCCGAACGACGTTCGCCGTGATCGTATCCACCACAGGCGGTTCGCTATCGAGCACACTTTGAAACAGCGCCATTTTCAATGCTTGTGATCCATTTAAACTATCCGGTGGGAAGGAATAATAAAGCGTTAGTGGATAAGAACTATTCGGTGGCACATTAATTGGGAACCCAAAACTACTATCGCGGCTGAACCCCGCGGTATCCGAAATGAACGCAATGCTTCCGATAGATGCTTCGACAGGGTAAGGATTCGTGATTATGGCAGTGTCGCTTACGGTGTTACAGTTTGTGATGGTATCGAACGAAACAGCAAAAGAGCCGATGGGTCCGATCCGCACTTTGGCCTTCAGAATGATCATCGGTTGATAATTACTATCGGAATTATCGTAGAGATAATACCTCGTATCATTAGGAATGCGGATCGTATCGAAAAAATCTCCCACTGCGGTAATAGTGAATTTTACAGTTCCCATCACGGAATCGCCCACCGGAAGCGGTTCCTGAGACGTCGTCGGTTGATCCAACAACTGCACGGAGAAATTCCCAGTCGTATTGTGCGTAAGTGTATCTAAAATAGCGGAATACGTACCGGAAGCATTCGATACGACGAAGGATGTATCGATCGTCGAGTCCGGCGAGCCATGTGGCAGCACCATGATGGTTCCGAGATCGATGATACGTGCATTCAGCAGCACCAACGGCTCGACGCCCTTTCCCGTGATCGTATCGAATACGGTAACGCCATCGATCGTTCGAATCCGAATGACGAATGTTTTCATCCCAATAGAATGTGGTTGAAATTGCACAGTAAACGATAGCACGCTATCACGGCCTTCATATCCGATCCGGAGCGGCGGAAACCCAGAGGTTGGCAGGCTATCGAGCGAAACCTGAAAATCGGAATCTTTCAGTTCCGTGGAATCCATGATGGTTACGCTTTCGATCGCGGTCGTATCCGTGCCGATATTGGAGATCGGGATGGTATAGGACGGAGAAGAAGAATCGACCCGCCAGTTCCCAAAATTAACGCCGCTCGAAGTCACCTCCGGCCCAACGCCTGTGCCGATAAGATAGACGCTCGGGTAATTATTGGTATCCTGATGTATCCAATAAATGGGGATAATCCCCGTGGACGGCCCTACATGCGTAGGAATAAAATGAACGGTATCGTAAGGAACGGTTCCAGGCGTGAGCAATTGGTTCTTCGCCTGAAGATTATCTGCGGTGTATTCGGGATTTGGCGGAACAGGCGAAAGAGTGAGTGTCTGTAATTGGATCGTGGCCGTACTCACATTTTGAATGCTAAAAAAGCTGTCGCGCACCTCTCCAATTCGCACACGGCCAAAATTGATCGTATCCGGAGTGACCTTGAGCGGATCCTGCGCGAACGACGATGTGGGAAGTAAGAAGTAAAAGGTAAGAAGTAAGAGATAAGAAGTAAGAAATAAGGCAGGACGCGCGCGAAAAACAGGGCGCGTATCCTTTGCTATTTCTTCATCTTCGTCTCTTTTCGTCGTCCACATCCTTCATGTTTTCAAATTCTTACTTCTTATCTCTTACTTCTTACCTTTTACTTCTTGCCTGAATGTTATTCTCCTGCAACAAGCGGGATGCGCGTGTGGATATTCAATTGCTCGGACGTGATCTCACAGATATACACGCCGTTCGCAAGGCCTTGACGGTTTATCGGAATGGAGTACGGTCCTGCGGAATATTCGCCGTAAGCCACATGCTGAACAATGCGGCCAAGTTCATCATAGAGCGTCATGGTGATGTCGCCGGTTGCGGGAACTGTAAAGTTGATCGTCGTAGAGATTGAAAACGGATTTGGCGTCGCTGTTACCGCCAGAGCAAGTTGACCCGGTTGGCTTACATCGGCATCGTTATCCGGGTAAAGCGTAAAGTGCATGCGTCCCGGCTCGATGTTCAAGTACGAAGGCAAGTGCGAATAAATGATCACCGTACCGCTCACCGGCTCCATAAGAGGAATATTGGAAACAAGATGAATTTGTGCGCTCTGACCTAAATCCATGCGGCCAATATCCGTTGCCACATCTTCTTCGACATGAATGCCATAGCCATCGTACTTGAAATAATCGGGAACGAATACTGCGCTATCGAGATACGCAGCCTGATATGCCGTATTATGAAAATTAAGGAAGTTCGGATGGACCGAACCCAACGCCACCGGAGGATTATCGATCCGGATCGCGCGTTTCGGCACGAGCAGCGAACCGGCGGTGTAGCCATAGGAAACTTCAGCTCCCACACCGTAGGCTAATATCGTAAAGCCTTGTTGTGCCTGAGAAGAGGTGCTAATGGTGTGAGCGCCTGTAACGGTCTGTTGGGATTCAAGAATGGAATACTTTTGACCATTCACCAAACCAGGAAGCAGAGTGAATTCCGAAGGAGGAATCGACTTTCCATCGAGGATCATACTACTCAGACAACTCGTATCCGCCGCGATGATCACACTTTGGATCTGGAAATTATCGAGCGAAGTAGGGATAGATGGAAGAAAAAAGGTATAGTTATTGTATGTTTGATCTACCGGAGGAACAATGGCAAGGAACGGATCGCCGTTACCATTCTGAGTAAAATCGGAGTGTTCAATTTCTGCTGCAAGAACTGGTTTTTGTATCGTAGTCGATACAACAAGCGTTGGCCCAGTAATCAGCGTGTCTGCGATCAGACTCGGATGCGATGCAGACCCCAATGTAACCCACGGGTTCCCATTGATCGTCATTACAGTATTGGTATCGAGTGCAAGAACACGCAAGAGATCGCCATTAGGATTGATATCGCCACTATTATCGGTTTGGATCGCATCGAGCACAAAAGCTTGGCCCCATGTACTCGTCGGCGGCATGGTCTCCAAAAGCATATCACGGCTGAAATTAGAGGGAGCTCCAAGCGGGACATCGGTTCGGACATGGCTTCCATAAGCGGTGACTGCCTGATCGGACGAAACCACGGAACCGGTAAGATCGAGTCCGGGGGTTTTAGGATCCGTCTGGACTTGAACGCATTGGCCTTGGTTCAATGTGATCGTGAACGGTACCCCTTCAGCATGTCCCCCTAAGGTCGGAGCAGCAGGCGTGATAGTGACCGTCGTATTATCGTAAAACGCTGCAACAGCGAATTGTGAACTCGTGGGTCCCTCGCCCCCAACGCCCTCTGAATTCGGATAGCTCATGATTTCGTAATCTGTGGCTGCGGATTCCTTTGAAATAGCACAAACAGCGTCAGCGGATTCTTGCTTATAATCCATTCCGTAGCAAACAATGGGTCCTGTTGATTGCACCTGAACGACCGTATTATCGGCCACTTCATCCGAAACGATCCATAAATTATGCATGGTATCGACCACGCCGGCTCCCATGTTAAGCGTATCATCCGAGACATCATACGACAAAGAGCCATTTGGCTGGATTATAAAAACCTTATTCATCGATGGGTACGTCTTGCAGGTGATCGTGACGGTATCTAAATCGCCAAGTGAAGCGATATAAATTTCATCGTAGGCTGGGAGGCTGCCATCGAAATAATTTGCATCGATATTCTCCTCGAAACACAGCATGAAATCCGTTCCTGCGTTCGTGGGGGCGGGGACGATGGCTCCGCTGCCGCATTGGCACTCCGTGTCGGGTCCCGAATTCCGGGATTGCTGCGCGTTCACGCCGGATGGCACGACCGCGAACAACGCTAACGTGCAGAGGAAAGAAATGAACATGGATCGAAACGAGCGGATGCTATGAGCAGTAATCATAGAATGAGTTTTTAAAGAGTTAAACAAAAAAGTTGAGCCGACTAACGAATGACACCTCCATATTAGCCGACCATACCATAATAACATGAGAACGGTACGTTTTAATTACCGTTCGACCAAAATTGTGGCGTGGGGACTCATTTTTACCTAAAATCCCCCAAATGCTCCTATTTGCCATTTTTGACGTGATCTCCCCCGAAGCGCTATTCATAATGTTGATCATGCAGTCCTTACTCCACTTTATTAATATGGCGTGTAATGACCCGATCGCCAAGATGGCACACTACGATGTACGATCCTCAATTACATTCAATAGAATAAATAATAACCCGGCTACGCCTAAATAGTTACACCGAAAACCAAAATTCATACTCAGGTATGAGACGTTGATCTACATTCATCACCTTTCTATCAAAAGCGTGACCGGGCCTTCGTTCGTGAGGTTAACGCGCATTTTCGCGCGGAAACGTCCCGAAGCGACTTTTTCCGGCCCTAAGCGCGCTATCAGATAACCCAGAAATATCTCGTAGATCGTCTCCGCGCTTTCCGGCTCCATAGCATTCATAAAGCTCGGACGGTTGCCTTTCTGTGCGTCGCCATAAAGCGTAAATTGGCTTACGGCGAGCACGCTGCCGTTAACGTCCAAGACCGAGAGATTCATTTTCTCATCAGAATCGCCAAAAATGCGAAGATTTGCCACTTTTTCGGCCATCCATTTGGCGGTTTCTCCCGTATCGCCTTCTCGAATTCCAACAAAAACCACCAAACCGAGACCGATCTCACCAACGACCTCCGCATCTATCATCACCGATGCGTGGCTGACCCGTTGTATAAGTATTCGCATCGGAGCGTTTTGTTACACGTTTGTGAATAAGTTTTTACTCGCATGCAACGATAGGAATACGCGCATGGATGTTCAGCCGCTCGGATGTGATCGCACACGTATAAACGCCATTTGCAAGCCCCAAGCGATCTATTTGTATCGAATGCGGCCCTGCCGTAAACTCGCTGGATGCAACCCGGCGCACTACGCGGCCAAGCTCGTCATATAGTAAGACCGTGATGTCGCCGGTTTCCGGGATCGAGAAGTTAATCGAAGTATAAGAGGAAAACGGGTTCGGGGTGGCTGTCACGGAAAGAGCAATCGTAGTGGGTTCACTCACATCCGCCGCAGCATTCGGGTAAAGCGTGAAGTGCATCGTTGCCGGTTCAATGCCGAAATACGATGGCAAATGCGAATAGATTTTCACCGTCCCGCTCACGGGGTTCATGAGTGCAATATTGGGAACGAGATGAATCTCGGCGCTCTCACCGATTCCCATGCGGCCAATATCCATCGCAACGTTCTCTAACGTGTGAATTCCGTAACCCAGATCTTTAAAATTATCGGGAATGAACATTGCGCTATCGAGATAGGCCGGTTGATATGCGGTGTTGTGGAAACTCAGCGTATTAGTATGAACCGGCCCATTTGCCACAGGAGGATATTCGATCATGATCGCGCGCTTGGGAACCAGAAGCTCGCCGGCGGCATAGCCATACGCATTTGCGAAACCGACGCCATATCCTAAGATCGTAAATCCTTGCTCCGCCAGCGAAGTGGTGCTGATGATATGAACGCCGGGAATGAGTCCATGTTGCGCGATGGAGAACGAGCGTCCGTTCGCGGTGCCGGGAACCGGAGTAAAGCTCGAAGCAGGGATAAGCATTCCATCGAGCGTGATATTATCTTGCGAATTCACATCCGCTGCGACGATCACGCTTTGGTAACTAAAATCCGTATCTGCGGGAAGAAAAAAGTTATAGGCGTTGTAGGTTTGTTCCATCGGAGGAATAATGGCAAGGAACGGGTCGCCGGGACCGTAATAGGTGTATGACGAATGTTCCATCTCTGCTACTAACAGCGGATGGCTTCCTGAGTCGGTCGTAACAAGTACGGGGGTGGTAATAAGGGTGTCGGCGATCAAACTTGGATGCGTTGCAGTTCCCAGTGTAACCCACGGATTGCCGTTCACGGTGACTGCTGTGTTCGAATCGAGCGCCAACACGCGCATGAGATCGCCATCGGGATTTATTACAGTTCCCGTGCTATCGAGCGGAACGGGTTCCAGCACAAAACTATTGCCCCACGCGCTGGTCGGCGGCATCGCTTCGAGCAGCATATCGCGCGTGGCCGGCACGAACGGCAATCGTGCCCAGTCCGTCGGCATTTCCGTCGTCACATGACCGCCATAGACCGCGACAGGATTATTCGATGTGACGACGGAACCTGTAAGATCGAGATTGGGAACCGGATTGTGGAACCCGACGGTGTCGGCCTGAACTTGCACGCACTGCCCTTGCTGCAAGGTAAAAACTTCCGGAACGTTGCCGGCATTACCATTGACCGTCAACACGGTGGGCGTGATCGTAACGATAGTGTTATCCTGAAACGCGGCAACCGCGAACTCGCCGCTTGTCGGGCCGCCATCTACTTCGCCGGAGGAACTTCCGTAGCTCATGATTCTATATTCCGTTCCCAAATGCTCCTGCGGCAGCGCGCAAAAGGCGTCGGCGGACCACTGTTTGTAATCCAAACCATAGCATACGATCGGCAAATTGGAATGAACCTGCACCACCCGGTCATCCACCGCTTCATCCGTTACGATCCAGAGATCGTCGAGCGAATCGCCGGTTATATCGTACGAAAACGTGGCATTCGGCTCTAAGATAAATACTTTGCTGAAATTCGGATAATGATTGCACGTAATCGTTACCGTATCGAGATCGCCCTGGGATGCGCAATAAATTCCCAAGTAACCATTGGCAGAATAGATGGATTGATAATACGGATCGACATTCTCTTCGAAGCACAACATGAAATTCGTTCCTGCATTCGTCGGCGCGGGAGTAATAGCGCCATCACCGCATTGGCATTCTGTATCGGGCGCGTGGTTTCGCGATTGCTGGGCGTGTGCCTTTGGAATTAAGAAGTAAGAAGTAAGAATTAAGAAATAGAGGATCATTCGCATAACGACCATCGTGGACGACCCTGACGATCCATGCTGCTTGCCAACCCGATTCTTTAACTCACACTTCATTCCCCTAATTCTTAATTTTTACTTCTTAATTGACTTAGAGAACATATTGAAAAGACCTAAAAGTATTGCAGCGAACAGCACCGCATGTACCCAATAGGCCGTCGCGCCGAAGGTAATGATTCCGATAAACCATACGAGAATAAAAAACGATATGAGAAACCACATAGCAGATACAAAAGAATAACCGGATGTAATACCCAATAATGGGTGGGTTAATTCCCGTTCAACTACAGAGGATTCTCTTCAGAGCATTGTCTTCAGAGCATTGTCTTCGCGATCTCCCCAATGATTCGCACCGTTTCCAAACTTAAGGTGACGACTTGCTTGCCTACGCTGGCGCGTCCAGCGCATGCGCTGGAAAAATAAAACGTTGAAATCAGAGCAAAAAGGCCAATGTTTGCCCAAACAGGCACCTTTGGCCTGAAATCGGTGTTCTATAGATTGGGAGGGGGTTCTATCCAATAGATGCCCCTCCCATCCGCGAGCGTTGAGAGTGTATGCCGACCGCTGAAGTACATGTATGTCGACCCCTGCACATGGAGATGGATCATTCGATGATCGCTCATCCACTGCAATCAAATGGCGCCTGGGGGCAATCACGAAGTCCGAGACCGATAGTCCAATCGCGATCCGAGACAGACCCGAAAATGTAGGGTTGAGGTCATTGTTACGGAGACATTGATTGCCGGAGTTCTTTGAAAATTAATTGTGGCCTGCTGTAGTGTACTCTATGGCGGGTCTTTTTTCGCTTTGGTGGCAACAAAAATAGCGAAATTGGTATGGAAACGCGGAAGGAATTGCAACGCTCTCCTGTTACGATATACGCTATGCCGCTAACGTTATCCGACAACTGCGTATTCTGCGATATTATTCGCGGGACGAATCCGCATGAGATCGTGTATGAGGACGCCGATCATCTCGGTTTCCTCGACCGGTATCCGCTGAATCCGGGCCACACGCAGGTGATCCCGAAAAATCACAGCCGGTGGGTGTGGGATATGGAGCCATCCGATCTGGGCACGTTGTTTTCCAGAGCGCGGCGAATAGCAAAAGCGCTGCAAGCGGTGTTCGGCACGGAATGGATCATCGCGGACACGGGCGGCATCAGCGTGCCGCACGCGCATGTGCATTTGGTTCCACGCTTCGAAGACGATGGCCACGGCGAGCTTGCCGATCCGAAAATTCTGCGAGAAATTCCCGATCAGGAAATGGAAGATATTGCAAGCAGAATTAGAAATGAATTGGAAAGATCAACAGCATAATGCTAATTAGTCAGACCCCGTTACGAATCAGCCTTGCAGGCGGTGGCACCGATCTTCGCGAATACTATAAAGATTCCGATGGCTTCGTCGTTTCGACGGCCATCGATAAGTACCTCTATGTGCTTATCAAGGAGCGGTTCGATTCGAAAATTTATCTGAATTACGCGGCTCGCAAAGAGATCGTTGATGATATTTCGGAGATCCAGCATGAACTCGTGCGCGAGGCCGGCGTGATGGTCGGGCTTCGCAATGGGTTCGAGCTTGCGACCTTTGCCGATATTCCATCGGAAGGTTCCGGTTTAGGTTCCTCGAGCAGTCTGACCGTCGGGCTGCTGAACGCGATGTACACCTTTATGGGTCGCCAGGTAACGCACGATCAGCTTGCCGAAGAAGCCTGCGAGATCGAGATCGAAATCTTAAAAAAACCGATCGGCAAGCAAGATCAATATATTGCCGCGCATGGCGGTCTTTCGGCGATCACGTTTCATGGGTCGGAGCGCGTAACGACGAAGCAATTGGAACTTACCGATCAGGAGCGGCACGATCTTGGCGGTCGGTTTATGTTGTTTTTCACGAATATCACACGGCAGGCTTCTTCGATCTTGAAAGAGCAGCGAGAAAAAACTTCCTCGAACCGCGCACATCTGCAAGCGATCCACGCGCTTGGCAAACGCATCGAAGAGGCGATCGGCGAGCGGCGTTTCGATGAAATCGGCGAGGTGCTCGATGAGAACTGGACGCTGAAAAAGCAATTAGCTTCCGGCATTACCACCTCCCGCATCGACGATATGTACCGGCGCGCGCAAGCTGCCGGCGCGATGGGCGGCAAAGTGGCCGGCGCAGGCGGCGGAGGGTTCCTGCTACTGTATGTACGGCCTGAACATCAGGCCGATGTCCGCACGGCGCTTTCGGAATATCGCCAGATGCCTGTCATGCTCGATAATTTCGGCGCGACGATCATTTTCAATCAGCGCCGGTATCAGTGGTAAAAAGTTACCAATAATGCTGGAACTGTATTTCCTTCGCCACGGCCAAACGGCATCGAGCCGTGAAAATATGTTTTGCGGTTCGGGAACTGATATTCCGCTCACGCCGGAAGGCAAAGCCATGGCACAATCCTTTGCGACGTTCTATAAAGACACACATTGGAATGCCATGTATTCCAGTCCGCTTGAACGGACGCGGGTAACGGCAGAGATCATCGCCAAGCCGCTCGGTATGCGGCATCGAACACATAACGGATTAACGGAAATCGGGTATGGAAAATGGGAAGGAAAAACCGTCGAAGAAGTCGATCGGCTGTATCATGACGAGCATATCAGTTGGATCGCCGATCCGGCGTGGTATCCGCCAACGGATGGGGAATCCGCTATTTCCGTTGCCACGCGGGCGTTAGCGGTGATCGAAAAAATTAAAGAAGAATATGAAGACGGTAAAGTGCTCCTCGTCTCGCATAAAGCAACGATCCGCATTTCATTATGCTCGCTAATTGGAATCGATGTAGGACGCTTTCGGTATCGACTGGCGTGTCCGGTTGGTTCGGTGAGCGTCGTGCGCTTTAGTGAGCATGGCCCGCTCATCGAACAGATCGGCGACCGTGCGCATTTAAGCGACGCACTGAAAGATCTGCCGGGAACGTAAGCGGTAATTTTGAGTTAAGAATTACTCTTAATTCTTCATTCGTAACTCACAACTGAAAAATGACTTTCGAAGAATATATCTCTTATTTTAACGAATCGCTTGATTCGCTCGACCACGCGGAAGTTCGGCATTTCGTCGATCTGCTGGTGGACGCGTATGAAAACGACCGCACCGTTTTTGTCATAGGTAATGGCGGAAGCGCAGCAAATGCTTCCCATTTCGCGAACGATCTTGCAAAGGGAACTTTGCGCTCGATGGATCAATCGAAGCGCCTGCGCGCAATGTCGCTTACCGATAATGTTGCGCTCATGACTGCATACGGTAACGATGAAGGCTATGCCTCGATCTTCGAGCAGCAACTTAGAACGTATGCTCGTCCCGGTGATATTGTGGTGGCCATTTCGGGTTCCGGAAACAGCCCGAATGTGATAAGCGCCATCGAATGGGCTAATGCAAACGGGTTGCATACCGTCGGCGTGACGGGTTTTGGCGGTGGAAAACTCAAACAGATCGCTGCATCGACGGTACATGTGCCGCTCAACGATATGTGTACTTCGGAGAGCGTTCACTCCGTAATTTTTCACTACGTGGCGATCGAATTGCAGAAGCGGCTCTACACAGAAAATGTGAAATGAACGGTCTCTGCGATGATTGCGCTCACGCGAAACGAATTACTTCCTCGCGCGAAAGTGAATTTATCCTTTGTCTTCGATCGAAAGAGGAACCCCAGTTCCCAAAATATCCGAGGCTGCCCGTTGTGATGTGCAGTGGGTATGAATCCATCACCGATGCACCAAAATCAACAACGTAATTAATTACGCGGCACTCTGCGCAGGAGATAATACTTCTGGTGCATGTGAAGGTTGGTGCTTTGGATTTTTACGGAACCTGTGCCCTAATTTTTCGCGCCATTCGTAAAAGATCTCGTAGATCGTTGGAATAACGACGAGCGTTAACACCGTCGATGTAATAACGCCCCCGATAACGGCGCGCCCGAGCGGCGCGCGGAAATCTGCGCCCTCACCCCAGCCGATCGCTACGGGAATCATTCCAGCAACGAGCGCCAGCGTCGTCATCATGATGGGTCGCAAGCGAACGCGGCCCGCTTCGATAAGCGCTTCGCGCAGCGGCATACCGGCCTCATGCTGTTTTTTGGCAAAATCTATGAGAAGGATCGCGTTCTTCGCAACAATTCCCATGAGCATCATCACGCCGATCATCGACATGATGTTCAGCGCATCGCCGGTGAAGAGCAGCATCAGCACCACGCCGATCAGCGAAAGCGGGAGCGAAAGTAAGATCGCCATCGGATCCAAGAACGAGCCGAATTGGATAACCAGGATGAGATACATCAGCAAGATCGCAAGGCCAAGCGCCGCGAAGATGGAACCAAACATTTCGGCTTGATTCTTCGCTTGCGCGCCGGAGGAAATATGCACACCCGGCGGAAGCGTTAGCTTTGCAATTCCCGCTTGAATATCATTCGTTACTTCTCCGAGCGAACGCCCGGAAGTATTTGCTTCGACATTTATCACGCGATCTTCATCGAGATGATCGATCTCCGCCGGACCGAGGCTTTCCTTAATATCCGCGATCTGGCCAAGCGGCACGACAGCAGAATTGTTCGTTGCGCCAACGGGCGGCGCGCCACCGGACGACTGCGGTTGTGCGACACCGGGCGATACAACGATGGGAACTTGCAGCAGATCGGCAGCATTCTCGCGGGAACCCGGAGCAAGCCGCACGGTAACATCGCGCGTTTTGCCGGTGGGATCGACCCAATCGCCGGTTTTGAGTCCTGCAAACGCAGGCATGAGCGATTGCGCCGTTTGTCCGGCGGTAAGCCCCATCGTGCCGATAAGACCGCGACGAAGATTTACTTCGATCTCCGGCTTCTGTCCTTTCGTAGAAAGCGCAACATCGACAGCGCCTTTGGTCTTTTGGATCACATTTTGGATCATCTCCGCAGCTTGCTCCATGCTGGCGTCGTTCGTGCCGCGAATTTGGAGTTGAATTTCTTTTTGCGCCGCGCCCCACGGATTCGTAAATACATACGTGTGAACGCCGCCGATCGTCGCCACTTCCTGCCGAAGCGTAGCCGCAAATTCCTCGCCGGTCACACTCCGATCCTTTTTCGGAACCATTTTAACATACACGCTTGCTTCCGTCACATCGCCGGAACTTGAAGCGGTTCCGAGCATGGTTGCGGTGCTGCCGATCGTTGTATAGGTATATGGAACTTCCTTATGCTTGCGGATCATTGTGGTGACTTCCTCGCATTTGGCGCGCGTGTAATCCAAGCTGGAACCCGGCGGCGTTTCGATGGAGAGCATAAGTTCCGAACGGTCGCTGATGGGAGCGAATCCGAACCCGCCGAATTTTCCCTGAATAAAAAGCGCGGCGAAAAATGTAAAAGCCGCCAGCGTAACCATCCACCACCGGTGATCGAGCGCCCACGCGATGATCCGTTTATAACCATCCGCTTTTCGATTGAACCAATCGTTGAATTTGTCGATCCACGGATACATGAGGCCGAGCAAGCCCATCGCAATAAAAGAGAATCCGATCAGATTCGAAGTGACGTCAGCAACCAGCAAAAATACGCCGAGCACAAGCGATCCAATGCCAAGCAACGTGGGTAACCATTTACGGCGTTTGTGTACCACGCCATGCGGATCCGGCCAATACGCGGAAAGCATCGGATCGAGTGAAAAACTTACGAAGAGCGAAACGATCACCGCGCATGCAATGGTAAGCGCGAAGGGTTTGAACCACTGTCCGGCAAGCCCCGGCATAAAGGCCACCGGAACGAAAACAGCCATGATCGAAAAGGTTGTAGCGGTCACGGCAAGGCCGATCTCATTCGTTCCCGTGTGCGAGGCCGTCACATGGTCTTCGCCCATTTCAATATGGCGCACGATATTTTCTCTGACGACGATGGCATCGTCTATCAGAATTCCAATGGCAAGCGAAAGGCCCATCAGCGACATGATGTTCAGCGTAAATCCGCAGGCCATAACAGCGATGAATGCGGTAAGCACGGAAACGGGCAGAGCAAGACCTGTGATAACCGTCGAGCGCCAGGAATTTAAGAAGAGGAATACTACGAGAATAGTAAGTCCTGCGCCTTCGAACAGCGTTTCGTTCACGTTAGCAACGGAGTTCGTCACGCGCACGCCGGCATCACGTATGATCTCAAGCGTAGTTCCCGGCGGCAGCTTCTTTTTTATGTCGTCGATCGCATCCTTGACATTTTGCGAAACGGTCGCAGTGCTGGAACCTTTCGTTTTTGTAATGTCAAGCCCGACGGCTTCCACTCCGTTAAAGATCGCAAGCGAACGCGCTTCCATTGCCGTATCGGCGACGTTTGCAATATCGCCCAAACGGATGATCTGCCCGCCTCTTGCCACGATAGGAACCATATTAAATTGCGCCGGTTCCTCGATACGGCCTTGCAAACGGATGGATTGCTCGATCAAATTATTCTGTAGCGCGCCAATGGGCGTGGCAAGGTTCTGCGCTTCGAGTGCCTGCACCACTTGCGCGACGCTCACATTATCCGCTTGCAGATCGCTTGGCCGGAGATCGACTGCGATCTCGCGCTTCACACCGCCCGATACATTTACCTGCGCAACTCCATTAATGGAACGAAGTTCTTTCGTGATTCCCGGATCGGCCATCGACGTAAGATCGGCGGGCGTCATTCCCGGCGAACGCAAAATGACGGAGACGATGGGCATGTCGTCCGGATCGTATTTTTTCAGGATGGGCGGTTTCATTTCCGGCGGCAGATCGTTCTGAATGCCGCTGATGGCGTCGCGAATATCCTGCATCGCCTGATCGGGATCTTTCGAAAATAAAAATTGGCAGGTGATAAGCGCAAAGCCATCCATGGATTTCGAATTCATCTGATCCATTCCGCTGATGGAGCCAAACACTTCTTCCATGCGAACGACGATCTCCCGCTCCACTTGCTCCGGCGACGCGCCGGGATAGGGAACCGCAACCACGACGAGTGGGCTTGCCACATCCGGGAACTCATCGATCTGCAAACTATGCAGCGAGAACAGGCCGAACACCACGAGTGCAAGCATCGTCGTGATGGTCACGACGGGCCGCTTGATCGCAAAATCTGAAATAAACATGGCGGAAGTAAGTGCTAAGTGCTAAAGTGCTAAGTGCTTCATGTCTTTATCTGCCTCATTTCGCTGAAGTGCCCTGCGCCGCTGTATCCATCGTCGCCGAAGATACTTTCGGTGCCGGAATCGACTTCACTTTCGATCCCAAAGCAATTTCCATTGCAGAACCGCGCAGAACCGTATCGCCCGCATTAATTCCCGAAAGAATTTCGATCTCGTTGTTCTTTTCATCGAGCGTTCCGAGCGTAACGGTCGTGCGTTCGACGACTCCATTGTGGCTGCGGATAACCGCCGGCGTGATCGTCTTATGATCGACTGCGTCGGCAGGAAGCGTGAGCGTCGTTTTCAAAATGCTGGCAATGCGTCCCTCGGCATAGAGTCCGCCGACAAGCGATTTGCCCTTATTTGGAATGTCGGCATAAATGCGAACCTGCCGCGTCATCGGATCGGCGGTGGGATTAATGCGCGCGATCGTTCCCACAAAATTCCTATCGGGGTAGCCGGTGACATCGAATGCAACCTGTAAACCGATATGGACGATATCGAGCGCGTTGGCTGGAACGGTTCCCTGCAACTCCAGCGTCGTGGGATCGACGATGGTATAGAGCGCCGTCCCTTGCTGCACCACATCGCCAATGGACGCGCTTTTTTCACTCACCACGCCGGAGAACGGCGCGCGAACTGTTGCATAGCCAAGCTGCTTTTCAGCCGTGGCAAGCATGGCTTTCGCTTGTGCAAGCCCTGCCTGTGCGCTGACAGCATTTTGCCGCGATTGATCGACGCTCTGCTCCGAAATGGCTCCCGATTTCAGCAGCGTTTCCTGACGCTGTTGTTCACGCTGCGTGAGCGCAACGGCGCTTTCAGAATTGGTAACAGCATTTTTCGCGCTTGTTACAGCATCGATAAGCGCGGTGTTATCAATGGTAGCAATGATCTCTCCGGCGCTAACGGGCTTGCCTTGATCGACAAGCATTTTGAGCACGGAACCCGCAATTTGCGCGCGCACTACCGCCTGATCGCGCGGGACAAGCGTACCACTGATGGTTGGGCCACTTTCGATTTCGCCCATTGTTGCAACGGCATAACTTTCCGGCCCAAGCTGAATGGCAGCGGCGGGTGGCGGTGGATCCGCTTTTTTGCAGCCCGATACTATTGCAAGCGTCGCAATGGTTATTGCAAAAAACGCCGGTCTGAATTTATGTAAAGATGGAATCATTGTCCGGTTGGTGTCCCTTGCATCGCGGATGATGCCGTTGGATTTAAAGGTAAATTTTTCAATAGCGAAAGCTTTGCGCGCGCCACTTGATAATTGCGAACGGCGCGCGCGGAATTTTCCCGCGCCTGTTCTTCCTGAATGCGGGAATCATTTAATTCTACTTCCGTCGAGATGCCCTGCTGAAAACGAACGGCTGCAATATCGTACGCGCGTTTCGCTTCGGAAGCCGTGCTGGCGGTCGAACGAAGATTAGCTTCGGCGGAATGCAGCGCATCGAACGCTACGCGGGAATCCATCGCGGCGGCTTCGCGCGCTTGCTCCATGCGCGCGTTGGCTTGCTCCACGGCAGCTTCGGCCATATCTACACTACCGCCGATATTTCCGCCGGTGTAAATCGGAATAGAGATATTGACTCCAGCCGTCCAGTTCGTGTACCAATCATTCCAGTTCGGAATAAATTGGTTGGGATATGCGACAGGTGAATAACTTGAATTGATAGAGATCTGCGGCCAATGTGCGCTTTCGGCAATGCGTACCTGTGCGTTCGAAGCATCGATATTTAATCCGGCTTGGATAACGCTCGCTCTCTGCTCGGTCGAGGTATCGCTCATCATTGCAAAACGCGCTTGCGAATCGACGATAGGGGTGGTAAGCTCAAGCGAATCATCGAGCGAATAATTGAGTAATTGCTTGAGCTTGTAATACGCCTGTGAGCGGCTATCCATGCTTTGAATGACGACGGGAATTTGATTATCGCGCGCAACTTTAGCCGTTATGGCATCGAACTCCGCTTTTTCGCCAACCTGAAACGCAAGATTCGTTTGCTGATAGACTTTTTCCGCTTGATCGAGCGCATCGCGCGAAATTTTTACGACGGTATCCGCAAGAATCGCATCGTAATAACTCTGCGTAACACTAAGCACAAGCTGCGACTCAGCGGCGGTGAGATCGATGTCGGCTGATCGTTTGCGAGCTTTTGCTGCATCATTCATCGCGGTGAGCCTTCCGCCGGTCCAGATATTTTCGGATGCGTTCAGCCCGAGCGTCCATGTATTTTCCTTGCCGAACGGGAAATTTTTGAAGATCGATGCAAGCGCACCTGCAACTCCGGTATCCGGCAGCGTTGAGAGGCCGCTATATTGTGATTTTATCGTGAGCGTGTAATTTCCGGTAGCGGAAATCTGCGGGAGAAATCCGCTAAACGCAACCTCTTCATTTCCTTCTGCCGAATGAACTTCGCCTTTGGCCAGCGTGATCTCTTCACCCACGCCAAGCGACCTATCGATCGCCTGATCGAGCGAAAGTATGTGGAGATCGGTCGTTGATGGCTGCGCCCACGCGAGATTCACGCTAAAAAGCGCGAAACCGAACGCGAGCAAAAAAGAACGAAAGGTGAGTGATGTAGGCATTCGTTAACGCGCATCGACCTCGATGCGCGCAACAAGACGGCTAAACATCCTACATATTGTACCCGAAATCAGCGAATTATTTCTTTTCCGAAGTATGGCAATTCCCGCAGCCAAAGCCCTCGCCAGTCTTCATATCGAAAGGCTTCATTCCGAGCAGATCCGTCATAGTAGGCTTCACGGTTTTGGACATGAATTTCATCATTGCGGGCTTCTCTTTGCTCAATTTATCCCATCCGGCGGGCGATGACGGAAGTTTTGGAAGATCGGGATTCGGCATTTTGAATTCGCCGGTGCGAGCGCCGTTACCGTGGCAGGTCACGCAATTTACTTTCTCGAATTTCTTCGGGTCAAAATCATGAAACAGCGGTTTCATCTTCGGCATGATGACATCCTTCATGTACTGCTTTTTATCCGCCTTCGACATTTTTTCCCAGTCGATGGTGGTATCGGCTTTCATGGAGGTTTTGTGAATGACCGAATGAGTTACTCCCGCATGACCGATCATGCGCGAGGGGGTTGCAGAGCTAATGGAAAAAATGAATGCGGCGGCAACTACAAGGATTAAAGACGAAAAAGCGATTTTCATAATAAGTGATCTTTTTATTGAAAAAAAGTGAAATACATGACCTATGAGACAAAAAGAATACCCTCACAATTCCCATCACCACCCTTTTGGTTATTTTTGTCTATTAAGTCCTTTTAGATGTGGTACTAATTTCTGAAGTATCCCGTGTGAATAATGCCGCGCTATCTCTTGAATAAACGAGAGAAAATCCATCGGAGCCGAATGATCGGCTTTATCCGAAATGGTGCGAATGACAAGATAGGGAATGCCATATTCATGACACACCTGCGCAACGGCTGCGCCCTCCATTTCTACACAAAGCAGATCGGGTATGGCAGCACGAAGTTCTTCCAGCTTATCGGGATTGGCAATGAATTGATCACCGCTTGCAATCATGCCAACAAATACACTCCCCCGCCTTTGTAAGGCGTGGGCTGGGGGGTGGTTATTCTCCATGAGATATTCTTCTGCCGCTTGCTTCGCGAGTTCCACCAATTTCTCTTCAACCGGAAAAAAACTGATTCCTAAAAATGGGATCTCATATTTCGATAAAATTCCCGCCGCGCTTACATCGAAATCATGCTGAATTAGCCTGTCAGCAATTACAATATCGCCCACATTCAGCATTGGCGATACCGCTCCAGCTACGCCCGTAAAAATAATGCAATCGACGCCGAAGCGTTCGATGAGCGTCGTAGCTGTTATCGCAGCCGCAACCTTCCCCCAGTGCGAAAAGACGAGTATGGAGTCAACGCCCGCAAATCTTCCGATATGATAGGAACGTCCAGCAATAGTCTCGATCGATTTCGTTTCGAGTTCTTCCGAAATGCGGTCGATCTCCTGCGGCATCGCGCCGATAATTCCAAGTTTCATTTGTAATACGTATGATGGGTCATCCGTGATAAATTATGAATGATAAGGAACGCAACGTTCCCCTTCATCATTCATAATTCATCATTCATCATTGATGCCCTATGCACCCTGTACTTTTTCACATCGGCCCGATCACGCTGTATAGCTTTGGCCTTATGATGGCCACGGCATTCCTCGTGGCCAGCTACTTTTTCACCCTTGAACTGAAGCGTCGCGGGCTGGATGAACGCATGGCTGGGCAGATCACGATCATCTGCCTTATTGGCGGCGTTGCGGGAAGCAAACTTTTTTCTATATTCGAAAATTGGTCGGATTTTATTCATGATCCGCGAGGCCAGCTTTTTTCTCCTGCGGGACTCACGTTCTATGGCGGATTTATCGTCTGCACGATATGGGTTTATTTTTACGTCAGACGAAAAAAACTTTCGTTCCTGCTTTTTGCAGACATGATCGCGGCGGTCGTGTTGCTGGCGTATGGCATTGGGCGCATCGGATGTCAGCTTGCCGGGGATGGCGATTACGGGATTCCTTCCACGCTGCCGTGGGCCATGTCCTATCCGCAGGGAACTGCAAAGCCGACCTACACGCTGATGGACTATTTCAAAACGCATCCCTTAGAGCGCGCGCAGTTACATTATGATTCCCTCTCGGCGATCACCGTCGGGCACGATCAAATGGGCGGGCGCATTTCGCGGTTCGATGAAATAGTTACCGTGCATCCCGCGCCCGTGTATGAAACGCTCTTTTGCGTGATTGCCTTTTATTTTATCTGGTCGAATCGCAAGAAATTCGATGGCGAGATCGGCAAAGTGTTTTCGATCACGCTTGTTGTGATGGGTATCGAACGGTTGCTCATCGAATTCATTCGCATTAATCCGCTGTATTTCGGCCTTTCAATGGCGCAGTGGATCTCGATTGCGATGATCGGGTTGGGCGGATGGATGCTCGCGTTTTATTTTCCTGGTGTGGCGCGGGCTTCAGCCCGTAGCCGGGAACATTGATAGCACCGGGCTGAAGCCCGGGCTACACCGCAGATTAATATCCTAATTTATCCATTTTCTTAGCAAGATCGACAACCCGGCAGGAATATCCCCATTCGTTATCGTACCAGCCGAAGACTTTGACGGTCTTGCCCATCGCCATTGTCATAAGGGAATCGAAAATGCAGGAATGCGTATCGTGAACGATGTCGGCGGTTACGATGGGGTCTTCCGTATAGGCAAGGATATTTTTCATCGGGCCATCGGCAGCGGCTTTGTAGGCGGCGTTTACTTCTTCGATGGTTGCTTCGCGTTTCAGCTGTGCTACGAAATCGGTGATGGAGCCGGTGGGCGTGGGAACTCGGAGCGAGGTGCCATCGATTTTGCCTTTCAGTTCGGGAATGATCTGTCCGATGGCGCGGGCGGCTCCGGTGGTTGTGGGAATGATACTCATGGCGGCAGCGCGTGCTCGGCGAAGATCTTTATGCGGAAAATCGAGCAATACCTGATCGTTCGTGTAAGAATGCACGGTAGTCATAAATCCCTGCTCGATTCCGAAGGCATCGTTGAGAACTTTTACCATCGGCGCAAGGCAGTTCGTGGTGCAGGAGGCATTGGAAACAAGTTTATCCTCCGGTTTGAGATCGGAATCGTTCACGCCGAGGACGATCATTTTGTCCAACTTATCGCCTTTCGGCGGGACAGTAAGAATTACTTTTTTCGCACCGGCGTCGATATGTTTTTGGCATCCTGCACGGTCGGCAAAATGGCCCGTCGATTCAATAACAATATCAGTTCCCAACGTGCCCCATGGGAGTTTCGAAGGATCTTTTTCACACGTAATTTCAATGCGATCGTCATTTACAATAAGCCAATTTCCATCGACCGTAATTTCGCCATTAAATTTGCCGTGGATCGAATCGTATTTCAGGAGATGTCCGAGCGTTTTTGCATCGGTCAGATCGTTAATGCCGACGAAATTGAATCCGCCGATTTCTAATGCGCGTCGTAAAACGAGTCTGCCAATGCGTCCGAAACCGTTAATGCCTACTTTTATTGCCATGTTCGGGGAAAAAGATGATAATTATATTGAGGAAATGGCATATACGAAAGTCTGGCTGAAGAGATTCCGGCCTACATGTCATTCCCGCGAAAGGCGCATGATCGGTCATGCACTGGGAATCCAGAATTCGAATTTGTAGTAACTCAAGACATGGATTCCCGCTTTCGCGGGAATGACATGCTAACGTTATTATCGCATTGACAGTAAAACTGACTCTATTAATTTAATGCAAAACTTCGATCATCTTGCTGGCTTCGCCTTGCGAAGTTTGGACATGGAGAAAATAGCAGCCATTCGGAAGCGCGGAGAGATCAAGCGTTGCGGTTGCGGATTCGAGAGTCTGTTTGAGAATGCTTCGTCCGATTTGATCGATGATCTCAATTTGACTTGGGCCAGGAACTCCCGTTTCGGAAATTGTTGTGAGTCCAGAAGATGGATTAGGAAAAACGGCGAGATGGAAAGAAGCAGATTCCATATCCGCAACCGAAGCAGTTCCCGGAATCGGAATGACAGGCGTGGGATATTCCTTCGATTCGGTTTCGATGGGATAGCCGGTATTGACAACTTCGAAATCACCGCCGGTAATGTTTTTGAGCTGGCCAATATCGTCATCCGGCCAATTCGGGTTCCATTCGCCGGAGATATACCAGTTCGATCCGTTATCGGCAAGAATAATTCCGTATTTTTTCAGCGCAGTAATAATTACTTTTGCATAGCCGGTATCTTTCGTATCATCGTAACTTGCCTTGAGCCTTAAGCGAGTTCCCATTGGCATATACGTTGTATCGGTGATGGAACTGGCTTCATGGCGCGCCGGGAAGATCCAGGCTTGTTGTGAATGGTCTATAGTAAATCGGAATGCGTGATTGATCGCGCCGGCCTTGCATTCGTCAAGCCGGACAAGGCCGGGAAAGATAGGCAGCCCCGCAGCATCGCAGGATGTCCAGCTATCGGGGCGATAATTATTCGAATCGAGCGAGAAAATAGCGGAGGACGTTGCAGCCCAGCCATCGTCATTGATATCTCTTACGGCCTGATACAGCTCATAGAGATTATGATTACTGGTATCGACAATGAGAACATGAGAATCGTCATCGTGCTCGATCACGGGATTGAGCGGAATCGGCATCGGGCCGGGATCGCTTTGATCTTGGTAACCATTACTCGTATTGACCGATACAAAAGGCTGGGAAGCATTCACGGCTTCCCACGGAATACCATAATCGGTATCGCTCCCGAAATCGGGGTGTACATGGACGCTAACTCCAACATTAGCAATATAAGCTGCGGAATGCGCCGAATCGACAGGCAGCGAATCTACGCGAACGTTCCATGGATTATTCGATGGAAAGATCTGGCAGGTTCCCAGCTTCTGGGCCGAAGCTGCGGTGGAAAATAAAATGGTAAAGAAGAGAAGAAATAGTGGTTTCATGGCGCGAATCTAATTAATAGAGTAAGAACGCTCCCAAAGCCAAAAAGTCACACTTCTTCGCGCATTTCATCCGGCGTGATCGGAATCGAGGACATGACACTGATCGAATAAGGCGCAATCGAATCCAGGGCGCTAACGCTCTTCTGCGCGGTGACTACGCCTTTCTTAAATTTGATTCCTGTCCAAAGTTCGTCGATCCCGCTTCGGTTATTCTCGATAAGATCCAGCGATTCGGCACGTTCTTGAATGATGTCAATGGTAAGATCGGTCTTTTGTCCCTCCGATTTTTTAGGCCAGCAGATCCAGATCTTTCCTTCCGGCTCTAACCGTTGGATCGCAATGGGGAAGAATTCCCGAAGCAATACGCGACTCGCCGTAAAAAAAATAATAAGATCGTACGTGCCGATAGAAAGATCGGTATCGAAGTTCCCTTCTTCAATGCCGATGCGCTTGGCAAATCCATCGGGGGCCCACAGGAGTGCAATGGACATTCCTTCCGGCTTTACGCCGAGTTTTTTCGCAAGCGATTCTCCCGATCCGGCGGCGGAACGGTAATGTGGCAATTCAGCATCGTCGGCGATGCGTTCAGAATCTTTTTTTCTTCGTGGCATTTAAACTTCCCTTTGGCAGATAAGTAGTTTTATAAACAACGCAATCCGGGGATTTCCGTTTCCGGATCTTTTATTCCTTTCTGGAAGAACGCCTATGCACGAACTTGAGTCCGCTCCATATCTCGTCGATCGCGCAGATTTTCACATCGACGAGTCCCGTTGCGAGTCCGAGCGCGCGTACTGCATTCTCGCCCAGATCCGTTTGCATTCCCGACGATCGTTTCGGCCAGGAGATCCAGAGAATTCCACCCTGATTTAGCCGCTTAGTGAGAATCGGAAAAATGGCTTCGAGTGCAAGCGTGCTTGCAGTAAAAAAATGCAGGTAATCGTAAGAATCTTGGTCAAGCGAGGTATCGAAATCGTGCGTAGCGATACGTTCCGCGAATCCTTCCGGCGCTTCGAGGATAGCTTTTGTGGAATTAGTTTTTAGGCCGAGTTTATCGGGAAGCGAACGATTAGAATATCCGGCGGAAAGCTCTTTTCTTTGCGCCTGATCGCGTGGGGGCCGTTTTACCTTCAGCTTTTTCTTTGTTGCCGCTGATTTCATTCTGATTATTTATTCGCCCAACTGAAGTTGGGCGCTACACGATCCTCTTTTTTATTTTACACGCTTCCCTCCATTCCCGCCGACGGGCATAGTTCCCCTACAACGCATTGCGAACACTTCGGTTTCCGGGCATCGCAAATGGCGCGACCATGCAGAATGAGTACGTGCGAAGTAAGCCTCCATTGTGATGGCTTGGCAAGCTCCATCAAATCCTGTTCTATTTTTTGTGGATCAGATTGCTTTGTCAATCCCAATCTTCCCGAAAGCCGCGTGACATGCGTATCGACTGCGATTCCTTCCGATTTTCCAAAAGCATCACCGAGCACAACGTTCGCGGTCTTGCGCCCTACGCCGCGAAGGGTGATAAGTTCTTCCATCGTATCAGGAACCTTCCCGTTAAATTTCTCGACAATATCGCTTGCCATCGACTTCAACGATTTCGCCTTCTGATGATAAAATCCCGTCGTTTTAATGACATCCTCAATGTCGGCAAGTTCGGCATTCGCAAGTGATTTTGGATTTGGAAATACCTTGCTAAATTCAGGCATGACCATGTTCACGCGCTTATCCGTGCATTGCGCGGAAAGGATCGTTGCCGCAAGCAACTCGTACGCATTGCTAAATTCCAACGCGCATTTTGCATCGGGATATGCTTTGTGAAGCTTTGCAAATATTTTTTGGAACCGAGCTTTTCGTTCCTCTAACGATTCGCCTTTTGGTAATGCGCGCGGGTCTTTTGAGCCATCGCGATTTCCCTCAGCCAGCCCTTTCCCGGCAGGAGAGGGCGTCGTTTTTGTTTTAGCCATTTACTTTTCGAAATTTTGCAATGCCTTCTATTCCTTCCCGTCCGGCAATCGCGGTCAGGGAATCGGATTCCATTCTATTATAGCAATAGGTTGGAACATTTATTTTATCAATAACAGCACCGGATTTTTCGACACGGGCAAAGAAATCGGCGTCGTCGCCATACACCACATCGTGAAATCCCTGCAAGCGTTCCGCAAGATCGCTGCGAATAAAGAACGTTCCCCCGATCACGCATTCCGAAATAGGAATTTGTTTCGATGGATCGTGCTTATCTGCGACCCTATTCGGGCCGATCACTTCTACGCCGCCATGCAGAAGTTCCACTTCGGGATGAACATCGAGATATTCCGCTCGAATCTGTAAATGCTCCGGAAGATATTCATCGTCCGAATCGAGAAATGTAATGTATCTCCCGTGGCTCATTTGAATCCCGGTATTCCGCGCGATTGCAAGGCCGTGATTGCGCGCATAATGATAACGAATTCGCTCATCCTTCAATACAAATGGACGAATAATTTCAAAGGTGTTATCCCGTGAGCCATCGTCAACAATGATTAATTCCCAATCCGTGAAGGCTTGCGCAAGAACGCTTTCGATCGCTCGTGCAACGCGATGCGCGCGATTGAAGGTAGGCAGAATAATGGAAAAGAACGGCATGCGTTCGTCGGTGCTGTTCCCTTCATCATTCATAATTCATCATTGCCCCAGTAAACCAATGCGAAGCAGCTTTTGCCGAAATTCTTCTGCTTCGCGTTTGGTGAAATCTGGCGTCGGCGCGGGCATCGCATTCGTGAAACGTTCCTCAGAAATAGAGCCAGGAAGCATTCCCGAAAGCAGTTTCGCTTCTTTACCGGATAGCATCACCGCTTCCAGCCAGTAATCTTGAAATGCTGCAAAGGAGGTGGGGAAATATTGCTTCGCGAGCGCAAAGATAGCGTTCGCATAGACGCGAATTTCATATTGTGCGGTCGCTTCCATTCGTAATTGCAAAAAGCGGAACCAATTTAAAAGATTGCCCGTCACAACAAACGTGGAATAGTGCGAGACCGGCATATTCAACCGTGCAAGTTCCCTTGCGACGTTATGCGTTTGAATGAGCGCGTCATATCCTTCTTCAAACTCCTGCTGCTCTTCGCGCCACTGCGCGACAAATTCCGGCGCGTCGGGATGCTGTTCACCTGAACCTTGATGATTGCTTTTCGCCTGAAATGAAACGCGCTCTTCGCTGGGAGTATAATACAAAGGGTCAAGCTGTTTATAGCGTCCCGATTCTTCGTTATAGCTGAACATGCGGTGGCGGAACCATTCCCGGATCACCATGATCGGCGCGCGTACTTCGAATTTTATCACACTGCCTTCGAAGGGCGTAGTATGCTTATGCCGCAGAAGGAAACGCACCAGCGTCGTTTGCTGGGCTTCGCTGCGGGCAGCTACACCGGTCGAGATGCGCGCGTCAGAATCGGGCGATGAATCGTCGCCCATTACATCGAGCAAGCGGACGTAGCCGTTATCGAGTACGTGTTTTTCGTTTTCGAAAGAAGGGTTGAGTGGCATGATTATTATCCAACAACATACGCCTTCAAAATGTTAAATTCTGATTCGCTTTTCTAAAACTTTGAAGAGAGCAGCAAATAAAAGTCCCATCGCCATCCCGATCACCGCCCCGCCCAGTACATCGCTCGGATAATGCAGCCCTTCATACACGCGGCCTAAGCTGATGAGAAGCGCAGCTGCGAACAGCCATGCCACGTTTCTTTTTTTCTGCCAGATCGTGAAAAAAAATGCAGCAATCGCAAAATTATTCAGCGCATGATTCGATGGAAAGCTCGGATCGCCACGCGGGCCGATGGGTAGGCGAATCCAGTTCACGATATGCTCGCCAGATGGGAGCATTATACAGGGGCGATCACGGTGAATCAGCGGCTTGACAATATAATGCCCCAACGAATCCGTCGCTGCAACCACCAGCACTGCCCCAACGACCATCCACACCCCGCGCCATCGAAAACGATAGATCAAATAAATTCCAGCAATGACATAGATCGGGAACCAGAAATGGACATTCGTGAGTGCGTCGAAAAAGCCATCGAGGAAATCGCACGCAATCGTCCGGTTGAAGAAATAAAGAATGGACAGATCGATTCCCTGCATTTATTGTGCTAATTTGGAGATGCGATAACGATCCAGGAACTGCCCGCAAATAGGGTCGGCGGATTGCTCGAACACACTCGGCGCGCCATCGAAATACACGCGGCCTTCGTGAAGAAAGATCACGCGGCGCGCAATGCGCTCGACAGTGAACATATCGTGCGTTACGATAATGCTGGTTACCCTGAGCTTCGCTGTCAGTTCCTTAATCAGCGCGTCGATCTGATCGCTGGTGACGGGATCGAGGCCGGTCGTCGGTTCGTCGTAAAACATATAGCGCGGCTCGGTGGCAAGCGCGCGCGCAAGCGCAACGCGCTTTTTCATTCCACCGGAAAGATTGGAAGGCATCGCCTCTTCAATGCCGCGAAGCCCAACAAGCGCGAGTTTTTCTTTGGTGATACGCGCAAGTTTTTCACGGTCACGTTCGCCATATTCTACAAGGCCGAGCGTGATATTTTCCAGCACGGTCATGGAATCGAACAGGGCAGCGCCTTGAAAAAGAAATCCGATATTACGCCGAATTTTCTGCAACTCCGGTTCCCGTGTGTTCGATATATTCACGCCATCGACGATTATTTCTCCCGCGTCCGGCTTCATCAAACCAATGATGTGCTTGAGCAGCACGCTCTTACCGCATCCGCTCCGGCCAATGATCGCAACGGTTTCGCCATCGGCAATGTCGATCGATACGCCTCGCAGGACTTCAAGCGCGCCGAACGACTTTCGCAAGTTCTTAATGGAGATCATTCGTTATGTTAGAAAATGATAGTCCAAAGCGTGTAATCGAGAATGAGTACCATCATGCTCGAAAGTACGAATGCGCGGATCGTCGCTTTGCCCACGCCTTCGGCACCGCCCGAGGCGCTGAACCCGACTTTCACACCGATGAGCGCCGTGAACGCGCCGAAAAATAGCGCTTTGAATAGGCCGCCCATCACATCTTTCACTTGAAAATATCGCTGCACCGAATCGAAGAATACCTTGCCGCTGATATCCAAGAAAAAATTACTGACAATAAAAGCTCCCGCGAGCGCGATCACATTTGCAAAAATGACGAGTATCGGCATCATCACCGTCGCGCCAATCAACCGAGGCACAGCAAGATAACGAACCGGACTGATCGCCATGCTTTCGAGCGCGTCGATCTGTTCCGTTACTTTCATGGTTCCCAGTTCTGCGGCGATGGAAGCGCCTACTCGTCCGGCGATCACGATGGCCGTCAGCACGGGACCAAGCTCGATAAAAATTGCACGGCTCACCGCGCCACCCAGGAAACTATAGGAAATCAGACCTTTAAATTGATACGCGGCCTGCCACGCGCTTACCATACCCGTAAAAAATCCGATGACAGCAACCAGCGGCAATGAATTAGTTCCTATATGCTCCATCTGTTCGAGGATGAGCCGACGGTCGCGCAGAATCGAGCTGGTATATCTCAGCGTCTGTACCGTAAGCTGTGCGAACGCGCCGATCTCCGCAAAGAAATGGCGAATCGCATTTCCGAACCTAACGATTGTTCTGGTGACGCGCGTCATTGCTGCGGAATCATTTCTGCTTCCACACGAAGCATGAGGCGATAAAGGCTATCGAGCACCGGCGTTCCAAGTTTTGGCGGGTCGATATTCGCCCAAGTAATTTTCTCGTGCATCGTACGAGCGTCAATTTGCAGTCCGGTCGTCATTTCGCCGGTATCGTTCAGTGTGATCGCGGCGAATGACGCAAGGCTATCAGTAACAAGCCTATGCACGTTATCGGCAAGCTGCCGGTCGATGCTATACGTAGAGCGTTTAGCATCAGAATCCGTGCCAAGCGCGATCGTTTTCGTTCCGAGCGCGCTCTGATCCACTGCATATCGCTCCGTAATACCGGAAACCCCGCCCGTTCGAAATAACGTGACGGTACACGTATCGGAGGAGCAGCCGACAAAAAAGAGCGGCAGAAGCAGAGCTAATGTAATTTTCATTCTATCGAGATTATGTCGAAAGCAGTATCTTTTCTTATACTTACCATTAAGGAAACTCCGATTAAGTTCAAAACCTGGATTCCCGCTTTCGCGGGAATGACAAGGTTAGGAATTATGGCGCGAAGCGCAAAAAAAACGCCACATCCTGTCATTCCCGGGAAATGCGCATGAACGGTCATGCGCTGGGAATCCAGGATTTAATCAGAGCTTCATTAAATTAACGGATTTGCGTGCAAATCGTGCGTTTGATTTTCAGCATCTAAACCCCAGGGTTCAAAAAATCGAATTCTCCCGTATGGAGTGAGAACGCCCGTGCCGCGACATCCGTTAACAAACATTCGATAATTTTCGAATTTTCGCCTATTTTACACATGGCTACTCAAACTAAGGTTTCTTCGGTAACAAAACCGGCTGCGCAGAAAAACAAACAATCGCACATCGGCGCAATGCAGCGCGAGCAGGACGTGGCTTCGCGGTCGCTCGCGCATTACATTCCCGAAAAATGGCGCGATCCCGTCGCGATACTCTTTATTTTTCTCTCGCTGATCTTTTTCTTCCGTGGCGTACTCGACTCCACGCACGTCTTTAGCGCGGGCGATAATATCGCGTTCGATGCGCTGCGTCCGTTTATCGCTTCGGCGCAGGCGGAAGGTTATTCCATGCCGCAATGGATACCGAATATCTTTTGCGGAATGCCGGCGTTCTCTGCGCTTGTCGTTACCGGCGACCGCACCTACGATCTTCTGCACCAGATCTTCACCATCGTGCAGAACGTCGTTGCCTCGGCCTCGCCCAATGAAGATGCAATGGCCCATATCTGGCATTATTTTATTTTTGGATTGGGAATGTATCTTCTCATGCGCGTCACGCGAAATACTTCCCGCATCGTCGCGCTCTTTGCGGCATTCAGCGCAATTTTTTCAACGTGGATCATTACCTATGTCATGATCGGCCACAATACGAAAATTTATGCCGTGATGGCCTTCCCCTATATCATCATGGCCATCGAACGGCTGCGCGCACAACGCATGGAATGGCAAGCCATTATTTTCTGGTGCGCGGTGCTTGCGACTTCCATTCATATTCTGCTCGAATCCATCCACATGCAGATGATCTTTTACATTGCGTGTGCTGTCCTGATCTATTTTCTTACTTCGCTTGTCGTGGAGTTCACCCGGAAGTCCGAGCATCCGCGTTCGCATCATATTGGGCCGCTCATTCGTTCCGGCGTGCTTACGCTGCTCATGGGAGGAATTGCGTTCTGCATGTCGGCAGACCGCTATCTTTCCTCGCTGGCGTATGAACCCTATTCTATCCGCGGAAAAGCCCCGATTCAGGACGTACAAAATACTGCAGCTCAAAATAAACGATCGGTGAACGAAGCGACCACCGAATCCGGCGGATTAGATTGGGGCTACGCGACAGCGTGGTCGTTCTCGCCGCAGGAAATTATTACTTTTATCATTCCCGGCTACTATGGCTTTGGCAAAATGCCTTATACCGGTACGGAGTTGAATATCCCGGAAGGCGAGCGCATCCCAACCTATTGGGGACAAATGAATGGCACCGATGCCGCAAATTACACGGGTATCGTAGTATTTTTGCTTGCCATTATGGGAATCTTTACCTTGTGGAAGCGAGACCGGCTTGTGCCTCCGCTCACCATTATTACGATCTTCGCAATACTACTATCGTTCGGTGGGAACTGGTCGATCTTGTTCAAACCGATGTTCAATTATTTTCCGCTCTTTAATAAATTTCGGGCGCCAATGATGGCGCTTGTCCTGATGCAGCTTGCGTTCCCAATCCTTGCTGCGCTGACGCTCGAAGAAATTTTGCGCGCCTGGAAAATGAAAAGCGACGCCGAAGATTCGCGCTTACAGAAATATTTCAAATTTGCGCTGTACGCTTCGGGAGCGTTTCTCGTAATTTCTGTTGTCTTTCGTGGCGTTATTACTTCTTCCGTCACTGGCGGAATCCAAGCTGCGATTCAGCGCGGAAAACTTCCGCAAGGCTACGATTCGCTGAAGGATTTCATTTCCTCGACGGCCGCGAACGATGCACTCATCGGTGCGTTGCTTGCAACAGCCGCGTGTTTGCTTGTCTATTTTTTCCTGAAACGCAAGCTCTCGCCGCTTATTGTAGCGGTTGGGATTTTGGCGCTGACCGTCGTCGATCAATGGAGAATAGATTCCCG
This sequence comes from Ignavibacteriota bacterium, assembly GCA_963794025.1. GTDB lineage: Bacteria > Bacteroidota > Ignavibacteria > Palsa-1295 > Palsa-1295 > PALSA-1295. The sequence goes on from CAWCCK010000024.1 coordinate 42,019, forward strand.
CCCTATGCAGATCGAAACGAAGGATGATTATGCCAGTAATTTCCAAACGCACGATTATCTGCAATTTATTCAGCAGGATAAATCGCTGTACCGTGTGACCGATCTTACCGAACAGCAGCCTTCGAACGCGCTCGTGAGCTATGGCATCCAAACCGCGGGCGGATACCATGCCGCGAAAATGCGTGAGTTCCAAGATGTGGTCGATGAAACGGGCAATATGCAAGGGAACGGAATTTTCAATCCCTTCATGTTCAATCTTTTGAATACAAAATATATCATTGCCAATGGCGGGCTTTCGGAAGACCGTTCACGTTTCGTTCCCGTATTCCAATCGAAAGAGCCGCCGCCCGCCACCGATAATGGCAAGCCCGGAGTAGCCGATATTGTCTGGGAAAATCCGCAAGCATTACCACGCGCGTTCTTCGCGTACCGATGGGAAGTAAAACCAAAACTCGATATTCTTCACGCCATGCACGATGGAACGTTCAATCCGCGCGACGTTATGTATTTCGATGAGACTCCGAAAGGTATGCCTCCACTTGCAACTACGCCCATTGATACCGCCGCAGAAACAATGACGATGGATTACAAAGATCAGGACATCACGCTCCATACGAAAACATCCGGGAACCGGCTTATCTTTATGTCCGACGCGTGGTATCCGGATTGGACGGCAACCGTCGATGGCACACCCACGCCGATCTATCGCGCGGATTACGCCTTCCGCGCGTTCGTAGCGCCGGCGGGAACTCACGAAATCAAACTGACTTATTACGATGCCAAATATGTGATGGGCCGCACGATTTCGCTTACGACAAACGCACTGGCGCTCATCGCGTTTGGTATCGGTATTACAAGCTTTACCTATTCCAAACGGAAAAAGAGACCGGAAGTGGAAATTGTGCCGCCTACGGCGTAAGCCCAGAACCAGGATTTGCAGGTGGAAAGGATTAACACGTTTTTTTTATGAATAAAGTTAAATCTTTTGGACGTAACATTTTTTGAGGAAACATGGTATAGAAACAAACGCGAATCGTTCGCGGACGTCAATACACTTATCGTACAATACTTATGACATTAAAAAAACTCTCGATGATCCTTCTTTCTGTCGCCGCGCTTTCCTTCGGCGCGTATACCGCTATTGCTGAGCGTGGGAACCCCGAAGAAATGATACAGAAGCGGATCGCACACTTAAAATCCGCGCTGAATCTTAACGACGAGCAGGTCTCGAAGATCAAATCCATCTACGAGCAATACGAGCCAGCGATGAAAGCTGACCGCGAAGCCGTGAAATCGGCCTCTGGCGACGCGCAAAAGCAAGCCGCCGAAGAAAAAATGCGCGGCGAAATGGGGCAAGTGCAATCACAAATAAAAGCTATTCTCACACCGGAACAGCAAACGAAATTTGCTGAACTGATCTCCAAACGCGAAGGTCACATGCAAGGGGGCGAAGGGGTTCAAACCCCGCCACAGTTGAAGCAGTAAGTTAAATTGGGTTTCAGTTAAAGAGCGGGTTTCGACCCGCTCTTTGCTTTTTGTGGATGGGAACCTTATCGTTTCCAATACTCCCCGAACCGTCCGCTGAAATTGGAAGACGAAGCATAGATGCGTTTCGTTGCGCCGATGGATGCGATGCGTTCTTCCGCTACGTGGTTCGAGGCTTCCACTGTAGTGATATTCTTTTCCTGCGCGAGCAGTAAAATCTTTTTCAGCGAATCATAAATTCCCTCGGCTTGCTTCATCGCGCGGATTTGCGAATAACCTTCGAGTTCATTCGCTACGTTGATGAGTCCGCCGGCATTGATGACATAATCCGGCGCGAAGAGAATACCGCGTTTCTTCAACTCCTGTGCATGACGCTCTTCCGAACCAAGCTGATTGTTCGATGGCCCGGCAACGATCGCGCATTTTAGCTGCGGGATCGTCGTATCGTTAATGATCGCGCCAAGCGCGGCGGGAGCGAAAATATCACATTGGATCCCATACACTTTTTCGGGTTCCACAACGCTTGCGCCGGTTGCTTTTGCAACGGCGTTCGCCTTCTCGGCATAAATATCAGAGATGGTAACGTGTGCATGGTCATCGGTAAGATATTTTGCAAGCGAAGCCGCAACATTTCCCGCGCCTTGAATGACGACATGCTTTCCCGCAAGTGAATCGCTGCCAAATTTCACAGCCGCACATGCTTTAATTCCAACATAGGTTCCATACGCAGTCACCGGCGAGGGATCGCCCGAACCGCCAAGCTCGACCGGAATGCCGGTGACATATTTCGTCTCGGAACGAATCCAAACCATTTCGTTCAGCGAAGTTCCAACATCCTCCGCTGTAATGTAACGCCCGCCAAGCCCTTCGACGTATCGACCAAAGGCGCGGAACATTGCCTCGCTCTTATCTTCTCGCGGGTTCCCGATAATGACGGCTTTCCCGCCGCCCAAATTCAACCCCGCGACAGCAGCCTTGTAGGTCATGCCGCGCGAAAGGCGGAGCACATCGTTCAACGCGTCGAAATCGCTGGCGTAGGTCCACATGCGGCAACCGCCCAGCGCGGGACCAAGCGTCGTGTTATGAATTCCAATAATGGCACGCAGACCAGAACGTTTATCGTGGCAGAAAACCACCTGCTCGTGATCGCGCTCGGCGATATGGCCGAACAGCTCCTTCGTAGCGCCTAATTCCTTGTCTTCATAATGAATAGAGCCAGCGCCATTCGACTTGCCGTTCTGCGATTTGGTGAGAACTGACGGAGTTGGAGAAATTTTCGATTCGGCCATATATTCGTAGAAAAAACTACTAATTGTGAATAAGGGGGTGGTTTTGCTTCCGGCTCGAATGACCGGTTTCCGCTCTCTGGAGGCACCCATTTGCTCTGACAGCGCGGCAATAAACGACGCTTCCGTACCCCTCGTTCCGTCTCATAGTCGCGCTACAAACTTCGGGCGATTTCTAACGCCTTCCGTGGTGGTGCCTGCTCATCCAAAACCAAAAGTTCGAAACGTTTTGCATCCAAAAGCTTCCGCAATTCCGCGAGCATTATAGAATCCTTTGCCACCGAACCCGAAAGATAAACCCGCCGTGGATACGCAAGCTTTTCGGAAACTTCCACGATCATCCCGCTTAAACATGCTGCCGCTTCTCGGATGATGGACATTCCAGCTTCCGACTCACTTTCGAAAACCGCCGGAGCCAGACTCGCAGGAAATAATGGTTCACGTTCCAAAAGATTGGCGATCTCTCGCGGCGAAGAAACATGCTCCGGAAGCGACCCTGTCACTGCTATCGATAGCTCATCGTTCTGAGTTCCCGAAACGATCGTTCGCAAATAATGCCGCAGCACCCGCAGCCCAATCCAGTAACCGCTGCCTTCGTCGGAGGTTTCCGGTCCCCATCCACCAACACGGTGCATCGTACCGTCTTTTGCGCGAGCATACGCGACGGAGCCAGTTCCTGCGATCAGAAGCACGCCTTCATCCGACGTTGCCAAAGCAGCTTTCAGCGCAAGCGTGGCATCGCCTTCGATATGGATACGAGCATCCGAAAATTCCGGCAACGCAAGGATCGCATTTTTGAACGCCTCCTGATTTTCCTCCCGGCTCATACCCGAAAGACCGATAGCAATACGTAGATCGCCATTCCCTTCCTCCCCGATAATAAGCTGCTGCAATTTTTTAGCAGCAGCAATAAAATCGCCTTTAATAATTTTCAGCGAAACCGGAAATTCAAAATAATCCGGTTCTCGGGAGCCTTGTTGAATGAAGGCTCTCGTTGTTGTCCCACCGCCATCGATACCAATAAATGTCATGCTTTCCTCATGAAATTGGTGCCATTTTCAAAAACGCATTTGTGCTTCATGAACACCTTCGATTCCAAGCTAATTTCGCCCCTGTCTCTGTGAAACAGGTGCTTTTTGTCGGGGTGTTGGGAACATGTTCATTAACTCACATCAACTTTTCATGAATTTATACAGAGTTCCAAAAAATTCATTTTTTCTCCACTTTTTTAGTGCGCGATCACCACACTCCGCGACTGAACATACCCTCCTGACGACACCCGAATAAAATAGATGCCCGATGGCACACCCGACACATCGAGCAAAATCCCATCCGGTAGGGACGTGCTGCGCACGTCCTGCCCCCGCCCCAACGCATCGTACATTTCGACCGCCGGTTGCACAGCTCCCGATAACTGAATCGTAATCTCATCCTGCGCCGGATTGGGAACGATACTCGTAATCGAAAACGGCGGCGCGCTGAGCATCGCATCCGCAATTATTGAATCGCCGCACTGATTGCTGCTGAACGCGACCGGAGTTGGCAAACTGATCGCATAACATGGCGCGGCAGAATCGAACGTTAATGTTGGTGCCGTTAAATAAATAGTGGTAGAAAGACTATCGGTTACGAAATGTTGCAACGTCACAAAAATACCGTGCGTATTCGAATCCGCGAGATAGTTCGCAGGAAGCGTGAGCGTAAACATCAACAAATCCGGCCCGATAGATGTATCCGAAATCGTTACTCCAGGATCTGCCGGTAAAATAGTTACCGGAGTCAGGAGGTTGGTATTCAGATGAAGCGTTAGTGTGATCGTCTGAAGCCCAAGTTCTGCCGCCGTTGCCGAATCAAGGGTGGGATCGAAGTAGATTTGGAGTTGATAGAAGGAAGAATCCAGTGGATTCACAACCAATGGCGCAAAACCTAATCCAATCGGTATCGGCGGAGTAATAAATGCACTGAGCGCGACGACTGTATCACTATGCACTTGGTTGGCCGTGTGATAATACACCGTTGCTGTGCTTGAAATCGTTCCGCTCGCTTGCCCGGTAATGCTCATGAGAATGGTTGTGCTATCTCCATTTTCTAAAGTGAGCGGTAGTGGGATCGGTACTTGCTGAAATGGCTCGGCGGTTGTGATCGAATCGATCACCATTGTTCCGCCGCTTGGGTTTTGTAGTTGGAGAATGGCTGTGGCAGAATCACAGGCTGAAGTCGAGTGGACGGCAAGCGCTAAGTCATCTAAGTTTATTTTCGTAACGAAGCCATTGTAGCCTCCATTATCCTGAATTTGGTATGCACCTGAAGTTATAGGATAATCGGCAAATGCGGCACCTGTAAGATAGATATTGCCGGAACTATCTCTCGCGACACCGGAACCCCAGGCATTATCTCCGCCGAGATACGTAGAATAAATAATATTGGAGCCGGTCGAGTTAAGTTCCGTAAACGTAACGCTGCTACCGCCACCTCCGCTGCTTTGATACGCGCCGATAGTCGTGGGATAATTAGAAGAATACGTGGCACCAATGATATAGGCATTCCCACTGGCGTCGAGAACAATCCCATTTTGATATGTTGACCCATTATCGGTGCCGCCCAGCATCGTTGCATAAGAAAGGTCTGTTCCTGTGGCATTAAGCTTGACGACAAAACCATTGTTACCAGCGACCGATTGCTGGAATGCGCCCGGCGTCGTTTGAAACAGGCTGTCATTGATCGAGGAGCCGACCGACCCGGTGACATAAGCATTCCCAAGCCGGTCGATCGCAATGCCATTCGCACTTGCTCCTTGAATATTGCCTCCAAAAAGAGTTGAATAAATCAAAACCGATCCATCGCTGTTCAGTTTTGTAACGAATGGAATGCCGTAACGATCGGGATTGAGGTCGGTATCCTGGTAAGCTCCGGGCGTTGTTGGAAAATTGGAAGAACCTCGAATAGGCTGAACAATCGTCTCTCCACAAATGAATGCGTTCTCCGCGGAATCGATGGCGATGCCAAACGCATAGTTTCCTTTCGTTCCGCCAAAGAGTGAAGAATAGACCAGCGCGCTTCCAGTAGAATTTAATTTTGTAACAAAGACGCTATTATTTCCTGTGTTGTTCTTGGTTTGATATGCACCGGGAGTAGTCGGGAAGGAATAAGGCAGCGCCGAGCCTGTAATGTAAGCATTGCCAGCAGAATCGACTGCGATTGCGGACCAAACGAACGGGTCATCTGGAATGCCATCTATCCAAGATTGGCCAAGGTATGTCGAGTAAATCAAAGCCGTTCCGGTTGCGTTCAGTTTCGTAACAACATCATACGCAATGCCACTGCCAGATGTTAGGAATGCTCCTGGAGTCGTGGGATAATCTAAGGATGTGGTATATCCCGATATAAAAGCATCACCCTGTGCATCAAGAACAATTCCTCTCCCCCCGCCTTGACCCTTGCCGCCAATATAGGTTGAATAGACGAGTGCGGTTCCACTTGAATTTAGTTTGGTGATGACCGCAATGCTGGTGTCTGCGAATGTTGTTTGATAAGCGCCTGGAGTTGTCGGAAAACCAGCGGAAAAAGCTTGTCCCGTAATATAGGCGTTACCAGCTGTGTCCACAGCAATAGAATAAGCTTCATCGTCCCCACTTCCTCCCAAATAAGTAGAATAGATCAGCGGATCGATCACGAGCGGCTCGGTGCGGTCGTAATTGCCGAGGCTGAACTCGACGGAACCATTTTCGCTCACTACGAAGCGGCAATCCACGCGCTGTTTCACTCCATCTTTTAATTGATAAGCAAAAAGATCGCGCTCTTGCAGATCGCCAAGCGAAGTTTTCATCGTAAGGCTATCCCCATTTGCTGCGAGCGAATCCTGACCGTTGAATATCATCGCAATGTTCGATGGATCGGCACCTGGTTTTACGATAAGATCGTATCGAGGCCGTCCGCTATCGGCATAAAACCGCGCGTCTATTCCATCGTAAAGATGCTGCATGATCGCGGTGGAATACGAATGAACATTCGTCTCCCATTTGGTAGAATCGTTACCAATGAAATAATTAAAGATTCCCGGCTGCGGACCGTCGGGAACCGTGTTCGTAGAATCCGCACCTTCGAAAGTCATCGAAACAACATGCCCGATTCTCTTTACATGTGAGTTCGGGTGATGAAGACGCGAAACCATTCCTTGCGTTCTATCGAGTGGCATCGTATCGAGCGATTGCTCGCGGTGAATGTCGTATGTTGCGCCGTGAGAAGTAATCCAGAGATCGAGTCCGCCGGCGCGGTAGAGGAATTTCACATCGCTCGACCACTGTCCTTTATTTTCGATAAACAGCGCGCCATGCTGCGCCCGCGCAATGTGTGGCGCAATCAGGGCGGTCAAAAGTGCAAAAACCGCTACAATTTTGAATGAATGCCTCATAGTAATAAGAAGACCGGCGAAAAGACAAAAGGTAACAGCGTTTTGCAAAAAATAAAGCGAACGCATGGTATTTCGCCATTGCAAAAACGGTAATCCAGGGAAAAGTTCGGGAAACGCTACACGTACCTAAGCGCGAGGCATCGAAAAAGACACGAACACCTTACGGCACATACACCAACCACGCGCGGCTGAGATAATCCGTCATCGTGATCGAGAGCATGATGCCAAGCCAGATAAAACCGACGACCACCCACAGCTTCGTCAACCGCGAAGAATACTTTACGTGCATGAAGAACAGGATCACCAGCGATGCCTTGATAATGGCAATGACGAGCGCGGCAACGATATTAAAATTGCCGAGATTGATGAACGCAAAGATAACCGTCAGCGCCGTGCCCACCATGAGCGCGCTGAAGATTAGATAATACGTTTTTTTCGGTACGATGTGTTCTGACATAGGAGAAAGTGCTAAAGTGCTGAGTGCTAAAGTGCTGAGCTTCTTAGCACTCAGCACTTTAGCACTACCAGCACTTTTATAGATGCCTATCGACTAAATAGAGCAGCGGGAACAGGAAGATCCAAACAATATCGACGAAGTGCCAATAGAGTCCCGTTAGCTCGATGTACGAATGATATTCTTTCGAAAATTTTCCGCGGTTCGCCTGCCACGCCAGCACCAATAGCAAACCAATACCGATGATCATGTGCAGCGCATGGAAGCCCGTCATGGCGAAATACAGCCAGAAATACATGCGCACATGCCCGCCGAACGTTTGATCCTGTACTTCTTCGGGAATGATTCCACCATCGCCGTAATACGGCCCTTTCTCGGCATATTTTGTCGTGATCTCTTCCGGCATCCCCTGCTGAACGGGAGCTTCCGCATTCAATGGTTCGATACCGACGAGCATCCCCAGCAGATCGCCGATATTATCGGGCCGGTGCGATTCCTCCGCAATAGGCCAGTGGAAATCTCCGGCGGGAAACACATGCTCGGTGAACTTATCGTGATACTCAATGTACTTCACGCGTAGAAAGACGCTGCCTAAGAAAATGGTAGCGATCAGGAAGAACACGATCTTTTTCGAGTTCCCGTGCTGCGCGTGCCACACGGCCATTGCCATCGTGAGGCTGCTTCCGATAAGCACCGCCGTATTGAACGTGCCCCACCAAATGCTTAACACATTACTTCCCGCCGCGAACGCATCGAAATACATGTGGCGATAGACCGTATAGGCCAGGATCATACCGCCGAAAAACATGATTTCGGTCAGCAGGAACCACCACATGCCGAGCGTAGTAGCTTCACGCTGCTGCTCCATGTCATCGAAGTGATGCGCGAGGCCGGGGACGTGCTTCGCATGTCCCGCCACCGAATCGTGTGCCATCTCTGTTTCTATCGTTGACAACTTCTTACTTGTTTACTTCGTACTTTTTATGCTTCGCTTTGTGACGCCGCAGATCCGCTCGGATTCAATGCCTCGACCGCAGCGAACTCGTATGCGTCCCACGTTACCACCGGCACTTCAAGAAAGTTCTCCGTCGGCGGCGGCGATGCTATGCGCCATTCTAATCCCGGCGCCCCCCATGGATCTGCCGGAGCGCGCTTGCCATATTTCAGCGACCAGATAAAATAAAATATCGTCATCGCGACGCCAAAACCAAGAATACTTGCGCCTGCGGTCGAAAGCACATGCAGGACCTGGAACTCCGGCGGGTAGGCTGCATAACGGCGCGGCATTCCAAGATAGCCTAAAATAAATTGCGGGAAAAATGTCAGGTTGAACCCAACGAATTGAACGACAACCGCGGCGCGCGCCCAAAATTCCGGATACATGCGGCCCGTCATTTTACCCCACCACAAATGCATGCCGCCTAAAAATCCCATCAGCGATCCGCCGACCATCACGTAATGAAAATGCGCGATCACGAAATACGTATCCGTCACATGCACGTCAATTCCAAGTGCAGCTACGAAGAGGCCCGTTAACCCGCCGATCAAAAATAATCCGATAAAACCAAGCGCATAGAGCATCGGCGTATCGTAAGAGATCGATCCGCGATAGAGCGTGGCAGTCCAGTTAAACACTTTGATCGCCGATGGAATCGCGACCGCATAGCTCAGGAACGAAAAAATAATTCCGAGATAGATCGACTGCGTCGCCACGAAGAGATGATGACCCCACACCAAGAATCCGAACACCGCAATAGCCAAGCTCGACATGGCTACAAATTTATAGCCAAAGATATTTTTCCGCGACATCGTCGCGATGAGTTCCGAAACAACGCCCATCGCCGGTAAAACCATGATATACACCGCCGGATGCGAATAGAACCAGAACATGTGCTGGAAGAGTACCGGGTCGCCGCCCATCGCAGGATCGAAAATGCCGACATGCGTAACGCGCTCGATCGCCATCAGCGAAACCGTGATCGCTAATACCGGCGTACCAAGCATGATGACAAGCGCCGTTGCATAATGCGCCCAGATGAACAGCGGCAACCGGAACCATGTCATCCCAGGCGCACGCATCGTGTGAACGGTTACGATAAAATTAATGCCCGTCAGAATAGAAGAAAACCCAGCAATGAAAATACCGATACCCGCAAGCAGCACATTCGAATTGGAATAGCTTGTGCTGTACGGCGCGTAGAACGTCCAGCCGGTATCGACGCCACCGGCTATAATAGCGATCACCAAAAATAATCCGGCGAATACATAGCAATACCAGCTAAGCAGATTAATTTTTGGGAACGCTAAATCTTTCGCACCGATCATAATGGGCAGCAAGAAATTCCCAAGTATCGCGGGAACCGCAGGCACAAGGAACAAGAACACCATGATGATCCCGTGCGTCGTAAAAATACGGTTGTAGGTATCGGGATCGAACAAGCCTTGCGGCGAAAGCAAATTAATGCGGATGAACAACGCATAGATACCGCCGATAATAAAGAAAAACGAGACCGAAATGAGATAGAGGATCGCAATACGCTTGTGATCCTTCGTCAATAGCCAGGAGCGAAGGCCCCAGCCATTGTTCAAATAATTGAGCGGCTCGCCGCCAGGCATCGGCGGCGATGCGGCTTGCGCGGCGCTCGTTTCGGTCGGTAATGCGTTCACTGCTTCTTTTGCTCCAATGGTTGTTTCTCTGATGATGGTTGAGCGCTCGTTGCTCCGCTCATGATGGGTGGCCGCGCTGCTGCAGGTGTGCCGGTAGCCGATGCGGCGGGTGCAGCCGTCGCGGCCTGCGTCGGCCCGATCGACTTAATGTACGCGATAAGCATCTGCAATTGCTCCTCGCTCACCTGCCCTTGGAACGACGGCATGATCGGCTGATACCCCGCCACAATTTTCGCCAGCGGACTCAGAACAGATTCGCGAATATAACTATCATCGACAAGCACTTTAAATACGTCCGGGCTGGATGAGAGATGCACCGACTCCTCCGTGCCAAACTTTCCTTCCAAGCGCGGGCACTGGCCTTGCGCGTCCGACTTATGGCAGGTGATGCACCCAAACTGCTGGAACAGCGCCGCGCCTTTTTCGGCCATTGTTCCTTGTCCTGCGCCACCGGCGAGCCATGCCTCGTAATCTTTTTCGCTCATCACCGTTACCCACCCGATCATTCCAGAATGGCTGGTGCCGCAATACTCCGAGCAGAAAATATGGAAGGTTCCCGTCATTGTCGGCTCGGCCCAGACGGTCGTATAACGGTTCGGGCCGGGAACGATGTCCTCCTTCATGCGAAACGCCGGAATGAAAAAGCTGTGGATCACATCCTCGGTCGCCATGACGAAACGGATCTTCTTGCCAATCGGAATATGAAGCTCATTGATCTCGCGCTGGCCTTCCGGATGCTGAAATTTCCACATCCATTGCTTGCCAACGACATACACATCGAGCGCATCGTTCGGGATCGTGTATTGCTCCAAATAGATCTTCGCGCCCCACGCGAAAATGAAAAGCGATATGATAAAGGGTATGATCGACCACGCGCTTTCCAAAATGATCGAGCCTTCGATCGGCTTCGGAAGCGGGGTATGGGAATGTCGGCGATACTTTACGAAAAAGAAAAGGATCGCGCCCGAAATGAGCACGGTGAAAAAGATCGTCAAACCGACCAAAAACAAATAGAGATGATCGACCTCGGGCGCGTAGCTCGAAGCCTGATCCGGCAGCATCCAGGACATTCCCAGCATCGTCGGCGATGTGAATATGAACTTACTTATCATGCGTGTTGAGCGATGGTATGATTACTCGTGCCATCATGGTTGCCCGTACTCTGATTTTTACGGTTGCGGCGGCGAAACATATAAAACATCAAACCTATTGCAAGGAGCGTGAGCACTCCGCCGATCTTTAAAAGTTTTGCGATGGCCAGCCCGTATTTGCTTTGGCTCGGGTCGTAATGGAAGCAAAAAAGAACCAACTTATCGGTCAACGTGCCGATTTTCTCGCCCGAAGCATCCATCAATGCGTATTTCAGATCCTTCGGCAAAAATTGAACGCCCATCAGATACCGAGATACCTTCCCATCCGGCGTTAAGATCATGATGCCACTTGCGTGAGCGAATTGTTGCGATGCGGTATCGTACGAATAACGAAAACCTACTTCCTTACAAAGCTGCTCGATGGTGCTTTCACCTGCCGTCAAAAAATGATAGCCATCGGCGTGAGCCATTTGATGATAACCCGTTAGGTACGTCTCTTTTTTCGCTTTTGCAAGCGCAGAAGAATCATGCGGATTGATACTTACCGAAACCACATCGTAATCCTGCCCGGCCACGAACGATAGCGGCATCATGCCGGCAAAAACGCCATTCATGACCATCGTGCATAAGTTCGGACATTCGTAATAGGCCATCACCAAAATAACCGGACGTTTGCCGAAGTAAGCGCCGAGCGTAGTCGTGTTTCCGTTCTCATCGCGCACGGGAAGCGTGAGCGTAACCTGCTGGCCCAAATGCTGATCGATACCGACATTTTTTTCGATCTCCGGCAATCCCATTTTGGGGGTCGCTGATTGCACATCGCCTTTAAAGAACGGCGCATCACTCGCGCGAGCGGGCAGGCTGGAAGCACTGCCCCACGCGAGTACGAATAATATGATGGCGATATGCTTCATTTAATGCTATCCCCATGTGGCGCAGGCGCATGATCGCTCATGCTTCTTCCAGCCTGCGTCTGCACATTGATATTGCCACCCGTCACGGTAAAGGTTTCGCCGGGAATACGTTGATCGCGGCGTTCGAGCACTCGTCCGGAGCTTGAAAAGCTGGGAATCATAATGCGACCTTCGTCTTCAGCGCTCGCATTCGCGCGAACCGGCAATCCTTTTTTCAGCAGTAAGTCTTTTGCAAGCTCGATAGGAATATGCACAGTTCCCGCCGCTTTGTTCACATAGCCGTAGGATTCTAACTCGTGTGTAACAGAATCGCGGTAGCCGATGCCTTCATCGAGCGGGTGCTCTGTAGAACCCGGCGCAAGCTGCAAGCGCGGCTGTGGCGGAAGCTCGTCGGATTTCGTTTTTTGAACGTGCGTAATCACTTTATCTTCTCGCTCCACGCGCGCATCGTTCATTTTCAGAATGCCATAGACCAAGAAATACGTAAACACCATGAGCACACCAAGCCACATCAGGAACTTATAAACCGAGCTGGGACTGATCTCGCCTATTTCATGCCCGACCTCTTTGGAGCGCGCGAAATCATCCGCAAGCTGTTGCTCGCGTTTCGGATCGTTCCCGTGTGTATTATGCCCGCTCATGTCGGAAGTGCTAAGTGCTAAGTGCTAAAGTGCTAAACGTTCTTAATATTCGTAATTTGAAATTCGTAATTTACTAATGTGCTCCTTTGGGATGTAGTGCTTGCTCTAATTCCGGTTCGCCGGTGGGAAGCATTCCGCGCTTCTTATATTGCCATGCCCATAGCCACAAGAAAAGCCCCACGAAACCGAGCGGCGCCGCAACATCGGCCCAGCTAAAAAAGAATTCCTCGCGGTGCCAGTTCGGCTCAATGAGCCAGTACATATCTACGATACGCATCACAAATAACAGCGCCGCCACCGGAATAAGCCGCTTGGTGCTGCGTTTCAGATCGCGCGATAGAAGCAGCGCGAACGGAAGCAAAAAGTGGACGAAGATCACGATGTACGCCACCGTTTCCCATCCGCCGCGAATGCGCTCGTGATACCACATGATCTCGTCCGGCAAATTACCCGCGTAGGTAATGATCCATTGCGAGAACATCAAATATCCCCACAAGAAATTGAATGCGAAGAGCAGCTTGCCGAGATCGTGCAAATGGATCGGCTTCAGGATCGAAGCCATCGGCTCCTCGCGCGAGAGCATGCAGACGATGAGGATCGTGAACGTCATCGCCATGATGCCTTGCCCGACGATCATGATAAAGCCAAAGATCGTCGAATACCATTCTGGCGTTAGGGACATAAGCCAGTCGGTAACAGCAAGCGTCGCAACGATAAAGTAGAAAAATAGCGCTCCGCCGGAGAAATTTTCGAGCTTGCGGCTCCATTTGAATCCAGGCGATTGATCCAGATTTTTCGCGTACTTGTTCAGCACAAGCGAGATGATTATCATGTACGAAAAATAGATCGCTGCACGAACGATCCAGAACGGTTGATTGAGATAATCCGATTTTCCCGCAACCGTCGCATTCGTTTTCAGCACCACCGGATCAAGCCAGCTATATATCTCTTTCATTCCAAAAAGCAGTGGAATGAACAGCAGCGCCGCGAACGGAACCAAACGGGAACCGGCTTCGAAAATCCTACGACCTACCACGCCCCACGCGCCACCCGTGACATATTGCAGCATGAGCAGCCCAAAGCAGCCCATCGTAAGCCCGAGGAAAATGATGTAGCCGAGCAGGTACGAATGAAAAAATTGCGTCGGCGAAACCGCGACGATCGAAACTAATAGCAGGACAAGCCCGATCACCGCCGCAATCATTCCATTGCGTCCGAAGCGATCGACCGAAGCCGGTACGGTATAATTAGTAGTAGTCAAAAATCTATTTACCGTTCGTTATTTAAGATTTTGAATTTGGTCTGCCGGTACATCCGCAACATTCGCGTTCTGGCTGAGTTGCAGTGCGCGAATGTACGCAATGATCGCCCAGCGTTCGTGCGGCGGAATTTGCATCGAGTAATCCTGCATTCTACCTAAGCCATTCGTGATGACATCGTAGAAATGCCCGAGCGGAGCAGACTGCAAACGCGCATCATGGAAATTCACGGGTCCGTTAAGCCCTCGGTTCGCGATCATGCCTTTTCCATCGCCAAGAATGCCATGGCACGGTGAGCAATAAATGTTATACCGCTCCTCGCCGCGATCGAGAATTTCATGCGTGATCGGAAATGGAAATTCGTTCACATCGTTCGTCGGCACGGCTTTGGTGGTATCGCCCGGCGCTTGCGTGGGAGTCGTCATCACATCGCCTTTGCCGGTGTACATCACCTGATCTTCGCGTAAATACCCGCGTGGAACTGTTCCCTCGACCAAATTACGCGAAGAAAGGCTATCCGCAAAAATTTCGCTGCCGCGATACGGCAGATATTTCGGCTGATCCTGCATATCCTGCCTACAGCCTACGGAATTAAGAATTAAGAATGAAAAATTAAGAATGAGGAAAAATTTGAATCCTCGTCCCGAATTCTTAATTCTTAATTCTTCATTCTTCATTATGGATTTATCCATCGACACGCGTCACCTCCGTAGCATTGGTTCGTTTGAGGAAATCGGTAACGGCGTCTTCGTTATAGAGCGGGTCGCGCGCTTCGATGCAGAGAAAGAAGCGGTTGTTCGTCGCAAGGCTGAAGCCGGGAACGTTAAAAACCGGATGGTACGGCGATGGAAGCCCGTTCATCGCAAGCATTCCGATCGCGCAGCTAAGTCCGGCGATAAGAATGGTGCTTTCGAACGTAACGGGAATATACAATGGCCAAGTGATGTATGGCCTGCCAGCGATATTGAGCGGGAACCACACCGAGGACGCAAAACACGCGAGCGTGTATCCTCCAAGCCCGCCAAGCAGCCCGCCGATGAGCGTCGCCAACGGAACTTTGTTATGATGCCGTTGGAACCCAAGCATCTCCGAAACTTCTTCGATCGGGAACGGCGTGTAGGCATCCATCTGGCGGTAACCTGCATCGAATGCTTGCTTGGCTGCCGTAATAACGGCGGCGGGAGTGTCATACTCCGCCATGACGCCAAAGACAGGGTATTTCTTCACTTGTTTCACGATCCGACCTCCTCTTCAAAATCTGCTTGCTCCACGCGCCCCAAATGTGCCTGCGGCAGCGACGTTTTTAATTCGAACATCGGAATCGCCGGCATACTGCGCAGGAAGAGCAGCATCAGCGTAAGGAAGAAGCCGAGCGTTCCCGCAAACGTAAGCACATCGAAAATCGTCGGCTTGAAGTATCCCCACGAGCTGGGAAGGAAATCGCGATGCAAGCTGACGGCAATAATAACAAAGCGTTCGAGCCACATGCCGATATTGACGACGATCGAAATGATGAATAGCAGAACGAGATTCTTGCGAATCTTCCGCCACCACAAAAATTGCGGCGTGATAACATTGCAAAGCACCAGAGTCCAATAGAACGGCGCATACGGCCCGATCGCGCGATTCAAAATCAGAAAATGCTCGTATTTATTGCCGGAATAGATCAGCCCATAAAATGGCTCGAACGTGTACGCATAGCCTACGATAAGCCCCGTTGCCAGCATAACTTTTCCCATGCTGTCGATGTGGCGCATCGTGATGTAGTCTTCAAGATGGAAGAGCTTACGCGCCGGCAGTACGAGCGTCAGCACCATTGCAAATCCGGAATAAACGGCGCCGGCTACGAAATACGGCGGGAAGATCGTCGTGTGCCATCCGGGAACGATACCAACCGCGAAATCCATACTAACAACCGAGTGAACCGAAACCACAAGCGGCGTACACAAACCCGCAAGCAAGAGCGCGGCGGTTTCGTAGCGGCTCCAATGCTTTGTCGAACCGCGCCAGCCCATCGAAAGCAATCCGTATAGTTTTTTCAGGATCGGCGGCTTTGCGCGGTCGCGTAAAGTGCCGAAATCCGGAACCATTCCGATAAACCAAAATACGAGCGAGAGCGTGAAGTACGTAGATACCGCAAACACGTCCCACACGAGCGGACTCTTAAATTGCGGCCACACACCCATCGTATTGGGTAATGGGAACAGCCAATATGCAACCCACGGACGGCCTGTATGAAAGAGTGGAAATAAACCCGCGCACATAACCGCGAAGATCGTCATCGTTTCCGAAAAGCGGCTGATCGAAGTGCGCCACTCTTGCTTTAAAAGCAAAAGGATCGCAGAAATAAGCGTTCCCGCATGACCGATTCCGATCCACCATACGAAATTCGTAATATCCCACGCCCAACCGACCGGCTCGTTGTTTCCCCAAATTCCGATGCCCTTGAACACGAGCACCGTAAGTGCAAACAGAAGCCCTACCGCAAGCGTCGAGGAAAGCAACAGCGTGGCAAACCACCACTTCGGGGTTCCCATATTGAGCACGATACCGGAAATCTTATCCGTGATCGCTTCATAGGAAAGCCCGGGCGCGAGCACCGGCCCATCCTGCGAGTTAATATCGAACTCGCCGGGCCAACGTTCGGTCTTTGTATTTGTATTATTGGTGCTCATGTTTTATGAGTGTTCCTCCAAAATACTATCGCGCACTGCAGCCATGCGCTTGATTTCCGGGTTCGGATTGCGAACAACGCCGAGGTACGTCGTGCGCGGCTGCGTGTTCAGATCGCCTAAGAGCTGGTAATTTCTCGAATCGCTCTTCAGCTTTGCTACGCGGCTCGTCGGGTCGTTGATGTCGCCAAAAACGATCGCATCTGTCGGGCAGACTGCTTCGCACGCGGTGACGATCTCGCCATCGCGCACGCGGCGGTTTTCTTTTTCTGCGCCGATCTTTGCGTTCTGAATGCGCTGCACGCAGTACGTGCATTTTTCCATCACGCCACGGCTGCGAACCGTTACTTCCGGGTTCCGCATCATCTTGAATTGCGGCGTCGTCCAGTCCTGGAATAGCAAGAAGTTGAACCGGCGAACTTTGTAAGGACAATTATTCGAGCAATAGCGTGTACCTACGCAACGGTTGTAGGTCATGTCGTTTAGCCCTTCAGAACTATGTGTCGTTGCGCCAACGGGACAGACAAGCTCGCACGGAGCGTTCTCGCATTGCTGACATGGCACCGGCTGGAAATACGTCTCCGGGTCTTCGGCAGCGCCGGTGTAATATCTATCTACGCGAATCCAGTGCATCTCGCGGCTGCGTAATACTTGCTCTTTACCGACAACGGGAATGTTATTTTCCGCCACGCACGCGGCCATGCAGGCATTGCAGCCGATGCAGGAGTTTAGGTCGATCGTCATGCCCCATGCGTAACCCTTGTATTCATAACGCGGGAACATGGACATGTCCTTCGACGGCTCTTCTAAACTTTCGGGCGCTCTGCCATCGTCATCGGCTTGGGGAACTGCATGATGCACGAAATCCGGATGCTTTTTATATTCGGCGAAGGTGGCAGAGCGAACCGCATTCCGGTCTTCCATCGAAAAATGGATCTGCGTACCGGCAAGATCGTAGGTCTGATCTTTTTTGGTAACTTTTGCGCCCGTTGCGAACCAATAATTTTTCGTGGTACGGATTTTCCCGGCGTCGAAGCCAAGATCGGTTCCCACTTTCCCTGCTTTTGTTCGGCCATAGCCCAAATGCAGCGTGATCGTGTTATCCGGCTGACCCGGAATGATCCACACCGGCGCGTTCACGCTCTTGCCATCGACTTCGATATGAATAACATCGGACTGATATTCTCCACCAGAAAATTTGAGCGAAGCTTTCAAGTCCAGCGTTTCGGCTGTCTTTTTGCTGATGTACGCCGCGTTATCCCACGTAAGCGTGGAGATTGGCTTCGGCAATTCCTGCAGCCATCCTAAATTTGCATATCGTCCATCGAAAATAGTCGGGTCGGGACGGAAAACAATGTCAAAGCTATCCGCGCTGGATGCCGCAGACGCATTGGGAACCGCAACCGGCGCAGCAACCGGCGTTACCGAAGTGGGTGTCGAAGCATTTTGAATGATGCCATCGTTCAACGCTTTGCGCCATGTTTTAACGACATCGCCGCTTTTCTCGCCGTTCGTCCAATAATCTTTTACGATCTCATACGCTGAGGCATTTGCGTTCTTTGTAAAAACCGTAAGCACTTCCGCGCTTGTCTTGCCGCCATAGAGCGGAGCAATGAGCGGCTGAACGATGGATGCGGTGCCATCATGCGCGCGCGCGTCGCCCCACGATTCCAAGAAATGCGCTTCGTTCACATGCCACTGCGAAAGCTCGGCCGTCTCATCATAATACAAACCATGATGCGCGATGAACGGAACTTTCTTCATCGCATCCGCAAAATTCAGATCGGCAGGCGCGGAATACACCGGATTTACACCACCAAGAATAATGAGCGATTCTACTTCGCCCTTTGCCATATCCAGCGCAAGATCGGTGATCGAAGCAAGATGATCCATCGGGCTGGCCTCGACTGCGCCGGAATAAAAAACGGTTTGACCGGCATTGCCGAGCGCATCGTTCATCTTAGCGACAAGCGCGTGAACGTAACCCGATTGCCATTCACCGGCAATTACAATGGAGCGGCCTTTATTTGCGAGTAAATCTTTGGCTACGGCATTTACATATTCTTGCTGCCGTGCGGAGCCAGCTTTTCCCGATGCTCCTGCGCCAATCGCGGATGCAAGCGCGGCAACAAATCCTTCAAACTCGCTCGGACGAATGCCAATTCGATTATCTGCATTTGATCCGGTTGCGGTTACGGAAGTTTCCGCAACATAAAGGCGGCTCATATCCGTACTGGAAGAACTAACTTTTCGGCGTTCGGCCCAATCGCGTGCATAGCGAACGCTGGAGCCGGAATCCATCATAAAATCGCTATCGAGCGCAAGAATGCGGTCAGCTTTATCGAAGCGATACATCACGTTCGTATTCGCTCCTGCGCCGTAAAATTGTCCGTTGCCACGCGCTGGCTCGAACTGATGCCATTTCGCATTCGGCATCTCCGCTAAGATTCCCTGCATCATCGCAGTGAACGAGGGCGAAGTGGTGGATTCCGTAAGGAATCGCAAACCTTCGCCTTTTTTCGATTGCACAAGTGAGATCTGCCCAGCGATCGCAGTCATGAAATCACCCCATTCCGCCACATCGCCCAAATGGCTGACACCTTGCGAACGGTCGGGATCGTATAATGCTAAAATTGAGGCTTGCGCGAAAATATCCGTCGCGCCCAAGCTGGCAGGATGATCGGGATTACCTTCGACTTTCGTCGGACGGCCTTCGTTGCTGCGAACGAGCAACCCAACTGCGCCACCGGAGCGCGGCATCGCTGTTGCGAAATAAAGCGCTTTGCCGGGTACTTCTTCTTCCGGCTGTTTTATGTAGGGAATGACATCTTCCTTCGGCTGAACGGTGCAAGCTGCAAGCCCGGCCAAGCCCAGCGAAGCACCCATGAGCTTCATGAACGATCGGCGGCTAACAGGATCGATCAGCACTTCCGTCTGCGATGGATATTCTTTGCGAACGAAGGAATCGAATTCGGGAGAATCCGCAAGCTCATCAAGCGAACGCCAGTATTGCTTGCCGCTCGTAGCCGTGGCCTTTAGGCCACGGTTAATGGATGCTGCTTTTTCACGCTCCGCGACCGTGGCCTGAAGGTCACGGCTACCAAGCACGGGCAATTCAAACTTCGTATCCATTTATCTATGACAAGTTGAACAGCTGGTGAGCACGTCGCTTCCGAGCACGTTATATTCTTTTTTCAATTTCAAGCCAAGCTCATTTTGATTCGATGGCGGCTCATAACCCATGTTAAATACCTGGCTTCGCGGGCGCAGATATTGCTCCGGCGCGCGGTGGCATTGAATGCACCACTCCATTTGCAACGAAGCTACTTGCGTAACGAGCGGCATCTGATCCACGCGCCCGTGGCACGTAGCGCAGCCTACGCCTTTATTGATGTGGATCGAGTGGTTGAAATAAACGTAATCGGGAAGATCGTGAATGCGCGTCCATTTGATCGGGATGCCGGTTTTCCAGCTATCGCGGACGGGTTCAAGATAGGTCGTCGTTGCAAAAAGCTGCGTGTGGCAGTTCATGCATGTTTTTGTCGGCGGCATTCCTGCGCTGGCCGAGCTTTCGACGGAAGTATGGCAATAGCGGCAATCAATGCCATCATCGCCGACATGGTGCTTATGGCTGAACTGAACGGGCTGGGTTTTGATGATGTCCGTCTGATTCCAATACGAAGAGCGCGGAATACCGATAAAGATCATGTAAACCGCAAGTGCGGAAATTCCACCAGAAGCCACGAGCGATATGCGCGCTATCGCGTTCGTGCTCTTCTTAAAAATTTGCGGCATCTATTCGGGGTTTCGACGTGAGGATTTTTCAAACCTACAGCTTAACGCATGAAAAATCATATTAAGGATGATCGGTCATACGCCGAAGAAAGAGCAGCTACGAATGAGGATGATCGGCCCGTTTTGAACGCATTGTATGCACTCGCCGGGACACTTTCATTCGTAATTGATCAATCTTTTCACTACAAAAATAATAAATAATTGGAGCGCTCCCATAAAAATCGTATTTTTGTTCTCGGTAACGAGTAATGAGTAACGCGTATTGAGTGTTACTTTTCGCTCATTACTCGGCACTCGTTACTCCTAACTCGTTACTTTATGAAAGACTTAGAACTCCTCGCAACCTACCCCACCGAATTCGAAGCAGAACTCGTCCGAAGCAAGCTCGGCGCGCGCGGCATCGAAGCCATGCTCGAAGCGCAAGATCGCTCGAACGTGCTTCCCATGATCGATTTCTCGAACGGTTTTCACCTCTATGTGGAGCTTGAAGATCTCGAACGCGCCAAATCCATCATCAATGATGAAAATGACGATCTGATGGAGGATATGGAAGAAGCGTAACCACGATTTACAAGATGGAAAGGATGTTCAGGATGATTCGCTGGAATTTCTTAACTCACGGAGAGTCACTTCGTTGGACTGTGTTTCTGTTTTTGTTCATATTTCCAGCGTTTGCTAACGTAGCGAGCGCCCAGGCGGTCATTAATGATAAATTCGTCGGCGGGCCGATGGATGAGAATGGCGGCTATGAAGATGCCAGCAAATTTATTATTGCCAGCAACGGAAACATGTTTCTCGTCTGCCCGAATGGAATTTTCGGCTCTGCCTCGCAAGGAATAGGGTGGACACTCATTGATTCGAACCTCTCCGGCGATTTTTGTTTCGGCCCGGACAGCATACTGTATCTCGCCGGTGCAGGGGGCGTTTTTTCCAGCACGAATTTCGGCGCTACGTGGAGTAACCTTAGCAACGAGCTTCCGAACGGGCCGTTCTACTCTGTCATCGCAACCGTCAACGGAACTATTTTCACCGGCTGCCCCGAGGGTGTGTTCCGATCATCCGATAATGGCGTCGATTGGGTGCAGGTTGCGCAAAGCGAAATCTCTGCTTCTGCCGGACTCTGGTTAACGACTACGCTCACAGGAACCGTCATGGCGCGCAATGGCAATGCGTATTTTCGTTCCACCGATAACGGCGATACATGGGCATCCTCCGTTCCGCTTACCACCCAGATATGGCCTGTCACTGATAGCGATATTTTGCGGCAAGGAAGTAACGGAAGCGTTGAACGCTCGACGGACGATGGCGCCTCATGGAAACTAATTTCCGGATTGCCGGCTGGGAACCCCTGGGATATTGCAATGGATCAAGGGGGCAATCTCTTCGCATTTTTTGCGTGGCAATTATATATTTCTACAGACGGCGGCACGACCTGGTCTGTTTTTGGAACGATAGAAGGCGGCGGCGAAGAACTGGCGTTCTCACCGAATCATACGCTGTACTTCTCACAAGAATCCGAAGGCATTTGGAGAACGCTGACGCCACTGAGCGGCGTATCCACTCCGCAAGGACAGCTTGGTTCTTCGCTTGAATTAGTTCCGAACGGATCGTCCGGCACGCTGCTATCCTTCACATTGTCGGTTCCCACGTACGCAACGCTTTCGCTCTTCGATGTGCTCGGCAACAAAGTGATGACGCTCGCCGAGGGAAAATTTAGCGTTGGCCAGCACCAGATCCGTCTGCAAAATACGATTCCATCCGGCGCTTATTTCTGTGTGCTGCGAACCGGCGCTGACTCAAAAATCTTAAACGTGCTGCTGCAATAATATACTACGAAAACGAAAGTGTGAATCCGCTTTCTGACAAACCTTTCTCAACATCACGGCGTTTTTTCTGCTCATTGTTATTTACTTAGATCAATATTTTCTTTTCACATTTTTCTACATTTTACCTATGGCTGACCTACAAAAATCTATCGAAATCGGGCTTACCCCAAAAGACCGCGACGGCGTCACGCGCATCCTCAACGTGCTGCTTTCGGACGAATACCTGCTCTACACCAAAACCTGGAAGTTCCATTGGAACGTAACGGGACTCGGCTTTCACGCGCTTCACTTATTCCTTGAAGCGCAATACGAGGAACTCGATGGCTTTGTCGATGATGTAGCCGAGCGAGCGCGCTCCATCGGCGGCATCGCGTTCGGGACCATGCGGGAATTTTTAGATAACACGCGCCTAAAAGAGAATCCCGGTAAAAATCCCGAATCCGAAGCGATGATCGTCGTGCTCTTAGCCGATCACGAACGCATCATTCAATCTCTGCGCGCCGATCTTGAAACCGTGCAGAATAAATACCATGATGTCGGCACCTGCGATTTCCTCACCGGCCTCATGGAAAAACACGAAAAAATGGCCTGGATGCTGCGGGCGAATCTACAATAGCACTCCTACATCACATAACATTTTCGCACCAAGCCTACTTTGCATCCCACGAGTCCATCGCGGTCTTGCTGCCATTTTTGGCTACGCCTGAAACGGTTCCAGAAAGCGTCTCGCCTTTCGCATCGATCACAATCGTACCAAGATCTGTCATCAGCTTCGGACTCGCTTTGTCAATCTCCCTGACGATCGTAACCGGCGAATGCTGACGCCTACCCGTCGTGGCCCCGCTGTGATTATCGGCGGGAACCGCAATCATATAGGAAATGGATATCTTCCTGAAGCTCAGCTTGATCGATTCCGTGGGATTATCGCCGCTGCTTGACATCTTGCCGGTATTTCCCGCCGTGCCAGTTCCAGTAGCGCCCGTTTGCGTAGCGCCAAACGACCATCGGTACGTTCCCGCATGAAGCGCCGACGTAGTAAATGTACCATTGGGACTGATCTTGACGGTCGTCGTCTTGCCCGCCGAATCCGTGAAAATTAAGAATGCATCGATCGCAGCTACGGCCCGCGTCGTGACACTAAGCGCGATAAGAGTAACGATACCGATGAGTCCGAAACGAATGCTTTTGAATGTTTTCATCTGACTTATTAAATTAATTGAAAAACACGGACGGGGCAGACACCTCTTCCGTCGAGTTGACAGTTTTGCCGCACGTTAAGTTTCCGATGGTAATACGCGTTCAGTCCACTTCGGTGGTCGCACCTGATTTTCGAACTTTCGGGTAAGATAATCTCGATAGAGTCTGGCAACTTTCTCCGCATCCCCATGAACGAGCTGGCCATCCCCGAGAAACGAGCAAACTGGCTCATACGATAGCTTTTCACGAAACACTTCGGCCTCTAAAAACAGCTTTTCGAGCTTGATGGAAAATTCCTCCGATCTGCGAAATCCTCGCCGCCGCCATTCCGCATCCAGCGATTCAATGAAGTTGTGCAGCCACGGTAATTTCGGATGGCCTTCGTTATACACAAGAAGTGAAGATGGATGATTTCTCCAGCCGATCTTCGCTTCCGGATCGCCCATGCGTTTCACTCCGATCTGACCGATCTGATACGCCTCGACCACCTGCTTGTTCAATCGCCCGTCATCCAAAAAGCGCGCGGTGGCCACAAGATCGTCAGGATAGGGAAGAAATAGATTCATACACCTGCGTTTACAGCCGCTCGAGCAATCCAAGTCCGTTACTTCGAAGCTATCGGACGCAATCGGCTTCTTCCGATTGCTACAAATGCCGCAAGAATATCGAGGATCGCTACCTACGGCAGATACATGAACTCGCCATGCGTGATATGGAATACGATAGCCAAACTCATGATCGCGACAAGTCCCCAGCCTGCGTATGCCGTAAGTTGCGGCTTAATGCGCAACATCGAGGGAAAGATCAGTCCGATCGCTGCGAGCAGTTCACAGGCCCCGATAAAATGCAGAAGCAACTCCGGAACACTCGTCGCCCAGATAACGCCAGCCTTCACCACATTCTCCGGTGACATCGTGGACTTGATAAATCCCGCCATGCCAAAATTCACTGCAAGCAGAACCTGTACGACCTACAATGCGATGGATAAACCCCGACCGGATTTCTTGGAAGAAGTGCTTTCAGAAGATGTTATCATATAAATATATTGAAATATGTAAATGTTTCTATGCTTTGAACGACTTCCTCTGCTCTAATGGTTTCCATCGTGCTTAGGGTAAAAGCTCGGAAAATTTCTCAAGAGCCTTCCGGTTCACCGTTACGATCACATGGCGCCCTTCTTTTTCCATCACAATGAGCTTGGCATCTGCCAACACTTTCAGATGATGCGAAACAGCCGGTTGTGAGAGCAGCATATCTTTTCCCGCATCGCCACAACTGATCGAACCGCGTTTCACTAACTCGCGCAGGATCTTCACCCGCGTTTTATCCGCAAGCGCCTTCGCAATTCTGACAAGTTTATCGTCCCGGTCTTTCATTCATGTATTTAACTATGTGAATACGTGGATGGTGCCGTAAGAAACGTCGCAGGCATGGTAGGAAAGTCCGAACGTATAGTACACTACGCCGGACTCAATCAATTATCAAAGAACAACGGCAATCGATGTCTTCCAAGCTAAGGGTAGTCCCGCCCAGGACTTTTCGACCGCCCCCAGTGCACCAATAGATTTCAGTGGATCAGAGATCATCGCGTAAGCCAATCATCGCAAGAAGCGAATCTCATCCATGTGCAGGGATCAGACATGCCTGTACTGACAGCGGTCTGTTTACACTCTCAACGCTCGCAACCAGAAAAATACGCATAAACATCAAAAATGTTTCACTTTCTTAAAGAAATTTTAATATATTTTCAATAAATGCCAATTAACCTTGGAATTCGCATGTGTGCCGGGAAGCGCTGCTTCCCGGCCATGCGCCGAAGAGAGACCGGTTTATCGCGACACGATCGGGCGCCACTTGTTCCTGCCCACCGATACAAACGCGGCGAGGAGTCCTAATATAAACGTCACAGGTGCGTTGCCGAATTCTCCGCGCGAAAGGTGGAAGATCGTTGCCAGAACCATAACCATGACGAGCCCCCATGCGGCATAGACCGTAAGGCGCGGCTGAATGCGAAAGAGCGATGGGAGGATCAGTCCGATCGCGCCGAGGAGTTCGCTCGTCCCGATAAACAGTACGAGCGGCTGCGGGATCGACAGCATGTGGGCGACTTGCTCCGGCGAAAGGAGCTTCATCCCGCCCGACATTATAAAGCCCGCGGCAAGCAGCACCTGCGCGGTCCAAAGTGCGACGGAAAGTCCCACGCCGCGTTTCGAAGAAAAGCCCAAATTCAGTGTTTGTTCGGTGTTCATTGTTGTAAATTGCTTATGGAAATGTTCGGTTATTTCGACAAGCCAATTAAACGCCGCTCAACGATGTTTGTTTCAACGAGTATTATGCTCTTTCAGCGTGAGGGAGGGGTAGCTATTTTTAGGGAAGCAGGCAGATGAACAAATATGCGGCGTGTGCCGGGAACCGCTGCTTCCCGGCCCCGCGCGCATAGCGTAGGTAGTAAGTGCGCCGGCCTTATAAGCCGAAGGGCGGTGGGGGAAGTTCACCTG
Source organism: Ignavibacteriota bacterium (assembly GCA_963794025.1). Taxonomy (GTDB): domain Bacteria; phylum Bacteroidota; class Ignavibacteria; order Palsa-1295; family Palsa-1295; genus PALSA-1295. The sequence goes on from CAWCCK010000024.1 coordinate 68,215, forward strand.
CGCGCACAAAGATTGCGAAAGTTTGGTTTATAAATTTGATATTTACTTAATCACATCCATGATTTCAAATCCTGCGCTAGTATTTTCTGAAGCTGCAAAAATCATCAATAACTCTTTGGATCGCAACGGAGTTACGCATAAATCATTCTCGAAAGATGATTTCGCAAAATCTTCAACTCTCCTCGACTCAAATCTCATTGAGCTCACGGATCAGAGTGTGGATCCAGCAGTAACAAAATGGAATTCGGTTTGCCCGAATAGATGGGGAGACACAACGTCAAATTTCTATCATTTTAAATCCGTAAAATTCACTCTCGATATTCTCAATAATCGTAGCATTCAAGTAAGTAACTTGCTTTCAAATGACGATAATGATTACGCAGAATACGAGGAATATTTTCGGCGCTATGGGCCTCTATATCAGTTAATTCCAAGCAGTTATGACCCGAATAAACGGAACTCGGCACTTTTACCTAGGGACCGTCCCATAGACGATGAAAGAGATGACATCATGATTTTATGCTTCACCGAGAACCACCTTGGAAAGAGTGACCCGGAATGTTTTTGGAAGGGTGATTATGGTGGTGATGACACGAAAGTTTGCATCATTTTTAAGTACTTATCTTTCAATTCTGATTGTCGCCATCTTTTTGATTTTAGGGATGTCGCATACGACACGGGATACCAGTTCGATTTCATTAATGATATCAACTACCATTTAGGAAAAAAAGTCGGTGTTCAATTGTACTCACCGGGCCTGACAAAGTTCGGCAAATTCTACAAACGCGGTAAATTTAGTACGGAAGATGAGACACGTCTTGCTTTTCATCCACGAGCTCTCAAAGCCAATTGCTCACTTCAATTCACAAAGGTATTTAAGGTTTGCAGCGTCGGAAATAGAACCTACTTTGAACTTCCTCTTCATGGAAATATGACCACTCCGAACGATTGGTTCGACCTAACAATACAGGAAGTTCTGGTTGGAACAAAGGTTTCCAAAGCCGACTTCGAATCAATTGATATAGCTCTTTCCAAAAACTTTGGCGTTCATGCGAAATACAGAGATAAGTAGTGGATTTTAATTAGCAAATCTAAACTTCGTCCTAGTTCGCCCATATTGAATGCCATAGTAATCGCGAAGTGACCCAAGTATAGCACAGGTCTTAGTTATAAGTATTGGATGAGGCACCTTTGGAGAACGAGTTGTAACAATTCCAATTAATTGAGGCCTCAGTCCCTCCAGCCATTGGATGGTCGATGGAACACTCCAAACAGGTGAACCGCTGTAGCCGGCGTAAGATGGCTCTTTAATTTTCATTCCCGTATCAATGTCTATAACTCTTCTTGATGGAATGACAAAATTCCATTTGGAATGAGCAATGCCAAAGTGGGCCAGTAGACTTGGGTCAGTAGTACACTCCCCACTACGCTGTGTCCCCGTTGCATAGATCATCTTTAGAGACACCCGCGTTTTTGACTTGTGTTCCGGGAAACCACATATCATTCCATAACCCTTCTCTCCAACGTTGATTGATGGATCTGTTTCCTCAAAAGGTACAGGTCTAATATTATTAGCTAGCAAAAGCTTCAGCTGTTCGTTTGTTAATTCAAAAAATCCAAAATCAGCCATGTCCTTGTCAGTGCCAGGCGTACCTGCCATTGCGTTTACAAGCTCTTGGCCTGGTCGTATACCAGCATGATCCGGAAGATACAATGCTCGGCCTTCTGTCAGCGGCTCATGAATTACATGAGCAGCGGTTATCAGAAAATGTCTTCCATCAACCTCAAGTATAAAGCCGGTACCAGCAACAGTAGGTCGACCGTCGTTGGTGGCAGTGAACAAGCACACCGACGCTCCTTGAAGCCTCGATTCATTCTGCTTCCAATCATCCAATACTGGCGCAAACTCAGGAAACTTTGCGCCAATTAACTCTCGGGGGTGGTTTGGAAGCTCGATATTTGTTGATATCAAGTTCATTTTATTTTCATAAATGTTAGCTACACCCGCTCGTCGTGCCGCAATCGTCGCAGAGGGTGCAGGCGCCGTTGCGCTTTACGCGCATGGAGCCGCAGGCGGAGTCCGCCGCGGCGGACTCGCCGGTGTAACTCATATTATTAACTGCAGCCACTGGTCGTTCCACAGTCATCACACAAAGTACACGCACCATTTCTTTTGACTCTCATGCTTCCACAAGCGGAGCATTGCTCGCCGGTGTAACCTTTGCTGCGGGCTTCGCTGCGGAGGCTTTGCAGGGTCGCGGTGCCTTTCGGAAGCGTGGCGAGCGGCGAGTGGCTCATCGCCATTTCGGGTTCCTCGATGCGCTCGTTGCGGAGCTTTTCTAAGTTGTCGTCCTCGCTCACGGTTTGGGTTCCCACTGCATCGGCAGGGGGTGTCGAAATAACATTTCGACCCACACCGTTATCCTTCGGTTCATCCACGGCTTTGACATGCACGAAATCCTGACGGCCAAGATATTCGTAGCCAAGCGCGCGGAAGACATAATCCAAAATGCTTGTCGCATTCTTGATCGCTTCGTGGCCTTGTACCTGTCCGGCGGGTTCGAACCGCGTGAATGTGAACGTATCGACAAGCTCCTCCAAGGGAACTCCGTATTGCAGCGCCTTCGAGGTGAGCACGGCAAAACAGTTCACCAACCCCTTGAACGACGCGCCTTCTTTGTACATATCGATGAAGATCTCGCCTAAGGAACCATCTTCGTATTCGCCGGTGCGGAGATACACTTTGTGCCCGCCTACAACGGCCTCGCGCACGAATCCGTGGCGCTTCGTCGGCAAGCGGTGACGGCGAAGTTCCGGCGGCATCACCGCCGCTTGCGCTTCGAGCAGGGTGTGCAACTTCGCTGCGTCGATCGTCTCGTTCGCAGGATCTTCTACATCGTTAAAGAGCACGTCTTCAGCCAGATCGGCGTCCTCGTTCGAAGAATTCAGCGGCTGCGAAAGCTTGGAACCATCCCTATAGAGCGCGTTCGCTTTCAAGCACAATTTCCAGGAATCGAAATACGCTTTCGAGACGTCCGATACCGAAGCCTCGTTCGGCATGTTGATCGTCTTCGAAATAGCTCCCGAAATGAATGGCTGCGCCGCGGCCATCATGCGAATGTGGGCCTCATAAGGAATGTAGCGGGTTCCATAGCGTCCGCATTTGTTGGCGCAATCGAAAATTTGCAGATGTTCCTCTTTAAGTTCCGGCGCGCCTTCGAGCGTCATCGTGCCGCAGACGTAATCGTTTGCGGTCTGAATTTCCTCGCGCGTGAATCCGAGCGAGAGCAGCATATTGAAATTCGCATCCGTAAGCTGCGATGGCGTAAAGCCAAGCTTCACGCAGAAATCCTCGCCGAGCGTCCATTTATTGAACGCGAATTTCAGATCGAACACGTTATCGCACAGTTTCTCGACTTCGTCGATCTTTTCATCGGTAAAACCTTTTGCCTTGAGCGATGCGCGGTTGATCGCCGGACATCCAACTAAAGTTCCGTGCCCTTTCGAATATTTTTCGATCTCCTCAATCTGCTTCTCATTATATCCAAGTTTCGTCAGCGCCTTATGCACCGATTGATTGACGATCTTGAAATATCCGCCGCCCGCGAGCTTCTTGAATTTCACAATCGCGAAATCCGGCTCGATGCCGGTGGTGTCGCAATCCATGACCAGCCCGATGGTTCCCGTCGGCGCAATGACCGTTGTCTGCGCGTTGCGATAACCATGCTTTTCGCCGAGCTTGTATGCGCGGTCCCACGCATCGCGCGCTGCTTGCAGTAAGTCTTCCGGGCAGTGCTCCGGCGTGATGCCCATTGGCTTGATGGTAAGCTGTTCGTAGCGTTCCGGAGACGCATTGTACGCCGCAAGTTTATGGTTCCGCATGACGCGCAGCATGGCGTCCTTGTTTCCTGCATAGCGAGGAAAAGCTCCCAAGTCCTTCGCCATTTCGGCAGATGCGGCGTAGGATTCGCCAGTCATGATCGCCGAAAGCGCACCTGCAATAGCAAGAGCGCGTGGGGAATCATACGCGATACCAGCTGTCATGAGGATGGTTCCGAGATTTGCGTAACCCAAACCTAACGTGCGGTAATCGTAGGAACCTTGCGCGATGGCGCGGGAAGGAAATTGCGCCATCAGCACAGAAATTTCCAGCACAATCGTCCATAAACGGACGGCATGTTTGTAATCGTCGAGCTTGAATGCGCCCGTCTCCTCATCATAGAAATACGCGAGATTAAGCGATGCAAGATTGCACGCCGTGTCATCCAAAAACATGTACTCCGAGCACGGATTGCTCGCATTGATGCGTCCGTCGTTCGGGCAGGTGTGCCACTCGTTGATCGTCGTATCGTATTGCAAACCGGGGTCGGCAGAAGCCCACGCGGAGAACGTGATCTTTTCCCAAAGTTCCTTCGCTTTTACTTTCTTCGCGGCTTTGCCCGTCGTGCGGAACTTTAATGTCCACTCGGCGTCCGTCAGAACCGAGTGCATAAAATCGTTCGTGACGCGAACGGAATTATTCGAATTCTGTCCCGAAACCGTTTGGTACGCTTCGCCTTCGTAATGCGTATCGAAGGTTTTGAAATCTATTTTATCATACCCCATCTCGACCATCCGCAGACAGCGGACGATGTAATTCATGGGAACTCCGCGCGCGAGCGCTTTCTTGATCGCGATGTCGAGATCGTGATTATCCTTGCGATCGGTGCCGCCATCGTTCGCGATCTTCATGATCATGTTGAGGAACAAATCGCACACTTTCGATCCCGCAACGAGCGCAGCAACTTTCTGCTCTTCGAGCGCTTTCCACTCGATGAAGGTCTCGATGTCCGGATGGTCAATGTCCAAAATAACCATCTTCGCGGCCCGGCGCGTCGTTCCGCCGGATTTCACAGCACCGGCCGCGCGGTCGTTAATTTTCAGGAAGCTCATCACGCCGGAGGCCGCTCCCCCGCCGGAGACTTTTTCGCCCTCGCCGCGAAGGGAACTGAAATTCGTTCCGGTTCCCGATCCATATTTAAAGATACGCGCTTCACGCGTCACGAGATCGAAGATCCCGCCTTCGTTCAGCATATCGTCCTTGATGGATTGGATAAAACACGCGTGTGGCTGCGGATGCGTATAGGCATCGGTCGAGCGCGTCATCTCGCCCGTTTTCGGATCGACGTACCAGTGGCCCTGCGCGGTTCCCGTAATACCGTACGCCCACGCAATACCGGTGTTGAACCACTGCGGCGAGTTCGGCGCAGCCATTTGGCGCAAGATCATATACGCGATCTCATCGTAAAAAGCCTGCCCATCCTCTTTCGTAGTGAAGTAGCCATGCTCTTCACCCCACGCGCGCCAGCACCCTGCAAGGCGATGAGCTACTTGCTTGATCGAGCGTTCCGGTCCTGTAATTGCGTTCCCATCCTTATCGCGCAGCAGCGTACCGAAGGTATCGTGCTGCGGAACGCCCGCGCGGCGAAAATATTTCTGCGCCAAAATATCCGTCGCTACTTGCGACCAATGTTTGGGAACCTCGATGTCCTCCATGTTAAAAATGGGCTTGCCATCGGGGTTGCGCAAAACGCTCGCCCGCGAGGTGTACTGAAATTGATCGTAGGGAGTTGTCCCCGCTTGTGTAAACCGGCGTGTAATGTTCATAACGTGAATGCCCGAAAATGGGCTGTTTTTTACCCCTTATCGAAGAGGCCAGTTGATAACGCTTTTTTTAGTAGAATCGTCTGCTTAAATCTATTTAAAAATTAGATTTGGATATTATGTTGATGTGTCATTCCCGCGAAAGCGGGAATCCAGTTTTTGAATGTCACCGAAAATTTCGATTCTTCGAAATCTGGATTCCCGCTTTCGCGGGAATGACATGCTGCCATTGTATCTAATTTTTCAAATGGAGGAAGAATCGCCCTTACCCTAAAATTCTCTTCTTTTTAGAAGAAAACGGTTAGGGGTGCGGTCTCCCGTTCGTGGATTATTCTTTTGTCAAGACGGAACTCTATCTTCTCGGTAGGGCGGCGAGGGTTCCCGAAAACGTGGGGCTGGAAACCTTGCTGCTACACCGGAAAATGAATCCCTCTCGGGATGATCGCTCATCCTTACTGGGCATCGTATCGAGGCAGTTTCAGGCTGCGTGGCTTATGGGGCCATAAGACGCAGACGACGGATGATCGCTCATCCGTATGGTATTAATCACCGAATTACGGTAACTAATCGCTTTGGAGCGTAGGATAGCTCGTCCGGAGGGGCTGGTGGCATAACGCGGGAACAGATCCCGCAAAAACTTTATGTTCAACGACTACTTTTCTTTGCCCTCAGCCTCTTACTCCGATCTAAACTTAGCTATCCTTGCTTCCTGAATCCCGATCGTCATTTCTCTCATACAAATCTACTAAAAATCGGTCAGAATTGTTCTCCAAAATGGCATTTATTTCCCCACATTCTTTCAACTTTCCCCACCGAGTTATCCACTGGTTTTTTCAACTTGTTCGTAAGTTGTTGATAGCATGGGTATTTCAATTAAAAATGAAGAATTAGGAATTTGGAATGGGGGTTTTCTTAGTGCTTTGGTAATTAAGGAAACTCTGGTCAGCATGTCATTCCGAGCGTAGCAATCATTCGCGGAGCGAATGATTGCGGAGTCGAGGAATCTCCGGAGATTCCTCGACTCCGTTCATCCCTCGTTCCTCGGGACGAACTTCGCTCGGAATGACATGCTGACTTACATCAAAGCTTCCCTAATTCTTCATTTTTAATTCTTAATTCTTCATTAATTCCTGTTACCTTTTGGCTTTTCGCCGGTCTTCGTAATGGGGTAATTCTTTTCGTATAATTCTGAAAGAAAGGTAATGTCCGTGTGTCGAAAGCGTTTTTTACTTATTGCAGTCCTGTTTTGCGGTTTTTGGGCGAGTGAGCTACGCGCCCAGGGTGAAATCGGTACGCCGGAATGGCTGGAGGTCGGCTGGCACAAAAACGGCCCTGGCTGGACCGCAATTTATTTTGTCGATCCATCACATGGTCTTTCAGCGGCAAATGGTGGAATCGACTACTCAACGTCCGCAGCGCCGAGCTTTTGGTACCCTGCTACTATGCCCGCCGGTATTACGGTGATCAACTCGATTCGATCCATTCAGGGGAAATTGTATGCGGCGAGTGCGGGAACGGATGTGTTGGTTTCGACCGATACCGGACATAGCTGGAAGTTTTCCGGCCTCAATCTTAATAATGCCAACGATGTCTATGCCGATGGCGGTGGCAACATTCGCATCCTCACCGATCCGATGACGCGGTTCGCTCGGATTGATACAATGGATTGTGTTGCTACCGGTAACGGAAGTATTTTTCGTTCCAGCGATGGCGGACTGAACTGGATTTCCGTTGTTACAGGAAATGACCCGATCAGCACAGGCGTGTTCGGAGACCCGTGCAAGCATGTATTTATTGCTCCTTCTTCGTGGGGAACCGGATGTCTTCGATCAACGGATTCTGGTCAAACCTGGCAAACGGTGTTAACCGGAGCAAGCGCGTATTCGGAATTTATTTATGGCGCAAGCACTGTCTGTTATGTCTCAGACTCCGGCGGACTTTTTCGCTCGATCGATGATGGCATAACATGGACATCTATTATCACCGTGAATGGTGGCCCGCATGTAATGTGCGTCTGGGGTCCGATGGGTGAGCATGTTGCAATCACTTGGTTACCGCCAGTATATGATATTAATAGATTGAATAAAACCGGTATTTGGATGACCACCACCGGCGGCGATGGCAACCTTCATAGCGCCGTAGCCATAACCGATTCGAACGGAGCGCCGCTCGATCAGGACGATACGATGAACGTTCCATTCCGCGTTGTTTCGATGTGTAACTCTTTTTTGATTCCGATCGCGCTCGAAGCCGATGTGCCGGGATTATCCGTAGAAGCAACGCTCGCGAACAACAGCAGCGGCGATCTTGCGATTTTGGGAACCGATTCAATTTATTACTCACAGCCCATCTTAAATCAGCGACCGGTGCAAGATACCATGTGGCTTGCCTACGACCCGCACCATCTTGTCGATACGGCGCAGATCACGTTCTATAATCAATGGAACTGTTCCGATTGGTCGGAAACGCGAACGGTTATCGTCACGTCCATTCCTTCAGCTACGATCGACCCACCACCGGTTCTTGCGGGACTCTGCGCGCCGGTAAGCGGGGCCGCGTTCGTGAAATTAGATTCCTGCTCCACGCTTATCATTGATTCGGTAGATATTCCTCCTGCGATCTTATCACGCCTCACACTTACCTCGCCGCTGCCGGATACGCTTCGGCTCGGCACGAATGATTCCCTCTTCTTCACGTTCAACCCATCCGATACCGTCGCCACGCTATTGGATAGCATCCAAATTATCGCGCATTATTATCCAAGCGCGGGTTTGGATTCCACGCTTAATTACTTTAACTTCGATCTGTATTTGAATGGCGATTCCGATTTTGCATTCTTCGAGCAGACCATACCGCTCGATCTTGTCGCGCTGCCAAATCTTCCGTGGAAACTATATCCATCTGGGCCGGATAGCGCGGCAGCGGGAACCGACGTTGCATTTAATATCATTCAGTCCGGAACCTTGCCATCGGATGTAACCTCGCTAGATTTTACGCTAACCTATAATGACGATCTTCTCCGCTTCGTCCGCGCGGAGGAGGCATCGGTCGATACCATTGGCTACTATCGAACGCCGGATGGCCTTGCGCATCTCACGTTCCGCGTTTCACCACTTGGGAATGATTCCATCATTGCCACGCTGCATTTCTACCCGTATGTGGCGAGCGCAACGCAAACGGCTATTGTTGTCGATAGTCCCAGCTTATTCAATGTGAGCGGCAATCCGGAGGGTTGTGTCGATAGCATTACGACCGGGCAAACCCTATTTACGCTGATCCCGGCGTGTGGAACGAATGATCTTTCGAATTTCCTCCAAACCGGCACGGTGCTTATCGACTATATCAATCCTAATCCTGCATCGGGAATGATAACGGTTGGAATTGCTTCGGGTGAGCCATCTTCAACGTCCGCCACGCTCTCCATTATCGACGCATTAGGGCGAACGGTGTGCCGGCAGAATGTTGTTCTCACTCCTAACGTGGAAGATCGATTCCCAATGAATATCGAAGATCTTCCGAGCGGTATCTATGCCGCGCAGCTTCGCGGCGTTGGAATTATTTCGACGAGGGAGTTCATTAAGCAATAAAGCGATCATGTCCATCAAGCGTTTTTTGTGTGTTGCGGCGTTATGCTGCGTGGCAAGCTTCAGCGCCAATAACCTCCGCGCGCAAGCGCAGATCGTCTGGCCGGAATGGAGACTCGTTGCGCAGGGACTTCCAGGAACGTTCTCTGCTATCTATTTTTTCGATCCGCTTCACGGCGTTACGGCGGCAAACAATGGTTCCACGCTTTACTACTCTATTCCCAATCACTGGTTCCCATCGACCGTGCCTGCGGGGATTACACTCATCCGCGAGATTCGTTCCATTCAAGGTAAGCTTTATGCGGCATCGGCGGGAACCGATGTGTTGGTCTCGACCGATTCCGGCAAAAGCTGGCAGTTCTCGGGACTCAATCTTAACAATGCCAACGATGTCTATGCCGATGGCACGGGCACCATTCGCATCCTCGGCGATCCGATGGTGCGGTTCGCGCGCATTGACACGCTTCATTGTGTCGCAACCGGGAAGGGAAGTATTTTCGTTTCAACGGACGGCGGGCAGAACTGGATCTCCGCCGTTGCCGGAATCGATCCCAATAGCGTCGGCGCGGTCGGCGATCCGTGCAACCATGTGTATGTTTGCCCAAGCCCCGAGGACGATGCAGCCCTTCGCTCGACAGATTCCGGAACAACCTGGCAATCCGTTTATACCGGCTCCTACAAATTTCCGGCATCCATCGCAGGAGTAAATTCGGTCTCGTATTTTTCCGATCTTTACAATTTCTATCGTTCCACCGACGATGGCATTACCTGGACTCCGATCTATACCGTCGATAGCGGCCCGCTCACCATGTTTGTCTTCGGCCCGATGGGTGAACATGTTGCTGTGGGTTGGTTGGGTTCCCCCGTACCTCCGGTTCCATCCGGAATTTGGATGACAGTCGATGGCGGGGATGGGTTCCTGCATAGCGGCGATAATTTTTCGGACTCGAATGGAGCGCCGCTCGTCCAGGACGATACCCTCAGCGAACCGTTCCTGCTTACTTCGATGTGTAACCCCTATTTGATCGCGGTTCCCATCGAGTCCGACGTCCCAGGCATGTCAGAAAAGATAAGTTTCACCAGCGATAATCCCGGAGATTTTTCTATTATTGGTTCCGATACCATTACGCCGCTTATCGGAAGATATGATTCCCTTTGGATCGCCTACGATCCGCATCACTCGATCGATACCGTAAACATTACATTCGATAATCATTGGAATTGCTCAGAGTGGGCGGAAACGCGAACCGTCATTATTCTATCCTATCCCAAAGCGCTAATCGTCCCGCCGCCGGTGTTCGCCGGGAACTGTAAACCGGCCACCGAAGCGGCATTTGTGAAATTAGATTCCTGCTCGACGCTTATTATCGATTCGGTAGATATTCCGCCGGAGATCCTTTCCAGATTCCATCTTAACACATCGCTTCCCGATACACTTCGGTTAGGGTTGAACGATTCGCTCTCTTTTACTTTCGATCCGGGAGGTACGCTCGGCTCGATCTCGGATAGCGTGGAGATCCTCGGGCACATTCTGGGAACGGATCTGAACGACGCCTTAAATTTCTTCAACTATAATGCGTATCTCGGCGATTCGGATTTTGCGTTCATCGATCAGTTCATGCCCGTCAGGCTGGTCGCATTACCCGGCGGCGTTGCACTGTTTTCAGCGGACTCTGCGGTTGCGCTTCAACGCGCCTCGTTCTGCGAGCACGTCATCGATACCACTGTAACGTTCACCAACGAAGGCTGCGCGCCCGATACTATTACGCAAACAGCCTTGAGCGGAACCGGATATTCGATGACAGGAGCTTCTGCACCCATCGTCATCCCGCCGGATAGTTCCATAACCTACGATCTGCAATTTTTAGCGCCCGATACCGGCACCTTTCAGGGCTCGCTTAATGTGACGGTAACTTCGAATGAAACGAAATCGCTTTCCATCCCACTTTCGGGAATTGGGCTTCCGCCGATGGGAATTTTATCTGTGTCAACAAGTTCCGTTGATGCCGGCGGCCTTTCTATCTGCTCCAACGGCGCCGTTGTGATGGATACGCTTTCGAATGCCGGATGCGATACGCTTGTCATCTCTAATGTAAATGTCATCGGCGATGCGGATTTCACTGTTGTTGCTCCGAGCACGAATGCACAGATCCCGCCGGATTCTATTACGATCATTACGATCCATTTCAAGCCGCTTGCAAAAGGCCCACGTAGCGCTTCGGTTTCGTTCCATGCGGCAAATCTCAACGGAACGGGTTCCGGCGCGGACACTACCTTCGCTGTTAGTGGATATGGTTTGAATGGAACGATGATCTTATCGGCTGCTTCCACGTTCGATGTGGGTCTAACCTCTATTTGTCAGGAAGTCGATACCTTCATTGTGGTACAAAACATCGGATGCGATACGCTCAACATCACCGCCGTTACGCTATCTTCTTCCGCATTTTATATTATGAACGACAGCACCTCGGCCATGCTTATCCCGGGCGCGTACGATACCATTTTGCTCAATACCCAGATCGATACCACAGGCGGCGCGGTGGTTGATAAAGATTCCCTCACTATCGTGAGCAGTGGTACTCCGTCGTACGATACGATCGCGCTTTCCCGCGAGATCGCGTATCCTGTACAGTGGCGGCTGTATCCTTCGCCGCCGGACAGCGCATACGTGGGATCGGACGTGATATTCAAGATCATTCAATCGGGCGCGCTGCCCGCACGTGTGACCACGCTCGATTTTACGCTTACCTATCATGATGACGTCCTGGGATTCATTCGCGCGGAAGAAACATCGGTCGATAAGGTCGGCTACCTGCGCACAGCGGATGGTCTCGCTCACCTCAGCCTTCAGGTTGACCCGTTTGGGAATGATTCCGTCGTTGCGACGCTGCATTTCTTTCCGTATGTCGCCGCGAGCACACAAACATTTCTCGAGGTGGATAGCATCAGCTTCGTTTCTGCGCTGGGCCGGTTGAGTACGTGTCTTGCAAATATCACCGGGGAACCCGCGCAGACCGTTTTTACCCTGCTGCCCTCGTGCGGAACAAGCGAGCTTTCTAAACTTTTGCTGAATGGAACTGTGCAGATCGATAATATCTCGCCAGATCCGGCTTCGGGAACGATCATCGTTGCTGTTTCTTCCGGTGCGCCATCGACAACATCCGCAGAGCTTTCTATTATCGATGCGTTGGGCCGGACGGTTAACCATCAGAATGTTGTCCTTGCTGCCGGAACGGAAAACCCATTTCCGATCGATATAGAAGATCTCCCGAGCGGGATCTATGCGGTGCAGCTTCGCGGGGATGGAATTATTTCGACGAGGGAGTTCATCAAGGAATAGTGTGGGTGGTAACGATATGATGCTTAGGTAAAAATAAATACCTCCGCAACCATTACACGTCCCGCTTGCTTTTATGTCGTTATATTATCAACGTACGACTCCCTTTATGAAATTTTTTGAGCGCCCGCTCCTTATTGCGTTAGGCATCAGCGCCGTTCTGCTCATGATCGTGGTGGCCTCGCCGCTCAGCGTGGACAATCTGATCTACCAGTCGATGGCTCTCGACCTGCTTCGGCATGGGAAAATTCCCTACCTCGGCAGTTGGGATCAAAATTTTCCTGGAATTATTCCCATCCATTATGCGGCCATTATCCTTTTTGGCGAGCAGGATATTAGTTTTCGTTTTGTCGATGTCATCCTTCAACTCGGCTTTGTGGTTGTGTTCTATAAGTTTTGCCGATTCTGGCTCTCCGAGCGAGCGGCGGCGATCGCAGTCGTGCTTTGGATCTTTTATTATGTCACCGGAAGGGGTTCCATTTACGGCGAACGCGATGTCTATGCGATTATGGCTCTCGTTGCAGGGCTGTATTTTATGTATCGAGGAATAGAAATTAGTAAGACCCGCCATGGTCACCCCCGCGGATGGCTGGCGTTGATCGTTACCGGTCTTTTTGTTGGATACTCCATTATCCTTCGCCCAACCTTTGGTTTGCCCTTTCTTTTGATCGCGGTATTTCTTTTTTCCATTCAGGATCGAAAAAGTAGAGTATGGAACCAATGGAAACCCGTGATCCTCTTTAGTATTGCCGGCATGATACCGCTCCTCGTGCTGCTATCGCTCTATGCCGCTATTCCGGGTGGACTGTATGCGATGTACATGGCTACTATTCGGTTCAATCTTGACGTCTATACCAAGTTCAATGGCGCGTCGGGCTTGCAGACGCTCTTTATTATTTTTGTTTTCTTCTTGGGGCGAGGCTATCTTATCCCACTTGCCACGATAGGATGGATCGCGGTTCGAAAGAAATCCCATACTACGCAGCCCACACAAAAGGCGACTACTACCTTCTTGCTTCGACAGCTGACGCGAAATGAGCGTTGGCTCTATTACAGCTTGCTTCTCTTTTTTATTGCCATCGCGATCGTTCAGCGAAAATATTTAGCCTACCACTTCACACCGGTGTATCTTTTGGTCTGCCCATTCTCGGCGGTGGGTGTAGCGTGGCTATTACAGTATATTCGCGGGTGGTTCGCCCGAACGTCCGCCGTTGTAGTTCTTGTCGCTCTGTATATTATTTTCATGGTTGGCGATCGTCACGAGATCGTAGGCTTCGCGCAGGCATTATTCGAGGGTCGCAACCCGATCGAAGCTGCGTATGCAGAGCATCATTTCAGCCCGAGCTTCGGCGCGGTTCCGCAATGGGAAGTATTGCATTTTTTATCGCTTCCCGGAAACGACACTGGCTCGCTCGAGATCTGTTCCTTTGAACCCGCGCTGCGTACACATCTCAACCGAACATTTGCAAGCCCGTATGTCATGCCTACTGCCATCGCATGGAGCATCAATGGAAGTATGAGAGGAGATACATCCGTCGCACCGCAGTTTACGAATTACCAATTGGCCTGGCGGCTGGCTTATGTTGATTCCTTGTGTATCAATAAACCGCAGTTTATCATCCTTGCCCGTAATACGGTCTGCTGGAATATGCGTGATCCTTATCGGACCTACCTCCATACCATTCCAGGTTTTGACAGCTTGCTTCAGGCCTCCTATCGCTACGATACCGCCTTTGGGTGCTTTCAGATCTTCCGAAGAAGGATCACTCAAAAATAATAGACTAATCCTGCCGCAAGTCCATAGACCAGATTCGAAGCCGTTGGTTTGAGCGTGATTACGGAAGGATTCCCAGCGCCGAACGACGCATCGAGCGTTTGACCGCCGGAAGTTTTTAATGCTCCGGTCGTGACGGTGCGCGTAACAATATCCATCGTAAAACTCAGATTTTGCATAATGCGGAAGTCGTTCAAAATATCGAAATTGATCTGATAGCCAAGCGCAGAAGCTTGGCGCGAAAAGTTACCGAACGTTCCCGTCTCTGTTTCCGAAGTCAATGCAAAGACTCCGCCAAATCCGCCATCGAGGCGCAACCGGTAAAACCGCCCACTATATGGAACTAACATTGCGCCAACAACGAAGCTGTGCTCGGTGAGATCAAGCTCTTCGATGGCACCAGATATGTTGTACGGCGCTGGAGCTGCGCTATCAATGGAGGTGTTGAACCATTTTTCTACCAGATCGTATTCGAAGTAAATTCCCCAAGTGCTTGCAAGCTGCGCTTGGCCAGATATAATAACTGCGCGATCGACCGTGGCATATTGATCGCGGTCGCCGAGAGGGTCTGCCCGAAGTGTCCGTTCGGAAAAAAGCTGGTTAATATCGCGTGGAAGAATTTGGAGATAACCGCCGTAGCCCGCATAGACGCTCAGGAAATCCTCCTGCGGATGAGCCGTGGCCTGCTGCGCGTGAATCCAGGTATCGAGCTGTGCCTTGCGGGCGCGATACGCAGAATCTACTTTATAGACCGAATCCGCCGGCATGGAATAGCCAACGCTATCCGATCGCGTAGGCACAGATTGCTGGGAACGAACGTCCGACGCCACAAGCAGCGTACACGCTAAGAACAACGCGGAACAGACAAGAGTAGGGGCAATTACTTTTGACATCGTTGGGAACAAATTAGCTAACTAAACCGGATCACCTCCCCGGTGGCAAGCGATTCGCGTATGGCAAACGTAACGAGCGTCGTAGCAAGCAACGAATCGAACGGAATTGGCCCTTCGTTAGATGCAGAAAGTGATTGAAGAAACGCCTTTACTTCTTCTGCATGTCCTTTGCCTGCGCCTTTTTCAATTTTGGGTTTACTGCTACTCGTCCAAAGTTCGAGTTCAATAAAATTTTTCAGGATGGCTGTGCGGCCATTCGAAAACACTTGCAGTTCTTCTTTGGGAAGTATCTTGCTCCCGTTCGCAAGATACAAAATTTCCGCGACGCTTCCATCTTCATATTCTATCGTGATCGAAACCGTATCGCGATCGACGGTATCGGCGCGTCCGCTGGAAATAGACTTTGCAAACACGCTGCGCGGCATGGCATCGCCGGTGAGATACGCCGCCGTATCGATGAAGTGGCAGACTTCGCCGATGATCCTTCCGCCGCCATCTTCTTCATCCTGCGTCCAATGCGAGCGCGGAAGCGGGCCGGCATTCACGCGATAGAGCATCATCTTGGGTGAAAGGGATGAACGATCGATCCCGTCGAAGAATGCTTTCATCTTCCTCACAAGCGGAGCAAAACGCCGATTGAAACCAACTAATAGTTTCCTTCCCGATTCCTGATACGCCGAGGCAACGTCCTGAAGCTGCTCGTAATTAAGCGCTAATGGTTTTTCCACAAACACATTCTTACCCGCGCGCAACGCCTGCGCGGCAAGCGAAGCATGTTCGCCGTGGCGCGTTGCGATAAAGATCGTGTTTATATCGCTTGCATCAATTATATCCTTTACATTTGTAGTGGTGCGCTCGAAACCGAATTTGCTCTTCGCGTCTTCTGCGCTCGCTCCGGATTGATTTGCAACCGCAACGAGTTTGGCATTCTCTTTCAGTGTTGGCAAAAGAAAACCCTGCGCGAAGTTCCCAGCGCCGATGAAACCAACTGTAATTCCCGCAGACATACTCGAAGGAGCAGCGTTCTCCTTCGTAATTTGCGCATGATCGATCATGCGTTCGTAATTCGTAATTGATTCCGGGTAGGTCAGCACCATCCCCAAATATCGTTCCTTGCGCTCACCGGCAATGATAGAATACGCTTCTTCCGCGCGCTCGATCGTGAACGTATGCGTGGTGATCGCTTTGGTATCGATCTTTTTCTCGGCAAGCAAACGCGCGAACTCCTGCATGTTACGCCGCTCGGTCCAGCGGACGTAGCCGATGGGATAATCCTGCCCGCGTTCTTCATACGATGGATCGTACCGTCCCGGCCCATACGAGCGCGAAAGCCGGAACTCTAATTCTTTCCCGAAATACACATCGCGCGGTAAGTTCATCTCGCTCACGCCAACCATGATGATGCGCGCGCGGTCGCGTGCGATCTCTGCAGAAAAGGTGATCGGATCGTTGGAACTTGTTGCCGCGCAAATAATAACGGCGTCCGCCCCGAAACCATTTGTTAGCGAGCGAATAGTTTCTGCAATCCCTTCCTGATTGCGATTGAAGGCATGCGTCGCAGTGTGTTGGCGAGCAATTTCGACATGGTGATCGTCCAGATCGACACCGATCGTCACGCATCCCGCCGCTTTTGCAATGGCACAGGCAAGCTGGCCTACAAGCCCCAGCCCGATCACCACGACGGATTCTCCGAACGTCACATTCGCTTGCCTGAGACCCTGCATCGCGATCGCGCCGAGCGTCGTGAAGCACGCTTCTTCATACGGAACTTCATCGGGAATTTTTACGCACAGGTTTCGGAGCACACTCACTATTTCGGAATGATACGCACCCTGCCCGCCGCAAGCCACGCGGTCGCCGGGTTTGAGATCATCGACATCTTCACTGACAGCGATCACTTCACCGGCGCAGGAATACCCAAGCGGCCCAGGCGTATCGAGCTTGCGGCTCACGCGCTGCCAGGTGGACCAAAAGCCCTGCTGCTTCACTTCGGCGAGAACTTTCTTTACGTCCTCCGGACGCTTACGCGCCTTTTCGAGGAGCGAGGCTCGCGCAAGATCGACCTTCATCTTTTCCGTTCCCGCAGAGATAAGGCTTGCATGAACGCGCACGATCACACCGGCGCGCTTTGGCGCGGTGGGCGCGGGTACATCGCTAATAGCGATCGCGCCGGAGCGCATGGATTGGAGTAGTTGTTTCAAACTATAATGCTAAAGTGATTTTCCGAAATGAGGCTATCGGCGAATCAAGAGCAAACGCCATGAGCGGCAAGTTCGTCCCGCATAAGGTGCCGGTGCGAACTCTGGCAAAAATGCCCCTCTTGCAGAACAAGCATAGCGGCGAGAAATCACACCTCGCCGAAAAACTCCTTCAATCAGTGATTGATCACAAGGTAATTGATCGCCGTAACCGCGCCGCCGCCCATGCTGGCCGTCGAACTCACGGTGAACGTCCCCGCGCTTTGGGCTGTGATCATGAACTGGTTGCCAGCTATTGCCGGCTCAACGGGAGTAATAACAATAGTGCTTGTAGCGCTGACGAGCGTATTGAAAATTTTAAGCGAAGTTCCCGCCGTCGTTGGAACGGAAACCTGGTCGGCCCAATAGGTTTGCGGTGAGCCGGAACTTAACCCGGTTCCATCGGGCAAGCCGCTTGCGTTGTTCGCGCCGATTCCGCCCGTGACAAGTAATGCCTCGTTCCCATTGGTCTCGGAATCTTGTACGGTGAATCCTACTTGGCTAAGCGAAGTGTTCCCAACGACATCGGACCCACTGACCGTGATCCCGTTGAATTCCGGCGTGATCGTGATGCCGGAGCCTGCGGATATATTGAAATTGCCTGTCGTATTCGGGGCGATTTCATTGATCTGCGAGATGACGGGTGTAGCAAGAGAACTGTTTGGAATGGTGGGAAGGAAACCTGGATCGAGCTTCGCTGTGCCCGTATATCCCGTGCCTATAGGAACCGGGAAAAGATCGCCTGCAACCGGTACCAGCGAAGCAGAGATGCCATTCACAGCAAAAGAATTTATCGCATACGGCGCATCCCACAGTGGCATCGGGCCGATCGTGAACGAGCCGCCTGAAGTGGTTACTACCATCGTCAGGAAGTATTGTTCATTGAAATTCATCGAGGTTGGGAACGGTGACGAGCCACCGATAACCACATTGAAGAGACCATCGGACACCACCACATTCGCCAGCATTTCGGAATAGAGCACGGTGCCGCTTTTGTCAGCAAGGCTAATTTGTAGCGTCACGGTTCCGTTGACCGGCACGCCATTATCTACCAGCACACCCTGATAGGTAAAACCCTCTGGAACCTGCGCCTTAGCCGATGGCGCGGAACACATCATTGCTGCGCCAAGCGCAATGCTACTAAACCACACACCAAGAGATTTCATATAATGCCTCCTAAAATTAAATTAGAAACATTTGGAACCCGTTGCGGCCCTAAAGAAATCCCGGCAGAAACGGCCCTACTTCTTCTCCGGTACGCCATCGTCATATAAAATTCCCTCGTGGCTTTTGAGGACGGCTTCGCCGGGTTTGGCGCGTGGGTCGGAGTACCAATCGTCGCCGTGGCCTAAGTCGATCAGCATCCCGAGCGAGCCGGAGTGTCGCGGCGCGATATAATTCCCGCCGCCTTGCGAATCCGTCGTGTCGGACATTTTGCAATAATAGCGGTCATCGCCGTGGCTATCGAGTAAATATCCGAAGGAAACGAAAAATCCGCATCCCTGCGCCGCGCCGGACGAGCGATAGGTATCATTCCCAGCCCAATCTTCCAGACATCCGCTCGACCAATCGTGCGCGTTGCCTTGCTCGAGCCACGCGTAGGCATCGTAACTATCGTCACCGGAATCATCGAGCAATGCCGCAAACGAAAGATGAATTCCGCTGCCCTGCGAATACTGTCCTGCGGAATATCTGTCAGACCCCTGCCAATCATGCAAAATTCCCAGCGAATACCAATAGCTTCCACCCTGACTAAAAATTCCCGCGTCATAGACGTCATCACCTTGCTTGTCGCTCAGTAGTCCGATCCCGCCATCGGTTCCCACGCCGGTGCTCCACGGGCGCATCCCGAAGCCAAAGCCCTGCGACATCGCGACATGCGCGCGGTTGGGCCAGCGGTCATCGGGGTATTTCCATCCCGCACGGTAGGAATCATTCCCGGAACGTTCGAGCAGCATCCCGAACCCTTTTGTATATGCAAATCCTTGCGAATACACATCGGCAATGTAATGATCGGAACCGGAATGATCGTAGAGCAAACCAATGCCGAGCATCGCCGCGCCTTGCGAGCACCAGTGCGAGGTGTAAATATCGTCCCCGCCGAAATCGGCGAGAATGCCGACGCCTAAGCATCCCGCGCCCTGCGTCCATCGGTTACCGCGATATATATCATTCCCTGCGCAATCGGCCAGCACATCCACGCAACCCACGCCGGACGCAATGGAACCGTTATACGTATCATTCCCAGAAAGATCGATAACCAAACGGAACTTTCCCGGCTTGCACGGCGGGAGATCATAGACATCGTCGCCGCCAAGATCGAGAATAAAGGCGAAATCGCCGTGATACCGGTTCGGCCCTGATCCGCCAATGACGCATCGGCCTTCGGGTGTATCCCATACGGCAAGCACCTCGCCATCGACACCTTCTGCGGTATGCGCGGGCGGAAGCGGGGGCGGGAAATTATCCATGAACGTAACCGGCCAGGTGGTATCGGCAAGCGCGGCCAGCATGTGTGCCGCGCCAACAATATCGGCAAGGTGAACTTTATCGGCGTCGCCGAGCAAATGGGTTAACATGCTCTCCGCATTCGTGCGAGTTTTGAGTTGCAATACCGGATCTTGAATGGAATCGATAGGATCTTCCCAGTTGGTATCGGTATTTAATAGTTCCGAAAGTCCGTAGGAAAGCGAATCGAGGTGGGAACGAACCGGGGCATAACCTTTATCGAGCAATGCTTGCACTTTTGCAAAATAATCATTCAATGCAGCTTCGGAGTAGGGAAGCGGCGTGTGTAGGTCATCCTTTGGCAAGCATCCTAATTGCACCGCAGCCGAATCAATGGCGCCGCTCATGCCTTGCCCGTGATCGAGGCCGTCCCATTCTTTCTGATCGATGAGCCGCGAGAGCGCGCCAATGCGGGTTGGATGATGTTCCAAATAAGTTACCGCATTCAACCGGAACGGGCTGGGACGATCGGTGAATGGCTTGGTGCAAAAATCCACATCGGCAGCGCTTGCTATTTGCTCCGAGATCGAGTCGGCGAAATGGGTGAGATGTAGAGAATCCAGCGTAGTTTGCATCCAGGAATTCTTGCGAAGCGGGCCAAGTTCCGGGAACTCGGTGTATGCCGCCGGCGTGCGCTTGCCCGTAAAAAGCGGAACCGAAATTTCTTTGATCTCGCCTTGCATCGCTGACGATGCGCTATGATTCATGCGAATAACTTCAAAATGCAGCGTATCGCCAGCGTGTTTTAAGCTGACACGCGTGTTCAGCACATCGTCGCCGCCATAAATAGAATCCTGCAACGTTCGGCCATCGACGCGAAGCACAATATCGCCCATCATCAGTCCCGCCATGTCGGCAGACCATTGCGGCGCGATATGCCAGATCTTATTGCCTTTGATGGTATCCTTCCCATCCGTTAGCAGCCGGACGGAATCCGCAGGGAAGTCGTGGAAGTAAATTCCCAAACGCGGCTTCATCGGCGGTGGCTCGCCCTGCCGAATGAACGGCGGGTAATCCACGTAGCTCAGCGAGTGGTTGATGAGGCTGTCGGTCGTTATCTGCGCGTGGGCAGATGGGACGATGAAAACAAGCGTTGCAATGAATGCAACTTTCCTAAAATGGGATTGAAAAGGGTTCATAAACTTACTCCGCAATACTACTCTCAAAATGTAAGTTAACTCAACACTTTTTCAGCTTCCTGGTTCTCCTTGGCGATCGCCTTCTTAAAATACTTCAGCGTTCGCTTCAACCCTTCGCTGCGCTGGACTTTCGGTTCCCATCCAAAGAGGGATTGCGCGAGCGTTATATCCGGCTGGCGTATTTTCGGATCGTCTTGCGGCAGATCTTCGAACACGATCGTGCTTGTGCTCTCGGGTATCATTGCAAGAATTTCCTCTGCAAGCTGAAGCATTGTTACTTCATCCGGGTTGCCGATATTGACTGGCAAATTGTAATCGGACATCAAGAGACGATAAATTCCCTCGACCAGATCGCTCACATAACAGACGCTTCGCGTTTGGGAACCGTCGCCGAACACGGTGATCGGCTCGTTCCTGAGCGCTTGCGACATGAACGCCGGAATCGCGCGACCATCGTGCAAGCGCATACGCTCGCCGTAGGTATTGAAAATGCGGATAATGCGCGTATCCACGCCATGATAGCGGTGATACGCCATTGTAAGCGCTTCGGCAAAACGCTTGGCTTCATCATACACGCCGCGAATGCCGATGGGATTTACGTTCCCCCAATACGTTTCGCGCTGCGGATGCTCGGCGGGATCGCCGTAGGTTTCGCTCGTCGAGGCAAGGAAAAACCGCGCGTTCTTCGCCTTTGCAAGTCCGAGCGCCTTATGCGTACCGAGGGAACCAACTTTCAGCGTTTGAATGGGCAGCTTGAGATAATCGATGGGACTCGCCGGCGATGCAAAATGCAAAATGTAATCGAGCGGCCCTTCGACATACATGTAGTCCGTCACATTATAGTGAATGAATTGAAAATTCGGGAGCGCAAGCAAATGCGCGATGTTTTCCATCGAGCCGGTGCAGAGATTATCCATGCAGATAACCTCGTGGCCTTCGCGTACGAAACGATCCGAGAGATGACTACCGAGAAATCCGGCTCCGCCGGTAATGAGGGTGCGTGGCATTATTAAAGAAATGATTAATCTTTACTTTGGAAAATTTCTAAATACTCTTCGAAGGCAAAAACGCGATTTCGCTTATATCCCGTTCGTTCTTTGAGAATCCCAAGATGCACAAAATCAGCAACGAATGCGTTTGCGGTTGCTGGACTTACATCGAGAATTTGCTGAACTCGTGCTGTTGTCGTATATGGATTAGTGTAAAGATTTTTCAATAGAATTGCAGCCTTCGGTGTTCGTTTCCCTAATTGTGTTATCTTGTCGTGTTCGAACCGATCGCGTAATTCCAGAATGTCCTTGAATGTCCTAATCGAACTTTCCGATGTTTCTATGATTCCCGTTAACATAAATCGCAGCCATTGTGCCATGTCGTTTTTCAAGCGCACATCCGTAAGGTAATCATAATAAAATCGGCGATGTTTTTCGAAATATGCGGAGATATAAAGTGTTGGCTTTTCGAGAAGCCCAGCACTCACTAAGTACAACGTTATCATTAGCCTTCCCAGCCGACCGTTGCCATCTAAAAAAGGATGGATCGTCTCGAATTGATAATGGGCGATAGCAATGCGAATTAAGTGCGGCACCTGAATTTTCTCATCATGCAAAAATGTCTGTAGATCGTTCATCAGGTCTTCAACCTCTTCTGAGACCGGTGGTATAAAAATTGCGCTGCTTAATGAAGGTCCGATCCAATTTTGCGATTTGCGAAATTCTCCGGGTTGCTTGCTTTTACCCCGTCCCGAAGATAGGAGAATATTATGAGTTTTCCGAAGCAGTCTGTTCGAGAATGGTAACTTTTTTAATTCCTCTAATGCTTGATTCATTGCTTGCACATAGTTATGCACTTCAAGCCAATCATCACGTCGTTCCGGATCGATGTTTTCTTCCTCGTTAAGAGCCTCCTCCATCGTTGCCTGTGTCCCCTCAATTCTGTTAGACATCGTGGCTTCTTTAGTCACATGCATGCGAATGAAAAAGTCAACATCGGGAATTAACTGACTAAAAGCGTTCAACTCGCCTAGCTTTCTATCGGCAGTCGATAATAATGTGCTAATCCTTGGATCGGAAATCACCCATTCAAGGTCTATTTTTCCAGGAAAGAAGCTCTTGTATTCGTATTGTTGCCTCCATTTGCCTGCTCGAAATTGGTTAATATTCATCTTAAATTATAATAATCCATATTTTAGTTTGTTGTCTTAATCTAAAATATAAATTATTATGATTTAGTTTCAATTATCTCCTCCCGATCCCATAATACGTGAACCCGTTCTCTCTCATGCGGTCGGGATCGTAGATATTGCGGCCATCGAAGATGACTTTATCGTGCACTTTGCTTGCAATCATCTCGAAATTGGGATTGCGGAATTCATTCCATTCCGTTACGAGATAACAAGCGTAACGAGTGAGCGCAAAATCCTCTACTCCGCGTTCACCGCCTTTCCCAAGGGCAATCATTCTGTTGATACCAACGAAATGATCTAAGTCATTCTCCCCAGCAGACTTACAGGCTGTACGAGCCTTCTCGATTACGGCAATAAAGTTACGCCAATCACCATAACCAAGAAGCTTTTGAAGTTCCCGGGCACTCCAGCACTCGACCCCACCAACAATTTGGCGAATCGATTCGAAACTTGTAAAAAGCGACCGGATTACATTAGTATCCATTGTGGCTACCGAGAAATCTGGCTCCGCCGGTAATGAGGGTTCGTGGCATAGAGCCGCCTAACAGTTATTTCGCACGATGTAATTTCTTATGTGTCAAATATTTTTGGGGGGTCGGGTTTCTGGAAGAATATGCTTTGTCGTAATTAGTGTCGTAGGGTGATTTAGAAATGGCGCGTATAGTGGGTATAAATTTGAAAACATGAAAGATTACAGCCATCTATGTTGATTCTCAACCATCCGAAGTAAAAATATGAGCATCGAAAAAATAGGACTTGATCATTTCAGGCCAAACAATCCCAAGACCTCGGTCGAGCAATTTTCTGAGATGTCAAAGGGTCTGGTCTGCCAACATGCTTTGGAGTGTAAAGAGGGAGATGTACTTCCAACCTATTCATCTTTTGAATCCTGGATGAACAAAAAAAGTGACGATTTAACAGGAATATCCGATTGTTTTCTTGATGAATGCTATTCGTCGTATTTATTGTCGTACCTTGAATTAAGAAATAATCCGTAAATTTGTGTATTATTAAAGTTTCAGTCGGTTAATAGTTGAATCGACTGATTATCGCAACCAAGGCCTTGTGGAAATCCTCTCACCAAAACCATATTCTCCACGATCGCACGTGGTGGATATTCTGAACACACAGAAAGGTCATAGAAACAAACACGGAAAGAGGGGCCTCGTACTCAAGACGAGGCCCTTTTTCGTTTTCCAGCTTTGAGAGGAACGAAAGCTCCTTTCTTACGGTCTTTGGGCAGGGGGAAACCCTAAGCTAATTTTAGGCGTCTTGCCTGCGATGACAGCATGGATAATTCTAGAGCGCAAATAATTTCTGAGATTCGGAATTGGGATCTTTCGAAGATCGAAGCAGCTATTGAGGATGCTTCTAAGCGCGGTTCAATTTCTGATGAGGCCTATTTCCTAAGTGTTCGAGGGCTCCGCTTCCATCGCAAAGGCAAAATCGCTGAAGCCGAAGCCGACGTGGAGCGAGCTATCGAACTGGCACAAGCGGCCAAGGATGACGAAGTTCTCGGGATAGCGATTGGATCGAAGGCCGAAATTTTTGCAACGCAAAGCAACCCCGAGGCTGAATCACTCTTCCGGCGCGCTATTGAGCTATCAATCTTGTCGGGAAATCTGGCTTCCGAATCGATGACCCGGCTCCAATACGGGAACCTACTTGTCAAGGAAGGCGCCCCGGCGGATGCGTTAGAGCACTATGAAAAAGCGATGACATGTGGCGAGGCCGCCGCCCAAGTATCGCTCCGAATCGCTCCCGCGATCGGAATTGGGTTAGTGTACTTCAATGCCGGAGAGTATTATCGAGCGATCGATATATGGGAAAGCACCATCGCCCCGGCACGCGAGAATCACCTGGATCTCCATGTACTTTCATCCTTAATGAATATTGCCGATGCGTATCTGGAACTCCATGAGATCGAACTTGCGGAACGGTATGGAAACGAGGCGTTTGAACTCGCCAAAGAAATCAACAATCTTGACCTGCAGGCTTCCTGCCATAAGCTTTTGGCGTCCATCCACCATGCTCGTGGTAATTTTGATCTCGCTATTGAAGAATTCGAGAAATCCCGCAGCCTGTTCCTGCGGTTGAAGAATTGGCGCTATGCTGCTGGCGTTAGGCAATTGATCGGGAAGTCCCTTGTGGATGCCGGACAAATTGAACAAGGCACCGAAATACTAAAACAAGCCGTCGAGGAACTTCTGGTTTTCGCAGAAAAGAATATCCTGATGGAAACATACGATTGTCTCGTTAAGGCGTATCAACGGAAAGGGGACTATCAGAGTGCATTCGAGTATTATCAGAAACAGACAAGTCTGAAAGACGAAGTCTTTAACTCCGATTTTAAGAACCGTCTGGTAACGATGGAGAAGAAATTAGAACAGCAGCGCACCGAAGCAAGTACCAAACTGCTCCAGACCAAGACACGACAATTAGAAGATGAATTACGACTTCAAGCGACGGCACAGGCAACCCAAACCGAACTGCTTTCCGGTTTTCGCGACGACTTGCGGCAGATCGTTAAACAGTCCTACGACCCGGTGAGCGCGTTGAAAAAAGTAAGCGAGCAATTAAAAACACTCCAAGTTCCCAAACTCGATTGGGCGAAGATCGAAAAGGAGTTTATTGAACTACACCCGGAGTTTCGCAGAACGCTTCAACAACTGTTTCCTTCGCTGACCAACCAGGAACTCCGGCTGTGCCAATTACTGCGAACAGGCCTGAAATCGAACGAGGCGGCAAAACTTATGTATGTTTCCGAGCGCGGCGTGGAACAACATCGCTTGCGTATCCGCCGCAAGATGGGTCTGCTCGGGAAAGAAAGTCTGACGGAGTTTCTTGCGAAACTATAAATTTATCTTCTCCCGATCCCATAATACATAAAACCGTTCTCTCTCATGCGGTCTGGGTCGTAGATGTTGCGACCATCGAAGATCACTTTATCACGCACTTTGCCAGCGATCATCTCGAAATTGGGATTGCGGAATTCATTCCATTCCGTTACGATAACAAGCGCATCGCAGCCATCGAGTGCATCGGTATTTTTACGGAAGTATTTGAGATGGCTGCTTTCGGGAAGCACATTTTTCATCGGCGTGATCGCTGCCGGGTCGGTGGCATGAACTTTAGCGCCGTGGTTTATCAATCCCTGGATGATCTCGATGGATGGCGCTTCACGAATATCATCGGTACGCGGTTTGAAGGAGAGTCCCCAGACAGCAAACGTTTTGCCTTTTACGTTCCCATCGTAATGCTTCAATATCTTATCGAGCAACTTCGTTTTCTGACGATTATTTACATCGTCAACAGCTTTCAGAATGGTGAAATCATGGCCCAATTCTTCCGCAGTTTTTACGAGCGCTTTAATATCTTTCGGGAAACAGCTTCCGCCAAATCCAACGCCGGGAAATAAAAATTGCGGACCGATGCGACCATCCGAACCGATTCCCACGCGAACATGATCGACATCCGCGCCAACGAGATCGCATAAATTCGCAATCTCATTCATAAAACTGATTTTCACGGCCAGCATGGAGTTCGCAGCGTATTTGGTAAGCTCTGCAGATTTTTCATCCATGATGTATATTGGGTTCCCAGTGCGAACGAACGGCTCATATAATTCCTTCATTACTTCGATCGCGCGTGAATTACGCGAGCCAACGACAATGCGATCCGGCTTCATAAAATCCTGCACGGCCGCACCTTCTTTTAGGAATTCCGGATTAGAAACCACTTCATGTGGAATTTTTGTACCGGCTTCGAAAATAGCTCTCACACGATCAGCGGTTCCCACTGGAACGGTCGATTTATTCACAACCACTTTTGGCTCCGAAGCAATCGCCGCGATATTCTTTGCAGCTTCTAAGACCATCGAAAGATCGGCTGCGCCATCCGCGCCGGGCGGCGTTGGCAGCGCAAGGAAAATAACTTCCGAGCTATCGACCGCCTCTTTGAGATCGAGCGTAAACCGCAGACGCCCTTCGGCCACATTAAATTTTACGATCTCTTCCAAGCCCGGCTCGAAGATCGGGATGATGCCTTTGCGAAGGTTTTCTATTTTTTCGGGAACGATGTCCATGCAGAGAACCTGATTGCCCGTCTCGGCGAAACCGGCTCCGGTTACAAGGCCAACGTATCCCGTTCCTATGATTGCTATATTCACGCGGTGTAAGTGCTAATGTAAAATTTCTAAGAACGGTGCGATAACACGAATTGGGACAAAATACTTCACGTAAAATCAGGTAAATCTCTTTACCACTTTCTAACCTTCCTCTTTAAAAGAGATTCTTTAAAGAGATTTAAATAGGTATGTAATTAATATAAAGCAAGTGGAAATGTGAATAACCTGCTTTTGTTAGAATGAACGATTGATCTATCGCTGTCAAACGGTCGTTCACATCTTATCCCGATGCTTGAAAAGAAGTGGGCAACAGGTGTTAGCATAACATCTCACGATATTCTTCACGCGTCATACCATCCCTGGTATGATTTATCACATCTAATCACAAAATAAATTATTTTTAGTGTGGATTAGCGATAGGTTCCGAAAATTGTTATCCACGAATGCGGATAACAAAGCGAGATGCAGCAATGAAAGGCTATCGTAGAAGTTTTTAGTAATGAATCCAGCGAAGGAGTGTTTTCACCATAGATAAGGCTAACACCGATGACGTTTCGTAAATCCATAGTGATCTTGCTTACGCTTCTCGCACTTGCGAGTAGCGAAACGCGCGCGCAATGGAAAATTGTGCCGAACATTTCGGTTTCGAACATTGGCGCGATGTGCTTTTGTGATGGCGTGCTGTGGCTCTACTCGGACAGTCTCTACAAATCGTTGGATTCCGGGCTCACGTGGATCGGCGTAACTCAAGTTCCCGGCATTCCAAAAGATGTGGACTTTATAGACGCCTCACACGGAGTATTTTCCGCCTCCGGTGCGACGTTCCTTACATCCGATGGCGGCATGACGTTGGTGGAACTTCCCTTTGGTTCATATTCTGCGTGCTTTGGCAAAGATACGCTCACCATCGGCGTTGCAGAGCAGATCAACACGTTTTTTGCCGTTAGCAGCGATGGTGGTAATTCCTGGACAAATGACGCTGCACGAGGGGAACCAATCTGTGTACGCCGTTCACCGAACGGATCGTTCATCTTTTATTCGGGAAGTAAGCCAGGAGGTGGGTTCCTGACCTTGACGTCCGATCGAGGCGCTTCTTGGACTTCCGCCACAGGTGGCGTTGATTGGGATTCGTGGTCATTCGCGCCGGATTCTTGCGACCCAAATCGCATCTACCTTAGCCATGAAGATGGCGTTTCGCAGACGGATAAATTTTCGAAGCTCTATCTTTCGACCGATCTTGGAAATAGTTGGACGGTCGTTGTTGAAGATTCTGAGCCGTTTTTTTCTGGCTCCGTAGCTGAGGGCAAAGAAGCGATCTATTGTCCTTCTGTTGCGCAAGGTGTGTTTCGTTCCCTCGATCGTGGCATGACGTGGAGTTCCATTGGCGGGCCATCCAGTTCGTTCGATACAAGGCTTATCTCCGCCATTGACGATAATATCATTGTGGCAGTCGATAGTCAGGGTAATGTCTGGCGCACTACCAATAGCGGCGGCGACAGCGTGAAGCTCATGCCCGGCTTGGGAACCCTAACGCTTTCTACGGATTCGCTTTTTACTGCGGACACACTGAACTGCGGCGATTCTGCGGTTGAACCAATTACCACACAAAGTGCGGGTTGCGTGCCACCGTTCGTTGCGCGCGCAACAGTTGTGGGAACGGATTCTGCGAATTACCATGTCGCATTTACCGGAGCGGATTCTATTTCTGTTATCTTCAAGCCGCAGGAAGCAGGGCAGTTTCGATCCAACCTTTTGCTTACGCTGGGTGATGGCACGACCGATACCGTTGCGCTCGGTGGAACGATCATCGGCGGAGATTTTCCCATCAGCATGATGACGGCAGATCAGAAAACGGATACCATTGGCGCGACGGTATCCGTTCCCATTCAATTTAATGGTCTGGTTGGCGCGGAAAATATCGATGTTGTGATGCATTACACGGGCGATGTTGTCTATCTCGGTTCGTTCGATCTAACGGGCGTGAGCGATACCGTTCCCGGTCAGCAAGAGCCGGGACGCTCGATGCTGCATTTGGCGAATGCGCAATCCGGCGTTGTTGCAGGCTATGCCCGCTTCAACGTGTTTTCGGATTCCACCGATAAGCCGGTGGTAACTTTTGATTCCGTGCAGATCCAAGCCGCAGGATGCAAATACCAAATACCCGCTCCTGTTACGAGCACGATCACACCTGTGCAAGGATGTGGAGTTCCTATTATTTCAGAGCTTTTAACAACTGGACAGATTACGAATCTCAGCATCATTCCCAATCCAACAACGGGCGATGTTTTTATTTCTTCATCTTCGGATTTAGGTAATACAACTGTTGAAATTTACGATATGCTTGGCACCCTGCGTTCCCAAACAGAAATGACATTGACAGCGAACTCACCGGCGCAGCTCACATTGCCAAGTGCGGATGGAATGTACACGATACATGTTCGTTCGGCTGCGGGAGTTTTCAGCGGGAGGGTGATTGTGCATCGGTGAGAACCTACCCCTGCATCATCTCCAACTGTCGGCGGAGTTCCTCGATCTTTTTCTCGATGGTGGGATCGCGCTTCATGTCTTCTTGGATGGTTTGGACGGCATAGATAACGGTCGAGTGATCGCGTCCGCCGAAATGCAGGCCGATGGATTTCAGCGAGTGGTTCGTCAGCTCTTTGCAGAGGAACATCGCAACCTGCCGCGCGATAACTACTTCTTGCCGTCTGGTTTTTGCGCGTAAGGCTTCTTCTTCAATGCCAAACCTGCGCGATACCAAACGTTGAATGCTTTCAATCGAAAGAATCGGCGCAGAACGTTTCGCAATTTTGCGCAGGACTTCACGCGCAAGTTCCAGTGTCGGCTCTTTGCCTTCGAGCGAAGAAATGGCGAGCAGCGAGATCAGGCAGCCTTCCAGCTCCCGGATGTTCGCGGTGATGTTCGTTGCCAAATACTCGATCACTTCGCCGGAAAGCTCGATGCCATCGGCGATCGCTTTGTGGCGCAGAATAGCAATGCGCGTTTCGAGATCGGGCGCGGCGATGTCAGCCGTCAATCCCCATTGCAGGCGATTGAGGAGCCGGTCGTCAATATCTTTAAGCTCTTTGGGCGGACGGTCGCAGGTCAGAATGATCTGTTTTCCAAGTTCGCGCAATGCGTTGAACGAATGGAAGAAAATATCCTGCGTTCTCTCTTTGCCGGCGAAAAACTGCACATCATCGACGATGAGTAGATCAACCGAGCGGTATAATGCTTGAAATTCGTTGGAACGATTATTTTGAATGGAATCGACGAATTCGACGGTGAATCGATCGCTGGAAGTGTAGAGCACTCTGGCCGATGGAAACTTTTGTAATGCCGCGTTACCGATGGCTTGAATAAGATGCGTTTTTCCGAGGCCGACCGTACCGTAAATAACAAGCGGGTTATATCGCGTACCGCCGGGATTATTTGCAACCGCCATTGCCGCCGCAAATGCAAGTTTGTTGGACTCGCCGCGAATGAACGTATCGAACGTATATCGCGGATTGAGATTGGATTCTATCGCCGGACGTTTTGCCGTAGCCGGTTGTCCATTTGTGGAAGCAGACGGAAAGCCGGAACGCTGTCCATGTTGCGAAAACCCTGGATTCTCGATCGGCGTACCGAACCCTCCGGAAACGGGATGCTGGCGCGGCTGCTCCGGTTGCGGAATAACAGGCCGAGCAACCGGCGCGGGTGCAACATCTGTTGGAACTTGTAATTTTGTATTTGCGGATTCGATCTCGCTTGCGGTATCGAAGCGGAAATTAGCTTGCGGTCCCAAAACATCGCGCAGCGATTGTTCGAGAATATCCTGATAATGCTCGCCGATCCACTCGCAGAAAAAACTGCTGGGCGCGCGCAGCGTAATTTCCGTGCCGGAAAGCGCAGTTGCTTCGAGCGGCTCGAACCAGGTGCGCATCGTTTGCGCCGAAAGCTGCGGACGGATCGCGTCCAAGCAACGCCGCCAGATACGCTCTGCCGCATTTCGCATATTGGCGCGCTCATCCTCGCTCGCAGGAGATACGTTCATCTGCGAAGATGCGTTCATCTCGGGAGCCG
Source organism: Ignavibacteriota bacterium (assembly GCA_963794025.1). GTDB lineage: Bacteria > Bacteroidota > Ignavibacteria > Palsa-1295 > Palsa-1295 > PALSA-1295. The sequence continues at coordinate 99,703 of CAWCCK010000024.1, forward strand.
CATTCGTCGCCGAAGCGGTAAGCTCATCCACGGTGGTTACGATGGTGTCGTTCAAGTCGATTAGCACACCGGCTGGGTCGTTGGCCGGAAACATAGAATGAATGGAGAACTCCGTTCTCGTCATAATGGTAACAGGAAAAGAAACACTCGCCGTAGCGAGTCACGTTCGGGTATTTTTTTGGAAAAATTTTGAATGAATTACGACCAAGAAAAGCCATCGCTCCGTTTTCTATCTTTGGGTTTTATCACGAATCGTTTTAGCAAGGAGCGTCATCGACGCTTCACACCGGGCGATTCGCACTTATTCACAATCTCTGAACATCAGATTGCATTTCAGTCGTCTTGCAGTATAACACATCTCGGATGCGAAAGCAAGTGTTTCCGAAATATTTTTAAATAATTTTTTTGGGTGTGTGAAATTTTTAATCTCATTAAAAAATATAATGATGTCATTGCGAGGAGCGTTCGGCGACCGAAGGAAGCCGAACGCGACGAAGCAATCCGTTGAGATTTAGTTATAATCTCAAGGGATTGCTTCGTCGAATCGAACTCCCGTTGGTCGTTCGATTCTCCTCGCAATGACATTTATGAAAAGAGCTTACGAAATAATTTATTTTCCTCTGCTCAAACTTCCGAGCATCGTTCGCCGCAATGCGCCGGTAGTATTTGGAAGATGAATCGGTATTGCTTCAACAAACGCATGAGCGAAGAATGCAAATGCTATTGCTTCTTTCGCTTTCGCAGGAATGCCGAATGCATCGGATAAAGAAATGCTCGTATGTTGCGACGCATTCGCTTTCATTCGTTCAAGTAGAAAGTTGTTGAATGCGCCGCCTCCGCTCACGATCATTTCTACACGCTGCGTTTTCAGACGAAGGAATTCGAAAGAGCGAATGATGGTGAGAGCCGTTAATTCCGTTAGCGTTGCAAGCGCATTTTCTGGGAGAAGTTTTTTTGCAGCAATTTTTTCATTCAAGCTGCTCAGAAAATGTTCAGAAAAAAGCTCGCGGCCTGTCGATTTCGGCGGACGCATTGCAAAATATGGATTCGAAAGAAATTCATCGAGTAATGTTCGATCAATTTTTCCTGAACGCGCGATATTTCCATTTTCATCGAATGGTGTTCCGAAATAACGGCGAGTGATGGAATCGAGCAGCATATTTCCCGGCCCGGAATCGAACGCGATCACATCCTTTTCTTCAGCATTCGCCGGTAACCACGTCACATTCGCAATCCCGCCGATATTTACGATGAGGCGATCTATTGCATCGCTGCACAAGAAGTGATAATCGAACATTGGTACGAGCGGCGCGCCTTGTCCGCCAAGTGCAATATCGGCAGCGCGGAAATCGCTGACGACATCTATTCCCGTCATCGCCGCAAGCGCCGCGCCGGAGCCAAGCTGGAATGTTGCTCCTATTCCCCTCTTCTTACGAAGGAGAGGGGCAAGGGGAGAGGTAGAAATTGGAAGATGCCGAATGGTTTGTCCATGCAATCCGATCGCGCGGATTTGTGACGATGCAATATCCGCTCCACGTAACGTTGTTTCGACAGCCGTTGCATATTCGCGCGCAAGTTCAAAATGCGCTTGCACGAGATCGTTCATTCGAACATTTTCGGCCGTTGCAAACTGCAGAATGCGTTCGCGCAAAGCGAGTTCCCATTCTGTGGAATGAAACGCCACAAGTTCTATCTGCTTTCCCGTAAATCGGCACGCGGCGACATCGATCCCATCGAGGCTCGTGCCGGACATAATGCCGAGATAGAGTTCTGCGCTCATCGTTCTGGATCAATGCTATGTTAATGATGCGCCGATGCGGTATCTCCACTTGCTTGCTGCGCGGTGGAATCGGGCACGAGTCCGGTAGGAACTTTCTTTTCCGTCACTTTCAGAAATAGGAAAAAGATGGCGCTCATCGCGATGAAAATGAGGATGCGAAGCGCGGCAGAATCCGAGCGCAGCAGCGTAGCAAGCCCGCGCGCGCGATCGGAATACTTTATTTTAGCGGAATTACGAAAGAGAGCCACTATGAACCAAAACCAGGATTAAACCAGGATTTACAGGATGGAAAGGATATTCAGGATGAGAATTGGAAACAGGATAGCAACACAATTCATTAGCGGCGACAAACAATCCTGCATTTCAGGAAATTTATCCTGCAGTATCCTTTCCATCCTGTAAATCCTGGTTTAATCGTGGTCAGAAATGGAAAAAGAGTCCCACATTTAATTCCGCATTGATGCTTGGTTTCACCGATGTTATATCATTAGGAACAGAAACCGAGTTTGTGCCGGACGATGCGATCGCAGCAGCTTCATCGGCTTTAAGATTATAGGTAAACTGCAATACACGAAGTCCGCACTGAATCCCGGCTTCGTTCGAAAGATCGAAATGTAATCCCACTTCTCCAAACATCATTTGTCCTAACGTTGCAAGGCCATAACCGGCCGTGAATGTCATATCCGCCCTATCGAATGCGGGTAGCCGAAGTTCCGCAAGCACTGCTCCGTACCTCGTTTGGGAACTGGCGGTATCGCTTGCAAGAGTGGCTTGCGAGGGACTGATGGCTTCTGAAAAAACTCCTTTTCGTGCGATATAGGCATATCCACCAGAAAGCCCAGCCCACAATAAATCGGAATGAGGAAACACCTGGAAGAATGTTGTCAAAGATAAATTGGTAAGCGTAGGCTGCGAAACGATCGATGATGGATTGTTCGGATATTGCCGACCCAAGCTTTCATCGAACCGAAATTCGAAGCGACTGAGTATGGAACCATTTTCTTCTCTGGGCGTGCGCATATAATGCAGGATGGGCTTGATGCCCACAACGCTGCCATCGCCGCCAATGTTATCGGCAGGCGTGATAGCAGGCGCGTTTACTACGGCTGTGACCGGCGTAACGGGAACTGCATTATCATCGCTGTTGGATGCAAACTGCTGAACGAGTGGGGCGCTTGGTTGCTGCACAACTTCTTGGTTGGTAACTTCTTGCAAAGCCAATGCAGAATGTGACGCAGTTTTATTTATTCCATGAGTCCCATGGGACTCATCTGACAAATCCGCCTCTTTTGACCCATTTGAAACTGCAAGATCGGAAGAGTTAGGAGTTACAGTAGAAACTTGTGCAGCATCTTTAGTTACCAGACCCGTTACAGGTTGCGAATGCCACGCAAAATACCCAATACCAATTCCCGCAAGGAGCATAACCACCCCGATCGTAGCGCGCGCAAAAAATCCCGCGCCGCTTGACCCAAGCGGCACGATAACCGTTCCCGTATCTTCGGTTGCGGCGATGGGAAGCACTTGATCCATGCGCGCCCAGAGGCGCTGCTCGGCGGCGTAGGGAACCGAAAGCGATTTCGCATCGCGGGCGAGCAGCGTGCGCTGCTCGATGAAGCCGCGCAGCATGGTACGCTGTTCCGGCGAGACCGAAAGCGTGTGCAACAGCTCCGCTTCGTCATCCGCCGGAAGCGAGCCATCGAGAAAATCTAAGATACGTTCGTTCAGTGTCATAAAAATTCCTAAAGTTCCCCCTCACCCGGCCTCTCCCCTAAAGGGGAGAGGAGAAGAAATTGTATTCCTCTCCCCTTTAGTGGAGAGGTTAGGTGAGGGGTCATATTTTATTCTCCTTATAATAAGGAGCGAGCAATTCTCGGAGCCTTCCCTTCGCGCGGTAGATGCGGCTTTTAACGGCTGGTATAGTAGTGTGTAAAATATCGGTGATCTCCGAATAGCTAAGGCCTTCGTATTCGCGCAGAATAATTACTTCCCGTTGTTCCAGCGGCAGTTGCGACATCGCATGTGCGATCAGCCCCTGCCAATCCTCGCCAAGATCATGCGCGGGTTCCACAAAGAGCGTTATATCTTCAATGGTATCCTGCGGCTTGCGATCGCGGATCTTATTCATGCACAAATTATGCGCGATGGTAAAAATCCATCCACCCAGACTGCGTTCTTCCTGAAAAGTTTTGGCCCGGGCATACACGCGGAAAAATACCTCCTGAAACAGGTCTTCTGCGTCCTCCGGATTCGAAAGCACGCGCAAGGCGTAGGCATACACGCGCTCGCGGTACCGAAGATAAATTTTGGTGAAGGCTTCGCGTGCGCGGTGATTTCCCTCTGCACGGCGAACGGCATCTTTATCGCCCGCAAGCAAAAGCCCCGCGAGAAATTGACGGAAGATCGCTAAATCTTCCGCATTTTCACGCTCACGGTCCTTACCCGCTGGCGGGTTGCTCATTCCGGTTGCTTTTTGCCCGATTTCGAGGGTCTCCATCACCTATATGAACACACATGACAGTGCAAAGTTGCGGGAGTGTGCGGGATAGTTTTGCGTTTTTTACATCCCTAACCCCGAAGGGTGTAGCCGTTCAATAGCCAAGCGCCTACCCTCAGTTTGACCGGGGGTGAAGCGACCCCGGAGCATAACTCCTGTTAGCGATTTTTTAGGAGCCAGAGTCGTGGAGGGACGGCGCACGTTTTTTTCGAGATTTTCTCTCGACAGGCAATAGAGGCGTTGTGAGGTTCTGATACAACTCGAACAAATACGCAACACGCTCCGCCTCCGTTGCGAATTTGCGTTTGCCATAAGCAGCATCGACGGCTTTATCAAGTTTTTGATGCGCTTTCAGAAGATCGGCGGGCATCGTCAGCGGATCGTAGAGATCGGCGAGCGAGGAGTCGGGATATTTTTTTCGAGTATCCAGCACCGATTGCGCGGCTTGCTCTATAATCTCCTTCTGCTTCGCCGTTGGCGCTTCTGGCCATGGGAAGTTATTATAGACGATGTCTTTCGAATATCGATAATCGCTTTTCAATCTTCCGCAAGTGTATCGCACCCACGCCATGTGCATAGAACTTGAGAGAACTCCTACATGAAATAATGTTGCATCGGGTATTATGAAAAGGAGATCGCTAGACAAGGTCTTAGGTGATTCGAAACCTATAGGAATGTATGGTCTTCGTTCTGAAGATACTTTTGGTACAACGACATACGATTTCTTGGGCATGTTCTCGACGTGGAATCGGGTAGGAGTTGCAGCAAGTTTTCGAGTGGGCTCACTTTTGCTTGCAAGTCGTAACTTTTGTACTGTCTGGACACGCTTTATTGCTTCGGGCATTTTTCGCAATTCTTCTGGTGAACATTCACCGAGCCACAAGCACCACCGTTCGTATCCATTGAGAAATTCATCAGAGCCTATCCAACGACGAAACCATTTTTTCGACGCGGGCTCGATTTTGATAAACGCATCACGTTCCTGAGGAGAGAAGAGATAGTTACCGCCATCAATGGGCTTATTGCCAATCCCAATCGCAGGTACATTGGAAAGAGGATGATATCGACTCGGTAACGTGACATCGGGTGCGTCAACAAGATAAGGATTAACATTTTTTACAGATATTGCTTGAGGCTCTCCTTTAATATCACTGTAATCAAAAATAGTCTTCTTATCTGTGTCGAAATTTGCAAATCCTTCTATTACACAATGGACTGCTGCCATTCCTTTGGCCTCATTCTGCCATTGAAAAGTGCGATGAGCGAAGTGTATCTTCATTCCAAGTTTCAACAATTCAATCCAAAGAATCCCTGCTTGTTCACCTTGCGAAATGGAATTTGTCGAGACGAAGGAAGCTACAATTCGTGTACCTTTTATGAATTTGGCAGATTTCACATACCAGGCACAAACGTAATCCAGTGTGCCTCCGCCATCCATGCCTTCGAACGCTAAATGCGTGTCTTGCTTCTGACGAGGACTGAGAAATTTCGAGCCCACAAACGGAGGGTTTCCAAGGATATAATGCAGCCTCGTCTTCTGCACGACGCTTTCCCATTCAAGTGGAATTGCATTCGTGTTGATGATCGTTGGCGATGTAATAAGTGGAATACGGGCAAAATGCTGGCCAAATCTGGTGCCGACCATCGTATTCATCTGATGATCGACGAGCCACAATGCTACCTGTGCGATCTGGGCCGGGAATTCTTCGATCTCGATGCCGAAAAATTGATCGACGTTTACCAGAAGGAGTTCGCGCAAATCGAGCAAAAGTTGTTCCTCTTTATGAAGAAGACGAAGTACTTCAAATTCCAACAAGCGAATCTCGCGGTACGCAATGACAAGAAAGTTTCCACAGCCACACGCTGGATCGAGAAATATGAGGGAGCGGAGTTTTTTCTGAAACTCTGTCAGCTTTTGTGGACTGCGCGTAATCTTGTTGAATTCGTCCCATAACGCATCGAGAAACAAGGGCCTGATGAGTTTCAGAATGTTCTGTTCGCTCGTATAATGGGCGCCGAGATTTCGACGCGCATTCTTATCCATAATAGACTGAAATAGCGCGCCGAAAATAGCAGGACTGATCGCAGACCAGTTCAGCTCGCAACATTCGAGCAATTGTTTTCGCATTTTCGCGGTAAAATCCGCAGTTCGCAACCTCTCACCAAACAGCTGCCCGTTGACATATGGGAATTGAGCCAATTGCTCATCAAGAGTTCGAAACCTCTCACTCTCCTGCTGGTTAAGAACTTGAAATAAGTTATCGAGTCGTTCAGCTAAGTCCTTCCCATCTTCTGAAGTTCTTTGCTCAATATATTCACGAAAAATTCCTTGTGGCAAGAGATTGCCGGTATTGTCTGCGAAAAGGCAGAAGAGCAACCGAACGAGTAGCACTTCCAGATCGTGGCCGGTATAGCCAATCTCTTGCTTCAGTTCATCATGGAGCTTTCCCATGCGCTCCGCCGCCTGAATGTTGACGGGGTCTTGCTCTTTATAGGTATGCGTTTCGTATCCGGCGATAAATCCAAAATGCTTGATATTGGTGGGGAAATCTTTAAGCTTGAATTCAACAGTCTCTTCCGTCCCCATATCACGGAGCCGAAAGTTTTCGAAATCACATACCAGGACGTAGTGCGGTAATTCCTTTTGTGGGATCGTAAGCAGATAATCCTTGGCCTGCTTGTATGCATCGTCAAGACTTTTCCCTTTCGATTTTTGCTCGATGAGCAATTTCCCTTTCCAAAGCAAGTCGGCATAGCCTGTCTTACCGTCAAACTTAGTGAGCTTATATTCGAATGAAGCCGTGCGATACCTATCGATTCCGAAGACCTTAAAAAAATCGTCCATAAACGATTTCGCATCCGCATCTTCGGAGAACGCGTCTTTCCACTTGCGCGAAAATTGCACCGCGCGGTCGCGGATTTCATTCCATGATAAAGGCATTGAAGTAGAACGCAAAGGAGGAGTTAATCACTTCCGGGTCGTGTCGCCCTGTGGGATTCTGGCCTTTAAAAAATTGCACACCCAGGATTCTCACCCCTATCAAGCTGAGGGCAGGCTTCAGTTTTTGATGCAAGCTAAAGCATGCGCCACACTCCGCGATTGGGTGCTTCAACGGGCACTTTATCTCGAAAATTATTGTTGTATATATATGGGCAGTTTTTCCAGATCACACGAAGCGGCGCACGAAAACATGGCGGAGTTCATGAACAAAAGGGCAGAGTTAATGAATACGCATCCAACACACACTATATAAAAGCGATTTGAAATTGGTTCAACCTCGAATTCCGGCTATTTCTTCTTTCCGCCGGGAAGTCCCTTGCCGGCGTACTGTTGTTTGCGGGTTTCGCGCTGTTGTTTTTCCATATCCTGCAAGCGGGCCATCATTCCGCCGCCTTTTTTGGGCGCAGCTTTTAGTGCTTCGAGCGTGGGTTGAGGAGCAATTTTTGTGAGATAAAATTGCTGGATCAGTCCAAAGATATTGAACATGAAATAATAGAGCCCAACGCCGGAGGGCAAATTGTTGAACATGAAGATGAACACGATCGGCATGATATACGCCATCTGTTTTTGGCGCGGATCGGTGATGGTGAACATCTGCTGGATGAACATGGTGATGACGAGGAGCAGCGTGAGGCCGCTCATTTGTTCGCCGATGAGCGGAAGTTTGGTTCCGAAATGAAAGAGCGCATCGGGAACGGAAAGATCGCTGATCCAGAATCCGAACGGCGCCTGCCGAAGCTGAATAACGTTCCTGAGCACGGCATAGAGCGCGAACAGGATCGGCATTTGCAGAAGCATCGGAAGGCATCCACCTGCCGGATTTACTCCGTAGGTACGATAGAGCTTCATCGTCTCTTCGTTCATCTTTTTGGGATCGTCCTTGTATTTTTCGCGGAGTTCGGTCATCATCGGCTGGACGACTCTCATTTTTTGCATGGAGCGCATTTGGCCCATCGAGGTTGGTATCGTGATGAGCTTGATCGCGATCGAAAAGACGATGATGACAACGCCCCAATTCGAGAAAAATCCATGCAGCCACAAAAAGAACGGCAGAAGCAAATGAACCGAAATGGGCCGCACGATAAACGAGAGGCCGAACGATGCACCAAAGTTCAGCGATTGCTCCAATCCTACGCCGAGCGCTTCGACGCGGTCGTATTCGAGCGGGCCGAAATACAGTTGGAAGCCGAGCGATTCATTCGGCGTTCGGCCAATGGGAACTGTGATCGCGGCATTGTACATCGCTACAATTCCGCCATCGAGTCCTGGCGCGGCAATGCCGGAAATATCGGCTCCGGCAGTTTTTTCGCCGACGGGAATCATTGCTTGCTCGAAATACTGCGTTCGCATTCCGGCATAAGCAATGTCGCCATTGACAGATTTATGAGCTGCCGCGCCGGGTTTGGAAACGGTAAGATCTTCCATCTCGCCGGCTTGACCTGCGAAGGCTTTTGCAGCAGAGGTTTCGTCGGCGCTTCGCTTTTCAACGTAGGGCAGCGGGTCGTCGAGCGATGCGGTATAATGATAGCCGCTTACCGAATTTTCAAAACCATGCAGCTTATATTCGATGCCGATCAGATAACCTGCGCCGGAGAAATGAAAAATTTTCTGGATGGATCGGTTGCTATCCAACTGATACATTGCGGAAAAACTGGTGCTATCGCTTGGGCCAAGCGCGACCGTTTTTGCATCGAGCGTAAATGGGAGATCGTTCGTGGCGACCGTTTTTCCGTCAGAGGCAACGAATTTTAGATCGATGTCCGCGCCCGCATGATCGGTCATGCTTGCTGCTTCATGATTTACTAACTCGACAGGTTTTTTATCCCAGGTTTTATACCGCTTTAAAATGAAGCTCGAAATAGCGGCTCCCTTTGAACTAACCTGCGCGGTGAAGTATGGCGTTTCGATCGTCTTGATCGAGATCGGTGCAGAGTTGGAATCCGGGAAAGCACCGGATCGCGCAGATGAATCGCTTAACCCAGCTTGCGCTACGGCTTGCGTAGGTGTCGGAGTCGGTGCAACGACGTGCGTGGTATCGGCGGTCGCTACGGGCGCGGGTTTCGGGAGCTTGGCTTGCTCCACGTTCATCCAGATCATCCAGCCAATAAAGACTACGATAATGAGTACGATCCCGATTGTCGTCGTCTTCGAGGAATCCATCTAATAATGCTTACGAAAAAAAGGCTACTACGTGAGGGTTATGGAGGTATAAGGACGAATAAGTGCGCCCTCTATTTTAACCGGCCCTCAAACGCCGGAGCATAGCAGAAGGTTTGAGCAATCCAATGCTCAGCTATCCAGCGCAAGCTGCTGGCCGGGATTCCGCGCCGGAACGGGGCTAAAATCCGGCGCTTCGGTAAAGATAATATGATCGTGGTAATAATGCGTAAGCAAAAAGCTGAGCACGATAATATAGTAGCACTGATCGAACGAAAGCCCCGTATAAGAACTCGTAAAGATCAAGATGGCTATGAGGCCGATCGCAATGACCGTCATCATTACCGTAAAGCCGTAATAACGCCACCACTCGCCGGGACGCGCAAATACGCTGACCCTCGCCGGCAATTCATTCCGATCGTAACGCAAGCGATTGATATACCAGGTCAGCCCAAGATATTGGAACGAATGCCAAGTGTTCAGCCCCTGAAACGCGACGTCTAACTCGTGAAAAAATGGAGTGATAAATGTAGCGATCACGGTTACGGAGATCAAAATCGTTTTCGGAACATTTCCCTCGCCGCTTCGGAACTCGCGCCAGGTTTTCATGATAAACAGCGCCAGCGCAGCCGCGAACAACGCGCTTGCGATCCACCACACCGCATCGACCTTCAAAAATTCCGGGAAGTAGAGCAAGTTCGAACCTACCTTAAAGGTATTATGCGTAAAGCGGTACATCGCTACGGGATACAGCCCCGTCAGCACTACGGCGTAATCGATCGCTTTCGATTGCCACGTTAGCGTTTTAGGCTTGCGGCCATTATAGCAATCGACGAGAAAGACGATCTGATGCAGCACATGAACGCTCGCCCAAAAGAAGAAGAACGTCAGAAGTATAATGAAGTAATTAACGCCTACAATAATGACCGCGAGCGGTATAATGAACGCAGCGATCAAAATAGAGGGATGCCGTTTGCGGAAACCGGGATCGAACGTAGTCCGAAGATGCGTGGCATACATGTGCGGACCGCCGATGAAGAACGCGATCATTCCATTGACGATATTCCGCGCCGTATCCTGAGTGAAGCCCAGCGATTGCGCTATGTAATAGAAGAAATACGGGCTTACCATGAGCAGCGCCGAGCCGGAAATCCACAAGAGATCCCACTTCTTTGACCGAAGCCAAAGCGTGTTGCCGGTGGGTGATGTGGTTGGTGCTGAGGTTGACATGATAAAAGTTATTCCTTCAAACGACAATTCATACAAGGATTGTGCCCGAAAAATTATTAAGATAAAAACATCGGATTTAGGTTGTTGCTATCAGAAAAGGTACCATTTGTGTGGATATGTTCTTACGGAGTTTCCGGTCACCTATGATATTTTTTCCGACAGCCGCGAAAATCGGTTCTTTGTGTAGTCGTAAGCTCCAGCTTACGACAGGGAAATCTGCCCGGAAACAGGAGCTTCCGGCTACACTCGGCTCCGTAGGGACGTGCCGCGCACGTCCTCCTCCTCAATTAACAACAATATAAAGATCATCCGAAATCTCCGGTTATCGCTTCGGCAAAAAGGACGTGCGCAGCACGTCCCTACGGTTCAATGAGGGTTCGTGATGAACAGTCATTGGGAATGTAAAGGGAATAATCGGCGCTAATATCGCAATCACTATTGAGCGCGACCATCGAACGATTGAATTACTCCGAGTTGTTTTATCGCCCACGATTCCAACAAAAACACGTATGAAAGATGGTCCTTCCAAACACATTCTGAAATTCGGTGTTCGTGTTACGGAAATCTTGAGCCTCCCTGTGCTACTTCTTTCTGGAGCCTACCTTAAGATGTTGCGCAATATTGGTCTTTCTCGCTTAGCATTTTCACGAGATATGCTGACAAAATTGGGCGTCTATCCTATAATCGACCACTACTACGAACCGTTATTTAATCCAGCCCATCTATCTGCTTCGTTGGATACCGATCGTCACATTGGGGGTCTCGATATGAACGAAGGTGGTCAGTTGCAACTGCTGAACGAGTTTCGATTCGAGGAGGAGCTTCGAGCGCTTGGTTCGTTCGCATATCGGGCTCCAGTGGATGGTCATGGCCTGAACACATACTTCTGCGGCGGAGATGCGGATTTCTACTATAGCATCATCCGGCTGAGAAAGCCAAAGCGGATCATTGAGATTGGCAGCGGCTATTCGACGCTCGTGGCACTTCAAGCCATTGAAAAGAATCGCGTGGAGGATCCATCGTACACCTGCGAAGTAACCTGCATCGAACCTTATTCGAACAATTGGCTCGATCAACTTGGCGTTCGCGTACTTCGCCAGCGAGTAGAGAACGTCGATCTGGGATTTTTTTCCTCACTCGATGCAGGGGACATTCTCTTTATTGATTCCTCGCACATGATTCGCCCACAGGGCGACGTTCAATTCGAGTATTTTCAGCTTCTGCCATCGCTCCCGAAAGGCGTGCTCATTCATATCCACGATATTTTTACCCCGAAAGAGTATCCAGATGATTGGTTCCTGATCGACCGTCGCTTCTGGAATGAGCAGTATTTGGTCGAAGCGTTTCTCTGCTTCAATCGAGAATTTCGGATCATCGCTGCACTGCACTTTCTCTACTTCAACCACCTGCCTGAATTGCAGCGTCACTTGCCGCATCTGGAGGAGTTTCCTGCCAAGCAACGGAGCCATACGCCAGGTTCATTGTGGCTCGAACGGGTCTAATGTTCGCAGAAACAGCAGATATAATTAGATAATATCCTCGGCGTGGATATTGATCGACAGGCCGTGAAAGGGACGGGGCAAAGATGAAATATAAAAGATGAAAGATGAACCGGGGCGCATCGCAGTCGCGGAGCGACGGAGTGCTCGCAGCCCAGGGTGGAGCGTAGCGGAACCCTGGGTTACCGTGCCGCATTTTTTTACAGCCCTGAAAAGGGCGTTGTAAAATTCCGGCTGTTAAACATCGCCCTTTCAGGGCTAAACATTCTAATGTGCATCATGTCCTAGGGTTCCGGCTTCGCCTACACCCTGGGCTATCGGGTACATCGCCACTCCGTGGCTATTCGTTGATCGACCGGCTCGTCTATGCGCTCTGCGGCCTCACGCCCGAGGAAATTAAGATTGTGGAAGGGAATTAACGAAGCGAATGGAAATATAAGATTTCACGTTTCATGATGTAACATGTCAACGCAGCTAAGTCTTGTATTCGATGGCCACCAGCCCGAGGATTCTTTCGAGGAATTCGCGAAGGATAATGGCATTCGTTACTGGTACGCCCGCGACCTCATGGTGATGCTGGGCTACGAGAGCTGGGATTCGTTCCGCAAAGCCGTTCAGCGGGCCATGACGGCTCTCGATGCATTGGAGATCATGCATGAAGAGACCATCACACCCGTCACGCGCATCGAGCATGGCATGAATCTGCAGGATTACAAATTATCTCGTTTCGGATGCTATCTGGTAACGATGAACGGCGATCCCAAGAAACCGGGGGTCGCAACGGCCCAAGCCTACTTCATTCAGTCCGCCGAAACGCTTCGCATCGCGATAGAACAGTCCACTGGAATTGAGCGGGTATTGGTTCGAGATGAGATCAGCGACCGCGAAAAGTCTTTAAACCAAACCGCAGGTCTCGCGGGTCTTGAGAATTATGCCTACTTTACAAGCGCCGGTTATCGTGGGCTATATAACATGAACCTTGCTCAGTTGCGCGCTCACCGGGGTGTGACTAATCCAAAGGATAGCCTGTTGAATTATATGGGGAAGACGGAACTTGCAGCGAATCTCTTCCGGATAACGCAAACGGAGGAAAAGATAAAGAATGAAAGCATTCGTGGACAGGCTCGATTAGAGAAAGCTGCGCACTTCGTTGGAACCCAAGTGCGCGACACCATGCAGAAACTCAGCAATACAAAGCCGGAAAATTTGCCGAAAGAAGAGCACATTAAAGAAACTAAGAAACGCATTAAGGAGACGAAGAAGGAATTTACTCAGATCGATGGTAATAAGAGAAAGTTACCTCCTCATAAGGATTGATGTGGCTGGGTCCGATCCCACGCCGGAATTACTTCCCGCCTCATTAATGTTCCCTTCCTTTCCATGTTTGCCAAAACATTGAACTATTCCGCGCGTTCTCTTTTTTTCGTTCCGCTGCTGCTATTGCTGTCGGTGGAACTTCATGCCACGACCCGCACCACCACCGAAACCGGCGCGTGGAGTACGCCCTCGGTGTGGGCAAGCGGAATCATTCCCCAAATGGGCGATACCGCCGTTATCAGCCTCGGCGATTCCGTCTGGCTCGATGAATCTACTCCCGCGCTAGCATTTGTCTCTGTGCAAGGCTCGCTCACCCTTCGTTCCGACACGCTTTTTTTGCAAGCTGCTACGAATGGCGATACGCTCATCGCTGTTTCCGGCACGCTCAATGCCGATAGCGGATGGTTCGATATTTCGGGAAGTATTCGGCCTATTATCCATATAGAAACGGGTGGCCTGTTCCGCACGGCTGCGATGTTCCCGGTTCCCACTCCCGGCATTTTCGATTCCAGTAGTTCACCGCTCTTCGCGCTAGATAGCGCGAGCACATTCGAATATTATTCAGGCATTAATGCGGAGATCGATGTTTCGTATCTATTGAATAATATCTTTGGTCATGCGTACCGGAATCTGACACTAACGGGAACCGTTGCCTCGTTCAATGCGAATCCGCTGGTGATCCTTGGAACGTTTCACATCCGCTTAGGCGCAAGCACAACAACGGAAAACGAAACCGGCATCGGTGTGCCGCAAACCGTCACGCTTTCGGGCGATGTCATCAACGATAACAAAGGCGCGTCCGGCGCGCCGGGCACGGGGCAGACGGGCTGCGGAATGCTTTCGCTCGGTCAGGATACGTGGGTGTTCGATGCGCTGCCGCGCGGAACGAATGTGAAAGATACCATCCATTGGTCCGGCCCTTCGGAGCTTGGAACTGTTATCGTAACGCCGCACACGGTGCTCGCTGTCCGCTTCTTGGATGACACGCACTGCGATTCGCTGGAGATCGTGACGGAACTTATCGAAGAAGCTCCGCCGTGCGGCGGACATCTCATCGGGCGCGCGTTCACACAGCTTTCGCCGCAGCTCGGCGCTACGGATCCCATCGATAGCTTTTCCGGGCTTGGGCTTACCATTGCGAGTGGAACGAATCCCTCGCCTGGCCGCACAACCGTCGTTCGCACAAGTGGGTATCTGCCGCCGAACTCCGGCGTGGTGAGCGCACCGGTAAAAATACTTCCCGCGCTTCGATACTATCGCATCACGCCCAGCGCAGGACCGCAATCTGGGAACCCGGATGCGATGACGATGCAGCTTCATTGCGATGAACTGGACGGCGCCAACCCCTCCGCGCTTCATTTCTGGCGCTCACCCGATCAGGGAAGTACTTGGGCCATTAGCGGTCTCACGAGCTATAACGATTCCACAGATGAATTCGTGTGGGACACCACCGTGCTCGGCTGGCCGAACGATTCCGGGAGCTTTTTGTGGATGCTCGCCGATGGCTACACCGATACCCCACTGCCACTGACACTCCAAAACTTTACCGAGCAACGCTCGGGAACCGGCGTGGAGTTAACATGGCAAACGAGTTCCGAGAACGATCTCGTTGGCTTTGAGATAGACAGGGAATCTTCCGGCGATTCCGAACTGCTCGCAGCCTATTGGAGCGATGATTCACTTCGTTCGCGTTCCCCATTTGGCGCAACCTATCATTACACGGATGCCTCCGCGCCTGCGGGAATGCCACGGTACGATCTCTATGAGATTACCGACGACGGAGTTCGTCAGTGGCTGGCCTCCCTAACGGTAACTCAGGCGGATTCGGTAGGGCAAACGGCACTGGAAAACGTTTGGTACAGCAACGGATCGCTTGTGCTTTCTTTTAACGGCGCGCCGGATGGAATAGTCTCTGTTGCGGATGCGATTGGCCGCGTATGGTATCAACAGACTTTTCAGTCAGGCAGTGAAGGAGTTGTAACGTTGCCAATTTCGCTTCAGGAGGGATTTTACTTCATTTCTTATCACAGTACAGGCAGAGAAATGACGAAGAAACTGGTTGTTTTCCCGTGAACTTTCTTATATCCGGTTCCGTTCGCATGTTTAGTTAGAATTGCCGGTTTTCTATAGGATGGTTGCCCCACTCCAGAAAATTCGGTGTGCCGACCGTTTAGTTTACCTTGTGAGACGCCGAACGCATTTTTTTCCCGTCTTTTTCGCCATGCTTTTGCTGGCGGGATCATCGCTCATGATGGTCCCACCTGTTCGCGCACAGCTTTTTTATGGCAATGGCGCGACGATCGTTACCAAACCGGGTTCCGAAGTGCAGGTCAACGGCTCGGCGCAGATCAACACCGGCTCGCTCGACGATTCCGGCACCGTGACCATTACTGCGAATTTTACGAATTCCACGGCCGCAACGTCCGGCGGTTCCGGGTTGTATAACATTGCCGGTAACTTTACCAATAATGGAACGTGGGTCTATAAAACGGGAACGGTTAATCTGAATGGCACGACCAACCAGAACGTCGGCGGCACAACCATCACCACGTTCTACGATCTTGAATTTACGAACGGCGGCTCTAAAACGCTGACGCAGCAGGAGATTATCGATAGCGATTGCTATTTCACGAATGGCATTTGCTATACCACCAATACCGATGTGCTGCATTTCAATACCCAAGGGAATTGGGTGAATAATTCTGGAATGCCGGTCTCGGCCTGTATCAGTTATGTTGATGGGCCGGCGGAAAAAGATATGAACTCGACGAACTTGTTCTGGTTCCCAGTCGGCAAACAAGGCCGCGCCAATACCTGTTCGATCACGCCACAAAGTTCCACCGCGACGACGTATCTCACCCAGTATTTCAATTATACCTATACGAACACGACGAGCATTCAATCGCCGCTTGTCACCGTGAGCAAAGTACAATACTGGTTCGGTAATATCGAAAGTGGCAGCGCAAACGCGATCATCAAGCTCTACTGGATTCCCGGCGATTATGCGCTTGCAAGTTATATGAACACCATCTCCAATCTGGTGGTCGCCCGATGGGATACACTTGCGCCTATTGTGCCGGGGCCGCAGCCCGCGTGGCTTACGGCTGGCGTCAGCGCGGTGCAGGCGGGCGCGACGTATAACTCCGGTTGGATACAATCGGCTGTGGTAACGGCGGCGCAGTATGGCACTTCGACGATCAACCGTCCCTTTACGCTTGGTTCGCTTACGCAGGATAATTCGTTGCCGGTGCAGATGGGGCCGTTCACCGTAGAGCAAGTGGAAGATCATGTTGATCTTAATTGGACGACGTATAGTGAGATACAATCGCTCGGCTTCGAACTCGATCGCACCAAAGCAGGCAGCGATGCCACGACCGTACTGGGAACCTATTTAGACGATACGGCGCTCATGTCCAAAAGCCCGTGGGGCGCGAACTATGAAACGATCGATGACGACGATCTATCGAGCGGCGATTATACCTACGATCTCTATCAGATCGATAAAGATGGCGTTCGCACGCTCGTGGGAACGAAATCTATTGATTTTAACGAGATAGACATTCCGAATGCGATCAATCTTTCGGTGTATCCGAATCCTGCGACCAGCAGCTTGCACGCGCAGTTCGGGCTTCCGGCCGATGCGTATGTGCAGTTGGATCTGTTCGATTTCTCCGGGCGCAAGGTGATGTCAAGCGTCGGAGGTCAGTATATCGCGGGGTCGAATGTGGTATTGATCGATGTGTCCAATTTTCCGGCAGGCGTTTATACTATCGTTCTTACTTCGGGCGATGATCGATTGATGAAAGGGGTCATACTACAAAAATGAGAACTATTCACGCATACATACGAATCGTTGCTTGCGCCGGGGCGGTTGCTATGCTGTGCATGACAGTTATGAACGAAGCAAACGCGCAGGCGAACGCCGGTATCGGAACCATTGCGCCGAATGCAAGCGCCTTACTCGATCTTACGAGCACCACGAGCGGCCTGCTCCCGCCCCGCATGACGCAGGCGCAGCGCAATGCTATCTCTCTTCCCGCCACAGCCGATCTCGTTTTTTGCACGGATTCCACTGCGCCGCTTACTCCCTCGACCTATTATTATTACAACGGCTCGGCGTGGGTGCCGTTCATGGGGAATTATATTGCAAATTATTTTGAGATCTGGGGCGTCATTTATGGGCCTCTTACACAGCAGAATACGTTGGCTGCGGGCGCAACGCCAATCTTTAACGTAGCGTATGCTCCCGCGACCGGCGCGAGCATAACGGATTTTGGCGCGCAGATCGTTGCCAATGCGAGCGGCGCAACGGCTGGCTCCGCGACCGGTTTGACGGTCTCGGCTACCGGTTCGGGATCCGGTACGAAGGCGTATGGCCTTGTTGTTTCCGCGACAGGCGCGGCTGGAGATACCTCGATCAATGCTACGGCAGAAATTGCTGGGAACCGCGCTGGTATCGCCACCACCTCGACGGATGGGCTGGTGCTTCAAAACCTTACCGCTGCAACGACCGGTACAAAGCAGCAATACTCTCCGCGAATCGACCTAACGGGAACCGCGTACAATTCTACAGGCGCCGCTTCGCAGACGGATAAATTTGTCTTCGAAAATCAGCCGCAAACCGTGGCCGGTACGACGACGACGAATCTTGTTTTTTCTGATATGATCAATGGCGGCGCTATCTCGCAGGATGCTGTGCTTTCGAGCGGCGCGAACTTACTGTTAGGGCAAACGTCCAACACTCAAGGTTCCCTATCGCTTGCGTATGCGAGCGCGGCCAACATGACGACCATCGAGCCGAGCACTACGACCCCAACCTCGACCTTTATCTATAATCTTCCGGCTCAAACGACGGTTCCGATCGCGGGGCAGGTGCTTTCGATCACCTCGGTGACAGGGGCGGGGCCGTACACGGTTAATCTCCAATGGGGAACTTCATCTTCGTCCTACACGCACTATGTATCCGCGGTCGATAGCGTAGCCGCGATCACAAGTACCGTTGGGGAAATGGGCGGCTTAGGAGCGACCGTAAAGTTCACACCTGTCGTGACGGGCCACATGCTCATCATCATGTCCGGCGTTATTTACACGAGCGCCGATAGTGCGCAGTCCGTTGCACAGTTGTATTTTGGCACGGGAACTGCGCCCGCGCACGCGGCAGCGTTAACCGGAACGGCTGTGGGAAGTAAATCAGCCGTGGAGCCGATCAACGGACCGCATATCGAGATAGCGCCCTTTATGGTGGAAACGTATCAGGTGATGACCGTGGGAACTCAGTATTGGATCGATGCGGCCTGCTCTTCCAACAGAGGGACCTGCACCCTCGGGCAGGTCGTGGTTACTGCCATAGAATTACCATAGCTGGAAAAGTATAAAGTATGAAATAGGAAGTAGGAACGAGGAGGAATCATAACACAAAAATGAGAATAGCTAATTTCTATACGCGATCGTTCATAGGGATCGGAGTGGTTGCCATGCTGCTCACGGTGAGCGTTAGCTATGTTCGCGCGCAGGCGAACGTCGGGATCGGAACGGTCTCGCCGAACGCGAGCGCCCTGCTCGATCTTACCAGCACCACGAGCGGTCTGCTTCCGCCGCGCATGACGCACGCGCAGATGAATGCTATTCCTGCCACCGTCGCAACCGGCGATTTTGTGTATTGCACGGACTCGACAGGGTTCCTTACTCCTTCTACTTATTATTATTACAACGGAACGGCCTGGGTGCCGTTCATGGGAAATTATCTTGCCAACTATCTTGCAGGTAATGGCGTGATCTATGGGCCGACTTCGCAGCAGAATACGCTTGCTGCCGGCGCAACACCGATCTTTAACGTGGCATACGCGGCCGCTTCCGGCACCGTGACGGATTTCGGCGCGCAGATCGTTGCCAATGCCAGCGGCGCGACGGCTGGCTCCGCGACCGGCCTGACCGTCACAGCTTCGGGTTCCGGAACGGGAACGAAAGCTACCGGACTTATCGTATCCTCAGCAGGCGCAGCGGCGGATACCACTATTGATGCTACCTCGGAAATAGCGGAGAATGGTAACGGCATCGGCACGGCTTCGACCGATGGACTGGTGCTGCAAAATCTGACGGCTGCAACTTCCACCGTTACCCAGCAATACTCGCCGCGTCTCGATCTGACAGGTTCCGCATATAATTCCACAGGCGCGGCTTCGCAAACCGATAAGTTTGTCGTGGAAAATCAACCGCAGGCTACGGCCGGTACCACGACGACGAACCTCGTATTCTCCGATATAATAAACGGCGGCGCGATCTCACAGGATGCCGTGCTTTCCAGTAATGCTAACTTATTGCTGGGTCAGACAGCGAATACCGAAGGCTCGCTCTCGCTCGCGGCCTCGAGCGCGGCATTCATGACAACCGTCGAGCCGAGCACCACCACGCCAACCTCGACCTTTATCTATAATCTTCCTGCCCAAACGACGGCCCCGCTTCCCGGCCAGATCTTATCTATTACATCGGTCACAGGCACGGGACCTTATACGGTGAATCTCCAATGGGGAACTTCTGCTACGTCGTACACCCATTACACCTCGGCGGTGGATACCGTGCCTCCCATTACGAGCACCACCGGGAAAATGGGGGGATTAGGGACGGGGACGGGCGCGGTATCTTTCACACCGATCGTTACCGGTCACATGCTGATCATCATGTCCGGCTGCATGTACACTGGCACCGGCGGCGACGCGGCGTATGCACAAATGTATTATGGCTCGACCGCTGCACCGGCGTGGAATACTGCAATAACCGGCACCGCCGTTGGCGGCAAGACTGCCGTCCAGCCGGATGGCGCGGATCATGTGGAAATAGCGCCGTTCATGCTCATAACGTACCAGGCGCTGACAGTGGGAACTACCTATTGGGTCGATGCGGCCGTTTCCTCCAACACCGGCACGACGGCGCTCGGTCAGGTCGTGGTCACTGCAACAGAATTGCCATAACGGGGAAAAGATGAAATAGGAAGTATGAAAGAGAAGGAATCATATTACAAAAATGAGAACAGCTAATTTTTATACTCGATCGTTTATAGGTATCGGAGGGATCGCCTTGCTGCTCATGGCAAGCGTAGGCTATGTTCACGCGCAGACGAACGTGGGAATCGGAACCTTTTTGCCCAACGCGAGCGCCCTGCTCGATCTCACGAGCACCACGAGCGGCTTGCTCCCGCCGCGCATGACCCACGCGCAGATGAATGCCATTCCTGCTACCGTTGCCACTGCCGATTTCGTCTATTGCACGGATTCGACGGCGTTCCTTACGCCTTCGACCTATTATTATTACAACGGATCGGCATGGGTGCCGTTCGAAGGGAATTATATTGCGAATTATTTCACAACATACGGTGTGATCTATGGCCCGACCTCCCAGCAGAATTCTCTCGCCGCCGGAGCAACGCCCATCTTCAATGTAGCGTATGCGGCGGCATCCGGTGCGAGCGTAACCGATTTCGGCGCGCAGATCGTAGCCAATGCGGGCGCTGCAACGGCTGGCTCTGCGACGGGGCTGACCGTTACCGCCGTTGGTTCGGGAACCGGCACAAAGGCCACCGGACTTGTGGTGTCCGCTTCCGGAGCAGCGGGGGATACGTCTATCAATGCCACCGGACTCATTGCGGAGAATGGGAACTCAATCGCGACCACCTCTACGGATGGCCTTGCGCTGCAAAACCTTACCGCTGCGACGAGCGGAACGCCGCAGCAATACTCCCCGACTATCGATCTGACCGGCTCGGCATGGAATTCTACTGCGGGTACTTCCCAAACGGATAAATTCATTGTTCAGAACCAGCCGCAGACTGTAGCCGGCACTACAACGACGAACCTTGTTTTCTCCGATATGATCAATGGCGGTGCGGCTTCACAAGATGCCGTGCTTTCGAGTGGCGCAAATCTATTGCTCGGTCAGACCGGGAACACCGAAGGTTCTCTCTCTCTCGCATACTCCAGCGCGGCGTTTATGACAACGATCGAGCCGAGCCTGACCACTCCGGACTCCACATTCATTTACAATCTCCCGGCCCAGACAGCAGCGCCGCTTGCCGGTCAGGTGCTCTCGATCACATCGGTGAAGACGACGGGAACCGGAACGGACACCATCAATCTGCAATGGGGAACTTCATCGTCGTCGTACACACACTATCTGTCAGCGATCGATAGTGTGGCAGCTATTACGAGCACAACGGGTGAAATGGGCGGCTTAGGATCGAGCATTTTCTTCACGCCAGTTGTAACAGGCCACATGCTGATCATCATGTCAGGTAATCTCTATTCCAATGTTAATGGTGACGAAGTAACGTCACAACTCGTCTATGGAACCGGTACCGCTCCGGCACACGGCAACGCCATTACCGGTACGGTTGTGAGCGGCAAGGCAGGCGTCGATCCCGTCGGATCGAACCATACGGAGTGCGCGCCGTTCATGCTCGAAACCTATGTGAACATGACGGTGGGAACCCAATATTGGATTGACGCTGCGTGCGCTGCCCAATCGGGAACGTGCAGGCTCGGGCAGGTATTGGTAACGGCGACGGAATTACCGTAAGGACCATCCTCAATTCTTAATTATTTCACCGCCTCCAGCACGATCTCCGCAATATCGCGTACCTGAACATTTTCGCCTTCGCCTTTCGCCTTCACGCCATCGGTGAGCATCGTCATACAGAATGGGCAGGCACTGGCTACGACTTTAGCTCCCGTAGATAGTGCTTGCTCCGTGCGTTCGATGTTGATGCGCTTGCCAACTTTTTCTTCCATCCACATTTGTCCGCCGCCGGCGCCGCAGCACATACCTTTGGAGCGGGAACGATCCATTTCGATGATCTCGAGGCCGGGAATGCTTTCGAGCGCGTTACGCGGCGCGTCGTAAATATCGTTGGAGCGTCCGAGATAACAGGAATCGTGATAGGTCGCGCGTTCGAGCAGTTCTTTCGTTGGCTTGATGCGCCCGGTGTCTAACAGTTCCTTGATGAATTCTGTGTGATGCTGCACTTCGTAATGCCCATCGAAATCCTTCCATTCGTTCTTGATGGCGTTGAAGCAATGCGGGCACGTCGTCACAACTTTGGTAACGTTATATCGGTTCAGCGTTTCGACATTCTCCTTAATGAGCATTTGCGCGAGATATTCATTCCCCATTCTGCGCGCGGGATCGCCGGTGCATTTTTCTTCATTACCGAGGATGCGAAAATCTATTTCCGCTAATTGCATGAGTTCCGCGAACGCGCGCGTGATCTTTTTCGCCCGCTGATCGTAGGAACCCGCGCACCCAACCCAAAAAAGAATAGGTTGGGAATGAGGAATTAAGAATGAGGAATTAGGAATGTTGGATGGGGAAGAAAGCGAATTAGGTTGAGCCTCATTCCTCATTCCTAATTCCTCATTCCTCATTCCCTCAGCCATTGTTTTAATATCCATCCCATGCGCCCACTCCCCGCGCTCGCTCGGCGAAAACGCCCACGGTGAAAAATTATTTTCCATATTAGAAAACGCGGGCTGAAGTTCCGATGGAAAGCTCGATTCCATCATCACTAAATTGCGGCGCAGATCAATAATCTCATCCACATGCTCGATGGTGACGGGGCATTCTGTCATGCAGGCTTGGCAGGTAGTGCATTGCCAAAGCATTTCTTCTGGAATGTAATCGCCAACGAATTTTCTGGACTCCACTTCCGCCTGCTTCATCTTTGGCTTTTGAAAGAGAAGCATTCCCTTCGCGTGATCGGCTTGTGCTTCGGGCGTTACCACTTCGTCGCCGGATGGATTATCGCTGGTGGAAACTTGCGCTTTTACAATTTCTCCAGACCAGGAACTAAATCCATACGACCCTTGCGCGGTGAGATAGGGAGCTTTATCTAACATCCGCTGATGCGTGGCAATAATGATTTTTCGCGGATCGAGAATTTTACCGGTCGCGTAAGCTGGGCAGACGGCAGTGCAGCGCCCGCAATGGGTGCAAGTGTCGCCATCGAGAAGTTGTTTCCACGTCAGGTCTTCAATATCACTTGCGCCATATTTTGTGACGGTCTCATCTTCAAAATGTATCGGCTTGAGATAATTCTTCTTGCGTAGATCGGAAAAATACACATTCGGCAGGGAAGTAATAACATGCAAGTGCTTCGAATAGGGAAGATAATTCATAAAGCCCAGCACGGTCACGATATGCACCCACCACGCGCTCTCGTAAATAAAAGAGGCAATAGCAGTTCCCACAAACATCGGTGCGATCATCGCGGCAAGCCAGTGTGCTTCGTGCGGATACGCGCCATTCATCGCAATGCGCGCAGCATTATCTACCGTCAGCGAGCACACGATGATGAGAATAAGAACTAAAATGATTGTGGCGTCTAATTTCTCATGCTTATCGCCTTCTAATCGTTTTACGCGAGTAACGAATCTTCGCCACAATGCTAAAAGGACGGAAATGACCACAAGGATGATAAATATATCCTGCGAAAAAGTTATTACAGAATAGACAGGGCCAAGAAATGATAAGGAAAAATGTCCGCCCGTCAAGCCTTCGCCAATGGACTCGATGACAGCGAAGAGCAGCACCATAAATCCCCAGAAAATGAACGCGTGGATCGGTCCGGCGATGGGATCGCGGAAAATCTTCGATTGACCGATAGCGATTCCGAGCACACGCTTCACGCGCTCGTTGGGGTGGTCGAAACGGTTCGTCCACTTGCCGAGACGCAGAAATGCGGTCAGCCGTTTGGCATTAATAATAATGCCGACGAACGCGGCAATAAGGACTGTCGTGAAAATAATTGCTTTTATCATTCAAAAAATGCCTGTTTGAGGCTTCGACGCAACAAAAATACGACAGGGATGGAGCCGAACCACCGTTTACCACTCAATTTTTAGCGTGTCATTCCCGCGAAAGCGGGAATCCAGTCTCCGGAGTGCCGTGAACCAGGCGATGGATTCCCGCTTTCTCGGGAATGACAAGGCAAGATTGCGCGCACATTTCCGCATTTGTTAGAACCATTCTTCGCCCGAAAGCTGTTAGCGGCGCACTTATGAAACGTACCTTCCAACCGAGCCGCCGTAAGCGTGCCAACAAACACGGATTTCGCGCGCGTATGTCGACCAAGAACGGCCGCCGCGTTCTTGCATCCCGCCGCGCCAAAGGCCGGCACAAGCTGACCGTCTCCGACGAACGGGGTAAATAATTAAGAATTAAGAATGAAGAATTAAGAGTTATAGGAGGGGAAGACAATCCCCATTCTTAATTTTTAACTCTTAATTCTTCATTGAAACGCCTTAGCGTAGATCGCAAGCATTCCCTCGCCGGGCGTGATACGCTCGATTGGTTCTTCGCAAACCGCAAGTGGATTCGTCTCGGCCAACATTCCATTATAGAATGCGCGTGGGCGAAACGCCCGTTGCCCGAAGCATCGCCAGAGTTGCGCGAAGCTGGCATTCGCTTTCTCCTTCTTGCCCCAAAACGCTCCTACAAACGCGCGCACGATCGCAATAAAATAAAACGCTGGCTTCGCGCCGCCATTGCAGAAGTTCCCGAATTCTCTATGCTCGAAACCGGGCTTACCTCGCGCGGTGAGCAAGTGCTTGTGATGATGCGCATTGCAAAGCCGATCAGGGATGTGAAGTGGGGCATGATCGTTTCGGATATTCATACTGTTGCTATTGAAATTATGAAGAGAGCGGGGAAACCTCTCCCCTAACCCCTCTCCTTGGTAAGGAGAGGGGAACAGGAAATTCGAAGATACTATGACTCAAGTCTATAATAAATCGTCTATGCTCGATCGGCGGCGTGAACTTCGCAGAAATGCTACGAAGTCGGAAGAACTGCTGTGGACGCACGTTCGAAGAGAACAACGAGTAGAAACGAAAATAAAACGCCAATATAGCGTTCAAGGATTTGTCGTTGATTTTTATGCACCCTCCGTTAAACTTGCCATCGAGGTAGATGGAGCATCACACGATCTCCCTTTCGCCGAAGGACGCGATGCTGTTAGGCAAAAAATGATCGAGGAATATGGTATTCAATTCCTCCGTTTTTCCGATAAAGAAATTTTTGACGACCTCGACCGAGTAATTCAAGACATCGATAACACGATTAAAAAACTTCAACAACAAAAACAACAACTCCCCTCTCCTTACCAAGGAGAGGGGCTGGGGGAGAGGTAGGTGCGAAGCATTTTCATCTTTCTCATTCGCCTGTATCAACGGCTGCTTTCGCCGCTGTTCCCGGCGTCGTGCCGGTTTGTGCCGACGTGCTCGGAATACATGGCGCAAGCCGTCGCAAAATACGGCGTGTTCCGCGGCGGATGGATGGGAATGAAACGCATCGGGCGCTGTCACCCGTTGCATAAAGGAGGATACGATCCTGTACCATGATCTCGAAAAAAACGATAAAATTATTGAACGCTACGGCGCTGTTGCTCGCCGCGATCGTTATTGCACTCGCTGGACTTCATTTATTTCGGCATCAATATCTGTGGATCGAATATAGCATCGCGGGCGTCGCGGCGATACTTTCGATCATCGCCTCCTCTGCGCGTATGCGTCAGCATTGGGAACAAAAGCAGATCATAAAAGCCGCCCGCGCATCGCTGCTGAAGCAGGAATGGGAACTGCGACATAAGCGGGAGTGGTAAAAGAAATGACAACGCCGTTAGGCGTGGCCCGTTTGTAGAAAAACGGTTGGAAATTTTCAAAAAAAGCTCCATAGGAGCGACCTAATGGCCGCTCCTATGGAGCTTGAAAATTTGTGGTAAAAGATCGTTCTACAAACGGGCCACGCCTAACGGCGTTGTTAAAAAATTTAATACGCCGCCCGCACTAAACTATCGAGCACACTCTCCGGTACATAGCCTTCTTCGGCGATCATGACAGTGCCATTCGGTTTTA
>CAWCCK010000025.1:0-143317 GCA_963794025.1 Ignavibacteriota bacterium
AGGTGCCGATCGAGATGAAGGTCGCGCAGCGCTCCAGCGCCGCGCCGATCCGATCCATCTCGAGCGGCGTTTCGCCGAACCACACGACATGCGGCCGCATGCCGCCCGGCCACGCGGCAGGTCGGGCAGAGCGTTTCGACGCAGAGATCGTCGTGCCAGGCGGCGACGAATTCGCAGAACGCGCAGCGCGCTTTCAGCATCTCGCCATGCATGTGGATCAGGTTCCGCGTGCCGGCGCGCTCGTGCAGGCTGTCGACATTCTGCGTCACCACCAGCACCGTCGTCGGGCCATTCGGTTTCCAGCCGCGCCAGCGCGACGGTGCGCCGCGTTGGGCATCACCGTGCCTTCGGAATGTTTGCGCCGGCGCATATTGTAGAACGCGTGAACGGCCAGCGGGTCGCGCGCGAAGGCCTCGGGCGTCGCCACGTCTTCGATCCGCACGCTGGCCCAGATGCCGTCGGCGTCGCGAAAGGTCGAAAGGCCCGATTCCTTCGATATCCCCGCGCCGGTCAGAATGACGATCGATCCGCGGCCGTTGGTCATTGCTCGCCGTCCCCGCTATTCTGGCGCGAATCGTCCGGCGGAGGCCCGTCCTGGTCAAGGTGCTTTTCGTCTGCACCGGCAATATCTGTCGCTCGCCGCTGGCCGAGGGGCTGATGCGCGCGCTGGCGGCCGAGGCCGGGCTGGGTCACAGTGTCAGAGGTCGATTCCGCCGCGCACGCATGATTACGAAGTCGGCGATCCGCCCGATCCGCGCGCGATCGCCTCGGCCAAGCGGCGCGGCATCGACATCTCGGATCAACGGGCGCGGCAGATCGATCCGACGGATTTCGGGATGTTCGACCTGATCATCGCGCTCGATCGCGGCCATCGCACGATCCTGCGCCGGCTCGCGCCGCCCGATGCGCGCGATCGCGTTCATCTGCTGATGGAGTTTCGCCGCCCGACGAGCGCGGGCGATCTCGACGTGCCCGATCCTTATTACGGCGACGCCGAAGGATTTCGATCCGGTGCGCGACCAGATCGAGCGCGGCGTGGTCGGATTGTTGGCGTATTTGCGGAACGAGGGGCTGGTTTGACGGCCCCCTCGGCGGCCCGTCAGGCGTGCGCGATCTCGTCGTTATGCATCGACGCTTCGAGTCGGCTTCGGCCTGGGCCAGCCGCCGTTCGAGTTCGATACGCTTGGCGTTATCCGGTTCCAAGGCCAGCATCGACCGGAACCAGTTCAAACCGATCTGCCCGAACGCGCCAGCAATAATTCCCATCGCAATGGCCGTTGAAAGAGAAACCTGTTCGAATCCACCAATGTAAGAGCGGGCAATAAGCCATGCGGCAATCGCGGCGATGAGTCCCGCAATGCCACCTTCCCAAGATTTATTTGGGCTGATGAGTTTCGCAATTTTGTGTTTTCCAAAAGCGCGACCGATAAAATATGCGGCGCTGTCACAAATCCAAATCGAAGCCAGCAGCATGATGAGAAAAAATGCTGAGTTCGTGGAAGAGCCGTTCAAATCATAGAATATCTCACGAATACCAAAGAATGCTCCAAGCCCGAAGCCAATATACGCCGCGCCAGCTATGGTGATCGAGACCTGTACGAGCGGATTTGGGAATCCTTTGAACAGCTCC
This sequence comes from Ignavibacteriota bacterium, assembly GCA_963794025.1. Classification (GTDB taxonomy): domain Bacteria; phylum Bacteroidota; class Ignavibacteria; order Palsa-1295; family Palsa-1295; genus PALSA-1295. The sequence goes on from CAWCCK010000025.1 coordinate 1,631, forward strand.
GAAGTAAAAATTCCGATAATTCCCGCTATCATAACGAGTGGCAAAAAATAAATGGTAAGCGTTGCGATCGAAACGTGAAGATGCAGAAATACTACAACGTGCAGCAGTTGCACATGGGCGAAGGAGATGACGATGAGCGCGGTAAAAATCATTCCGAGAACGGTCTGCGGGACAAAGCCTTTTGTTTTTGCGAGGCTGTAAAATTCATGGACAGCCAACAGCGCAACAATAAGCGTTAGCCCCAGCAAGCCGAACGGCTTAAAAATAATAATATAACAAATGACGGGAATAGCGACGATCGCTACTATAACGCGCTGTGCAAGATTACTCATAATGATCTGTTGGATAATCGTTCACGACGGGTTCGTTCAAAAATAAGTTCTCTTCGTTTAGCCGAGCTTTCAGTTCCCGTTCAGCATTACCCCTCGCCTGAAGCGGAGCCGTGATGCGATTAAAAAGGTAAAGAAATAATACAAATATCGGTATCAATAACGCAAGTAGGGTCAGCGCATCCGTTCCCGATACTTCTCCGGTTCCTGCCAGGCTGGAACTTGCGTTCGCAGTAACTTCATCAGGATTTAGATAGAATGCCGCGACAATAAAACCATTATTCACGACATGCCCCACCGCGCCGGTAAAAAGATTGTTGGTGCGATACGTCAGCCATCCTAACGTAAGGCCAAGTGTAAGGAGACCGGGAAATTTAAAAAGGCTTGCGTGCATCGCCGCAAACAGCAAAGATGCAACAATAAGCGCGACGAAAGGGCGAGTGCGCCTATCACCGCTGCGCTCGATGTTCGTTTGGGTAAAGCCACGGAACAGCGCTTCCTCCGCCAGTGCGGGAACGATAGCGACGAAGATAAATATCAGCATGAAATCCAGCGTTCCATGCGCGGTGACAAGTCCCTTCATGCTTTCATCACCGGCGGTTTCGTAGGCGTTAACAGCTTGATAAAATCCCGGAAATATCCTCCACACGCGTTCCCATAGCACCGAAATCGCGCTTCCGCCGAATTGCGCGAGGAGCATCATGGGAACCGCAAGCAGATACGCCGCTGCCGGTGTTTCGCGGAATCCTTCTAACCGAAACACCGCAAATAAATTTTGCCGTGCAGCGCTTGAGATCATCACCGTTCCGCAGAGCAATACAATAAGCTCTGCAAGACCATTGATCGTAAGCGCCACGATAGGATGATCGTCCACTTGCGAACCAACGGCCGCAAGCATCACACCGCTGCCGAGACCTTGAAACAGGATGAAAAGCCCTGCAACGATCATAAGAACCGATGGCAGCGTAAAGTACCCGTGCTTCCTCCATCCGTTTCGCGCGGCAGCGTAAAATATCATTCCCATTACTGCGAATACCACCACTCCGCCGACCGCCAGAAGTTCAAGAGAGGTGTTGGAAAGCATTCCGTAACAATGAGCGGCGATTTATTTCTTGGCTATCGTAATTTCTTTCTTTTTCGACGCCGATTGATAGATCGCTTCTACCAACGTCATCCGCTTCGAGGCTTCGTGGCCCGAAGATACGAGCGGAACGATTCCCTTTACAGAATTGATGAAATATCGCAGTTCATTCTCATACGATTTTTTATAGAGCGCAACCGGCGTCTGCGGTTTTGCGGGCGTAAGATTTATCAGGTTCCCATGCACGCGCTTCATCACTTTCAGCGGATTGATGAACGCGCTGCCATCGTTCCCATAGACGTTGCAATAATAAAAATCGCTTTCGCGCTGGAACGTCCAGCTTACTTCGGTGGTGAAGGTAATATCTCCGGCCAGCCGCACGAAAATCGCGGCGGAATCTTCAACGGTTTTCGTATGCAGATGATAGGTGCTTGCGCTCACCGTATGCACGTCAGGATAATCGAGGAGCCACAGGCCCAGATCGAGCATGGCAATGCCGAGATCGAGAATAACGCCACCGCCGGATTTCTCTTTCTGCTGATGCCACGGCGATGTGCTCGATTGCTGTTTCAGCCACCCCGATTTAATGTAAAATACCTTCCCAAGTTCCTTCTTATCGATGAACGTTTTCAGCATCATCGTATCCGGGCGAAACCGATTGTTCATCCCGACCATGAGCTTACGGTTGTTCTCTTCAGCTGCGGCAGCCATCTCTTTTGCTTCTTTTGCCGAACGCGCCATTGGTTTTTCAACGAGCACATCCAAGCCGTTTTCCATAGCCTGAATAGCGATCGGGCGATGCGTATCGGTCGGCGTACAAATATCGACGGCATGAAGCTCCTGTGCGACCGGCGAACCGAGCAACGCATCGAGCGAAGTGAATACATTCGGGATATGCGAGCGCAGAGCAACCGCTTGCGCCTTGCGTTTATCCGGATCGACGACAGCCACGATTTCCACGTCCGGCATGTGTTCTAACACCGGCAAATGAACGACCTGTGCTACGTTTCCGCAGCCAATAAGAGCAAGTTTTACTTTTTCCATGCCACAAAAATACTCAATTATTGGCTGTGGTGTGAGAGATAGTGCAATTTTACCCGAAGGAGAACTCGCCTATTCTCTCACGATCCGTTTACAGATCACCGTATTCCCGATTTGCGCGCGAACGATATAGGTTCCCGCCGCAAGCCCGCTTGCTTGCCAGATATGAGAGCCTTGAAGACTGAATTGATCGACGGTGCGGCCTAACACATCCGAAACTGTGACATTTGCCGATGCCGCTCCACCCAGCATCACCGTGGCGTCGCCGCTCGTAGGATTCGGAAAAACGGAAAGTGAAATCGGGTTCGCTACGGACTCAGACACGCCAGAGTTCGACGAGTTAAAACAATAAACTTGCGTTGCATTACCGGCTGTGTCGGTTGCCATGATGCAAAAATTCGCAGGCAGCGATGGGTTGACGATACTGATCGTATCATCGAACGCACCCTGGCCAACAACAAACTTACGTGCCTGTTTAGAAAAACTGACGTTCGATGTATCCGTGAAAACCACTGCGTTTAACCCGCGATCCAACGGGCGGTCATCGCGAATGTGGATGCCAAGCCAATTGGGAAGCGTAAGCGTATCCACCGTAATAAGCGGCGCACTGATATCGGGTATGGTGCAAAACGTGAAGCTCATGCTCTGCATATTTTTGGCGGTGTCTTGCACTTTGACGGTACCGGAAGCATCCCGGAACGAATCCACCACGCACACGCCGAAGGTAATGGAATCCGCGCCTTTTTTGTAGCGGATGGAATCTAATTTCATATTCACCATCGCAACAGGAATGAGAGAATCGATCCCGCTCACAAGGTTCTGCCCATTCACGAAGGTTCCCGGATCGATACCGAGCACGGTGTAGCATTGCGAGTTACACGCGCTGCCATTATCCGATGGCGACACCGTGAGCACCGTAAGCGTCGGGCTTGTAGAATCGACGGGAACCCAAAGCGAATCGTACATTAAAATGATCTGCGCATAAATGTTCGGATAATTAGTGCCTCTTCGGAAGTCGGTCCACACGGCAATTCCACCGTCCGTCCGCGGCGCAAGCGATACTTGCTTTGCGATCCACGCGCTTCCATTAGGGCCAGAGCACACCGGTTGAGCTAATTTATTGAGGCTGGCAGATCCTATAGAGGGAAAATAACTATTGCCGTTGCGGTCTATGCGCTGTGCGAAAACGGTGGTATCTTTACCATAACCGAGTCCTGCATATCGCGCATCGTTCCAAACGGCAAGGATGCCATCTTTCGTGGGATCGCTATCGGTGATTTGCACTGCTTTAAATCCGGTGTGAGCATTGGGTTGTTGTTCGAAAAAAAAGAAACCGTTCCCAACCGGCGGCTTCGCGGTCATGCCATCGCCCAACATACGCACCATAGCAACATCCTCGTTGACGGAGGAACCCGCTTCATAATCGAGGAACGGCACCAGAACACCACGTTCGGAAATTATTCCATTATCCCAGATGGAATCGTCGGAGAAAATTTGCGGGGCTATCTGATCGTTCAACCATTGCCCGGTAACGAGAATGGGACCTCCGTTATACACCGGAGTAGTATCGGATGGCGTAGCGCAGTTCATCCGTTGCGCGAGAATATCCATACCATCCTGCGGGGAACCGGCGTTAACTACTTCCCAAGTAAGAAGAAGCTGACTGCTGTTCGGATCGAGCGAGAGCGAAACATTGGTCGAATTCGGCTGCGGGTTATTCGCCGTTGGAAGCGCTTGATACAGCAACACGCCGGGAGCCGGCGGAGGCGCACCCCACAGCATCGAGCCATCGGAACCAATGTGGCGTCCGTACAGCGCCGATGGAACTTTACCTTCATCCTCCCATGCCACATAACAGCCACCTGCGCCATCCCCGCAGATCGAAGGGGCAACCTGCCGGTTAACCGAAGCATCGACCACCATTCCTCCCGAACCAAAGCTCACGCCGCCGGATGTCATTTGGTTGAAATAAATATCGGGTTGGCTTGCGGAGGTAGCATTACGCGAATCCTCCCATGCGACGAAAGCATTTCCAACGCCATCCGAGCATATTACGGCATTATCCTGATTACGCACCGCGCTCGCAACCGCAACGCCCTGGGGTGCGTATGCGAGCGTTCCATCGGAATTGATATGCTGACCGTAGAGATCGATGCCATTATTTGCAGCATTTCTATCGTCTTGCCATACGACATACGCGCCGCCGCTTCCGTCGGATGCCATGACCGGGTATCGCTGGTTCGAAGCGCTTGTCGCAAGCTTTACGCCGTTACGGGTCCAGGTGGGGTAGCCATTGGCATTGAGATGCTGCGCATAGATATTGAATTCGCCAATGCGAGCATCTTCCCATACGATGACTGCCCCGTTAGCTCCATCCGAGCACGCTTGAGGGTAGTCTCGCTGGCCGGTAGTATCGCAGACTAACGTATTCGTAAGGGAATCCGTAGCCCATTGCGCACACGCAGGCCTAACGGCAACAATAACCAAGCACACATACGCGAACAGGGGCACACGAAGTCCCCTTAGGATCATAAGTCTCATAGAGAAATCCTTTATTATTTGAACGAGAGTATTTTATGTAAATGAGCGAACCTTCAACCGCTTATTCCCTAACAACCCGCTTACAAACGATAACATCCCCAACAATGGCCCGAACGATGTACGTACCCTGCGGCAGTCCACTCGCTTGCCATTCATGAGAACCTTCGAGACGGAATTGATCGACGGTGCGCCCTAAAACATCCAAGACCGTCACATCGGCAACTTGCGCTCCATCAAGACGAATCGTTGCATCGCCGCTGATCGGATTTGGAAACACAGAGATCGAGATCGGATCGGCAGTTAACTGCGCCACACCGGCAGTCGATGGGCTATAGTAAAATTTATTGACCGCCGAACTATTGCCATCTACTCCTACGGCTTGTATCCAAAATTGCGCCGCGATCGAATCGTTAACGATGCTAACGGTATCATCGAATTCGCTAATACCAGCGACGATCTTTGCAGTTGATACGGAGAGTTTGACGTTCGTGGAATCCGAGATCGTAACAGAACGCAGACCTCGGCCCCAGGGGACATTATCACTAACATGAATGGCGAGCCAATTCGGGCTACCAAGCGAATCCCATGTTACCGAAGGATGGCTTGTATCGGAAATAGTGCAGTACGTAAAGTTCATGCTCTGAACGTTCCCTGCCGTATCGGAGACCATAACAGTCCCTGAGCCAGAAAGAAGAGAATCCGTCACGCATACGGAGAACGTAACGGATTTAGCGCCTTTCGTGAAATTGGGTGCATCTAAGTACATATTGTTCATCCCTACCGTGTCGATCGAAGCGATCCCGCTTACAATAAATCCGGTATCGACCGCAAGCACGGTTGTACATTGAGAGTTGCACTGATTGGTATCGTCGCTTTGGCTTCTCGATTGCACTTCGAGCGCGGGCGGGTTTGTATCGGAAGGGATCCACAGTGCGCCATTCATCAGAATAAGCTGTGCATAGATAGCGGCCGTTCCGCTTCGATAATCCGTCCAGGCTGCAATAGCTCCATCGCCATTGGCTCGCGGGACGAGGCATGGCTGTTTAGCATTCCACTTGTTGCCATTGGCAGCATCACCGCTGATGCACATACCCCATGAATTCGATGTACCCGGCGTCGGAAAATAATTCCGCCCATTGCGATCCATGCGTTGTGCAAATAGCATGGTATCTCCGGATGGATCGGAAGCATCGTCCCAAACAGCAAGAATTCCGTTATTACTTGCGTTGGCAGGGTCCGTAACTTTGATGGCCTTGAAATCATTATGCATTTGGGGCTTCTGCTCTAAGAACCAAAATCCAGATGGCGGCTGTAGGGTGAGTCCATTGCCCCATGCGCGTACCATGGAGATCTCGTAATTAGCAGCTATACCTTGTGTGTTATCAATGAATGGAACAAGCAACCCCCTGATCCCAAGCACCGTCGAATCATCACTAAAGACCTGTGGATTGGTCTGGCTAATAAGGCTGCTGGTAACTTCAACCGCACTCGCCCATCGGAATGCGGTGTCCGTGTAGGGAGCACCGGGGCGCTTGCCAATGGTACTATCGCGCATACGATCGGCAAAAATCTCCTGACTGGTGGTGTTCGTGCCGTTGGTAACCTGCCATGAAAGCAGGAGATCATTTCCATCCCGATTGAGCACCACATTTTTGGATGGGCTTAACGTATTCGGGTTGATGTAAATCTGGAACCCGGGCTGCGGCGCGGGATCCCACCAGGCGGTGCAATTACTATCGAGATGAGTCCCGTAAATGGCATTTGGGCTGGTTGCGTTGGTAGTCCAGGCAAGAAAAGCGCCACCATTGCCATCGTTAATCATAGCAGGCCCTGACTGCTTATTGGTCATGGTATCGATGGGAAGCCCGATTAAGTTTCCGATCGAGTAGGTGTATGTACCGACAGGGGGGTAGGTTTTAAGAGTCAGCTGTGTATCGTTAGTAACGCCGGCGACCTCAAAGGAGCCTTTTCCAGGGATGGTAAGAGAAAGACCAACCATATAGCATTGAAAATTCGCGTTCGGATCGTGGAAATCAGTTATAGGTTTTGATTTGAATGGGGTGACCGTCGTCACAATGCCGGTTGTTCCTGTTGCAGTGAGACCATATTTCACTCCATTGCGCCATAACCTGTTCATCCAAATATCCGGACGGTTCTGTGCAATGCAGGCGCGGTTATCTTCCCATGTCACGTAGGCGCCCCCGAAACCATCGTCGCATAATGCGGGATTCTGGCAGCCATTAAGCCCAACAGCTACTGCCAACCCAGTATCCGGATATGCAAGTGAACCATCAGCCAAAATATGTTGCCCATAAAGGCACGTTCCATTAATATTGGAACTGCGGGTATCGAGCCACACCACGTAAGCGCCGCCACTATCGTCCGTTACAATGATCGGATTGGTCTGGATCGAAGGCTCTCCCTTTGCGACCGTTCCTAACTTCAGGCCGCTCGGACTCCATTTCAATCTGCCATTCGAGTCAAGGTGCTGTGCGTAGATCTGCGTAACGCTTCCACGGGAGTCCTGCCACACAAAGATGGCTCCGTTGGCGCCATCGGTGCAGCCTTGAACCTGCTCCTGCTGGCTTGCCGTGTCGCAGACAGGCGTGTTCTGGGATGAATCAGGGTGCCATTGTCCGAAAGCCAATGATGGCGCAAGGCAGATCACGAACGATCCGATAAAAAATGCGAAGGTGCGAAAAACGCGGGACTTCATAAGCAGATTAAAAGATAAGTGTTTTTAATGCAGAATGGGGGGTAAAGTATCGGTTTCGACTATTGAAGCCAACATACACCGGTCGGTTAGCGAAAACTGTTCCGGCATATTTCTATATGGAAGCAATAGTCCTCAACAAATAGTAACCCCGACTACACGATTTCATAACATTTAATTCAATAATTATGAAAAATCCTTCATTCCATCAAAAAATCATCGTTTTATCACTCACGGAATCGCTTTAAATTCTCCAGAATCGCTTTAAATTTTTCGGAATTGCACGGCTTTCCATTCGAGAAAAAGCGGCTTGCATTTGTTGCGCTGATATTTTCCCGTACTCGTCACCGGAATATCATTCCCAAAAATAATGACCTTCGGCGACTTTGAAAATGGCAGCAGCGCATGGCAATGTGCAAGCACTTCTCCGGCATCGAGCGTAGCACCCTCCACCGTTTGAACATACGCGCCGATCTCCTCGCCATAAAAATCATTCTCGAACCCGACGGCAATCGCGGCTTTCACGTTCGGGCATTTGGCAAGCACTTCATCTATTTCGAGCGGCGAGATATTCACGCCGCCGCGAATGATCAGCTCTTTTATTCGGCCTGTGATGAAGAAAAATTTACGCCCCTGTTCGTCGAATTGATAAAACCCTTCATCGCCGGAACGAAACCATCCGTAGGAAAAAGTATTCTCGTTCGCTTCGTCATTTTCGTAATAATGCTTCATCACATTCTCGCCGCGAATCGCAATTTCGCCTTTTTCTCCAGGCGCAAGTGGGCTGCCCGATTCATCTGCGATCGTCATTTCATTCTGCGGAATCGCAACGCCTATCGAGGGGTAACCATAATCGCGCATCCAGTGCTGGTGCTCCTCTGCGCTTAGACCGATGGGCAGAAAACAGGAATAGCACGTTGTTTCGCTAAGGCCATACCCGTGCATGATCGGAATGTGAAACATATCCTCGAACTGCGCGCCAAGCTCGACCGTAAGCGGGCCAGCGCCACAAATAATGTGGCGCAATGCTGAATGCTGTTGCCCTTTCGTCACTTCTGTCCCTTTAGTCCTATAAAATTCCAACAAAAATGCTAAAAGTGTAGGTACTACGCTAACCACATTTACTCGTTCATTAGTAATTCTCTCAAAAAAATGTTCCGATTGAAATTTTTGATTGAGCACAATACTTCCCCCAAAATACATGGGCGTTACAAGCGTAACGATCGTTCCATTGACATGATGGATCGGCAGGACGCACATCATGCGCTGCGCGTTCGTCATCCCGTGCCACTCGGTGATGCCTTTGGCGTCGGCAAGCAAATTGTGCTGCGTGAGGACTACGCCTTTGGGGTTCCCAGTCGTGCCGCTGGTATAAACAATAAGGGCTTCCTCTTCAATAGTTACCGCTTCTTCGCTGGAAAAGAATGGTGAAGCATTTTGTAACAATTCGTTAAAGTCTGCGCTGCATTCAATGACAAACGGTACTAAAGAGACCGAATTAACTATTGGAAAAATCCTTTCAGCATAATCTGATCTTAGAAAAACGAGCTTTGCTCGGCTATTCTCGAGAATGTAATGGATTCTATTGTCGTCTTCCGAAAGGCTTACGGGAATGATACACGCGCCCATGAGCCACGCGGCAAAATACTGGATTACTGTATCGGAATGATTGTGGCTGATCGTCGCAACGCGGTCACCGCGCCGGACACCATGCGCGTACATCACATTGGCACATTGCTGCACTCGCACAAAGAAATCTTTATAGCTGAACGACGTTCGATCGCCCGCAAGATCGTAAAAAATGAGATACGGCTTCGTATCGTAGCTACGCGCTTGCTTAAAAAGAAGCTCGCCGATATTTTGATATTCGATCTTTGGCAATTCGCTCGAAACGTTGCGAGCGTGAGCGATGCGGTCGAGCGATGGTTTAGATAACATGCGGCAACCAACCACAATGAACGGGAAATATATTCCCGGTGCTGCTTTTTATTTTATACGATAACCGCAGCAATGCAACGATGGAGCTATTGCTTATGCCCAACAGGAAATGCACCAACCGGCGCTGTGAACAAAGCATGATAATACCCCTTTATTGCCCACATATTTTTAAGTTCACTGAACGGAATATGGCGCTTGCCCGGAAAGCTGACGGTCGGATCCATAACGAGAAGCTCGCCGGCTTTTTCATCATACCCATACGCTAAAAGCGCTTGGTGACTCGCAGTTCGCCCCACATTCCTGCTCGCATATTGGATCAGCTCGTCGATGATCACCGGCTTACGCGCATCGAGTGATTGCTCGATCGCGTTGATCGCATTTCGAAAGCCGGTAGTATCGTCAGGCCATTGCCACCGATCCCAGGTGTACCCTATTTTCTTCATTCCATCTTGAATTTGCTCGAATGAAATTCCATTGAATAGATCGGTATTCTCGCTCGCAAGCCGTTTGACCATCCCCGAAGACCTGCTCTGAACATCGAAATTCAAACCCATAGCAGAGCCGACTCGAATAGCAGTCCATTGGGAATCCGCGCCATAGAGATTTAGCGCCATAGCAATGGATGTCGGAAGGCTGAGAAACGAACTCTCATGCTCGGCCATGATTTCCAGATAGCCATATTGCCCCGGTACGATTGGTTTTGTAGGCTGCGCTCCGACGGTTCCTACGAGGAAATATGTAAAAAAGACATAAAGCAGCATTCGAGATATTCGCATTTCACAAAAATACGAAATTTTCGCGTTCGATGCGCGTAAAACTCCTGAACGTCACTCTATTGCAACGAACCTTATTTTCACGCTGTTTCTGTGCGTCTGTCCGCAAAAACTAAAGCCGGAGTGGCGAAATTGGCAGACGCGCGAGACTTAGGATCTCGTATCGCAAGATGTGCAGGTTCAAGTCCTGTCTCCGGCACTGTTGTAGCGCAAACTTTAGTTTGCGAAACCAATCACAAAAAAGTCGCAAACTAAAGTTTGCGCTACATTATAAATTGACAGCTACTATTCAAGAAAAAGGTCAGATCGCGCGGGAGCTTGATATTAAGGTCGATGAAGTGGAGCTTCAAGCGGCGTTCGACGATGCGTACAAAACGATGCGTCCGCGTCTTTCGCTGCCGGGATTTCGTCCCGGCAAAGCTCCGCTCGGCCTTATAAAAAAATTGCATGGCGATGCCGTCGAAGGCGACGCGCTGGAAAAACTCGCGCAAGATAAATTCCGCGAAGCCTTAGAAGAACATAAGATCGAGCCGATCGGAACGCCTGTCATGACCGACTTGCATCGCCATGCTGGCGAGGGCGCGCATTTCAAGATCATGTATGAGATCGCGCCCGTGATCGAGATCAAAGATTTTTCAGGAATCGAAATTGAAAAGAAAAATATCACCATCACGGATGCTGACGTAACCGATCGTATCGAACGCCTCCGTTTTGGCCTCGCCGAACGGGAACCCGCTACGAAGGTAGAGGATGCTCACACCATCGTCAAGATCGAAATGCGGGAACTGGATGTTGCGGATGACAAAGAACCGGGTAAATCGGAGCAAACCGAAATCTATCTTGCCGATCCGGAGATCAATCTCGAACTGCAGCAGGCGATCGTCGGCGCAGAAGTTGGCGCGGCTGTCGTTGTTGAACTTCCGCATCAAAAACGCGAACCGGGAACCGATTTGATGAAAGAAGGAAAAGGGCGCGTGGAAGTTACCATCGTCGAAGCCCAGCGTGTCCTGCTTCCAGCGCTCGATGAGGAACTTATAAAAAAGATCTCCGAAGATAAATTTTCGACCGAAGAAGAATTACGAAACGAAATAAAACGCGGCCTCGAAGAATCGGCAGCGAAAAAAACGGAAGAAAATTTGGAGGAGCAGATCGTCTCCAAAATTATGGACTTGCATCCGTTCGAAGTTCCACGCACGATCTCGAACGCCATTCTCGGCCAAATGCTCGAAGAGCGCGAGCAGGATAATGTCCGCCGTGGATTTCCAGCCACCTACGGCATTGAAGACGAAGCATTCCGCGAGCGGTTCCAACCCATCGCCGAAGCGCGCGGCAAATGGGTACTGCTGCGTGAAAAACTGATCGAATCCGAAGGCATCGAAGCGACCGATGAAGATCTGGAAAAACTTGCAGAAGAAGAATCCGCAAAATACGGCGTAGCAAAAGAGAACTTACTCAAGTATTACGCAAAGCACGATTCGATTCAAAACCGCATCGTCAGCGATAAACTTGGCGCGCGCTTACGCGAGAAAGTGAAGATCGTCGAGGCTGCCTGAACCTGGATTCTTGGGATTATTGGGATTCATGGGATGTTTTTGAAACGAGATGAACTGCACTATTGAAGGCTGTCGAGGCAGCTATGAGAGAACAACGGTCACAGACACCGTTCACCACAACGGTGAAGTGGTTGTGATTGATCACGTACCTGCCGAAGTTTGCGGCGATGTGCTGTTTTCACCAGAAACGCTTCGTCACATCGAGAAGATCTTACAAGCCATGCCTGAGCCGGATACCACTGTTCCGCTCTATGAATTTGCTTAATCGTCTGAACCTGGATTTCTGGGATTATTGGGATTCATGTGATGTTTTACTAAGAAGCAATTTTTTTCGATCCATTTCGTCATTCTTGTATAGCTTTCCTAATTCTTACTTCTTAACTCTTACTTCTTACTTAATTTTTTATGCCAACATTCGACAAAATAAACCCCTATACCGATTTTCAAATGGCTCTCGTGCCGATGGTCGTCGAGCAGACGCCGCGCGGCGAGCGCGCCTTCGATATTTATTCGCGATTACTCAAAGAGCGTATCGTTTTTATCGGAACTCCGATCGACGATAACGTGGCGTCGCTGCTCATCGCGCAGCTTCTATTTTTGGAATCGGAAGATCCTGACCGCGATATTAATATCTACATTAATTCCCCTGGCGGCTCCGTCTCTGCGGGGCTTGCAGTCTATGACACCATGCAGTACATCAAGCCGGACTGCGCGACGATCTGCCTCGGCATGGCTGCTTCGATGGCTTCGTTGCTGCTTGCGGGCGGCGCGGCTGGCAAGCGAACAGCACTGCCGCACTCGCGCATCATGATCCACCAGCCGCTCGGCGGAACGCAGGGACAAGCCACGGACATTGAAATTTACACCCGCGAAATGCTCCGCGTTCGGCAAGACCTGTATGGGATTTATTCCTACCACACCGGCAAACCGATTGAGGAGATCGCCAAAGATGCCGAGCGCGATAACTATATGTCTCCCGAACAAGCGAGAGATTATCGCTTGATCGATAACATCATGAACAAGAGCGCGCTCAAGGAACTCGGCGGCGGCGTCCGTTTGCCGCTCACCAGTGCAGTACAAGCATTGAATGAAAAGATCGACGCCGGTGAGCCAATTCCCGAACCCGCTCCAAGTTCCCGCAGCGCTGGAGGGTAAATTTTTTACCGCATTTTTACAAAGCTGTAATGCGCGAGCAGGTTCCCATCGCTTGCTCGCGCAAGCAGGATGTAACCACCATCCAGCAGCGAACTAACGTCAACCGGAACCGAAGCTGTGCCGCCATTCGGAAGAAGCGAAATTCGCAATACTTCTCTGCCCAACACATCCAGCACACTAATTTCGGATGGCCCTTCATTATTTTTGTAGAATAATGTCAGCGAATTGCTGCACGGGTTTGGTGCGATAGTAAATTCACCATCAGATGCGACAGGAATTGTTACGCCAGCCGATTGCGATTCGTAAGCTCCAATAGATCGTGCCGTTAACGAAAATGGTGCTCCACTATAATCTATTGTTGGTTCCGATTCCGGAAATGCTGCGCCAATAGCGGGGCTTCCTGTCTTTAGTGAAAAATCCATATTGGATGTATCCGTACATTCCGGATCGCCAATGATGGAACCCGATACATTCACGCCCGGCAATTCCGACCATCCTATCATCGTGGGATCGGCATTCTTGTAATCATGAAATAAATTGTTCTTAAAAAACTCGGTATTGTAATTGAAGCTGTCCGATGCGTTCATATAAATTCCATAAGGACTGTACGTCGTAAAAATATTATTAAAAACGTAATTGCTATCGAGCGTGATACCGGTCTCGCTGGTATTCAGGGATCGAAATGCAAAGCTGGTAGTTTTAAAGCAGGTATTGTTGAAAATGAACGCATGATGGCAGGAACTTAGTCTAATTCCCGTCAAGCCGCCGATAAAAACATTCGCATAGACCATAATGCTATCGGCTTCCCACGTAGCATCGAGCGGGCAGAAGAACGCCGGGCCGGTATCGCCGCCAACATCCACGCCATCGGCGTCGCAGTTGATGAAAAGGTTTTGCGTGTACGTAATATGCTTTGCGCCGCCTTTGCAATGGGAACCATCGCCCGGCATATTCTGAAAGGTGCAATGGCTGACAAGTCCGTTAATGTCTGCATTTAAGCTAATCCCATCCGTAATATTCGTTCCATCCAGAAATTTGCAATTCAACACCTGAAAATTTTCCGTGCCATCAATTTTGAGACACGCACCTGTATTGCCTTTTCCCGTATTATTCAGATCGGCAAACGTGCAATTCTCGACGATAATATCGTGGTTGGAAGTAAAGCACGCATACTGATAATCGAAGAAAAGCAGATGAAACACTCGCGCGCTTTCAGCGGTATCATTCCCATAAAAATTAAGTCCTGAAATTCTCAGATATTGCGCGGCCTGAAACGTATATTGCACATGGATCGAAACAGAATCCTGAGCGAACGGCATGATCGTTATCCAGTTATCGGGCATACCGATCAGGCTGTCGATCAGCGTGTTAGAGTCGATATAAGTTCCCACATGAACGAAAACGGTATCGCCGGGATGCACAGCACGTGCATTCGCCGCCGCGCCGATATTCGGATATAATTGACCGGGGCCAACCTGTATCTGCGCTCGCCCCACAACCGGGATGAGCAGTACGAGAAGTAAAAGAAACGCGAAGCAGGTTTTAGTCATACTTAGAAAACTAAGAACACCACACAAAGAGTGCGCCTGATACTTTTATGTTCAAATGTCATTCTGAACGTAGCAACGCTTCGCGGAGCGAAGAGTTGCGAAGTGAAGAATCTGGTGCTCTACCCACAAGATTCTTCGCTACGTTCATACTCCCTTCGGGAGCATGAACTTCGCTCAGAATGACATGTAACTAATCAGAGTTTCCTAAAGCCTGCATTCCTATTTCTTCACAGCAGTGATCGCCGACACAACAAAATTCCCTTCGCCGCGATCTTGCAAGGTAAACGCAACGGAATCCCCAATCTTTAATTCCCGCAGGGTTTGCGGCTGATCGCAATAGTATTCCATCGTCATTGCGTCCATCACGTTCGGTACGTTGCCATGATCGAGCGTGATCGTTCGCGCGCCGGTATCGATCGCGCGGACGATTCCCCTACCCTGTCCGGACTTTATCGGCCCAGCGGATACTTTCGCGGAATCAGAAGTGGCCGGCGCAGGCTCCTTTTTTCCGCAGCCACACACGAGGGTGGCGCCAAGCAAGATCGGCGCCAACACTTGTGGCAAAAATTTAAGACTCATAAAAGCCAAGCTACGTTAGATCTTGAAATCGAGACCCACGGAAAGCCCTGTGTAACTGAAGCCATATTCCGCGCGAACAGCCATGCTCGGGGAAAAGAAATAACGCGCTCCAAGCTGGCCAGTGAAAAACACCGTGCTACCGTAAGCCGACGAGGGATTATAGCCATCAATGGGAGCACCTTTATAGCTCGCATTGGCAATGACAAACCCAAGTCCTAAGCCAACGAACGGATCCCAGCGAGTATCGGACATCAAGGGACCAAAATGATAATCACAAAATACTCCGATCGGAATGAACGAAATAGTCCAGTCTGGATAGGACCAACCAAAGTAATCGACCCGGGCGGCGATTGCGAGTATACCGGGGCCGGCCGTACCGGGATTCGTGATTGGTACCTCAAACATTCCGCCGAACATAAGGCCACTGCCATAACCTGTTGCAAGCCCGATTTCCGGGCCGATATAATCCGAGCCATTCACGAATTGAGCTTGAGCGTTCGTGGCACATAACGCTGTGACGGAAAAAATACCAGCGACAAGTAACGACTTTAAACGTGTTTTCATATTTTTTGAAAGAATTTGTGAAAAAGTTAAAGATTCGTAAGAAGTTACGAATACCATGACACGAAAATACTACAATTTTTCGACGTAGCAATAAAAATGGGAATTTCAGATATCGCTGCTTATGAAAATAAAAAGAGTCGAGTGCTGTCATTCCCGCGAAAGCGGGAATCCAGACCCAAAATTTGGGGTAATCTCAATACATGGATTCCCGCATTCGCTGGAATGACAGGATGTTGCGTTTTTTACGCTTCGCGCCCGAATTCTATAAACCATGATTTTCCGATGGGACGCACTTCCCGGCATTAATCTTCGTTTACCATTTTCTTATGGCATGGTTTACCCGATCCAAGCAGAATATCGAGTCGCGTCCGGCGGCCAATGGCACCGCCGTGCGCGATATGCCGGATGGCGTCTGGACGAAATGTCCTGAATGCAAGGAAATCCTCTACCAGAAGGTAATCGAGGAAAACCTATTCACCTGCCCAAATTGCAATAAGCATTTCCGCATCGGCAGCCGCGAGTATTTCCAAATTTTGCTCGATGACGGACTCGAAGAAGAGATCGCAGCCGAGCTTCGTCCTGCCGATCCGCTTGGTTTTGTAGATTCGAAACCCTATCCTGCCCGCGTGGCAGAAGCCGAGCGAAAAACGCATTTGAAAGAAGCGCTTCGCGTTGGCGCCGGACATCTCAATGCAAGATCGGTCGTGATGGGCGTAATGGATTTTGCGTATGTCGGCGGTTCGATGGGCGCGGTCGTTGGAGAAAAATTTGCGCGAGGAATCGATTACGCGATGAAACATAGATCGCCTTTTATTATGGTATCGAGTTCCGGTGGCGCGAGAATGCAGGAGGCAGCGATCTCGCTTATGCAGCTTGCGAAAACCAGCGCAAAACTCGCGCAATTCGCAGAAGCAAAGCTGCCGTATATCTCCGTGCTCACCGACCCGACGACCGGCGGCGTAACCGCAAGCTACGCGATGCTCGGCGATGTGAATATCGCGGAACCAAAAGCGCTTATTGCATTCGCAGGGCCGCGTGTGGTCGAGCAGACGATCCATAAAAAACTTCCCGCCGGATTCCAACGCTCGGAATTTTTGCAGGAACACGGCTTCATCGATATTATTTCGCATAGGAAAGAATTGAAAACAACCATTGCGAATGTATTAAAACATTTATCCATCTAACATAGAATTTCCTCGCTTGTCATCCTGAGCGAAGTCTTCCGTAGCGAAGCGCGCATGACCGATCATGCGCGGAAGGAAGACGTAGCGAAGGATCTGTATGTAGCTGACCCTGAAAAGATTCTTCACTTCGCAGAACTCCGCTCCGCTCCGTTCTGCTACGTTCAGAATGACACATAAATGAAAAATATAGTGAAAGCTACCACCAATTGGAAAGTACGCGTGATTGGGTTCCCAATGGATCTCGGTGCTGGTCGGCGCGGGGTGGATATGGGGCCATCGGCCATACGCATTGCGGGCGTGAGCGAGAAGCTTCGCGCATTAGGTTACCATGTGATCGATGCAGGCGATATTGAGATTCGTAATGCCGAAGTGCAGGAGATCGAGGATATAAAACTTCCCTATCTGCCGGAAATTGCACATGCGTGTACGCTGCTTGCCGCCGAAGTAGAATCCGCGCTCGATCGCAACGAATTTCCGCTCGTGCTTGGCGGCGATCATTCTATGGCGATCGGAACCATTGCAGGGATCGCGGCGCATTGCAAACGCGAGAACAAACGGCTCGGCGTGATCTGGATCGACGCGCATACCGATATTAACATTCCCGAAACATCACCAAGCGGGAATATCCACGGTATGCCCGTCGCGGTTGCGCTTGGCATGGGCGATCCGAGACTTACGAGCATTGGAGGGAATGAGCCAAAGCTCCAGCCCGATCAATTAATTTACATTGGCCTTCGCTCCGTTGATCCTGGTGAACGCGCGCTCGTTCACAATCTAAAAATTGAAGCGCATACGATGGCCGATCTCGATAAACAAGGCGTGTATCAGCTCATTACCAAAGCGGTTGCTACGCTGCACCATAAGGTCGATCATGTGCATGTCAGCTTCGATCTCGATGCGGTCGATCCGATGTTTGCAAGCGGCGTGGGCACGCCGGTTCCCGGCGGATTAACGTTCCGCGAAGCGCATCTCATTATGGAAGTTATCGCCGACACCGGCTTCATGGCTTCGATGGAAATTGCGGAAGTAAATCCCATTCTCGATGTGCGTAACGCCAGCGCGGAGTTCGCATCGGATCTTATCGCAAGCAGCATGGGGAAACGAATTTTATAGAGACCGATAACTTTATTCCAAATAAAGACTTTTAATATGCCTGAGATCAGCAGATTTTTTGGAATCATTATTCGTATGTACTATGAACGCGAAGTGAGGCACCATCGGCCACACTTTCACGCCTATGTACAAGACGACTCCGCTGTCATTGCGCTCGATCCCATCGAGATTCTTGAAGGCTCGCTCCCAGTCCGACATGAGCGATTAGTTTTGGCGTGGGCGGAACTTCATAAAGAGGAACTCTTACAGAACTGGAATCGTATTATGAATGAGAAGAAACCGGAAGCAATCGAACCATTACAGAAATGAAGGAACGACACGAAATCCATAAAATTCGCGATGTTAAAATCGTTGGGGATTATACCTTGCGTCTTACGTATGAAGATGGCAAGGTGAATGTCGTCGATCTCGATGGAGTGTTGTTTGGAGAAATTTATGCTCCGCTCAGCGATCCCGCTTTATTTCGGCAAGTACGTATCGACCCTGAAGTTCCCACTATTGTGTGGCCCAACGGCGCCGATTTCGATCCTGAAACACTCTATTACTGGGATGAATACAGACCGGCTTGGTTACAAGCTGCCGAGGAATGGAAAAGGAAAAATCGGGAATTGTTCCGAGCCTGAATGGAGTGCTGAAATTTTCCCACGTCCCTCGGACGCGAATAAAAATACATTCCCGGACGAATCAGGTTTTGCGAACCATCACCACCGTCACAGAACTTCGCCGCGCGCTTGCGCTTCAGCGTGAGCAAGGAAAAACCATCGGCTTCGTTCCCACGATGGGCGCGCTGCACGAGGGGCATCTCTCGCTCATTCGCATGTCTAAACAGCACACCAATGTAACCGTCGTTAGCATTTTTGTGAACCCCACGCAATTCGGGCCATCGGAAGATTTCGATAAATACCCACGCACCATTGAAGCGGATGCACGTATGCTGGTCGATGATGAAGTTGAGTTCCTATTTGCGCCAACCATCGATCAAATCTATCCTAAAGGACATGCTACGCAAATCCATCTCAATGCAATCACAACTCTTTACGAAGGCGCGCGCCGTCCCGGTCATTTCGATGGCGTTGCTACCGTGGTTTCAATTCTTTTCAATATCGTGCAACCGCAGACCGCATATTTCGGACAAAAGGACGCGCAGCAATTAGCCGTTATCCGAAAGCTGGTTCATGACATAGCCTTCCCCATCGAAATTATCGCTGGACAAACGATTCGGGAAAAAGACGGTCTCGCGCTCAGTTCTCGGAATCGCTATCTATCTGCTGAGGAAAGAAAAGAAGCTGTCGGCATCTCGAAAACGCTTTCTTTTGTAAGAGATAAGCTCAAAAATGACAAAAATATCGCAAACGCACGGGCGGCTGGAATCGCTGAATTTCAGCGATCAGCGCCAAATGCAGTGCTCGATTACCTCGATATTGTGCATTCCGAAACATTTCAACCGCTCAACTCGTTTGAGTTTAAAGAAGGCTCCGATTCATCTGCCACTATCATTATTGCGGCAAATTTCGGAGCTACGCGCCTCATCGATAACATTCAGATTTAAGCCACGATCATGAAACGCATTCTTTTCAAATCCAAGATCCATCGTGCGACGATCACGCAGGCAGAGCTTTACTACGAAGGCTCGCTCACGCTCGACGCCGAGCTGATGCGCGCGGCTGATATGCTGCCGTTCGAAAAAGTGGCTGTCGTCAACAACAACAATGGCGAGCGTTTCGAAACCTATCTCATTGAAGGCCCGGCAGGTTCCGGCGTCGTTTGTCTGAATGGCGCTGCCGCCAGGCGTGGCGCGATCGGCGATGAAATTATCATCATCACCTACGGCGAGTACGAAGATGTCGAGGAACTCCGGTATCATCGGCCCACGATCGTGCAGGTCGATAAATCAAATAGGATCAGGAAGATAACGGATAACACGCCGGCGTTTTCGATGATTAATTAGTCCGCGTTTCTAAATCATATAAGTGATTCGTCCCCTCGCATCTGTCATCATGGCTGCCGGTCAAGGCAAGCGGATGCAGGATCCCACAATTCCAAAAGTGCTCTACCCTGTCGGTGGCGAGCCGATGCTTGGGCATGTTGTAAGGTTGTGCGAGGAACTACGGGCATTCCCCATCGTCAGCATTATCGGTTACGGACGCGATGCCGTTTCCGCCTATCTCTCAAAAGAATTCCCGGAAGCGAAGATCGCAATTCAAGAAGAACAGCTTGGAACCGGACACGCCGTGCAGCAAGCCGAGCGGGAACTTGGTGGCTTCAACGGCGACCTGCTCATTCTTTCGGGCGACGTTCCGCTCCTCACGCAAGAAACAGCCTCGCGCCTGATCGAACATCATCGTGAATGCAAAGAAGCGGCGACCGTCCTCACCGTTCACATGCCAAATCCTACCGGCTACGGACGCATTCTCCGGAACGAAAACGGACGACTGAAAACGATCGTCGAAGAACGAGACGCAACGCCGGAAGAACGAACGATCGAAGAGATCAATACGGGAATTTATGTTTTTAATTCCGATGTGCTCTTCGATGTCCTAAAACGCATCGACCGCAAAAATTCGCAAGGCGAATATTATCTCACCGATACGTTCAAGCTCATCATCGAGCAGTTCGGACCGGATGCCGTTGCAGTAGTCAGCACGCTCGATCCCATCGAAGTGAGCGGCGTGAATACGAAGGAGCAGCTTGCGGCGTTAGAAGCGGAATATACGCGCCGGAACCCTTCGACAAGCTCAGGGCAGGCTCTGGATTACGCGGATTTGAGCAGATTACGCTGATTTGATTTCAGATGTCATCCTGAGCGGAGCAAAACTCCGTCCGCCCCGTGGGACGGAGTTTTGCGGAGTCGAAGGATCTTTTGTAAAACTTCGAAATCACAATGATGGAGCTTCCGATGGAATTACGGGCACTTTTCCATCCCCGCGCTCATTCCTATAGCATCTAACCACCCCGCTTATGATGCGTACCCTTGCGATTACCGCATCACTACCACACGCTGCGTAACACTCTCATCGCCTGAAGCGAGACGGCATAGATAAACGCCGCTCGGATAATTACTCGCATCCCATGTTATGCTATGCTGACCGGCATCCATCCCTTGCGATTGCAGAAGCGAAGTTTCGCGTCCTGCTGCATCGGTAATAGTTAGCGATACCGGCCCATCCTGCGGAAGCGTGTATGGGATGGTAACTCTGGAACTTGCTGGGTTGGGATATGCCGATACTGATAGCGCGCTGCTCTCACTCAATGAGCTATAAACACTACTCTGCGCTTCTACAGTAATGCCGAAATCCATATCCCCATAAAACACTTGCGAATTAACCATAAAGTTACCGTCAATCACTTCTGTGGCCACAAAGGATGAGCTAGTCCCCACGCCTATTGCGCGCGCATTCTCAGCCGTTCGAGTCCTTGAGGGTTCCACAACCGCTCGAAATAGATCGGTGCTATCCCACTGGGAAATTACCATTAGGAAGAATTTCTGAGGAACTTGGGTGCGTGAAACGCTAAGATGAGCTCTAACATGCGGGAAAAGGGAAGAGGTTGGAAACATAGCCGCAAAGTAGGGCTTTATGGTCTGCGAAAAATTCGGCAGATAAAACTGTCCGGTATTGGTCGTTACCAATGTATCTGGAAAGAGTGCCACCTGAACACTATCAGAGACAATGCTATCCATGACAAAATCCACGGAATCCACAATACCAGTGGATGTGCTCAGATCAAACCGTTCAGCCCATAATTGGTAAAGGGTATTTTCAGGTGCCGGTGATCCGGACTGGAAATCCGTAAATGGCAACGTAGTATCAGCGTATGTAATTCGAATATCCTGAGCAAAACTCGGAATAGCGAGGCTATCGCACGCGGTAAAAATTGCGAAAATAAAAAAAATATTAAACCAAGCAAGCCCCTTGGTAAGGGGCCACCTGGCATGAAAAAGCTTTGGTCTTGAAATCATCAATTGACTATGACCTCAACGGCCAGACTAAATGATCCTGAAGAACCTCCTGACGTTGCTTTTCCAGGTCCAAGATTTAACCCGCCATATTCTTGGTTCCCGAAGGTAGCTTCGTCGCCGATTTCCTCAGCCACAGGAGCATTGAACCCTGAACCAGCACCCCCAGGACGCCAGAATGCATTAGAAGAGTCCGCTATACTCAAATATTGATAGGCACCATAGCCGCTTGTTGTGCTCGTAGCCCATGTGATATTTGACCATTGCGATTGCAGGCTTGCAATAGTATCTGCTTCAATGGCATAGGTGGGGCATAGCCGAAGCAGGCTATCCGCATTCCGAATAAATTCTACTTCGTCACTTGCAACAATGCCGTTGCTTTCTGCAGTATACAAAGTTGTTTCCAATTGAAGGTGCGTAACCGAAATTTCATTCATACCTTTAGCGAACGTTGAATCGAAATTCGAATCCAAAGATGCTAATTCGGTTGGTGAATATGGGCCGGTAGGAGTAGTCATCGAATCGGCAGCGAACAAAGCAAATAAGCTGTCGTACCCGTATATTGAGAATTTGTGAGGATACCCTGCATAAAGATTCGAATCGTAATGCGTTAGGAGGTAAAGACATATCGCATTATGTAAAGCTCCAGCATCATATTCTCCCATGGTCGTGGGTATTACGTAAGAAGGCAATTGAATTTTTGTCGTCTTCATGGTGGGTGCTTCTTGCTGATCGGAACAAGCCGAAAAGCAAAATAATGCCGCGATCACATACGTCGCAATAAACTGATTTTTCAAAAGAAAAGGTCGAAGGTTTTTCATGGCTAAAATTTGGAATTAGTTAAAAAACAAAAGTGGTTTACTAAAAAAATGACCTACTCTGTATAGAGCCACTTCACCCACGAAATTCCTCACTTGATTTCGAATTATTTTTAAAATTAATGTTAGCCTAATTGGCATTATTCTTGCTGGGGGGGGGGATTTCGGTTCCAGCTTATTGGCAGCTTTTTTTGCTTTTATCTTTGCGCGTTCGTAACGATTGTAAATCGCTTTTATAGGTTTACTCTCACGCCCTGCAATTTCTTCCAATGAAAAACCTTCCCGCTCGATTGCTATGAGTATATCCGAATAATTTTTGTGAATCATTCCAAAAACAGCATCGGTATGTTCACTGGCTTCGAAGCTCTCGATCTCTCTATCGGGCTCTACGGGTTCCACAGCAAGTTCGTTGAGGGATATTTCCCTGCTGTGTCTTCTTCGCTCATGCTGAAAAAAATGTTCAGCCGTGGAAAGAAGCCAGCGAAAAGGCTTTTCGGGATTGAGGACATTCAGAATCTTCTCGCGGTCTGAAAATTTAATGATTGCGCCTTCAACACAATCCTCGATTACTGCGTGTTCAACATCGGAATGCTTTTTTTGAAGCGCACGAACAACCATCTGCCGCTTAGCAGCCGCGTTTCGGACGAGATCATTGTACTCTTCCTCGCTCATCGTACATTCGGAAAAATTCGGAATCGCGGCAAATAGCAAACATCGAGCAGCGATCCTCAGACGAACTGTTAGTAAATAACCATGAACTCTGTTTTGTTCCAGATAAAGAAAAAATCTTCTCGGGAGCCTAGTGGCGCGGCTGTTTACGGGCGAGCTCACTGCGGGTGAGCATTCGTTCGTGTGGGACATTCCTCCCGGCCTCACCGATGGAATGTATGAGTGCGTGGTAAACATGGGCGGTCAAACCTAGCGCGTGAGTTTAGTGCATGTGCAGTAGCGCGGATTGTGTCATCAGTCTTAGTGTCTTACATGAGATTATTGTAGCGCCGGCGTCCCCGCCGGTTCCCCGCTGCGATATACCCATCAAAGGGGACAGGCGGGGACGCCTGCGCTACAAAAACCAAAAAAAACGATTATTTTTCGAAAAATGCTTGACTTTGTCCTTTGAATTGCGTAGATTGCACATGCTATGATGAGCACCTATCCAGGGAAAAGATGAAATAGGGGGAAGGTGTGGAGTTCATTGACATTTGGGAGGCGCATTGGCGATTTTCTTAGAGAAATGGGTGCCTTCTTGATAAGAATTTGTTGAAATCCGCCGCGAAAGAGCAAAAGCGACCTAAAAACCATACAGTTTATGAAAAACAAATGCGTTTGCGCAAAAAGGCACCTATTCGAAAAGCTCGGGCAGGCTCTATTT
This sequence comes from Ignavibacteriota bacterium, assembly GCA_963794025.1. Classification (GTDB taxonomy): domain Bacteria; phylum Bacteroidota; class Ignavibacteria; order Palsa-1295; family Palsa-1295; genus PALSA-1295. The sequence goes on from CAWCCK010000025.1 coordinate 25,890, forward strand.
CACGAGAAAACTACATGCTGCATAAATTCGGAGTGTGCTTGCTTTGAACGCGCGGATGAGATTGAAGCGACGAGAGACAAAAACACTCTTCGCTTCGTTTACTTGTTTTCATGCCACACGAAGAAGAGATTTTAGGAAAAGCGTACGACGCGCGGCTTATGCGGCGGTTGGTGAAATACCTTCAGCCGTATAAATGGAAGGTCGCGCTTGCGGTGCTCATCACGATCGTCGTTTCGGCGCTGGGACCGTTGCGCCCGCTGCTGACGATGATCGCAATCGACGATTACATTGTCAAAGGCGATTTCGGCGGGCTGACGCTTATCGTTGCCGCGATAGTGGGAACATTAGTGCTGCAATCGCTGATTCTTTACGCGCAAACGCTGCTCACGGCTTGGATCGGGCAGCAGACGGTCTATGATCTGCGCCGGGAGCTTTTCGCGCATTTGCAGAAACTTTCGATGCGCTTTTTCGACCGCAATCCTGTGGGGCGGCTCATTACGCGCATCACGAACGATGTCGAGGTGCTGAACGATCTCTTTAGTTCCGGCATCATTATGATCGTAGCGGATGTATTCGTGGTTTTTTGGATCTTTATTTTCATGTTCGCGACAAGCTGGAAACTTTCGCTCGTCGTGCTGACGATCTTTCCGTTGTTGCTCATTGCAACTTCGATCTTTCGCAAAAAAGCGCGGGAATCGTACCGCGAAGTACGGCGGTTGCTTGCACGGGTGAATTCGTTTTTGAATGAGCACGTCGCAGGAATGGTTACCGTACAGCTCTTCGGTGCGGAAGCCAATACGTTCCGGCAATTCGATAAGATCAATCACGAAACGGCGGATGCGAATATCCGAAGCGTGTTTTATTATGCGGTGTTCTATCCGGCAGTCGAGTTTCTTTCTTCGATCGCCACGGCGCTCATCGTGTGGTATGGTGGAACGTTAGTTTTGGGCGATAAGAAACTTGCGCTCATGGCTGGGGTTACGGTGGGAACGCTTGTAGCGTTTTACCAATACACGGAGCAATTTTTCCGGCCCATTCGCGATCTTGCGGATAAGTATAACATTTTGCAATCCGCAATGGCTGCGAGTGAGCGAATCTTTAAGCTGCTGGATGACGATTCGGTTCTCGCGGAACCCGAACACGCCATCGCGCCCGGACGCTTGCGCGGCGAGATCGAATTCCGGAATGTCTGGTTCGCCTATAATGATGAAGATTATGTGCTGAAAGATATTTCGTTCCATGTGAAGCCGGGGCAGACAGTGGCGTTCGTCGGTGCAACGGGCGCGGGAAAATCCTCGATCACGAATTTGGTGACGCGGCTCTACGAATTTCAGCGCGGTGAAATTCTTATCGATGGGATCGATATTCGTCTGCTCGATCCGCAGGAACTTCGTAGAAATACTGCCATTGTACTGCAGGATGTATTTCTTTTCAGCGCCGATGTGGCGACGAATATCAGTCTTGGGAACGAGAATATCTCGCAAGAAAGAGTACGAGACGCGGCAGTTTTTGTTGGCGCGGATGGGTTCATTGGGCGCTTGCAAAATGGGTTTGAATCGCAAGTGAAGGAGCGCGGCGCGATTCTATCCGTTGGCGAGAAGCAGCTTATTTCCTTCGCTCGCGCATTGGCGTACGATCCGAGCATCCTCATTTTGGATGAAGCGACATCGAGTATCGACACAGAATCGGAGCAGATGATCCAGCGTGCCATCGAAAAACTTTTGGTTGGCAGAACTTCTATTGTGATCGCGCATCGGCTTTCGACTATTCAGAAAGCGGACAATATTATTGTTATGCACCACGGTGAAATCCGCGAGCAAGGTACGCACGATGAATTGCTAAAGCATGGCGGCATTTATCGCACGCTATACGAATTGCAATACAAGGAGCAAGAAATGGCGAGGGCGGCATGATCGGTCACGTTGTCGGCGTAGCAATCGCCAGCGCCAATGTGCTGATAGATTTTGGCTTAGCTTCGAGCAATGTTTCCGCTACGCTTGCGAGGGTGGAACCGGTTGTCATTACATCGTCAACGATAAGGATATGTTTATCTTTAATTCCCGTAGCAGATTGCGTGAGCGCAAAGGCGCCACGCATATTTTCGATACGTTTTGGCAAGGATAAATTCGTTTGCGATGGCGTGGGCCTTATGCGCTTGACCGCTCGAACGACTTTTGTATTCGATCCGACAGATATTGCTTTTGCAATGATTTCCGCTTGATTATATCCCCGTTCCGCAAGCCGCGTGCGATGCAGTGGGATGGGAATGATTACATTCACCTCGTTAGGCACAAGATACGACAGCGATGCGCCTAAATGAGAGCCAAGCTTCATCATGTCATTGTATTTCATCGCATGAATAACCGATTGCAATGGGGATTCTGACACAAAAATGTATGCAGCCAATGTATGAGCATATTTAATATTCGTTCCGTGGCGTTCAAACTCATCGCGTATCATTCGTTCCTGCGGCGCATCCTGATGGTGTAAAACTCGAAGGCAGATCGCACAAAGATAGTGCGATAGCGGTTCCTTCGTCGTAGAGTCGTGCGAATGTGCCGAAGGCTGCTCGCAATGAAGACATTTCTCAGGAAGAAAAAGGCTGAACATGCTATTTTGTTGTTGCGAGAACTTTTTCGAGCGCCTGTACTTCGTCGCGAATATCGGCGGCTTTTTCGAAATCCATTTCTTTTGCGGCGATCTTCATTTCCAGCTTCATTTGATCGATGAGATCACTCAGCTGCACAGGTGAAAGATGTTTTAAGACGGCTTGCGGCGTCATACGTTTGCTTTCGCGTTTTTCGACTGCCGCATGTTTGCGCGCTTCCTGTTTGTGAGAAACATCCGCAATAGAAGTCGATTGCAAAATTTCTTCTACCGATTTTCTGATCGTTTGAGGAACGATTCCATGCTCCTCGTTATACGCATGTTGAACGGCTCGACGCCGCTCCGTTTCCTCCATCACGGCGCGCATGGAATTAGTAATCTTGTCACCGTAAAAGATGACAAGTCCTTCGGCATTACGCGCCGTTCGTCCCGCAGTTTGCATCAGCGATTTTTCGCTTCGAAGAAATCCTTCCTTATCGGCATCAAGAATAGCGATGAGAGAAACTTCCGGAAGATCAAGCCCCTCGCGCAAAAGGTTAACGCCGACCAGTACATCGAACTCTGCGGTGCGAAGATCGCGTAAAATTTCTACGCGCTCTAACGCATCAATATCGCTATGCAAATATCGAATGCGAACACCGACGTTCGTGTAATAATCTGTAAGATCCTCAGCCATACGTTTCGTGAGCGTGGTGACAAGAACGCGCTCGCCGACACGCGCTCGCTTCCGAATTTCAGCCAGCAGATCATCAATCTGATTTTTTACAGGACGCACTTCAATGCGCGGATCGAGCAGGCCCGTTGGGCGAATAATTTGTTCGACGATCACGCCTTTCGCTTCGGCAAATTCGAATTCAGATGGCGTTGCACTTACATATACCACTTGATCGAGCATGGATTGGAACTCGCCGAAATTTAGTGGGCGATTATCGAGCGCGCTGGGCAAACGAAAGCCATGCGCGACGAGCGTTTCCTTCCGAGCGCGGTCGCCAGCAAACATGCCACGCACCTGTGGAATGGATTGGTGAGATTCATCAATAATAGTTAGGAATTTTTCTGGGAAATAATCCATGAGCGTGCTGGGACGTTCCCCTGCTTTGCGACCTGCCAGATGTCGCGAATAATTTTCCACTCCAGAACAATATCCAAGTTCCCGAAGCATTTCGAGATCGAAGCGTGTGCGCTGCTCGATGCGCTGCGCTTCCAGCAGTTTCCCTTGTCGGCGAAACAGCGAAAGTTGTTCTTCTAATTCTAATTCAATGGCAATAATAGCGCGCTCGAGTTCCGGCGCGCTGGTTACGAAATGTTTTGCGGGATAAATGGTGGCTCGTGTCGCCTCGCCTAATATCTTGCCATCGATGCGATTGATTTTGGAAATGCGTTCGATGGTATCCCCGAAAAACTCGATGCGGTAACCTTCTTCGTCTTCATACGCAGGGATGACATCGACCACATCGCCACGCACGCGAAACGTTCCTCGCTGGAACTCCACATCGTTCCGAGAATAATGAATTTCCGAAAGCCCGCGCAGAAGATCGTTCCGCTTTACTTCCTGACCTGTTTCCACGCGCAGCATCTGCCGCGCATATTCATCCGGGGAACCAATACCATAGATGCAACTTACCGATGCAACAATGATAACATCCGAGCGGCCATCGAGCAATGCGCTCGTCGCTTTAAGACGTAAACGATCTATTTCATCGTTGATCGCAAAATCTTTTTCAATGAACGTGTCCGTCGTTGGAATATACGCTTCGGGCTGATAATAATCGTAATAGGAAATGAAAAACTCGACCGCATTATTCGGGAAGAATTGCTTAAATTCCCCAAAGAGCTGCGCCGCTAGCGTCTTATTGTGGCTAATGACAAGCGTGGGCCGACCGATCTGTGCAATGACGTTCGACATCGTGAACGTCTTGCCGGAACCCGTCACGCCAAGCAGCACCTGCGCGTGATCGCCTCGCTGGATCGCTTCGACAAGTTGCACAATGGCTTCCGGCTGATCGCCAGAAGGTTTGTAATCGGATACGAGTTCGAATGACAATTTAATTACGAATTACGAATTTCAAATTACGAAGTATTTATCCGTGCATAACCGGCTGATTCTGAAGTAACGAAACAATAGCGGATTCAGCTGCTTCTAATTCATCGAGCCGCGTTGTAACTTCTTGCGTCGGAAAATAGAGCCGAGCAAGCGAAAGGAAAACTGTCCGATGCCGAGCTTCGCTTTCGAGTAGTGACCGATAAAACGCCCGCAGACCTTCATCTGCTACCGATCGTGATAGCAATTGAAATCGCTCGCAGGAACGAGCCTCGATGAGCGAACAGATAATAAGCATATCGAGCAAACGAAAAGGTTCTTGCGCTCGAATATTTTGATGAAGCTGCTGCGCATAGCGGTCACCGGGATCGCGTGTAAGTGCGATCCCACGCTTCGTCATTTCTTGTAACACTTGGCGGAAGTGTCCCATTTCTTCCTCTGCTAACTCGGCCATTTGTGTAACTAATTCCGATTTTTCCGGATAGCGATTCAGCAAAGAGATCGCCATTGTCGCAGCCTTCTTTTCGCAATGCGCGTGATCGCAGAGCACCGAAGCCGAATCGCGGTTCGCAGCTTCGATCCATTCATCGGAGGTAGTGTTGTGAAGTCCGAGCATAGAAATGAAAATGGCTTTGTGCCTAAACTTCGTTTGCCTGCAATAACGCTCGTGCTTCAACGCCTTCAGAAAACCAAAGCCCCACATCATGGAGACGCTGGATAATGGGGCGAATAGAGGGAAGAATTCCAAGCCGCTTTGCTTCGACGGCTACTCCAAGCGTCCCCATAAACTCTATAGAGAGTAATTCGGCAACACGTCGTGCCTTCAGATCATCCACAATAAGAATGGCATCTCCCAGTTCGAGAGCAAGTGAAATAGCGCTGGCTTCACCACGATCAATTTCAATTCCTTGAAACGCACTTGGAACCGTTCCTTTGTTTTCAATTACAGTGATCCATGGCGGAAGCGGCATGCGAAATTCCTCGGCAATGAGTGGGGTAATCGTAACTTCCCCAAAGACTTTCTGCAAAAGTTCCAAATCGCCTGAATTGTATAAGGAAATAAGACAGCTCGCGTCGGAGATAATAGTTCTCATGCGTTCGTTCGACTGAAGCGAAACTCCTTCTCAAAATCCTCGACAGGATAATTGAAGTAAGGCACGCCATACCGTTTCAATATTTGCGGAACATCCCATTTGGTTTTTCCCACCATTGCTGCGGCTTGCCCCAGCGATAGCGTCCCATCCCCATACAGCTTGGCGGCGAGATATTCCTTCAGCGATTGCTCGGTCAATCCCGCCGATTCCGGAACCTCTACCGTATAACTTTTCGTATGTTCATTCTGCATAATGCTCACAATTATCTTAATGAGGAATTCGTTCCATCCATCCCGTTCATAGCCTTGTTAACTGCCAAGAAATCGAACTGCAAGTTGTGTTTCAATAATTTCATTCCCCTGCTTTCGTACTTCGAATGCGCGCGCAGTAGGTTTGGAACTTACTGCTTCATAAAACTCGCCATTGATGAAATGCAGCGCCGCGCCATCGTCGGCAGCGTATCCGCTTGGGAATCCTTCCGCGATAAATTTCCGATATTGTGGCTGACGTAATGCTTCGGAATCGTAATGCGGGCAGTTGCTGCCTTTGATAAATCCGAGTCCATCGTGAAGTGGCGCAAGATCGAGACCGAACGAATCCGTCACGCCGCATTCGAACCAGCAGAGCGAACCGGCGCTCGTGCCGCACATCACGATTCCTGCATCATACGCCTCACGTAATATCTTATCCACGCCATGCACACGCCAGATCGCGAGCATATTCGCTGTATTGCCACCACCGACATAAATCACATCCTGCGCAAGCAGAAATCCGCGTAAATCTTTCACCTTACGAAGGAAAAGAGCGAGATGCGAAGTCTCCGCAAGCCCTTCGTATCGCGCGTGAAATGCTTGAATGTAACTTTCCGAATCCCCGCTTGCGGTTGGAAGAAAACAAACGCGCTGCCTGCTTTCCGCGCTTGATTTTCGCGCCAATCCGAGCACGAATTGTGCCGAAAGTTTATTCCCCGGCTCCGCGATCATGGCGTCTCCGCCGAATGCTACGATGTGTTTTGAAATTTCCATAAGTAGAATTGGGTTATACAACGAACAAAGACTATTTTAATATCCCGGTTATCCTCCAAAAGCATTACATGAAAATCGCAGTGATCGGCGGCGGGCCGGCTGGTTTGTATTTCTCGCTGCTCGTAAAAAAGTGGCGCCCCGATATTCACATCGACCTCTTTGAGCGCAACGCGCCCGACGATACCTTCGGCTGGGGCGTCGTGTTTTCCGATAAAACCCTCAGCTATCTCGAAGCCGAGGACGTTCCCTCGTGGCAAGGAATTATCGACCGATTCGAACGCTGGGAAAACGTAGATATTATTCATCGCGATGAAAAAATCACGGTGCGCGGTAATAAATTTTCCGGAATTGCGCGTATCGAAATGCTGCATGTTCTTCAAAATCGCTGTAAAGAACTTGGCGTAAATCTTCATTTTCGTTTGCCGGTAACCAATTTCGAATCCCTCGTGCGCGGCGGCGGATACGATCTCGTTGTCGGTGCCGATGGCGTTGCAAGCGGAGTTCGTGCAGAGTTCCAGGAGCAGTTCAAGCCCGATCTTTCCACGCGAAGCAACAAATACATCTGGTTCGGTACGCGGCATCTGTTTCACGGGCTCACGCTGACCTTCCGCGAAAACAACGCCGGAGTCTTCGCTGCGCATTCCTACAAATTCGATAAAAATACCAGCACCTTCATCGTCGAGTGCGATGAAGAAACATGGGCTGCTGCCGGATTTGCAGATATGGATGACGATTCCGCCCGCCGCTATCTCGAACAGCTTTTTCATCTCGATCTTCAAGGTGAACCATTGCTCTCGAATAATTCCAAATGGCTGAATTTTACCTTCGTGCGTAACAGGCAATGGTCGTGCAATGTAGCACAAACTAACGCTCGCGCTACACCGCATATTGTGCTCCTCGGCGATTCCCTTGCCACTGTGCATTTCTCGATTGGTTCCGGAACCAAACTGGCGCTGGAAGATTCCATCGCGCTTTTTCATGCCCTCCGAAACAACCCACTCCCCTGGGAGAGGGCAGGGTGAGGGGATCCGTTATCAAAGATGCCCTCATCGAATTCGAAGCGCAGCGACGACCGATTGTCGAGCAATACCAAGAAGCGGCGATGGAAAGCCTGCTCATGTTCGAAAACCTCAAGGACTACATGCACCTCGACCCGCTCCCCTTTGCCTACAAACTTATGACCCGCTCCGGCAAAGTAGATCACGAAAACCTCCGCCGCCGCGACCCCGAGTTTGTGGAAAAGTACGAGAAACATGGTGCTCATTAGCTTGAGGAAATAGGTGCCTTTTACAAAAACACATTTGTGCTTCATGACCTGTGGAATTTCCAAGCCATTTTCGGCAGCTGTCTTTCAGAAATGGGTGCCAATTACGCGCAAACGCATTTGTTTTTCATGAACTCATGCAGTTATCCATCAATTTTTCATTAATTTCCCCGTGAAAACTACTGTTCCTAATTTTCAATGAACGCTGAACACTCCGCCCATTTCATCTTTCATCTTTCCTATTTCATCTTTTCCCCGGATAGGTGCCCATCAAAACACATGCTAATATACGCACTAAAAGGGGCAAAGTCAAGTGATTTCTGAAAATTTCTTTTTTTAGTCCCGTTAGGGACGACCCGTTTGTAGAAAAAATTAATTTTAATAGATCAAGCTCCGTCAGGAGCGCCCTTGGGGGTAGGTCACTCCTGACGGAGTTTATGCGTTCGATTCAATTCCAATTTCTACAAACGGGCCACGCTCTAAGGCGTTAATCCAATCCGCCAGTGCGATCCCTGTGTTTGCGAAGCAGGCGCAGTATAAAGTCGCTCATCAAAAACTGGCGATTTTGAGCTAATTTCGAGGGTTCACAAATAATTATGAATAAATCCAAAGATTTATTTGTAACCCGAGCCACCCTGTGCGTTTTAACTATAGTGGGTTTTATCCTTTTTCACGGAATACCTAAATAATCAACAATGAAACACAAATTTTTTCTTATTGCTGCAATTCTTATTCTTACTTTCGCAGCTACACCGAACGCACGCACACAGTGGGTGCAGACAAGTGTACCTACTGGATGTCCCGTTACTTGTTTCGTCAATAGTTCTTCTACTATTTTTGCCGGCACTTATTGGGGTGGCGTTTCTTCCACAACTGACAACGGAACAAGTTGGGAACCTGTAGACAATGGATTGATGGCTCTGGATCTTGAGGCTCAGGCTCTTGTCATAAGTGGAACGGATATTTTTGTCGGTACGCAGAGCGATAATTCGGAAATCGGCGGTGTATTTCGTTCAACTAACCAAGGCTCAAGCTGGGTTTCTATGAATACAGGCTTACCAGGAACCGCTATTGTTTCCCTTGTAACGATCGACACGAACCTTTTTGTCAGCACATCAAAAGGGGTATTCCTTTCGACGAATAAAGGCGCAAATTGGACTGGCGTAAATAACCGTTTGACAAACGACTCAACAGTAACATCATTTGCAACAATCGGCTCGACTCTTTTTGCTGTAGGTGGTTATGTCTTTCGTTCAACCAACAGCGGTATGAGTTGGACGAATGAAAGTTCTGGACTTTTTGGCGCGACGCAAGGTCTGATCACGGCTATCGGAGTAAGCGGTACAAATCTATTCGTTGGTGAATCAGGGCTTTACGGCGGAGTTTTTCTCTCGGCTGATAGCGGAGCAAATTGGACTCCGGCAAATACTGGACTGCCAACCGACAATGATAACTTTTATGTCGGAGCCTTTGCGTCTGTCGGAACAAATGTATTTGTCGGAACTGATAGCGGCGTCTATCTCACAACAAATAACGGCGAAAGTTGGAGAAGCGTCGGCTTAGAAAATGTTGGAAACTATGGTTGGGTACAACCTCTGGCTGTATGCGATTCGGAGCTATTCGCTGGAACAATGGAGTATAGTCGTTTATTCGATAGTGGGGCTATCTGGCGCCGCCCTCTCTCTCAAATGCTAAACACAAGTGCTGTTATGCCTTCCCCAACATCACAAACATCCATCACAGCCTATCCAAATCCATGCTCGCAATCCTCAACCATTACATTTTCCTGTGCTGAATCTGGCACGGCAAAAGTTACCATCCTCAATCTCCTCGGCGCGGAGGTTGCGCGGGTTTACGAGGGTGAGTTATCGCCGGGCGAGCATTCCTTCACCTGGGATGCCAGCCGCGCAGCGCCGGGAATGTATGAATGCGTCGTAAATGTGAATGGGAACGTTCAGCGCACTGCAATATCTCTTTTGAGGTAAAATTTTTGTAGCGCCGGCGTCCTCGCCGGTTCCCATCCCCGGTTCAACACACGGGGGAACCGGCGAAGACGCCGGCGCTACAGAGAAAAAATATTTTTACCAATTCGAGATAACCGCGATCAGAATATCGGTGGTAACTTTATCTTCGGCTTGACCTAAGGCGGTTTGCTGGGCTGCGAGTCCGCCGGAGATAGCGTAGGTTGCGGTTTCGGAGAAATCGCGTTCCCAAAATACTTTTTGCTTTTTCAGATCGGTGTAGATGGCGTGAACTTTCAGCGAGATCTGTTTCGTCGTTACGATATTCCCTGCCATGACGCTCACCGGCTCATCGTCAATACCGGATGGCGGCACGGACGCTTCCACTTTCGCATCTGCTGAGGACACATTCGCTACGTGAAGCGAGCCTTCGTTCGTGAATTTCGTGATCAGCTGATTCGTCAGATCCTGCCGCACCGCCGATTGCCCGAACCCGGAATTATCTTCAACTAATGGAATACCAACCGTGTGAAGATAGGATGGAATGCTTGCGCCGGTGAAAGAGTAGCACCCTGTCGAAAGTGTGAAGTATGAAGTATGAAGTATGAAAAGGAGAAGAACGTAAATCGCTCCGCCCTTCATCACTTGCCGAAAGATATTTCCCCTTTCATACTTCATACTTCGTACCTCATACTTGTTCGAGTCCTTTTTCTTTTAGTTTTCGATAGAGTGATCGTTCACTGATGCCCAGCGCTTGCGCAGCATGGCGGCGGTTCCCGTGATAAAAACCGAGCGCTTGTTGAATGGCTTCGGTTTCGAGTTCTTCTAACGATCGTATCGGCTGCCCACCATTCGTCGATGCGGGCAGCGCAAGCGTATTCTGCATCGGCGGATTTGCACCACGCTCATGAAGTATGTTCTTTATGTCCGCAATATCGCTGCGAAGTTCTAACAGCGCGCGATAAATTAGTTCTCGCTCCGATTGCGGATTTTCGCGCGCGGTGGATGGCATTGGCAGCGTTCGCTCGAAATGCTGACCATCCCAGCCGCTTACGCTGGAAGCAAGCGCGCGCTCGACATCGCGGGCGGAAATAATGCAGCGTCCGTCGTTCTGCTGCGCTGCGCACACGAGCACGACGAGTTGTTCGAGCGTGTTTTTCAGTTCCCGAATGTTGCCGCGCCATTCGTGGTTGATGAGCAGTTCGATCGCATCCGGCATAAGCTGCGGCATTCGCGGCTTTCCATCCGGACCGACGATATGATGCTTCTGCACGAATTCTTCCAACATCGTCTCGATGAGGAATGGAATGTCCTCGCGCCGATTGCGTAGCGGCGGAATGCGGAGCATCACCGCACGCAAACGATAATACAGATCGGAGCGGAAGGTTCCGGCGCGAACATCGAGTTCCAGATCGCGGTTCGTCGCCGCGATTATGCGCGCGTTCGTTTTTTGCTGCGTCGTCGAACCCACACGGGTGAACGTTCCGGTTTCCAGCACGCGCAACAATTTCACTTGCAGCGCAAGCGGCATTTCACCGATCTCATCCAGGAAAAGAGTTCCATCCTGTGCAGCTTCGAAAAATCCTATACGCTGTCCGGTTGCTCCGGTGAACGATCCTTTTTCATGTCCGAATAATTCGGATTCGATCAGTCCCTCCGGTATCGCGCCACAATTTACGGTAACGAACGGCCCTTTTCGCTCGCTGAGATCGTGGATGAGTTCTGCAAATACTTCTTTCCCAGTCCCGCTTTCGCCGATGATGAGCACTGTGATGGAAGTCGGCGCAATGCCGCGCACCACGGAAACGATCTCGCGCATTTCCTCGCTCGCGGCAATAATGTGCGCGGGCAGCGGCACGGTGTGGCTGCGCGGCAGCCGCACGTCTATTCCATTCGTAAGCGGCGAATGGCGTATGGCGAGCGATTTGGGCTGTAATTGTATCGTTTCCGGCATTGTAAAATATGAGAACTTCTTTATGCCACTTCTCGGTTCGGTTTTTTGTTAAAGAATCGATTTTATGAAACGCACTTTCCTCTTCCTAACCCTCCTGTTAATGGCTGCGGGCCTTGTACGTGCGCAACCGCAAAAAGGATACGACGTCACTTACTATAATGCGACCGTTCGGCTCGACCGCTTAGAGGACTCGCTGTGGGGACAAGTCACGATGACCGCTACGGCCGATAGCACTATCATGCAGATTCTTCAATATATAAAATATCTGACGATTGATAGCATATTTGTAAATGGCACGAAATCCGCAATTTCTGTTGTCGATACACAATCGGGCGAGTATCTCGTAGGTGTGCCGACGTTTCTCGGTTTTATTCCTTCCGGTTCCCGATTCCAAGTTCTGACGTATTATCACGGACATCCATTGCCGGAACAATACGAACCACCTGCCGATGGCACAGGATGGGGCGGCGTCACGGATGAAGATACGATGATGTTCGCAATGGGCGTGGGATTTTTTGCGCCTTATACCGGCTGCACGCGCCATTGGTTGCCATGCTACGATCTGCCGGATGATAAAGCGGATTCCGTCGATCTTACGTTTATTTGTCCCGCAAGCGATATGACGGCTTCGAACGGCACGCTCATTTCGAATTTGCTAACACCGGGGGGTGAGCGAATAATGCACTGGCATGAAAGTCAACCGATAGCAACCTATCTTCTCACGTTTGCAACAGGGCCATTTGTCGAACAGCACGTTACGAATTCGATCGGCGCGCCGTTCGATGTGTATTCTTTAGAAAGCGATAGCGTAAGCGCTGCCGCAGAAATGAACGAGCGCGTTTCTCCGATCCTTTCATTTTATGATTCCCTATTCGCGCCCTATCCATTTCAGAAAGTTGGTTTTGTTGCGACGGCGTTTGGTTCCATGGAGCATCAAACGATGATCTCGCTCGATAGAACTATTCTCACCGGAAATCCACTCACTGATACGACCGACAACAGCACCATCGCCATCCACGAGCTTTCGCACATGTGGTGGGGCGACCGCGTGACCTGCCGCACCTTCAACGATGCGTGGCTGAACGAAGGCTTCGCGCATTTCTGCGAATCGCTCGATCTGGAACATTTATTCGGACGCGAAAAATATATTTCCCGCCAACATGAGAATATCGCCGGAGCGAAAGGCAGCAATCTTCCCCTGTTTGGCGCCGCAACAGTGGATAATCATAATAGCAATTATCCTTACTCGACGATCTACCAAAAAGGCGCGTGTGTACTTGGAATGCTTCGGCAATATCTCGGCGATTCTGTTTTCTTCAATGCTGTCAGATATTATGGAAATACCCACGCATACTCGACAGCAACAAGCTACGATCTTTGGAACGATTTTGATACGATTTCCGGCAAAGATCTGGGATGGTTCTTCAAGCCATGGGTTTTCGGAACCTGGTATGCGAAGGACACTATTGTTTGGAGCAAGCAGCCCAATGGAGCGAATATATCGTTCCACCAGATAAAGGATAACGACTCGACCGACTATTTCCGGTTGTATGTGCCCGTTAAAGGTTCCACAAAAGCTGGCCTTGTTGCCTACGATACCGTTATGATGGATTCTACGCAACAAAGCACAGCCACTGCGACATTTGGATTCCAACCGGATACCGTTATCTTCGATCCCGATGGACTTTTGCTCTGGAGGGTTGTGAAAACGATCGAAACCACAGCTTCCGGCGTCGCTCCTGCGTTTACCCTGCCGGATGGCCTCACGCTCAATGTCTTTCCGAATCCTGATAATAATCAAATGCTCGAAATTGAATTGAACGCCACACAACCAATCGGCAATGTTACACTTTCAATTTGTGATGAATCTGGAAAAATTCTGAAAACGGAAAACTTTTCAGCGAGCGATACCCACGCCGATCACACCACTTCTTTGAATGGACTTGCGAATGGGAATTATATGCTCATCGCACGAACGCAGGCCGGGCAAGTCTCACAGCGACTTTCGATAACACATTAAGCTCATGTCCTTACACATTTCGAAAGAACACGATACCGAGTTTGCACGAGCCGCGTATGCTGCCGTGGCTAACGTTCCCACTATGGAAGATAACGACCGTAACCGGCTCGGCTATCATGTCTGGCTGTATTTGCGCGGCGAAGTGGATACGCTCGAAGAGGCCGTTCATCTTTCTCGTGCCCGGTTTCGTCCACGCGGGTTCCCGGCCGAAGAAGTTATTTCGATGATCGAACAAGCGCTTGGTGAAGCTGTTACAGCTTCTTGATGAAGTGAACGATCGTCTGCGCTTCCTCAAAACCTGCGCGAAGATGAAACGCCTGGCTCTCGACATTTTCTATCTCCGTATCCGAAGCGAATTCGTTGCATCCATGCGCGCGCGACCATTCCTCGCCCAATCCAAGCAACGCTCTCGCGATTCCCTGCTTACGGTATTCCGGTTTTACATAGATTCCCTCCACATAACCGACGGGACTCGATGAGCTTCCTTCCACATATTCCTCACGGATCGAAAGATCAATGAATGCAATGGCTTCGCCATTTTCATCTCGGCATCTTTCTTCGATGGAATGCGCTTCAGGAACAGGTCTTGCATGTCGCGCTCGGTTTCATACGGCCACAGCGCCAGCGCAAGCGATACCCATTCGGCGCAATCCTGGGTGGTTACTTCGGTATAGTGCATGGGGTGTAATATGCTTTTATGATAAATGGATTCTGCTTCGTTAGCCCAATAAAAATTCAATAACATTTAACATGTCATTCTGAGCGGAGTTCATTCGGACGCGCATCGCCCCACGATGCGCGTCCGAATGAACGCAGTCGAAGAATCTCATGCAGGACTGAGTGGTGAATGTCCGGAGATCCTTCGACTCCGTTCGTTTCTCCAAGCATCGTGGGGATGCTTGGAGAAACGAACTCCGCTCAGGATGACATGTTAATTAAATTATAGCTTCTTCAACTAATTCCACACTTTGAAATGTTGTGGCTGGATAACTATGACGCACGAAGAATTATTTGAAGAATTAAAGGGCCTCGCAAGCGAGCTTGGAATCAAGCTGCGCTTCGAAAATGGGAATTTCGGCGGCGGCTATTGCCTGCTGCGCGAGGAAAAACTGCTCGTTATCAATCGCCGGTTCACCGTTCCGAAGAAAATTCGGACGCTTGCGCTCGGTCTGAATGAGTATGGGCTTGGCAACAATTTTATCCGCCCTGCACTACGCGAAGCAATTGATGATGAGGTATCGAAAGCGGTTAGGGAAGCCGTCTGAATCGTTGTGAAAATCACGCTTCTCGGCACAGGCACCTCGGTCGGAGTACCGATGATCGGCTGCAAGTGTAAGGTGTGCCGATCGAAGAATCCGAAAGATAAGCGGCTGCGCGTAAGTGTCCTCATCGAGCATAAAAAGCAGAATATCGTAATCGATACCAGCGCAGATTTTCGCCAGCAGATGCTCGCGCACGGCGTGACGCATCTCGAAGCCGTTCTTTATACGCACGAGCATTACGATCACATCGCCGGCTTCGACGATCTCCGCGCATTTCAATTTTTGAAACAAAAAGCTCCCACATGTTATGCTCCACCATCCGTAGCAGCGCATTTACGGAAAACATTCGATTATGCGTTCGGAGCAGCGATCCAAACGGGCGGCGGATTGCCGGAGGTGAATTTAGTAGAAATTGACGATCATCCATTTTCAATTCATGGCTTGACAATCATTCCCATTCCGCTGATGCACGGCGCATTACCTATTTTCGGATTTCGCATTGGCCGGTTTGCGTACCTAACCGATTGCAGTGAAATCCCCGAAGTATCGTTTGCACTGCTTGAAAATCTGGATACGCTCGTTCTCGATGGCCTGCGTTTCAAGCCCCACCCCACGCATTTTTCCATTTCTGAAGCAACCGCTATTGCAGAACGCATCGCGCCGCGCATTACCTATCTTACGCATATCAATCACGATGTTTTGCACTCTAAAACCGAGCGAGTGTTGCCGAAAAATGTCCGGCTTGGATATGATGGTTTGACGCTCGAAATGGCCACGTAAAGCAAGATGGAACCCGTGTTTACCTTATCCGGTTGGACATTATATGACACAACTGCTGGAAAAGGCTTTTGAAAAAGCAACCGCTTTACCACCTGAGCTTCAGGATGAATTCGGCGCGCTTTTTATCGCGGAAATGGAATCCGAACTTCGATGGCAAAAATCATTCGATCAGTCGAAGGATATGCTTGCCCGCATGGGCCAGGAAGCGATCGAAGATTATCGTGCTGGCCGAACTTCGGAGATTGGGTGGGATAAATTGTGAGATCCCATATCAATGCTAAGTTCCGGTATCTATTCTCGGAACTCCCATCTTACGTTCAGGAATTAGCACGGAAAAATTACATACTTTGGAAAAATAATCCTGGGCACCCAAGTCTTGAATTTAAGAAAGTACATCCGACGGCGCCAATTTATTCGATACGAGTCGGGAACGATTGGAGAGCATTAGGACAACGTGAAGGCGATCATATTTTTTGGTTTTGGATCGGCTCTCATTCCGAGTATGATAAGCTGCTATCAAGGATTGGGTGAATTTCAGTCTGTTAGCGGGGACAACCGAAGCCAAATTCTCGTTATTCTGTTTATTCACCCGTTACGCCATGATTCAATCCATCGTATTCGATCTCGATAACACGCTCGTCGATTTTATGGCGATGAAGCATCAGGCCATCGAAGCCGCGATCGACGCGATGCTCGATGCCGGCCTCGATCTGGAACGCGCGGATATTAAATCCCGCATCGACGCCATCTATAAAGAACGCGGCATTGAATATCAGCAGGTTTTCGACGATCTGATTTTTGGCGTATTCAATAAGATAGATCACCGTATTCTTGCGGCCGGAGTCATTGCATATCGCCGCGCGCGTGAGGCAGCGCTAAAGCCATATCCCCACGCGACAGCAACCCTGATGCAGCTTTTGCGGCGTGGAATTAAACTTGCTGTGCTCACCGATGCTCCCAGCCGCGAGGCATGGCTTCGTTTATGCCATATCGGGTTTCATCATATTTTTAATATTGCAGTCACGTTCGATGAAACGGGCGAGCGCAAACCTTCTGCGCGTCCGTTTCTAACGGTCCTGGATCATTGGGAACCGCAGCCGCAGAATGCCTTGATGGTCGGCGATTGGGCCGAGCGCGATATTGCCGGCGCAAAAGCTGTCGGGATGCAAACCGCGTTCGCGCGCTACGGCGATCAATTCGATACCAAAGACCCCGGCGCGGATTTCGATCTTGCTGACATCAGTGATATTCTCGGATATTGTGGACGCCAACAGAATAATTTTACATAATGCTTTTCGGAATTGGCATCGATACCATCGAAGTGCCGCGCATCGCGCGATCAATGGCAACGTATGGCGATCAATTCCTAAAGCGTATTTATTGCGAAGAAGAAATTCGGTATTGCGCAGGCCGTCCCCATGCCGCCGAGCATTTCGCCGCGCGTTTTGCAGCGAAAGAAGCCTACGCAAAAGCATTGGGAACCGGCGTTCGGCGCGGATTTATCTGGAGCCAAGTATGTGTACTGAAAGAATGGTCCGGACGACCATTTATCGAACTGCGAGGAACCATGCCCGAACGCGCAAAGCAAATTATCGGCAGCGAATACGTCGTAAAACTTTCCATCACGCATACTAAAGAGATCGCCGAGGCAATTGTTACAATAGAAGCAAATGGCGAATGGAGAATGGCAAATGATAGGAGTTGAACTTTTGGGATCGCGGGCGTCCTTCATTCGCCATTCTCCACTCGCCGTTCGCCATTCCTGTCAGCAATGAACTTAGGCGTCCATATTACGGTTAAAGTTTTCCAAGTTCACAGATCGGTTTTTGAAAATATCGTAATGCTTCATGCCCATTCAGGGAGAATTTTTTGAGAGACCCGGTATCGTACTTGCAACAGTGGCTACCGAGGAGGTCGCAACGTCGCCGGTCAGCGATAGCAGAAGAAACGCTTTCACCGTCAACGGAACCCATAAAAGATATTGTTCCTAACAACGATAAAGCTTCCCAAAACCCTGTTCCCGCACCGCGCAAGAACATGAAAGATCTTTCCATTCCAAAGCTGTATTATTCGATCTCCGAGGTCAGCCGTATCACCGGGCTGGAACCTTATGTCCTGCGCTATTGGGAAACGGAGTTCGATGTGCTTCATCCGCAAAAGAATCGCGCTGGGAACCGGGTGTATTCCAGCCGCGACATCAAGTTCATTCTTCGCATCAAGGAACTCCTGCGCGAGGAACGCTACACCATCGAAGGCGCAAAAGCGATCCTGAAATCGGAACGCAATACCGACGGAAAACCGCAAGAAGAAACCGTTCCCACAAACGATCCTGCACAAATTCCGTTGGTCTCCGATGCAAAGCCCGCTGCACTTCCCGCATTCCTCACGCTCGATGAGATCCGTTCGATGAAGCAATCGCTCCTCGATCTGCGAGCGATCTTAGTGAAGTGAGCGCGCACACCCTCACTATTGGTTCCCGCGCCAGCGATCTTGCGCTTTGGCAAACACATTATGTGCGCGATCTGCTTCGTGCCAATCATCCCACGCTTGAGATCGCCATAAAGATCATTCAAACAACGGGCGATAAAATTCTCGATTCTTCTCTTTCGATGATTGGCGGCAAGGGTGTGTTCACGAAGGAACTCGAAACAGCTCTCTTAGATGGCGAAATTGATATTGCTGTCCACAGCCTGAAAGATTTACCAACCACGCTCCCGGATGGCCTGACACTGGGAGCAATCCCTGAACGCGCAAAGGTGGAAGACGTTTTTCTTTCCAAAGATACGAACGCGCGATTGATGGACTTGCCCGATGGCGCGACCATTGCTACGGGAAGTATGCGCCGCACCGCACAACTGCTCACCAAGCGACCTGATTTTCGCATCGTCGATATTCGTGGGAACGTTCCCACCCGCATTCGCAAAATGCTGGAATCGAATTGGGATGGAATGATCCTCGCCCGCGCAGGACTCGATCGGCTCGGACTTACCGCACACATCGCGCATACCATTTCGCTCGAATGGGTGTTGCCCGCTGCGGGTCAGGGCGCGTTAGGCATCGAGTGCAGAAGCAATGACTCAAAAACACTTGCATTGCTTGCTCCATTGAATCATGACGAAACGCGCCAAGGCGTTACTGCCGAACGGTCGCTATTAAACGCACTCGGTGGCGGATGCCAGGTTCCCATCGGCGCGCATGGAAAGATCGTTGGCAACGCGCTGGAACTTTCCGGCTGTATCGCCGCGATGAATGGAGAATCGCTGGTTCGCGCCGTGCATACCGGCCTCTCTGTTAATGCAGAGCTGATCGGCGAAGAGCTTGCGCGAACATTGCTCGATATGGGCGGCAAAGAATTGCTGGTTTCTGTGCAGTGATGAAAAAGGTCTTACTTACTCGCCCGCTCATTCGTTCTTCAAATGAGGATGAACTGCACCGCATCCTGAGCGGCGCGGGAATTATCGTCGAAGAGATACCGATGATCTCATTTTCACTCCCGCCTGATCTGAGGGAACTGGATTCTAATCTCCAACGGGCAGCGCGTGAAGAATTCGATGGTATTATTCTTTCCAGTCCCACCGCAGTATATTTTTTTGAGCAACGCTCACAAGAACTCGGCCTGACAGATACACTTCGCAAGAATGCCCGGTTTGGAGCCGTTGGTGAAGCTACAGCAGGAGAATTAACACGACTTGGATTTGAAATTCTATTTCCCATCCCTGCCGAAGGTGGAAGCAAAGAATTGATTACATTACTTTCGAAAAGCGATCTTGCAGGAAACCATATCCTGCTGTTGCAATCGCAGATCGGGTTGAATACTTTGGAGAATGCACTGCACGAAATCGGCGCATTGCCGGAGCGCGTTACGCTGTATTATACGAATGGCCCCACCCCCAGCGATGCCGCACGGCTTATCACGCTCATGCAAAGCAAAGAGCCACCGAATGTTATCGCATTCTTTTCGCCATCTGCCGTTACGCATTTTGCAGAGACGCTTGCGGGAACCAGATTACTCGATAACCTCCCCACGCTCGCCGCCATTGGCAAAACAACGGCGAATGCCATCGAAGAAACACTGCACCGAACGCCGGAAATTATTGCCCCAAAAGCAGATCAGGTAAGTTTGGCAAATGCGATTGTTGAACGTTTGAGAAAGAGTTGATCGTGGGACGAAAGAAGCCCATATTTGTTAACGCAACCTGAAAAATCCTATAATCAATCATCGTAATCAGCAAAAAATCAGCGTAATCCAGGTTTATGAACGATCTATTATTAAGAGCCGCCCGCATGGAGCCGATCGAGCGTGCGCCGGTGTGGTTCATGCGTCAGGCCGGGCGGTATTTGCCGGAATACCGCGCCATCCGCGCCGAGCATAGTTTCCTCGATATGGTGCGCACTCCGGAGCTTGCGGCTGCGGTAACTATTCAGCCCGTCGATCTGATGGATGTTGACGCAGCGATCATTTTTTCGGATATTCTCGTCATCCCGGAAGCGATGGGAATGAAATTAGTGTTCGAGGAGGGTGAAGGTCCGAGGTTCCCAGAACCGATCCGTCTCTACACGCAAATTAAATCGCTGACGGATAAGGATATTGTTTCGAGGCTCCGTTATGTAACGGACGCCATCAAGCTCACCAAAGAAAAGCTGAACGACCGCGTGCCGCTCATCGGTTTTTCCGGTTCCCCATGGACGCTCTTCGCCTATATGGTGGAGGGTCAAGGCTCGAAGGATTTCCGGTATGCAAAGCAGATGCTTTATACTCGCAAAGAGGACGCGCATCTTTTGCTTCGCAAAATATCGGATGCTGTTGCGCAATATCTCATCGCGCAGATCGAGGCCGGCGCAGATGTCGTGCAAATTTTCGATAGCTGGGCCGGAGTTCTTACGCCGGAAGATTTCATCGAATTTTCACTCAGCTATCTTATCGAAATTGTGCAGCTTGTGAAGCAACATACCAAGCGCAAGGCTCCTATCATTCTTTTCTGCAAGGGCGCGAATCATTCCCTATCGGAAATTGCAATGTCCGGCTGCGACGTCATCGGCCTCGATTGGACGATAGATATTTCCGAAGTAAAAGCTCTGCTTGGAGATAGCGTGGCATTGCAAGGGAACCTCGATCCAGCTATTCTTTATACTTCCGAAGAAACGATCGAAGAAAAAGTGCGCGCCATTGCCAAGCGAATGGGCGAGCCACGCGGACATATTTTCAATTTGGGGCATGGCATTACGCCGGATGTCGATCCGGAAAATGCACGGGCATTTGTAAAGGCCGCAAAGAATGCTTATACACGGGCGGAACAGGGGTAACATCGCGGCTGTTAGGCCGTCCCCGGATGAATTATGCCGGGAAAAACATGCCTGGGTGGTGGAATTGGTAGACACGCTGTGCTCAGAACGCAGTAGTCGTGAGGCTGTGCGGGTTCGAGTCCCGCCTCGGGCACCAGCTATTTTATTGTAAGAATTCGTCGATCGTTTTGACAGCATCATGACCCCGGCTTTTTCGTCCGAGCAACCGCAATTACAAGGCTCGCGTCCGCCGGCGAAAAAACTTCAGGTCGCGTGGATCTCGCTTGCGGTAACAACGGTTCTTTTGGGGGCAAAGCTGGCTGTTGGATGGATAACGGGTTCCCTTGCCTTGCTTTCGCTTGCCGCGGAATCCGGCATCGATGTTGCCGCCGTGCTCATCACGTTACTGGCTGTTCGCGTCAGTTCCATTCCGCCAGATGAGGATCACCCTTACGGTCACGGGAAATTCGAGAGCCTTTCAGCACTGGCGCAAGGATTGTTGCTGCTCGTCGCAACGGCTTGGATCGTGTTCAGCGCCATTCATGGCCTGACGGGAACTCCGAAAACGGTCGAAGTAAATTATTGGAGTTTTGGTGTGCTGGTGTTTTCGATGTCGCTCGATTTTTGGCGAGCAAATCTGTTAAAAGGAACGGGAACCGAGCACCATTCTGCTGCGCTCGAAGCAAGCTCGCTGCATTTTTTCACCGATTCGTTATCGGCGCTTATCACGGCGCTTGCATTGCTATTAGTGCAGTTCGGGAATTTTCCGCAAGCCGACGATTGGGCTGCGATCATCGTTGCGGCGTTCGTGGCGTATCTCAGCACACGCCTCATCGCGCGAGCTGTCGATGGACTTACCGATCGTTACACCAAAACCGGAGATTACGACCATCTTAAGCGTATGCTCGAACAAATGCATGGCGTAGAAAGCGTGAGCAGTATGCGAATGCGTACCGCCGGCCCAACGCTGTTTGTCGAGGTGAGCATTCGCATTTCTCGCGTGCTGCCTTTTGCAGCGGTGCAGCGAATAATTACAGAAGCGGAACGAATGATCGGTTCCGAGTTCCCGAATGCCGAAGTGACCGTTCACTGGCGACCGGTTCGAACTGGCGCTGAAACGCCGTTCGAAACGCTGAAAATGATCGCTGCGGAATATGGGATCTCGCCGCACAATACGGAACTTTCGCGCATGTCGGATGGCAGAACGGCGATGGATTATCATCTCGAATTACGACCCGGTATGCCATTAATAGAAGCAGAAAAGCTCTCGGCAGAGATCGAATCGCGCATTCGCATCGAGTTGCCGGAGATCGGCAATATCTTCGTGCATCTGGAAGAAGAACGGTCGGATGGCGCGCTATTGAAAGTCGAAACAATAGATCGTTCCGGACTATTAGCGAATGTTGCCGCTTGCATTAAAGCTGCAAATCCTTCGGTGCATGCCGTACACGACCTTCATCTCTTCCGCGACGAGCGCGACGAAAGCCTCAAGTTAGTAGTGACGCTCGATCTTCCGAGCAACCTTTTATTACATGACGCACATGAGATCATGACGAATGTCGAGGCGAATCTTCGGAAGCAATTTCCGGAACTAACTCGTATTCTTATTCAGGCGGAGCCGGAGAAATCATTTTAAAATCTATTCATTATTTATGTTCGAACAACGACAACAACGCGCTGAAACAGCTTGGGGTACAACGGATGACATCGTCCTAATCGGAGCGGGTTTACCCATCCCCATTCCCGGCGGCGCGGATCAATGCTTTCCATATAAGCCGCATCCGGAATATTTTTGGCTGACGGGCCGGCATCGCGAGGGCGGTGTGCTTGCTTACGATCCGCGTGCAGGTTGGACGCTATTTGAAACACCGCTCAGCGAAGGTGAACAAATTTGGGGCGGAAGTGAACACCCTGTCGGCAAGCCAGTTCAGGAACTCGATGAATGGCTCAAAACTCAATACGGAAGAACGATCAGGTGGCTTGGAGTTCCCAAAGAAGCTACTGCCGATGAAGAATTTCGCGCAAAACTCACTCATGCCCGCAGGCCGAAAGACGCGATAGAGATCGAATTCATGGCGCAAGCCATCAAAGCCACAGCCGTTGGCCATGAGCTTGCGCGTTCCCTCATCAAGCCGGGAATTACCGAACGCCAACTTCAGATCGAGCTGGAAGCTGCCATGTTCCGCGCTGGCGCAGATGGATTGGGTTATCCTACTATCGTTGGTTCCGGGCCAAACTCTGCCGTGCTTCATTTTTCGCCGACGAATAAACTAGTTCAGTCCGGCGAAGTAGTGCTGATTGATGCGGGCGGCGAAGTAAATAGTTACACTGCCGACGTTACGCGCACCCATCCTGCGAACGGCACCTTTTCTGCCGATCAGCAACTAATGTACGATGCTGTGCTGCTTGCTAATGAGCGAGTGATCGAGGGATGTATTGCGGGAACCGAATGGAAAGAATTACACAAACTCGCTGCGCTTAGTATGGCGGAATCGCTCCGAAAAATGGGACTTATTTGCTGCTCCGCACAGGAGGCATTCGATACGGAAGTTATCTCGCTATTTTTTCCGCATGGCATTGGTCACATGGTAGGACTCGGCGTGCGCGATGCCGGTGGCGCGTATCCGGGACGCGACGGACAGTGCAAGGTTGCGGGCGTTGCTATTCGCATGGATCTACCGCTCGAAGATGGTTACCTCGTTACCGTCGAGCCGGGGTTGTATTTCATTCCCGCGCTTTTACGCGATGAAACTCGAAGAGATAAATTCAAAAATGTCGTGGATTGGTCTGCGATAGAACCCTTGATCGGTCATCTTGGGATCAGAATTGAAGACAATATCTTAGTAACGAAATCGGGGCCGAGGAACTTAACGGAAGCTGTTCCGAAATAAAGACGGAATACATTTAGAAAAATCTCAAGGCGCATCGGCAGGTGGCGCGCCGCCTCCACGAGCCACGAAGACATCGATGGCCGCACCCTCGTTAACCAGATCGCCCGCAGGCGGATATTGATCGAGCACGGCATTTTCCGGCGCGCCATTTTGGTAATTAACTTTACCGAGTTCCAGATTCAGGCTCTTCAATTTTTCGATCGCTTCCGAAAGCGAAAGCGTCGCCAGCGCGGGCACGGGCACACGTCCCAATAGCGGCCCTTGCGATACCGTTACTTCCACTTGTGTACTGGCGGAAGTTTTCGTTCCCGGCGCGGGCGTTTGCTCGAACACCGTTCCATTGGCCGCGCTATCGGCATACGCATAATTTACTTTGCCGATAGACATGTTCGATTTTATCATGAGCATCTTCGCGTCGCGCAGGGATTTTCCACGCAGATCGGGAACGCTTGCCATTTCCTTACCACCCGAAATGATGAGATAAACTTTACGTCCCGGTTTCGTTTCTTCGCCGCCTTCGGGCGTTTGCCGAATAATGGTTCCTATCGGCGATTTGTCATCGAATCGGTTCTCATATTGGATCGGCTCATAGCCTGCCGTTTTCAGTGTTTGCATGGCTGCGTCCGTCGTTGCGCCAACAACATTCGGCACGGTTGCCACTGCGCCCTGCTTGACATACAGCGGCATGATGACATTATCGAGCAGCAGAATCAGAACGATGAAAGACACCAGCGCGATGCCGAGCACAAGCACCCAACGCCTCTTAAAAAAAGGGCGCTGCTCTTTCAAGTGCGATACCGGTATCTCCGGCGTTGCGTGATCCTGCTCTTCTGACATGGAATAAGTTCAACACACGCTTATCTTCTTTTCATCCCGCCAATCCGCGCTGCCACGATGCAAAGTGAACAGAGATGTTCCCGGATGGGTTATAGAATATTGCACATCGTTTAGAGAACAACCCAATTTGCCGTCTAAAACCTCGCAACATATCGCGTTTTTCATTGTGCTCTGCATTTCTGCGGGGCTGCATTGGTACGTTTATGCGAATCTGCGGCGTGTGCTTTTGCGCGATTATCAAAAGATCGGCAGAACGCTGGCGAAAATTGCGCTCTGGATGTTCATCATTCTCGACTTGCCATTTTTGTTCATCTATTTTCGCGGGCTTGTTCACGCAGAGCTGACCATGGTTTCCAGAGTGCTGCTGTATCCGTTCGTTATTTGGCAAGTGCTGATGCTTATGTGGGTTCTCATTCTTTTTCCGATCACGATATGGCGGCGTCTGGGAATGATCGTGGCAAACGTACGCAGCTCTCTTCGACACTCTCGCAAACAAAATGCAAAAGGGAACGAAAAGGAAATAGCGCTGGACATTGCCGCAGAATAGGAACTTATGGCAGATAACACAGACATAGAAACGGCGCAGACCGATACGGCTCTGCATACCGAACGTGACGCACCAAAGAGCTTCACGCGACGGGCTTTTTTGCACACGAGCATTCTCGGCGTGAGCGGAATTGCGCTTGCAAGCTGTACGCGCGGCATCATGCAGCGCAACGACATCGAGATCACACAGCGCACGTTTGCGCTGCCGAATCTTCCTCCAGCATTCGAAGGAAAAACGATTACGTTCCTTAGCGATATTCATGCCGGACCGTTTATGGATGTCGATGAAATGAAGCATATCGCGCAGATCGTCAATGATCTGAAAAGCGATATTATTGTAATTCCCGGCGATTTTGTGACCTCGCATGTGAACGAGATCGTTCCGTTCACCGAAGCGATGACTGGCCTTACCGCGCCTTATGGCGTCTATGCCTGCACTGGGAACCATGATTATTACGCCGGAGTTGATGCGGTCAGTCGTGGCATGGAAGATACTGGCATTAAACTTTTGCGAAATGAGAACGCGATCATTACGATCAACGGTCAATCGCTGTATATTATTGGCATAGACGACGGCGACGCCGATACGATCAAAAAATTTGTCGATGGCAAAGCGGCACCGCATATCGAAGCGGCATGGCGAGGCGTTCCAACGAATGCTGCAACGATTCTGCTGTGCCACAAACCCTACATGTTCGAGGATTTCGCCAAAACGAACACCGGCCTGATGCTTGCAGGACATACGCACGGCGGACAAATAGTTCTTGGTCGAATCGGACGAACGGCGATAGCATTCAGTTCCATTGCCTCGACCTATGTCGATGGACTGTATCGGCCCGATGATAATAGATCGAAATCACAAATGTATGTTTCGCGCGGCATTGGCGTAGTTGGTGTGCCAA
This sequence comes from Ignavibacteriota bacterium, assembly GCA_963794025.1. Lineage (GTDB taxonomy): Bacteria > Bacteroidota > Ignavibacteria > Palsa-1295 > Palsa-1295 > PALSA-1295. The sequence continues at coordinate 52,357 of CAWCCK010000025.1, forward strand.
TACGCATTAATTGCCCGCCGGAAATTACAAAAATTACGCTGAGGGCTGCTACCGCGTGACTCGCCCCAAAATCACGATCTACACCGATGGCGCGTGCTCCGGAAATCCGGGGCCGGGCGGGTACGGCGCTGTGCTGCTGGACGCTTCCGGTCGCAGACGGGAACTTTCAAGCGGTTTTCGCAACACCACGAACAATCGGATGGAACTTCTCGGCGTGATCTCCGCACTCGAAGCGCTTACGAAGCCGTGCGATGTCACGCTCATATCCGATTCCGAATATGTCATCAATGCGATCACAAAAGGGTGGCTCGTCAACTGGCAGAAAAAAGGATGGCGCAAAGCGGATAAAAAGCCAGTGATGAACATCGATCTCTGGCAGCGATTACTGCCAAAGCTTGAAGAGCATAACATCGAATTTCGCTGGACGAAAGGCCACGCCGGGAACCCAGAGAACGAACGATGCGATGAACTGGCGGTTGCGGCTTCCCAAATGCCAAATCTACCCATCGACAATCGTTAGCCGGACATGCTTTTGCACATCCTACTGTTGAACTAACGTGCAAATGAAAGCCAAAGCGCTTCGCCCCGGCGACGTCATCGGTATCATCGCGCCGGCCAGCCCGCCGCGATCGGAAGAACGCATTTCAAGATCCGCCCAATATTTCGAGCGGCTCGGTTACCGCGTGGAACTTGGGAAGCATCTTCGAGATGGCATGGACGAGCCGACCTATCTCGCAGCGTCCGATAAAGACCGTGCTGCCGATCTTCACGCCATGTTCCGCTCAAAGTATGTGCGCACAATTTTCTATCATCGCGGCGGATATGGTTCCATTCGGCTGCTCGATACGCTTGACTATGATCTTATTCGCCAACATCCAAAAATTATCGTTGGATATTCCGATGCGACCGCGCTCTTCGCTGCGCTTCATAAAAAAGCCGGAATCACATCCTGTTTTTTCGGCCCTATGCCCGGCGTAGACCTATGGGATTCTGTCGATCCTTTTACGGAAGAAAATTTCTGGCGTGCAATAACAAGCACAATGCCGCTGGGTGAATTACCGCTGAATAAAAACGAAGGAATTGTAATTAATCAAGGCACAGTTCCTGAACTTCATGGCGCGATGATCGGAGGAAATCTCACTGTCTTTACCAGTATGCTTGGAACTCCGTACCAGCCATCCTTCAACAGCAAAATACTGTTCTTCGAGGAGATCGATGAAAAGCCGCGTAAGATCGACGCGCATCTTGCGCAGCTTCGCCTTGCGGGGTGCTTCAAGAATGCAAAGGCCATCCTGCTCGGTCAATTCACGAATTGCAATAACGATAACGAAGCGCCAACGCTGACTTTACCAAAGGTCTTCGAAAATTATTTCTCGAAATTAAAAATTCCCGTCCTGTCGAACCTTCCCTTCGGGCATGAAAAAAGAATGTGGACACTCCCCTACGGAGCTAAACTGCAAATAGAATTGCTAAACGGTCGCGCAAAAATAATCTCTACACAACGCATACTCGAGTAAGCCACTACACTGCAAACGACATCTCCGGTTTCCCATCTACCAGCGAACGAATATTATCGAGATAGCGAGCATCGTTGGCGACGAGGAACTGAAGAATGCGAAGAATAGATACTTCACCGAGCGAGGGGTAGTCACCGGTCTTTTCAAAATCTTGAGCAGCGATCTCTTGCAACTTCATTGCAAACTCCCAGCGGGTACGCATCAATTGAGCAAAAATATCCTCCATCGGGAGCGAACACCAGTTTTTTCGTTCCAGAATAGCCGTAATGCGTGGCCACCACACTTCACGATCCGTATCGATGATATGACCGAGAATTTCTTTTACGGACCACCCACCTTCTGCGCTGAGTGAAAGCGCATCGGCAGCCGCAAGCTTTGGCCGCAGGCGATCCAATTGAATGATAAGCGAAGCGTAGGAACGTTTAAGTTCCTCGAGTTCATCCAAAGAAACCTGCGGAAGCTTTTCGCTCGCATCCGTTTGGAATACCGAAGAACCGGCATTCACATCGAACTGCCCCCATGTGCCAACCGCGTCATTCTTTAACGACCACGGCGAGTTAATTACCTCGTACATAAGTATATTTATCGCATTCAATCCGAACCACCACGGCCCGGCGCAACCAAAATGGAACCATTCTCGCAGCCACAAAAAAACAAACAAATAAAACGTGCAGCCAAAAGATCGCTCGGCAATCATCGTAGATGATCGCTCATTCCATTATTTCAAAAGCAAAATCGCACTACTGAAACAACGTCGTTAATAAATAATTGCTACAATTTGATATTAAAGTAAGAAAAAAATACATTTTTTTCTTAGAAATGATGGATTTTGCCTTTAATTGATAGGTTGCTCATAGACAAGCATAAAATCCACTTAAAAATTGACCAGCAAACCTTCAGACAAGCGCTGCTTCTAACTCCGAAACTAATTGCAGCATTACGGGACGAAGCTGTAATTGCAGCTTTGCATGGTACATCGCACGATCGACCGAAGCGATCGCGGCAATGATGCGCCTGGGTTCCCCAAACCGCGCAACGAATTTTTTCAGATCTTCTAATTGATCGAGATTAATGATCTCATTTTCGGAATCGGACATTTTTTCTTTTGCAACCGAAAGCGCCAGCGCATCCCGTAACCACAGCGTGAGCAGCACGAGGCATTGCTCAACCGCCTGCCGCTTCTCCAGAAAATTACCGCCGGAGCGCGGAAGAAGTTTATTGATCTCCAACACCGCGTTCCGGCGGCTTTTCGAAAGACCCATGCGTAAAAAAGCGACGATCTCCTTTCGCATTTCTTTTACTTCTTCGCCAATCATCGCGCGGGCGCGAGAATAACTTCCCGACGCGATCCGCGCGAGGAATGTGGCTTCGTCCTCCGAAAGCGATTCACGCTCCACAAGCGCGTGTTTAATCTCATCGACACTCAGCACATCGAAGCGGACATCCTGGCAGCGCGAATGAACGGTGGGAAGCAAACCGTTCGCATTCGAACTCGTGAGAATAATGATCGTATTGGGATGAGGTTCTTCGAGCGTTTTAAGAAAAGCGTTCTGCGATTTATCGTTCATCATCTGCGCTTCGCTGATAATGATGACGCGCCGCTTCGCTCCCGACAAACTTCGCGCCAACGAAAGGCGAAGTTCCCGAATCTGACCGATATGAATTGCAACCGCGCGTGGTATCTCTATATTGTAATACGGATCCACGGCTTTTGCCGCACGCTGCTCGCGGACGATAGCCACATCTTCTTCTTTTAGTTCCGCGCCATCGTCATCGGACTTTTTCGGCAACGCATGGATAAATTGCACTGCCGAAGACGCAAAACCCGAAATCGAAATGCAGCTTTCGCATTCATCACACGCTTCGATGCCACGCATCGCAGGGTTCAGGCAATTCACCGCTTTTGCGATCTCGATGGCTGCGGCATCCTTCCCTGTTCCTTCCGGCCCAGAAAAAAGATACGCGCCCGGAAGCTTTTCATGCTCCAGCGCATTCCGTAAAATATGCTTTACCCGCGTTTCGCCGATGACGTTTGTCCACATGAGTATCTTAAATTGACATCACTCCGCGCGAAATTCCGGGCGGCAGGCATATTTACTTGTTCGCTGGTATGCATCAAGCAGTGTCGGAACAAAATCAAGCACGGTGTGAACAATATCCGCCGGACCGTACCCAGCATATTCATGCGCTATTTTGTTGCGCAACCTGCGCATTTCAAGAAATCCTTCTGCGGACTCGATGATCCCTCTTTTTTCAGAACGATTCAGAACATCAATTGTCATACCATCTTCTCCTTCGAGGACATCAATCGTACGTAAAACTTTTGTAACGAAGAAATCTTGTGCCCGCTCAAAACGCGCCGTCAGCGCCTCGATCTCACGGTAGCCCTGGGCGTTCAGTGTTTCGAAATCAAGCAATCGGCAAATTTCCGCGGATTCCCTAACATAAGTTTCTAGCTTAAGCAATGTTTCGACATCCGCTTGCAATTTGGATTTTAATTTATCCGATGAATTCATAGCGGTAGAGCTTGTGGCAATACAATTTCTCCGAATAAGCTCAATGATTCAGGCTTCTCGATAAGAACATCGATTTTTTGTTCCCCAATTTTATCCCACATCCGCGCCTCCATCTTTAGACGGGTTCGCATATCCACCTCGCGATCGGTGAGAATAAGAATATCGATATCACCGCCGCGTTTCGCGTCATCCGTGCGAGAACCATATAGCAGGATTTTTGCGTCAGGAATGAAATTCGTGACGGCATCCCGGATCGATGTTCGCTCATATTCAGATAGGCGCATTAAAGATAAAACACAAAGATGGAAACAAAAAGTCGCCCGATGTTTTACCTAAATTCCTCTTGCAATTTCTCCAATTCCGCGCTGCCGGGGCAGAGCGTTTCATACGGGATTTGCGAGAGTGGCGTTACCGTCGTGGACATCACGCCGTGCATATCCGGCGCAGATTCTTCTATGAAAAGAATCCCGGTTGGAACTTTGCCTTCCTGCTGATGCTCCTGAAGATAGGAAAAAACTTTCGCGCGGTCGCGGGGGTCGTAGCCATCGGGGGTGCGTGTGAACTTTATCAGGCTGCCATCGTGCATCATGACGGTGGTTGCGCCGTTGATGCCGATGTTTGCAACGATCTCGTCCATCGGAAAAACAACGTCGGAATCGGTGACGTGGTATTCGTGCTTGCGCGTGTAGGCGTAGCTTTTCGTGGAACCTTCATGATCGTTGAACGTCACGCACGGTGAGATCACATCAATCAGCGCAAGGCCGTTATGCTTCACCGCGGCTTCGATGATCGGCACAAGCTGATCTTTATCTCCGGAAAAACTTCTTGCCACGAACGTCGCACCTAAACTGAGCGCAAGCATCACGGGATCGATCGGCGAAATGCGATTAGCCTCGCCCTTTTTGCTTTTGGAACCAATATCTGCCGAAGCCGAGAACTGACCTTTCGTTAAACCATAGACGCCATTGTTTTCGATGATATAAACGATATTAAGGTTCCTACGAATGGCATGTGCCAACTGACCGATACCGATCGAAAGCGAATCGCCATCGCCCGAAATTCCGATGGAAAGCAAACTGCGATTCGCCGCGCCAGCGCCCGTCGCAATGGCGGGCATACGTCCGTGCGCGGAATTAAATCCGTGCGCGCCACTCACAAAATACGTCGGCGTTTTGGAGGAGCAGCCGATGCCGGAAAATTTTGCCAGCTTGTGCGGCTCAATGGAAAGCTTCCACGCCGCGCGCACGATTGCGGCAGTGACGGAATCGTGTCCGCAGCCGGCGCAGAGCGTTGACATCGCGCCTTCATACGCGCGTAGATTTAAGCCAAGCTCGTTCTTTTCAAGGCTTGGATGAGTTACGATTGGTTTGGTTATTGAGGGCATAAATCTATATTTCGTAAAACGGGCCAATGCCATTGGCCCCTACAATAATTGGTACAAATGGGTAGGGGCGAATGGCATTCGCCCGCTCAGTGTTGATCTTTATTCCTCCATCATAACCATATCTTTCGCGGCCACTTTCTTTTTCGATTTTTTATGCTGAATTCCTTCGACGACGGATTTTGCCGAAAGTGGGAACCCACCATACACGAGGATCGAACGCAGCTTCTCTTTCGGCGCGCGCGTTTCGAGCACCAGCAGCGAGCGAAGCTGCCCGTCCCGGTTTTGCTCGACCACATAGCAGAAATCCTGCTCCGAAATAAATTGCTCCACTTCTTTACCGAACGGGAACCCGCGCACACGCATGTAATTTGCGGGTACGCCTTGCGATTCAAGAATATCGATCGCCTCGCTGACACGCAGGATCGCAGCCGCCAACGGTAATGATTCCAAACGTTGCTCCCTGCTTTTTCGCAATGATCGCTTCGGGCACATATTTCGCAGCGGCATCGTGTTTTTTCAGCAGGCGATCCATTACTTCCTGATATTCCGCCGGTGTCTCAGTATATCCTCCAAGCCGGTTATGACCGGAACCTCGCGTAAAGAACGATCCCTTTGCGTTGATACCCGGAAGCGTTCGCGCCGCAACGAAATCTTCATCCTCCGGTGAATAACGATAGTAGGTTTTTAGCTTATCGAGTTCTTCGCTTGTAAGCACTTTGCCGCGATTCGGTTTGTAGTTATCGTCCCATTTCAAGCGATCAACGACCCAATCGTTCATGCCAATATCGAGATCGCTCATCATGAAAACGGGCGTTTGGAATTGCTCGGCAAGATCGAATGCCTTTACGGTAAAATCAAAACACTCGTTGGGATTCGCAGCAAAAAGCAAGATATGTTTCGTATCGCCATGCGAGGCATACGCGCATTCCATAATATCGGATTGCTGTGTGCGTGTTGGCATTCCGGTCGAGGGGCCGGTGCGCTGCACATCAACGATCACAGCAGGAATTTCTGCGTAGTATGCAAGGCCGATCAGCTCGTTCATCAAAGAAATTCCCGGTCCCGCAGTCGAAGTAAACGCTCTCGCGCCAGCCCACGATGCACCGATGACCATTCCGATCGCCGCGAGTTCATCTTCCGCTTGCAAAAATGCGTAATTATTCTTCTTCGTAACCGGATCGACGCGGAAGCGATCTGCAAATGCTTTGAAAGAATCCATCACCGAGGTAGCCGGCGTGATCGGATACCATGCAGCGACGGTTGCGCCCGCATAGATCGCGCCGAGCGCGGTCGCAGAGTTCCCGTCGATCAGGATCTTATTGCTATTAGCATCCATCTTCTCGCATCCGAACGGGAGCGTGGGAAGGTTCTTTTGCGCGTACTCAAAACCCGAGTGCAGCGCCTTCCGATTGACATCGAGCAGCGCCTGCTTTTTGCCATACGACTCTTTGATCAACTCCTCAAGTATCTCAATATCGAGATTCAACAGCGCCGTAAGGGAACCCGAATACATGATATTCTTCAGCAAAATGCGCGTCCTCGGTTCGGGAACCGTTTCGATGAGCATCTGCGAGAGCGGAACGCCCAAGAACGTTACATCTTCGCGATCGAAGCTCCTTTCGGCAGCGGCCATGTGGAATCGAAAAGCAGATAACCGCCGGAGCGCACTTCCTTCACGTCCTTCGCGTAGGTTTGCGAGTTCATGGCAACCATCAGATCGTAATCGAGCGAGCGAGCGCCGTAGCCCGCGCCACTCACGCGGATCTCGTACCACGTCGGCAGCCCCTGGATATTCGATGGAAACAAATTCTTACCCGCCACGGGAATACCCATGCGGTAAATGGACTGCATGAGCAGATTACTGGCGCTCGCCGAGCCTGTCCCGTTGACGGTAGCGAGTTTTATTGCAAAATCGTTAATAGATGGCATTATTTTTATTTTCTGGCGTGGGCACAACAAAATGAGGCGTGTCTTGCTCCACAGGTGAGAAAAAGGGCAAAAATGAGACATTCCGAGCAATTTCAATACGAGCAAGCGATCTCAAAACCTCGTACGCAAATGCCAATGTCTTCCGCCGTAGTGGCATACGGCGGAAGCAGATACAGCGTATCGCCCAACGGACGAATAAGCAAGCCCATCCCCAGCGCGCGCTTGCTCCATTCGAGCGATTTTGTGCTGAGATAGCCAGCGCCATTCGTCGGTTCGAACGCTACGATAGTTCCGCTTGCCTATGCTTGAGTTCATACTTTGTGGCAAATGCGGGCGCATGTTTTGCGTGAGCAGTTGCGATCGCATTGATTCGCTCAAAAACCGGCTCCGTTTCAAAAATATCCAGTGACGCAAGCGCCGCTGCCGCGCTTATCGGGTTCCCGGTATAGCTATGCCCATGAAAAAATGTTTTTGCGCGATCTTTGCTTAGGAATGCCTCGAAGACCTGTTCGATGCCATCGTTATTCCCATCGGCAGGAACCCTCCAGTGATTCCTTTCGAGAGTGTCATCAGATCGGGCTTGGTTTTGGCTTGGTCAGACGCGAACATCGTTCCAGTTCTTCCGAAACCCGTTAGCACTTCATCGGCGATGCAAAGAATTCCAAATTCCTTTCGCAATTTTCAGGGCTTCTTCAAGAATAGCAGGTCGCCACATCAGCATTCCGCCTGATCCAAGCAAGAGCGGTTCGTAGATGAATGCGGCAATGGTGTTTTTTTCCCTGCTGATCGTAACGCTTCCAGAAATCTGAATCTCACTTTCCGGTTCCTGAATGGATCAGGAAATGGGAGTCGGTTTACGTGGAAAAGAAAATCATCGAACGGCTGCGTAAAATATCCACGCGCACTTGCGGACATCGCGCCGAACGTATCGCCATGATACGCATGATCGAGCGCAAGAATTTCCGATTCTATCTTCGCCCAATCAGCTTCCAATATTGGATCGCCATTTTTATCGCTGCTTCAACAGCCGTCGAGCCATTGTCACTGAAAAAAACTTTATCGAGTCCGTCGGGAGTTATCTCTACAAGTTTTTCCGCCAGTCGTGAAGCAGGTTCATGGGTAAATCCTGCAAAGATAACTTGTTCGAGTTTCGCTGCTTGTTCGGCAATCGCTTTCGCAATTTTCGGGTGGGCGTGACCGTGCAGCGTTACCCACCAGGAACTAATTCCATCGAGAATGCGGCGTCCATCCGATAAATAAAGATACGCGCCATCGCCGCGCTCCACCCCGATCGAGCGCGGCACAAGCTGCATCTGCGTGTAGGGATGCCAGATGTATCGCTCGTCGAAATCGATCCACGGATCGGAACCGGAACCACGATTTACAAGATTTTGCGGATTCACAGGATGGATTTTAGGATGATTAAATTTTGATTGAAGGTGGTTTGCAATGTTTCTACGGTGAAGGAGGTAATTGGTGGAATTCTTCCAAGTACCTTTGCCTCAGTGTAATACTCTATCGCTTTTTCATTCTCTGGGTTGGGTTCTCCTATGAGAACACATCCGAGAAGTGGAATCTCCCGGCGCCGCACGGCTTCGATGGAAAGCAGCGTGTGATTGATCGTTCCTAATCCCGAACGGCACGCTAACAAAATTGGAAGATTCCATCTTTTAAACATGTCTATGAACAGAAGCTTCTCCATTGAGCGGAACTAATAATCCACCCGCGCCTTCGATGATGAGCGGTTTGATATTCGCTACCCTTAGTTTCTCCGGTTCAATCCGTTTGCCGTCGATCGAAGCGGCAAGATGCGGCGAGAGTGGTTGTGAAAAAATATATGCTTCGGGAATAATTCGTTCCGGCGAGCAACCGGAGAGCGAACGCACGGTTTGGCTATCGGTTCCATCAACGGTTCCTGATTGAACAGGCTTCCAATATGAATACTCCGGGAGCGATGCCATAAGCATCGCCGAGAGCATGGTCTTCCCCACTCCCGTATCGGTTCCCGAAATAACAATGGTTTTCATGATGCGATTTCCAATTCTGCTTGCATGATCGCATCAATAACGTTCCGTAGATCACTTTCCGAATGACGCACACTTACATTCAGGCGCAGCCGTGCGGAGCCTTCGGGAACTGTTGGCGGACGAACAGCCGGTACATCGAAACCGCGTTCGGCTAATACTCGTGCGGCATGAAGCGCGTCTTCATCTTTACCAATAATGATCGAAATAATTGGAGTGATTCCATCTGGAACCATCCATTTTATTAAAGATTGTTGCAAATTCGCGCGCATAAAATCTGATTTCTCACGAAGTGTTTTCACCAGTTCGGATCCTTCGGATTCCAGACGTTTAACTGCATTAATAATTTGCAACGGAATAATTGGCGGCAGCGCCGTCGTGTAAATAAATCCACGCGCCTTATTGATGAGATATTCTGTCACGGTTTTGCTCCCGCAAACAAAAGCTCCCGCAGCGCCGAGCGCTTTACCGCACGTATGAATTGTTATAATGTTATCGTTCCGCTCTATCGTATCTTTCACCAAACCTTCGCCACTCCTTCCAAGTACGCCCGTCGCGTGGGCTTCATCTATAATAATAACCGCTTGAAATTCATTAGCAACCTCAGCGATCTCTTTTAGCTTAGCAACATCCCCATCCATCGAATACACACTTTCGAGTACAATGAATATTTGGGAAGGCTGCTCGCGTGGCGCAGTGCTTCCAGCCTGCGACCGTTCGAGAAGGCGCGATAGATCATCGGCGGAATCATGCGCGAAGCGCTGACCTTTTGCGAGCGATGCGTGTGTGCCATCGTAAATGCTGGCGTGGGAACGTTCGTCGTAGAGAATGAGATCGTGTCGCGTTGGGAGGGTTGTTAACAGCGCATTGTTTGCATCGTAGCCGGAATTAAAAAGGAGCGCAGATTCGGCTCCAACAAAATTTGCAAAAACTTTTTCTGCTATGAGATGCTCGGCGTGATGACCGGGCAACAGCCGGGAACTTGATGAGGATAGCGCAACGCTATTGAATGATTCTATCGCTTCTGCTTTCAGCTTCCAGTCGGTCGCAAAACCGAGATAATCATTCGAGCCGAAATCTATTCCCGAATAGGTTCGCAGGGAGCGATAGCGTCCTTTCTCGCGAAGCGCGTTTAATTCCTGCTCTAATGTGTGAACCCAGTTTTCACGCACTGTGCTCGGCGGTAGTCATCGCGGATGTTTCCAAACCTAATTTTTCAAAGAGCCGGTAATCCGCGTCGGGTTCCGGGTTTGGGGTGGTGAGAAGTTTATCTCCCAAAAATATCGAATTCGCTCCGGCGAGGAATGCAAGTGTCTGCGCTTCATCTGATAAACTCATTCTTCCGGCACTTAATCGCACTTTTGCTTTCGGCATGAGAATGCGCGCGCAGGCAATGGTGCGAATGAACGAGAACGAATCGATCGGTGCTTGCTCGCCGAGCGGAGTTCCGGGAACCGCAACCAGCGCATTGATGGGAACGCTTTCCGGCTGTGGTGAAAGCGATGCAAGCGTGAGCAAGAATTGAATGCGATCCTCATCCGTCTCCCCCATACCGACGATCCCTCCGCAGCAAACCGTAATTCCTGCATCTCGCACATGCTGGATGGTCCCTAAACGGTCGTCATAATCGCGCGTGTGGATGATCTCCGAATAAAAATTCCGAGATGTATCGAGATTGTGATTGTATGCGTACAGTCCCGCTTCTTTCAAACGCTGCGCTTGCGATTCAGAAAGCATTCCAAGCGTGGCACATGCTTCCAGTCCAAGATCAGTGACTCCACGCACCATTTGCAGGACTTCTTCGAAATCGCGGCCATCGCGCACTTCGCGCCACGCCGCGCCCATGCAAAAGCGCGTTGCGCCGTTGGCTTTTGCATTGCGAGCGGCTTCGAGCACTTCCGGAGTACGCATCAGCTTTTCGGCTTTCACGCCGGTATGATAACGCGCGGCTTGCGGGCAATACGCGCAATCCTCCGGGCAACCGCCGGTTTTCACCGAAAGCAGCGTGCAGCGCTGGATGTCGTTGTAAGTATTGTTCGCCTCATGCACTCGGCTCGCCTGCGCGATGAGTTTGAGGAACGGGGTATGGTATAATTCGCGGACGTATTCTATGGTCACGGGCGCATAACAGAATTAATCGGCAAGGTGTTTCGACGAAACCGCCTCTCCCCCAACCCCCTCCGCATCGTCGACGATGCGGAGGGGGTTGGGGGAGAGGTGTTAAAATCCCACGATCCCTTTTCGAATGGCTGTTTCCATTGGCGTGGCGTTGGAATCTATTTCCGTGGCGCCTTCGCTTTCATTTTTCTTTTTTGCATCGACAATAGGAATATCCATGCTTTGCCCGTTGCGGCGAACGGTCATCGTCATGCCGTCTAAAGAATCCATCGAAGAGAGCATTCCCATTTTAGTCAGGGAAATCTGGTTCCCATTAATGGCGAGAAGGACATCGTCTTTCTTTACTCCCGATCTGGCAAGCGGGCCGGTCGAATCGAGGGACTCGAAATAGAAAAGGCTGTCCGGCGTCACTGCGATCGCCGTTTGCTGGGGCGCGCCGTGAGGCTCCTCATGTCCCATTTTCGCAAGATACGCATCGATCGGCAGCGAATCGGTGCCATGAATATACTTCGTATAGAACTCGGTGAGATCGATGCCCGCGTATTGCTCGACTTTGTGCATCAAATCCTGCTCTTGGAACGTTTTTCCGTGCTTGGCATCGTTATTGAGCGCGCGCATAACGTCATCGAGGGATTTTTTATTATTGGTGCGCGAGCGAATTTCAATATCGAGCATGAGCGCCACGAGTGGGCCGCGTGAATAGAATAGCGTGGCTTCATCCATTTCGAAGGTGCTCTCGTCGATCGAAAGAACTTCGAGCGATTTCATATTCGCGGATGCCGGAGCCATTGCCATCTCTTGCCGCCATTGATCGACATCGGCAAAAAACCGTTTTGGACTGATAATCCCATAGCGCGCAAGCAGCGTGTGCGCGTAGTATTCGGTGATGCCCTCGGCCATCCAGAGGCTGGTCGTCATCACGCGCTGGGTATAATCGAACGGGCCAAGCAGATTGGAATGAATACGCTTGACATTCCACAAATGAAAAAACTCGTGCGAGAAGGTGCTGAGAAACTGGCCTTTGAACATCGACCATCCCAGATCCATCAGCAGATAATCGCTGGAATTAGCGTGCTCCAATGCACCCTGCGCGAAACCCGGCATGTGCGAGAGCGTCGGCGCGACGATCTCGAACGTATAGTGCTTGTATGGAGTATCGTGAAAGAAATCGGTCTCGGCATGAACGATCTTGCGCAAGTTTTCGCAGAGCGAATCCATTTTCGTATCGGTCCAACTGCCATCCGTTGCTACCGCGACATCATACGCCACGCCGCCTTCCGCAAAACTTTTCGTGACGATATGATCAAGATGGCTCGCATCTTTATGCTCGGAGGCGGCAAGGATGGGCGCGTCGGCAAGCTCGTCGTAATCTTTCGCAACAAATTCTGTATTTTTGAATGAGGGATTGGTGTCTCGTGTATAGCCACTTGGCGGCGGCAGCGCGCAGACGAGCTTCCAATCGGTGGGAATCATATAGGTAACTTGCGCGGCGGCTTTTTTATCGTCATCGTAATATCCGAAGAGCGCGGTGCCGTTGGCGAAAAAAAGCGACGTATCCATATTGGCCATCGCGAAATAAAGGCTGGTCGTATCTAAATGCGAATCAAGCACATCGTATTCGATGCGAACGACAGCTTTTCCGTCTGCGATCTCCCAACGGTCGTCGTTCACTTGCTTGACATCGAGCAAGTCTGCAGATTTATTATACGCCTTGAAATGCGTTACATACTTCCCGTAATGCGATACGCTATACGCACCCGGCGCCCACACCGGCATTTGATAGAACGCTTCTTGTGCGTGAAATCCCGCCGGCGTAACGGAAACATGCACTACGTGCGATTTGGTATCGCGCAAATCGACGGTAAATTGCAACTTACCGGCTGCAAGGCTATGCGATGTGGCAGAAATTAGGAGAAAAACGGCGAGAACGATGCGGCGGATGGTCATGGTGTGCGACTAAATTTAAATGCGGGTGTTTAACCATGTAGTGCGCGTGCTGGTTCTACCAAAAAAGGCGCGTTTTTTCAGGCGAACTAAAGTTCACTGGTACGTGCTTTTCATTACTTACATACTCTTTTGAATTATGAAACATCTTCTGCTTCCCGGTCTTCTTTGTGCGGTTTTTCTCGTTTCCTGCAAGCAAACCAGTGAAACCACGCTCAATGGCAGCAGCATTGGGATGTGGGCGATCCCGAATACGGGAACGACTTACGTTTTTGAAAACACGCCATCTACCGGGTTCGATACCGATGTGATCGTTAAGACGGGTCAGAGCCTCGGCGGGAAAACAAATGTTCTCACGTATTCCGATCATTCCTCCGATGGCGAGATCGCTAACCATTATTATAGCATAGACCCCAATGGGGATTTCTCCATAGGATCAAACGAGGGAGCGGTTGACTCGCTGGGAAATCCCGTGTTTACGTGGCAGACCTATCCGACCGGTAGCCGCCAACCGATCAACGTGGAGCCGCCTTTCGATACGATCGAGGGGGATGAAATTGAAGTGCGAACGGACATCATCTCGTACGTCGATACGGAAACCCTCACGGTCGCAGCGGGAACGTATTCTACCATGCACATCCAGCAGGTTTTTATAGACGCCGATTCCATTCCGAACGATCCCGGCGATTCGTTCAGCGAAATAGAGTCCTACGATCTCTGGTTCGCGCCTGCCATTGGAAACTACATTAAAACCAGCGAGGTGCTAACCGAAAATAACGAGGCAGAAAACGCATCCGTGGTCGAGCTTATACAATACATCGCACGCTGAACATCCCGCGCTGATCGAATTTCATCCAATCTCGAATATGAAACACATCAACATTCTTTTTGCACTGCTTTTTAGCATCGTTGTTGCTTCGTGCAATCAAGGTTCGGAAACTCCGCTCTTCCCTCCGTCCGAAAACGTGAGCACATGGACGATACCCACGGTCGGTACGCAGTTCGTGTTTGCAGACTCCGAAAATCAAAGCGTTGAGCCGGCAATCGATACCTTCATCATCGCTAAGACGGGCCAGCATGAGAGCGGGAAAACGAATGTCATCAGTTATCTCGAAGTCACTGAGAATGGCGGTTCCGATTCCGGCTATTATAATATTGAAACCAATGGCGACTTCTCCTTTGGTGAACGCGATGGCGATTCGGCGGGAATGCCATTCTTTACCTGGGACACGTATCCCACCGGCAGTGAGCAAACGATCAATTTCGAGACGCCTGTCGATACGACCTTAGCGAATGGTAACCAACTGATAGAATCGGACGCCAGATCGTTCGTCGGCATTGAAAACCTTACACTCCCAGCCGGTTCTTTTTCTACGATCCATATTCGGCAGGTCTTCATTGACAGCGAATTCTTCACAACCTCTAACAGCTCCTCCAGTGAGAGAGAAATAGAGGATTATTGGTTCGCTCCATCGCTCGGGATGTATGTCAAGTTTGCCTTCACCGAATCGGAAGATGGGCAGATCGACGACGAAACCGATATGGAACTTATAAAATACATTCCCGCTAAATAATTTTTAACGCGATCTCAAATATGAAACACCTTAAACTTCTTTTTGCATTTTTTACGCTTATTCTGCTTGCATCCTGTAATCAAGGTACGAGCACTTCTGAAAATGGCGGCGGCAGCGCGGGCGGGTGGAACCTTCCCGGGGTGGGGACGACCTATATTTATCAACTTACACCGGTGGAATCATCTGAGCCGGAATTCGATACGATCACGGTTTTCGCAACCGGCCAACATCTCGGTGGTAAAAACAATGTGATTACCTATTCCACAGGTTCCACAGGTAATGGCGACACCGAATGCTATGCTATTGAATCCAACGGCAACTTTTCCGTATCCGACGACGAGACGAACGACTCGGATGGCTTTATCGTGCAAGATTTCGATTGGGAAACCTACCCGACCGGAACCAAACAGGCCACCGCGCTCGCGCCGCCGGTCAATACCGTCGAGGATAGCGAACTTGAGGTATCGTCGGATACTGTCACATTCATAGGAACTGAAAATACTTCCACGCCCGCCGGCGAGTTTTCCACCCTGCATTTACGGGAAACATCTATAAGTATAGATTCTTCTCTGAATGGTAATGGCGGCTTCTCGTCTAACACCAGCACAATAACCGATTATTGGTTCGCGCCATCGGCTGGTTTTTTTGTGAAGGTCATTATTAACGATACCGAGAATGGACTGGCGGATCCACAAGCAGAGCTTAACCTGTTCAAATATTCACCAAAGTAAATACATCTATGAAACATATACAAATTTTTTCTGCGCTACTTCTCGCCCTCTTTTTTGCATCGTGCAGCAATAGTTCCGATACTACGCAAAATGGCGGCGGAAGCACGGTAACGTGGACGATTCCGACTATAGGAACGGAATATGTGTATCAATCGCAAGGCGTAAATGGGCTGCCGTTCTTCGATACCATCAGCATCGTACAAACGGGCCAGCATCTCGGCGGAAAAACGAATGTCATCACGTATGCGGATGAGGAGGGAACCGTTATCTATAATATCGAAGCGAACGGCGATATTTCGGACGGCGATCCTACCACCACCGCACACGGTGTCGATACGATCACCTGGACTACGTTCCCAACCGCAACCCATCAACCCATTTCCGATCCCGTGATGGACACCACCGAAGGACTCATTCATATTTTTCAATCGGATGTCCGCACGTATGTCGGAGCAGAAACGCTTACCACCACCGCCGGACAATTTGCTACACTGCATGTGAGGGAAACCACCATAAGAATCGTAACCGCTCCGGACAGCCTCGATTGCAATTCAAGCGATACTTCGGTCTTCGATAAATGGTATGCACCGACTATTTCGCTCTACGTTAAGGTAATCAATAGCGGAACGGATGATGGCGTGACAAGCGAGCCATCGGACGTTGATCTGATAAAGTATTTACCGAAGTAACTATTTTCATGAATCTCTCCCCCACCCAACTCCAGCAATACCGCACCGATGGTTTCCTCATCGTGCGCGATCTCTTTACAGATGCAGAACTTCAGCCGGTTATTGATGCGATCGATGAAAAAGTTAACGCATTAGCTGAGCGGCTTTATGCAAGCAGAAAGATAAGCGATAGATTCGAGCAGGAAGGTTTTCTCACGCGGCTCACGAAGCTCCAACAAGCGTTTCCCGGCGCGGCTACGCTGATTCACACGGGCGGGATTTTGCCAAAAGCATTTATAGATATTTGGTCGAGCACGAAATTATTAGATATGATCGAGCAGCTTATCGGGCCGGAAATTGCGGGACATCCGGTGTGGAACTTACGCGCAAAAACGCCGCATAATCCGCTGGCTACGGTTCCCTGGCATCAGGATACGGCGTATCTCGCCGAAGGTTCCGAGCATACCTTCCAGCCGACCGCGTGGATTCCGCTCGTCGATGCAAATGCGGTGAACGGCTGTATGCAAGTAATAAAAAGTCCCCTCTCCCTCGGGGAGAGGGTTTGGGAACCCCGCGTGTATCGTCACAAGCTCGAAAACACGGTTGGACGAAAGGACTCGTGGTATCTTTACATTGATGAGCCTGATCTGCCGAAGACAGAAATCGTTACCTGCGAGATGAACAAAGGTTCTATACTTTTGCTGAACAATCTCATCCCCCACCGCTCGACGGAGAACTATTCGGATAGTATTCGCTGGTCGATCGATTTACGCTGGCAGAACCCGGGTGAGCCGAGCGGTCAGGAAGGCATTAAGGAACCAATTTTGATGCGAACCGCGCGCGACCCGAATTATCAACCCGATTGGGAATCATGGGGAAACGTGAGCCGGCAAGTCGGCATGAAGGACGTGCTCGCCGAACAAGAACGCCCCGTAAGCGAAACAGACGCGCTCGTCACCGGCGCGTGGATGCAGCGGTGGGCTTCGGTTAGTGCGTAACGACGAATTTCGCTATTAAAGGTTCCTGCGCGCTGAGTAAACGCACAAAATAGACACCCGATGCCCCTAATTCATCCGAGCGCGTATCGAGCGTGTATTCATGCTCGCCCACTCCTTGCAGCGCAGGATCGAGTACACTTACTTCGCGTCCGCTAAGGTCATACACGGCTAATCGTGCCGGGTCTTCGGAATTATAATCGACAATAGCGGTCAGGAACGGCCCATCGCTTGCGATCCGTATGGCACTCGTTGGAGTATTTGTACTTGCAACACCCGCCAGATTTCCAACCGCGATCGGGGTTGTCGGCTGGCCGACGGCATAATACGTTCCATGCGTATCGCCCAATTTGGCAACGGCGCGAATCTCGTAATAATTTGAATCCGAAAATGGGAGCGAATCTATAAACACAATGTAGGGATCGGGAACCGCATTCAATTTCACATACGGGTCGTCCCAATGATTCGCACGATAGACATTGTAGCTTTCGGCAGCAGGTTTTGTGTTCCAATTAATTTGCACCGTAGTTCCCGTTTGTTTTGCCGATGTACTGAGAAAACTGTACGATGGCGCATACTCCATCCGAAGCGTCGGGTCACCCATGAGCGCAATGTGAACGCCTTCCACGTATGTATATGGAAGTTCCGCGTAAAGACCTCCAACGGTAGCATTCTGTGCAATCCACGCCGCATTGCCGATGTCCACTCCCATAGCCATGTGATCGAAATACCAATGCGGCCTGCCGCCCCAGCAACACGTCAATGAGGTAGGATCGGCAAGCGGTGCCCGCAAGAAATTATTGGAATCGTTCCAATCACCAAAAAAACTACCGAAGAGCATAGTGAAGATTGCTTTACTGCCGCTGGATGCGAAATTGGAAGTATTTCCAATTCCTCCCGCGCTCGTGTACGTTCCACCACCACAGCCATACGCCCACAGATAGGACGCCGTATCGAGCGTTGTGAACCAATCGAGCTGATGGATATTCTCACCTCCAACAAGATTCCCGAAGTTCCGCCAGCCATCGCAGGCAAAACCTTCGCCATAGGATAGAAAATTATCGCTCAACAGCGCGCGCTTTGGCGCGGTTAAGGTTCCAATCCGGAACGCATGATCCTTCGTGAGATATTGCTGGAGCAGTTGTTCTTCCGAAAGCGCAAAATCCGACATGTATGCAAAATCGACACGCCCAATTTGGAGATCGACTTCTTCGGTATTGCTTTGATCGAACTTTCCATCGCCGGGAACATTGATGTTCGCAGCGGGTACACTTTGTGCAGCCGAACTGAGCGAATTGGATTCCACATCCGACCACTCGAGCATAGTATCGCCATAATACACGTCCGCGGGCCACGCACCGAAGTGCTGCGGGTGGCCATCCGGATTCAGGAACCCGGAATAGGGAACCGGAACATGTCCGAACAAGAACAACGTATGCGCGGTCGTATCGTTTTGCATATCGTTGTAGATCAAAGCCTTGACCGTTTCGACGCTGTCGGAACGTTTTACATCGTGACGAATAATGTTCCATCCATCCGCGGTAAGATCGTTTTCCCATTGAGTTAATCCGGCGCTTAACTCGGTAGCGAAGGTATCGTCAACGACGAGAATGACCGTACCGCTAAATTCCTGTGCAGGAACATCGATCCCGGTATAGACATATCCATATCCGGTGACAGCGCCTACGCCGGATACTTCTCCCGTCTTCACAATTTGATATTCATAGGGAACCCCGATGGCAACATCGGTATCTGTCCACGTCAAGCTCATGCCAACAGCCACGCCAGAGTTCCACCACCCCGCGTCTGTATCGTAGCGATAGACGGTGTAGCTTGTGGCGCTATCGTCCGGCAGCCAGGATAGCGTAATACGCGGCGGCTCTTCTTGGATGGCCGCTTCGGCAATGACCGAAAGCTGTAAGGAATTAACTTGAGCGCTCGCACGATGGGCGAATATGATCAAGGTAAAGGCAAAATAGTAAACTAATTTTTTCATCTTGTTTCTCCAAAATCGAGTTTAAACACGTTCGGCAGGGCGTACTTGATACATCGAATCAATTAATTCCCGATAACGTTCCTCGACCGCCTTGCGGCGGATCTTGAGCGTTGGCGTCATCATGCCGTTTTCAACAGTAAATTCTTCCGGCAATAACATAAACCTTCTGACGCGCTCGTAGCTTGCAATGCCGGATTGCAGTCGGTCAAGTTCCGCAGCAAACAGGTTTCGAACGGCTTCATTGGTTACCAGCGTCTCGCTCGACCGATCGTCGCCGATCTGAATATCATGGAGCATATCGCCTTCGTGCAGTGCGGTAAAATCGGGAACGATCAGTGCAGTGCAAAAGGGCCGCTTGTCGCCAAGAAGCATGATCTGGTTAATCAAACGCGATTCGCCCAAAAGAGATTCGATCGGCGCGGGAGCGATATTCTTTCCACCGGTCGATACGAAAATGTGCTTTTTGCGATCTGTAATTTTAAGATAGCCGTCGGAATCGATCCCGCCGATGTCGCCGGTATGCAGCCAGCCATCCTCATCGATCATTTCGCGCCTGGCTTCCGGCTGCTTATAGTAGCCTTGCATGATGTTCGGGCCGCGCGCAAGAATTTCGCCATCGCTTGCAATTTCGATCTCCAGATTATGTAATGGCTTGCCAACAGTTCCCCATTTTAGCTTCGTATAAGGGTTCACCGAGAGCACCGGCGAGGCCTCGGTAAGGCCATACCCTTCGATGATCGGCAATCCGAACGCTGCGAACGCGCGCCCCACTTCCGCCGGCAATGCCGCCGCCCCGGATACGAAAAATCGGATTCGCCCACCGGTGCGTTCCCGAATTTTCTTTAGCACCAGCATCTCCGCAATCGGTTTGAGCATTCGCGCAATAATGGGAACTGCACTACCCTCGAATGCGAGTCCATTCTGAGCGCCGACGCCGAGCGCCCAATCGAACAATCGCCGTTTTACAGGTGGAAGTTTTTCGCGCATACGCATGATGCGCCCATACACGCGCTCGTAAAAACGCGGCACACCCGTCATGATCGTCGGGCGAATTTCAAGCAGATTATCGGCAACGGTATCGGCGGATTCTGCAAACGCCACGGTCATGCCGCGATAAAAGAAAAAGTGCATCGCAATATGCTCGAAGGCATGACAAAGCGGTAGGAACGAAAGCGCGATGTCCTCGTCTGTGAGTTTCGGAATGGCGGCAAGCGCGCCTTCGATGTTCGCCATAACATTCCCATGCGAGAGCATCACGCCTTTCGGGTTCCCAGTTGTGCCGCTGGTGTAGATAATGGTAACGGTGTCGCCACTCACCGCTTTTCGGGCTTCGAAATCAAAATCCGGAACGTTCCCGTCAAGCGCAGGAATATCCTTAAAGTGAAGGAACCGAATGCTGGATGGCGGAGCGAGTTTTGTTTCGCTATTAAAGATCATTAAAGATTTTAACGATGGGCAATTCCCTACCAGTTTTAGCGCTTTTCCTAATTGCAAATCATTCGAGACAATCAGCATTTTTGCTTCTGAGTCATTTACGATAAATTCGACCTGCTGCGCGGTGAGTGTCGGGAACATCGGAACCCAAATTGCGCCGAGCGCAAGCGCAGCGAATTCGGAGATCAACCACTCTGGCCGGGATTCCGAAACGACCGCGATCCGATCCCCACGCTGAATGCCAAGCCGCGCAAATCCTGAAAATACTTCCCGAACGCGCGCGCCGAATTCGGCGAAGGTCATGTCCTTATATGGCTCGCCATGCACGGGTTTATAGCGCAGATACGCGCGGTTATCTCCCGCGCCGCTTGTGCGCTCGAAGAACTTACCGAGCAGCGTCTCTGCGCTTGGAACTATGTGATTAGAGGGATTCACGAAATTTGGGAAGTTTCTTTGAGTTCTTCTATTGCTTGTGCTAATTGAAGTTGAACATCTTCCGGATGAATTGCCGTTTCGAAACGATCATCAAATAATACAGTATCCACGCGCTTTGGCTTGTGGAACGCATCGAGTTCTTCTTTCGAAATGCGGAAGGGCTGCTCGCGTAGTCCCGCTTTCCATAATAGTTCACCGATCGCAAGCGGCGTGGTGACGCCACGGTCATAGATATTCCAAATGCCACTCCACTTATTTCGTTCCGTTAGAACGTGGCGGACGGTTTTTTCGATCACATCTATGCTACTCACGGAATTGGGAGTGTCGATGAGCTTGGGATAACGCAAAAGTTTGACGAGTGAATTTCGCAGATGCTCATTCCCGGAATAGACTTGCCGTGGACGCAAAATAGCAATTCGTTCCGAATTTAGACCCAAGAGCATTGCATCGGCAGCGGCTTTTGTCCAGGAATAAAGGCACGCCGGTGTTGGCGGGCTATCCGGCGTAAACGGCTTACCATCTGTAGTATATGGGCCATCCCATACACATCCGCTCGAAAAATGAATGAAACGAATGCCCTCACCCAGCCCTCTCCCAGAGGCAGAGGGTTTCAATGAAAGCATACGCTCGTAAAGACGAACGGGCGCTTCGAGGTTGGAACGAATTGCTTCGCGCGCGTTCGCTTCGCACCACGCAAGATCGGTCTTGCCTGCTACATTAACGACAGCATCCGGGGCGATGGATTCAAGTGCGTCCTGCGTAAGATCATCAATATCGTGCGGCCAAATGTGGACATCGAAATCCGCTAAGTCCCGTGCGAGCGCCGCGCCAATTTGACCGCGACCGATAAGAAGAATTTTTTTCAAGTTCACTTAAACACCGTTCCACCAATCTTGGTTGGCAAGCCACCATTTTATTGTTTTTCTTAGCCCATCTTCGAGCTTGGTTTCGGGATTCCATCCGAGTTCCGTTTGGCTTTCCGACCAATCGAGCGCATAGCGGCGGTCGTGGCCGGGACGGTCGGCAACATTGCGAATAAGGGAAGTAAACTCTGAATGATCTCTCCCCGATTCTTCCGAAAGAATCCGCAGCACGAGATGAACAAGTTCCACATTTGAAATTCCCACATTATTCGCTTCAATGCCAGGGCCGCCAAAGTGATACATAGCTCCCGGCGTTCCGCGTTCGAGCGTGGCGAGAATTCCCGCGCAGTGATCATCGACAAAGATCCAATCGCGCACTTGCTTCCCATCGCCATAGATCGGGATTGGCTTGCCGGCGAGCGCGCTCGTAATGATGGTGGGAATAAATTTTTCCGGATGCTGGAAGCGTCCGTAATTATTGGTGCAGCGCGTGATGCGAACATCCATACCGTGCGTATGATGATAGGAAAGAAGCAAAAGGTCCGCAGACGCTTTCGAAGCCGAATACGCGCTCGATGGACGAAGCAGCGACGACCGAGTAAACTTCCCCACTCCCTCGATGGAACCATATACTTCGTCCGTCGAAATTTGCAGGAACGTTCCAACGCCGTGTCGGTGCGCAGCTTCCATCAGTGTAACGGCGCCTAACACATTCGTCTCGACAAACAGCATCGCCAGCGAGATCGAGCGATCCACATGACTTTCTGCCGCAAAATTGATTACGGCATCGAACGGATGACCATTGATACCATGCTCGAAAACGGGATCAAGCGCAACGTTATCGCGAATATCGCCTTGCACGAAATGCTTGATAGACGCTATATTCTTCGGGTTCCCAGCGTAGGTTAGCAGATCATAAACGAGCACGTTATGCCCGTGCCGCAACGCATCGTGCGCAAAATTTGCGCCGATAAATCCGGCGGCGCCTGTGATAAAAAGATTCATGCCTTCGGCGGGGATTGCCGCACGAGTTCGTTCGCGCGCGCGAGGGACGGGAACGTTCCCGCATCCGACCAATAGCCATCGAGCATCGCGGCTTGCAAACGGTGTTGCGCGAGATAGGCATTGTTCACATCCGTAATTTCCAGTTCGCCGCGATCGGATGGCGTGAGCGTGCGGATAATATCGAACACATCCGGCGGATAGCAATACACGCCCGTCACCGCGAAATTCGAGGGCGGCTGTTCCGGCTTTTCGATGATACGCACGACGTTCGTTCCATCCATTTCGACGACGCCGAACCGTTCCGCATCTGGAACTTCTTTGAGCAGAATATGCGCGCTGTTCGGTTCATCTCGGAATTGATCGATAAGCGGCGCGATGGGATTTTCAAAGATATTATCGCCCAGCATCACGCACATGGGCTGCCCACCGGCGAACCGTTCCGCAAGTGCAAGCGCCTGTGCGATACCGCCGGCTTCATCCTGCACCCGGTAAGTCAGCGCGCAATCGAACTCGTTGCCGGAACCTAATAATTCAATGAAATCGCCCATGTGCTCTGTGCCGGTCACGATCAGAATATCTTCGATGCCCGCCGAAACTAATTTGCGGATCGGATAAAAGATCATCGGCATTTCGCCGATGGGAAGTAAATGCTTGTTCGTAACGGTCGTGCAGGGGTGCAAACGCGAGCCGGAGCCTCCGGCCAGAATAATACCGACTAAATCTGTAGATGAATGGGAATGCACGCGAAAAAATATGATTATTGCTTGAAAACAAGCAGATTTACAATGCGTTCAGGCCGTTGAAACCATCCCCTTGCCAATCCGTCAAATCTACCATGATGAAAAAAGGAATGCTTCTTATTACTGCCGCGCTCGTTGTAACGATATTTATTGTGATCTCGTGCAATGGCTCTGCAAAACGCGAGACTGCGCCTGTGGTGCAGCAGGATGATACCACGCTCCAGCACGCGACTTTTGCGCTTGGATGCTTTTGGCATTCCGAGGAGATTTTTCTCGAAATTAAGGGCGTAAAGAACGCCGTGCCGGGATACTCAGGCGGAACCGAAGCCGATCCATCCTATGAAATGGTTGGTAGCGGAGAGACGCGCTATGCCGAATCCGTTAACGTGGAATACGATTCCACGCAGATCAGTTACCGGAAGCTGCTCGAAGTCTTTTTTGCCGAGCACGACCCGACCTCGCTCAACCGGCAAGGCCCGGACGAAGGCCCGCAATATCGTTCCGCTATCTTTTATCACAATGCAGAGCAGAAGCAAGAAGCCGATGCATACATTGCGCAGATCTCTGGGAAGTATTCTTCGCCGATCGTGACGCAGGTTGCGCCGTTCACCGGATTTCACCAGGCCGAGGATTACCACCTGCGCTATTTCCGTAACCATCCCGACCAACCCTATATTGCCGGCGTCACCAAACCCGAAGTAGATAAATTCCGAAGGGATTTTCCGGAATTGGTGAAGTAACGATCACTCGTTTTTATAGCTATCCGGGATCAGCAACAAATGAGGTTTGATCCCAATAGCTTCAGCGATCTTAAAAATATTCAGAATTGAGACATTACGCTTTCCTTGCTCAATCTGAGTAATGTAGGTTCGATGTAGCCCAACAATATCAGCAAAATCTTCTTGAGAGATTCCCATCCGATTACGATATCCGCGAACATTTTTTCCGACAATTTCTGGTGCAGTCATGAGCGGAAGCAAGCCATTCGTGTTGCCTTTGAGTTGCCGGAATCCGAGTTACCAGAGCATAAGTAACATTTTTCTTTGATTAGACTAAATAATGTCGTATATTTGCATCGAAGGATTCGAATACGTTTCACAATGAAACTTATAGTGTTAGCATCCATCGCACTTCTTCTTGCATCGTGCCAGCAAAGCACGACGGATTCCTCTGCGCCTCAATTTCCGCCGAATCAACTCGTTATTCCTCCGGGGTTCCCGCAGCCCATCGTTCCAGAGGATAATCCGATCACGCCTGCGAAGATCGAGTTAGGTCGGGATTTATTTTATGAGACACGCCTTAGTTTTAACAACACGAAATCCTGTTCAAGCTGTCACTCTGTCACGGCAAGCTTTTCTGATTCGGGTAATTCCGTTAGTACCGGTGTGAATGGGCAACAGGGAACCCGAAATGCGCCAGGGTTGATGAACGTCGCGTACGATACCACGTTCTTCTGGGATGGTCGCGCGAATTCGTTGGAAATGCAGGCTGGGGTTCCGATATTAAATCCCATTGAAATGGGAAGCGATAGCGTCACGCTTGTTGCTACATTAAATAACATTCCCTCTTACCGCGAAATGTTCGCGGAAGCATTTGGCGGATCGGGTGAAATTACATTCCAGCAAGTTAGGTATGCGATTGCAACATTCGAGCGAACTCTTATTAGTGGAGAAAGTGCTTATGACCGCTTCATGCAAGGAGATTCTACCGCGCTTTCTGTGTCTGCAAAGAATGGCCTTGCGCTGTTTAATAGTTCCAGAACAAATTGCTCCACATGCCATAGCGGGATTAATTTTACGGACAACGCATACCACTCCACAGGTCTCTATGTCGTATATCCCGACATAGGTCGTGAAGATGTCACTCATAATCCTGCCGATAACGGAAAATTCCGAACCCCATCGCTTAGGAACGTTGCGCTGACACCGCCCTATATGCACGATGGTTCGTTCCTTGATCTTCTTTCAGTCATCAACAATTACAATGTAGGAGGCAGACAAAACGCGACGCAGGATTCCCTGATTCGGCCACTCTATTTGTTGCCAGAGGAATTTAATGACCTCGTTGCTTTTTTACAAAGCCTGACAGACACAAGTTTTACCGAGCGACCTGATTTTCAAAAACCGAACTAATTTTAGGGGTAAATTATGAAGAACATTCTGATGACACTTTCCCTCGTGGCGATGTCTTGTAGCATTGCAACTGCGCAATGGAATAAAGTCTATCAAACCGATTCCTGTGACTGCTTTTTCCAATCCGGGTTTCCATTAGCTGGAATGGGATTCTTTGGAAAAGATAGCGGTGCTGTGTGTTCAGAAGGCAGCGGCGTAACTGCTGTAACTTTAGACGGAGGTTTATCATGGGATACGATCCCGATCGATCCCAGCGTGACTGAGAACATTTATCCTCCTCGTTATGAGCAAGGATCTACCTCCTGCTTTTTAGATGTAAACCACATCTGGTTTTGCAATGGAGCCGCCGTGTGCCATACTAATAATGGGGGCAAAACGTGGATGGTTGATTACAACCGTGACTCGCTTGGTAATTCAGCTGAAAGCATTTATTTTGTCGATTCTCTCGTCGGTTTCGAGGGAGGGGAGTCTCTCATGATGTATCGAACATCTGACGGAGGAAAAAGCTGGAGTATTGTGCATAGTGAATCGGATGGGTACGGTTATAATGTCTATCAGATTAAGTTTTGCAATCCAAAACTTGGATTAGCGATTTGCGGAGATTTGGTTGGGCTTATTCTGCGAACGACCGACAGCGGAATGACCTGGGCACTAACTACTGATATTTATCATGTGGGGTTTGGCCAAGCAGACTGTCTTTCTTATCCCGATCCACACAATGCGTGGTTTACGGATGGAGGTTTTCTTTGGCATTCTACGGATAGTGGCGTAACTTGGAATCACGTCGGCGCTGAGTATCCCATTGGTGGGCAGCTCATTTCCATCTCTTTTATCGATTCCCTTCACGGCATTGGAACAGCAGAAAACGGGACATCCTTTGTTTTCGGTTATACTTCGGATGGCGGAAATAGTTGGCAAACATTTTCCATCGATTCGGAGAGATATGTAGGGCTTACATCATTCACGGACTCGAACACTGCCTATGCTGGTGACTTCGATGCGGTGTATAAGCTAAATTTTGGGGATTTAGCAGTTCAGACGACAACTCCGGTTCCCAAAAGCGCAAGTATTGAAAGCGAGGATGGAAATCTTTTCGTTGTCATGCCACAGGCTTATGGCGGGCGTGTGCGTATTGCGGATGTGTTAGGACGCGTGATATCGGATGAAATGCTTTCGCCCGGCGGGCACACAGCACTTCCAAATGCCACGCCGAGCCAGCCACAATTCCGCTTTGCGGAAGTGGAGTGCAACGGGCAAATACAAGTTTTTAAAGTTCTTAATTAATTAAACACATCATTCACTTTAACATTCGAGGTAACTATGAAATCGAGACTACTTCTTCTTTCCGTCATAATAATAGCGTTCTTCAGCTTCGATCAACAAGCCCAAGCGCAACGTAGGATTATTATTTCGACAAATGGGCCGTACTGTGAACCCTGCGTAACATGCTCCGACTGTGATTCTTTACTCCCATTTCTGCCTGTCCCACCGTTTACACAATTCGGGACGGTAGCTATTAAGTGTAATACGCCCATCGCGGGCGATTCCTCGGGATGTGAAAGCATCGACACAAGCAGTGAGGATACCGTCCACTATTCAATTGGAACGAGTGTGTTTTATCTCGGCAATCAAGGATATATAACAAATAACTTAATTCTTACAAATAATACTTCCTGCAATATGAATTTCACAGTGTGCCAAATGGTGGAGTACAATGCCTCGGACTCGGATGAAGATATTCAAGATACAGTAGGTACATCGGTCTATCCGAATCCATTCAAAGAATCAGAGAACGAGTGGACATTAACTCAGCATACTTGTAGTACTTGTAGCACCGGTTGTAACTGGACATGCAATGATGAGAAGGACATTCCGGAAAACTACTGGTCGTATTATTTTGGGTGTGAAGATGTAAACCTTGCGCCCGGCCAAAGCAAGGCTATCTTTCCCGGATCACATTTGATCGATGGGCCTATAGTGGCATATACCATATCAACCGATTCTGCAAAATACATAAAGCTTTCTCAGACCCCATATACCAGCAAGGACTCATCAGCCTCGACGTGGAACTATTTTGGCTCATATTTCGATATTTTAAAAGGATGCAATTTTTTATCGACGAGCGGATGTAATTTTGGGAACGAACAAAACCAGGAATTGTTTCAACAGGATACCGGCAGTGGATGTATTAACTCTAACTGGGCTGGTTATACTCAGATAGCTTCTCATGGAGGAGGTTACCCAACAGGCATTATATCCTTCCCAATCGGTAATCAGGCAACCACGACGGTGTCTGATACGAATAACGCGCGCACGGTGTATCAAGCAGAGTATATTGGGTATCTTGTCGGCGCGCCCGCCGGCTCGGAACTTATTGTGTATGCGCCGGAAGATACTTCCGCCGGTGCTTGCGTGATCGATAGTGGTATGGTGTGGACTGACACGGTGGGTAGCTGTCATTCCGACTCCCTTTTGTTCGAGTTCCCATTCGAAATTCCTCCAATGAAGTATTTAGGACGCGGCATGACATTTAAGCTCCTGCTTCCTCATGACTCCTGTTCCAATATAGGCAACGGTGCAAAAATCTATCTAACCGGGCAAGTGCTTGCTAATGCCACCACTCCACTCTACGATAGCGGAGCGTTTATGTATAATACCACGGGAACTATGGTATTGGATACCACGCCTCCCTATGTGACGAATTTTCACGCGACAGTGCTTGATTCCACGCATCTTGCAATCCGCTTGACGGGAATTGACATTGCTTCTTCTGTTATCTTCGGCGCTATCGAATATACCCTTAATGGAGGGCCAAAACAAGTGATGCCTCTGCATTATGTGGATAGCGTGGACGTTGGCGATACCACTAACTTCATCGATACATTGGTTTCACCGATCAGCTATCCAATCGTTAGTATTGAAGGTTTTGTTGGGAATCAGTTAGGCGTTCTCGATTCTGCATACTTTGGAACCTATCCGCTACAAGCCGACCCACAAAGCGGAGTTGCGGAACAAGAAGATTCCCTTCCGTTTGTAATCGAAAGCATTCAGCCAAATCCGGCGCAGGATGAGATTACGATTCAGTTATCGGGAGCTGTGCAACCGGCGGTCGAAATGTACGATGCGTTGGGGCGGGGGCAGGACGTGCGCAGCACGTCCCTACAAAGTGGGCTTACGTTAGATGTGTCGAACGTTCCATCGGGAATATATTTTGTGCGGGTGTCGTCAGGAGGGTATGTTCAGTCGCGGAGCGTGGTGATCGCGCACTAAAAAAGTGGAGAAAAAATGAATTTTTTGGAACTCTGTATAAATTCATGAAAAGTTGATGTGAGTTAATGAACATGTTCCCAACACCCCGACAAAAAGCACCTGTTTCACAGAGACAGGGGGCGAAATTAGCTTGGAAACGAGGATTCGAACGAAGTATTAAACGCGCACAACACATAAGACAACCATTTCTGGTAGAAAGGCGACCATGATTCTCAGGATTTTAGGATGACGTGTAGCCGGAAGCTCCTGCTTCCTGGCGGAATCCCTGTCGAAAGCTGGAGCTTACGACTACACCTATTTTAGAAAAAATTGAAATTTGGCGGAACTCTGCAAGAGTTCATGAAAAGAAAAATAAGAATGAAAATTAAAAAAATAAAGCATCTATTACCATAAGACAACTGGCAAAATTAACTCAAAAACGACTTTCGGTACGGGAATTATCGGAAATAAATATGGTTTGTAGTAATGCTTCTGGTCATATCTTTTAACTTCTGTTCTCTTTTTCAGCTTCTGTTCAGGAAATCCGTTTTTTAGGAAATCCATTTTAGGATCGTGAAGAATTTTATACATCGTCATTGGCGCGTGTTTCCACCGGTACTGGTGGTCGTAGTGCTTTGGGTTGCATGGGGATGCAATCAGGATACTACGCCCGCTTCCACCGTGCTGCCGCCTGCGCAGGTTACGCTCGCGCCGAAGACCGATACGCTGGTGCAAGGCAGTACGCTTCCGCTCAGCGCAACCATCGTCGGCTGGACGACGGATAGTACCGTATCCTGGAGCATCATTGGCGTTGGAGTTCCCGTGGGAACCACGCAAGCGCAGTTGGGAAGCATTCAATGCAGCGGGCTTTCAGCAACCTATACGGCTCCGGCAACACTTACGGCGAGCACGCTTACCCTCCGCATCCACGTCCGCTCGAATCAGGATACGCTGGATTATATGGATTGCTTGGTCACGGTTGTGAGTAAACCGCTCCCACCGCGACCGAGCATTTTAGTGAATCCGGTATCGGCCACGCTTCCGCCTGGGCAATTACAGCAGTTCCAAGCAACCGTTACCGGTTCGACGAACACGGGAGTTCGCTGGAAATTAGTTTCCGGCGTTGGCACAATATCGTCATCGGGATTATACTCTTCTCCGACGATCATAACCGACACGAGCGCAACGATCATCGTCGAAGCGATGTGGTCGGGTGATAGCACTGTGACGGGACGCGCTGTTGTAACGATCGCAACCAGCGGGCCCTGTTTCCGAACGCAGATCCTTCCAATTTTTATATCGAATTGTTCGATACAAGGATGCCACAATCCACTCTATCAAACGCGCGGTTACGATTTCACGACGTATCAGGGAATCATGCCGATCATCACTCCCGGCGATACGGCGACGAGCTTCCTGATCTATCGCACGAACCACTTTGTCGTGCTGACGGTCGCAGACCGAGCGTTGCTGGCACAATGGATTCTTGCCGGAGCGCCTAATTCGCAATGCAACGACGGCCTGAATGATTGCGACACCACGCACATTCAGTATTCGACCTACGTGCAGCCGACGATCGCCAATTATTGCGTCGGATGTCATTCGTATAAATGGGCCGGTCAATGCGATAGCCTCGATTTCACGCAGTATTCTACCGTGGCAGGCGTAGCGCAAAGCGGTTTGCTGATGGATGTTATTCGGCATCATTACCCGCTTCCATCAATGCCGGAATGGGGTCCGCAGCTGGATTCCTGCACGATCTCGAAGATTGCGGATTGGGTGAATCGCGGCGCGCCCAACGACTAACAATTTATCGTTCCCATTACCATAGAGAATTAAGCGTCCCGAATTGGGGTTGCGGTATTCTATGCCTGAAAACCCGAAACGACCTCGAAATTCGAATTCTAACGACAGCGAGCGCCCGCTATATTGTACTTTTTGCGGACGCTCTGCTGAGGAAGTACTAACGCTGATAAGCGCGCCATTTGGCAATGCGCTGATCTGCGATATTTGCACTTCGAATCATGTCGATCTGCTTCGCGCGCATTTGCCGCAATTTGCGACGAAGAAGAATCTTCGCGTTTCCGGTGAGAATAATCGTGGCGGGCTTTCCACGTTCACGCCGCGCTCGATCGAACGGGCGCTTGGAGAGCATGTCATTGAGCAGGATCGGGCGAAACGCATTCTCGCGGTTTCGGTCTATAATCATTACAAGCGTATTGATTCTGAGACGCTTATCGGCGTGGAAGGATTCGAGGATACGGAGATCGAGAAATCGAATATCCTGCTGCTCGGCCCAACGGGAACCGGGAAAACATTGCTTGCTAAAACGCTGGCAAGGATTTTGGATGTGCCGTTTTCCATTGCCGATGCGACAACGCTTACCGAAGCGGGCTACGTTGGCGACGATGTGGAATCGATTCTCAGCGCGCTTTTGCAATCGGCTGATTTCGATGTGGCAAAAGCAGAACGTGGAATTGTTTATTTGGATGAAGTAGATAAAATTGCGAGGAAATCGGATTCCGCTTCGATCACGCGCGATGTTTCCGGTGAAGGCGTACAGCAGGGATTGTTGAAATTGCTCGAAGGAACCATTGCCGGGGTTCCACCAAAAGGCGGACGCAAGCATCCGGAGCAGCCGCTTGTGCATGTCAATACGAAGCACATTCTTTTTATTGCCGGTGGCGCATTCGATGGATTGGATAAAATTATTTTGAAACGATTGCATCAAAGTCCCATCGGATTCGGGGCAAAGATTCCCTCGCGTGCGGATGAAAAAGCGGTTGACCTGTTCCAATATGTCGAACCGGAAGATCTGCTGAAATATGGATTCATTCCCGAACTCATCGGTCGCCTTCCCGTTATCGCGCCACTCAATGGTCTTTCGAAAGAAGCCATGTATCGTGTGCTGACCGAGCCGAAGAACGCGCTGGTAAAGCAATACCGCAAGCTCTTCGCAATGGAGGGCGTGGAACTGGAATTTGAACGAGGTGCACTCGATGCCATCATCGAGAAAGCAATGCTGCGTGGTTCCGGCGCACGGTCGCTGCGCTCGATCATGGAGGAAACGCTGACCGATACTATGTACGATCTGCCCGAAAACGAGCGAGCAGAGAAAGTAGTCATCACCCGCGAAACCGTAGAAGGCGGGGATGCGATGGTGATAAATTCTGAGCGGATGGCTGCGTAAGCAGCGACTTTCATTCCCCTCACGTGTTATTGTGAGAAGTTATGAATAACATCGAAAAAAATCTTCGAATCGTTAGTGGATGCGCTGCGATCGTACTTTCGCTTGTTTCCAATGTTTTGCCGGGGTTGGCCCAAACGTCTGTCGGAATTCCACCGTTAATCGTCCAGCACCCACAACCATTGATGGGTTTCGAATTTGGCGTGGGACAAAATTCCCAATCGGGAACCATGATGTGCAATTGCGGCTCGACATTTAATAACGGCAAAGGAACTGGATGGTCGGGGTCGGTTTTCTTCCAACTTCCTGTTGGTAACGATTTTAATGTCGGAATGAAAGCAGGATATGATCGAGAAAATACTTCCACGACAACGGCAGAGAACGAAGTTGCAGTTGTCGAGAGCGCTGATAGCAATCAAGCCGTTAATCTCTCTGATAGCCGAATCGCATCCGTCAATATTTCTTTCCTTCAGTTTGATCCATTTATTCAATATCAGGTATTACATTCAGACTTCTTCGTTCAGTTAGGCGCGGGAGTATCTGTTCCATTAAGCAGTAATTTGACGCAGACGCGCCAATTGCCGAGCAATTCTCCTTACACCTTTCCAACCGGAACGAATTCAGAAACAATTGAAAGCGGGAGTTTTGGTGGGATAACTACTCCTCAATTTTCCGGATTACTTTCGGCGGGATATAATTTTCATGTTGGCGCCATAGTGTTTGCGCCAGCCGTGGCGTATAATTACCCGTTCTCAACTAATAACAGCGTAAATGGAAACAACTGGAAGATCTCTACGATTGCCGGTTCGGTAGCTTTGAAATTCAATCCATAATAAGTTCGTTGTGCTTGCATGAACGAACAACTAAAGATACAAATTATCATCGGAAGCACGCGGCAAAACCGATTCAGCGAAAAGCCCGCAAACTACCTTTTCGAGGAACTGAAAAAACGAGAAGATGCGCAAGCCGAACTCATTGACCTGCGAGATTGGCCTCTGCCGTTTTTCGATGAGCCGATGGGCCCATCGGGAAATAAGGGAATGTATGTGAACCCGCTTGGAAAGCAGTGGGCCAACAAGATCGGCGAAGCCGATGGCTACATTATGATTACGCCGGAGTATAATCATGGCTATCCTGCCGTGCTCAAGAACGCGATCGATTGGGTAGGCCCGGAATGGCATAAAAAGCCGGTCGGATTCGTAAGTTATGGCAGCGCGTTAGGTTCGCGGGCCATCGAGCAATTACGACAAGTGGTAATCGAGCTTCGAATGGTTCCGCTTTTTAGCTCGATCCATATTCCTACGGAAGTTCTGATGACCGTGCGAGCAGAAAAAGCTCCCGTCGATCCCGCTCATTTTCAGCCGCTTCGAGAAGGCCGCGCAGGGGATCGTGTGGAACGGTTTTTCAATGAATTGATCGAATACGCAAAAATGCTTAAGGTGATGAGAAGTTAATCTTTTGTTGTATCAACAAGTTTTCACATGTCATTCCCGCGAAAGCGGGAATCCAGATGCAGGTTATCACGAATGCGAGGTCTGGATTCCCGCTTTCGCGGGAATGACAATGCGTACTTCCGTTATGTGAGAATGCTTAATTAGAATTTTCATATTTTGAAATTTCCTCCTTCCCTTCTCCTTACTCTAATCGGTTTGGCTATCGCCGCGATCTTGTGGCAGTGGCGAATGTCCTTTCCGTTCGACGATGCGTATATCACGTTTCGTTATGCGGAAAATATAGCGAAAGGTTTTGGTATTGTTTGGAATATCGGTGGGCCGCATACGGAGGGTTACACAAATTTTCTACTCGTACTAATTCTGTCACCATTTGCATTTTTTAATGCTGATCTGTTGATGGTCAGTCAGTTTATCGGAATAGCGGCAACGACCCTGACAGCACTCGTCATCCTCAAATTAGTTACCAATATTTCAGAATCGAATGGATGGGCATTTACCGCAGCTTTGATGTATCTCATTCTGCCGTTTACATGGGCAAATGCGTTCAGCGGACTTGAGACTTCCCTCTTCGTCCTGCTTGTCACTTCTGCGTTTTATGTTGCAGTGCGGAAAAAATGGAGTGCCGCATTTATGCTCGCTTCCCTTGCATCGCTTACGCGACCGGATGGTGTGTTGGCGGGAATGATTCTTGTAATTTCAGTTCTTCGCATTGATAAATCAGAACGCATGAACGCTCTTCGCACGATGGTACTGTGTTTTATAGTTCCAATGGCGCTCTATGCCGCGTTCAAGCTTTTCTACTTTGGCGATCTGTTTCCAAACTCGTTTTATATCAAGACCGGTGCGGGATTTCACGGCATTGAGAATACGAAAGAGTTTATTCGCAGAAATATTATCTTGATCGCACTTTCCATCTATGCACTCTTGCGATATAGAGATAGATGGAAAACATTAACCCCAATGCTCGTGTGGTCCGTTGCGCTCATTCTTTTCTATCTATGGCCGGAGCCATTGCAAGGATTTTATCAGCGGTTCGATTGGGCCGCGGTTCCCGCATTAGCGATACTTACAACGCTGGCGCTATCAGTTAAAGAGTGGAGCTGGCGCTCGTGCGTAATTCTTGCGCTTGTGATCGCGTCCCAGATCGCGATCACGTTTCCGAGGCTTCGGAACGAAATGCAGCTTGCAACGCTCGAACGAGGACGCGAGATCTACCAAGCACTTGGATCTGCGTTACGCTCGCTCCCGAATCACGAACAGATGACCTTCGCATTCCAAGATGCGGGAGCAGTTCCCTATTATTCGGAGATGAAAAATATCGATCTCGTCGGACTGAACACGACCGCCATCGCACGATCAAAAACCGCGCTGGAAACATGCGACATTTTAGACTCGTTACACCCTGATATTATTCTCATTCCAGCGTATAATAATAGAACTGAATGCTGGACGGTGTTCCACGATGCTCACGGCAAGGCAAGTTCGCTTATCCCACTCATGATCCATCAACCGTTAATGAACCGCTATTCCTGCGTAGGACGCATCACCTATCTTGGATATGATATTCTGTGCTATGTACTACCAAATAATGCACAATCTGTTGGCACCGAATTTTCAAAATACGTGTGGTTTGTGCGGGGATCAATTCCCTGCTTGCAATAGTGAGTGCATTCCGAAAAACATTACAGATCCTGAATGGCGTGAAACCCAAAAGACCCAATAAGAGTTAAGCGAACGAGATTGAAGATGTTCATCATTCTTCATTCATCGTTTAATCAAAATTGCCTCGTGGCCTAATGGTATGGCGGCTGCCTCTGGAGCAGTAGGTTCTAGGTTCGAATCCTAGCGAGGCAGCTAAGTTGTTAGTTAGCAATAGCTTAATATGAGAGAATCATCGCGACCCGCTCTACGCCCCTATTAATATGTGCCACGCACTCGTACATTCCGGGCGCTACGCCATTTGAATCCCACACGAACGAGTGCTCACCGGCAGCCAACTCGCCCGAAAACAGCCGTGCAACTTCAGCGCCGAGTATATTGATCACACTCACTTCCGCAATTCCGTTTTCCGGCGAAGTGAAATTGATCGTTGTTGACCGTTCAAATGGGTTTGGATAAACAGCGATCGTGTTCGTGAGGGAAGAAGTAGTTCCCACATCGACCAAGTGGATCATCTCCGAAGTTGGCCGACGCCACACTCCACTGCCATTGATGCCCGCAAACAATAGTGCCGATGATGGATCTGTACCGATCACTGCAAGAGCGCTTACATTACTATCGGCCAAACCACTGCTGACATTCTGCCACACATAGCCATTATTGGTCGAAAGAAAAACACCGGTGTAAAAAGTCCCCGCAAAAAGATTAGTGCCAATAGTTGCTATGGTATTGATAAATGCAGTAGTTAAGCCCCTGGCTGTCCAGCTAACGCCGTTATCGATCGATACAAACATTCCTTCACCGGTTCCCGCGAATAGCGTTGGCAAGGATGAGTTCCCATCAAGCGTGGCAAGGGAAAAGATATTAAGATCATTCGTTCCGCTGTCTGGAACCCAACTTCCCCCATTATCCGAAGAAAGAAAAACGCCATGGTACCCGCCTGCTACAAGGATTGGGGATGATGAATTTATCCCGGTTGCCACCATGGCTCGGATATCCGCATTTTCTAATCCAGAATTTGCTAATGTCCAGCTTGTTCCGGAATCCATCGAGCGATACATCCCAGCGTTAGTTCCCACAAAGAGACTTGTTTCACTTACGGTAAGGAACGTAATGGAAACAGAATCTGGCAATCCTCCGTTAACCGCTTGCCAGCTCATGCCGTTATCGGTGGAGAGAAACATGCCTTCGAGCGTCCCGGCAAACAGTTTGTTTCCCATTGTTAGGAGTACTTCGAAATTCTTGTTCAGCATATTCGAATCGGCAGCGATCCAGCTTGTCCCAGCATCACTCGAAAGAAACACGCCGCCATCGTACGTTCCTGCGACAAGATTTGGCCCGCTTACTGCCAATGCAGTGACGGCAGTATTTGTCATGCCGGTGAGTTCAGAGTTCCAGCTCGCACCGCTATCGGTAGAAAGAAAAACGCCATCATAAGTAGCTGCCAAAAGCTCGGTTCCGATATTTGCAATAGCATAGATGGAAGTATTTATTAAACCGATATTCGTCCAGGTTGTACCGTTATCCATCGATCGGAAAATTCCGGTGTCATTCGTTCCTACAAAAAGCATCGGCGATGGTGAATTCCCTCCAATCACTCCAATGGAGGTAATAGTGGTGTTTGCACCCAAACTGGGACTCGCGACCGTCCAGCTTATGCCTTTGTTCGTCGAAAGGAAAATGCCGGTGCTCGTCTCTGCAAAAAGATCATTCCCGATCACAAGAAGCGCGCCGACAGTAGTGTTAGTCAAGCCGGAATCCAATGCTGTCCAGATTGCGCCATTGTCTGTCGAAAGAAAAACTCCGCCGCCATAGGTGGCAGCAAAAAGCATCTGGATCGGCGTGTTCGTATCCATAGCTGCAAATGCGGAGATCACATTCTCCATTAACCCGGAATCCGCCGCCTGAGTCCAACTTGTGCCATCGTTTGTGGAAAGAAAAACACCATTGCCGGTTCCCGCAAAAAGGATCGGCGACGAAGTATTCGTTCCAACAGCCGTGAGAGCATACACGCCCGTGTTGGCTGGGATTCCTGAATCGGCTGCATTCCAGCTTATACCATTATCGGTCGAAAGGAGAACGCCATCTAACTGAGTCCCGGCAAAAAGTAATGGCGACGATGTGTTGGTATCTATCGCAGTAAAGCACGTAACCCCAGCATTCATCAACACGACGCTTGCCGCTGACCAGCGCGCGCCGCTATCGGTCGAGCGAAAGAGCGCGCTTCCCCGGTCGGTTCCTGCAAAAAGTATCACCGACGATGCATTTGTGCTAACCGATGCAAGCGACAGCACCGCCCCTCCATACGGGCCATTCGTCTGAACCCATTGCGCCCAAGCGTTTGGCAAAGCTGCCAACGAAAGCGCAAGGCTGAGAGCGATGAGTCTGATCTTCTGTTTCACAGGGTTTTGAAATTCATACTTCTTTTACTGAAACAAAGCTATCTGCTAAGTGTTCTTAAAAAGCGCATGGATTCTAAATTTTTGAGCCGGGGTAATACACGAATGAAAATAGCCTTTTTTGCTATCTTGCTGCTACTTGCTGCGACAAGCTGCATTCATGCGCAGCCGTGTTTGCAACTCGATACCACGCGTGTCAACGTGGATTCCGCGTATTACGATCGGTGCTCGTCCTCAGCTACGCAAGGAAGCATGTATTGCCGAGGGCATTATACGCTTCGCTTCGATTGGTACGTCATTCCCACGCCCGCTATTAGCTACGATACCGCGATCGTCTATCGTTGGAACGATATTGATAGCCGTTTCGCGGCTATTCGCGCCGCATTTCAATATATCGCTAGTACGGTTGGCCCTTTCACGCTGACCAAACGATTCGCATCTATCTCGGATACTGGGAACCGGCTTAGTCATAGTTTTATCCTTCGGTTCGATAGCTTGCTCGATGTCGATACGGCGCTCGCGCTCTTACGCACCGTGCCGAACATGACGGTTGTGTTCAATGGTCGCCCAGGAACCTATCTAAGCTTAGTTCCATCGAACAACGGTCTTGTACCGGGTTTGGATTTCAGTAACATTGCGCTCGATCACACCACTACGTTCACGCGCTATATGCATCCACTTGGGTGGCAATGGCCTGTGTACAAGCTGCATTGTCCGATGGCCTGGGAGATCACCATGGGAACCCGGAACATTCACATTATTGGCTCCGATCAATTTGGCACCGACGGAAGTACCGGCAAAATAGTCTGGCCCGATCCCTCGACGAACCCCGATGTTGCGCCGAACTTCATTCAAACCGTTGCGTCAACAAATCCTCCGGCAGGCCAACAATTTCAGGGAGATGGCGCGCTCTCTTCTCCGCTGAGAGACGGCCACGGACATAAATGTATTTCACAGGCCATTGCCTCCGGCGTGCGATCGCTGATCGGAACATGCCCACAATGCACAGGGATGGGCTTAGATTGGTTTAACATCGGCCCGGACAGTTCACCCATCTATCCGGATGAGATCGACGTGGACGGCCTGGCGAATGGCGTCATTACAGTTCCAGAAATTGAATGGGTATCTGCATCCGGCCCCAGCACCCCTCAGCCGGGTAACAATGGTGAGTCGGGACCCAAAAGCGACTACACCAGAGAAATGGCGCTCGGCATGGCGATCTTTTCTGCAGTCGGCGATGAACTCTACGACGCCGGCTCCGGACAAAATAATAATTACCAGCCGCTTCCATCGGATCATTCCCAATGGTTGCTGTACCCACAGATATTACCTGAATATGGTTATGCTTCCTTTATCGATGGCGGTTCCGATCCATCGAAAGATGTGCATCCTCTGGCAATTAGCGGCACGATGGACGGCCATTTCTGGGGGACTGCCAATGGGGAGGCTTGCACTGAAAATGTTGGCGGCAGTTTGGTACGATGCGTCGGGCCGGAAGAGTTTGCGATCGACGGTAACTTTAATCCATACAATTTTAGCTGCGGGCTGGATAAGTTCGATATTTCGAGCAACATTACAGCGCGAATACAGCACAAGCAGTGGGCGTTCGTTGACGTCGTAGCGCCTGCACAGGAATTTATTATGGAAGGAATAGTACCGGAATATGAGCCTGCCGGATACGATCTCGATAATGGGGCGTCGCTATCGGCTCCGATGGTGGCGGGGATCGCCGGGTTAATGCGATCGATCAATTACTACGTTACACCCGATCGTACAAAACCCACCGATCTGGCAGACATACAGAGAAATATCAATACGATCATCACGTTTACCGCCGATAAGATCTACGATTACGATAACATCGGAGATTTTGCATACCCTCCTTCTCAGATCATTCCCAAAGGGTTCCCTGAGACCGGTGACGAGCAATATGTGAACAGCACATCCCCCGTCAGTTTCCTGAATGCTTCCGAATCATCCAACATGCCAAGCTGGCTCGATCCGTTAGCCGCAGGGAGTGGAAATTGGCAATACAACTATGTCGATCAAACGAATGATGCGCTTCATCGCTCTTGGGCGCAGCGTGTCGGCTTTGGAAGGGTAAATGCGTATCGAGCGGTTGCCAATGCGATACCATGCACTGGGAACCACTTATACAATACGAGCCACGATCTCTCCAGCGATTTTGACGCAGGAAATATCCAGAACGGCACTCAAAATGGTAATAAATATCTCATGCACTTTGGCGCGTGGCAAGCGCCCGATACCTCACCAATGGATAGTGGATCGGTGCTTCAAACCGGCGGGAAAATAATTCCGAATCAAACGCCGCCGTGGACATACTTCAATCAGGGCGAGACGCTGCTAACCAGTTTCGATGGCTCGACTGCAACAGTCCTCACCGTTGGCGATAGCGATATTCTTGCTATCGATGGGATCGTAAAAGGAGATGGTACTGCAAACCATCAAATTACATGCTCAGGCACGACCGGGAAGATCCTCATCACGGGTTATTTGCAGGATGTCGAGATCACAGGCGATACCACAAAGGTTGATGACCTAATTATCTATTCGAACACGACGCATGGTTATAGCAATGTAACGGTAGGAAAAAACGAACATTCAGAAATATATGGCGTCGTTCAACTTCAAGATAACGGTAACTTTGTTGTGAACGGCGGCGATCTGACCATCCAACCCGGCGGCGCGATCGAGATGGAGGGCAACAACAATTTCGAAATCGAGAGTGGGTCAGTAAAAATGATGGCAAGCACGACCATTTCATCTCTTACCGATCAGGTGATCATAGATAATGGCGCTACGCTCGAGATCGCCGGACTCTTACCTGCTAATATCTCGTGCATAGTGCATGTGAAGCCAGGCGGAATGCTTACGATCGATAGCGGCGCCGTCCTTCAGCTTGATCGCTTTCTTGTCGATTCCGGTGGAACGCTCGAGTGCATCCCCGGCGGGCGGCTAACGCTGAATCAAGACAGTTTAAATCAGTGCAATGGTAATTGGAACTTTTCCGGCACATCGAATGTGCCCTGCATAATTACAGGCGGCGTTTCTATCTGTGGCACGGTCGAGCAAGGTGCTGCCGTCAACGTGAATGGAAGTATCGTCATGCACTTCACCGACGATACCAACGTCCTCATTACCACCGATACCCTGCGCGATACTATTGCGGGCGTATTAAGCATCGTGCAGAACGAGCCGACCTTCGATACCGCTGGCATTAAAGTTACCATCTATCCTGATCCAGCTTCCAACGTTGTGAAATTCTATGCAGAGAATGTACCGGAAGGCATTCCAGCAACGCTCGATGTGATAGACGAGATGGGTGTCGTTGTTGCCACGCTCTATAATGCAAAACCA
Source organism: Ignavibacteriota bacterium (assembly GCA_963794025.1). Classification (GTDB taxonomy): domain Bacteria; phylum Bacteroidota; class Ignavibacteria; order Palsa-1295; family Palsa-1295; genus PALSA-1295. The sequence goes on from CAWCCK010000025.1 coordinate 93,688, forward strand.
GATGTCGGGCTTAGCCTCTCATTCACGATCGATTGCTCGAAATTACCAAGCGGTATTTACTACGCAGATCTTCAAACTGCAAGTATGCACGATGCCGTGAAGTTCTCGGTGGAACATTGAAGTTGTACTTGTTCCATTCATGAAAATAGGCGTTCCAAACGCCTCGGCAATAATTTATTTACAGTGCCGTGACGAATAAGTAATGATTCGAAAATACGTCTTCCCTACTTTTGTAGTAAAGCTGTAAACAGTAAAATGTTTCTTGTAGGCAACTCCAACTTTGCCTATTTTTTATGCTTATAGCTTAAAGAGAACGACTATTACCTTCTACCATCTTAGCCCGTTTCATGATTTTTTTGCGGCCCCGCAATATAGCATTGCTATTGTTATTTTTCATTTCCACCATTGCCTCGCCAGCGCTGCTTTCAGCGAAAGCGAAAGCCGGTGTTCTGACAGGCACGATCACGGACGCGACCTCGAATGAGCCGCTGCCCGGTACGCGAATCGTTGTCGTTGGCAAGCATACCGGCGCGATGTCCGATTTCGATGGCAACTACAAATTACGGCTTGAACCCGGCGATTATAGCCTGAAAATTACTTATGTAGGCTATCTCGACACGGTGGTGACCGTTACGGTCGCAGAAGGCCGCCAAACCTTAGATATTGCACTCCGGCGTAATGTAAAGGAGGTCACCGTCAGCAGCAAAGCAGAAAATGGCAGTGATGCCAGCGCGCTCGTCACAATGCGAAATTCTGATAATCTAATAAACGCTGTTTCCGCCAGAAGTATAGAATTGTCTCCTGATTTAGATGTGGCAGATGTCTCACAGCGTCTTTCAGGTGTCTCGACCTCGCGAACCGTCGGATCTGGCGATGCCCAATATGCTATCATTCGCGGAATGGACAAGCGGTATAACTACACTACGATCAACGGCGTCAAGATTCCCAGCCCCGATAATAAGAACAACTATGTGCCGCTCGACATCTTTCCTGCAGAACTTGTCGATCGTGTGGAAGTAGAGAAGACGCTCACGCCCTCGATGGAAGGCGATGCCATTGGCGGCGCCATGAATCTTGTCATGAAGCAAGCACCCGATCACGCAGTGTTTTCTGTTCAAGCAGGAACAGGGTATGACGACTTGTTTACCGGAGGCAGGCCATTCTATGGATTCACAGAAAATCCTCAGACAACATCACCGCGACCCCAGATTGGAAACCTTAGTGCGCTCGCCGCTGCTACCACGTTTCCTTCGGGATCATGGTCCCCAACGACTGCCAATTTTGTACCCGGAGAATTCTTCTCGGCAACGGCCGGGGACCGGTTTTTCGACGATCAGAGTCTTGGGGTCATTGTTGCTGGAAGTTTTCAAAACACGTACCGTGGTGCAAACACAAATTTCTGGGAAGCAGTAGAATCGGAGGCTCCGTATAATAAGAATGCTCAAGGACAGATCATTCCCACTAATTATTATCCCGATCTCCAAGATTTTCAGGTTCGCACCTATAGCACCCTACAAACTCGAAGCGGAGCCATGCTAAATGCGGATTACCGCGCCAGCGAAACCTCTACCATTCAGCTCTTCGGAATGTATGCTGATTTACAGCGGGAAGAACTTCGTGACACATGGGATACGGCCCATGATAAGGGCCAATGGCCTCTCAATAATACTGTTGGGCAGGATATCCTTACTACCAATGAGAATCAGAGTATCATGAATTTTACTCTCAGCGGAAAGCACGATATTTTTGGCGATGCTCTTCGAGCTGACTGGAAGATCGTCTATTCTCGTGCCGTGCTTACCATGCCGGATCGGGCGGATCTCTCGCTTTCAGAAACCGTTAATTACGATTCTACCAGAGCGAATCCCGTAGTTTCACCCCAATATGTGCAAGCAGGCGACGGAACGAATACCCGTGATTGGACCAACAGCACCGATGAAGATAAAAGCATTTATTTAGATCTAAAAACCACTGAGCCGATCTTCGGTCTGCCCGTGGAATTTGGTTATGGAGGTATGTACCGGCTCAAAACCAGAGTTGCAACATACGATGAGTTCGATCTCGATCCGATTGATAACGGTCAAGTCTATAATGGAAATGTTGCGCTCGACACGTTTATGCTTCGGAATAATTCCATTGGCACGCAAACATCCCTTTCTGCACTGAATTATCAGGCGGGAGATACCACCATCGCGTGGTATGTGCAAGGGAAGTTCACCCTTGATAAACTCTCGTTCATTGGTGGCCTGCGTGGCGAAGTGACACACTTTGGATGGCTCAATTACTTACCGGCTACCGATTCCGGTGTAACCGGTTATGGAGCGTGGACGGATCCTGGCCTTCCATTTTTCTTATTGCCTTCTGCAAGTTTTAAGTATTCTCCGGTCGATAACCAGAATTGGCGCCTCTCCTATTTCCGCTCCACAAGTTACCCCAGCTTTTATGAGTATGTCTATAATCAAGGAGTTCCGGGAGACGACTATCTGGAAGTTCCCAACCCCTATCTTCTCGCAACAACGGCCAATAATCTCGATTTTCGATGGGAATTGTTTCCGGGCGGCTTGGACCAACTGCTTGTAGGTGCATTCTATAAGCAGTTAACCAACCCCATCGAATACACCATCACGTTTCCTCAAGGTGCATCCAATCTTATTTATAAGCCGGAAAATCTTGGGAACGCAACTAATTTTGGCTTGGAGCTTGATTTCCGCAAATACTTCTCCGATTTCGGAATTTCAGGTAATTATACCTATACGAACTCTGCGATCACCACGAACAAGCTCTATGAATGGCAAGATACGACGCCGAATGCAAAAGGCCAATATGAGCGAATCGATACCGTAAGGCAAACCCGCCCATTGCAGGGACAATCCGCAAACATCGGTAACCTTTCTCTCCTTTACCGCGATTTCGAGAGTGGCACCGATGCACAGATTAGCGCCGTCTATACCGGCCCAAACATCGTCGGTGTTTCCGATTATCTTAATGGCGACGTCTGGGCGAACGGCTTTCTTCAACTCGATTTTTCCGGAGAGCAACGCCTTGCCGGGAACCTCGTGCTGTACATCAAGATACAAAACATCCTCAACACCGCCCGTGAAGAGACGATCCACCAACCGTATCTGACGTCAGAATACGATAACGTGCCTGTTAACGGGCAAACCAACGGGGCCGATATTCTCGTCCGCAAAGAACTTTATGATCGCACGTACATCCTTGGAATTCGATTCAAAATGTAATTAACGATTGCAACCACAACCATTTTCAACTAACAATTCAACTCAACAACTAACCAATTCTATTATGAAACAATCGACCATTCGTACATTTTGGGGTATTTCGGCATTGCCGCTTCTTGCCCTTCTTGTACTCAATTCTTGCAGTAAATCAACAAGCCCAGGCGTCACGTTATCGAAGGCGTTGACGGTCGTTGGCGATACCATCACCGGCGATACGCTCCAAGGTACGCTCAAAGGCACTGTGAAGGCTGGAAAAACCTACTACATGGCGAGCGACGTTACCATCAATAATAACGACACGTTATACATCCAAGCTGGTGTGACAATCATCGTTATTCCACAAACCAACGCTTATCCCGAATTCATTCTCACGGGGGGCGGAACACTTATCAGTGATGGTACAGCTACTGCGCCGATCTATATTACGGTTCCACCATCTTATCGCACCTTAGCTAATCTTCAGGTTGGGCTTTGGGGCGGCATTCAATGCGATGTCAATTCCGGAGATCTGATCCTGAAATGGACCCACCTTGCCTATTTTGGTGGCGCCGGAACGGCTGTCGGTAGTGCAAAGAAAGTGGCTTATGGAATCTACTTCCAGAATCCAGCCGCAAATATGATCATGGAAGATTGCACTTATACCGGAGGCACCGATGATCCGGTTCGTACCTCAGCAGGGAATGTCAGCATTTTCCGAAATGTGTTCGAAGCAGGTTCCACCACCAGCGGCGACGGCTTCAACATGAAGAGCGGAACCCTCGGTGATGTTGCCTATAACGTATTCGTTGGCAATTGCACGAACGGACCGAAAGAAGCCGATAAAGGAGGCCCGCAATGCAATGCCAATATCTATAATAACACCATAGTCTGCGACGGCTGGCGCTACGTCGGCGCAGGCAGGGCTGGCTCGATTGACATAGAAGACGGCGCCGAGGGCACAGTCTTTAATAATATGGTCATTAACTGCCGCACCGGTTTCCGGCTTTTAGATAGCCCCATCGCTGATACTCTGCATACGTACTATGATTATGAGTATCTTTATGGCCTTACAGATACGATCGAGTCCTGGTTCTATCCTGGTTATCCTGGATATGTCAACGATAACATCAGCTGCGAATGGCCTAAGCCGCACGACGTACATGGCGCTGCAGGTGCCAACGATCCTAAGTTCGTAGGGTATGATGTTACTGCCGTAACGCCAGCCCATTATACATTCCCGATCGCATTCGCCAGCATGGATCCACGCGAGCTTGTTATGAGCACGTCCGATGCCTTAGGCACGACCAGCGTAGTTCAGGGCTCCACAAGCCCACGCTTTAGCGACCTTGCTACCTTCGGCGGCGCAACAAACTTCGCCAGCAATTTCCGTTTGTCGGCTGGTTCGCCGGCTGTCGGTAAAGGTTACACCGCAACGGGAACGCAAGCTGCGCTTCCGGCTGCGGTGAAGATCCCGATGAATGCAATAACTTCCATCAAGGGGCAAGTTGTAGCCGGCAAAACGAACTTGTTCGGCGCCGATACTCCAAATGGGCTTGGCGCCGATTTTGGAGCCTACCAAACCGACGGTTCTGGGAACCAACAATAAAATAATTCCAAGCAAATTAAAATGCCGAGTGGCCTAACGGGTCACCCGGCATTTTGCTTTTCAAGGCTTTCTGTAAAAGGCCATCATATAGCATGCCATTTCTGATGGAATGCTATTATTATTAATAAAAAAGCAAAATAGCTATAAATGCGTGAAACATTTATGTTTTTATGCGTATAAAGCCCACTGCGAGCGTTGAGAGTGTAAACAGACCGCTGCCAGTACAGGCATGTCTGATCCCTGCACATGGATGAGATTCGCTTTTTTGCGATGATTGGCTTACGCGATGATCTCTTATTCACTGAAATCAAATGGTGCACTGGGGGCGATCGAAAAGTCCTGGGCGGGACTACCCTTAGCTTGGAAGACATCAATTGCCGTTGTTCTTTGAAAAATTATTGTGGCCTGTCGTAGTGTACTATACGCAGGACTAAAATGCTCTGCACCAACTTTTATTTGACCTTCCTGCCGGCAGGAAAACCTCTATTAAATACTTACTTCTACTTACTTCCGAAGGAAGCGGTCGAGATTCGCATACGTAAAATTATCGAATTTGCTGGTCGTCCAGATGGCGCTATCGTTTACCGCAAGGCACATGGCTTCGCCCTGCGGCTCGTTGATGCCGGAAAGCGAAAGATAGACCGGTTCGGAAAGCAGAACATCCAAAATGCTCTCGCCCGGTGTGATCGGCCAATACATCATAGCGTTATAACCCTTCAGGATCAGATCTCGGCGATTCGCACCGATCGCCCCGCATCGCCACGGCCCGAAATGCAGGTTTTCGAGAAGTTTTGTTGCGGTAATGATCGTATCGGTACTTTGTGGATATGGAAGTTCATACAAGTTCCCATTGATGTTTTTATCCACAATATAAAGGTCCTTCGATTGCGGGTCGATGAGGATGGTCTCGGCATCGCGCGGGCCATCGGGGTATTTATACTTGATCTGGTCGGCGTGCGCCGTATTAGCGTAAAGTTCGGTCGTTCCTAACGGCATATTTGGTTCCTGGAACCGATAAACGATAGAATAGGGGTGGTCTCCCGGGCTATCGCCAATATCAGCGACGTACAGGTAAGTGGTATCGGTGCCAGGGCCGGGACCAATGGTCATATCGGTCCAATCTCGGTTGGTTGCTCCGGTTACAGCGTAATCCGCATGAACTGCGCCGGTTGAATCGACAAGATAAATAGCGGCATTCGGGTCGCCCTGGTCGTTTTCGAGCCAGAACATTCCAGGATAAGCGCGGCTGGCTGCCATTCCTGAAACGGCACTCAATGCACCGGAACTGTACCTGCCCATTTGAGTTCCTGTGTGAAAGATATTCGTATCCGTTTGCGGAAGCCCCCAATTAGCAATGGCAATGGTATCGGTTGGCTGCTTGGTCGCCGTCGTATCCGTGCCGGTTCCCGTCGGGGAAGTTTTCGAGCAGGAGGCCAATAAGCTGATGGAGGCGGAAAAGACGAGAATATTTTTGAGGTTCATTTTAAAGAGAATAAAGGCCGACGATTCGGCCTTCACATTGAAAAATAGAGTTGTGGTTCACATTCGCGTCCGAAAAAACGAGCATGCGTGATGCTCCGTTCTGAATGCAATCTCATAGGGATAGATTTATTTATTTCATAATATGAAAAGAAGAAAAATAGAACCAAGATTAGTGTTAAGAGTGGCTAACCGAAAAAATCATGCAACGCTCTCGCTACAGTATTCTCAACGAACGCAATAAATCATTTCATGCGCGCATGGTGCCAAGCATAATGCTTACTCTACTTTCGCTATCGCTTGCGGCCTGCGAAAAGAAAGCTGCGGGCGATCCGGTCGAGTATTCGTTCGTTGTTGTGGGATGCAATCGTTTAGATAAAGCCGATACCAACACCGCGACCAATCCGAGCACGGCAAACGTTCCGCAATTAGTGCGCACCTTCGACGAGATCTCGAAGCTTACTCCAAAGCCAGATTATCTTTTTTTTGCGGGCGATATGATCATCGGCTATCAAATGGATTCCACGAAACTTGCTGCGGAACTTTCGGCGTGGCGTTCACTCTATGAATCCTCCCCGGCAGCGAAAGCGGGAATTAAACTTGTTGCGATTCCCGGCAACCACGAATCGGAAGATACAAATAAGCTTGCGTTCCCACTTGCAGAAGCAACGTGGCTGAGTGTGATGAATCCCTACATCTGCGGCAGCAACGGCCCACATGCCGGTGGGACAGATAGCCTTGCGACCGATCAGAGCCGCCTCACCTATTCTTTCGATTTTCACGATACGCACTTCGTAGTGCTGAATACCGATCCCGTTGGTCAGGATGCGCATGTTCCTACACATTGGATCGCCGATGATCTTGTGGCAGCTCGAAAAGCGGGCGCGAAACATATCTTTGCGATCGGTCACAAACCCGCATTTTCCTTCGATGGCCAGATGAGCGGACTTGTTGCCGGGAACCGCGGTGATTTTTGGGATGCCATGGAAGCTAATCACGCCGAAGCAATGCTAAGCGCGCATAATCATGTGTATTACCGCTTTCAGCCTCACGCGTCTATGCCGGGAACCGGACATTCGTGGATGGTCATCGCTGGCAATGGTGGCAGCCCGTTAGAAAAAGACGCAACTCCGAACCAGCATTTTTATGGGTTCACGGTTGTAAGCGTGCTCAAGAGCGGTAAGGTCATCGCAAAAAGTTACGGTCGCGATTTCCCATCGGATGGATATGCTGCCGACGCCCCTGTAGATAAATTCCCAACCACGCTCCGCGATTCCCTCGATATTTCCTGGAAAGATTAACATTCGTCACTCTGTAAAAAACTAACTCACGCATGAAAAAAACGTTCGCCTCCATCGTGTTCCTATCATTCGCATTGGGAACTGCAACCATCGAAACAGGATGCCATTCGAATGCTCCCTCGAACGGCCCAACTGGAACGACGGATACTACCAAGAATGGGAACCCAACAACATCCGACTCTGTGCTCTATTCCTTCGCCGTTTTTGGCTGTAATCGTTTAAGCGCCGGCGATACCGCCGGTGTCCCAAGCACGGCAAACCTCGCGCAACTCGACCGGACGTTCACCGATATTGCTGCGCTCACGCCTCGTCCGAATTTCCTTGTCGTCTGTGGCGATCTCGTGCTTGGAAAGGGTTCCTCAAGTAACGCTTCCACCGATACAACAATCGTTGGTCAGCAGCTCCGTGCATGGATTCAGCACTTTCAATCGTCTCCGGTCGCGGCGGCAGGTATTCAGCTTTATGTCACGCCCGGGAACCATGAGACGCAGGGCGAAACGGCGGGTGTATCGTTCCCTCAAGCAGAGCAAGCGTGGTTGAACAATATGTCGCAGTATGTCGCCGGAAGCAATGGCCCGGGCGTGGGTGGGCCGGACCATCTCCAGACCGACCAGAGCCGGCTTTCGTATTCGATCAACTATCGGGATTCCCACATTCTTTTGTTGAATAGCGATCCTGTTGGCGCGGATGGAACGGTTCCCGTGAATTGGGCGGCTTCCGATATGGCTGCCGCGCGTACCGCAGGGCAAAAGCATATTTTCGTCATCGCGCATAAGCCAGCATATTCGTGGGATAATGGAACGACGGACGGCCTTACTATTAGCAATCGCGATTCGTTATGGAATGTATTCAATACCAATCATGTGGAAGCAATGATAACGGCTCATAATCATGTCTATCAACGCTTGCAAGGAACGACAGGCAGCACGTACATGATCATATCGGGTAATGGCGGAAGTTCCTTAGAAACCACGGCAGGCAACTATAAGAATTTCGGTTTTGTCGTCATCAGCGTCATGAAAAGCGGCAAGGTGCTGATGAAAGAATACGCGCGTACGTACGGCGCAAATTATAACGATCCCTCTTCTGCCGCGACCTACCCGACCACCGTCCGCGATTCTGCCGATATTACCTGGCCCTAAAGTTCTCACAGCCGTTACCGATGAATAACGGATGATTACGTATTCTTCGTTGTTTATTTAGCGTGTGGACTCCGTTCGTCAGTAGCCTCTCGATGGCATTTCAATCGCTTGCGGCAAATCGCGCGCGAGCATTGCTTACTATGCTGGGAATTATCATCGGCGTTGCAGCCGTCATTACGATGACGGCTATCGGTCAGGGCGCGCAGGTTGTTATTCAAAATCAGATCAATTCCATGGGGTCGAACATGCTGCAGATCGATCCCGGCCCGACTAATTTCGGAGGAATCTCATCCGGTGCCGGAGGCAGCGTTCATCTCGTCGAAAAAGATGCAGAAGCGCTTCGTCAGTCAACATTTCTATCGGCCGTAGCGCCATCGGTCGATACGCGTGCGCAAGTTGTTGCCGGAAATGCAAATTGGCAGACGCGCATAACCGGCAGTACGCCCGCGATCATGAGCATCCGTAACTACGCAGTGAGTCAGGGAGAAATGTTCACGGATGCGGATGCAAAGCTTGGGCATAAGGTCTGTCTGCTCGGAAAAACAGTTGCCGATAATTTATTCGGTGAAGGCGCTGATGCGATCGGTCAATCGATTCGCATTGGCAATATCCCTTTCGTGGTGATCGGCCTTCTAAAAGCAAAAGGATCGAACGGATTCGGTCAGGATCAGGATGATAACATTCTTGCCCCGTTCACAACCGTCCAGCGTAGGCTTATGGGCATCACCTGGCTTGAAGATATTTTTGTGAGCACGACTTCCACAGATCTAACCGAAGTAGCAATTCAGGACGTGACCAACATACTTCGAACTCAACATAAGCTCTCGGGAACTGGATCGGACGATTTTCGGGTACGTTCTCAAGTAGAAATGGCGCAAGCTGCAGAACAATCCACAGAAACGATGACAGATTTGCTTCGCATGGCCGCCGTGATCTCGCTTGTGGTTGGCGGCATTGGCATTATGAACATCATGCTCGTCAGCGTAAAAGAGCGAACGCGGGAGATCGGAATTCGGAAGTCGATCGGCGCGAAACGATTGAATATTTTAACACAATTTCTTACCGAAGCCATTGTTCTTAGCCTGATCGGAGGAGCGTTTGGCGTGATACTCGGATTTGTTGCAAGCGATTTCGTCTCGCGTCAAAATGGATGGAGCGTGATAATCGCTCCGCAAGCTGTGGGGTTAGCATTTGGAGCCGCGACTGCAGTAGGCGTGTTCTTCGGATGGTATCCAGCGATGAAAGCTGCGAGCCTCAACCCGATCGAGGCGCTTCGTTATGAATAATTCTTAGAATATAAAAAAAGCCCATCCAAATTGGATGGGCTATTTTTCATCAGTAAAATAATATTATCGAACGATCACAAGCTGTCCGCGATAGCGAGTGTCGCCAATGGTCAGTTCATAAATATAAGCTCCGGCAGGCTGATGTGTGCCATCGAACACGATCTCATGCTCACCGGCGCTCTCGGTTCCCTCTTGAATGCTTTCCACTTCACGACCCAAAAGATCGTGAATGGAGAGTGTTACATTCTCAGAGGAGTTTAGTTGGTATTGGATGGTCGTTTGAGTTTGGAACGGATTCGGCCATAATTCTACATTCGTTACCGCGTTCGATCCTCCGGATACACTTGCCGGAGCTACAATATCGAATGGCGCCGAATTCGCAGTCGATCCGGAAGCAAAAACGACTTGAACAAACACACCGGTCACTTCTGCATTGGGAACTGTCCATACATAGCTCCCGCTCGCTTCCGTGGAACCGCTTGTGAGTAAATTCGGCGTCACGCCATCGTAAAAGACGTTCACGGTAAACGAATTGCCAAGATACCCGGTCGCTTTCCACATGATATTCTCGGTCGCGCCGGCAACCACCGGCGAAGGTGAAACCCAAACGCTATCAACCGTTCCCGGAACGAGAATAGTGAATGGTCCGATCATGCCAAAGACTCCCGTAGAATCCATGACACGGACGAATGCGTTGGTGGAAGGTGTTGCCGGCACCGTCCAATTATAGGTAAGAGTAGAGTCTGCCTTTACAATATTGATCCACGATGTACCGCCATTGGTCGAATAGTCGATGGAACGAGATTTACTCGTGGTGGCTGTGACCGTGTAAGAAATGATTTGTTGCGTTCCGGAAAGGATCGAATCGCCGACAGGGGGCGCTGTAACAACAATGGAATCGGGAATTGGGGGCGGCGGTGGTGGCGGAGGCGCCGAGGCAGATAAACCTTTAAACGCGACATGCATGAAACGGTTGTTGCCGCTGGTTCCCGTGTTTTGCCCTCGGAACTTTATGCGCAAAATAAGGTTCGGGTTGTTATTGACGGTCGTGTCGTTTCCGAACGTGACGGTCACCAAGCCCCAACTCGTTCCTTGAAATACCGCAGGAATGACATTGAGTGTATCGACATTCGATCCCTGCACAGTGATGGCGCTCGAGTCCCATGAGACTCCGCCATTGGTGCTATAAGAAAACACTTCCGTCGCTTGGCCTTTTGTCGTGCTGGAAGATTCGAGGGCATAGGTAAGCGATAGGTTTTTGAAACCCGTCGAGGGAATATGGAAGAAAACCACCATGCTGTCGGATGGGTTGCGCGCGCGTAATGCGTTGAGCACCGTATCGCCGAGTTGTTCGTTCGTCGTGTCGGTCGGATCGACCGAGGGATACACATCGTCGAACCATCCCACATACGAACCGGAAGTACCTGACTGCAGTGTGTCCGTGATTGTCGCCGTGTTGGTATCGATTGCGGAATAAGCGGCCTTCAATCTGGGCGTTTTGGGGACGGTATCCGCAGTCGTCAACTGATGGAAGTCCCAATAGTCAATCAGCCCCGGCGGAGCCGTTGGCGGGGGAGGCGGAGGAGGAGCAACCGAGACTATGGTGAATTTCCCGCTAGTACCCATAAAACCATTCTCATCGATCACCTCCACATAACACGTATGCGAGTTAGCGCTTGGGATCGTCCAGGTAAACGTGTCCACACCTGTAATTCCGATTTCAGTCCATGTCTGACCGGAGTCGATGGAGTAATCGAGCGCGCGGAGATCGGAAACGGCCCCTAATGTTGTATATGAAATCAATTGCGAGTTCCCCGTGATCAAAGATCCACCTGCGGCCGGCTGCACAATGGTAATGGTCGGAAGCCGCATGCTGAATCTGCCGCTTATTCCTGTGACGCCGTTAGAATCAACGACCTCGACAAAGCAGTTATTAGAATTTACATTCGGCACCGTCCATGTATAAGATGTTTGTGTGGTGGATACGATCTGTTTCCATATTTGGCCAGAGTCCGTGGAAAAATAGATCGTTCGAGTATTCGAAACCGCGCCGGATGGAAGGTACGATATCGTCTGCTGTTGACCGCCATACAATGTAGCGCCCGCCGCAGGAGTCTGTACGGTAATTGCTGTTTTGAGGTAGCCTCCCATCACAGCGATATTGTCAATTCGAGCGTTTCCAGATGTGCCCGTAATAGCACCTGTGCCGTACGACTTAAAGACGATCCTAAGCACAAGCTTCGTGGTGTTGTTAACCGTTGTATCAGAACCAAAGCCGATCGTAACAAGACCAAAACCGTTGATATACACGGCAGCGGTATCGAGGAGGGTATCGACGTTCGCGCCATCTACCATAAGGTTCGCGGTTTTCCAAGTCACACCACTATCGACGCTATAGGCAAAGCTTTCGACCGCCTGGCCACTCTTCGCGCTCGATGATTGCAAAGCATACGAAACAGAAATATTCTTGAAGTTCGTCGTCGGAATAAAAAACTCGAGCGCTGTATAATCAGATGGATTGCGAATACGCAAACAGTTTCCGGCAGCCGCACCTTGCTGAGCATTCACGGTCGAGCCAGTGGTCTCATCGATCCAGCAACTATCCTTCGATGCAACGCTCGTACCCGAATCGAACGCATAGAGCATGTAAGCATTGGTTGTACTGATCGCCGAATAATCCGCATCGATCAAAGGGATAGGGTTCTTAGCGGATCCAAAGGTATCGGTTGTGGTAAAAGCATTGAAATTCCAATAATTAATTACAACCTGCGCTTCCGACTTATTCGAGATCGAAAGGAGGGTTACCGACAAAAATGCTGCAAGAAAAAAACGTCTCATGTAAGGGGTATTCGTATGTTTTTTGATGAAAAGCCCCCATCGCATGGGGCAGGAAAAATTATTGCAAATCTAAGCCGCGAAGATTACGATAAAATTACGAAGACTTCACGGAGAGAATACGAAATTATTACGACGCAATTCAAAACACAATGCAATTGGAACATAAAAACCCGCACCCTTAGAAATATCTTCTAAGGGCGCGGGCCTTCCAAACGAACCGCAAAAAGAATTTATTTATTGCTTGATGAACTTCGCCGTTTGTTCGGCGCCACTTGCGACATCCTGAACATGAACGTAATACGATCCTGCCGAAAGCATCGAAGTGTTAAGCATCACATTTGACGATGCGGCCCCATTGCTATGAACCACCTCTTCCCCTAAGACATTCAGAACCGACACCGTTACCTGAGATGAATAAGGATTCTCGAAAGAAACATAATCCTCAGCAGGATTCGGCGAAAGGCTCAATTGCTGCAGCACTTGCACAGGCTCCGTTACACCATCGAGTGCGCTGGCCATCACAGTAAAGTTATCGAACCGGTTGTTTCCGCTCGTTCCGCCCGTTGCAGTATCGCCGAATAAAATTCGGAACTGGAAATTGGGATTGTCACTAATTGCGGCCTGAACAGCAGAAGTAAACCCGATGGTTACTGGCCCGTACGCATTCGTTTGCTGGTATTGGATCTGGGTAACATCCAAGGAGTCCTTAACGCTGTCGATACCGTTATCACTATTAACAATAATTCCCGCCGCAGTCCAAATTCCGTTACCGGTGTTATACGCAAAGTGCTGAACCTGAGGACCAGTCAGGCTCGAAGATTGCAGGGCGTAGCTTAATGTGATCCCTTGGAATCCCGTGGTAGGAATCCAAAATATAAGCTGCATCATGTTGGTTGGGTTTCGAACGCGAAGCCCATTGCCAGCTGGCGCTCCAAGTTGAGCATTCAACGTGCTCGCCAGCGACATTGTCAATATATTCCGAATCATTGGTCTTCGCTAAATTCACGTATTGGATATACCCTGGAGTGGTTCCGGGCGCGGTGAAATCTGCCGGGAGGTTCGGAATGTTTGGAGTATAATAAGCCCCACTCAGCGTATTGAATGCCCAGTAATCAACAACAAGATTGCCGGCTGGAACCGGATAGATAATGAACTGCCCGACCTTAGCTGTGACGCCAGAGTCGTCCGTGACGCTTACATACCCTTTGGTTGCTGCGGTACTCGGAATTGTCCAGGTGTAGGTGGTATCGCCGGGATCTGTTACGGTACCCACGGTTGACCAGTTTACGCTATCTGGCGAAAATTTGATGGTACGCACCTGACCAACGGTGCTAGAGGCATGGAAGGATATAAGTGTCTTCTGCCCAGGCACAAAAATGCTTCCGGCAACAGGGGTAATCATCGTTATTACAGCAGGTGGCGGGGGTGGTGGCCCCGAATTTCCCACGCCATCGACCGTAAAGTCGTCGAAGCGGTTGTTGCCACTTACAGGAGTATTTGGATGAGTATTGCCACGGAAGACAATACGGAAGATCAGGTTCGGATTGTTGTTCACGGTAAGGTCACTTCCAAAAGTGATGACGACAGGTCCAAAGCCTAAATAGACGCTGCTCGCGTTTTCATCTTGCGTTAGGTCGAGTATATGGCCAGACGCTCCATTGACGGTCATGGTCGTGCTATCCCATGTCTTTCCGCCATCGATGCTATAAGAATAGACTTGCGCAGAATCACCAGAAGCGAGGCTGGATGTCTCGGTTGCGAATGTGACAACAAGGTTTGTAAATCCCGTGGAGGGAATATGCCAGTGAAGTTCGCCGGAATCTGTTGGGTTTCGTGCCCGCAAGGCCAATCCGGAAACCGCGCCCTGGCGGAGATTCGTAACATCGGTGCTTGCTACGTTGTCGATCTGAGCGCCGCCGGCGTTGTTACTGTCAACCCCCGAGATAGCCCATCCGGCTGAAGTGCCTGGCAGAAGATAATACTCCAGATATGCCGAATCCTCAACCGTGTAATCAGCTACGATTTGCGGAATATTAGGATGGATGTACGGTCCTGCCAGCGTATTGAAATTCCAATAGTGAATAAGCGTGGTGGTTTGTGCATTAGCATTTTCGGCAAGACTAATAAAGCCAGCCAAAAAGATTGCAGCAAGAAAACAAGGAAGTAACAGTTTTTTCATGAGTTTTGTGAGTTTCGAAAATTAGTTGTGGGGTTTGGAAAATTAGATAGGATAATTTCTTTAGACCACAAAATTATGGATGTTATATTATCCGAAAGTTACCTTCCGGTTAATAAAGTAATTTGCTCCGATCGTGTTTTTTAAAAACAACTCACTCCCACCGAAGCGCGATTGCGGGATCAACCTCGGCAGCGCGGCGCGAGGGAAAAAGCGAACACAACATCGTAAGCGCCATCGAACCGATACCGACGGAAACAAAATCCTGCCAGCGCAACTCCACCGGCAGCGCGTTGATAATATAGACGGTCGAATCGAGCGGGAAAAATCCGAACTGCTGCTGCAACACCACAACTATTAATCCGATCGTGCATCCAGAGATCGTGCCTATCAGTCCAACGAGCGTACCTTGCATCCAATAAATTCTGCGAATGCCGCTAATGGGGCTTCCGAGCGCGCGCAAGAGGCCAATGTCCCGCTGTTTTTCGAAGACCGTTAGCGTAAGCGAGCTAAAAATACTGAACGCCGCCACGCCAACGATGAGAAATAAAATAATATACGCAACCCACCGCTCGATCTCCATCACCGAATATAGTTCCGTGTGAAGATCGTACCACGATTGCACATTGTAATTTCCTCCAAGCGATTTTTTTATATTATCTCTTGCGTCATTTGCGTCCCTTACGTCGTTTAGACGCACGTCAACCGTTGTAGCAGCGCCTTGCGGAATATCGAACAGATCGCGCGCTGTTTCTCGGCTGGTGTACGCGTTCATGGCGTCGTAATCGCGGTTGTTGGCGGCAAAAATTCCCCGCACGAAAAGCGTTCTCATGCGCGGCGTGACAGGCTCCGTGAGAATGCGCTCCAACCCGGACGGACTATATACTTCCAAGCTATCCCCTAATTGCACAGCTAACTCATCCGCCAAAAGTTGGCCAACGACGATGCTATTAGAATCGAGTTGAAGTGAGCCTGCCACAATGCTATGCCCGATGCCGGAAACAGCTTTCGCATCGTCAGCAGAAATGCCCGTTAAATCGATAACTTTCGGCAACGTGTAATGCACAAGCACCGCTTTTCCGTGAACCGCCGCCCCTACACCGCGTGTTTCAGGAACTGTTCTGACGATATGAATGATACTATCTGCGTTGGTGATGAGAGCAGTACCTGCGGTGTTATTCACCGTATCGGTAAGCGCGGAAATCCGAACGTGAGGATCGAAACTAACGTAAATGTTCGTCACCACCGAGGAAAATCCGTTGAAAACCGAAAGCACGATCACGAGCGCAGCCGTTCCTACCGCCAGTCCGACGATGGAAAGGATGCTGATGATCGTAATAAAGTTTTCACGCCGTTTCGAGAACGCATACCGGCGGGCGATCCAGGATTCGTAACGCATCGCTAAAAAATTAGTTATTTTTGTAGTATCGGTCGTCTAAATATTATTATGATTAACACCAAGCACATCTTCTATCGTGTCATTGCAATCGCAATCTTGCTCGCCGCGCCGATCAGCGCGATGCGAGCGCAGTCGGTTACCGTTGCCGGTCTTATTCCGCACGCGCTCGGATGCTACGTGGATTACAACGAAAACGACACACTATCGTCTGGCTCAGCAGCGGTTAAAAGCCACGCATCGTACACGATTAACCAGCTTGATTCTGGCGGCATCCTCGGTGTGCTTGATTCCATCGGCGGAGGCGACCCTTCCGGGATCCATCAGTTGCATTATTTTTTTACCAGCGCCGGCGATCTTCAAGCGTATGCCGATACGGCGTTCATTAACTTTTTAATTCCCTCTTCAGTCGCTGAAGGAGTAACATCGCCACCGGATACATGGGTGGATTATATTAAATTATCCTCTGGCGTGGGCGCATCTTATTCCATTATGACACTAAATTCCAAAGTTACTTATGATATGGAGAAGCTCAACGTAACCGTTACCTTAACGGGCAAGTATTTGGGAATTGATACGGTGACGGCCTCCGGCACAACTTATGACAGTGCGTACCGTTTTGATATTAGTGGCCTTACAGCAGTAAGCCTTGGCGTACTGCCACTTGGCAATTTCACAACTACCCAGTCGTACTGGATCGTCCGAGGAATCGGAACAGTAAAAACGAACGCGCCTATCTCTGGAACAACCATTGATGGTAGCTCCATTTCTACCGATGGAAAAGAAACAGAAATGACTTCGTTTGGCATTGCGAATCTTTCCAGTGTTAGCGTACCCCATTCTTCCACTTCCAGCATCAGCTTCTACCCCAATCCTGCATCCGATCAGGTAACGCTTACCTTCGACCGTCCAGCAAATCAAATTTTCCTCTATAATGACGCAGGACAAATGATCCGCTCCTTCCAAATCTCATCGCACACCGGCGATGCCCTGCTCTCAGTGCAGGACATCCCAAATGGTGCGTACCATGTCCAAGTCATGTTTGCTGATGGCTCCTCGCAAACATCGGAAATGGTGATTCGACATTAATTTTTCCGCCTCTCCCCCAACCCCTCTCCCTGCTGGGAGAGGGGCTTATGAAGAATGAATTTAAAACAAACCTCCCCTCTCCCAGCAGGGAGAGGGGTTGGGGGAGAGGCGCGGGACGAACCCGCTCTTGTTTCTGTTTGCATAATTCTATGGCAGAAACCTCACAATCCCCTACTGTTCGCATACTTTTCATTGGCGATGTCGTCGGCACGGGCGCGCTCGCGATGGTCACGAAGATGCTTCCCACGCTCGCTGGGAAATATGCGTCCGATTTTATCATTGTAAACGGCGAAAATGTCGCCGAAGGAAAATCACTCACAAAAAAACAAGCCAATGAAATTTTTGCTGCTGGAGCGAAAGTTATCACGACTGGCAATCACGTTTGGGATCGCTGGGATGCGCGTGGACTGATGGCAGAAGACCGGCGCGTGCTACGCCCAGCAAATTATCCACGCGAAAATGCCGGAGCGGGCTATGCGGTCGGCGAAACGAAATCCGGCATTGCCGTTGGTGTTGTGAATCTACAAGGCCGCACGTATATGCAGACGATCGATTGCCCGTTTCGTGTATCCCATTGGGCTTTGGATAAAGTCGGCGAACGAGCGCGCATCATCATCGTCGATATGCACGCGGAAGCCACAGCCGAAAAGCAAACGATGGGCCGCTATCTCGATGGCAAAGTAAGCGCCGTATTGGGAACCCACACGCATGTACAAACTGCCGACGCGCAAATCCTTCCCGGCGGCACAGCGTATATCTCCGACGTTGGGATGAGTGGCCCTTACGAAAGCGTGATCGGAATGAAAATTGATGTAGCGATTAAGCGTTTCACACATCAAACACCGTACAAATACGAGATCGCAACGGAAAGTATTCGCATCGCGGGCGTTAGCTTAACCATTGATGTTGCAACAGGCGCTGCAATCGAGATCGAGCCGTTTATGTACCCAAATTTTGAGCGAAGCCGCCCCGTTGATGCACCGCCGGAAATAGAAGAGATCGAAAATGATATTTTTGTAGCTACCAATACGGTTGCCGGAGAAATTACAAATGCCTGAAGCGCGAATTCTCGATGGAAGAAAAGTTGCTGCGGAGATCCGTGAGGAAGTTCGCATCGAAGCGCTGCAATTTTTCGCTCAACATGGAATTCGTCCGCGCATCGTGTTTGTGCTTGTCGGAGAAGATCCCGCGAGCGAAGTGTATGTGCGCAATAAAGGCATCGCTGCCGAAGAAGCCGGGTTTGCACATGAGACACATAAACTTCCAGCGAACTTCCATGAGAATGCGTTGCTCGATCTCATCCAAACGATCAATGAAGATAAAACCGCGCACGGGTTGCTCGTTCAATTTCCGCTCCCAAAGCAAATTCGTGAAGAACGCGTGATCGAACTCATCGCGCCGAAAAAAGACGTTGATGGATTTAATCCGCTGAATGCAGGCAAGCTCTCCATCGGCAAAGGCGATTACTTCGCGCCATGTACGCCATCGGGCGTGATAGAATTGCTTGCGCGATCTGGCATTAAAGTATCCGGCAAACACGCTGTGATCGTGGGCCGCTCGAATCTCGTCGGCAAGCCGCTTGCACTATTGCTTGCGCAAAAGAATTCCAAAGCAAACGCTATTGCAACTATCGCTCATACCGGCGCAGGAACCCGGCTTGGTGAAATTGCACGACAAGCCGATATTCTCATAGCAGCAATGGGTGTACCACTTGCGATTACGGCGGATATGGTGCGCGAGGGTGCGGTCGTAATAGATGTGGGAATCAATCGCATCGAAGATAAAACAAGAGCGTCCGGCACACGCCTTGTTGGCGATGTGGATTTCGAACATGTGAAATTGAAAGCCAGCGCCATCACTCCGGTTCCCGGCGGCATCGGACCCATGACGATCGCAATGTTGCTAAGAAATACATTAACAGCGGCTGAACGGCAATGTAGCGCAAACTTTAGTTTGTGATCCCTTATGAAGAGCATTGGTATTATCGGCCACGAAAACCACACGGCTATCCGTGAGACGCTTTCGCGCGTACTCTCAAAACTTTCTGATACATTCCCGGATGCAAAACTCATCCTCACGGAAAAAATAGCATCGCTTGAACAACCGAAAGGATGTGAAGTCGCGCCCTCGCTCATCGACTTAGCCAAAGCGAGCGACGTCATCGTTTCCATTGGCGGGGATGGTACGATGCTTCTGGCCGCGCGCGCGATCGCGCGCGCAAATCCTGCAACTCGGCTCATTGGCGTGAACGCGGGCAAGCTGGGATTTCTTTCCGAGCATCCGTCGGAAGAAATAGATGCTTTGATTGATGATCTTGCGAGCGGATCGCTCGTGGTGGAAGAACGGCTCATGCTCAACGCTCGTGTGCGAAGCGAATCGGGTGAACCTGTTCTTGTCCAGCAAGATAATCTGGAACCTTCGAAGATCGGAAAGCCAATGCCTGAAATTACGCTGGACGCGCTAAACGAAGTAGTGATCGATAATTACGGTTCCACAAGAATGCTGACGCTGGAAGTCTTCGTGGGAACCGCACTACTCGGCGTGATTCGTGCCGATGGAATTATGGTCTCGACGCCGACCGGATCGACCGGCTACGCCGTCAGCGCTGGCGGGCCTCTTGTTGAACCGACGAGTCAAGTTATGCTTATCACGGCTATCGCTCCGCACTCGCTGAACGTCCGTCCAATCATTGTGCCGCAAGACGCCGTCGTGCGAATGCGAACAATGGAGGAAACGCATCAAGTGCTTGTCGTGGCTGATGGTCAGGAGCAGATCGTGGTGCAAGCTCCGGCTGAAATTACAGTGAGCGCCGCGCCGAACCGTTTACACCTTCTGCGTAGAAAAGAACGTTCCTACTTCGATCTGTTGAGAACTAAATTATTTTGGAGCGCAGATAGCAGAGATACAGGGAAACGATAAAGTGTCGGACGTGCGCAGCGCGTCCCTACGGTTAAGAGAGCTCCACGATCAATACACCTGCCAACGCAAGTAGCCCTCCACCCACAAATTGACCCGTCAGCACTGCGCGCCCAAGATATAGCGCCATCACGGTCGTAATAATAGGTTGAAGATTCTGAAACACCGCAACGCGTGTAGCTTCGAGCTTGGCTAATGCCAGATACCACAATACATAATTCAACACCGACGAGATCAGCGCAAGATACGCAACTTCGCTCCATGATATGTTGGATATTGTTGCAATAGCCGAAATGTTCGATGTGAGCAATCCGATCGGAATGTATAGTATCGTTCCGATAATCATGTTGATAGCCGTCACATAGACGGCACCGTATTTCAGCACCATCGGGCGACCGAAGATTGTGAACAGCGACCACGCCATCACCGCAATAAAAATGAGGATATTGCCCGTGGTGTGCTCCGCCTTTAACGCGGCCCCTCGCTCGAACATGATAATTCCCACTCCGGCGAAAGCAATGGCAATACCAAATCCTTTTTTAAAGGATGGGCGCTCGCTATGCATAATGGCCGTAAAAAGAAAAACCAATGCGGGCGTCATCGCATAGAGCAGGGCGCTGTTCGCGGGCGTTGTATATTTTATCCCGTTCAAAAAAAGGAGCTGGTTCATAGGAACATTAAGCAAACCCAGAAGCACCATTCGGCCAATATCTTCCCGAGCAATGCGATGAAAAATGTTCCATCGTTTTTCCATCGCAAAAAGGATCATCAAGAATACAAGCGATGCTCCACCCGCGCGCAATAACAGCAGCAACCCCGGCTGGACGTTCTCCGAAGCATCCTGCGCGACGATATGTGTCGTGCTGCCGATAAGCTGTTGGAGGATTAGATAGAAATAAACCACGATCTCAATGCAACAACGTTTTTAGTGTATCCATCAATGTTTTTACATCATGATCGAAATGGTATTCACTAAGCGCAAGCGATCGTTCGCGCTCACGAAAATCTATCCGTTCGGAACCCGCAAGAACTTTTTGAATCCCGACGGCAATCGCGTTCGCATCACTTTCATCGACAAATGTGACCCACTCCTCATCGCAGAATAGATCCAGCACTTGCGGAACTTTGCTTGAAACAACGGGAATTCTGCACATCATATATTCAAAAAATTTGCTCGGCAATGCCAGTTGATAACTGGCGGACACAGGCTCGACAAGCGAAATGCCAACATCGCAGGCGGCAACTACATGCAACGCCTTGTCCGATTGCATGGAACCTGCAAAATGGATATTACTCGATGCTCGTGCCTCAAGCCAGGATCGCAAATTTCCATCGCCGATTAATAGTAGATGGTGTGGTAATGAGTTCATCGCTTCGATCAGTTTGTCCAGACCCCTTCCCGATTGTATTCCTCCGAGATAAACAATGGTCTTTGCATCTTTCGGGATATTGAATCGTTCGTGGATGGTTCGATCCGACATAAGTTCCGGTTCCCGCCACGGCAGATTGCGAACGAGCGTGGGACGCGGCAGAAAATTGTGAACTCTTCGGATCGCGTCGGCATCGTTCGGCGCAGTAACTATAATAAGATCAGTCTGTATCAAACCGCACCGTTCAAACCTTCTCCACACGAATTTAGGAATGGGTCGCTTTGCTACAGCAGGTAATTCCGTGTAAAGCTCTCGCGAATCATACAGAAGAACCCGCGCTTTGTTCGTGCGCTTCATCCATGCCGCAGCAGAAAGCGAGTAAAGATCGCACGCAAGCACAACATCTGCTCGCTTCTTTCGGACTGCGTTTCGAATACGCCGGTGATATTCTAAAAATTTTCGCGGCCCGCGCGTAACGGTTGGCTGAATCGCAATAACTTCCACGCTCCAACCCTCCGCGTTAAAATATCGCGCGAAGTTTTGCACACGACGGTCGCGTGTGGCATCACCAAGAAATAAAAGGAGGATCGAGCGCACACCCACTCGTTAACTATATTTTTTATGAAGTGTCGAGCGCAGTACACCACGCGAATCGAACTTCTCTTTGAAATGAATAAGACTGAGCGCGGGCGTCATCGGGTTTTCATCGCTTGTATCTTGCGATACGCCAATATCTACGAAGTGGTAACCTTCCTCTTTCGCCCAGCGCGTCACGCGATCCATCAGTAAATAGATCGGCTTAAAATCATCGAATGCATAACGAAGCATGTGGTAAAAAATCAGCGCGACCCGGTCATTCGCCAAAAAAAGAAGCGAACCGGCAATAGGTTCCTCGCCAACACGCACGAGAAAGAGCTTCATAAAGTTCGGCAGGAGATCGTTCAGAAGCAGCAATTCATCGAGTGTGTGCGTGGGCTTTACATTATACTTTGCTTTATTTTCGAGCAGGATCGGATAAAATTCCATCAGCATTTCGCGGATCGATTCCGGCTGCGATTCTTGTATCCACACAGAGGGATTTTCCCGCGTTACGCGTCTGATATGCTTCCGTGCAACGGACTGAAACCGATCGAACGGAACGCCGGGATGACGCAGATCGATCGCGTGGGAAATATAATGCCTCTGATACGCATAACCGCGATAGAGCAACGCAAAATCTAAATTCTGTGTAAGTAACGGTTGATAAATAACCGGCGCAGCGGTAAGATACACGTCTTGAACGCCCGTCAAGCGAATGTATTTCTCAAACGCTTCCACAATATCGAGCGCGGTCTGCGCGCTGATGTCTTCCGTTACGAATGATCCATAGCTTGCCCCGAGCGGAGATTCAAACGTGCTCCCGCCATTTCGCAACCCACCGGGCAATACGGCGATGAGTCTCTTTCCAGCAAAAAAAAGAAGATGATGAAGGTTGAAACGGCCCTCCGGATGGTAACGTAAGAATTGCTGGCTATGGAACACAGTGCCATTCATCGAACGCGCGATGAACTCGTCCCACAGCGTTTCATGCTCCGCTTGCTCGTAGCGAACGGCGCGAACTGTATCTGGCGAGAGATTACTTCGGGGTGTATCTGACATTAAGCACCCGTTAACACGTAAAGGGCACGAAAATTTCGCTCAATACCGTTTACCGAATTACCGCGCTTGTTGCGCGGACTAAAATTACACCCTATTTCAACTGATCTTTCGTGAAAATTAAAACCACTTCTCTCTCCATTATTCTTTCGGCATTCTTATTTCTGACTATTCTTAGCGGCTGTCTCACTGCTGAAAAAAAGGAAGTTCACATCACCATTAATGACGATGGCGTTAGCGGTTCCGGCAAAATTATCTTTACCGGCATTTCGAGCAGTCCCGGGGATTCGCTCGATGTGGTGAATGAGGATTTCAACTCGTTGATCGCAGAATATTATCAAGGACGCAAGATCGAGCTTGATAATAAAGGCTGGAAAAATGTCCACAAGAAGCTGTATCAGGAAAATGGAAAGCTGATGGCCGAGATCGACTTCGACTTTAGCAATCTCTCTGATATGGGGATTTTTCAATATAAAAATTCCGGCCCCTGGATGTTCTATACCGTCGCAGATGGTTTTTTTACCAGCGGTCAATATGAATCGAGCAATGGAACCTACATGGGCGAAAAACTTCCCGTGATCTTTTGGGATTCCGCCCAGCACGATCTCTCATACACGATGTCGCTTTCCTCGTCGCAGGAGCCGAAGAAATCGTTGCTCGCCAATTATCAAAGCTGGCTGACGCAGCAGCATTAATATGAACAAACTTGCCTCGCCGAAAGCATTCCTCCTGTTTCTTGCTGGGATGCTTTTTCTTTCTCACGCTCGCCCCCTATTCGCACAAACGTTCCAACTCACCGGAACTATCCACGAGAGTGAAGACAGCGATCCTATCCCCGGCGCGTCGCTTCATATTTTAGGAACCTCGCGTGGGGCGCGCACGAATGCCGAGGGACGCTTTCATCTTGTGCTCGATAGCGGCGTGAACTATGCCATTCGCGTAACAGCGCTCGGATACCGTCCGGATACGCTTCATATTCTGTTGTTAAAAAACACGTCTGAGGACATCCAACTTACTGTTGCGCCGATTCTCGGCCCTCAGATCACGATCTCTGCCGAAGCGAGCCGCAAAGAAGCGCGGCGAATCATGCACAAAGTGATCGATACGAAAGATGCGTGGCAATCGCAAATAAACAATTATCGGTTCGATGTGTATTCGAGAACGAATCTTCGCTCGAAAAAAGGAGCGAAAAAAGATTCCGACGACGATGACGATAAAAAAGATTCCAATGGAGCTGACAGCACCGTTCTTGCCATCATCGAATCTGCTGGTAATGGATATTGGAAACGCGATCATGGCTATGCAGAGCGCATTAATGCCCGAAAACAAACTGCCGATATTCCGGCAGATGTTAATCGCGTGGCTCTTGTTGGCATCGAGAATTTTTATAATGACCGCATGGACTTTGCCGATTACAACATCGTCAGCCCCGTAGCGCATGATGCGTTCGATCGGTACGATTACGATCTTCTCGGCGAGGGTCAACTAAATGGTCAGCAAGTGTATAAAATTTCCGTCGAACCGCGTGGGAACCTCGATCCTGCTTTCAACGGCACACTTTGGATCGACCAAGTGGATTATACGATCGCGTATCTCGATCTTCAACCGAACGATGCGATTAAAATTGGGCCGGTCAAGGGCATCGATATTCGGCAAACATTTACATTGGTCGATAACAAATTTTGGATGCCTTCGGAACTCAATTTCGATTGCGCGATCAAGCTTGCATTGCCGATCGTCCCGGAATTTGACATCAGCCAATCTGCAACGCTCCAGAATTACATTATTAACGGCAACATTCCGGATTCGATCTTCTCCGCACAGCACCTCGTCGCACAAAACGCCGATAGTGTTGATGCTATTCACTGGACCGCGCTCCGCACCATCCCGCTTGAACGCGATGAGGACACCGCTTATCGCAAAATTGATAGCATTGTACATAGCGTTAAAACATCGCCCGTATCCTTCACGCCATTGGGATTACTGTTCCAGCTTTTTCCGGGAACAGATTTCTTTCAATTCAATCGTATCGATGGCGTGAGTTTGGAACTTGGTCATCTTTGGACATTGAACGACGAGCTTCCAACTACCTTTGGCGGCGATGCCGATCTCGACATCGGCGATGGAGATTGGGAGTATTCTATGGAAGTCCGGCAGGCGCTTACCACAAAAAAACAGGAAGCGATCACAGCGAACATCTCGCTCGATGGAGATGTCGAAATGACGGGCGGAAGAAATGACGTGCAGGTGACTTCTTCCATCGACGCGCGATATTACGATGAACGTACCGCGCTTAGTACCGAATACGACCAGTTCGTAAACACACTCACTTCGCTGTTATTGCACAAAGATTATCCCAATTACTACGAAGAGCATGGAGTCGATATTAATTATTCGCTTACACCGAATCGCCGTTTTTCAGCGACGCTCGATTTCAAAGACGTATCTCAGCATAGCCTTGGGAATGTAACGAATTACAGTTTTTTCTTTCGCAAAGATACATTCCCAACTAATCCGCTTATCAACGCTGGACAGTTGCACCAGATAGCCCTCGATCTGAACGAAAAATTCCCACTCGGTTTTTGGGAAGGTTCCGCAACGGCGAATTTCGCGTATTCCAATTCCGGCATCGGAAGCCAATTCAATTATTTTACGTCCGATCTGCGGCTTTCATTGGAAGGCAAGTTAGGCGGATGGGGTAAGACGTGGATCTCCGGGAAATATCAATCGCTTTTAAGCGGCGCATTGCCTGCGCAAAATCTTTTCTTTTTCGATGCAAGAGATGCCATCATCGCTCCGCGCGATGTATTCCGAACGCTTTCGCCATTCGAGTTCCAGGGGGATAAAGCACTAACCGTTCAGTTCGAACAAAATTTTTACGACCTGCCAACGCGCGCGCTTGGCATTCACATGCCGATCGATCTGCATTGGTTTGGTTTTGCAAACTTGGCAGAAGCATCGCTTTCAAGCGCCACGAATGCAATACTTCCCACGCCGGTGCAAACGCTTGGCAGGACGCCATTCACCGAAGCAGGATTTGGAATCGGCAATATACTGAACGTCCTGCGCTTCGACGCCACCTGGCGCCTCACCTACAAGACCGCGAATAATTTCTATGTGACGGGTACCCTGGCAATCAGTTTTTGAAAATTTGCTAATTACGATTGGCAACAGCCTATCGCAAAACCATCACTTTTCCACTTTTAGTCACTGTTCCATTCATCGAGGCGAAGAGGACGGTATAGAAATATTCGCCTGTAGATTGATTTGAAAGATCAATTGAATAACTTGCGGATTTGCCTGCGCTTAATGCAAAGTTATTGCGTGTGATTATTCTGCCGAGCATATCGGTGACGAGCACTTCCGCAATGCCATCGGAGGATGAATGAAGCATAAGTGACGACTGGTAACCATTTTCTGCTGTGAGGGGATTGGGCTGAGGATTCTCGACACCTAATGCCAGCTCGTTGCTCATTGCGAGCATGAGAAGCGTGTCCCCGCAAGCAAGCTGGATGTGCGAAACAGCCCCATTAGATGAAGGTGAAAACACGCAATTTCCATAATTGGGATCGGAACCATTCAGCAGAAGCGAGTCCAGCGTGAAACTGCTCACCGTTGTATCCGAAACCATTGTTTGCAAATAAAGTGTGAAAATGGGCGTCGCAGGATCGAGCAAAATATCGGTTGGGCTCGAAATAGTAAATGGCAAATAAGCGGTTTCCCCAACGGCGAACGGCAGTGTGTATTGCAGTTGGGCGGTCCCAGCGCCTCCGGTAGCTGAAATGAACTTGTAAGCATCGGAGTGATACTCCATGGTGCCGCTGATGCTCGTGAGGCCAGTACCTTGCACTGCAAGGTTTGGAGTCACGGTAACAGTAAGTGTATCGCCCGGTTTTATGGGATCGGGATTGGCAGCGACCGTGAATTGCACCGAGTTTATCGGCGTAACATCCTTCCAAAGGCCGCCAAATTCGTCAAAAGCATAGATCGCTGTCCCTGTGTTTATTACTTCGAATCTGGTGTCAAACGTGTTGGTCGGACCTCCTATATTTGTCCAAGTCAGCCCATCATCAGTGGAACGGTACACTCCCCTCAGAGATCCTGGAATCCAGTTAGAGTTCTGAATAAACATGCCGCAACCCGATCCTTTGATATCTCCGGTCGTTTTAAATGGCAGTTCGCATACTTCCGCCCAGGTTGCTCCGTAATCATCGGAACGATACACATTGGACGTAAGTGTTAAATTTAATTGGTTCTCTGGCGCCACGAAATATGTGGAGGAACCTTTCACGCCGCGAATGCCCCACGCATCGCCAACCAGCGGGTTGCTTGGTAGCCATGAAATCCCGCCATCCGAGGAATAATAGTACGTTGAGGAAGATAGTGGCGTGCAGGCGATGTGGAGGCTGTCAACGAGATCTAATCCTCGCATTGGTTCCGTAAAGCCCTGGGTAAAGGTTGCCCCATTATCTACAGAGAACACGACCCCGAAGCCGGAACCGGATACGCACAGGGATTTCGATGTCCTTCGAACCGAGGAAGGGAAGCTGAAAGTGAAACTACTACATTGCACCCAGATATTGCCGGTATCCGTAGTGTGCCAAAGCTGTCCAACTCCTGCTCCACCGATTGTTGCCCAACCGTCATTAGATGCACTAAACCAAATATCTGTGACGTAGCCAATGGAATTTGGTGGGATTGTTGTTGCAACCCATGTAACACCACTATCCGTGCTTCTCCATATTTCGTTTTCGCCATTGTTTTCCAACCCGACGAATCCGGTTTTGGCGTCGAGAAAATAAATAACGGAGGCCACATTCCCGGCATTGAATTGCGCGATTTGATTCCATTGCGCACACGCCTCATGGATGGTAAAAACAGAACAACCCATCATCGCGATAATGACAAGAAGTGGGGTATGAATATGAAAACGAGTCGTTGCCATATTGTTAAAACGCACAAGATCGCCAAAGTTACAAAAATAATTTTGCAAGCCCCGATTTTAAGCCGCAATGTCTACCTTTAACTTCAAGAGAGTAACATTAATTCAGCCGGGGGTGAAGGAATACATTAGCTCCGTAACGAAGCAGTTACCACCGGTGCTGCACGGTATAAGTCACTTTTTGCTCGCCGTTGGCTTTGACGGGGACGTGAAAGACGATGGAGTTTGCGTTCTTCTTTTCGTAATCCATCGAATGCTCGGTTATTTCCCAGTCGGTTCCGAGATTTTCAACGGCATCAATGGTAACGTCCGTGTCCTTGTGATTTTTAAGCGTAATCTCAACTGTCTCTTCGCTCTCATGCTCACTGAGGGTGCGGCTTGATGTAACCTGCCTTTCGCCAACGAGATCGAATGCGTTCCCAACATGCAGCGTAAGTTTTTCATCGCGCGGCGTGTGCTCGATGCGATCTTCGCCGATAAATTCAAGCGTGCCATCGTTATCGCGTTTCATCACGCGGATAATACCCATAGGCAAAGGAATACCGAGATGATTCGCCTCGGAATTCTGAAAACTTATCGTTACCGCAACGTCTTTTCCGCCCTCGTAGGTGTAATGCTTTTCATCGCTAACACCATTTGCGGTCAGGAGCGAAATTTGCTTTACTTCATCGTTATTGATCGTCGTTTTTCGGTCAAGATCATAGACATGGTATTCGAACATGCTATGTTCCTCGAATTGTGGTTTGCTACGGTTGACAGAAAGGCCAGCATTAGAAAAATCAGTCATCGTTTTCGAAATCGGAGCGACCATGTGCGGCGAACCGGCAACTAATTTCAGCTTCGCATCGGGAAACGATGCGCCGCTGTTGTTTTCGATCGAGACCCATCCGGTGAGATCGAGCGATTTTTCATCGTCGGCGAGCGCGGCGATATATTCGGCATGCCATTTCATTCCACCGGTTTGATAGAGCACTTCGAGCGGTTCGTTCGTCAAGTCTTTCGCTGATTTCAATAGCCAGATCAGCGTGGGTTTTATGTAAAGATCGTTCGTGATCGAGGACATGCTGAGCGTGTAACCACCAAGACTTTGCATAGAAATAATTCCGGAATCCGTCATCAGCATTAATTTCCCGGCATCGTCGGCGAGAACGGTTCCCGTAATGCGCTTACCGGCACTCGAAACAAGTGTAATAGATTTATCGATGTATTTTTGGAGCAGTTTATCTTGGCTGACGAGATCGTATTCGTAATTCTGTTCGAGCACGTCCAGATCTTTCGGATGATCGAGATCGGTGATCTTCACCGTTGTGGGATCGATCTTCGATGGCACGTCAACCATCCGAACTTCGCTCGTTCCATCTTTGATATTGAATTTGCGCACATCGCGCACCACACCAAGATCGTTATTATACACGGTGATGGCAACGGAGCGGCCATCGTCCGAGGCAGTATTGCCATTGGATTGCGCATGAAGCGATGACGTAAGTACAAAGAAGAAAACAAAGCAGATTTTTTTCATAATGATAAGATATTCGTAAAGAAAGAATGACGAAGAGGACAGCCAAAAGTTACGAGTGTACAAATTCGCATGGATTAGCCGTCAAAATTCATTGGTATGATAATTGTGCTTTCTATCCCATTATGATCGGAATCATGCTTACACTTCTTTCCGCCATTCGAGATCCAGGCGTTGCCGTGGAGTGCGCCAAGTCGCTGATTCATCCCATGATCGTACTCGCGGTCATTTTGATCTTAGCGATGGTTCTTCAAGAATGGCTGTAGCTTGTAAGTTTTTTCACTTAAATTTCATCAACGACCATGCTTTGGACCATACTTATCCTTCTCATTATCGGTTGGTTGCTCGGTTTTACAGTTTGGAATATCGGCGTTATTATTCATGTCCTTTTTATCATTGCCGTGATCGCGGTGCTGGTACGAATCATTCAGGGAAGGCGACCTATTTAACTAAAAGTCCGCAATCGTTTTCCCTCGGACGCTTAGGTCACAAATTTTTCCCCATCTTGCTTTTTCCTACAAAAATGCTTATTTTTGTAGGAATTACAAGCACGTCCATCTTTTTTAGCGAATTTAGCTTCAATGTGATGAAATCGCTTGTTTTTGCTATTAAAATTTTCTTTGCAAATTAAAGGATTTAGGGAAGATTCTTGAGTAATTTGTGGTTTAGACTTACGAATCAGCTAATTCCGGCCCCCGGGACTGGCTACAATAGAGCTATTTATCCTGCACACGCATTGCGATTTATTCGGACCTCAGCATTTCGGGCAAGAACTTCCGCCCCGCTTGCCCTGCGAGCAAACGGTTCTTCGTCCATCACAAACGTATCCTCCAATGCGAGAGGTCACAAAATATTACCTATAAATTTGGCTATTGCTACGGTTACCTTTTCTTGATTCGCAGGTCTTCGTTATGAAGGCCGATCGTCCGCAGTCGCGGATGGGATGCTAATTGAGAACGTAAATTATTTTAGATAGGAACGAAAGCAATGGCACAAGGAACCCGCATGAGAAGCAATGGCCGCATGATCGGCCACAGCACGAACGGCCATACAAATGGTCATGCACTGCATAGCAAAGCTCGGAGCGAAGCGCATCCGCCGGCTCGGAAGCCACGCGTACTTTTCCTTTCTTACCGGTTCCCATATCCACTCATCGGCGGGGATCGAATAAAATCGTATTATCTCGTCAAGCATCTTTCCACGATCGCGGACGTCGATCTCATCTCGCTCGATGAAGCCCAAAGCGCCACGCGGGAGAACATCTCGGAACTCGAAGCGTTTGCGAATCTTGAATTGCTCAACTTCGATCGTCCGCGCGCCATGCTGCGTGTTGCAAAGGCGCTCGCAAGCAATCTTCCTATCGAATTTGCGTATTACGACGATCCCTCTATGCAGGAAGCCGTCGATCGCGCGCTTGCAACGAATGAATACGATCTCATCGTCTGCTTTTTTCTTCGTACGGCAAAATTCGTGCGGAACCATACGCGAACTCCGAAGCTGCTTGTTGCCGAAGATGCTCGCGTCATTTTGGAAGAACGCGCTTCGGGAAGGTTTTCGCCGTTCCGAAGTATTGGAGATCAGCTTCAATATCTCATCAGAAAAATAGATGCAAAACGGCTTCGCACCTACGAGCCACGCGCTATGGCGGAGGGATTCGAGCGTATCACGTTCGTTTCAAAAGTAGATGAACGCAGAATTCTCGCCGCAAATCCTTCACTGCCGACAGCCATTCTTTCGAACGGCGTCGATCTGAACGAATTCGATTTTTACGCTGGCGAACGCGAGGATAAACTTATTTTCTTCGGTCATCTTGGGACGTACCACAATATTCAAATGGCGCGGCGGCTGCTAAAGAATATCTATCCGAAAATTCGGGAAGTTTCTCCGCGCACAAAGCTTGTGATGATCGGTAAATCGCCGGGCAAGCAGCTTCGCAAACTGATTGAGCGCACCCCCGGCGCGGAACTTCATGCGGACGTGCAGAATGTCCGGCCTTATCTGCATAGCGCAAAAGTGCTCGTCCACGCGCAGACGGTCGGCGCGGGAATTCAGAACAAGCTGCTCGAAGCGATGTCCGTCGGTACGCCTATCGTAACAACGCCCGTTGGCGCAAGCGGAATCGAAGGTTTAGAAGATAACGTCCACGCGCTTATTCGCACGAGCGACCAGGAAATTATCGAGGCTACGCTCTCGCTTTTGAAAAATGACGATAAGGCGCTTCGGCTTGCGCGGAATGCCCGCGATCTTGTACAAGATCGTTATACATGGGAACATGTGTTCCGTTCGTTCAATGCCGTGATTCGCCAGTGCGTACCAGACTTTTTCGATGGAGCTGGAATAGATGACCCACCCTCCAAACCTAATCCGGAAGCTATCCGCGAACGAGTAAGGAGCGTGAACTCATGACAAACGCACCCTCGATCGCACTTGAAAAACCGGAAGCTGCGACAACAAGCAGCCATGCCACGATCGCTGCGCCAGCGGTTCGTCGAACATACAATGTCGTTCTTCTGCGGCTGTTACAGTTCATAACGGATCTGTTGGTTTTGAATGTGACCTATCATTTGATATTGCTCCTTCGCTTCGGCGCATTCTTTGCCGGAAGTCCGGAACGGCTTCGCGGCGCGCCGTGGTCGATCTATCCCGAGCTTGAGATATTCCTCAATATCTTTTGGGCCGCGATAGCCATTTTACTTCCCGTCTATCGCAAACCACGCCATCAAGCATGGTCGGAGCAACGGGAATCTTCCGGCAATCTCGATCAGATTCGTTCCATCGCGCGGGCGGGTCTTTTGCTTGCCGGTTCCCTACTTCTTTTTATCGTTGCGCAGGGAGGATATGTGTATTATTCGCGGCTTTTTCTTGCGTATTTCCTGACTTCGATCCCCCTCGTTCTCGTTGCATTGCGCATTATTACGCAATCGGCAGCCACGACGGTTCGGCAGCAGAAATCTCCAAGAAAAAATATCATTGTGATCGGCGCCGGTAATTATGGCGAGCGTTTTTACGATACGGTTCGCGCCAATCCGGCGTATGGCTACAAGGTGCTCGGTTTCTTAGACGATAACGGAGCCGATAGCAACGTTCGAACGATGATTCTTGGCAAACTGCAAGACCTGGATCGCATCGCGAGTCATCAAACCATTGATGAAGTGGTGATCGCGCTTCCCAAAGCCGACGAAAGCACTATTTCTCAACTTGTAGTCGAATGTGAGAATCGCTGCATTCGCGTCGCGCTATTGCCGCGTGAGGATCTTTCTTACGGGCCGCTTGCATCACGCTCCATCGAGCGCGTCGGCGATTTCTCGCTCGTGCGTATGCGCGAAGCTCCGCTCGACCAATGGGCAAGCCGCACGCTGAAACGTTCGTTCGATATTCTCTTTAGTGTGGTCGTGCTTACCACTATTTTTCCAATCGTGTTTCTTGTGAGCGCGCTTGCTTATTAAGCTCGGTTCGCGCGGCTCCATCTTCTTTCGGCAAGCACGGACCGGTGAAGATGGCCAAACTTTCATCTGCTATAAGTTCCGCACCATGCGTGACGATGAAGAATCCGCACACCGCATTCAAGCAACGAAGAACGATCCGCGCTTGACGGGCTTCGGAAAAATTCTTCGCCGCACCAGCATGGATGAACTCCCGCAGTTCTGGAATGTGCTTCGTGGCGAGATGTCTGTCATGGGGCCGCGCCCGCACATGTTGAAGCATACCGAGGACTACCGGAAAATTATCGCGCAATATATGGTACGCCATTTCGTAAAACCCGGACTCACCGGATGGGCGCAAGTGAATGGTTACCGTGGCGCAACAGAAAATTCTGACGCGATGAAACGCCGCATCGAGCACGATCTGTATTACATCGAGAACTGGTCGTTCCTGCTCGATCTCACGATCGTTGCCCGCACCATCGTCTGTATTTTACGCGGCGATAAGAACGCGTATTAAACAAACGGGAATCTCTATCCACGCATATTTGTCATTCTGGTTCGAATAACAAATTGCAATTGGAAGAGACACAAGAATTATTATCGGCTGAGGAAATGGGCGAGAAATTGCTCGCATTTGGCGCGCCGCCTCCGCACATTACCAAAGCAGAAACGGAACGCCGAAAATTGGAGAACGAGCACGTTCTTCAACAGCAGCCGCATTCGCTTTCATATTATTCTTGGCGCAGGATGAAGCGTAATCGGCTTGCAATGGCGGGCCTCATCATCACCTTCATTCTCATTATTGTTGCGGTCTTCGCAAGCTTTCTCGCTCCGTTCGATCCCGATATGCAAGTGCTGGAGTATTCCACAAAGCCTATCGGATTTCAAGGTAATGTGCTGCTCACGAAGAGCGAAGTCGATCCAACGCAAACAATTCCAATTCCTATTGGCGAATATCGCATTCAGGGCGACCGAGTAATTTATACCACCGATGAAGGCCGCGATAAATCGATCTCGATCTCACGCCTCGCAGGAACTTCTGAAAAAGATTGGCACAAAACGCCAACCTATTATTTGGGAACCGACCGCTATGGCCGCGATGTGCTTTCCAGATTGATGTATGGCGCGCGCGTTTCACTTACGGTGGCGTTCTTTGCGGAGATGTGCAGTCTTTTTATCGGCGTCATACTCGGCTCGCTTGCGGGATTTTATCGGGGATGGGTTGACGATGGATTGATGTGGTTTACCAATGTGGTATGGTCGATCCCATCGCTCTTGCTCATCATTGCGATCTCCATCGCGCTTGGGTTGGGCATGTGGCAAACCATTATTGCCATCGGCATTACGGAGTGGGTAGATATGGCGCGTATCGTTCGCGGGCAATTCTTTACGCTACGCGAAACAGAGTATGTTGAAGCGACAAAAGCACTTGGACTCTCGAATAAACGAACAATTCTCCGACATATCCTTCCCAATTCGCTTGGGCCGATTATCGTCATCGCAACCGCCGGATTTGCCAACGCCATTATTTACGAAGCATCACTTTCGTTCCTTGGTTTAGGCGTTCAACCGCCAACTTCCACCTGGGGACAAATGATCCACGATGGCTATGGCTACATTGCCGCAGGCTCGAATTGGGGTCTGACACTCTTCCCCGCGCTTGCCATTATGCTCGCCGTGTTCGCATTCAATCTTTTCGGTGATGGCCTGCGCGATGCGTTCGATCCAAAGTTGAAGAGATAATCTGAACCTTGATTTGGGGCGATGAAGAGATTTTTGAGATTTAATTTGCTCATCCCATTAATCTTCGAATCGCCCCAATTCAAGGCTCATACAATCATTCCCGAAAATCCAGCACCCGCTCCGCGCCCATGTAGCGCATGGTCAAAATGCCGCTACCTTTTTTTGATTCGAGATAGGGGGAGCGGAAGAGCCAATCGGGCTGGTGGTTTGGAACTAAGTCAATATGAAAAGAATGAAGTTTCTCATGCTCTGAAACGATTCTATTTCCTTTCAATATTAGAAAATTTGCCTTACGAGCCTGCTCGATTTCCTCTTCGGATGGATTACACCAAATAATATATCCTCCCTGTCGTTCCGTGCCACGAAATCTAATTCCAGTATTAGTTTCTGTTTGTTGATACCGTGACATCATGTACACCCAAACATGCGTGGAATCAATCACAAATTCTTGCCAGCCCGGAGCCCGAGAAGAATCATCCTTTGAACCAGCAATATGGGAAATCATAATATGATTAGCCCATTCAGGCAGAAATAAATCATATTGCCGATACTTCTCACTATCTGGCAGATCATACAATGCTACAAGCACATTTTTGTCCTGATAAATATGTTCATACGGCGAGCCGCCTTCCCATTTGTTCTCATTGGTGTAACCTTTTTTTACTGCACCGATGCGTTCGAGCTGGAAGCTGGGATATTCCGGGAAAAACATTCCCAATTCATCCTCGCTTACATACGGATTGAGTCCCGTGATGATATTATTGTGCTTATCCGAATTGAACGTGAGCGACCACGATTGCTGCTGTATCGGCTGTACGATTCCGCCCTGCATGGAACCTAAACAATAATCTTTCGTCATGTAATCGTATTTATACACCGGCGCATGATCGGTGGGATCATGAGCGGAGTCGGTGGAACTCCATTTATCCATATCGCGCAACATTGCACGACCCCGCTTTAGGGAAAATTGTTCGTATGGTTCCGAGCGATCTGTTGCGATCTGACGAATGATCTTAGGACATTCGAAATGCGTCATTGCAGCGAATGCAATATCGGGATGAAGTGCAACAAGGGTATCCAATCTGGCTTGGCCGCCATCGTTTCCGAAGAAGTAATTACCGTAGGTTTCGATCTCTGCGCTATGCGGATCGATGGCGCATTCATCGCTCACGCGGGAATGCGCGCCGCAATAGCTCCCATTCAGATAATCGGCAGCATACGAAGCAAGCTCATATTCGAGCATCATTTCAAAGCGGTGCTTCATGCGCTTATCTTTCGTGTACTCGGCAAGCAGCGCAAGCGGCGTGATATAGTAATATCCATAGCGCGGCGAGTCCCATTCCTCCTGCCCGTTGCGTACGGTCTCGTCGATCCAATGGTCGAGATATTCTTTCGATTCATCGTAAATTTCTTTCGATGATTTCCCCATGAACCAATCGGCGTCCGGCAGATCAGGCCACGCCTGTGCCATCAGAAACAGCGAGCCGTAATACATGAGAAAATGGTTCTCCGTATCGCCGCGATAGGGCGTACAATGCTTCCAACACTCGCGAATACGCGCTTTGTATTGCGGTCGCAGCACATCCGATGTTGCATACCAAAGCCCCGCGCAGCCGTACATCCAAAACATATCGCCATACGCACGCGAGAGCAGCGTATCGAGCTGCTTATATGCGCTGTCCAGGCCGATATTCTGATGAATCCGCGCGGTAACCATTGCGAAATCGTTCCGAAGCGGGATGGATGCAATGCGATCGAGGACGCGCGTTTTTGTTTGCGGCGTTTGCGCGAGAACTTGCAGCGGCAACATGAGAAAAAGAAGAACGTGTAGCGTCCGACCTTTAGGTCGGGCGGGTTTCCCGACCGAACCTGAAGGTTCGGTTCTACACGCTGCGTATTTCATGGTGTGGTGAGAAAGGATTTTAGAGTCCAGATCTGGCGATTGAACAAGGAGTTTTCTTTTCTAAAAAAAATGCCTTTACCTAGCGTGGCATACATACAGTCCGGGATCAAACCTCTCATGTATATTTCATTGAAAGGAAATATAATTGGCATTATTGCGCTGACAAATTTTTGATCATTATCATATCCTTGATATACGAGATCGCTATTATAAGTTATCGAAGAACTTCCGTTTGCCCCTCCCATAACAGAAAGGCCACGCTCATGTACATCAGTTATTTCACATACTGTCCATAAACTATCCGCGCCGAAAGAACGAGTTCCAAAAGACTTAGCTGAATCTGATGAAATTAATTCGCGTGAATTTCCGCTTGCAGCAATCCAACGGTGTGGAGAGATTTGCACGATGTAATAAATCTCAATCGCATTTTTTTTAATCTCATTCTGCATATTCGTTTGTTCACACGCGAT
The DNA here is from genome assembly GCA_963794025.1 of Ignavibacteriota bacterium. Lineage (GTDB taxonomy): Bacteria > Bacteroidota > Ignavibacteria > Palsa-1295 > Palsa-1295 > PALSA-1295. The sequence continues at coordinate 131,139 of CAWCCK010000025.1, forward strand.
TTTATTCCAAGTATCACCTAACCAAGAAAAAATACCTGCTTCAGTTGCGACGAGCACATGGTTTTGAACAACTGAATCGATTACTATCCGGCATGTGTAAGGTACAGGCAATCCTTTCAGTAACAATTCCCACGTCTTTCCCCCATCCCTCGTCCTCCACGGCCCATGCGCGGTGGCAATGTAAATTTCGTTGGGATTCTTTTGGTTGACGGCTACGTCCATCGCTTCGGAGATGCGCCAATCGGTGATCTGTTTCCAGTGCTCGCCTCCATCAACAGAGCGAAGAATGCCGAGGCCCGTTGCCTCATACAGAATGCGACCATTCGAGGACTGCACCATATCCATCGAATAGCATTTGATGTTATCCCAACCCAAATGCTTCCACGTTTTACCGGTGTCGTCGGATTGATAGAGTCCGGAACCATCCGAGCTTGCGCCGAGCGATGCACCTGTGCTATCATTCCCAATCGCGCAGGCATAGATGCGGAGATGCTGAGCATTCGCATTGAAGGTTTGTAAGAATGTCATTGCGAGGAGTCCTGAAAGGACGACGAAGCAGTCCCTGCCACTCGAGTAAAACTGCAAGAGATTGCTTCGTCGCCGCCCCGCGGCTCCTCGCAATGACAGGCGTTCAAAAATTCTCATTATATCCTACTCGTTCGTTCCATTTTTTACCACAGCGTATTTTGCGATCAACGTTCCCCTATTGTTAATTTTTTCGATGTTCACTAATTTTAAATTAACGTCAAGCTCTTCTTCCACAACAAAGTTACCGCCTTTGCCGAAGATTTTTGGTTCCAGGGTCAGCCACAATTCGTCCACTAATCCACCCTTAAAAAAAGAAGTAGCAACATGCGGGCCGCCAACCACAAGCATTTGCTCATACTTCGAACGGAATCGCGTCACCAATGCTTCAGGCGTTTCGTCGGAAAATTCCAATTGACCCGGCACTTCATGTTTTCGATATTTTTCAGGATTCCCGGTCATAATATGAAGCAAACTGTTTGGCGAAGGCTTGATCGGATCAAAATCGAATGTCGAGCTTCCCATGATAATGAGAGGACTTTCGTTCCAAATGTTCCGGAAGTATTGCTGATCTTCTTGCGAGGACCATCGCATCACATGCGGATCGCCCCACTTCGTGATTTTTCCATCGAGTGTCGTGACAAAAATTACTATCGTTTTCATATTACATTCCATTTGGTATAGGAACACTGGAATCTGTGAAACGAAGCTCGCCAGAAAATCCGCCCAAATGCGGACGAATGATTAGCTCATCATCCTTCACTTGCGCGCCCAACAAATGCTTTACCACCAGCGTGATCCACTGCGCCCACGCCCACACAAGAATTCCAGTCGGGGGAAGCGGCGGTGTTGGCCGATCTCCATAAAATTCCAGCCAGCTTCCGCCAGCACCAGCGTTATCGACAAGCCATCCGATGGCTCGCTGCCCGCGCTCAACATCTCCAGCTTCTAAACATGCCGCAGCCATGTACATGGTTGCCAGCGGCCACGGGCCGGGAGAATCCGGTTCCGACAGAACGTTATATCTTCCATATCCGCCATCTTCCCACGCTTGTGACCACAGTAGATCCATCGCCTCGATGGTATTCTTCGCAGTCTCCGATCTTGGATCGATAACACCGAGCGCGATCGGGAAGCATTCCGAAATATCCGGTTCCCAGGATTTCAACCCACCGGATGCAAGCGGCATTCCCTTCGGCACGAATTGCTTTTGGAACTCTCTGCCGATATTTGCAATAGAAAGTTCAGTCTGAACAGTTCCATCCAGCAATCGTCGCTTGATGATGCGGTTATTTTCGGTCATGGAATGCGTGGCATGTTCGAGAAACGATTGCCGCATTTTCTTTGCAGCCGTACTCCATCGCTCTTTGTCATCAGTTCGATCAAATACTTTCGCAATATAAGAAGCATCGCGCAAGCCAAGAATGCCAAAGGTTTGGTGTGCAACATCAAAGCCGGGAAGGATGCCAACTTCCGCATTGCGTTCCCAAATATCGCGCGAGGACATAAGCATTCCCGTCTCCTCATGCAAAAATTCCGGCCTCAGTAAATAATTAGCGATCGCAGCGATGCGGTCATAGTGCGCTTCAATAAATTCCCGATCTCCTGTCCAATCGAGATAGGTGCGACAGGCGTTCAAGATTTCACCATTATTATTTAGTTCCGCGTCTTGTCCGCCACGAAAACGGCTTGATTCCATTGCCATGCCTTCAGAAATCGTCATCCTCGTCAAAATATTTTCGAGCACGCTTCGTGCCACTTCGAACTGACCGGAATAGACCAGCGCCTCTGCCACATTCGAAGCATCGCCAGACCATTCGTAGCCATATTGCCAGATACTTGCATCGAAACGCCCATCATCTGCAACCGCTGCTCGAAGACCCATCGCGGAAGCGGTAACTAATCGCTCGATCTCGTGATGCAGTTGGTGAGGATGTGGTTCCGTCCACCGCAGGCGCGTGGTGCGCCAATAATCGGTTTCATTCTCGGTGAGTTGACCGAGGCCAACGCTCGGCATGTCCGGCCCAAGCGAATACATAATGACCATTTGATAAACATTCCCATTCTGGGAGAGTGGAACGGTGAGCGTTCGCTCATGAAATTCGCCGGGAGCTAATGCACTGACGAGCACGGCATCATACCCTCGTGCAGATAGTCCATAACTGCTTCCGAGAAATTCCGAGAACAGCGCTGGGTTCCCATACAGTGCAACTTCCACTTCTGCGGACTCGAGTTGCCGCTCCGATTCAAACGTTATTTCCCTTACTAATACTGGCTCATCCATGGAAGTCCAGAACCGTTCGATCACAAACGAATCGCCGGCTCTCCAAAGGGCGGTCACTCCGGGAATTTCTCCTGGGAACCAGACTACTTGCGTCGATTCATCCGGTTGATAACGCTTGTCGTTAAGAACCAGCGTAAGCATTGTTTTTCCCAAGCCATATTCGGGATGAAAAAGATGCGACGACCACTTACGCGCGAAATGCGCTGGATCGGAAAGCACTAAACCCAATGGCGTTGCACCGGGACGACGACTCCATTGAATAGCCGCTTGAATACTTCCTGAACCGAGAACAAAATAATCGGTATCGGGAAGCGTGGTTTCGAAATCGGGATGAAGCGATTGCATGAGGTAGTGGAAAGTGGAAAAGTGGAAAGTGGATAATGGCGCTATCAGGAGTGCATCACGATCCAATATTCATTAGAACGATGTAGAGCAGTACTATCGCTCCTACGCCAACCCAGCAGAGTCCGAAGCCGATCATATCTTTTTTTGTGAGTTTCCAGAATTCCCAGTTCGTTCCTGGGAACATTTTGTCTCGTTCCACAAGCGATGAATCATCGATTCGTTTTTGGACTTCGATCACATCTTGCTCTGCATTGGCGATCGCTGGAGTATGAACTCTCGCGTAAAACTCGCGCAGTACGCGCTCGCTATTGGGCTTCGTTAACAAACTTACGACGAATAAAACGAGGAACGGAAAAATAATATCGAATAGAAAAGAGATGGCGGAAAGTCCGGCTTTGGAAAATGTTGTGAGATCAATTCCTGTCAGTCCGATGATCCAAATTTGAAAGCGGAACATGCCGCTGCCTTGCAATTTGGAATGAGGATCGGATTCATTCGTATGTACAACATTCTCGAAGTAAATTCCTGTCGGTTCTTCTCGTAAGACTTTCGTTATTGGTTCGCCAACAAAGGACGCTGTGCCATGCTTGACATCGTCGAGTTTAGCGGGAACTACTTTTTGCTGCGCTCTGCCATGTGTAGTTTGCGTAAGGGACGGAAGTGACCGAAGTGACGAAATGGTTGGGACGATGTTTGGAACTGCAACGGTGATCAGAATCGAAAGCAACATTTGAACGACAACTGCCTTCGTGGTAAGCCTTCGCCAAAAATACACAAGCCAGATCGATGGGCCAATGATCGTTCCGATCGAAAGCACATACTTGAAAACAACGAAAATGTCGTCAACCATATACGCAAATCCTATTCCAGCCATAAGCACAAGAAAAATAACGATACGGCCAACGAGAATTTGCATTTTTTCCGAAGTAGCCGGACGCAGTGGTACTAAAATATTTTTAGTAAATGCAGCCGACCATTCAAGACTCGATGATGCTTTCGAAGCCATATTAGCAGCCAGCACACTTGCGATCATGAGGCCGACGAAGCCGACGCCGAGCAGATCCTGCGTCATGGTTCCCCAAATGTAGGTTGCGTCAGAAAGCGTTCCGGAGTAGAGCGCAACCGCGATAAGCCCCGTGAGCGCCCACCCCACCATCACAAGCCGCTTAATAAAAGCTCCGGTAATCATTCCCACGCGAGCCGCACTATCGTCTTTTGCAGCACCACCGAGCGTAAAGCTGCGAGGCGCAAGACCGATGAGATTTACAAGTACCATCGTTGCGACAAACCACCAGGTGTATTCGCTTCCCACACCGCTGCCGAACAGATGGAACATATCATTGGCAACTCGTGCATGAAGCCCGGAAAATCCACCGAGCTTCATCAGGCCAACGGGAATTAATATTGTTGAGAGAAAAATGATCATGATACCCTGCATTACATCGGTAAACGCTGCCGCAAACAGTCCACCCATGATAACGTATACGGCAGTTACGCACCCATAGATCAAATAAAAAGTTACAAGGTCGAGATAGGAGATCGTTCCAGAAATTTGCCCCGCGCGCTCTTTCTCATGCAGCAGCGATAGTCGCGGCTTGAGCGAATCGGCAAGCATTCCATTCTGCGCGGCAACATCCATCGCACGCATTTCCTGAAATTGGGCTACGCTTTGCTTTTCTTGCATTGTATAAGCTGCGGGAGGCTTGAGCATCACGGCTTGCAGCGTCTTGCCGGTAATAAGATAGCCAATCGAGGAACCATAGATCGAAGCAAGCAGAAGATAGACGGCGAAAAGTCCGCCGAGAAATTTCGATTCGAAGCGATGCTCGTAAATATCGCCGGGGCCGATATAACGCGCACGCCGTTGCAGCACGGACGTGAACCAATAAAATGGCGTGATGAAAAGGACCAGATTCTGGAACCAAACGCCCTGCAATCCCTGACGGTAAATCTCGCGCGTAACGCCGGCAGCCTGATCGGCGGACACCATATTGCCGAAATTCAGGAACCCCATAATGCTTTTCCCAAAGCTGCGATTGGCTTGGAAAAAATCTTTGGTAGAGCGGCTGGCGCGGCGTTGCGTCCAGCGCCCGATGACGATCAGCGCGATGAGATAGAGCGCGATGATCGCCCAGTCGATAATGTGGAGGCCGAGAAAGTACATTTAGAGACCGAGGCACAATGCAATGGCATTACGCACTTCTTCCAACTGCGTTAAAGAAATTGAGCCGGTTTTTTTGATAAATCTCCGCACGTCGAATGCGTGAACTTGAGAGGCATCAATCTCGCTGTCTTTCGAAAGATGATTAAGAGCAGATTGGTTAATCGGGATAAACCATGCGAAATTTCGAGCATGCAGAGTTCCACGAATTGGAACAATTATTCGGAGTGGAAGATTGGTGAATCCAGGAACCGAAACAACTACGGCAGGGCGAACTTTATCAATTTCAGATCCGACGTTTGGCTCGAATTCCACGAGCCAAATTTCGCCCGGTTGAGGATCGTGTAACATTAATATGCAATTACATCTTGGTATGCTTCAATGACCAACTCCGGGTGCCCATCGTAATACGCTTTCGCCTTACGGAATTGCTCGTCCATAATCCTATTGCGTTCCGGTTTAGGAAGTTGCCGAATTTCGGTAGCCGTTAGTCGTCGCGTTGGCGATTCACCGCGTTCGACTCTCTTTCGAATAGATGGTGTTCTTGCTATACGAGTTTGCATATAATTTTGAACGGAATTTTTATACAAGTACGTTCCTCTGTCACACCGGCATCTTTGTCTTTTAAAGAGCTCACGACCGGGATTGAACCGGTGACCTCATCCTTACCAAGGATGTGCTCTACCAACTGAGCTACGTGAGCCTACGGCTCAATTAAGAATTAAGAATTTACAATTAAGAATGAGGAAACGCCCATCTCTAACTCTTAATTCTCAATTCTTAATTTTTAATTGACTTGTGGGCAGAGAAGGATTCGAACCTTCGTAGACTATCGTCAACAGATTTACAGTCTGTCCTCGTTGGCCACTTGAGTATCTGCCCCGGTGAGCAGGTATGAAGTATGAAGTATGAAGTATGAAAAAGGAAGCATTTCGCCACCCCCGTTTCATACTTCATACTTCATACTTCATACTTGCCAAAATGAGCCGGCGGACGGACTTGAACCGACGACCTGCTGATTACAAATCAGCTGCTCTACCAACTGAGCTACGCCGGCCTCTTCGGTAATTGCGACGGGAAAAGTGGAATTCCAGCCGTCTGGTTCCACTTTATCTTATATCTTTCTATTTTTTAATTCTAAAGGCTGTTATTGCGGGATATGCAACCGAAGCCCCGCAATAAGCACCGAGCTCCGGAGATGATTGACCCGCTTGATGGCATTTACGCCTACGCCGAACTCGTCGGCGATGCCGGTGAGAGTATCACCGGGCTTGACGCGGTAGGTAAGCGGATGCGTACCATGCGACGCCGGAGCGCGATCCCCTTTCGAAGGCGTGATATTCGACATATAGACCTTGATCTTCGTACCTGCCTGAAGATTATCGGCTTGGAGGCCATCGTTCCAATCCGAAAGATCGTTCGGTGTGGTGCCGAATTTCTGTGCAATGCCCGTCATTGTTTCGCCCGGAAGCACTGTGTGATAGGTCGGCGTTCCACTATGATGCGAGCCGCTTTTTGACGCAGCCATATCAGCATTGTCATCCGAATTATCGACAAGCGTATTCACCTTCAATGCCTGACCGAGCTTCACCGTGCGGCGCGCGTGTGGATTCCATGAGCGAATATCTTGCACCGTTACGCCGAAATTATCGGCGATCTTGCCCATCGTATCACCTTTGCGAACGTGGTACGTTACCCAATGTTTGCTCGCTTTCTTATCGGAACTCGCACTCGCTGTTGCCATACGCTTACCGTTTGGCTTGATCGCTGCTGGAGCGTTCTTCTCATAAATTTTAATCGTCTCGCCTTTACGAAGCCGCGAATGCTTCGTGAGATTATTCCACTTTCTCAGCGATACGACCGTGACCCCATTCGCATTTGCTATACTCTGAAGCGTCTCTCCATGCCGCACCTTATGCTTGATGAGGCGCAGCTTATCATTGGCTGCATTCGTCAGCGGAACGCGCGTAGGAAGTGGCTCGGTCTCGCCTTTGTCCGCAGCAGCGATCGTTTCCGGCGAGCCGGTTTGCGGTGCCATGACCGTCATCGGGACGCGAAGTTTTTCGCCACGCTTGACGTGCCCGCCGGTGCTCATGTCATTATAATCTGCAAGCTGCGTGGATGTAATACCATAGAGCCGTGCTATCGAACGCATCGTCTCGCCGCGAGCAACGGTATGCACGAGCCACGGGCGGCGTTCCGATGACGGTATCGCCGCAAGCTTGTCGTAAAAACTCGTAGATGTACCAACCGGTAACCGCAGGCAATACCCGTTCGGACCGCATAGCTCCGTTGGCGGAGTCGATGGTTGAAGCAATTCCGGATTCAACTCCTTTACCTCAACTTCCGTGACATCGGCTGCTTTTGCAAGCGCCTTCATGTCGATCGCCTCATTGACATGCACCGTATCGAATTTCATCGCCGAGTCATAAACGATATTGTTGAACCCGTACCGCACCGGATCCATCGAAATGAGCGAGGTCGCTATAAAAAGCGGCACATATCGCTGCGTTTCCTTCGGCAGGAACGGACGAATATCCCAATAATTAGTCGATCCTGCCTCTGCTTCCGCTTCTTTCACCCGGTTCGGGCCGCAATTATACGCCGCAAGCGCAAGATGCCAATCGCCAAGCTGATTATCGAGATCGCGCAGATACCGCGCGGCAGCTCGCGTGGCAGCTATGGGGTCGCGGCGCATATCGAACCACCAATTATTGTGCAGCCCATAGAGCGAACCCGTCTCATCGATAAACTGCCACATGCCGACAGCCTTCGCCCAACTGACCGCCGATGGATTCAGCCCGCTTTCCATCATCGAAAGATAAATGATCTCTTCCGGAACATGCTCTTCCTTCATCACTTGCTTCATCATCGGGAAATACCGCCCCGTTCGTCTAAGCCATTTTTCCATGAACGGGCGGCCATTGCCTTCCGTAAAATACGCTATCGACTGCTCCACATCCGTATTGATCGTAAGAGGGATTTGCGTCTTCGAAAGATCGATACGAGGAAGCGGAACATTCGTGATGTCCATCTTCGCCATCTGCTGATTGAATTTCTCCCGGAACGCAAAGATCGAAGCATTCGATGGAAGCGAATCGATCTTGGCGATATATTTCTCATAATCGCCGATCACATTTTTCGAGACATCCTGAAAATCCTTGTTCGAATCGATTCCCGGATACGTAATGAGCCGGTTCAAAATATCGATCGCAGATTCAAAATGCTTTACTGACTTCCGTTTTCTCGTTCTTTTGCTGCGAAACTAACGCGCGAAGCCATTCCTGGCGGGCGGCATCGACTCTCTCCTGAAAAATGTGAGGGTCGATGTTGCCGGCCGTGACCTCCGCGTCAAGTATTGCAAAAGGATCGACGGGAGCTGGCGTCGGAGCTACCGCTGCCGCGCTGGTATCATTCGTCGTTTTCGGAGCGCTGCTACAGCCCGCTATTCCTGCCGCAATTAGCAGCAAGAAAACGGCCCATAACGCGCCTCGATGCGACTTTGGGTTATGTGGTTCTTGGTAAACTATCATACTTATTGTATTCGTCTATTGCTATAATGTTTCAGTGCAAGATATGTGCTAAATGTAAGATGCGCTAAAATCCCTAAGTCGAGCAAAAAGCTCCCTTTATGTAATCTTATTAATTAGAAAACATGTTTTCATGATTTCAGCGCATCCCGAATGAGTCATGTAGCCTTTTCGGAGGGCAAACCGAACGGCAACATCATAAGGAAACCCATTAATTTTAAAACAATTCCATAATTCCACACTTTTCCCCACAATTATTTTACATCACAGGGAAAAGCATTGGTTTCGCTACCAATGATTGTGAGCTAATTTCGCCCCTGTCTCTGTGAAATAGGTGCTTTTTGTCGGGGTGTTGGGAACATGTTCATTAACTCACTTCAACTTTTCATGAATTTATACAGAGTTCCAAAAAATTCATTTTTTCTCCACTTTTTTAGTGCGCGATCACCACGCTCCGCGACTGCACATACCCTCCCGCCGACACCCGCACAAAATATATTCCTGATGGAACGTTCGACACATCTAACGTAAGCCCACTTTGTAGGGACGTGCTGCGCACGTCCTGCCCCCGCCCCAACGCATCGTACATCTCGATTTCCACCGCGTGGATGCTGCCGCCCTCGGCAGCATCTCCCTCGCTGATGCTAAGGGTTATCTCATCCTGCGCCGGATTGGGAACGATGCTCTCGATCGCAAACGGAAGGGAATCATTCATAACCGCGAGCAGAATAGAATCCCCGCAGCCGGTGAAATTGATTTGTACCGAATCAATGGCTTGCGCAAGCGAAGATGTATCTGCGGCAAGAACCGATTGAACTTCGCAATCGCAGTTCAGGCGATGACCGTAGAAATGGACGCTATCCAAATACACTTTACTTTGGAGTGTATTCGTTAGATACGATTCAAAATCCGCGCGGAGTATTAGGGGGGAACTATCCAGAGCCAATGAATCCGAAGCGACGAGAAGTAAATGATAGTTTCCACCGATGGAAGAGGAATCCCGAATACTCCATCCCGGTGCAGGTTGAAAACGAGTGAGCATGAGCACACTGGTATCGTATGAAATGGTAAGCGAAACCGAATCCGCACCCACTTCCTGCCCAACCGCAGAATCAGAGAGGTAGTCTACACGCGCCGTATCGCCAGCAGAAATGGTTTCCTGCTTCAGCCCATTCTGAAATTGCTCCGCATAGCTCATGGAAACGGAGTTGAGGGAATCAAGATCAAGCATCCAAAGGCAGCCTGGAGCAATGTTGGTATCCAATGTTATAGCGTACAAATAATTCCCGCTTACATAAAAGCGAATCGCGAACAAAGCAACGTTATTTATGCCGACGTTCCATGATGGCCCGCATAGCGAGTTCCATGTTATCCCTTGATCTGTCGATTCGTAAACTCCTGAGAAATCCTGGACAAAAAGATGCGATAAGTCCCCCCTCACACAACTTGTGTTTCTAAGAGAATCCTGCGAACTGCTACCAGCATTGAATTCGCCAGGTTCTGGAAATATATGAATTGTTCGCCAAGTATTCCATCCATCATCGGTTCGTAATAAATTCGCACCATATTCAGTCAATGCAAAAAAAGCGTTCGTACCTTGAATTGCCAATGGTTGCCAGCATGTGCTATCGATTGTAAGATAGTTCCACGTCTGCCCACCGTCGGATGTCAAATACCAAGGGTTGCCATCACCGCTCCATGCTGAACTAACTCCATGGTTAATATCTGAAAACGCAAATCCAAAATGCTCGTCGTCGAAAAGGTTATGAATGACCGCCCAGGTCGTGCCTTCATCCCATGAAACAGATAAACCATATGAAGTTGCAAGAAATAAGCCGCCATTTCCAGCATCGTAATACACGCCATAAGCCGATCCAACGCTGTATCTTGTTCCACCGAAGAAATAATTTGGTGGAAATGGAAGCCATGTTTCTCCTCCGTCTGTGGTCTTGAAACATGCCTCTGAATCGGTTACAGAGGCAAATCCCACTAAACTATCCTTAAACGAAAAATCCGTGACGTATGGTGTGAGCAGCGATCCACCAACTGAAACATATCGCCATGTTTTTCCACCGTCCATTGTTTTTTCAATACTGGAAGGAACGGAACTGCCTCCATCGCCGCCGATAAATCCTATTTCGGGATTAGCAGGGAGAAAATAAACAGCATGCAGTGTTTGGCCCGTAGTGGTTAAAAGGTTCCACTGAGCGACGCTGGTGAGCGGGCTAATAAAAATCCAAATAAAAACGAATTTTCGATACCTCATAAAATAAAAGCTCCGGATGCCGGTTGAATTCTCTTTCGACTGCGATTAAATAATCCATTTTGCATTTGCTGAATAAATAACACTCCCAAAACTCCTTTGTTACACTTATGACTCAAAAAGCTGAAAATTCATACCCAGGTATGAGAGGATTTTCCCCAAAAGCCTATTTCGGCCATTAGGGAAATTACCTGAAACCATTTCCCACTTTTTCCCCTTTATACCCACATGTTAATTACGAATTTCAAATTACGAATTACGAATGGGGGAAAATCTCGCATTTTGTACTTTGAAATTCGTAATTCGTAATTCGAAACGACGGTGGCATTAATAGACGATTACGAGCAGGAACCTACTTCGCCGATCCGCATTTCGCGGAATGGTTCCGTCACGCGGTTCGCGGAGGATGACCGTTCCTTCGATGAACGTACATCCCAACGCCGTTCGCCTTCATCGCTTGCGTTTTTAGATGATGAGGAATCTTCCGAGATGCGGGAACCGATGGAGACGAATGCGGCGGGAATGTTAACTCCGCGCACGCCCAATGCCGAAACGGCTTTCGGAAGAAGCGCGCGAAGCAGCTGCCGCAGAACAACAAGCGCGTATGATGCCGACGGTAGATGAGCCGCCGAAACCACGCGCGCGTCGCACGAAAAAAGGGGGACAGGCGAGGACGCCTGCCCTACAAGATGACGGCGTTGAGCAAATGGCGCTGCCGCTAAAAGCTCCCAAGCAGAAAACGGATTCGCTCGTGAAGCAGCGACAAGTGTTGGGGTTCTGCTGTATCGTCGCGGCTATTCTTGTTCTGCTTGCCATCATTAGTTATTCGCCGGACGATGCCTCGCGTTCCGAAACGCGCATCGGCGATCTGCCCTCGCTTTTCCTTCCCCACGGCGATACGCCCGACCCCGTGCGCGAGGCCGTCCGCGCAAGCGCCGATCAAGCGAAAAATTGGCTCGGCCTTATCGGCGCGATGCTCGCTAATTTTCTCATCAATAAAACGATCGGCTATGCAGCAGTGCTGTATCCTATCTTTTTCGGCGCGTGGTCGCTTGCGTTTTTCCGCTTCAC
>CAWCCK010000026.1:0-75333 GCA_963794025.1 Ignavibacteriota bacterium
AATTGAAATTTGTTAGAAAAGTAGAAGAAAAGCTCCTCGAACTCAACGGATACGATGGATTTGCGAACGACGCGAAGAAATTAGTTTCGGTCTGGTTTTAACGGGAAACCCCGTCGCAACATTCGTGTTCTAACAAATTCAAGTATGAGCAAAGCGCCAACAAAGCAATCCACCGAGCGTATTAACATCCTGAACATCTGGCTGATGCTGATCTCAGGCCTGCTGGGTTCGTCTGGCCGTTCTATCTATTCCTGTTTTCGTATGCGTTTCTTGGGCCGTTGCATTACTTAACAGAAATATCCTGGCTGCACGATAAAAGTTTTTATACGAAGCGAAAATATGATTACGTCTTTCTCGTCGTGCTTACGCTCATCTATGGCAGCAGCCTTTTTATGAAGATCGATCAAATGCAAGTTGTGGCGAATGCAGTGCTCATTGCATTTATTGGTTCCATCGCGCTTACGCTGACATCCAGCCTCGTTTTGCGTATTGCACTTGTGGTTGCCAGTTGCGTCGTTGCGTATTTTGTTCCCATTTCTTTTACGACCGTTATTATCGGCGCCCTCATCTTAACGATCATCCATGTGTTTGTTTTCACGGGATTTTTTATTGCGTTCGGCGCGATAAAATCCCAAGTCGATGGGGCTATCTTTCGCTCATCGTGTTCATAGCCGTTGCAGCGGCGTTATTGCTTATCCGTAGTTTGCCGAGTAGTGGCGTTGCCGATGCTTACGTTATCGCGCATGATGGCAAGCGATCTGCCGATCCGAATATCTGGATGATGCGAACGTTCGGTTTTTCCACGATGGGCAAATTCGCCAGCGATCCGTTCGAATTTTCGCCGGGAGCTATTGCCGTCATGCGCTTTATTTCTTTCGCGTACCTCTATCATTACCTCAATTGGTTCTCGAAAACGAAGATCATTCGTTGGCATGAAGTTCCCAAGCTGCGTCTCGCGGGCGTTGGGGTGGTGTGGGTCGCAGCCATCGTGCTTTATGCCATCGATTACGACCTGGGATTCAAAGCGTTATTTTTCTAAGCGCCATGCATGTGCTGCTCGAATTTCCGCTCGATTTCCGTACCATTATTGGTGTGGGATCGGAACTCGGCAAGCGCATGAAATTTGGGAAAACTCCGGCCCGCCTGAATTGTATGGTAGAATAAGGTAGCAATGGATGTAACCTTCATCCCTCATCCTTTAGCCTTCATCCTTGCCCATGAAATCCGTCATTTTTTCATTTGCTACGCACAACCATCAGCCGCTCGGTAACTTCGAGCATGTGTTCGAAAGCGCGTATGCAGAATCGTATCTTCCGTTCTTTGCCTTAGCGGAACACTATCCGAAATTCCGATTTGCTACGCATTTCACGGGAATTTTATTAGAATGGATCGAGGCAAACCATCCGGAGCATATTGCAAGACTGGTACGGATGGTTGAGTCCGGTCAGCTTGAAATGATCTCCGGCGGATATTACGAGCCGATTCTTTCCGTCATTCCCGCTAACGATCAGCAAGCGCAGATCGCGATGCTTTCGCAAAAAATCAGGGAGCTTTTTCACACCGAACCTCGCGGCATGTGGCTTGCCGAGCGCGTATGGGAGCAGCCATTGGCTTCCGTGCTTCAAAAAGCTGGTATTCAATATGTGCTGCTCGACGATACGCATTTTCTTTCTGCGGGATTGCGCGAAGAAGATCTGACGGGATATTATCTTACTGAAGACGCCGGAAAAACGCTCGCCATTTTTCCGATTTCGAAAGCACTCCGATATGCGATGCCATTTCACCGGTGGATGAAACCATACGCGTTCTGCGCGATGCCGCAAGCGAGCGCGGTGACAACATCGTAACCTTTGCCGACGATGGCGAAAAATTCGGCGTATGGCCGGGAACTTTCGAGCACGTTTATTCCGGACGGCTGGCTCGAAGAATTTTTTCGAAAGATTTCTGAGCATTCCGATTGGATCACGCTGCTGCCGCCCGGTGAAGTGCTGAAACGCGGCGTGGGTCAGCGCGGCCGAATGTATTTCCCGACATCAAGTTATGCGGAAATGATGCAATGGTCGCTGCCAAAGGTAGAAGCGAGCCGCAGTTACGAGAATTTTCTTCACGCGCTCGAGGAGGTTCGCAAAACGCCATCGTTTCCGTGGGCTGATGCGCTCGATCATTCCTTCGTGCAAGGCGGCTATTGGCGGAACTTCTTCGTGAAATATCCGGAAGGCAATCATCTTCACAAACACACGCTTCGGACGAGCGCGCGCATTAAAACACTCACCGAAGCGGGTATCGACACCACAGACGCGCATCGGGAACTGCGCCGCGCGCAGTGCAACGATCCGTATTGGCATGGCGTGTTCGGAGGAATTTATCTTTCGAATTTGCGTCATGCAAATTACACCGCGCTCGTCAAAGCGGATGCCTTGCTCGATGAAGCCGAATCGCTTACGGGCATTCGCATGGAAGCCAGCGATATGGATTGTGACGGCGCAGAGGAAGTGATCCTCGAATCGCAGTATCTTTTCTATTTTTGTCAAACCATCGCTTGGCGGCATGATCGCGGAGATCGATTTCAAGCCGCGAGCATTTCATGCCACGAACATTCTCTCGCGGCATCAGGAAGCGTATCATTACAAGATCACACAGGCCTCGCTGGGAACCGGAAGCTACGGGAACTACTTCCATTCATGACATGACCGCGGCAAAAGAACCCGGTCTCGATAAGCTCATCGTGTATGATACCTATCGGCACGGCTGTATGATCGAGCATTTCTTTCCAACAAACTCTCACTCTGCAACAACCCCCCTCTCCCAGCAGGGAACATCGCCCACGATGCAGGGGGTAGGGGGAGAGGAAGAAATTGGAAGTTTTGTGACTTCTGCCTTCGAATGGGGTTGGAATAAAGAGGAGGGGAAGCTTCAACTATCGTGTATAGGACTTGTTAGCGGAAAAAGCATCCGAATGACGAAAGCTCTGAGCCTCACCGCTGAAACAGGTGATTTAAAAGTGACCTACTCGCTCACGAACGAATCGGGTGAATTGCTTCGTTTTAGATTCGCTTCGGAATGGGCATTCCACCTGCTTGCGCCGGATGCGCCGGATCGGTACTATGAATCGAACGGTCAGAAACTTGCGTGGCATGCGATGAATAGCGCCGGAAGCATCGCCCACGATGCTCACCTGCCGCAGGCTTCGAATATTCGTCTCGTTGACGAATATCTGAAGCTCGCCATCGGGATCGAATCCGAAGGCACGGATGAGATCGTTCGGTTTCCTATCGAGACGGTCTCGATGAGCGAAGGCGGTTTCGAGCGCATGTTTCAGGGATCGATCGTTATGCCGATCTGGAACGTGGAACTTGCGCCGGGAGCCGTATGGAATAACTCACTGACCGTGAAATTTGAAGCGATAAAATAAGAAGTGATACGATGAATCCAAAGAGAACATCAGCGAGAAGATCGCAGGATGGCCGACCATCCGTGCCGATTCAGATAGCATTGCCCGTGCGGGCGAAGCTCTCGGTAATCATTCCCACGAAGAACGAGGAGAAGCTGCTCGAGCGATGCCTTCAGCAATTTACTCCGATGATAAAGCATCGTTTTGGGATCGAAATTATCGTGAGCGATGGCGGCTCGACGGATAACACCATCGGTATTGCCGCCGCGTATGCGGATTTCATTGCCACGCACGATGCGGATCGCGGCCCAGCGCCGCGCCGCCAAACCATCGCCGAAGGCCGCAATCGAGGCGCGGAACTTGCGAATGCCGATCTGCTCCTTTTTCTGAATGCCGATACGATGATCGCGAACATCGAAAGGTTCCTGAGTCGGGTGGTGCAGCGTTTTGCTGTGGATGAATCGCTTTCCGCTGTTGCCACGCGAGTCGAAGTGTTACCGAAAGAGCGCAAATGGAGCGATGTGATCTTTCACGGATATTTCAATCGCTACGTTCGCTATGCCAACTTGATCGGCCTTGGCATGGGCCGTGGCGAATGCCAGATCGTCCGGCGCAAAGCCTTTGAAGCGCTGACGGGTTACGATCCGCACATGGCCGCCGGGGAAGATTTCGATCTGTATCGCCGTATGCGTTCCATCGGCAGCGTAAAATACGATGGGAAGCTTCTTGTGTTCGAGTCCCCACGCCGTTACCGCAAATATGGTTACATGCGCGTATATTTCGATTGGATCCGTAATGGGTTTGCGGTGCTTGTGCGCCACCGTTCCTCGAACGAGATCTGGGAAGAAGTGCGATGAGGACACGTATGAACGATGGACGGAACTCTGATTAAATATAGATTAGGTCATTGCGAGAATGAATCACGGAGCGAAGCGCAGTGATTTATTCGAAGCAATCTCATGCAGTACGCAACGAGATTGTTTCATCGAATGACAATCCGAGTTTAGAAGCGGAGATACGCTTTGAAACTCCAATCCGGGTACGACGCAGGAGCCAGCCCCAACCCAAACTCAGGGCCATAAGACAAGCTGAAACCGAGTCCATGCACTTCTCCGAGCGGTTCACATGCAATGCCAATCTGCGCAGAGAGTAATGGTGCCGATCCCAAGCCAGATGGAGTAACAGGCTGAGACCACGTACCGTAGTACGCAACGCCAAGTAACGGTTCGATCGCGCCATTCAGGAATTTAATTGGTATCCATTGCAATTGAAATCCCAATGATTTTGGCGATAGAAAAAAGTTGGATAAATTCCCGCGCGGCGCATAGCTGAGATAGGGAACCGGAGCATACATCATTCCAAAGGAAACATCGAACGATAGCGCGGGCCGGTTGGACTCGATGCCGATAAAAAAGTTCTCTCCCGCTGCATCGCCAGCGCCAATTCCGATGCGGCCATGCACATCGGCGATGGTGTTCTGCTTGTTCGCGAGAACAGCTTGCTCCAAATCCTGATTTTCTTTCTTGGAATCTTCGAGTGTACCAGTAACTCTTTCATTTATCACCATTTCATTCGCAAGTTCCTGCTCTTTTAAACTCAGCAGCGAATCCATATTCACTTTCTTTCTTCCAACGACGAGTGTATCCGGCGTTCCGATGCGGGCGCTTTCCATGACGGTGATCGGGGAAGTTTTGTTGAAATCTTTGGTCTCGGTAAAAAGTATTTTTCCGGTTCCCGGATCGGTCGCAGTGTAACGATAGCGATACGGGCCATCGGCAAACTTCGAGAGATCTACCTCAGCAAGATAATCCGCCGGCTGCCGGAGCGTATCTATGATCGTGAGCGGATTGGCGGTATCGACAACACTCAGAAGCTCGACTTTTGCCTCACAGGTTTTCGCTACGGAATAGGGGATCGAAAGCCGTTCGGAAATATCGGAGACGTTTTCGTGCCCAAGCTTGAAGGTAAGTTTGTTGCTCTCGATGAGAATATGTTCTTCGATAAATCGAGAAAAGTCGTCGTCAAAATCGAGCACAGTGCCGTTTTCGAGCAATACCACGGCTCCTTTGACGAGCCGGTCGTTAGCAAGCCGCATGTTGACGGACTCGCCCGTCTTTGCACTGCAATCCTTATGGAACTGTTCCATGCGAACGTTATTATCGGTGTGGTTCGATTCCAACGTGCGCTCGATGACGATATAATATCGCATGGAATCGGAACTATTAACGCTGGAATCGCGGGCCATACCGGATAACGGTGGCAACGGAAGCACGCCGATATTGATGGTGTACGATGCCTCGGCGCTGGGCAGCGGCTTTGAAAGGTTACTCACCATCGGCAGCGCGAGCGGAGTGCGTGCCGTTCCAACATAATACACGACCGGTTGCTCTGCTGCACCGTGAAAATTCGTATCCGGCCCTGTTGCGGCATGATAAAAATAATGCGGTTGAAGATGGAAACTGGCTTCATAGAGCACATCTTTCGAAGCCGCGCTCAGCCGAACATAATCTGCTTCGGTTTGCACCATTTCCGGGTGGAACTTTTGCCCGCCCAATGCTAATTCATCTTTTATTCTTTGATCGATCAGTTCTTCGATCGATGCCTCATCGGTGATCTTCACAGCCTGAGAGGGACTCTGAACCGCCTGCGCGAAGTTCGATTCCTGGGCAACACTTTGACGCGCACATCCAAAGATGGCGAACAAAAACGCCAGAAGCGCAAAGTGTCTGGTGAACGAGCGAAGGTCGCTCGCGGAAGAAGCGCGAAGGAGGAATCGCAGCACGGTTATGAAAAAAACCTTTAGGCTACGTTAGAGCCGATCCTTACCGGAAACCACCACTTCATGTTTGCTGGCGGCATCGATCGCTTTTCCATAGCGCGGCAGGATCATAACGTCGGAGCCGTCCTGCGATTCCGTTGTGGAAGCAGTGTTATCCGCTTTCGGATCGTTAGCTTGCACAGGATTTTGCGGAAGATGGTTGGATGCCAACGCTATTGCGTTCTTAGAGGAATGCGTATGGGCAGTGGAACGCACTGCTTCTACGCTCGCATTCGAGATAGATTCCCTCGCTATGGATGCGATAGGTTCCTGAGTCGGTTTCGATTGCACAGCAGGTGCATCGGAAATCGTCGTTGATTTCTGCGTAGGCTGGAGGCTTGCTATATTAGGATTGCTCGTGCTCCCATTAGTAAACCATGCAATGCCAACGGCAAGCAAGAGCGAAAGTGCTGCAAGGCTTCCACGAACCTGCCAGCGTTTCAACTGGCGCGACATCGGCGAGGACGCGATAGCGTCTTGATCGGCTTTGAAGCCACGCTTGGCTATCGGTTCGGCGACCGCAGCCACCGGAACCAAAAGTTCTTCGGTTTCCATGGCTTCCATGATCTGCACGATACGGGCGCGGGTGCGCGCATCGAGATCGTCCGAAAGCTGGAACTGTTTATCTTCACGGCTTACGCGGATCGCGCCGCGAACGACGAGATATTCGCGTAGAAGCATTCGCGCTTCATCCGAATGAGCGAGCCGATCGAAGAGTACGGTCTCGAGTTCTTTGCGAACAAGTTCGCCATCGAGATACTGCACGATGAGTTCTTCGGTCGTCGTCGTAGGAGTGTTCTGTTTGCTGTTCATCATCTTTGTTGATCTCAGATTGAAATCGCTGGGGTTAATTTTTTTTATCGTCCGGTGGCGAGTTCGGAGTATCGGTTCCAACGCTGTCACCGATGACCGGCAGCAGCATTTTACGCAGCCGAGCCTTTGCCCTAAAGATACGGATACGGATGGTCGAGAGCGAAGTTCCCGTCATGCGTCCGATTTCGTCATAGGTCAGGCCTTCGTACTCGCTAAGAATAAGCGCTTCACGAAATTCATCCGGAAGCTTTGCTATTGCAGCAAGCAAAAGTCCGGTTTGCTCTTCGTTCGACATGCGTTCGAGCGGATCGTCGTTCGAAGAGAACGCCATACGAACATCGTCGCTGACGTCATCCATGTTTACGCCATTTCCGGCGTATTCCAAACCTTCATTCTCACGAAACGACCGCTTCTTTGCGCTCAAACAGGAGTGTCGCGTAACCGTAAATATCCACGGCCTGAAATCGCCACCGTTGAATGTATGCCGATACTGAACAAGCCGAAGGAATACATCCTGGAACGTATCTTCGACCAATTCCCGTGTTAATCCTACGCTAAAAAGTACTTGCGCGCAATAGGCGTAGATGCTCGATTTGTACCGCTCGTAAATAAAGAAAAATGCTTGATCGTCGCCTTGCTGATAACGAAGAAAAAGAGTTTCGTCCGTCGGTTCGTCTGTTGTTTCAAAGTCTGGCCCGGCAGCGATGGTCGGGCGAGGTTTCCGCTTATCAATGAACGAATGCAGCCCGCCCGGCGCGTTTTGGTGATATTGATGATCGTCCTTACGCCGCGATGCCTCTTGCATTGCGTCCGAGATAATGCCCGGGTGATCCTTATCTGGGTCTACGAACAGCTTTTCATCATCGCCATCCGCTGGTTCGTTTCCGGCAGATGGAGTGCCCGTTTCTGCGGATGAAGCATCGGCATTCCACGACCGATCCGGCCAGGATGGCTGCCCATCCTCGCGCTCGTCTTCCGGTCGGTCAAACCGCTCCTCTTGCATCTGCACTACTGCGGACTGCATGATATTCATGCTGAAAAAATAACGTTACGCACCGTATTGGAAACTACGTTTCGGCGGATGCACTATTGCACCATTCGCAAGTTCATTTTATCGTAAAGTGAGTGTTTTTGCCAACAAGCACCATTTTGCCTGTCGGCACACTTCCACCTATACTATAATAACCTCGCTCGACGAAAAAAATTACACCTTCTTTGAAAGAAAAATCAGAAAAAATGGATATTTTCGATTTTACCTTCTCGTTCTTTCAAAAACCCCTTATTTTCAATTCAAAAAGAATGCCAATTACTGAAAAAACATGCATCGGTTTAATTTGACAGAAATTCTCAGCATCGCGTTCCAATTATGTTGAATTGTCTTATTATGAGACGATTAAGTCAACCCAGAATACCCCATAATTCCACACTATCGCCCATTCACACTACATTCTGCGACATTATCCACACAATCGTATAAATATGAGAACGCGAGTCTCATTTTGAGACATGTAGTGCTCGTACTGTTTGATTTTGAACATTCAGATGCCCTTTTTTCATTTGCCCCATGAAATTTTGGACTGAGTCTTAAAAAATTAGTGAAAATCATCAGTGTTAAGAGTAGTAGTAGCCATTCATTAGTTAAGCCAAAACATAACATGATCACAGCGAAGTCTCCATCATCGCGAACATCACCAACGAGCCGGGTCCTTTCGCGCACCGAAAGCCCCTTCACATCGCGGAAAACCGGTTCATCCATTCCTTCGCCGCTCGGCGCTTCGAAGTCCGCAGCTCGCACATCGTTCGGCCTTCCAAATTCCGCGGATAGGCAATTGCCGCCGCTGAATGATGAGGTTCTGCATACCGAAGCTCGTGTCGCGCCTATTCTCATCGTTGACGATGAGCCGTTCGTGGCCGATCTGCTTTTCCATTGGGTCAATACCGTGTGGGATTACCCTGCGATCATTGCCCGCGATGGCGAATCCGCGATCATGGCCATGCGCGAGCATCATCCACGCATGGTGCTGCTCGACGTTCATCTGCCCGATCTCAACGGCATCGATGTGCTCCGAGCATTGAAAAGCGCCGATGAATTCCTTCCCGTCGTGATGGTAAGCGCCGAAGAGAGCATTACCACCGCCGTGGAATCGCTCAAAGCCGGTGGCTACGATTATCTTACGAAGCCCATCAATACGGACAGGCTTCAAGTCATTATCCGCAATGCGCTTGCCACGTATAGCTATCATGAGAAGCTTCGCCAGTTGCAGCGAGAACTTAATCATCGCTACGATTTTTCGAACATCATTTCTGCCGATCCGCGGATGCACGATGTCTTTAAGCTGATGCGCAAAGCGTGCGATAGCGAGATCAACGTGTGCATTCTCGGCGAGTCGGGAACCGGCAAGGAATTGGTAGCCCGCGCGCTTCACACCAACGGCCCCAAAAGCGATAAACCGTTTCAGGTCATCAACTGCGCGGCGATCCCTCATGCGCTGCTCGAATCCGAACTCTTCGGTCATGAAAAGGGCAGCTTTACCGGCGCTACGCAGCGCAAGATCGGAAAATTCGAGGCCGCACATGGCGGAACGCTCTTCTTAGACGAGATCGGCGATATGGACCTCATGCTGCAAGCCAAAGTGCTCCGCGCTATACAGGAGCACGAATTCGAGCGCGTCGGCGGAACCGAAACCATCCACGTTGACGTCCGGATCATCTGCGCCACGAACGCCGATCTTCAGGAAGCAATTCAAACAAAGCGGTTCCGCGAAGATCTGTACTACCGTATCTCCGCGTTCCCGATCATGCTGCCCCCGCTCCGTGAGCGACGTGGCGACATCCTCCTGCTCGCCGAAACTTTCCTCCAGCGCGCCAGTCAGCGTCAGGGAAAGCGCGTTAGCACGCTATCCCGTTCTGCGATGGAAGCGATGATCGCTTATCCCTGGCCGGGTAACATCCGCGAGATCGAAAGCACCGTCGAACGCGCCGTGATCCTCGCCGATGGCGATACCATCTTCCCTAAAGATCTGCCGCTTCCCGTGAGGCAATATGCCGAGATCCCGAATGGCGAACAAACCTCCGATAACATGCAGGAATTCTTCGACCCCTTCAAGAACCGCACCGTTCTGCCGCTCGAAGAAGTAAAGCGCATCGTCGTGCATCACGCGCTGAGCGCGTGCCGTGGCAACATTACCGAAGCCGCGCAAAAGCTCGACATCAGCCGGTCCACCATGTACCGATTCCTCGAGATCTACAACATCGAGACCAAAAACGGACTCGCCTTCCTGCCCGAATTGGCAGAGACGATCGATCTCGAAGCAATGGCAGCATAGAAGCCGATCGGAAACTCATTCAAAAAAGCATCCTCAACGGATGCTTTTTTATTTTATACCATCGATTCCGAACAAATCACGCCAATTAGGCACAAAATATTTTTTTTTGCATTCGGAATTCATGAACACGACAAAAGTTTTCATGAACTCGCGTGGAGTTCCGCATTTATTAAAATAATAAGATTATTCGGATTGCCTTTCTTAGGGCAACATTTTAAGCATTCGCAAAAATAATGTCGTACCTTTGTATAAGCACACCGCTCGAACCGCCTGACTTGCCTTCAAATACAGGCGACGGTACCCGCAAGGCGCTGATTGAAGCGAGGACTCCCATGTCTGCGGGAGGAACCAGCTCCCGTCTTAATTCATGTTGATAGTTTACTTTTTGCTTCTTTATTAATAGAAAGACCATTTTATGCGGAATAATTTAATTCCCAATGCATCATGCATCATGCATCAAACATGCATCACGCATCACGCATCACGCATCACGAAAAAACGGGGTAGCTAAAAGGAAGTTCCTATCCATGCTAACGTTTTGTGCCGTGCTCGTTTTAGGGCTATCGGAACCGAGAGCGCAAGTCTCATATAACTTCCAAACACCGGACATTGCCCCCTTAGTCGTTTCGACAAATGCAGGGTATGACGACCTGAGTATGGACTGTCTTGCTGCTAACGGGTTTGGTCAGTGGACTTCTTCGGGTTCTATGGAGAACGTAAATGGAGCCCCGTCTAACTTTCTACTTGCAAACGCATTCATGCCTTTTCCTAACCCACCAGTTACAACTGGATGGGACGATGTTCAGGCGGGAGTTCTCGCGGCGAAAAAATTTACTTTTACACCTGGTGACGTATACCCTACCTCGGATGCAATTAAGTGTGCAGCCAATCTTCAAGGGAACGTTCGGTATGTGTGGATCAATAATAATTCTACTCCAGGACGAAATTCATTTTATGTTGAAGGATTCGACCCAGGAAGCGCTGGTATTGATATTAGTTTCTCCACATTGCCTTCTGATCCATCCATTGTCAAAGCCCCCATCGCTACTCTCGGTACAGCACCACTCTTGACAACGAGCCATCAACTTGTAAGCAGCTCAAACGAAAATAATCCTCTCGACCGATTCGATATCGCTATTGACGCTTCCTTCCTTTATATAGTATGGGAAGAAGCTGTAAGTAATGGAATGGGTGGTTTCAATTATTCGATTTGGACGACAGTTGTCTCACTGACGCCTGGAGTAGGAGTGATGCTCGAACCAACACGTGTCGATCCTTCTACTGGAACTGGCGGAAGAAGGCCAACAGTCTCCGTCGATATTCGGAATTCCGGCACGATTGCGCCATTTGATGTCGCTTATCTTACCCCGGTAATACCAAGCCTTACTGGAAGCGTGTTATGGACTCAGTTCATCACTGGTACAGCATTCACACCGCCCGTACCACTATCAACATCCTTCACCGACCCCCAACCTCCTAATCCAGGCTTTAATTGGGAAGCACCAACACACGCAAGAATATTGACTGCAAGTGAATCCGCCGCGTCGGGAATAAGTCCATCCACGGCGAACCAACGAGCCGTCTATATTATTGCGGGAACCAGTTGTGCCTCAAGCGGTCTGGCCTGTATGACGCACCTGTTCATCGACTATATTAAAAATGCAACTCCCGTTCCACGATGCGAATATTGCGATGGACTTTTCAATTGCGCTCGTTCCTCGGGATTTCCGGTTGAAATGGGATCGCCATTTTTCTTTGCTGTTGACGATAACCCGATCATAGCTTTTGCAGATCCTTATGAAGGCGCGAATGCCAATGCCGGAATGGGAGGGAATGATTTCACCGAATTCCATTGTCTTTACCAAATCGATAGAAGCGGGTCATTCATTCCCCCAAGCCACCATGCCGCCAATAATCCGCTCATGATTATTCCAGGAAACCATGCAGCGATGGGGTATTGCGTCAGCGGAGGAGGCACTTCTAGTTTCTATGATGATCCCGGAACGAATCCTATCGGATTTACTGCTTATTGCGGAGCTGTGAACCAAATGGGAATTCACGTTCACTGGACTGGCGAACCTTCGGGAGACCATTTTTACTGTAGAGATATTCGAGAGTTCGATCAGGACATTGAAGAAAATACCCTCATGACAGCCGAGTGCGACCTTGGAAACGCAGAGTCACTTGTAGGGATAAATTCCCCAACCGTGCATTCTAATTTGGATATTACACTCTATTCTGACCCAAATACCAGCCTACAAACTGGGCGTCCGGTATGGATCGGTAATCTTTTATTCGATGGTGATGCTTCGCTAAATATTGGCTCAAGTTCAGAGACAGGCGCGGATCTTGTGATAGCAGGAGCAACTTTTGGCCTTGACCCCATTATGGGGCAAGCGGGGTTTTGGACGAGCGGATTTAGCACTTCTGGTTCTTGGGCTGTAAATTTTGCAGCGAATAATTCCTTCGATGATTATGCAATTTTAGAAATTTCCGGCGCTGGGCAATTCAATCTCAATGGCACGGGTGAAACCTTGCTTTCAAATGGCGATGTCTATGAAGGCCAGTATGTGTCAAATATCTTAGAACCCGTGACATGGACGATTCATAATACACTTCTTGATCTTAATACTGCCAGCATCACCGCTACAGACGGAATCTTCATCTTTCAAGGCAATGAATTTAGTGGGGATGCGGGGTACCTGAGCACTGAATGCAATGCATCATACACAAACTGTCAGTTCGAACCTGACCAGAGTACGGTTCCCGGGCAGGCTTCAACATCCTTTGATTACTCCATTTTGGTACACGGCAGCGGTGGAGATGCAGACTACACCTCTTCATCATATCCGGCACCAGATGCACACACCGTTACATTCACTTCCTGTTTGGTGAATACCGGAATTGACATATCCGGCAATTGGACAAACCGAGGGATTTACCCGTCGCCTTATGTGGAATCCCCTCCGCCATCCGTGACAATTGACGGCGGCCTAATCGAAAATATAGGAATTATTGCAGGTGTGGATTATTCCCCGTTTTCGTTTCCATCTAATCATGTTTCGCCGTGGTGGCCAATATATATTTATAACGCAGCATTCGATCAGATGAATGGTCAAGGAATGATAGTCGATTTGGGATATTCTCCATCGGATCTCCCATCATCAATTCCTCAAACTTATTCGATAACATTAATGAGCAATTACTTCGAGTCTTTTACGAGCACAACTGGGCAGTCTGGATATACTCCATACTCTTCTGGAATTCTCATTGCAAATGCACCTGACCTCATTTCGGGAACTTTGCCTTCATCTGAAGAGGACAATCTACGGATCGCAATTAATGTGGGAGATAATGTGTTCTTGGGAGTAGAGCATCATTTGGTCGATGCTGCTATTCATTTTATGAACTGCACGGGTGACATAGTTGAAAATAGTATAGAAGATCCACTTTATAATGTGGGAATTTGGAACGAAAGCTCGAAAGCATCAAATCCCCAAAGGACATGGTCTTTCATTTGTAGCAATTATATAATAAATTCAGCATCCGCAGCCATATCCACAGATTGGTATAAGGGTTATGAAAAATTAAATCAATTCGGAGGGATGTCCGAAGGTAATGGCAACGGTCAAATCAGTGGTATAAACGATAATGGGCACATTGATATGTCTCAATATGAGTATAATAACGGCCCTGCTTATATAGGAGCTCTCAATAGCATAACTGATCTTGCTGGAGTGCATCATCCGACGGAACCTTCTATTGATGAAGCTGCCTATAATGTTTTCACAAATAACAATATTTATAATCCCGGCGGCGCGGAAATTAGCCTTACGGGGCCAACAAGCACGCTCTATCTCGGTTTAGCACCTACGCCAGTAACGTGGCCGATCCCACCTGCCCCAGATCCATCTCCGTATGGCCTTAATGACATTGAAGGGTCACCGAGTATAAGCACCGTTACTGCAGTGAACTTATTCGATATCAGTAATAACTATTGGGGCAGTGGGGGATATTCTCTCGGCCCGGGCGTTTCTGCGTCTGGAGTCTATTTAGCACCACCAGCACCAACAAGTCCCGGTTTTAGTTGTTCGAGTGGTGTCGATCTTATTAAAAAGAAAGGTTCCACAACATTATCGACTCTTTCGAATGATTCCGGGCAAAACGATTCCAGTTGTGGAACTCTTTTTTCCACAGGCTATGCTTTATCCTCCGATAATATTGAGCCACAGGCTTATGATACGTTGCGTGAATTCCTTGAGAACTGTCCATTTTATACTAATTCATGGGACGCTTTCGTCTTTATAGGCGGTGCTGTTTCGGGATGGACTGCGGGCGGTGCGGGACGCTGGCCCGATTTCCTGTCGTTCTTGAAGCAGGTGCTTTATCTTAATCCTGACACCAATTGGTATTGCAATGACGTGTCGGAAATGATTGAGGCTGTTCAAAGTAATAGCTCGGAAATGGCAATATGCCAATATATTATACAAAGCGGAAAGTGCCCTGGCCTTGCATCGGCATTTCAGAGTGAATTTAATGCCGCTTCTTACTGGCGCCATTATTACTGGCGCGATTCAGTAGAGCAGAAATATGCATACATCGATAGCACGCTTACCATTCAAAATATAGATGCATACAATGATTCGGTAAATGCCGATACGCTTGCAAACCCGTATGATACGTCGGCTCCCACGCTTTGGCAGGATAGCCTTGATGTCCTTCTTGGGCCTCAGTATGCAGAGGGTGTGCAGCCAAGTTCGCCCATTACATCGCAGGCGTTGCTCTCCGCGCAGCTGTTGGAGAACCCCATGCAGGATGAGATCGCTGTTTCCTACCAAATGGGCCGCACCGCGCTTGTTACCATGGAGCTACGGGATGTCTTAGGCCGCTCGGTTCCCATCGCTAATGCCAAATACCAATTAGAGCAACCCGGCGATCACACCGCCACCATCCCCGCGCCCAATCTCCCGCCGGGAATTTATTATTTGCGCATTACTACGGATGTCGGCGATGCAATCACGTTGAAGATAGTAAAAGAATGAAAAAAACATTTTCGGTTTTATTTATTGCCGTTTTCCTGCTCGTCGGTAAATGTGCCATCGCGCAATCCGGTGACACCACCGGCCAATTTGCTTGCGGAAACCTATTGAATTACGGTATAGGTTTGAACTCCCTTGGTCAATTTTTAGACGCTTATGATACATTAAAGTTATTCTTAGAAACTTGCCCGCTCTATCCCCAGGGGTGGATGGACTTTACTGATGTGAATGAGTCTATCTCTGGTTGGGCAGCTGGTGGTGCAGGCCGTTGGCCTGATTTTCTGACGTGGCTCAAACAAGTGCTCTATCTCAATCCTGACACAATGTGGTATTGTTCGGATGTGAATGATATGATAACCGCACTCCAGAATGATGAAGCAGCACAAGAAGCTGCGGATAATTACATTATCCAAAGTGGGAAATGCCCTGCGCTTCTTGCTTCATTCCAAACACTTTACAATTCCGCATCCCATTGGCGGCATGAGGAATGGCTGGATACGATAGTTGGTAAATTCGATACTGTAGTTCCTTATGGCAAGTATTCATGGTGGTTAGATAGCTTAGTAAATCAGGATACGCTTGCAAATCCTTATGATTCTACTATTCCATCGTTGCAGCAGGAGAATCTTCAAATTCTTCTTGGCCCGCAGTTTGCTAATTCGGTTGGTGCAAGTTCTCCAATAACTTCTGAGGCTCTGCTCTCCGCGCAGCTTGTTAGAGAACCCCATGAAGGATGAGATCGATGTTTCCTACCAAATGGGCCGCACTGCGCTTGTTACCATGGAGCTACGGGATGTATTAGGCCGCTCGGTTCCCATCGCTAATGCAAAATACCAATTAGAGCAACCCGGCGATCACAACGCCACCATCCCCGCGCCCAATCTCCCGCCGGGAACGTATTATCTCCGCATCACTACGGATGCCGGCGATGCGATAACGCTAAAAATCGTAAAGGAATAACGACCACGATTCTCACGATTAAAAGGATTTAGCCAACATGATACACCTCTCCTCTGTTGATGGAGAGGTGTATTCTTTATTGCTCAACAAGGAGTTCGCCCTTAGCTCTGCTTCATCTTAATTCCGCAGCCGATCGCTTTTGTGTGCGCAACCGTGACGGGCTGACCCGCAATGAGCGCGTTTACGGCGTCTCCTACGTAGTGCTTCGTGACCTGCGTGGCGTCGTCGGCGTTATCGTCGATCGCGCCGGTATAGCGGACGACGAGCTTTCCATTGACTTTTTCGAGCACGAACACATGCGGCGTGTTCGTAGCGCCGTATTCGCGCGTGATCTTCTGTGAGGCGTCATCGAGATACGGGAACGAATAATTACGTTCCTTCGCATACGAGACCATCTTTTCATAGGTATCGTCGGGATAGGCGTTGGGGTCGGTCGGGTTGATCGCAATGACGGGGTAACCTTTCGTTGCGTACTGCTGATTTAGTTCCGCAATGCGAGTTTCATACAGTTTCGCCACCGGGCAGTGATTGCACGTAAATACGACGATGAATCCCTTGGCTTCCTTAAAATTAGCTAAGGAAATCATTTTGCCATCGACGTTTTTGAGGTGAAAATCCTGCGCGATGTCACCGGCTTTGTAACCAACCGGGCCAATGCCCGCAGGCGTAAAGCTCGTGAGTCCGACCGTGAGCGCAAGAAGAAGAGCTGTGAGTATGGAGTAGTGTTTCATAATAATGATTGACGATTGAGGAATGAAAAATATCGAAGAAAAAGAAAAATTCTACGGTAAAAATGGTTTCATCGCCGTTTCAAGCGAAGCGTAGGTAAATTCCCGCGCGAACATTTTGCGAACATGCGTTCCGTTATTAATAACGAGCGTGGCGGGGAGGTTCCCATCCCATGTCGTATCAACGCGATCGATCCAGGAATTGTAATCCGGCTCGTCCAGCAAAACGACTTCGTTCTTCACATGGTTCTTTTTCAGGAACGGCAGCAGCCGCTTCGAAAAATCCTTTTTGAAATCGAGGCTCACAAAAATGAGCCTCACTTTCTTATCGGCACTGTTCGCCGAAAAACGCTGAAACGCCGGAAATTCCTGCACGCACGGCTCGCACCACGTCGCAAAGAAATTGAAGATGTACGTTGTATCGTTTGATTGCGACATCATCCTCGCTAATTCATCGAACTTGATGATTCGTGTTGGTTGCGCATTTGCTGCACCACTAATTGTAATGAAAAGGAGTGCGCAGCAGAGCCAGATAAATTTCTTCACGATGCATGACTAATACACCGAACGCACAGCGAATGTTTCTATCCGCCGAGAATTAGGGATGAATAATTATACATTCGAAACTACCACACGATGCACTCTAAGCCTTCGACATGGCTGAAATGCCTGTCTTTCGTTGCGAGTTTCATACCATATTGCGATGCAATGGATGCAATCCAAATATCATTATCGGGGATTGGCTTGCCGCTTCTTTTTAATTGATGCCGAATTCTTCCATACCAATCCGCCGACTCTGCATCGCAATCGAGGACAGGAATTTCGGCAAGCAATGCTCGAATGTTCGATAAATTTCTCTCGGCATGCATCGAATTGTAAGCGCCGAAAGAAAGTTCACCAACCGATATAGATGAAATAAACGCCCGACCCATTGCATAGAATGCTTCGGCAACGTCAACATCGGCGATAAGCTCGATCGCACAATTCGTGTCGAGCAGAATGTTACCAGCCTTCGGGATCAATGCGTTCACATTCCTCCTCGATCGCTTGTTTCATTTCTTTGGCGTCTTCATTTGAAATACTTCCTCGAAATCGCCGGAGATCCTCCATATTCATTCCCAATGGAAGCGCTGCCTCTGAATGGGATGCCATTTCATTCTCCTCATACACAATAATAGCGATCTGTTTCTTGCGAAACATCTCTTTTACGCGCTCGATGAAGGACTCATCGAGTTCGTCCGCCGGCAGTCGAAAGGTGGTTGTCATGACGCTGTTTCAACCAATTATCGCCGAGCTTCGTGCCACGCAGCTATTTAAGCACAACCACCCGCTCCGTTACGCTCTCACCGCCGGAGGATAGACGGCAAAGATACACACCGCTCGGATAATTGCTTGCATCCCATGCGATCTCATGCTGACCGGCTGGAAACCATGCGGAGCGCAGAAGCGGCGTTTCGCGGCCTGCAGCATCCGTGATGGTGAGCGTTACTTCGCTCGCTTCCGGAAGCGTGAAGCTGATTTGGGTGGATTGGGATAGGGGGTTGGGGTAGGTGTGAATTTCGGATGAAGTCTTACAGCCTTTTTGAGCATCCCAAGCGAACGAGGCTCAAATCCTAGGCGTTCCGGGGGTATGTGTAATCCCGATCAAACTTCTTTTTTGCAGAGCAACCTCGTTGGGCTTGTTACGATCATCGTTGCCGCTGTTTTTGTAGTGTGGCAAACGCTCTATACCGTTTGGAAGCAAAAACAAACAGCACTCGCGGAACAGCGATATGATATTTTTCTAAAGATAGACGCTCTAACGCATTACTACCAACAAAAAGGTAGCGGCCAAACGCCAACAATACCACTGATTCCCACGAAGCGGGAGATCATGCGACTCTTAGTTCGACCGACAGGAATGCCTCAACATGAGATTCAAAACCTCCTGAGTTTATTAGAGGCTACCCCCGACGACTACACAAAAGAAACATGGGAATTGGTTCAGGGGGAGCTTAATCGACTCATCGGCCTCCTTAATCCGTCAGTTCTTCGTGCGGGAGAGATCGTTGGAATGAAGACATAACAACAAAAAGTATAACGGTTTTGGAACCAATTCTAATTAAGGCAGAACCGAAAATTGAAGGCTGAAACTCAGCGGAAAGAAACTTGCCCATCTTTATGCCATTTCGAGTCTTGCACGTTTAGAACTCAAGATGCTATGATTAGTCAACTGGGAACAAAATTCCTGCGGCAATACGAATGTCACGAGACGCGGCGCTATATAAAGTATATCCAGGAATACCCACCTGCCCAAACGAATCATTGGTTAAGCCTAGCGCATACGCAGCATCCAAGGATATGGATGAGCCATTTCCGATTTGGATTGAGAGACCCGCTCCGGCAATCGCTGAAATACTCGGCCAATTATGCTGATATAGGGATGTGTTGAATCCACTTTCGTTTTGTATAACCGGACGATGAGTTTCCTCACCTGACAAGAGGATTCCAAAGCTCGGTCCAGCAAAAACATAAGGCAGGACGTTCCCGGAACCGAATTTGGTTTTTACGAGTATCGGAACTTCGAGATAGTTAAGAGTAACGTTAAGCATGTCTTGATCCACCCCACCTACAGGAGGTTCATAAGAATAATTCACCTCCGCTCCTTTTTGATCGTATAATAGTCCAAAACTCAATATCCAGATATTATCGAGATCATAGTCAAGCTGGATGCCTCCCAAAAAGCCGAATGCAAGCGGTTGATGCTCTGGGAGATCGATCTGGTTACCGACGGGCGTTACGCTTAAAGGATATGGCTTATGCTTACCGCTTACGATTGAAGGATATGATTTAATTTCGAGCGCGGAGACTCCATCCGTTTCGCTCGCCAAATCCGCACCCACCCTCACACCGAGGAATAAATGGTGCTCATAGCTTTCTTTGATCGGCTCTTTCGTCTCTACTGCGAGATGTACGCTGTCTATTTCGTCCGCTTTAAAGACAAAAACACTACCATCACTCATTTCAATTTTTAGGGATTTGCCTGAATCCCTTTCTATGATTTTGCCTCGTATAATACTTCCATTCTTTAAGTAAATAGCTTCTTGAGGTTGGCTTTGAGCGCGGAGCACACACGGCGGCATCACCGCGAGCGCGGCGAAGAGGGTGAGCGCGAGAAGCCGTTTTGGAATCATTTACGCATTGAAAAGCATCGCCGGGCAGCAAAAGTGCCCGTGGGGGAAGGGTAAATCGGAGTGCCTAAGATGGGTGAACCGCTTCGCACGTATGGCTGTTGCATTTTATCATGATACAATCCTATATCGATGCCGCGATGGAGCGCGCTCACTACGAGATGTTCGATGACGAGAGCATCTACGGCGAGATAGCGGAGTGTCCCGGCGTTTTTGCGAACGAGGCAACGCTGGAACAATGCCGGAGGGTGTTGGAGGAAGTATTAGAGGGGTGGATTCTCCTCCGTCTTCAGGAACATCTTGAACTTCCGGTGATCGCGGGAATTAGTTTGCAAACTCCGGTTCTCGCATAATGCCACATTATGGGCCGGTTCGCCGTGAGGTGGTCATTGCGGCGCTTCGCAAAGTTGGCTTTGTTGGTCCGAAATCCGGTGGCAAACATGAGTACATGATTCGCGGAAATCATTCCGTTACCATTCCCAATCCGCATGGTCATGACATTAGCAGAGAATTCCTCGGTCGTATTTTGAAGCAAGCTGGAATTTCTCGTGACGAGTGGGAAAAACTCTGAAGTCTAATTATTTCCCATATTTCGCAGGCCATAAGAATTTCACCAGTTTACACTCTTTGCGTTGCTCCCAATCTTCCTCTTCGCGCAGGAATTGCTTTCGATTTCTTTCGAGTATCCTTTCTCCACGGGAAATTCATGTACTCACCCGTCGTAGGCGCGCGAACGCCTTTTAGGAACCCTTCGATGGAAAGATCCTCATCGAGTTCCGGCCAGGTAATACCGAGACCCCTACCGATCCACTCGTAATTACGCAGCTTTGCAGCAGGTGCATGTGCCAACCGAGGATACCATTCTAATGGAACCTCGATAGCTCGCCCGTCTTCGAGATAGGCGATGAGGGAATCTTTGGTGATTTTCAGGTCGATGGCGCGGATGTCATCGTCAGCCAAAGTAGCGTTCCCATTGTTGGATAAAGTTGTCATGGTTCTGTTCAATAATGATTCGAATTTCGCTGAGATGTGCGGGCCGGAATCCTGCTGATTTAAACAATTCTACCGGCTCCAACCAAAATTTAGCAACACCATCTTCCTTTCTTACGTGCATGCTTTCGTTCCTTCCGATCCGAGGAATAGAAAAAGAACACATAGCCGTTGTGGCGATAAATAACAGGCATGGGGGAAAGTTTGCAATTATTCGGATTCTTTCCACAAACAAAGGCCAGAGCCATTTAATTAGATAAATATTTCCGGCCTCGAATCATCTCTTCCCATATTTCTCCGGCCACAAGGCTTTCAATCGATCCAGAATTGCTTTTTCCCTGCCTTGATCGGTGGGGTGATAGAAGGTTTTGTCCGTGATGGTGTCCGGCAGATAGGTTTCGCCGCGCGCGAAGTGTCCTTCTTCGGAGTGGGCGTAGCGGTAGCCTTCGTGGTAACCTAAGGATTTCATCAGTTTGGTCGGTGCGTTGCGTAAGTGGAGCGGAACCGGCTCGTTGGGATTTTCTTTCGCTTCTTCGAGCGCCGCAAAAATTCCCATGTAGGAGGCGTTCGATTTATTCGCCGATGCAAGATAGGACACCACCTGCCCGAAAATGATCGTCGCTTCCGGATAGCCAACGGCGCGGACGGCGTCCCAGCATGCCGTTGCAAGCAGGAGCGCGTTGGGATCGGCATTGCCGATGTCCTCGCTGGCGAAGATGATCATGCGCCGTGCGATGAACTCTAAGTCCTCGCCGGACTCGATCATGCGGGCGCACCAATAGAGCGCCGCGTTCGGATCGCTTCCGCGCATGGATTTGATGAACGCGCTGATGATATTGTAATGCTCTTCGCCGGCTTTATCGTAACGGGAAGCTTTTCTGCCGTAAGCTGCTTCGATGGCATCGATGGCGATGGGAAGGCGGGGGGACCCCGCCGCTACATCTGTAGTTGCGCGGTTCCCGCGCTCCCCATCCGGAATGACGCGCTCCCCGTCTGCTAATTGCACGGCGAGTTCCAGCGCGTTCAGCATTTTGCGAGCATCGCCGCCGGAAAGTGCGATGAGTGCGCGGCGGGCGTCATCTGCGAGAGTAATTCCCAGCGGACGAAGTTCCTCATCTTGCGAAATTGCGCGATCGAGCAAAAGTTCCAAATCTTCGCGGGATAGATTTTCGAGCACGAACACGCGCGTTCGGCTGAGGAGCGGGGAGATCACTTCGAAGGAAGGATTTTCCGTCGTTGCGCCGATGAGCGTGATGTCACCATGCTCGACCGCTCCCAAAAGCGCATCCTGCTGCGATTTGGAAAAGCGGTGAACTTCATCTATAAATAAAACGCTGCGATCTTCGGAAGTCTGATTTGCTTCTTTGGCTGCTTCGATGGCTTCGCGCAGATCTTTCACTCCGGCGCTAATGGCAGAAAGCGAAAAGAACGGCGCATTGACAGAACGCGCAAGTATATTAGCCAGCGTCGTTTTCCCGGAACCGGGCGGACCCCAAAACATCATGGAATGCAGCTTGCCGCGCTCGATCATGATTCGTAGCGGTTTACCGGGGCCAATGAGCGATCGCTGACCGGCGACCTCATCCAGCATTTGTGGGCGCATTCGCTCGGCAAGCGGCGCGAAGTTTTGTGCCGCATGATCAGGCGTAAATGGCAAATTGTCGTTTTCAGGCCGTTTGGTTGGTTTCAGTCGCTTTTGTCCGGGTGCTCCATCCATAGTGTGTCTCTCTTAAAATCTAATAATTCGAGTTTTGAACTGAACGCCGTGATAAATGTTTTTATTCGCCGTTATATTAGAAAATCCTTATACTGCCGAATGAAGATACTTTATCGACACATTCTTAGCCTTACGTTAGCCGTTTCATTGCTTTTCCTTTGGAACGGTTCATCGCGCGCTCAAACGCCTGTTCCGAACGGCGCATCCGAAAAGGGCGAAACGCTTTCGCAGCCTGTTATCGCGCCATCGGACTCCGGAATGTATCAGGGAATCAATCAGCTTCCCGAATCCATCCGCCGGTCGGCGCCATTTGCGCGCGCGATGGAAGAGATGATTCGCCGCGCGGGAACCAGCGGTATGTTCGATGTCGAAGCGCGCGTGAAGGCATTCGAGCAATCGCAGCAAGACCTCAAAGCGTCGGCGCAGCCGGAAGCCGGAATGACGGTTTCGCAATATAACGGAGGCTCTGGAAGCGGCGGCGGGGGAAAGATTCAACCGTTCGCAACGGCATGGACGAGCATTGGGCTTGTCGGTCAGCCGAGCGCTAATGTTTTTACTGCCGGTTGCACGACGACGATCGCATTCGATCCCACGAATCCGAGCGTAATGTATGTTGGCGGCACGAGCGGCGGCGTATGGAAATCTACGAATCAGGGGTCGAATTGGGTTTCGCTGACGGATACCTGGATTCCCAATCAATCTGTTGCCTCGATCGCCGTCGATCCCAAGAACCATAACACAATTTATGTTGGAACCGGTAACGGCTTTGCCAGCGTGGATGAGTTTGTCGGCACCGGACTCTATAAATCAGAGGATGGCGGCGGAACGTGGGCGCGTATCGGCTCGGCGACGCTTTCGGGAACGATCGTGAAAGTGTTAGTCGATCCTGTTAAGAGTAGTGTGGTGTTTGCATCGGCTTATACGACGAATCGCGGCGTCTATCGTTCGACGGATTCCGGCGTGACATGGGCGAGAGTTTATACCGCCCAAGAGCCTGTATGGGATATCGAAGCGGGAACCGTCTCCGGCGGAACTCCGGATCTTTATTTCGCCGAAGGAAATAATCCCGGCGGTGCCGCGACGGAATGCGGCGTGTACCGATCCGGCAACGATGGAGTGGCGTGGTCGAAAATTGCGACTACCTTTCCGGCCGGCGATAGCATTGGGCGCTGCGCCATTTCGATCTCCGCAGCTCATCCGGAACGCGTATTTGTGCTTATGGCAAATCCCAATGGAGACATCATCAATGTAACGCGCTCACTATTTCGCTCTGCCGATAATGGCGGAAGCTGGGAGACCATCGATGTTCCCTCGACGCTTTTCGATCCTTCATCCGAGCAGGCTCCGCAAGGATGGTACGATTGTTCGCTTGCCGTCAGCCCCAATTCGAGTTCGAACGGAGATACCATCTTTATTGGCGGTATCTATGCCTTCTATAATTACAATAATACTGGCTGGGTCTGTTATAGCGGGCAGATCGGAAATAGCCCGGACGATTGGGAAACGTCCTATGGACACGTCGATCATCATGCGTTCGCATTCAATCCGCAAAGCTCCCAGATCGTCTATGATGGATGCGACGGCGGACTCTATTGGTCGCAGAATACGGGTTTTGTGAATCCCACGCAGCAAACATCCACCTGGAGTTACCGTTCGAACGCAATGGTTTCGAATCGCATCTATCACATGGGCCTCGATCTGATCGATTCGAAGGAGACATTTGTCGGTTTGCAGGATCAGGGAACCTGGGAATTAGTGGATGGAACGAATTCGGTCGATGTCTTCGGAGGCGATGGCATGCAGCCGCTTTCGTATTCCGGTAATACCAGCACTCCCTTCTATGTAGAGCTTCCGTATGGCGCGCTGTACGATGAACTTGGGAACCCTCTCCCTCCTGCCAATAATCCTCAGTTTACCGACAACGAAAACTGGGACACCCCATTCAAAATGTCGATCGTGAGCGTGAACGGCGCGCCATTTTATAAATGTCTCTATGCAGGTCGGGAACATTTATGGCTTTCCACCGATGCCGGTCAGGATTGGGAGATGAATGGCGCTACGTTCAATAGCAATATCACTTCGATCGGGCTTTCTCATTCCAGTTCCAACCTTATTTATGTGGGCGCCTATGGACAAATTTCTGTGACGGCCGATGGCGGTACCACTTGGGCAATGAAATCTGCGGGTATGCCGGCCGGCGATGCAACCTCCATCGTGACGACGAACAAGAATACGAATTTTGCGCTTGCAAGCTTTTATTCGCCCACTGGGAACCGTGTAATGCGCACGACGAATCAAGGTTCGACGTGGGTGAATGCCTCCGGCGGTTCCGGCGCAGCGCTTCCGGCAGTTGGCGTGAACTGCGTGGCGCTGGATTCCACCAGCCCGCTCAGTATTTGGTATGCCGCAACGGATAACGGAATCTATTATACGATGGATACAGGCGCGCATTGGTCCGTAGCGGGCAGTGGCATTGGCCTTGCCAGTTGCAGCGATGTGGAAGTGCAAGCGAACAAAACCACGATTCGCGTGGCCACCTTTGGCCGTGGCATTTGGGAAAGCAATACGAGTACGCTGCCGATCGAACTGGCGTCGTTCACCTATCAAAAGCAGCAGAACACACAGGCCGTTGGAACCATATTAAATTGGATCACCGATAGCGAAGAAGGAAGTTCCTACTTCGAGATCGACCGCAGCATTGGCGGCGCGTCGTTCGAGCAGATTGCGATGGTTCCCACACAAGCGCCCGGCGGAAATTCCATTTCACAGCTTTCGTATAGCTTTTTCGATTCCACGCACACGCCGGGATCGTATATTTATGAACTGAAAGAGGTCGATCTCGATGGCTCGGTGGAAGCATCGAATCTTCTCGAGCTGAATTGGGGCGCGGCGGGACTCATCGTTTCGCAAAATTATCCCAATCCGTTCCTCGTCGGAACTCCCTCGACCAGTTCCAACAATTACAATAGCCTGACGGGCAGCCCGGTACCGGTGAATACGATCTCGCCGTGGCCCTACACGCGGTTCCATTATGAATTGCCGAATCCGGACGCGGTTACGCTGAAAATTTATAGTTCCACCGGTGAGCTGATTGTCACGCTGCTCGATCAGGTGCAGCAGCAACCCGGCGATCCCGACGCCTTCTGGGACGGACGCAAATCCGATGGCTCCTACGCGCCAAGTGGAACTTATTTCTACGAGATCTCGACCCAGAACTCCGGAACGGTTGTCAATAAGATGATCTTGTTATCGAATTAAATTTATTCCGCGCCCTGTCCATACTTCAGTATGGTGAACGTGCCGGGAATGATCGATGGCTTCGGTTTCGGTTTATCTTTTGTTGGCTCTGGCGTGGCGCCGAAATCAGCAGTGGTGAGATAGATGTCATTCGTTTGCGGATCGTAGCCGATGTTGCGCGCGCCACGCTTGGTTACGAGCGTTTGTGCAAGACGGTATTTGCCTTCGGTCATCTCCTGAAGAATGGTAACGTTCCCTTCGCCGTTGGCGCTGAACACAAATTTTGTGAACGGATCGAAATCGGCGGCATCCACGCCCTTACCGATCGGGAACGTTTGCGTGACCTTGCCATTCTCAGCATTTACGACGACCATCTTCTCGTTCGCGCAGCCTGCAAAGAGCCGGTTCGCGCCGCGGTCTATTGCAAGCGCCGTCGGGCCAACGCCGGGCGCGAGT
The DNA here is from genome assembly GCA_963794025.1 of Ignavibacteriota bacterium. GTDB lineage: Bacteria > Bacteroidota > Ignavibacteria > Palsa-1295 > Palsa-1295 > PALSA-1295. Next base: position 26,646 of record CAWCCK010000026.1, read on the forward strand.
TTCCACACAGCTTCTACCTTGTTGCTAGCAGAATTGATCTTCACAAGATGGGACGAGCTTTCGATATTTACGAACACATGCCCACGCTCGTCGGACACGGCAGATTCCGGATTGCCATCGAGCGGGATCGTATCGATCAGCGCGCCCGTCTTCGCATCGAGCACAGAGATACTATTACTTCCTGCGTTCATCACGAAAATATGATGGGAAGTATAATCGTAAATGATAGCGTCGGGTTTTTGGCCGACAGGGATGCGCTGAATAACATTGCGATTCACCAGATCGAATTCGAGCACGGAGTTCGATTTTCCGCACGAAATAAATCCATGCTTATCGCGATTTGCAATGGCGATGCCGTGAGCACCTTCGGTGTTCAGGATCGGCGCCATCAGCGAATCGTTATCGAGATCGTAGGTTTCCACCTGCGTCGCATGCGTAACGTACAGCGTGCGGTTTTGCCCATCGATACTGAGAAAATCCCAGCCGCCTTCACCACCAATAGTGGTTTGCTTTAGGAGATGGAAATGCGTGGGATTCTGCGCATGCGCGGTTGCGCAAAAGTAAAAAAGAGCGAAGGAGAGCGTAAGGTATTTTATCATATTCGCGGGTGTGTTCTTAATAATCAGTACCAATACATATTTTTTTGAAAAGATTCTATTTCCTTGTTAGGAAACCGATAAATGTATCAGTATTTACATCGATCTCTCGAAGAATTTCTCGAATCAAAGGCCGCGAAAGATCGCGTCCGCCATGATTGGGCACGGTAGTAGTTCGGCCATCGGAATGACGATAAAATACGTGACTTCCTCGCTGCCGGGAAACCTGAAATCCCTGCGACGTCAGAAAGCGGTGCATCGTCTTATAATCGACGATTTGCAGCTTGCTCACACGTTCACTTCGAGTTGGTGAGTACCGATATATCGTGGCATGTCTTGAAATTCTTCCCGGTCTTCTTCGTAGCACAGGGTAAGAACTTCTTTCAGGTTTCTGTCAAGTTCGTCCAGCGTTTCCGCTTGCGTATGCGCTCCCCGAATACCCGGGACGATGCCGACGTATAGCTGCGTTTCGGAATCCCATTCGATATATGCATTGATGGTCATAATTGAATTAACCCCGCTTTGCGATAATAGTTCGCTACGCCACAACAGCCATGTCCTCCATTACCCGCTCATCATAAATAATCTGCTTGGCGAGTTCCCGTCCGCGCTCATCAATTTTGTGGAGCGGCATGATCTTCGCCGCGTGAACGATAGCCATATCCAAACCCGCTTCAATAGCGAAATGAAGAAAAACCGAGTTTAGCACATGCCGCGAATGCGGATTGAGTCCGAACGAAATATTCGATACGCCTAAAATGGTTCTGCATTTAGGATGCGCCTGCTTTATCATACGAATGGCTTCGATGGTTTCGATTCCGGCCTTGCGGAATTCCTCGTCGCCGGAGCCAAGCGTGAACGTAAGTGTATCGAAGATCAGGTCTTCTTCTCTCATGCCGAATTTATTGACGGAGAGATCTATAATGCGCTCAGCAATTTCGAATTTCTTCTCTCGCGTTTTGGCCATGCCGTCTTCATCGATGGTAAGCGCAATGACAGCCGCGCCATATTTTTTGCACAGCGGCAACACATGTTTCATGCGTTCCTCGCCATCTTCTAAATTGATGGAGTTCACAATAGCGCGGCCCGCGTAATGCTTCAGCGCTTCTTCGATGACAGGATATTCCGTGGAATCGATCACGATGGGAACCGTAACGGCGGTGTTCATGCGCGACATTACTTCCCGCATGTCGCGCACTTCATCGCGCCCGACGAACGCTACGCAGACATCCAGCATGTGGGAGCCTTCCCTTATCTGCTCTTTCGCCATCGAGACAGCAGCATCCCATTCCTCGGCGAGCAGCAGATCGCGGAATTTTTTCGAGCCGTTCGTATTACATCGCTCGCCAACAATAACGGGAGCGGGATCGACGTGCATGGGAACCGAAGAATAGATCGAAGCAGCCGAAGGCGTCCATTCATAGGCGCGCGCCTTCGGCGTAATGCGCTCGGCGAGATTCGCCAGACGCGCAATGTGCTCAGCAGTCGTACCGCAACATCCGCCGATAACGGACACGCCGAGATCGCCGACAAAATGCGTCATGTATTTCTCTAACTCTTCGGGCGTGAGATGGTAATGCGCCACGCCGCCGATATTTTCCGGCAAGCCCGCATTCGGCATGACGAACACCGGCAGCGGGGAAGTCTGCGTAAGAAAACGCACGTTTTCTTCCATTTCTTTCGGCCCGGTGGCGCAATTCATGCCAATGGCAGAAATGATGTCATACGGTTCCAGCGCGGTCAGCGCCGCGCCGATTTCCGTTCCCATGAGCATCGTTCCCATCGTTTCGATGGTTACGGATGTGATGACGGGGATCTGTGTGCGCTTATCGCGGAAGAGATCCTGCGCGGCTGCAAGCGCCGCTTTTATTTGCAGCAGATCCTGACAGGTTTCGATGATAAAAAGATCGGCTCCGCCATCGAGTAAACCGGCCATTTGCTCATAATAGGTTCCGCGCATCGCATCGAACGTGATGTGACCGAGCGAGGGAAGTTTTGTGGTCGGCCCGATGGAACCGGCGACGAAACGCGGTTTTGCTTTTGTAGAAAAATCGTTGGCGATGCGTTTTGCAATAGCCGCGCCTTCTTTCGAAAGCTCATACGCAATGGCTTCGAGGCCATACTCGGCAAGCACGATAGAAGACGAACCGAAGGTATCGGTCTCGATAATATCCGCGCCGGCAGTGAGATAATCGCTATGCACGCGCTCGACGGCGCTCGGCTTCGAGCGAATGAGATATTCGTTGCAGCCCGCAAGCTGCTCGCCGCCGAAATCGTCCGGCGTGAGATCTTGCGTTTGCAAATTTGTGCCCGTAGCGCCATCGAAGACGAGCACACGGTCGCGTGATAAAAGTTTAAGGTCCATAAAAAAACACCTCGCCGATAATGAATACCGACGAGGTGCTAACCATATAACCACTAATGAAAAAGCACGCTTTAGCAATTATTTAATGGACAGGCCCGCATGATTGCTCATGAGAGAGTCCGCGTCGCAGCAAGCTGTCGGTCAAAGCACGACGTGTATAAGGAAACGGCAGGCGCAGATAGAGAGTTCTAACTATTGGCATGGAAGTTTTTTATCGCGATAGCTTAGAAACACCGCTCGGCACGCTGCATATTCTTGCGACGAAGCATGGCATTTCGCATATTCAATTTTCTTCAGAATATAAACCGCCTGCGATTGCCGGCGCGAATGCAGTTATCGAGCAGTGTATCCATGAACTCAGAGAATACTTTGACGGCACACGCACCGAGTTTTCTCTCTCTCTTGCGCCTGGTGGAACCCCGTTTGAGGAGAAGGTATGGAAGACGCTTATCCATATTCCTTATGGAACAACGTGTTCCTATTTAGATGTCGCCAATCGGATGAATAACCGTAAAGCCGTTCGTGCTATCGGGCGGGCGAACGGAGCGAATCCGGTTGCGATCGTCATTCCGTGTCACCGCGTGGTGGGTGCGGATGGATCGCTAGTTGGTTATGCTGGGGAACTCTGGCGTAAACGCTGGCTGCTCGATCACGAAGCGCGCGTTGCTGGAACGATATTATTATGAGCGATACAACAAACGTTCCAATGACAAGCAGTATGCGAAATCTCGCGCTGCTTTCCATCCTCATCGCCACGGCTGCGTTGTGGGCGGGGGTGGTGGGAATTCGCATGAATTCCGACGATTACCAATATCTGGCATCGCTTGCGCCGATCCAGCATTTTGCAGATGTGCTACGTCCGTTTGTCTCACCCGATGCCAACGCGAGTTTTTTTCGCCCCGTGGCAAACGCGACGATGGCGCTCGATTTTCTACTGTTCGGATGGAGCGGCGCCGCGTTTCATCTTACGAATTTATTGTTTCATCTCACGGCTACGCTGCTCGTTTTTTATGTTGTCAGGAATGTTTTATATCTTACAGAAAAAGAATCCCTGTGGTGTGCGTTTGCTTTTGGCATCGCCGCATCGCACGAATACAACCTTGTCGTCGATACCGCGCGGGCCGATACGCTGGCAGCGATCTTTGTGCTTCTGAGCTTGCTTTTGTTGAAACGATCCGAGACGAAGAACTCGATGCTTATCTCGATAGCGGCGTGGGTATCGTTTGCGTTTGCGCTTCTTTCGAAAGAAAGCGCGGCACTGGCGCTGCCGTTGGTTCCCATTTTATTTTGGAAGCGATCTGCACCGTGGAAAAAGAGCGTATGGCATATTGCACGCATTACATTTCCTTACGCAATCGTTACCGTGTTGTTCTATTTTTATCGCCAGCATTATACGCTGCCGGTCGAGGATAGCCAGCCACTCACGGCGGCAGGCGCTCATTCCCTTGCCGCGTTCTTTCGAAATGGATTCTATTCGATCGGTTATTTTTTTCTTCCGCTCGATCTTTCCACCGCAACGCAGTTGCTCACACGCGGTCGGGGAATAGTGTTGGTGCTCATGCCGATCGCTGCCGCGTGTGTGCTGTGGTTGGTTTGGAGAAGTTCCCAGGGTGGACGTTGGCGGAAATTGTTCCCGGCATTATTCTTTACTATTATCACCGGAGCCGTGCTATTATTGACGTTCGAGCGATGGAGGCTATATTTACCATCCGTCGGCCTTATTGTGGTCGTTGCAATTTTTATTAGGAATACAACATCGAAGTTTGTACGGATCGCGTGGCTGCTCGTGCTCGTGCCTCTTGGTATATTTCAGGTCTATCGCGCGCTTGAAGCCCAAAGCGATTGGCGAGCCAGCACTGTGCTCCTCGATAGACTAAAACATAATGTAAGCGAACTGCTTTCTGACATTCCCTCGCGACCGCTGAGAATCGGGTTCCTGGCGGTTCCCGCGAAACTTGGGAGCGCCTCGGTGCTGCAGCTTGGAACTTCCGCGCTTGTAGAGCGTGCCGAAGCAGATCGGATGAATGTGTACAACCGCAGAACAGCTTCGACCGCCGGAGTGCTTGTGGATGCGTGGTCAGCCATCGATGTGTATGGGTTGGATCGCTCCGAAGCATTTCGTCAGCTTGAAGTAGTACGAACGGCGCCCGGAATTTTTCTCATAAGCGCACCTTTAGAGAGCAATATCATCCTGTATCCCGCGGCGCTTACCAGCAATATCGTTGCGCGAAGAGATCGCGCAATGGCTGTTGGCGATTCCGTGGTTACGCGAGAATATGTCGATATTGTTCGCGCGGTTTCGGAGGGTCTTGCTAAATCAATTGAAGTTCATGTGCTCGATACGGCGGCTGCGCTGTTATCTTTTAACCATGAGAATATGTTTGTTCCCACGCATTGATTTCTTTCGTCCATTAAAATTAGCGATCGTTCCGTTATCCACCACCCACTTTCCGTACGCCTTGTTCCATTTACCAGCTCGAAAATCGTTAGGCCAGCATTTTCTCGTCGATCTGAAAAAGCATCAGCGGATCGTTGAATCGCTTGCGCCGGAGCGCGGGGATGTCGTGATCGAGATCGGTCCCGGCACGGGTTTGCTCACGCGGCATCTGCTCGAAAGTCCGCTCGAAAAGCTGATCGCGTATGAGCTGGACGCCCGCGCCATCCCGGAACTGCGCGAAATGTTTGGTTCCGAAGGCGAGCGATTTCAAATTATAGAGCAAGATTTTTTGGAAGCCGATCTGCTGGAACGTTCTAAGAAGGAAAGCAAAAAACTTCGTGTGGTGGGAAATATCCCATATTACATCACGTCGCCGATTCTTTTCAAATTGATCGATGAACGCGACGCCGTGCGCGATGCCGTGCTCCTCGTCCAGCAAGAATTCGCCGAGCGACTGACGGCAAAGCCACGCACCAAAGCATACGGCATTCCAACAGTGCTCGCTAATTTCTTCGGCGAAGTTACGATGCTTTTTCGGGTTCCGCGAGGTGCGTTTCGCCCGGTTCCCAACGTCGATTCCGCTGTGGTGCGAATGGATCTCACGCGCGATTATTTCACTCGCACCGGAATTCCGAAACCGGAGGATTTCGATGAAACCGCGTTTCGCAAGCTCGTCCGCGCCCTGTTTGCCATGCGAAGAAAAACGGTGCGGAATAATCTGAAAGCCTTTGTTCCGCCTGAAACGATGGCGCAGATCGAATCCGGCTCCTGCTCGCGCTTTCTCACCGCGCGTGCGGAGGAGTTTTCTATCGAGGATTTTCTTGAAATTGCTCACGCTATTCAGGAAAGTTAAAATAATTTATTCTTCATTTCGTCTTAGGTGGTTAATAATTTCGCCCAACTAAAGTTGGGCGACACACTATCTTTTTTCAAGGAGCAGACTTTACTGTTTCTCTGTTCAGTGCGCCACATGGAATCGGAATCTTTCACTCAGCCAAAGCAGCGCGCCGTTTCTCCCCGATGGCCCGCGATCGCTTCGCGCATTGTGTCGGAATTAGCGCCGCACGAGGTGCTTCTCTTCGTGTTTGCCGGCGTATTCAGCCTGATCGCAGTGCTGGCGAGCGGGCGGGTTACGCAGTGGCCGCAGGTTCTTATCAATATGTTCATTGCGGTCGGCATCATCACGCTGATGAGCTATTGGTCGATCACATCGACAAGCGGCGCTGCCGGTCGATGGTCTCGGCGTTTTCGGTTGTTGTATCTTTTTCCTCTCATTCCTATTTATTTTACGAGCGCCGGGTATATTTCCTACCCGTTGCACGGACATGATTTCGATTCCATGTTCATCGCTGCCGATCGCCTTATCTTCGGCGTGAACCCGACCCATTGGCTGGCCGATCATTTCCCAACATGGCCGTGGCTCACGGAGTACATGATGATCTGCTATTTGCTTTTTTATTTTCTGCCGCTCGCGCTTGCCATCGAGCTATACATGCGAGCCAAACGAAAGAACGATCTCGGTCATGAGATGCCCTATACCTTCGGCGGCATACGCGATGGCGAACCGCCGGAACCCGTCGAGCAAGTGGCGTTCATCATCGTCTATGGATTTATGCTTTCCTATTTAGGATACATTTTCTTTCCATCGATCGGCCCGCGTTTTACGCTGCATAATTTCCTCAATTTATCGAACGAACTGCCCGGCCTTCTGCTCACCGAACCGATGCGAACCCTGCTAAATCGCGGCGAGGGTATCGCGCCCGGAATGTCTCTGGCGAACATCATCAGCCATGTGAACCGTGACGCATTTCCGAGCGGTCATACCGATATTACCGTGCTCACAATATTGCTTGCCTTCCAATTTCGCGCGCGCCTCAAATGGGTGATCTTGGTGATCGGTTCAAGCCTTATCTTTTCAACCGTGTATCTTCGTTACCATTATGTGTTTGATCTCGTCGGCGGTGTCGTGATGGCGATGTTCACACTCTACTCCTGGCAATGGGTGCGTGAGCGAATGCTGGGATTGAGAGCGAGATTTACTTAAGCTCTCAGCCGCGCATTGGCCGGGTGTAATAGAGCCGATTTTGCGATAACGCATTTGTCCTTCATGAACTATGCCGTTTCCGACTCGCATTCGCCGCGTGTCTCTCTGAAATGGCTTTCATGGTTGTTGTGCTCGTTTAATGTTCATTTTCTTTTCACTAATTTCAAAAAGAAAACAATCTACAAATTTTTCAATGAACAATGCACCATCATCCTTTCCTCTTGAAACGGTGCCCGTCAGAACACTCCTAATATACGGCAAGAATTCCCGGAAGTCAAGCGTTTCCTGAAAATAATTGATTTTTTTTGCAAAAGCACATGGAAGGTTGCTGCGGTAGGCTTCCGTGACAATTTCGGGAAGCATCGCTTTTCAGTGCCGAAGGCACGCAAGGTAATAGCCGGTGACGTTAGTCACCGGATCGATAGATAAATAGGTAATCAAGCGCCGAAGGCACGGCAGGTTCCCGCAGTAGGTGTCGTCCCTCCGGGACTTTGGTGCGGAATAAAAACCGTTTCCTTCCTTTCGTCCTTTCAGGACTATGGGAACCAAATCGAATGCGAACCAATCATTCCCTTACGGCGCCGTAAAATGCCGTTGTTGTTTCTTCGCGGTGCGGACGCTATCGCCGTTTACGATCGTGTAATCCTTTGGAATGGTAAAGAGCGCGTCGTCGAGCTTTTCTTCAGTGATGTCGGTTAGCTCACCGCTTGCGAGGACTTCACCATTTAGCTTGGTTTCGAATTTCACGGGAATTTTTCCTGCAATAGGCCGCATCATTCCGAAAATTTGATCGAGTCCGCCGGTTCCTTCGGTTCCGCGACCGAGAAAGGCGTCGCGCACCACATCGAATGCTTGTAGCTTTTGGTTATCGGAAAGCCATAGATCGGTTTCCATCTGTCCTTTGGTGGCGTGATATTCTTCCGTTTCTAATCCGTGAATCGTTTCCGTTTTGCCGGTCGGCTGGGGTATCATCGCTTGCAGGGAATCGAGCAGGCCATTATGCGCCATCAGTGAATCGCTAATTTGGTTCCGAGACGAATCGAGCGTTCGGAGATCCAATACCATCGCCGTGTGATTCGGCATGAGTACAGTGAGCGTTCGCGCATTGCGGTCGATGATCGAGTGCATGGTGATAAGCCCGCCTAACAACGACACATCGTACGCGATCACGTTTTCGCGGACGTACATTTTCAGTCCGATATTTGCGAGCGCGCCCATTGCTGCCGTTCCCATATCGCCAGAATTTCCTGATTCATCATTTGCGCTATCGTGTTTAGAAATATCGCCGCCATTGTTCATTAATTTTCCGATGCCGGGCATGTGGATCACTTCGGTGATCGTGCCTTCGTAGGCGTGTGCAGGCATTTGGCTTCGCTCCGCGCACGACGCAAGCATGAGTGCGGCAATACAGATCGCAAGGGTAAGTTTTTTTGTAGAATTCATCGGAACAGGTGGTTATATTTGACCGTTCAAACGCCTAAAGAGAGCCGATGTTTCCCGCACTATTCATCTGCCTCTTGACTTTACTTAGAAATGTTGTATATTAGTAGCTGGAGCGTTGTCATCAGCATGGATCGCTCCCGAATTCGATGAACCGCATAGATAGCAATTTTTCGCAATCGAGCGAGGCCGAACGATCGGCGGTTCCCGATTATCTTTCACCGGAAGAACAGGATGATGAGCCGGTGGTAGCGCCCAACGCGCCGCCCGTTCGGGATTCCTTCGAAGATCTGGGTGCACAGTTGGAGCGCCACACCTCGCGGTCGCGTCCGGATTCTTCGCGAGCGTTTCGCGGCAGAATGTCGGAAGCGATGAGCGCGGCGCTCTTCGAACAAATAGCGGTAGAGCGTTCGGAAATCGCGTTCCGGGAATTTTATGATTTCCTTGCGCCGAAGGCGTATTCCGTTATTTATCGTATTGTCCACAGTGAGGACGACGCGCTCGATATTTTGCAGGAAGTATTCACGCATTTCTGGAACTCCGCTCCGGAACTATACAAAGTTCATTCGAATATCTCGGCGTGGATCTTACTGCTGGCACGCAACCGCGCGGTCGATGAAACCCGCAGCACGCGATTCCAGAAACAGCGCCAAACGGAATCCTACGATGTGCAGGATCATGAATATCTCGTGACCGATACGCACACGACAGATGAAAAGCTGACTGCCGATGCAGGCCGACTGGAAATTCAGAAGGCCTTCGAGGTCTTAAGCGAGGATCAGCGCAAGATCATAGAACTTGTTTTCTTTGCCGGCATGACGATGAAGGCTGTCGCAGATACGATGGAGATCGCACCCGGCACGGTCAGGAATGCGGTACAAAGTTCCATTAAAAAATTACGCGGAATGTTGGGGCCGGGAGCTTCCCTCGATCTGTTGGTAGAGAAGCCATCTAAAAAAACAGAGAAAACGAGCAAGGCGCCGCTGCCGAAGCCAATCGAAGTAAAACCTATTGAAGAAGTAATAAAAATCCCTGAAGCGATAAAGATCCCCGAAATAAAAAAAGCGCCTAAGCTAAAAAAAGTTACAGAAATCAAAACGCCGAAGGATGTTAAAAGCGTACCAAAAGAAAAAGTAGTAAAAGTGAGCGTGGCTCCGAACGTTGCAAATCGCGCGGAGGGAAGGCTGCTCCGATCGAACAAGCTGCACGCACTGCTCGACGATTTGATGAAAAACCGGCAGGATGTGTTAGAGAAACCTGCGCCGCGAGAGAATGTGGCACATACAACATTAGATAACTGATATTATGGACCGACGATTATTTATAAAAGGAATGCTTGCATCCGGCGTGCTCACGAAGGGCGCGCTATCATTGGCTAATCTCGATACGCTCGCCGCGCGTGAGTCGCGCAAGATGCGGTTCGATACGCCTGCAAAGCCATCGAAATCCGAGCAGGATCTGGCGGACGCACTGATCGCTCACGCGAAATCGCTCGGCGCAACGTATTGTGACATTCGTTTTGTGCGAATGCTATCGCAATCGGTAAGCGCGCGCGATCAGGTGGTGACCGGGCTTTCGGATTCGGAATCCTACGGGCTTGGCCTTCGCGTCATTAAAAATGGGACCTGGGGTTTTTCTGCCACGCGCGATGTCGATATGGAAAATGGAAAACTCGCCGCGCAGGAAGCCGTCACAATGGCAGAGAATAATTCCAAGATACAAACGATTCCGCTCGATCTCGCGCCCGTCGATGCCGTGCAGGGCGAATGGAAGACGCCCATCGTGAAAAATCCGTTCGAGGTGTCGTTCAAAGATCGCGCGCAGTTTTTACTCGATATGCACGCGCTCGGAGCGAGCGTTCCGCTGAATGGCTGTAAACTCACGCTCTATTCCGAGCTGCACTGTGTGCGCGAAGAGAAATATTTCGCGTCCAGCGAAGGCTCGAAAATTTGGCAGGAAGTTACCCGGATGGATCCTTCCACCTGGGCGACGGTTGCCGATCCGCACAAAAGGCGAGTTCGCATCGCGCGCGCTCTTCGTGCTGCCGCAAGGGCGCGGTTTCGAATACGTCGAGCAATATCCCTATAAAGATGAGATAAAACAAGCGGCTGCCGATGCGCACGAAAAGATTTCTGCGGTTTCGGTAGAGCCGGGTAAGTACGATCTCATTTTGCATCCCACGCATTTGTGGCTGACGATCCATGAGTCCATCGGTCATCCGACGGAACTGGACCGCATCATGGGTTACGAAGCGGATTTTGCCGGCACGAGTTTTTTCACGCCGGAAAAATGGCGGAAAGTTCCCATATGGTTCCGAGTATATGAATATCGTTGCCGACCGCACACAGGAAGGCGCATTGGCAACCGTTGGATATGATGACGATGGCGTTCCCGCGCAATCGTATCCGCTCATCGAGAGAGGTACGCTTGTTGCGCTGCAAACCACGCGCGAGCAAGCCAAGATGATCGGCGAAAAAACTTCCCGTGGACAAAGCTATGCCGAAGGATGGTGGAACACGCCGTTCCAACGAATGCCGAACGTCAGCCTTCAGCCGAATCCGAATAAGAAATCGCTGAACGATATTATTGCCGATACCGAGCAAGGGCATTCTCATCAAAGGGAACTCCAGTTATTCGATCGATCAGCAGCGCTATAATTTCCAGTTCACCGGGCAGGTGGCCTTTGGCGTGGAAGATGGAAAGATCACGCACATGCTGCGCGATGTAGCTTATTATGGCAAGACGGAAAAGTTCTGGGATTCGCTCGATGCCTTAGGCGATAAATCCGAATACATGCTTGGCGGCGCGATGGCCGATGGCAAAGGCGAGCCGATGCAATTAAATCCCGTTTCGCACGGATGCCCGTGCGCGCGTTTTGCAAACCAACGCGTGATCAACACCGCCCAGCAATCTGCTAATAAGCAGAAGGGGATGGCGTAGAAAATCCCCGGTGTTTCAAGGGGGGTAATTTTTTAATGTAACTTTTAGGCGTTCCGATATGTCGTAGATAAACAAGGAATATGCTTCGTTCCAGGTCTTTCCGGTTGTTCCGTACCGGCGTAATGCTCGCCGGGTTTTTCGCATGTCTTTCGAGCGCGAATGCACAGTCCTGGAAACAGATTGGGACCCTTCCGCTGGGAACGGATCTGCGCTGTGCGTATTTCTGGGATACTTCGAATGGCGTCGTTGCCGGGGTGCATTGCATATACACCTATAGCTCCGGTGTGTGGAAAGAGAGCAGCTACCCGGAAGAACCCGATACCATCAGATCGCTGAGGCTGCTCGATGGTTTTAATCTCTATGCGGCAAGCGGCGCAACGTGTATCTGGGAATCCACGGATCGCGGCGTTACCTGGCAGAAGACCAACGCGCTTTTGCGTAATGCGGATGACATCGTTATTGGCGCGGATGCTCAGATCCACGGAGTCAACATAACGGGAAACGGTATGAGCTTGGGCACGACTATCGCGCGGATCAATCCTCATACTACGTATGCTTGTGTGGTAGCACGAGACGACGATAATAGTTTGGGGTGGTCTCCCAACGGAGGTGTAACTTGGTTTTCGTCCAAATCTCCTTATTTTGATTGCGGATATAGTTGCGCGGCGGATACCTGCAGTGCAATATGCTACGTCCTTTCTGACGGCCCGAAGGTAGAACTCTATAAATCCACCGACTCGGGCGGGACGTGGGGTTTTGTGTATGATTTTGGAACCAGTACCACAAGCGATATCCTTGAAGGCGCGAATTCCGGAGTCTTGTATGTTCAAGGTTTGAAAAACGTGTGGTGCTCGCTATCGGGTGGAATATCCTGGAATAATATCGGAGGGCCTGCTTCCACGCTCGACGATAGAAGAATGTTCGCGTTCGGACTGTACAATCGCTATTTGATCGAGATGGATAGCGCCAAAGTGTATCTTTGGGATGGGGGAACCGAGTTCTATCCAACGGGTCCCATGAACAGCGACTTGATCGTAAGCAATGTAGTGGATACAGCATGCACCTTTCCTGAACTTGTTGTGTACCTGACGGGCGGCAATGACCCCGATACGATGCGGATCCATGCGTCCGCAGAGGATAGCTCGACGATCCAACCCGCGGACACCACGATCGTTCTTTCGGGAACCCCAGGAACGGTTCCGGTTCATTACCGGACCTTCGTCCCTCTCAACCATCTTAGTTCCATGTTCTATTTCGCGGATACGATCACCGGCGCCTATGAATGTGGCCAATACAAATACGTGGAGGAGGATTCGATGTCCGTCCTGTTTCCCGGTTATCCCAAGAACATCTTGAGCGTAAGCAATATAACGGATACAGGGTGCTTTCTTTCAAAGCTTACCATTAATTTAGCGCAAACTACAAATCCCGATACGGTACGTATATATGCTTATACGAACGATGGGTTGCTCTTTCAACCCGCAGGACACCATGCTTATCGTTCCCGCTGGAAACGGAATGTTTCCCGTTCAATACCAGGCGTCGGCGCATCCGTTTCAGTTCGCTTCTACTTTTTATTTCGTGGATACGGTGAGCGGGGCATACAAATGCGGCCATGTATAAATACGTTACCGATTCCTCTATTGCAGTGCATTTGTATCCACCGCCGGGAACCCCGCGATGCTGGTTGAAGACGCCGCTTAAATTCGATGCATGTACGAGTACACGCATCCCGCTCGTGATACGCGCGGCGGATATATGCGATTCGCTCACCATCGATTCGATCACATGGTCGGATAGCACGCTTACTCCGACGCTCGATCATCAGCCGCCCGAAACGCTTGGGCCGGATGGATTAGATACGTTTTGGGTTACGCTTTTAGCTCCCGCGCCGGGAATCTATAATATTTATTTTTATGTCCATACCACCTCAGTGGTGTTCCCGCGACCGTGGGATACGACGCTCTACCTTTATGCGCTCGCGTCCGGTGGCCCTGCAAATCCTCGCGCTTCCGCTCCGGCGAAGCTCACGCTTTCCAATTGTGGAGAGTCCTCTCTGCCGCTTTATCTACATTCGCTTTTCTGCGATAGCGTAGAATTCACAGGATGCACTGTTACCGTAAGTAACTCCATCCAATATTCGACTAATTTCCATGTTCCACTCAAACTTGCTGCGGGGATGGACGATACGCTGTCCATTTCCTTCCCGCCGCAAGGCATTTCTGGTGTCAATTTCGTCTCTGTCGAGATCAAAGGGAAGTATTTCGGCTCTACCGTTACGTTCGATACCACCGTTCAAGTTCGCGTAACCTTTACGAATTCAACGAACGCGCTTGCGACAAATATAGATGGAATAAACTTCGATCCCTTCAGTTTATGCACGAAGAACGAAAGCGATTCCAGCATTACCTTCACCAATCTTGGCTGCGATACCATTACGGTTACCGGCGATCAAACGGTGTGGCAAACGGGCTGGAGCGCAACGGAGCCATCCTTTCCGCTCATGCTTCCACCGAGCGACAGTTTTACGGTGCTCATTCATTTCAAGCCCACGGTATTCACATTCTTGAGTCAAACCATTACCTATGGATATGAATATGAAGGCGGCAAAACGGGCAGTATAACACTCGGATTGACCGGCCAAGCGACTCCGGCAAACGTGAGCCTTGCTATTACCGATACGGCTGTGAATTTCGGCACGTTCAGTCAGTGCAGCAGTCCTGTTTCGGATACAATGGTTACCATTACCAACTCCGGTTGCGATTCGCTTACGCTTTCCGGCGCATCGATAGACATAGGGAACGGATTTACGCTGCTGAACGGGAACGATACCACGCTCGCGCCGAATGGATCGGCGAGCTTTGCAATTAATTTCGTGGATTCCGTTCCCGGCACATTCCAAAGCGCATTTCATATTACGGGCATTGGCGCGCAGGGTGGAATTACAATTGATACCTCAGTATCGCTCATGGCTGCGATCACACCAGGATCGCGGTTGGCGGCGATAGAACCCACTGCGATAGATTTCGGCACGACTTCCATTTGCGAAGAACGCGATTCTTCCGTTACCATTTCGAACAAAGGCTGTGAAGCAGATACTATTCTGAGCGGCAGTTTTTCATCCACGCAATTTGCGTTCGATACGGTGTTCTCGTTCCCGATTATCCTTCCCGTCGATAGTGAAGTAACGTTTCCGATCTTCACGCATCTCGATACGGCGGGGAGTCCTGCTACGATTAATGCCACACTGAATTTCACGCTGGGCGCAGGGTTGACGCTTCCGGCGGTTTCGCTTGCGCGCTCGGTGACGTACCCGAGTGCGTTCTCGCTCTCGCTTGCGGCAGAAAGCACAGCGGCGATCAAGGCGATAGTTCCGGTGTATGTGCTGCGTCAAGGAACGGTTCCCGCTCAGGCGAATGAAATAGATTTCGATCTCGTCTATAATGCCAATCTGCTGGGATTCAACAGCCCGCTGCAGCCGGACATCATTCCCAAAGGACAGATAACGCTTGCGAACGGACTCACCGATCAATCCTTTGCGATGCAGCCGGCATCCGACCGCGATACGATCGCTACGCTGCAGTTCCAAACGTATCTCACGAAAAACAACAGCACCGGCATCCAGCTTACGCATCAGCAGTTCGTAGCGGCGGGCATCGTTTCGCCGCCGTGCATTGGCGCGATGGATACTATTTCGGTTCCTTCGAATTTTACGCTGGAACTTACCTGCACCGATTCGATCATCGTTGCGGCAATGAATGATTCCCTGCCATTTTATATCCAAAGCATTCAGCCCAATCCCGCGCAGGATGAGATTACGATTTCCTTATCGGGTAGTGCACAGCCCGTCATCGAAATGTACGATGCGCTTGGAAGAATCACCACAGCCGCCTCTCCCCAACCCCTCTCCCTGCTGGGAGAGGGGCTTAGTATAGACGTGTCGAACGTACCGTCGGGAATGTATTATCTCCGATTTTCATCGAACGGTTATGTGCAAACGCGAAGCATTTCGATCGAGCGATAAAAAGAAGGTTGCTTTGTGCGCTGGAAATTTCATTGTCTAAAAAACAGATTTTTAAGATTGTGAGGAACGCGAGACATCTTCGGGGAGGTTTTGCGTAACCCGCCGCAGTTCTATTAGCGTTGAACGCGGCGGAATTCTCGAAAGAGAATATTTTAGTTAACTTTAAACCATTTAATATGGACGGCGACAGTAATATACGAGACAGTCACATAGGCGCGGGACGTGAGGGAATGACACCTTGCGCCCCGAACCGGGATGACATCGTGCTCTGGATAGTTCCTCGCCAGTGGATGATTCACGCACGCTTGCTTCGCTGAAGCGCGTTTCGGTTCATCTCCTGGAGGCTGCTTTCCGACCGCGCAGTTGTCCTTAAAACACAGGAGATGGATCATGATCAAGACCATTCAACGCATCCGTTTGCCGGAAGTTGGTTCCGGTAACTATTCACGCACCACGGGCAATCGTATCGCTAGCGATGCACGCATCATTGGTGATGCACGCATCATGGGTGATGCTATTTTTATTTCTTCAAAATTCTTCGTCGATCGCAAAGGAGTATTGCGTTCGAACGCGGGAAAAACGCGGCCCACGCTTTTCTTGCGTTGGCGCTGTGATGCTACATCCGGCAAACTTACTTCTCACTGGGAATCCGGCAAAGCGCCTGACTCTTGTCTTCATCCATATCATTATTTCGTTGCAAAACATAACCTGTTAGCAATTTAATAATATACGATTTGGAACAATATCCTGCACAATAATAGATAGCATACACGCTGAATAGATAGCACACACACGGAAATTCAGAACGCATCATGGCACTCATCAGAATCCCCATTCATCCGCGCGAGATCTTTTCGAGCTTTAAGCGCACGAACGCGCGCATCGAGGTATCGCAAAACGTCATCGCGTCGGCGTCGAACCCGATCGAGCAGACGCTGGCTACGCTCAACACCAGCTTGGTTGGCCTTACGCAAGGGGAGGCTGAGGAACGAATTAAAGTGCACGGGCCGAACGTCGTTTCCCGCGATCAGCGATTTGTAAAGCTGAAGCTCTTTTTAAAAGCGCTGGTCAATCCGCTGGTGATCTTGCTTGCCATTCTATCGGCGTTCTCGTTTGTAACGGCACAAAGCACGTCGGATGTGATCGGCGGTACGCTCATGCTATTGATGATCGTGCTCGGCGTATCGCTGCGATTTATTCAGGAATCGCGCGCGGATTCGGCGGCGGCAAAGTTACGGGCGATGATCCGTGTTACGGCCACGGTACTGCGCGATGGCGCGCCGGTGGAAATTCCGCTTGAAGACTTGGTTCCCGGCGATATTGTAAAACTTGCCGCCGGCGATATGATCCCCGCCGATCTACGGATCATTTCCTGTAAGGATCTTTTTCTCGATCAGGCGAGCTTGACGGGGGAATCATTCCCAGTCGAAAAATTCGACGTTTCCGATGCCGCGCCCGGTGTGCAGCCGCTGGAATTGAAGAACATCTGCTTTTTGGGAACGAGCGTCGAGAGCGGCTCGGCGTTAGCCATCGCGGTCGAAACGGGACTTCACACGTATCTCGGCGGCCTGGCGAGCGCTGTAACCGCCGCGCCACCGCCGACGGCGTTCGATAAAGGCGTATCGCGTTTTACCTGGCTCATGATCCGCTTTATGGCGGTAATGGTTCCGCTCGTCTTTCTTATCAATGGCATCAGCAAGCACGATTGGGGCGAAGCA
This sequence comes from Ignavibacteriota bacterium, assembly GCA_963794025.1. Lineage (GTDB taxonomy): Bacteria > Bacteroidota > Ignavibacteria > Palsa-1295 > Palsa-1295 > PALSA-1295. Next base: position 44,210 of record CAWCCK010000026.1, read on the forward strand.
TTTATGTTCGCGCTCGCCGTGGCCGTCGGCTTGACGCCGGAAATGCTTCCCATGATCGTGAGCGTGTGTCTTTCGAAGGGCGCGATGCTCATGTCGAAGAAGAAAGTGATCGTCAAGCGGCTGAATTCCATCCAGAATCTCGGCGCGATGGATGTATTGTGTACCGATAAAACGGGAACGCTCACGATGGATAAGGTCGTGCTGGAATACCATTGCGATGTGGCCGGCGAAGAAGATAACAGCGTGCTCGAACTTGCGGTGCTGAACAGTTATTTCCAGACGGGCCTTCGGAACGTGCTCGATAGCGCGATCCTAAAGTTCCATGAGAATAATTCTGCGATCCGGATCGAGGATTATACGAAGGCGGATGAAATTCCGTTCGATTTCCAGCGGAAGATGATGTCCGTCATCGTGGCAACGCCGGAGCGCAACCATCGCCTGATCTGCAAAGGCGCACCGGAATCTGTTTTTCCGGCGTGTACGCATTATGAGTTAGCCGGTCAGCTCTATCCGATCGAACCCGTTATTCTTCAAGATCTTAAAGAAGAATACGATAAGCTTTCCGCCGATGGGTTCCGCGTGCTTGCGATCGCGTATAAAAATTCCGATCCCAAAGCCGTCTATAGTAAAGAGGACGAGCACGATCTCACGCTAAAAGGATATGTTGCATTTCTCGATCCTCCGAAAGAAACCGCCGCGCAAGCCATCGTTGCGCTGCAGAGCCACGGCATCACCGTGAAAATTCTGACGGGCGATAACGAGCTTGTTTCCAGAAAAATATGCAAGGAAGTCGGCCTTCCGCTCGAGCATGTGCTCACGGGAGCTAAAGTTGAAGTAATGAGCGACGCCGAACTTGCAAATGCTGCCGAAGAAACGACGCTGTTCGTGCGTCTTTCGCCGGCACATAAGCAGCGGATCATTCTGGCATTGCAAAGCCGGCAGCATGTCGTCGGTTTTATGGGCGATGGCATTAACGATTCGCCCGCGCTTCGGGCAGCGGACGTGGGAATTTCGGTCGATACTGCCGTTGACATCGCAAAAGAAGCGGCAGACGCCATTCTTTTAGAGAAAAGTTTGATGGTGCTCGAAGAGGGTGTGCTCGAAGGCCGCCGCGTGTTTGCGAACATCCTCAAGTACATCCGCATGGGAGCAAGCTCGAACTTCGGCAACATGTTCAGCGTGCTGGGCGCGAGCCTGTGGCTTCCGTTCCTGCCGATGGCGCCGATCCAGATTCTGACGAACAATCTGCTCTATGATTTTTCGCAGGTTCCCATCCCGACCGACCAAGTGGACCCGGAACAGGTTTCGAAGCCGCGCCCGTGGTCGATCAAAGAGATCTCGCGGTTCATCTTGTTCATCGGGCCGTGCAGCTCTGTATTTGATTACACCACCTACGCGCTGATGTGGTTCTTGTTCAAGTGCGCGAATCTGCATTTACTTCCGCCGCCGGAATTAATGGCGCGCTTCGCGCATGTAACGGGGCCGGATTCTACCTACGCTGCGGCGCTCTTCCAAACCGGGTGGTTCGTGGAATCGCTGCTGACGCAAACGCTCATCATTCACGTTATCCGCACGAATAAAATTCCGTTCCTGCAAAGCCGTGCAAGTTGGCCGCTCATCTTTACCTCGATCGCGATCATGATCGTGGGCGCGTATCTTCCGTTCTCACCACTGGGGCCGCTGCTCGGGTTCGTGCCGCTTCCGGAGGCATTCTGGGGATGGATCGGGCTTACGCTGCTTGCTTATGTTGCGCTGACACAACTCGTGAAAGCCTTCCTCATTCGTAAGCTCATCATTTAAGATGTAAAAAAGGATGTTTACCACGGGAATGCTATTTAGTTAACCTCGGTTAACGCAAGTTCACGATTTCAATTTTGAACCTGAATGACCCGAATTATCTTGCTCTTGGCAATTCTGGCCTGTTTTACATCTGCAAGCTACGCCGTTCCGACGGATACCACGCGCAATTTTCTCACGGATACTACCCGTGCCACGTTCCATCTCCAGCTTACGACGATCACACAGTATCATCCTGCTTTCAACGCTGCGTATAGCGGGAAAAACAGCTTGGACCCTAATGCGGAAGAAGCGACTTCTGTAACATCCACTATTTTTGCGGGCGTTAAACTTTGGCATGGCGCGAGTGTTTATTTCAATCCGGAACTTGCCGGAGGCAACGGGCTTTCCAGCGTAACGGGTATTGCAGGATTTCCGAATGGCGAAACGCCACGCATCGGCGACCCCGCGCCGACGATTACGATCGCTCGCGCGTATGTGCAGCAGGCGATCGGGCTACCGTCGGATGGCACCGATCATATTCCGGACGACCAGAACAATATCGCGCAAGATCTTCCCAAAAACAGGATCATGCTCACGATCGGGAAATTCGCTTTGACGGATTTTTTCGATGGGAATTCTTATAGCCACGATCCAAGAACGCAATTCGAAAATTGGGCGCTCATGGATGATGGCGCGTGGGATTATCCCGCAAACACCCACGGCTACACGCTTGCAGTCGCGATGGGAATTACATTGGCCGATTGGTCGCTTCGGGTCAGCACGGCAGCGGAACCAACGGAGGCTAACGGTCAAACCTTAGCCTATAATGCAGGCGAGCACGGCGAAACGATTGAACTGGAGCACCGCCATTCTTTCGGCGATCAAACGGGAATTATTCAACTCCTCGCTTTTAATAACACCGCCGATATGGGCAATTACGATGAGGCGTTGAGCAATCCCAAATTCGATACGAATGTTGTTAATACACGGCAAGCTGGTCGTAACAAATATGGTTTCGGGCTGAATGTGGAACAAGCAATAACAAATAATATCGGCGCGTTCCTGCGCGCCGGTTGGAACGACGGCAGGAACGAAACTTGGGCATTCACGGAGATCGATCGCACGGCTTCGCTCGGTTTTTCTTTCAATGGCGCGATGTGGCATCGCAATAACGATGTGGCTGGAATTGCCGGAGTCATCGATGGTCTTTCGAACGATCACCGCCGCTATTTAGAAGCCGGTGGGTATGGCTTCATCATCGGCGATGGCGCGCTGAACTACGAGCCGGAAATGATCGTCGAAGCGTATTATCTTATCGCGCTGACGGATGCGTTTGCGCTTACAGCGGATTATCAATTCGTAGCCAATCCTGCGTACAATGCCGATCGCGGCCCGGTGAATGTGTTCAGCGCGCGTGCGCATGTGGGGTTTTAAAATAACGTTCATGTCATTCCCGCGAAAGCGGGAATCCAGATTTGGAACGTCGGAAACGCGGGTTCTGGATTCCCGCTTTCGCGGGAATGACAATGAGATATTTTATCATATTCTTGTGTTTGCAAAACATGCTCAGTAACTACATCCCCATCGCGCTTATGATGGTCATTGCCGCCGGTTTTGGCGTGCTGATGGTCAATCTCAGTAAGTGGCTCGGCCCGAAACGGCCGAACTACCAGAAACTCACGACCTACGAATCCGGCATGATCCCCGTCGGGACGACGCGCGAGCGCGTTTCGATAAAATACTATGTGGTCGGGATGCTCTTTATCATTTTCGACATCGAGCTTGTATTTCTCTACCCGTGGGCCGTCATTTTCAAAAGCCTCGGAGCTTATGCGCTCTGGGAAATGTTTATTTTTATCGCGCTGCTTTTCGTTGGATACCTTTATATCCTGAAAAAAGGCGCGTTGGAATGGGATTAAGGGAAGGTCCTGAAGTGCTGGAAGTGCTAAAGTGCTGCGAGCACACTGCATTCTAATAGCTTCAGCACTTGATATAGCACATTAGCACCTATTAGCACTTTTATGTTAAATGAAGCTCTCCAATCGGAAGGATTCGTAACCAGCAAGATCGACGATCTTGTGAACTGGGCGCGCAAGAATGCCGTGTGGCCGATGCCGCTCGGAATTTCTTGCTGCGCGATCGAAATGATGGCCTTCGCCGGCCCGCGCTATGATGTATCGCGCTTCGGCAGCGAGGTATTTCGTTTTTCGCCTCGCCAATCGGACTTGCTGATCGTTGCGGGAACGGTTACCTACAAAATGGCGAAAGTCGTTCGCAAAATTTACGATCAAATGCCGGATCCGAAATACGTGATCGCGATGGGAGTTTGCACCGTTTCGGGAGGGATTTACCGCACGTATTCTGTCGTGCAGGGAATTAATCAATTTTTGCCGGTCGATCTCTATGTGGTTGGCTGCCCGCCGCGTCCGGATTCGCTGCTGAAAGGTTTGATGATGATTCAGGAGAATATCAAGAACGACCGCCCGCTTCGCAAAGGCACGATCATCGATGGCGGCCAGCAAATGCCGATAGAAATTCCAATTCCAATCATTGCAGGACCGGCGAAGCAAATTCTTTCTCATTCTCGCGCCTAACATCATGTTCACATTCGAACAACTCAAAGAAAAAAATCCCGAATTTACATTCGAGAAGGTCGCGGTCGGCGGCGATGAGTGCGTTATCGTTCCACGCGAACAAATTCTTGGTGTAGCGCAGCGTTTGAAGAACGAATTCGGGTTCCTTCAGATGATCGATATTATTGGTCACGACCGCAATGAGAAAAAGCAGCGCTTCGAAGTAACCTACGATCTCCGCAATCACAAAACGATGCAGCGCATTTTCCTTAAAGTCCGCTGCGACGAGCGCGATCCGCATGTTCCATCGCTTACGTCCGTCTGGACGGGCTGCAACTGGAACGAACGCGAAGCCTACGATATGATCGGCGTCATTTTCGATGGTCACCCCGACTTACGCCGCATGTACATGCCCGAAGATTTCGAATACTTCCCACTCCGCAAAGATTTCCCGCTCATGGGCGTGCCCGGCTCTATTCCGCTTCCGCATCACGAAGATTCCGATCCCAGATTCAATGTGGCTAATCGGGGGGAATGATCGAGACCCATGATTCCTGGGCAAACACCACCTGGTCAAGCAAGCCTCGGGAACTCTGTCGTTCCGGGGTTGGTCTCGCTTCTGCAACATGTTGATCGGCTCCAAAAGGAGATTGATTCTCTTAGACCGCTGGATACCCACACGCAAGGCCGCATTCTTCAACGGTTTCGAATTGACTGGAATTACCATAGCAATAATATTGAGGGCAATTCCTATGATTATGGCGAGACAAAAGCATTTCTTCTACACGGACTTACTGCCGGCGGAAAGCCACTCCGCGATTCTCTCGAAATAAAAGGGCATAATGAGGTTATTCTCGAATTAGAAGATCTCATTCGGAATGAAGTTCCGATCACAGAACACTTGATTCGGGAACTTCATAAGAAGATTTTAGGAACGGAGTCCTATACGATTCGTGCCGAAACTTCTGACGGTTCTTCGACCCAACGAACGATAGTTCCGGGACGCTATAAAACAGAACCTAACCACGTTCGTACCGAGACTGGCGAGACGTTCTATTTCACGGAACCTGTTGCTGTAGCTGCCGACATGCAGGAACTTCTCGACTGGTATCGCACAGAAGAAACGAAAAAAGAACTTCATCCCGTGACGCTTGCCGCGCTTCTGCATTATCGCTTCGTTCGCATTCATCCATTTGACGATGGCAATGGCCGCATGGCGCGCATTCTGATGAATCTGGTGCTGATGAAGCACGGCTATCCGGTCGCCATTATTAAAACGGAAGATAAAGAGAACTATTATCGTGCGTTGCGAATAGCGGACGGCGATAATCTCGATGCGTTTGTTTCCTACATCGCACAACAGGTTGTCGCTTCGCAGGAACTTTGGATTCGGGCAGCGACCGGCGAAGGCCTTGACAATATTGAATTGCAGATCAAGTCTGTAAAAGCACGAATCTCGAAATAAAAGGATTATTTGAATTGTAAGGATGTTATAGGTCACAATGGAAACTCTACTCGACCGACCCTCTTTGCTGGAAGTGGCGCCACGCCAGAAAAATCCTCGATGCGCTGATGTCGAAAGACACAACGGTTTCGATGGATGAAGACGCGCTTGAACACGAAATGGTGCTCAACATGGGGCCGCAGCATCCGGCGACGCACGGCGTGCTTCGCATATTGCTCAGGCTCGATGGCGAAACCGTCACATCTGCCGAAAGCGAACTCGGCTATCTTCACCGCGGCTACGAAAAGCTCGCGGAGAATATGACGTACCACGAGTTCATCCCACACACCGACCGGCTCGATTACATTTCGCCGGTTGCGAATAACGTGGCGTATTGCATGGCGGTCGAAAAGCTGCTGAAGCTGGAACTTCCCAAACGCGCGCAATACATTCGCGTGATCTGCTGCGAGCTTGCGCGAATCTCATCGCACTTCATGGCGCTTGGCGCGCTCGCGATGGATGTTGGCGCGCTCACCGTGTTTGTATGGACGATGCGCGAGCGCGAAAAATTGTACGATATTTTCGATGTGCTCACTGGCGTTCGGTTTACCGTCAGCTACATGCGTATCGGCGGCATGGCGCAGGATATTACGGAGGATTCCATCACGATGATCCGCGCGTTCCTTGAAGGACTTCCCGAAGCGGTGAACGAGATCGCCGCGTTGCTGCATAAAAATAGAATTTTCATCGAACGTACTTCTGGCATTGGAATTATGCCGCCGGACGAAGCGCTTGATATTGGCTGGACCGGTCCAAGTCTGCGTGCTTCCGGATTCACGTCCGATCTTCGCCGCGATAATCCGTATCTTGTGTATAACGAATTGGATTTTGACGTCATCACGCGCACGGAATGCGATGTGCTTGCGCGTTATCTCTGCCGGTTCGATGAGATCAGGCAATCCGCGAAGATCATTCGGCAGTGTCTCGATAAACTTCCCAGCGGCGATTACTCCGCGCGCGACGCAAAGGCCGTTATTCCGAAAAAAGGACAAGTGTATAGCGGCATGGAAGAACTCATCAACGATTTCATGCTGGTGAATTTCGGCCAGTCTGCTCCGGTTGGCGAAGTATATAGCGGCATCGAATCTCCGAAAGGGGAACTCGGATGGTATCTGGTTTCGAATGGCACAGGGTTCCCGTGGCGCAGCAAGATACGCAGCCCAAGTTTCGTGAATCTTCAGGCACTCTCACGCTTGCTCGAAGGCGCAATGATCTCGGATATTGTCGCTATTATTGGTTCGATCGATCCAATCATGGGGGAAGCGGATAAGTAATAGAACAAATTCCTTCCCACTCGCATTATATTGGTATGAAAACGAAAGCACGAGTACCGGAATCGCGAAAACCTGCTCGTTCCACGACACGCACAGCTTCTAAACCAAAGACTGCGCTGAAAGGACGGACTCGGAAGGCGGAAACGCCGTATGAGCGTATTAAGCATTTAAGTGGGATACTTAACTAGCCCCGTAACGGTAACATTGAGGGCAAAACCCCTTACGAACGGACGAAACATCTTCTTGAAGTGCTGACTGACCTTCCGGCGGATCTTTTGACGAATCCCCAATATATGGAAGGCTTCGGCCTGTGAGTTTCTAAAACTCGAACACGTCTTCTACCTTCATGCTAAAACCCGGGAACATGGAGGATTCGAGAATAGCGGGCTTGCGAAGCAGTGCTTCGGTTCGATATAGCCCACCCTCATTCGAGAGAATTTCGATCGACTCCTCGATGGGATCGATGATCCAATATTCTTCTACGCCATATTCTGCATAGACGGTTTTTTTACGAGTGAGATCGTAGTACGCATTGGAAGGTGAGAGGACTTCGATGACTAAATCAGGCAATGCGTCAATTCCTTCTTTTCGAATGTTCTGAATTTTCGATTGACGAAAAAAGGCTAAATCTGGTTGATAGACTTCATCATCATTGAACCGAATGTCCAATGGAGAAACTAATAATTTTCCCAGCCCGTGGACGCGAACGAACGAACGAAGTTTTTCGATGAGATTACCCAAAATTTCCTGATGAAATGGCGAGGGACTTGGCGTCATGATAATTTCGCCTCCAATAATTTGATAAGGCTTCTCTTCTCCGAAGAACGGGTCTGTCGTATAGTATTTTTGTTCAAGTTCGGTAAGCATTATTTCCTCCGTACTAACTCAACAGGCGTTGCAGGAATTTTCGTTCGATGCCATAGCGCGCCGCATTCATTCCGTTTAAAAACACTACGCGCGACGCGAGCTTAAGAAAGCTGCACGTCGCGCGCGCGTTAAAGGAAAAAGTAATTACTTTTTCTTGGCCTTCGCTTTAGCCGGAGCCTTTTTCGCTGCTGGCTTTTTCGCCGCAGGAGCTTTCTTCGTCTGCTTGGCACGAAGCTCGCTCCAGAAGCCTGGATGGCTCAAGCCCATCTCGCGCAAGCGGCGATGGACTGCGCCTTTGTGGCACTGAAGCTCGATCGCGATCTCGGCGCCGGTGGCTCCTTTTTCGCGCATCGTCTTGATGACTTTATCTTCCGCAGGCGAAAAGGGGCGCTGCGACTGCCGGTAACCTTTATATTTTTTTGCTGCCATGTTCGTATGTTGTTTTTAAGTGACTTATTCTGCGGTGATTCGCATTTTGTAGAATGACCGCCAGACAAAAAATACCGAAACAGCGAAGAACCCAACTGCCAGAACGTGACCCATAGTAGAGCCAGCGTCCGCTGTGAGTTTCACCGCCAATTCGACTGCCAGCAGTCCGAAAAGTGTAGTAAACTTGATGACCGGATTAAGCGCAACCGAGGACGTATCCTTGAACGGATCGCCGACGGTATCGCCAACGACGGTTGCGTCGTGAAGGGGAGTTCCCTTCATCTTTAATTCCACTTCGACGATCTTCTTTGCGTTATCCCATGCGCCACCGGCGTTCGCCATAAAGATGGCCTGATACAATCCGAAGATCGCAATGGAAATAAGATAACCGATAAAGAAGAACGGATCAACGAATGCAAATGCGAGCGTCGCAAAAAAGACGGTCAGGAAGATATTAAACATTCCCTTCTGCGCGTACTTCGTGCAGATCTCCACGACCTTTTTGCTATCCGCAACGGATGCTTTTTCTACGCCTTCGAGCTTGATGTTCGCTTTGATGAACTCGACTGCGCGATACGCGCCCGTCGTGACAGCTTGAATGGATGCGCCGGTGAACCAATAGATGATCGAGCCGCCGGTGATGAGGCCAAGCACGAACGGAGCGTGAAGCAGAGAAAGATTCGCCAGGTTCGTCGTCAGCCCGTTGGTGAGCGCCATGATGATCGAGAAGATCATCGTCGTTGCACCAACGACGGCGGTACCGATAAGCACCGGTTTCGCGGATGCTTTGAAGGTATTGCCAGCGCCATCGTTCTCTTCGAGCAAGTGTTTTGCGCGCTCGAAGTTAACATCTACGTTGAAATCCTTTTTCAGTTCCTGCTCGATGCCGGGAATTGTTTCGATCAGCGATAATTCGTAAACCGATTGTGCATTATCCGTTACCGGGCCGTAGGAATCAACCGCAATGGTCACCGGCCCCATGCCGAGGAACCCGAAGGCGATCAGTCCAAACGCGAACACTGCCGGGGCAAGCATAAGATGAGATTGGTCTGGAAGTGTCATTCCGAGACCGTGCATGCTTACGAAATACCCGATCGCCATCAAAATAACCATCGACATGCCGATCCAATACGCAGAGAAATTCCCAGCTACCAAGCCAGAAAGGATGTTCAGCGATGCTCCGCCTTCACGCGAGGAAGCAACCACTTCCTTTACGTGACCGGAGTTCGTAGATGTAAATACTTTCACCAATTCCGGTATTACCGCGCCCGCCAGCGTTCCGCAGGAGATAATAGTAGAGAGTTTCCACCAAAGTGAGGAACTGCCCCCAAGATCGGGAATCATAAGATAGGAAACGAGATACGTCAGAGCGATGGAAATGATGGACGTGTACCACACGAGCGAGGTCAGCGGCGTTTCGAAATTCATATTATCCGCATTCGCATAGCGCGCTTTGGCGATGATGTTATTCAGAAAATACGCGCCGGAACTCGAAACGAGCATCATCACGCGCATCGCAAAAATCCACACGAGAAGCTGAACCTGCACCTTCGGGTCGTGAACGCCGAGCAGGATAAAGGTGATGAGCGCAACGCCCGTCACGCCATACGTTTCGAAACCATCGGCGGAGGGGCCGACGGAATCGCCCGCGTTATCGCCGGTGCAATCGGCAATGACGCCGGGATTGCGCGCGTCGTCTTCCTTAATTTTGAAGACGATCTTCATCAGATCGCTGCCGATGTCTGCGATCTTCGTAAAAATTCCACCCGCTATTCTAAGCGCAGCAGCTCCAAGCGATTCACCGATAGCAAATCCGATAAAGCATGGCCCGGCATAATATCCCGGCACAAAAAGCAGGATAAAAAGCATGATGAGCAATTCGACGGAGATAAGCATCATGCCGACGCTCATGCCGGATTGCAGCGGGATCGCATAGATGGGGAACGGTTTGCCGCCAAGCCCGGCAAATGCGGTGCGGGAATTTGCGTAGGTATTGACGCGAATACCGAACCACGCCACGCCATAACTTCCCAGCACTCCAACAATGCTAAATAGCAGAATGATCGTGACCGTCAGCCCGACGGGATGGCCTGGCGTCGGAGCCAGCACGCCAAAATAAAGCCCCATGATAATGGCGATAAAGATCCAGAGGATCGCCAGGAATTTGCCTTGCGTAATAAGGTACGTTTTGCACGTCTCGTAAATAAGCTCCGAAATTTCCCGCATGGAGCGGTGAACCGGCATGTTCTTCAGCTTCCGAAGGATCGAAAGCCCGAACAGCAGCCCTAATGCGCAAAAAATAAGGCCGATCATGAGCAAACTGTGCCCATCCATGCCCATGAACGATACGCTCGAAAGATCGGGAAGGACAAGATTGGCCTCGCCGCCGCCAGATTCAGCAGCTGCTGCCGGATGAATTATCATTCCATTGCGTGCCGAATCCACCTGAGCGATGGTTTGCGCCAGTGCGGAACCGTTCCAAACGGTAGCTGCAAGGGCAAAAATGGCGAGAAAACGGGTCAAAGAGCTAAGTTTCGATCCTAAAAGGTGCATGCTTATATAGTTGGGGTCCGGGTTAAAGGGTGTTTATACAAAAATCAGTCCTGCAAAAATACGGAATTTTTTCCCGGGCCGCGTAAAAAGCAAAAAATCCCAGAAAGATTCCGCAAGGGTGAATTTTATTTGGAACGAACCGTCAGCGCAGATGTGGATTGTCATTCCCGCGTTCGCGGGAATGACATCAATGCGTAGGTCGGCGCTTCCAGCCCGACAAGCTCCGGCAGGAGCGATATATTTGTAGCCCCGTGCGTAAGCGCGGGGTGTGCGTTTTGTTTTAATTTCATAAGCTCCGTCAGGAGCGATATATTCCCCGCCGGATACTATGCCGCTCCTACGGAGCTTGGGAACCCCTGACGATTCCCAACCCCCGGTTGAAACCGGGGGCTACAAAGATTACGCTCCTAACGGAGCTAAAGGCGAATGGATTGTTGTTTGGCACCGAACGCACCCGGTTCCCGAATCCATTCGATAAGCTCCGTAGGAGCGAAATCTTTGTAGCCGTGGGTTTCAACCCACGGTATGGAACGCACAATGGATTTTTAGCTCCGGCAGGAGCGGCATATCTCCCGCGCTTCGATTTTACCGTGCTGGGGTGATATGCCGCTCCTACGGAGCTAAAAGCGAATGGATCGTTGTTTGGCTCCGAACGCACCCGGTTCCCGGAGATGACGCTGGGGCGCGCCGCGTTCAAGCGCGCGGCGTTGGGGATATGGAAGCGGGGTAGGGAAAATTGTTGTAAGCGACAATCTTAGCTCCGTCAGGAGCGAAATCTTTGTAGCCGTGGGTTTCAACCCACGGTGGGAACGCGCCATGGATGTTTTAGCTCCGGCAGGAGCGGCATATCTCCCTCGCTTCGATTTTACCGCGCTGGGGTGATATGCCGCTCCTACCGGAGCTTATGGTTCCTACGCACACGCAACCCCCGGTTGAAACCGGGGGCTACAAAGATTACGCTCCTAACGGAGCTAAAGGCGAATGGATCGTTGTTTGGCTCCGAACGCACCCGGTTCCCGGAGATGACGCTGGGGCGCGCCGCGTTCAAGCGCGCGGCGTTGGGGATATGGAAGCGGGGTAGGGAAAATTGTTGTAAGCGACAATCTTAGCTCCGTCAGGAGCGAAATCTTTGTAGCCGTGGGTTTCAACCCACGGTGGGAACGCACCACGGATGTTTTAGCTCCGGCAGGAGCGGCATATCTCCCTCGCTTCGATTTTACCGCGCTGGGGTGATATGCCGCTCCTACCGGAGCTTATGGTTCCTACACACACACAACCCCCGGTTGAAACCGGGGGCTACAAAGATTACGCTCCCACGGAGCTAAAAGCGAATGGGTGTAGTTTGCGTAATGAATGTTTCTTAGTCTGTAATACGAATTCCAAGAATCGGCACGAACGGTAGATCGTAATCATAATCCACGACCTTGAAATAAGTATCATAGTAGCGGTCAAGAATATTATTGATTCCGAGCGCATTCAGAACATTTAAATATATATCGATCGACACGCGGTTCCACTTTAGCCCGACATCGACACCGACATCCAAACGAACGTAAGGAGAATTCCTTGCACCGAGGGTTTGTAATGAATCGAGAATAGTAGTTCCTGCGCTTGCAGACGCTGCGAGGTCAATTGGTGTATAAGGATTTCCTCCCACGACAACTAATTTTTCTGTAAGTGTTAAAGTTGTTGTGCCTCGGAAATGAACAGTCTCTCCGGAAACCACATTGAAAATGAACCTGCTATCGAAAGCTCCATCACGCCAAATGCCATCTGACGCAAAATACTGCTGATGGACGTAGGATGCTGTAATTAAAGCGTAAGACGCATCATTTCGAGCTGACCATGTCATTTCAGCCCCGGTAACTTTACCCTTCCCTGTATAGACAAATGTGCTATAGTTATCGTCGGTTCCAACGCCGCTGTTAAGTAGCGAGAAGGCATCTGATTGAGCGTCAATCGGAGCGTGGGAATAATATTTCTGATATCCCTCGATCTTAAATAAAAGCGTGGGATCGGGATTGTAGCTATATCCGGCAACGAAATGATCTGCCTGAACAAATTGGAGTAATTCCGGCTGGCGATGCAGTCCATACGCAAGCCATACACTGTGATCACTGCCCAAAGGGAACGTCAAAGACTCTCGTGGTTCGATGGAACTTTGATTGCTTATGGCCAGATATTGAGAATAGACTCCAGAGTTCAAAGAGATCCACTTTACTGGTGTCCATATCCATTCACCATAAGCGGAAAAGTAATTGGTCGCTGGCGATATCAGTGATGAATCCGTTCCAGTTCCGGCAATGGTAGGTAGTTGCTCTCGTCTTCCTTCCAATCCAAAATTTAGAGCTGAGGTAGAATCAGATCGATAGGAGATACCTATACGCGCGCCAACGTATCCTTCTTTTTGGTTCGACGCTATAGTATCGAAATCATCCATGTATGAATTATCTACTTTACTAACTGCGACCTCCATAAATGTGCTTGGCAAAAATGAATGAAGCCATCGAAGTCCGATAGCATCGACGCCAGAACCGCTACTTACCTGATCAGTTCGTTGAGCAAGATCAATTTTCGAAGAGCCCCATAGAGCTGTCATGTTCAAAGTATCAAAAGGGCTAAGCATGAAGTGCATTTTCGCGTTGAGATCGTCGAAGCTGGGGATAGAGCTTAGGTTCAATGCGCCAGTATTCTGAAGCATTTGGAGTGTAGAATACCGAGCGCCAATAAGGAGAGAGCTTCCATCGATTCCTATTGGCCCTTCAATCGAACCCTCCATTCCTATAAAACTAATATTTGCGCTCCATTTCCACTGCTCGAGATTTCCATCCCGAGTACGCAGATCGTACACTGCGGACAAACGCGAACCGAATTCAGCAGGAAATGCACCAGAGTAAAAATCGCCGCTTGAGATCAGGGCCGGATTAATTGCACTAATAAGCCCTCCTGCCGTTCCGGCTCGAGCAAAATAATTTGGGTTCGGGATATCCATTCCGTCAAGTTTCCAGAGAACCTCATTTGGTGAACCACCGCGTACAACGATTTCATTATTGATTGCGCTATTACTGGAGACACCTGCAAAAGTCTGTGCTATTCTTGATGGATCTTGATAGATTGAGAATGGAGTGTTAAAACTTGAATCTGAAATAGTTACCAAGCTCGGATGACCCATAGTTGATTGCTTCAAGCTGGGTAGAGTTTCTATTCTCGATGCTTGAACGTCAATCGTATCGGCTGAAATCGGACGTTGAGTGAGCACGAAATTAATGAAAGTATCACGCGTCCACCCGGAGATTGTTTGATGCAAAGCGTTATGTCCATAGGCTGTGAAAATTAGTTTATGTGAGCTGCCCTTGAGAAAGTGTAAACAAAAAATCCCATTCGTATCCGTTAGAGTGCCTGCTTTCAATTCAGGAAGCATAACTCGACAGCCTGCAATTGGAGTGCTGTCGCCCGATGAGATTACGGAACCACATAGAAAATAAATGTCTGAAGAGTCAGACTGTGCTTTACATTCGATGGTTGCAGAGATACATATTGTGAGGAAGGCAAGAATTTTCATAGACTAAATTACGCAAACACAATTCATTGTTTCTTAGAAAATAGGTCAAAAATTATTCCCTTAAAATGCACTTTCCGCTCCGTTCCACCCTAGGCTATTGGGCACTTCGTGGCTCCGCCACTTAGGCATCATGACTACAATCTGTTGTGTGCCGGAAAGCGCGGCTTCCCGGAATGGGCCACGGAAGCAGCCGCGCATGACCGATCATGTGTGTTCCGTACACACCGCTTTTGGGGTTGCTGCAAGTTTAGGTTCCCAAAGTCCCGAAGGGACGATACCTCAGGCTCGGCGATCTTCCGTGCCTTCGGCACTGAGATCATATTCTCGATCACAAGAATCATAGTTTGGGGTACAATTTTCTATAAGCACCTGCTTCAACGGGCACTTTTTACCCCTCGATCGTTGTTATATAGTATGGAGAGAGGTTCTTCGATCTATAAATGAAAAACGATTGGTTTGCTTGGAGAAACAACGATAGAGTTCATGAAAAGTCGAAGCGAGTTAATGAACATGTTCCCAACACCACACACAAGAAAAGCATGTTGCGATGAGACAACTATCAACATTGATGGAGATTCGTCAAATTTTAAGATTGATTCATCAGATCAGTTCAGCCATGTTTCGGAATTTCCGCTTCCATGATCCTGTCGGTTTGGTCATGCGAGGGTTCGTAGCCATACATGAGTGGATTGGCGGCGAGGAAACGCTCGGCGTCGATGGCGGCGACGCAGCCGGTTCCGGCAGCGGTTACGGCTTGGCGATACACGTGATCCTGGCAATCGCCGCAGGCGAACACGCCGGGAATGTTTGTGAACGACGTTTTACCCTTCGTTTCGATGTAGCCGACTTCGTTCATATCGATGAGTCCACGGAACAGTTCCGTGTTCGGGGAGTGTCCGATGGCAACGAAAACTCCATTCGTGGGAACCTGTTCGGTCTTGCCGGATTTGGTATTGCGAAGGATAGCTCCGTTAACCATTTTGCGTCCTTTTTCGTCGGTGGCTCCGAGGACTTCGATAATTTCCTGATGTGTGCGCCAGTGAATTTTGGCGTTCGCCTTAGCGCGATCGAGCATGATTTTGGAGGCGCGAAAATCATCGCGGCGATGCACGAGCGTAACAGAATTACAGAAATGCGTGAGATAATTCGCCTCTTCCATCGCGGTATCGCCGCCTCCTACGATCAGGACATCCTGATTTTTGAAAAAGAATCCATCGCAGGTGGCGCAGGCGCTGACGCCATAGCCCATGTAAAGTTCTTCGGATGGAATGTCGAGCAGCTTGGCACGAGCGCCGGTCGCAATGATAACGGCGTCGGCATGATATTTTTTATCGGCTGCATGAACGGTGAACGGTCGCTTGGAAAAATCGACGGCCGTTGCGGTTTCGAATTTGCAAACCGCTCCGAAACGTGTAGCTTGTCGGCGCAGAATTTCCATCATTTCCGGGCCTTGGACTCCATGCTCGAAGCCGGGATAGTTCTCGACTTCGGTGGTGATGGTAAGCTGCCCGCCGGGCTGATCGCCTTCGAGCACGATGGGCGAAAGATTAGCGCGGGCTGCGTAGAGCGCGGCTGTCAGCCCAGCCGGGCCGGAACCAATGATAAGAACTTGATGAACTTCGTGGCGATGAAGGTGGGTATGCGACATTAGAAATTAATAAAAAGGAGAATCGTTATTATTATCACAAAAAAAAATGGAATTCGGTTCAGTTCATGACATGAAAGGATGAAAGTCGCATAGTAACTGTTTGAGGTCACAATGTTTAAGAACAAGGCTCTCATTCCGATCGCGATCGTGGTTTTTGTCGATCTGCTCGGCTTTTCGATTATTCTGCCGCTTCTTCCGTATTACGCAAAAACGTTTGCAGCATCGGATGAGATGATCGGAATGCTGGTCGCGAGTTATTCGATCTGCCAATTTATTGCATCGCCGATCTTGGGTGGGATGAGCGATAAGTTTGGTCGGCGCCCGCTGCTCATCTATTCGCAGCTTGGCTCGATGGCGGGATTTATTTTGCTGGGAGTAGCGAATTCGCTGCCGATCTTATTTCTATCTCGAATCATCGATGGCATCAGCGGCGGGAATCTGACGATCGCGCAAGCCTACATTGCCGATGTTACGCCTCCGAAAGAACGAGCGGGAGCGATGGCGATCATCGGCATAGGATTCGGGCTGGGATTTGTGGTTGGGCCGCCGATCGGCGGAGTGTTAGCAACGCATTTCGGATATTCTGCACCGGCATTCGTTGCAGCATTTTTCGCGCTATGCAGTACATCGCTGACCACGTTTTATCTCAAAGAGCATCATCATGTTCGTGATGATAATGCAAAAACAGGTTTGAATTATTACCTTCGTGTCATCGAATATCTTCGAGATCACGATATGCGAAAATTATTGTTAACGTTCCTATTCTTCGCGCTTCCATTTGCGCTTTACGTTTCGATGTTCTCGCTTTTCGCATTGACGGAACTGCAATTTACCGCCGAAGAAGCGGGTCTGTTCCTCGGATTTGTCGGGATGCTGGGCGTGCTATGGCAAGGGGCTGTGATTCGACCATTAGTGAAAAAAATCGGGGAAGTTTACTGCTTGCGGCTTGGGTTATGCTCGATGGTACTCGGCTTGCTTGGTCTCGCGTTTGCGAGAACGATTCCCGGACTTGTGGTTATTGCAATTCTTTTTTCTTTCGGAACCGGCGTAACGCGGCCCTCTCTATCGAGCCTGATTACGCAGCTTGCGCCGCCCAAGCGTAAGGGTGGCGCGCTCGGAGTATCGGCATCGCTCGAAAGCTTCTCGCGCTCGGTTGCGCCGCTCTTGGGCGGATGGCTGATCGGCAGTTTACATCCCAACTGGATCGGCTATGCCGGTGCGATGATGGCCGCAGTTGCCGTCGTGCTGGCCTTTGGAATAAAGCGGGATGGCCATGAACTGGTGCATACGTGATCTCTGTTGTAACTTTTGATATGATAAGAACCATTCCCATATTAGTCTTTGCCGCGTTGCTCGGGGTCGTGCTTCGGATGGATGTGCAATACGAGAAGCACCATCATAATTCCCGCTCTCGCGCATCACGCAAGTACGATCATGCGCTGATGGAGAATGGTGAGGAGCATCAATATTGGGATTATTTAAGACTGCGCGATCCGGCAACGGGGGAAATTCCGCGCGGCATTCATGCACGGGAACTTGCATTTGCTCAGAGCATCGGAAATAATCTTCCCGCGCTGAAGGGAACCCAAACGATCCAAACTAACGGCTGGCAATCTGCGGGTCCCAACGATGCAGGAGGGAGAACAAATGCGATCGGTATTGATATATCGAACGAGGCAAATGTACTTATTGCCACCGCGCAAGGCGGCGTGTGGCGCTCGACGGATAGCGGACAAACATGGAACCGAACGACAGCGCCCGGTCAACTGAAAGATATGAGTTCCCTCGTGCAAGATCATCGCACGGGCAAAACAGGAACGTGGTATGCAGGAACCGGCGAGCTGATCAGTACCGTCTGGCGAAGAGCAACTGCCGATCTCGATCAGAATTGGCATAGCATCGATATTGGGAACGGAATATATAAGTCCACGGATAATGGAATGAGTTGGAACGTGCTGCCTTCCACCGTAGATGCCACGCCAGATGTGCTCGATAGTGTGTTCGATGGCGTGTGGGATATTGCTGTCGATAATTCGCGCAACGATTCGGATATTGTCTATGCCGCAGGATTCGGAGCGATCATGCGCTCGAACAATGGCGGCACAAACTGGACGCAAGTGCTTGGCGACCCGGTCAATATCTCGTTCGCGACCGATGTGGCAATTACGTCCACGGGAATTATCTATGCGTTTCTTAGCGGAGAGTCCACAGGTTCGGGAACTCCATCCAAAGCCGGTGTGTGGCGCTCGACCGATGGATTTAGCTGGACGAATATCACGCCATCGGAATGGCCATCGCAGTCTGGTCGCATGAAGATCGCCATTGCGCCATCGAACGAAAACATTGTATATGTTGGCGGTCTTTCTTCCTGGGATGGCTACACGCCCGCGTTTTTTAGATACGCTTACAGATCCGGCAATGGTTCCGTGGCGGGCGGCGTGTGGGAAGATCGTTCCGCCACAGTTCCTACTCCAACCAGTTTGCACGATGTTGTTGGCGTGAATACCTATGGCGGATATGCAGTCACGCTCAAGGTATATCCAACCGATTCGAATATTGTATTCTTTGGGGGAACCAATCTTTATCGTTCCCTGGATGGATTTGCAACATTGGGTCAGGCGAAATGGATAGGAGGGTACGATCCATCCAATGGGGGATATGGCGAGGTCAACAACGATCATCCCGATCATCACACCATCGAATTTCTTCCGTCTGATCCATCGATTACGTATAATGGAAACGATGGCGGTATGTTTATGACGTATAACGTCCTCAGCGAAAGTGGGAACCCTTATCCGGTTACGTGGCAGAACATAAATGTGGACGATCAAGCAAGCATTCTTTATTGTGTGGCGATGGATCACGCTACGCCCGGCGATACGACACTCATCGGCGGGTTCCAGGATCAAGGAAGCTGGCTGCGGTATTCTGGAAATTCTTGGCAGCAATATGATGGCGGCGATGGCTGTATGTGCGCTGTGGCAGACCATAAGGCAGCCTTTTATATGTCGTCGCAGTTCGGGAATATCGATCAGTGGTTTCTGGAACCTGATTTTTCTGTCGATTCCGAGAATGGTGTTGTTCCCGAGTTCGGCGATCCGCAATTCGTTACGCCGTGGATGCTCGATCCCGTCAATACGAATCAAATGTATTTTTCGGGCGGTAATACGCTGTGGTTCGATACGAATCTTGTCCAGACCGCCGTTAATAATTGGGTGGAACTTCCTATTGATTCGCTCTCGGATACATCGTACATTTCGGCGCTTGGCATGTCGCAGGTTCCCGCGCATACGCTGTATTATGGCACGAGCGATGGGCATGTGTTCCGGATGGATAACGCGAATGGTGCTTCGCCAACTTCGGTAGAGATCACGGGCTCTGCATTCCCTGTGAATGCGTTTGTATCCTGCATTGCCGTCGATCCGCAAAATGCCGATAGCATTGTCGTGTGTTTTTCAAATTACAATGTGATCAGTATTTTTGCTTCGAACGATGGCGGGATTACCTGGCATAACGCGAGCGGGAACTTGGAGCAGAATGCTAATGGTTCCGGCGATGGGCCGTCGGTTCGGTGGGTTTCGATCGTGCATCAAAATGGGCAAACGCTGTATCTGTGCGGCACCAGCGTGGGGTTGTTTTCGACGTTAGATATAACCGGCCCCAATGTGCAGTGGAACCCCGAAGGCGCGGGAACGATCGGTTATGCCATTGTGGAAAATATCGATGTTCGCCAATCCGATGGATTCGTAGCCATCGCTACGCAAGGTTCCGGCGTTTATACCACGCATGTGGTAGCCGCGCCAAGTGGTGTCACGCCGGTATCTGCGGGAAATATAATACTAAGCGTCTATCCAAACCCGGCATCGCAAAAAGTTACCGTCTCGTTCTCGTTGCCGGGAAGCGAGCAGGTGGATCTTTCGGTGGTTGACGTGACGGGTAAGACGGTATTGCAGTCAACCCAGAGCGAATATGCGTCCGGCGCGAACGCTGTTTCGCTCGATTGCGCGCAATTACCGGTCGGCTCCTATTTTGTAGAATTACATGCCGATGGAGCCATCGAAACAAAGCGGTTGGTGATTGAGCGTTAGGGAACCGCAATCAATCGTATTCCACTTGCGCCACTGCATACGCAGCCACGCCTTCTTCGCGGCCAATGAAACCGAGGCGTTCGTTGGTGGTAGCTTTTATGGAAACGCGCTTGATCTCGAGCGCAAGTGCTTCGGCAATTTGCGTTCTCATCGCATCAATGTGCGGGCGTAATTTGGGAACTTCAAGCACAACGGTAGAATCTATATTAACAATATGCGTGCCTTCGTTCCGAATGAGTTGATGAACTCGCTTTAGCATTGCAATGGAATCTGCGCCGCGCCATTCTGCGGCGGTGTCGGGGAAGTGAAGACCAATATCGCCAAACGCCAGCGCGCCGAGCAGCGCATCCATGATCGCATGAACGAGCACGTCGCCATCCGAATGCGCAACGGTTCCCAACTGCGATTCCAGCGTGACTCCGCCCAAGACGAGCGTTTCGCCTTCGGCAAGTTTGTGAACATCAAAGCCAAAACCGATCATTAAACCGTTTCCGCCATTGCTTCGACGCCGAGTTCTCGTGCGGCGTAGTCCATCAGGTCGCGCATGGTTTCGGGATCGAACGGGGAACGAAGTCCGGCGCTCTTGAAGATATTAAGAATTCCCACGGTTCCCCCAAGCACGCACAGTTTGATGTAGGTATCCAACGCTTTATCGTGATCTTCTTCGTCCATCATTCCAAGCTGAATGGCAGCCGTTTGCGCGATGGCGTAATCGATATAATAAAACGGCGTTTGGAAAATATGGCTTTGCGGATACCAGCGCGAATGTTTATATTCTTCCATTCCGCTGAAATCGACATTGGGAATGTACGTGTCCCAAATTCTGCTCCACGCCTCATCGCGCGCGGCGGGCGTAACGTTCGGATGTTCATACACCCAATGCTGGAACTCATCTACGACAGCAATGTAGCACATGAGCATAACCGCATCGTAAATATGATGGCGACGGAATTTATTTGCGTCTTCGGGATTAAAGAACCACGAAAGATGCGGCATGCTCAGAAATTCCATTCCCATGGAATGAATTTCTGCACCATCGCTGGTGGGCCATTGCAGATCGACAGATTCGATCCGCTGGCTTTCCCATGCTTGGAACGCATGTCCCATTTCATGCACCAGCGTACCGACATCTCCTTCATCGCCGGTGGAATTGCAGAGAATCGCAACGCGGCCTTCATCCGGCATAGAGGTGCAAAAAGCTCCCGGTTGTTTTCCTTTTCGGTTTTCGAGATCGATGAGGCCTTCGGTACGCATACGGCTAAAATGCTTGCCGAGACGCGGAGAAATTTCATCGAAAAGATGCTGTGCGCTATCCAACTGTTTGTCGATAGGCGCAATGCCCGTTGGGAGCGAAAATTCAGGATGATAGCTTGCGTCCCACGGTTTGAGCGTCGGAGTTCCCAGCGCTTCGGCTTGCTCCTGATACAATCGTTCGAGAAGCGGCGTAGCATATTCACGAATGGAATTGCGAAATGCCATTGCTTCTGCTGGGCCGTAATCTGTGCGTCGCATTCCAAGATAGCCGAGCGGAATAAAATTATCGTGACCGAGATTTCTTCCCATTTGGTCTCGCAGCTTTATCATTTTATCGAAGATCTGAGCAAACTCATCGTGATGCTCCAGGAACCATCCGCGATATTTCATCCATGCTTCTTTTCGGATCTCCGGATTTTCATCGCTTTGCAAACCGCGCGCGCGCGAAAGCGTCATGGTCTCGCCTTGAATGGTTATTTCACCGGAACTTGCCAAAATTTGATATTGATCGGCCAGATCTTCGGTTTGGATGCGCAGCTTCGAATTGATCGGCGCAAGCGGCTCGACGCTCGTCATGAGCGAGTCGAGAAGATAGCGACCGTAATGCTTTCCGATCGCATCTTTGTGCTTGCTTTTTAAGAAGGCATCGAGCATCGCGGCGCTGCCGTGATCCATAGCGGGTGTAACTTGCTCGCGAAAGTATTTATCGGCTTCGGTGATCGCATCGTTCGACATGTCCTTTGCATGTGCATAATGAACGCGGCTGCCCTCGCCGGAATAATAGGCCGAGAGCGCGTTCCAATCGCGATAAAGATCAAGCCAATCGTTCGGCGAGTCGGAGCTTTCGGCGGCGGCAATGCGAGCGGTGAGTTTCGAGAATTCCTGACTGACGAATTCAGAGGTCAGCTTTTCCGGGCGGTTAGGATAATACTTATATTCCATGAATGAGGTCGTTAGGCTCCAAGAAAGGAGGGTTTGGCGTTACAATTAATTAATAACGCCCAAATAGCTCAAAAAAGTTGAGACTTTCCTAAAGTTACGCAACAATCAGTGCTGATTGCGGGTTATGATTATCCTAATTAGGTTCTTATTGCGCCAACACAGCCGGCACCGGGTCACACTTTTTTCTTGCATGCGCTCAATTTTTGCAGCTCTCATTCTAATCTCGTTCTCCGAAATTGCTCTGGCGCAATCTCCCGGCTCGATGGCTCCAGAACATCATTACACGATTCTCGGACTTTCCATCGTTGGCAACCGCACGGGCGACGCGCAGACGATCATCAGCCAGAGCGGTCTTTATAAAGGCGAGCAGCTTACACTGCCAAGCGATGTTGTCCGTTCAGCGGTACAGCAGCTTTGGAATTCCGGGATCTTTTCGAAGGTCGATGTCCTCGTCGATAAACAGGTGGCGCAGTCCGATAGCTCGACCGGCTTGTTCCTTAGCATTCATGTAACGGAGCTTCCGCACATGAATAAATATACGATCGTAGGCAATAAAGAGATCAAAACGACGGATATTGAAAAAGCGCTTTCTCTGCGTGAAGGCGATAATATCCGTCCCTGGGATCTTGATGCCGGCAAGACGCGCGTTAAGGCACTCTATGAAAAAGACGGCTATCATTTTGCGACCATCACCTTCACGGAGACTCCATCCTACGATTCCGTGACATCAAAGCGGGATTCAACGAGAGTCGATCTTACGATCACCATCAACGAGGGTAAGGAGATGATCGTCCGCCATATTGATTTTGTGGGCAACGATCGCGTTTCTGCCGGCGATCTGCGCGGCGCCATGGATGACACCAAGCAAAAAGTTTGGTGGAATATCTTTTCCAGTGGAGATTTCGATCAGCAAAAATATGAGGACGACAAGAAAAAGATCATCGACTATTATCATTCAAAAGGTTACCGTGACGCTCAACTGTTGAGCGATTCCGTCTGGACGACCGGCGAGAATAATCTCAACATTCTCATTCATGTGTATGAAGGGCAGCAGTATTTTGTGAGGAACGTCGCGGTCGTCGGCGCAGAAGTATTCTCGCCGGACGAGGTGCGCGATCATCTCGGCTTCCACAAAGGCGATGTGTATGACATGGTGCGCATGGATCTGAATTTGCATGGCCCGACGCAGGATTTCAGCGATGTCGGATCGCTCTATTACGATCGCGGTTTTTTGGCTAATATCTCGAAAGAAGAAACAGTCGTGCCGGGCGATTCCGTCGATATTCTCGTTCGCGTGTCAGAAGGTAAAGAGCATTATTGGCGCTATGTCGATATCAAAGGCAACACGAAAACGAAAGATTACGTCATTCGCCGAGAACTATTTACGCGGCCCGGCGATGCCTTCAGCCGCTCGTCGGTTATTCGTTCCATGCGGCAGCTTGCGGCGTTGAATTATTTCAATCAGGAAAAACTCCAGCCGGAAGTCAATCCGGTTCCCGATGTGAGCGATGTCGATATTACCTATAACGTGGAAGAAAAATCCAGCGATACATTCAATGCCTCGATTGGTTATGGCGGTACGTTGGGATTCACGGGTTCTGTCGGGGTGTCGTTCAATAATTTTGATATTACCGATCCGTTGCACGGAGGCGGTGGGGAAGTGGTATCCGTTTCGGCAATGGCCGGGCAATCGGATTATCGTTCCCTTTCGCTGAATTTCAGCGAGCCGTGGCTGAACCAGACCCCCACTTCGCTTGGGTTCAGCATCTATGCGTCCAGTTCTGCCTATATCTATACTTCGGAACAGGAAGGTTCATCGCTTTCCATCGGACGCCGTTTCAAATGGCCTGATGACTTTTTTCGCGCTGACTGGACGATCTCCGCGCTGCGTTCCAATATCACGAATGGCGGTGGCGTTTATACCACGGGAATTCATGATGAGACGGCTGTTCAGCAAGTTATTTCGCGTACTTCGACCGACAATCCGATCTTTCCGGGAATTGGTTCCGAGTTCGCGCTGCTGACGCGCTTTGCGTATCTACCGATTCCTTCCATCGCTCCGAACCAGCCCGCAAACTATTACCGCAATGGCTTGACGATGAAATTTTACACTCCGGTGCTCGATGTGGGTCAGCAGCACAAAGTGGTGCTCATGACGCTTGCTGACATCGGGCAAATGGGTGGACTTGGCCCAAATCCTTTTGTGCCACCGACCGAGCTTTTTGTGATGGGCGGCAGCGGTCTCGTTACCGGCGTTTATACGATCCCATTGCGCGGTTATCCGGACGCGCGTATCGGTGTGCAAAGTGCATCTTCCACAAGCAGCGTATATGCTCCTGGCGGCGATGCGTATGCGCATTATGTCGCGGAAATGCGTTTGCTTGTGAGCATGGAACCGATACCGATCTATCTGCTCACGTTCGCAGAGGCTGGGAACGTATGGGCTGATTTTTCTCATGCCGATCTCTTCGATCTCAAACGTTCCCTCGGTGTTGGTGCGCGCGTACAAGTTCCCGCTGTGGGTATGATCGGTATCGACTTCGGCTATGGCTTCGATCCCATCGGTGTCTTCGGCGCACCCAGCGGCTGGCAAACCCACTTCCAGTTTGGGAAGGGGTTTTAAGGGAACTAGTCAAAGTTTCTTAGGTCAAAATTCAGTTATGATTGAAGCAAGCATTCCCCAAAGGTTGACCGGCAATGAATTATTGTCATCCGCTGAACCCTCTATTCAATTACTTGAATTTTGGCAATGGGCATTCTCCGATGTTCTGAGTAATTCGCTGCGTGGAGTCTATGCTGAATTTCTCGTTACCAAAGCACTTGGAGTTGCGACAGGGATAAGGCAGGAGTGGTCTCCTTTTGATTTGATAACGGCAAATAATAAACGAGTCGAGGTCAAGTCATGTGCTTATCTTCAAACATGGTTCCAACCCGATCAATCAAAAATCATATTTGGAATTAGCCCTTCGCGAGCTTACGATTATTTAACTGGTCTTTTTGCCGAAGAAGTCAAGCGCCAAGCTGATCTTTATGTACTCTGTCTTTTGGATCATCAGGAAAAGGCAACTGTCGATCCCTTGAATATAGAGCAGTGGAAGTTTTATGTGCTACCCACAAAAATCTTAAATGAGAAAATGCCCAAGCAAAAATCGATCGGTTTGTCCAAACTTCTTAAACTTCATCCCAAAGAAGTAAGGTTTGAAGAGCTACGTGAAGCTATTGAACAATGTATTGTTGAGTGAAGACGCTGTTACTCCTTTGATAATATCCTTCATTGATTGTTTTTAGTAAAAGCTTCCCAAACCTCATTTACGATAGCCTTTGACAGCCATTCTGTGCTGCCAATATTTCGAGCAACTGGATAAACCACATCGACCGTGAATGCATCACCTACGCTCACCTCTCGCTGCGAATAGGGGAACATTTTTGTAATTCGTTCCCGAAGGAACGCAAGCCATGCGTCTGTAACGTCGGCTCCCTTGTTAATCGTTTTGGGAATCGTCACTATAACGGCTAAAGGTTCAGGCATACATTATAAGCCTAATCCGGTCGCCCCACCACTGGAAGCGAGGGATACGCTTCGCCCTTCTTTTTCTGCACTTCGAGTTCCGGCGCGAGAATATCTTCCGGCGCGATCAGGGTTCCTGGAACTTTCGAGCTGAAACTGAACAAGCCGCCGGAACCGGCAGAGATCAGCATGTTTCGCGTTACCGTTTCTTTCGAAGCGATCATTTCGCGCAGATCGCGGATAGAGGGAAGGCCAATCTCTGCGCCGCGCACTAATTCTTCGTGGCCATCGGCATAGACTTTATAGATAAGCGCGGGAATGATCATCTTTCCGTTTGCGAGTAAATCCTGAATGCTGAAACCAGCGTCATCCGGCGGCGCGCCGAGATCGAGCGAACGCACGACGAGTCCGAAATCATAGCCATCGTCCTTCGCGCGAGTGAGTAATTCTTGTTTCATAGCGGAAAGTTTGATCGGTTTGGAATCTTTATATTCCACCACGCCCGGCGCAGGATCGTTTTCCGTTAATCCTGGCAACCCACCAGCAAGCGAGCGCGCATGTCCGTTGGGAGCCAAAATTTCTTTCGTGGGCGTGCGCGTCATGTAGAGCGTTTTAAGAATGCCTTTATCTACAAGCGTCAAGTCAGCCGGTGGCACAACTCCCTCGTCATCGAACGGATAATATCCCAAATAATCGATCCCATTTTTCGATTTCGTAAGCGAAATATCGTCCACCGATACAGTGGTTGGGAGAATTCTCGTATTCAGCTTCTCTTTGAGTGAGGAGCGTTTTCCGGAAGCAAAGATAGCTGAAACATCATTCCCGAAAACATCTTCTCGCTCGGCAAATAATCTGGAAATGACGTTCTCGGAAAGATAATCGGCAGCCGCTTCGTTCTCGAACAGGATCGGCCCGGTATATTCTTTATCGAATAGGGGAGCTTTTTTCAACGCAATGATCTCGCTCGATAGCTCATTGACCCGCGATTGCAATTCGGTTGCGGATGGGAGCTTATCCGGCGTAGCGGCAGCGAACGTGCGTGAAAGCGTGATCGGCTCGCCATCGGAATCGGCTTGCGTGGACGCTTCGATATGAATCTCGCACAGCGTGGTTGGCTTTCTGGATTTCGTGCCTTCCGTATTTTCGATCCATTCGTAGGAGTTCGAAATAGTGAGCGAAACGCTGGAAGTTTGTACCTCCGGATGCGTGGCAAAACCGGCGCTTAGTTCCTTCACCGTATTTTCGAGCGTACCGCGATCGAAGTGCAGTGTAATGGGTGGTTCGGCGATCTGCACGGCGGGCGCTTGCGAAAAATCCGGAAGATTTTTTAGTTCCGGCGCAAGCTGCTTGTGTTCGAGCGCAGCTTTTTTCTTCGTGAAGTTTTCATTGGCTTCTTTGAAGAGGTCGTCCGTCGAAAGCCAGAGCACGCGGCGGATCCCGGTGTAATCGTCATCGAGCGGCAGCGTGTTGTCCGGTGCGCTGCTGTAACTAAAGAGTCCGGTGTTGTCGGAAAAGTTCTCGTCGTTGAACTGATAATTGTTTAGCAGCAAGCGCACCGTTTCTTTGCGCTCATGATGGTCGTTGGATTTAGTAAGCCCGCCGTTCGAGGCCGATATATCCAGCCGTTGTTGATCTGCAACGGTATAAGCAATGAAGAATGGATCGATAAGTCCCTGCAAACGCAATTCCGATTTCGCGCGCGTGAGTTCGTCCGTCATCGCGCGTTCCATTGTGGAAATAGTTTTATCGGAAACTTGCGCATGCAGGTTCCCAGCTACTAACAGCATTGCCATGATGAAGGATGAAAAATGGAATGATTTTTTACCCATATATCGCTTGCAATTCACTATATATATTTTTGACAAAATTTCTTTTACGTTCATACTTCATCCCTCATCCTTCATCCTTTTCCCCGCAGTGATAGCATCCGGCGCGGGAAGGATCGGCAAACGTTCTTGCGATTTCTGTTTTTTCTGTACTTCTATTTCACGTACTAATAAACTCGGGCTGGACGCCGAAACGGGAACCCATCCGGATTCCGCGCCGCAAATCCCGTTGAAGGTTTCGCTATCGTTCCCGGCGACCATGATGCGCTCGAACGTCGAGAGAGGCGTGCCGATGAGATCGACGCCGCGCACCAATTCATCGGGCCGGCCATCGGCATATACGCGATAGACAAGCGTGGGCAGCACGTTAAACGCATTGGGAATCGTTCTACCTGTAAGCGTAAAACCACCTTCGACTTCCTTGAACATCAGCCCGAAGGGTTTATCTTGCTTTTTGCATTCGCCAATGAGTAGCGTTCGCAGTGAATCCACGGGAACTGTTTGCCGCGCCACGACAACGAGGTTCGATTGCCGCGCGACGGGAAGTTTACCCGGCTCTGCGCGCCCGTGTCCATTGGAATGCGAAAATCCTTCGATCGGCGAACGCGACATAAGAAAACCTTTCAGCACGCCATGATCCACGGCATCGACGCGCTGGCCTTTCACGCCTTCGTCATCATATTTATAGTATCCAAGCAGATCGGTATTGCCATATTTTTTCTGATTGGGATCGAAATACACATCGATAAAATTTGGCAGGATCTCTTGTCCGATCTTTTTCTTGAACGTCTGTCCCTCGTCTTCATTTTTTTCACGATGACCTTCATCCCGATGTCCAAATATCTCATGAAAGAAAACTCCCGCCGCGCCACCAGAAAGAATTGCCGGACCCGCATACGGATCAACGATCGGTGCATCGCGTAACTTTTCCAGCGTGGCGATCATCTCATGCACATCGCGTATAATGGTATCGTCCGGCGGGAGATCGTCCGGCGTATAAGCGAAGTAACTTTTATAGAGCGGCAGATCCATTCCGTCATCGGCTTTTGCAGTTGCGAGAACCATGAGGCGCACATAGATCTGATTCGACGCGATCTCGCCGCCTTCGGTCGAAACGAAATACTTTCGGACAATACTTGCATCGAGCATGGCCTTCGCCTCGAAAATATCTTTTTGACCCGCAAAGAGCGCGGAATATTTATTGAGACGCGCTTCCCAAGCTTTTTTGTTCTGGAAATAGCCGACCATTGCGATGTCCGGCTCGTAATAATGATTGGCAGCATCGGCCTTGCTGAAATCGCCGGAGGTATCTTCTTCGGTAACTTTAATAGTCTTATTCGTTCTAACTTGTTGCAGGCGTTCGGTTGCGGAATTGTAGCTTTCGTTGGTTGCGCGCCAGAGTGCAAGTTTCAGCGATTCTGCATTGTCTTCGAATGGAATTGCGCGCGCGCCGCTTCGGGCAAACATATCGTTCGAGGCGCGAATTTGGTGCGTATTATCGAGCGAGTAATCGCCCACGCGAAGATCGACAAGCAGCGTCCGCCGATGCGTAGAATCCGACTTTTGAATAGCTCCATAACTCGATATGATGCTCACATTTTGCTCGTCGCCGATATTATAGCTGATATAATAGGGCGGCGTGGGCTGTCCGGCAAGTGCAGCTTGCTCACGCGCAAGCTCGGATTTCATCGTTTGGATGACGACGTCATTGTCGGCAGTTTCCTGCGCCCATGCGCTTGCCGAGAAGAAAATAATAAATAAGATGAAAGCGAATGATCGCTTAATGAGCTGAATTGAGTGCATTTCTGATAAAAACGTGCTAAACCAAAGCCTGAACGACAGGTGGAATCTTTCAAGCGCAAAAAGGTGAGAAGAGTTCAAACGGGAATGCGAACGTATTGTTACTTTTGGGGCTTTGATAGGGTAGCATTCTTGACTTTATGCGCCGATTCGTTCTGCTCCTTGTGTTCATCTCTCTTCTTGCGCCGCCTGTGAAGGCGCAGTGGACGCTTGTCCATACGTTCGATTCGCCGATATGCGTCATTTATTTCATGGACGATGTCGGGGCGTCTCAGATCGGCTTTGCAGGCCTTCAGGATGGAGAGGTTTGGAGAACGAGCGATGCTGGGATAACATGGGGATCATGCCACATTCCTGGCGGCTTAAACTCGATCTCATCGTTTGAATTTAAGGATCAACAAAATGGCTGGTTAGGTGTGTATGAATTTGGCAGTGGTACTACTGAGGATCTCTTCTCGACAAGCGATGGGGGACTAACCTGGAATGACGTCGGACTTCAATCGTATGTAACGAGCCTGTATTATAATCATTCATCCAATCTACTGATAGGAACGTTCAAAGATCTATTGGGAGCGGCTTCTTCCACGGATAATGGTACGACCTGGACGACGATCGATAATGATGCCTATACGTGTGTTGTGTTTGCCAATGCTCAATCGGGTATTATCGCAAATTTTGCTGGTTCCGCAAAGCAAGAGTATTGTGTTACACACGATGCCGGAGCCACATGGCATACTGTTCGAATGACAAATGAGAATTGGCAACCTGTCTCGTTACCAAATACGAATACCTATTTTATTCTTAGCGAGTACACATCGAATCTTCTGCGCTCCGACGACGGAGGAGATACCTGGACATTACTCTCCACGTTCCCGTGGAAGTTCGATACCGGTTCAGTGGGATGTACAAGGGCAGATTCTTGTGGAAATTTGTTTTACCAGACTATTTTGAATGGCTTCTTTACTTCTTCCGATCTTGGAAACACTTGGAGCAATATCGGTGGTCCAAGCGGCACTATCGATTCGCGCTTTGTGATCGTAAATGGTCAGATCTTTGCTGGCGACACCGCCGGTAATCTCTATGAACATGCAATTCCCGGCAGCGGTACTTCACCGATCATACTCTCTAATTCACCTATAACGTTAAATGCCGTAGATTGCGATGCTGTTCCTTTTTCGGTTCGGTTCCATCATACGGTATGTTCAACATCCGCTGACAGCCTTGTTAGTGCAACGCTAATTGGTTCGTCCAGCCTTTCCCTGCAAACACCACAACCGATCCCGATTTCAATGACAAGTGGTTTGGATGATTCCGTAATTGTGTTATACAACCCGATCGCATCTCCAAGCGCGAGCGGGGTACTTACGCTTACGTTCAGCATTAAAGGCGTTAAAACGGATACGGTCATTTCGATTGTGGCTACCGATAGTGCTCTGCTCTATCCGACCCATCCGTTGCTTCAATTTTCAGATGGAGGTAATAAAGCCAGTGTGAATATTCCTGATACCATTGCTACA
>CAWCCK010000027.1:0-19958 GCA_963794025.1 Ignavibacteriota bacterium
GTGTGGCTTTTTGCTGGTCTCGGTAATATCGGTCGCGAGTATGCCGGGACTCGGCATAACGTGGGCTTTGAGGTCGTGGAACTTGTGGAGCAGAAGATGGAACGCTCCACAGGTTGGCGCGCCGGTAAAGGCGAATATTATTTTGCCAAAGGCTGGCGTGGATCGGAGGAAATGCTGCTTCTAAAGCCGACGACGTATATGAATTTATCGGGACGCGCCATTCGGGATGCGATGCAGTTTTATAAAGTTCCGATCGGTAATGTCATTGTGATCGCTGACGATCTTGCTATTCCGATGGGCGCGCTTCGCTTGCGTTTATCTGGGTCGGACGGCGGTCATAACGGGCTGACCTCGGTGATCTACGAATTGGGAACCGAAGATTTTGCGCGTTTGCGATGCGGCATTGGCGCGAATTTTCATCGCGGAGATCAAGTAAATTATGTGCTTTCCAAATTCAAGCCGGATGAGATCGACGCGGCAGAAAAAATGATCGATCGCGCTGCAGGAGCGTGCTTGGAAATTGTCGATTCCGGGATTCAGAAGACGATGAATTTGGTGAATGTGACGGGGGAGAAGTAGAATCGAAATTCAGGAATTACCCACGAACCGGGTTCTTCGCAGCAATGCGAGCTTTGGCACGATCGCGGGAGGCACGGGCGCGGTCGTAGTCAATGGTTCCATCCACGGCATGTTGAAGCCGTTCATCGGCACGAGTGAGAGATCGTTCAGCGCGAGCGACATCGATATCATCAACCCGCTCGGCAGAGCTTGCAAGGACGACTCCGGTATTTTCATGGAATTCGAGGAACCCGCCGCCAAGTAGAAGTTTCGATTCCTTGCCGCTTTCTTTCCATTGGAACAGCCCGGCGACTAATGAGGAGACGATCGGCGAGTGATTCAGAAGCACCGTGAACGGCCCCATCGTGCCGGGAACAGTGAATTCTTCGACTTCGCCATCGAAAATGGAGCGGTCGGGCGTTACTAATTGAAGTTTGAGAGATTTGTCCATGAAAAGTAAGATCGTTTCAAAAGAATGCGCTAATAACTATTATGCGGCCAAATAGTTCTATCGGAATGGATCAATTGTTATCGCAGAACCACGAATTTTTTCGTGACACTGCCCTCGGCGGTTTCGAGCGTTACATAATAAGCACCGGACACCAGGCCATCGAGCGGAACATCGGTCTCAGATATTCCTTGTGCATGGTATCCATCGGAAATCGTTCTGACGGTTCGGCCCAGAATATCCTGCATCGTGAGTTTCGCTGGGCCGTCGGTTGGAATGCTGTACGAGATATGCGCGAGGGATTCCGATGCGGTTACATGGAGCGACAAATCAGATTGCGGCGATGAATTTACAGCCGCTACGATCGTATCGGGCGGAGGGGGTGCGTAGTCATTGTAATCGAGCGTGATGATTTTCTGGCGCCCGCCTTGCACGGCATAAAATGTTTTTGTTTTCGAGATACCGCTATCCATGAAATTAATTTGGTACTGATACGGAAAAACGGCGTCGATCCCGGTAAAAACAAAATTCCCTTGATCGTTGGTATAGGCCGTATCCATAAAGTTGCTGACGGTATCGGTATCGCCAATGACTGCCACGAAGATGCGAATGACCTCCGCGCCCATGATCGGAATTTGTGGGTTCCCGTAGGTCAGCCGCCCCCGCACGATCGCATGGAATATATTCGGCTTCCCATCGTAATTCTGCACGCCGCTATCGGAAGCGCCATGACCAGCCAAGCTAAAGAAATTTACCGACGTAGCCGTATTCGGGAACTCCGTCATCGTAGCCCAGCTTACGCCAGAATCGTAGGTAACGAACGAAGAGCCGCTATCCCCCACCGCATACCCTGTGCTCGAATTCAAAAAATAAAGGCTGTTGATCGTATGGGTGGTGTACGTGGAATCGGTGACGAGCGTATCGATGTAGCAGTAAAAGAAGCTGGGGCAGACAACATTATCAAGATTGTAATTAATAATGGTTCCATTCGTGCCGGCAAAATAAATTCGGAGTGGGTTTACATAATAGACTGCGCGCACGTTTGCGGCGATACCATATTGTACCCAGGTTCCCGCATTGTAAAGACAATAGACACCATTCCCGCCGATCACTCCTTGTTCCGCGTCGAGGAAATGGATCGACGTAAGATCGTTCGTAGTGGGCGAGGACTGAACTGTCCATGCAGATCCGGATCTCTTGAGCAACGTACCGCTATCGCCAACGGCCCAGGCGGTATCGGGGCCTATGAGCGCAAGTGCGCGAAGATTTCTCGTACCTGCATGAGTGATCTGCCAGGTTTCGCCGGTATCGGTCGTGCTCAAAATTTCCCCGGCATCGCCCACCGCCCATCCATGCGCAAGATCGAGGAATTTCACATCGTGCAGATCGGAAGTCGACTACATACATGGCAGTCCAACTAATGCCACTATCGAGCGTTCGAAAAATTACGTTCCGCGAAAGCGCAAAGCCAATGAGCGAATCGGGATAATAGACTCTTTCGAATGCTATCGGCATTATACGACTGCGCTGGCAAAGCAAACATTCCCTGAATTTCCGAAGGCCCAAGATAATATGTGAGGTTCTCCGGTATCGGCTCGGAAAGCAAGTCTCGCTGCGTCTTATAGTTTTCCTTCATGAGATTGATCGGATACTCTGATACTGGGTAAGGATAATAGATATAATCATACACTGGCCCTTTAAGACACAAGGAGAAAGCTCCTTCTGCATTGGAAACCATTTTATCGGAATCGAATGGCGACTCAGAAAAAACATCTCCTTGCGGTGGCCCCGGAAAAACCAAGATCGGCGCCCGCTAATGGCTTGCCGGTAAGCGAATCCACAACATTAGCCGCATCGCAAAATACCCAGGGATTTGGCGGGATCGTCGAGTGCGGATCACAGAGACGCACCAATAACGGAGCAGAATTTGCCGAGCGAATGTATGCGAAATAGATCGGAGAAAGAGGAATATTAAGCCCACGGGAAATAGCGGTTCCATCCCATACTGCGGAACCGGTATCCGAAGGAGCAATCGGCGATGGCACCGGTTCATCCGGTACGCTATCACGATAGGTTAGCGGACTGCAAGCACAAGGAAAGCACCGGTATTCGTGAGCGATGAAGTAGCGTCTCGTGTTTTTCACCTTTAAAGTGATCGAATAGGGTTCCTGGAAATCGCTCGGCACACGACAGGCTCGCGGACATCGAGAGCGGAGCGCACACTTTCAATACTTTCACAGGTAATGATTGATTTGAGTCGGCACCAATGCCGAGTTCCCCACGACTATCGTCACCCCACGCATAGAGCCAGCCATCGTTGCCGATGGCAAGCGAATGTTTCAGCCCAGCCGCAATCGCAACAAATTGCGTGACCCCGGAGGGGCATGACATAATTCCAATCCGGATCGAAACTACCGAGACCAAGCTGGCCGTAGGTATTATCTCCGAACGCCGCGATCGTGCCATTCATGGAGAGAAACATTGTGTGCGAACCACCAACGGCGACAGCAGCCACCGAGTCGGATGCGCCACCAGTAGGTGAAACATATAATAGAGGATTGAATAGAAAGAGTGGTCCGGGAGCATCCGCATTTTGATCTATTCTCGATTCCAACTCATACGATGCCGCCAAACACGGCAGCGGCGAATATGCCCGGAACGTATCGACTCGAGCAAGCCGAGGTCCTTCCAACTGCTCGAAATCTTCTAAGGGTATCCATCCCGCAGCCATAGAGCAACCCGTTCTGCGCGATCATCATCGTGTAACCCGGCCCGGCGGCAACATCGGCCCACGCGGTTACGCTATCCGGGAATTGCACCATCTCCGGCGTGATAATATATTCCGAAGTTCCCACTCCAAGCTCGCCATTCGCATTATCGCCCCATGCGTAAAGCCGACCATCCGTCGTCAGCGCTTCGCAATGCGCCGCTCCTGCCGAAACCCATTTCCAGGTTGTCATGCCTTGAGGATTCGGAATTCTCGTCGGGACGCCATAAATTCCATCTTCAGCTGCCATTCCCGATCTGCCCTTTATCGTTCAGACCCCACGTATAGATCTTATCGCTATCGGCGACAGCAATGGCGAAATTCTGACCGCCCGCCACCAGCACCCACTTGCTCGCGCCTGCGGGAACCGGAACCTGCACCGGCGTATTCCGATTCTCCGGTCGCCCACCCCAAGCTGACCGTAAAAATTATCGCCCCACGCCCAAAGATTGCCCGATTGGTCGATCACATACGACGATTGCGACAGCGATTGCTGACCCAAAAATTGAGCCTTCGCCTCGTTGCCGATACTTGCAATTATGGTTATCGAAAAAACAAAAAGCAGGACGAAAACAGATTTCAAAAGAGTAATCATATAGTTAAAACGCTCTGACCCCCCTCCGGTTACAAAAAAATATAGCTTTCTCTTGGCAACTATCGTTTTTAGCTTGTTCTAGACACTTTTTTATTCAGAACATTCTTTTTTATAGTGTGTGTTGGATGCGTATTCATGAACGCTCTCCCTTTGTTCATGAACAATGCTCGATTTTTTTTCTTTTACTCTCATCATACAATGCCCATCCACTATATACAACAATGAATCGAGTAGTAAAGGTGCCCGAAAAAGCATGTTTTTTATTTAATCTTTTTTGTGAAATTCATAATTTTTATTCCTTCACAAATTTCACTCGCGAATGTCCGTCGCTTACAAAATACACGCCGGATGGAAGCATGGAAATATCGAGCGTGGTTCCCATTTGCCGCGCTTCATAACTTCGGCCAAGCGGATCGAGAATAGAAATCGGGCCGACGGATGAAGTAATGGTGATGCTGCTCATCGCGGGATTGGGATAAATAGAAATTCCAGTTGGCGCTTGCGTTTCAGCAGCAACTCCGCCGCTCGGAGCCGTAACTATTTTTTTCAGCGAGTGCCGCCAGATACCGGAGTCGGAAGTTCCTGCGTAGAGCATGCTGTCTTTTATGGCGAGAGAGGTGATCTCCGTTCCACCAAGGTTCAATCCGCTGTCGATGGCATTCCAGGTTGAAGCGCTGTCCGAGGAAACGAAGACGTGGCCGCTGTTGGTACCCGCAAAAAGGGTTTCGCCGTTCACCAGCAGCGTTGTGATAGTGCCGTCGGTTAAACCGCTGTCGTTTGCCTCGACCCAATCCATGCCGCTGTCGGACGAAAGCCAGACGCCCGACCCGCCTGTTCCGGCATAGATAGTTCCAGCGATAACGGCAAGCGCATTGATTACAGAAGTACTTACGGAAGGCACATTCTCTACTTGATACCAATCTTCTCCGGAATCGGGTGAATAAAAAAGGGGACCACTGTTTCCCGCGAACATGGTGGTACCGATAATTGCGAAGGATTTGGCAGCCACGCTTTGAGAACCAAAGGCGGGGTTGCTCCAGCTTGCGCCATTGTTCGTTGAAACGAAAAGTGTGGCTTCCGTGCCGGCATAAAGAATTCCGTTTATTTGTGTTACAGAATAAATATAGTTAGCCAGAATGGTAGTATCGCCCGAGAATACAAATACCAACCCACTATCATCTGGAACCCAGCTTGCCCCTTCATTGGAAGAACGAAAGATACCATTGCCATTGGTGCCTGCAAAAAGATATCCATTGTTAGTGACAAGCGCGGTAACGGATTGGCTACCCATCCCACTGCTATCGAGCACCCAGGTATCGCCGCTATCCGTTGTGAAGAAAAGTCCGGCCTGTGTACCGGAAAAAACATTTCCACCTATAGTATCGAGGAAGTTGATTTGGGAATTTATCAAAGTAAACGGATTATGCTCGGTCCAATCGGTGCCGTTGTCCGTAGAGAGGAAAACACCATGTCCGGACGTTCCCGCGTAAAGATTCCCATTGTTTGCGAGAAGCGAAGGAATATGAGAAGTGCTCAACCCACTGCCTGTAACAGCGCTCCAACTCGATCCGTTGTTCGTAGAAAGAAAAACACCTTTACCCGAAGCACTCCCAAAGAGATTTGTCCCGATTACCGAAAGGGCAATGACAGCGGGATAGCCTACCATACTATCGAATGGAAGTCCCGTATTGACCGCAGCCCAGCTTGTACCGTCATTCGTTGAAAGAAACACCCCATCGTTCGTACCTGCAAACAGGTTCCCATCGATAACGGCAAGAGCACCGGTATATCTCGGACCTCCGCCAGTTCGCTCCCAATGTGCACCATTGTTGGTTGAAATCCAGACACCACTGCCAAACCCTGTCCCTGCAAACAGAGTCCCATTCATGGTCACAAAAGTACTCACGCCATAAAGCGAATCAAGCACTGTCCAACTATTTCCGTTATCGGTTGAAAGGAACGTGCTGTCAGCGTAGGTCCCCACGATGAGATTGCTACCACTCACAGCGATGGAGTATATCTGTCGAGAAAAAAGAGATGCGAAAGGCAATGGATCAGGCAATGAATCCCAATTCACGCCGCTATCGGTTGAGAGATAAAGCTCCCCTCCCACTGCTCCAGCAAAGAAATCGCCACCAGTAACAAGGAAAGCAGTGATATCCAAATCCGTCAATCCACTATTCCGAGTTGCCCAGGTTGTTCCGTTGTCTGTTGAAAGAAGCACGCCGGACGACGCAGTACCAACAAAGAGATCCTTTCCGATGGATGCAAGGCAGTTGTCGGCTCCTGTAACCGTGAGGATTTCGTTCTGCGGCGAGTTCGTCTGCACCCATTGCGCGTTGGCGGAAATCGCTGAAATCGTTAAAAAACAAGCAATAACAAGGGTTCGTCTGTTCATGTAGTGATTTCAATTTATACTAAGACCAAAAGCTTAAAGATATTTACTGCTACAACAACCTCGCTCAATCGGTTTTGTTACACCCTTAGATCAAAATTTAGCTTCTGTGCTTCCGGTCACCATTTATTCCTTCACGAATTTCACTCGCGAATGACCATCGCTTACAAAATACACGCCGGATGGAAGCGCGGAAATATCGAGCGTGGTTCCCGTTTGCCGCACGTCATAACAACGCCCAAGCGGATCGAGAATCGAAATCGGGCCGACGGATGAAGTAATGGTGATGCTGCTCATCGCGGGATTAGGATAAATGGAAATTCCGGTTGACGCTTGTGTTTCAGCAACAACGATACCGCTTGGAGCGGGAACTGCTTTTGCAAGTGAATGCCGCCAAATGCCGGAGTCGGTAGT
This sequence comes from Ignavibacteriota bacterium, assembly GCA_963794025.1. Taxonomy (GTDB): domain Bacteria; phylum Bacteroidota; class Ignavibacteria; order Palsa-1295; family Palsa-1295; genus PALSA-1295. The sequence goes on from CAWCCK010000027.1 coordinate 7,178, forward strand.
GCCCGCGTAGAGGATGCTGTCTTTTATTGCCAGCGATGTGATTGGTAAATTGGGCTGCAAGCCACTATCGACCGGATGCCAGATTGCAGCATCGTCGGTTGAATAGAATATGCGCCCACTGTTTGTAGCGGCAAAGAGCGTGCTGCCATTGACGAGCAACGTAATCACATCCGGATCGGTCAAACCGCTGTCATTGGCCTGCACCCAATCGGTGCCATTGTCCGAAATCCAGACGCCGGATAGATTGGTTCCAGCATACACATGCCCACCCATGAGAACTAACGCATTGATAGCATTGATCGTAGTGTAAGGCGGTAAATCCTGTTCGACGTACCAATCTTCTCCCTGATCCGGAGAATAGAACATGTTGGAACTATTTCCTGCGACGATAGTAGTACCTATAACTGCGAAGTCGCTCTCGGCCATCCACTGAGTAGCGAATCCCGGGTTACTCCAACTTACGCCATTGTCCTTCGAGACAAAAAGTGTCGCCTGGGTTCCCGCATACAGAATTCCGTTTGCTTGCGTAAGGGAGTTCACATTCATCTCGCGAGTGGTGTCACCTAAATATACGTAGAATAGTCCGCTATCTGCCGGCGTCCAGCTTACGCCGTTATCGGTGGAACGGAAGATGCCGCTGCCGTCCGTGGCGGCGAAAAGATTCCCGTCGTTTGCCGCAAGCTCGGTCACGGAAGCCGTTCCGATCCCGGTGGTATCCGGCATCCAATTCGCTCCGCTATCGGTGGTAACGAATAATCCCCCTTGCGTACACGCAAACAGCTTCCCGCCGATCGTATCGAGGCTGTTGATGACGGAGTTTATCAAGGTAAGAGAGTTATGCACGGCCCAATTCGCACCGTTATCGGTGGAAAGGTAAACCCCATTGCCTGTTCCCACATAAAGATTCCCATTGTTTATCACCAGTGCGGAGATATAGGAATTGGTCAATCCACTATCCGGGGACGCGCTCCAGATCGTTCCATTGTTCGTGGAAAGATAAACGCCGCTGCCTTCAGTACCCACATAGATATTCTGCCCACTGAACGCGAATGCGTCAACGCGGGACGCATACGTGAGCGAATCGGGCATACCGCTATCGATCGCGATCCAGCTTGCACCCTGATCGCTGGAAAGAAACATTCCGCTGAGTGTCGATTCGAACAAATTCCCGCCATTCGCGCCAAGAGCAAGAACAAACCTCTTTCCTGATCGCTCTCCGGTGTCGGTGAGATTCCAATTCACCCCGTTGTTGGTAGAGACATACACGCCGGTAAGGAACATTCCGCCGTCATTCGTTCCGGCATAAAGATTCCCGCCCATTTCAGCGAAGCAACTGACATCGAATAACGTATCGAGCGATGCCCAGGTTTTCCCTGTATCGGTTGAAAGATAGGTGCTGTCATTGATGGAACCTGCTATGAGATTGCTCCCGCTCATCGCGATCATACTGATCGAAGAAAAATTGGGATGTGGGAGAGAAAATTCCTTCCAGCTCTCGCCGGTATCGGTCGAGAAAAAAAGCGCGCCGCCAGCGATGGTAAGGATATTCCCACCGCTAACGAAAAGAGCGTTGACACTTAACTCATTCGAAATAAATTGTGAGAGGCTCACGAGAGTCCAGCTTGTACCGTTATCAGTGGAAAGAATCAAGCCAGACGAAGAAGTGCCCGCAAAAAGATCGTTTCCAATGGATGCGAGACATGTAATATCACCTCCAAACGTAAGAATATCGTTTTGCGGCGAGTTCGTCTGCACCCACTGCGCGCGAGCGGAAATCGCCGAAATCAGCAAAAAACAAGTAATAACAAGGGTTCGTATGTTCATGAATCAACCTCTATTTATACTAAGACCAACGAAAAGCGAAAAGGTAACCGGATTTACCCTAAAAACTTAAAGTATTTCATCTATAACAACCTCGCTCAACCCATTTTGTTACACTCACGGAAAAATCAATGCTACGCGGCTTGCGGTTTCAGCACACCTGCTTCGGCGAGAATTTGGCCGGCGTTGTGGATGATGGCGCGCTTCATTTCTTCGAGCGTATGTGGTTCGCCTACTCGCGCGCCGGCGGCATGGAAATGTCCATTACCGCCGAAGGTTTTTGCAAAGTTTGCTGCAGAGACGTCGTTCTTCGAGCGCGTCGAAACTTTCCATCCCTCTTTTAGTTCCAACAAAAACACTGAGAGCACGATCCCCTTCACCTGGAATGGGAACTGCACCAGACCGTCCACATCCTCTTCATCCGTATTCGCCGCAAGAATCTGCGACTGCAGAATGCACTGATACGCCATCAACCCGTCGTAATGGTATTCGAGCGAGTTCAGCGCGTCGCGGATAAGTTCCAAGCGTCCGGGCGGGGACGTGTTGTAAATTTCGTTATAGATATAAACAGGATCGGCTCCGAGATCGAGCAGATCCGCGCACATACGAAAAATAGCGGAAGTCGTGCGTGGGAACTTAAAACTGCCGGTGTCCGTCATGATGGCCGCATAAAGCGCGATAGCAGCTTTCTGCGTGATCTCTCCGCCAAGCAACGGCTGTGCCTCGGCGATCAGCCGCACGATAAGTTCACCCGTCGAACAGGCTTCGGAGTCGATGTAATACTCCGTAGCAAATTCTTTGGGGTTGAGATGGTGATCGATAACGGCGATCGGTTTTTTTGAATGTAGAAGAACCGGCCCAAGCGATTTCGTTCTCCCCGGATCGTTGACATCGAGCACGAAGACCGCATCCGCTTCCTTAATGATTCCCACATGCTTTTTCTCATCGAATTGCTCGACAATGGGATTCAGCGTATCGAGAAAAAGATAATTATACGGCGTAGCCGAGTGATTGATAATGCTCACCTTTTTCCCGATCGAGAGCAGCCATTCTGCAAGGCCGATCTCGGAGCCAAGCGCATCGCCATCGGGATTAACGTGCGTTGTGATCGCGAACGTATCGTGTTCGCGTATGAGTTGGATAATGGGCGAGAAATCGAGAGTCGAATGTGTCATCAGGAGCACCGGAACAGGAGAGCGGCGAGAGAAATTCATTTCTCACAATAACACCTTAAAACTTCTCACAGCAGTATCTTAAACCCGAAGGCGGCGTCGGTGTGGCCTGTTGACGAAAAGAGGCTGGTGAGTCCATCGGTTCCTACATCGAACATAACGCGGTTCCCAATTCCAATGCCGAAGGCTACGGTCAGATCGGTCGTGCCGTCCTGCGTTGTCATACCAAGCGCGGTGTGCCATGCAAATGCGCTGCCCGAGATTATCGAGCGTAAGCGCACATCCGAAACGGCCATTCGTTGGCGCGCCAACGGTGTTGGTCAGGCCAAGCGCATATTCCGCAACCGCGCAGAACACTACACCATCGATGCGCAGGCCGATCTCGGCAAGATCAAGCCCGCCGGCGATATGCAGCGTTGTCGGAAGCGGCGTGGTGAACGATCCGGCATTGGTATCGAGGTTCCCAGCGAGCGCCTTCAATGCATTGTTGATCGTATCTTTGTTCCCCTGCTCATTGAGATTATCAACCACGACATTGTTCGCCGTGCGCACATTGACATTACTATTCCACCGGATACTTCCAATATCGGTCACGCTGAGAGCAAGTTCCCACGGCGCGTAATGCGTGCTATCGAAATTTCCGAGCGTGAAGCCAATATCCGCGCCGACGCCCGATCCCGCGCTCGCATTTTCGAGAAGATTAAGAGAAAACGTGCTCGGCAAATTATTGAAGTTGAACTCGTTCGGATACGCGGAACGAATTTGATAATTGGCCCGGATCACATAACGACCGCCTTGATTATCGTTCGGGGAATTAACGGAGAAATCACCGGGATCCATCTGCATCACCGCGATGCCGGTAACATATTTCAGCCCCACGCCAGAGAGCAATTGCAGGTCGCCGGAAGATGGAGTTCCCAACAGCGTCCGCGCATACGACAGCGTGTACTCGCTATACCACAGCGCCTGCACATCGAGCGCTTGCGTGGTAAGCGGAATACCGGAGGCAAGATTACTTACGGCATCCACGCCAATATAGCTCAAGAGCGCATTGGGAATCGAGGCCTGAAGCGCAGCGTGCATCGTCCACGTCAAGGCAAAGCCACCGAGATCGGGATCGAAATAGGACATGCCGAACACGCGCACATCGAGCGAACTGGATAGCCCATTATTCCCTAACAATTTTGCAATGTTTTCTCTGATCGAATCTCCCGTTACCACACTGTCTGGATGAATATTTTGCGATGCGATGCTATCGAAACCACCTGACACGGTATTTATTGATTTCAAACCCTGCCCCTCATTAATTCCCAGCGAGGAAATAGGAGCGAGCGTAATTTCAAATGGACGCGGAGTTCCAAGTGCAAGTAGCGAGGGATTCAATCCCACCGCGTCCAGCCCGCGCGAGGAAATAGCATACGTTCGTCCCGCGCCCTCGGCAAAAGGGGAAAGATGTTCGGTCTCATCCTGCGCGTACGCTGCACAGGCAATGAACAAGAGCGAGATGGTTAAGAAGATCGGTTTTAGCATAATCTTATCTCTTCATCAATTTTTCTAAGGGAGCAATATCGCGCGGAGAATTCGCCGATAGGATCTCCGGGCCGTGGTCGGTAATTAAAATATCGTCTTCGATGCGGCATCCGATATTCCACCATTTCGGGTCGCACGGGCTTCCGGCCGCAATATAAATTCCCGGCTCGACCGTCATCACGTTGCCCGGCATTAAGCGCCCGCCAGTTCCCGCATCATGCACATCGAGACCTAAATAATGGGACGTGCCGTGCATAAAATACAGCTTGTAGTCAAGGGAATCTTTGATGATCCCAAGTTTCACAAGTCCATTCTCGATCACGCGGACAGCGGCATAATGCGCCGACCGGAACGGCACGCCCGCAATACACGCTTTAATTCCGCTATCCTGCGCAGCGAGTACCAGATCATAAATGGCGCGCTGCTCGGGAGTGAACTCGCCCGAAATCGGAAAACTCCGCGTAATATCCGCGCAGTAGCCGTGGTACTCCGCGCCCATATCCATCTCGACGAAATCGCCAGACTCCGTCTGCCGACGGTTGGTTTCGTAGTGCAGAATGGTCGAGTTCGGGCCGCTCCCGACAATGCAAGGATACGCCGTGTATTCCGCGCCGTTCTTTGTAAATATATCCTCGGCTTCTGCTTGAATTTGATATTCGTACCATCCAGGCCGCGCTTCATGGATCACTGCGTTATGCGCTTCGTTCGAAATGGCGATGGCTTTACGCATCAGCCGGAGTTCCCCGGGCATTTTTACTTCCCTAAGTTCCGCAAGCACCCGATGATACAACGATGTATTAATTTCCACGTTCGGATGCGTTTCTTTGATCAGATCGAGATCGGTGGAATTTTTAATAAGGATCGTATCATTCAGAACCGGCTCGCGCAGATCAGCCAAATGCGGTTCATAATAAAAGATGGTTACCGTTGGCAAAACAGCACTCAAAATAGAATGAAGGCTATCGATGGACATGGCCGCATCGAACTTCAGCACCGAGATCGCACCTTGCGGGCCAAGCCGACGGCCCGTCCAAGTCTCTTGGGAACGGTTTCGATTGCGAACGAAGAGAATTTCATGCACCACACGCCCATCGGAAAGCGCAATGCCATCTTTCGAAAGCAGAAGTTCACCGCCCGGCTCGATGCAGCCCGTCAGATAATAAAAATTTGGGTCTTGATGATATTCATAATTATTATCGTTGGAACGATTTTTTTCCTCCGCCGCCGGGAACAGCGCGACGGAATGCGGCACCATGGAATCCAGAACCAACGTGCGCCGCCCCGCATGGAACGATGGTGGGAGGCGGTCTTTATCGTAAATTCCGTATTGGGTCAGCGTATCGCTCGATACTTCACTTCCCAGATCCTGTGCAAGAACTACTGACGGCATTCCAAATGCCGTGAAAAAAAGGAGGGAGAATAAAATGAGTTTTTGCATTTCTATTACACTATTGTTAAGTATAAGATGTCATCCTGAGCGGAGCAATTCTCGCAAAGCGAGAATTGCGGAGTCGAAGGATCTCTTGAACTACCAGAGATCCTTCGACTCCGTTCTTCTCTCCTTCGTCGAGAAGAACTTCGCTCAGGATAACATTTTTAACGTTAATCATTTCAAAGTTATTTACACCATAAGTGTATCGATCGCCCTCGCCATCTCGAAATCTTTTTCAGTAATGCCACTGGCGGAATGCGTCGAAAGCATGACCTTCACATTTTTATATCCCGATAAAAGAAGATCGGGATGATGATCGTGCGCTTCTGCCACGTCCGCTATTTGCCGGATGAAAGCAGCAGCATCTAAAAAATTCTTTCGAATGATCGTTCGCTCGATGTTTTTGCTCGCTGGATCGTAAGACCATCCCGGAATTCCTCGGATTTCCTCTGCGATCTGCTCGTTAGTAAGGCGGTCGTTCATTGTTTGTCCGATAATTAGAAACTTTGGTAATTAGAACCCTTACGGGCTGTATTTGTTCATTATACAAACCTGTTCTTTATAGAACCTGTTCTTCGTAAGAATAATCCGTTTTCTGAGAGACTTCCATTTTTCTTAAGATTTTTTTGTAACCCGCGGCACCCTGTGCGTTTTACTATTAGGAGGGTTCCTCATTATTCAGGATTTGACCCTGTTTTTTAAACACTATGAAAAAGATAATTTCACTCGCTCTTTTTGCTGTGCTTGTTGCAGCTATGGGAACCGGCACTAATTCCTGCGCGCCTTCTTCTACTACGAATGCGCCAGATACGACGAAATTGGTCGCAAATCCTTCAAGTATAGCGCTAACGGTAGCGGCCCCGAAGGATTCTTCCGCTATTACTCTTAGCTGCGGTTGTCAGTTCGGGCCATTCGATGTAAATTCAGGGCCGCTACAGATAACCGGATATGGAGATACGAGTGTCATAAAGTTCTCATTTGAACAGCCACTTAATGAATTGCTAAATACGCATACGCTTTATGCTTCGATCTCTTTTCCGGATACTGCGAAATCTCCCGGCTCCTCGACGAGCTGGATCGCGCTTTATTTCGACAACTTGGGACAATACAAACTTTACGATACCATCCGCGTAACGGCAACGTATTAGGCGATGCTGAAACGCATAATTACCCTTGCTCTTTTGACTGTGCTCGTTGCTGCTATCGGCTCGGGAACGAATTCCTGCTCCGAGCCGAGCGAAATCGATACCACACGGCTGATTTCCGCGCCACTTAATTCATTCACGGGAACGCTCACGCGTGCCGATCCCACGGGTTCGTTCGCCGTTAGCCAGACCTGCGGATGTCCGTTCAATTACACCGTAACAGCCTACGGCGGCGATACGAGCGTTATTCACTTCACGGTTAACGATTCCTCGCAATCCTTGACTACGCATATCATTCCCACAGCGATCTATCCTTCTCAGCTCCCAGCAGGGCCAGATACAGTAGATGCGTGGATCGCGCTGTATTATTTCCATAACGAGTCTCCGCCAAACTCCGGCATCCCACTTTACGATACCATCCGGGTGACCGCTATTTATTAGCCGCGATGTTTCATGATCCATTCCGCAAAATCGCGGAACGCGCCGTGTCCGCCTGGAACTTTCGTGGTGTAATGCACCACTTTTCTTGCTGCGGTCATCGCATCGTTCGGGCACGCGGTTAATCCTTCCCGCGCGATCTCTTCCATAATGCCAACATCATTCACATCATCGCCGATATAGGCAAGTTCGTGAAGTTTTAGTCCTGTTTTTTTCAGCACTTCAGGAAGGAGCGCTTTTTTGTCGAGAATGCCGGGGAAATAATATGCCAATGCGAGCTTTTTCGATCTCGATGCTACGCGAGGAGAATCCTCTCGTGTGAGCATGGCAGAATGAACGCCGAGTTCCCTCAACAACTCCATTCCCATTCCATCGCGGATGCTGAAGCGTTTCATTTCCTCGCCATTGGCCGAGTAATACACGCCGGTATCGGTGAGCACGCCATCGACATCCGTCAGCACAAGCTTGATGCGTTTGGCGCGGCGACGAATTTCTTTTTCTGTTAACCTTTTCACGATTCGGTTGCGCTAACGATCACCTGAGACATTTCCATTCCTGGATCTTTTTTTCGAGCACTGATGATCAAAAAATACCCAAATGCCGCCCAGAGTATTTCCCGAAAACGTTTGAGCAGCACAAAGGCCGCCGCTAACTCTCCGGAGTTCCCGCTTGCCATCAACATGCTGACATATCCCGTATCCTGAATCCCAATGCCACCCGGAACCATTGGGATCGAAGCCCGCATGAGCACGCAGGTCACTTCCATGAGCAGCGCTTGCGGGATCGTAAGATTCGCTCCCAACAATGCGAGGATAGCTAACGTCTCGATATTTTCTACGATCCACAGCAGCGAATACGCGCCGGTAAACCGAATGACCGAACGCAGATCGCGGAATCCTTCCAGATGACTATTGAACTCCCGAAATTCCGGTTCCCGTTTTTCGAACCATTGGCTTAGTCGCCGGAACGGAAGTTTCGTAAGCCACCGATGAAACCGATCCACAAACGCCCGATTGCATAACAACCCGAGCAGAACGCTATACACCACCACAATGATCGATGCAAAAATAAAGAGAGTCCACTCCAAACCGTCCCCCATTTCACCGGAGCGGAACAAGCCGGGCATCAGCACCGCTAAAAGCCCAACGATGAACGCCACCACGCCCTGCGAAAACCCCAGCATCGTTTTGCGATAGACGATGCTCGCGGCGGTCGAGGAAAGCGGGAACCCGAATTCCCGTTTCAGCATCCACGCTTTGAAGGGATCGGAAATGATCGAACCAAGCGGGACGGTGATGACTAAGGCTTCCGTCGCTGTGCGAATTCGAAAAATTTTTGAGAACGAAAGATGTCGTTCTTTCGAAGCCAGCAGCCTACGCCACGTTTCCGTATCGATCAGCGTAGCGACGCCATAAGGAATGAGTAGCGCCAGAATACCCCAAACCCCGATACGCGCGATTATCGTGGGAACTCCGGAAAAATTCAGCGTCCGCGCAAGATTAACGACGAACCCAAGCCCGACCGCAATTCCCACGAAACCAAGCAGCGTTCTCAGCTTCGAGGACAGCAACGCCGCAAACCAAAACTCGCGCTTCGTCTTCGGATGCGATCCTTTGGAGTTCCCGGCGCTCATGGCATTAAAATAGTATGCAAGCGACTATCGTAACCATACTTTGCACAAGGTCGCTCCGTTTCGATGTTATGCCATCATTAAAAATGACGAATGACAAACTCAGAGAAAAACTCTTCCCCAATTCGTCATTCGTAATTCGTAATTGATCAGCCGTGTGCCTTGATCGCTTCCGCCGCATCGATCTTCACGCTCGGCCCCATCGTGGAACTGATCGTAACCGATTTCACGAATTGGCCTTTCGCCGTCGCAGGCTTGGCGCGGATGATCGTGCTGAGGAACATATTGATGTTATCCACCAATTTCGGCGCTTCGAACGAAGCCTTCCCCACCGACGCATGAACGTTCCCGCCTTTATCGACGCGGAACTCGATCTTACCGGCTTTCACTTCCTTCACGGCGGTCGTAACATCCTGCGTTACGGTTCCCGATTTCGGATTCGGCATCAATCCGCGAGGTCCCAAAATACGACCAAGCTTACCAAGTTCGCCCATGGCTTCGGGCGTCGCGATGATAACATCCGTATCCGTCCAACCGCCTTTGATCTTTTCGAGAATGGTTTCGAAACCAGCTTCGTCCGCACCGGCTGCAAGCGCCGCTGCTTCCTGATTGCGCGTCACAACCGTCACGCGAACCGTTTTGCCGATACCATGCGGCAGCGAAACCGTCCCGCGAATCGCCTGATCCGCTTTGCGCGGATCGACTCCCAAATTGATCGCAATATCTACCGACTCATCGAACTTCGCCGATGCCGTTAGCTTCACTTTGCCAACCGCATCCCCGATCGAAACCGCTTTGCGCGATTTCACATCTTCCGCGCCAATTTTCTTGAGGAGATTATTATATCGTTTTCCGTGCTGAGCCATGTTAAATTCCCTCCACGGTTATGCCCATCGAACGGGCGGTTCCAGCGACCATACTCATCGCCGCTTCTACGGAAGCAGCGTTTAGGTCAGCCATTTTTTGCTTTGCTATTGCCTCAATGTCGGATTTCGAGACTTTCGCTACCTTATTCCGGTTCGGCTCTTTCGAGCCTTTTGCAAGACCCGCCGCCTTCAAAAGCAGCGATGCCGCCGGCGGAGTTTTCGTGATAAAAGTAAAACTCTTATCCGAATAAACGGTGATGACAACCGGAATGATCGCATCGCCTTCTTTTTGGGTGCGAGCGTTGAACTGTTTGCAAAACTCCATGCCGCTCACGCCCTTTTGTCCGAGCGCAGGGCCTACGGGAGGCGCCATTGTCGCCTTCCCCGCCGGAATCTGCAATTTTACGAATCCTGTGACTTTTTTCGCCATTGTTATTTATGGTTTAGTGGTTCGACTTTCCAGAACCCCTCTCCTTACGAAGGAGAGGGGCAGGGGAGAGGTCTTCCACGGTGATTAATTTTCAAACTTCGCCTATTGCGAAGCGGCACGTAAGCAATTTTTACCTGACTTTGGTTCGCAGAATTTTTCTCTTTCATACTCCGAATCTCATGCTTTCCTTTGAGAAATGCTTCTCGCAATGATTTTCTTTTGCGAGTTCTCGACCACCCACTCAATTCCAGGCCATTCTGCCCAGTTGTCTTTCAGCAATAGGTGCCAATTTGGCGCAAACGCATTTGTTTTTCATGAACTCATGCAGTTATCCATCAACTTTTCATTAATTTCATAAAGAAAATTAATGCCCTCGATTGTCAATGAACCACTCCTAACCCCCTATTCTTAATTGAAATAGAGCTGCCCTGAGCTTGTCGAATGGGTGCCTATTAATGTCCCATCAAACTTACAACATTCTGAGACCAAAAGCAAGGAAATTCCGAAAATAATTTATTTTTTTTGTAGGGGTCAATGGCATTGATCCGTTTTACAGGCTGCGAATGGTCTAATGCCATTAGACCCTATAAAATACCGAACCCATCTTTCTTAATCTCTAAAATCTCTTGAAATCATGGTTCAGACAGCTTTACCACCGGCAAAGTCTCCACCTGCCCATTCATGCGGACGAGGCATTCATACGTCCCCGTGGTGCAGGCATCCTTGCCTGCATCCCACTGGAACGCACACCTAGCCGAGAACTGGCGAGGACGCCGGCGCTACATATTCACTCCACCACAAACTTTACGCTCGTTGCACTTCCATCGGAATGGAAAAGGACAACATTATAAACGCCCGATGAAAGACCCTGCGTAGGTATCTCCATAAGCGAGTTATTGTTGCCCACCTGGTAATTGCGAACAATTCGGCCCGCTTCATCGACTACTTCGGCGGATACGACAGAATCGGCGTCATTTAGTCGAATTGGGTTCCCAACAGGAGCAGGGTTGGGATACGCAATTACAGTGTAAGAAGAGGGTGATAGATGCACTTGCACACCGTCGGAACCTTCGTATGTTATGCCAATATCCATATCGACATTCACGCCAGAAGGAACCAAAGCGCTGTCAACGAGCTCCGTATAAACGAAGGGATACTCATTATCATTGACAATTAACGCTGCCCGAGCTGTATCGAGATCGACTGCGCTGGTCCGTTTGATGGCGCGATAGGTGTTGCCCATACCGACAAGACCGTCGACAAGAAAAATAAAGAATGAATTTGAAACATTAATTTGGTTGCAACTGACAGTAGTTCGGGAGCCGGGCACGACAGATTGATCTGAGATTTGATTAAGCAGCATGGTGAAAGTACTGAATATATCAGGCAGAAGTTCAAAGCTATTGCTCGTCTCAACGGTCATCACAGGATTCAAGTCTATGAAAGTGGAATCGGTGCCAATACTATCGATAATAAAATCCACAGAGTCCAGGATTTCAATACCGGGAGGTAAATCGAAACGTTCCGCGTAGCCTATGACGATAGAGTCGCCCTCGTTCTGGGAATCAAGGGCGAGATTCGTTGGAAAGTCTATAAAAGGCCCGTTCGTATCGCCGTAGGATAAGCGAGTTTGAGCGAATACCTCAGAGCCAAGAGAGGCAACCAAAAGAAGAGCAAAAGCAATTTTTTTTAAAATCATAAAATCGGCGAGGTAAATTTCCCTTCATTACAATTTTATCTAAGCAATAAGTTTCCTAAAAATCCCTTTCAAAGAAATGGCAGGAATTTTTAGGAAACGAAAATAAGGACACGTTTAAAAAAATGTAAGCGAGTATGAAAGCTGCGAGACTAATATGGCAAGATGACTGATAGTAATAACGTTCGAACCTACCACTAACCCACTGCCACCATAGCCGACACCAGCTGCCCCGGATGCAGCCCAAGCTGCTATTTCCTCGTCCAGAGTAGCTACCTCCTGAGTTATTTGATGAGCACTCACTTCCGGTTGAAGGATGGCAGCCGCCGCTTGTTCAGCCTCTTGATCGCTCATTTGTGGGGGAGTTGCAGTCCTTGGTGCTGAGATTGTGTCGCCGGGTTGTCCCCAGAATTTGCTTGAATGGCTTGCTATACTCATGAATTCATAAGCTTCTACCCCGTTACTATTACTCGGCGCCCAAACTATGGAACTATACTGCGACAATAAGCTGTTTACTGTGTCATGTATTTGAGCCCACGAAGCACAGAGCCGGATATCAGTGTCAGCGTTAATGATAAAGCTTGCTTCGTCGGGGGCTAAAATGCTATCAGCTTGAGCGGT
>CAWCCK010000028.1:0-33783 GCA_963794025.1 Ignavibacteriota bacterium
CCATACTATTTTATTATCCACCATGGAGGCATACTGAATGTTTGTTAGTCCTACGCTATCAACGACCACCTGCACGCTTATTTTATTCGAAGTTACATAACTAAAATACGCCTGAAAGGTGTTGTTCTCTGCCATGGTAACAATTCCCACGCTATCTCCTAAAGCCGAGGCTTGAACGGAATCTAAGGCGGGCATTTCTGATGCATCGCCGGCAGCGGTGGTTGCCCAGAACGAGAGCAGCACCGGCTTGCCGGAATCGCCATACGCCGACATCGCCTGAATGATCCCTATCGAATTCTTCCACTTAATATCCACGCCCGTCCACGACCCGACCGTTCCATACGCGGCAAGTTCATAAATACCGGATACGTTATTCGTGTATTGAGCATCCGTATTCGTAAAACTTTCGCTGGAGTTGGAGCTTGTCGATGGAGCGCAGCCTGCAATAATAGCAAGCATGCAAAGAAGAATGAGAGTGCGTGTTTTCATAAAATGACCTGAATGTTAAAATGTGTTTAATGGAAAAGGTATCGCGTAAACTAAAGTTCACGCTAATCTCTTTAGCACTATCCATGTCACTCACGCATTTTCACGATACGATCGCTGCCGCAAGCACCGCCGAAGGCCGTGCCGCGCTGGGCATCGTGCGTATTTCCGGAACGGATGCCATCCAAATCGTTGCGAAAATAGTGAGCGAGCCGGAAAATCTGTTGGTTGCGCGGGGCGGCAGCTCGATTTATACAAATGTAGCGCAAACTTCAGTTTGCGACCCAGCAGCGGAATCGCAAACTGAAGTTTGCGCTACATTAGGAGCAATTATCGACGATGTTGTAATTCACGTTTTTCGCGCACCACGCTCTTTTACTGGCGAGGATTTGTGCGAGATCACCACACACGGCTCGCCTATCATTATGCGGCAAGTGCTTGCGGCCCTTGCTGCACAAGGCGCTCGTGAGGCTGAACCTGGGGAATTTTCTCGCCGTGCTTTTTTTAATGGTAAGATCGGAATTGAAGATGCTGAGCTTATTTCTATCAAAGCAAACGCTAATTCCGAACGAGAATTGCGCGGCGCGGAACTTGCGTTGCATGAGAAATTCGAGCGTCTTCGAAATGCCTATAATCAGCTTCTCACCTTGATAGCACAGGTCGATGCTGAGATAGATTTCGGCGATTCCGATCAGATTCACATCGAAAATTTTAGTTCCAGCATCGATGAAGTTACAGGAATGCTCGGCGAGCTTATTAACGATAGCGCCAATCGTAAAGAGAACGCAGGTTATTTCACCGTTGCGCTAACCGGCCCGCCAAATGTGGGTAAGAGCAGTGTTTTCAATGCGCTGCTGAATTTCGAGCGCAGTATTGTCAGCGAAATTCCGGGAACTACGCGCGATTATGTCGAGGCATTTATCGAGATAGACGGCTTCCGTGTTAAGCTGATCGACACGGCGGGAATTCGTGAGGCTGAAGAATCTATCGAAGCGCAGGGCATAGCAATGGGAACGAATGCGGCGCGCCATGCCGATATTTCGCTCCGTGTTACGGAGCCTTCCGAGCGCGCTCCGCAGCTTACCAATGGCTCGATCCTGCTCCACAACAAAACCGATCTGGATAGATGGAATAACGATCTCCATATTTCCGCGCTGAACGGAAGCGGAATAAAAGAGCTTCACTTATGGCTTTCCACTGAACTTAGGATGCGTTCTTCGGAGTTCAATCAGATCAATCTTAGCAATACCGAGAAAATCAAGCTCCAATCCATTGTTGAAAGACTGAAAACATTTAATATCACGTTAGAGCCAGCCTTGCTTGCTGAAGAATTGCGAAATTCGGCCTCCGAACTCGCAAATCTGCTTGGAATGAACATCGGCGAAGACAGTCTTAACTATATTTTCAGCAAAATGTGCATAGGAAAATAATTATTTTCATAATTCATACTTCATAATTACCGCATTGTTCCACGTGGAACACTTTGCAGACATATTAGTAATCGGCGGTGGCCATGCAGGAATCGAGGCCGCCAATGCAGCGCATAAAATGGGGCTGAAGGTTCGGCTCGTCTCTATGTTAGCCGAAAAAGTTGGTACGCTATCTTGCAACCCAGCCGTCGGCGGAACAGCGAAGGGACAGGTTGTAAAGGAGATTGATGCCCTCGGCGGATTGATGGGCGAGATCACTGATGAATGCTCGCTCCAATTCCGAATGCTGAATAAATCGAAGGGCGCAGCGGTGTGGTCGCCACGCAGCCAAGTTAGTAGAAGCAGGTATCCGATTATAGCACAACGGAAGCTCCGAGAGCTCGATCCAGATATTATTTATGAAGGCTCTGTTGAGAAGATATGGATAGAAGGTGTAAAAGCTGTTGGCGTTATCTTAGCAACTGGTGAACGACTCCGAGCAAGCGCAGTAATCGTTTGCGCCGGGACATTCCTAAATGGCGTAATGCACACAGGCCTAACCCAAGCATCCGGCGGCAGATTTGGCGAACGAGCATCCGAGCTTAAAACGGAGCCAGAAGGTGCGCTTACGCTTCAAACTGCTCGGCTAAAAACTGGTACACCGCCGAGAGTATCGCTGAAATCAATTGATGTATCTGCTCTTGAATCGCAGTTCGGAGATGAACCTGCCATTCCATTCTCATCAAGATCGAAAGTATCGCCTAAAAACTCCATCTGCTGCTGGATAACGCATACATCGCCAGCAACACATGCGATTCTAGCAACCGGATTCGAGCAATCTCCGATGTTCACAGGCCGCATTCAAGGCAAAGGCCCACGCTATTGTCCATCCATTGAGGACAAGATAGTGCGTTTTGCCGAAAAGAGCGAGCACCATATCTTCCTTGAACCTGAGGAGGCCGATGGTGATGTCGTTTATGTAAACGGCTTTTCAACCAGCCTTCCGGCAGATGTTCAGCTTGCCGCACTTCATACATTGCCTGGACTTGAAAACGTTGAAATGCTGCGTCCAGGCTATGCTGTTGAGTATGATTATTTTCCGGCGTATCAGCTTCACCATACTCTCGAAAGCAAGCAGGTTTCGGGGTTGTATTTTGCCGGTCAAGTAAATGGGACTTCCGGCTATGAAGAAGCTGGAGCGCAAGGCTTAGTCGCTGGCATCAACGCGGCAGCAAAATTGACCGGCAAGCCAGATTTCATCCTCGGACGCGATGAAGCCTATATCGGAGTCATGATCGACGATCTCATCAATAAAATTCAGGAAGAACCATACCGGCTTTTCACATCCAGCGCGGAGCATCGTCTATTATTGCGGCAGGATAACGCCGATCTCCGGCTTTCCGATAAGGCTCGCCAATACGGCCTAATTTCTCAGAAAGAATGGAACGCAGTTCAGGAAAAGAAGGATCTCATCCGAGTCGCGATGGAATGGGCAGAAACGGAGCGAGTTATCGTCAGCGAATCGCCGCTGGTTCGTGATACGGTAAAAAATCGCTTAAAATCCAAGCATGGATCGTTTCAGCAGTATCTTGAAATGAGTAATGATTCTGGAATGAAGCAGCAATTGCTATCTAACCCAGATGTTATTTCGATGATCGAAACGGAGATTGCGTATGAAGGATACATCAAACGGCACCGTGAGCAGATCGACCGCTTGAGCGCCAGCGAATCGCTTGAAATTCCCGCTAATTTTAATTTTGCAGGACTTTCATCGGTCAGCAAGGAAACGAGCGAAGTGCTCTCAAAAGTACGTCCGCGAACGATAGGGCAAGCTACGCGCCTCGCAGGTGTAACCCCAACAGACGCAGCAATTCTGCTTTCTGCTATCCGTAAAAATTGATGAATTTATGTTCTACGTGGAACAATAGGCAATTATGAATTATGAAAGATGAATTATGAAGGCTTTTTATCATTTTCTGTCTAAATGAATAAACTTTTTGATGAAATAGAGTCCCTCGCTACCGAGCAGCGAAATCCCGCGTCCCTGCACATGGATGAGATGCCAACCTCGGAAATCCTTGGGCTGATCAATGCAGAGGATGCGAAAGTTGCTTATGCTGTTGCGCAGGAAATCCCTTACATTACTCGCGTGGTGGATGAGCTTGTTGCGCGATTTAAAATGGGCGGTCGGCTGCTGTATGTAGGCGCTGGAACCAGCGGACGAATGGGAATTATTGATGCCGCCGAATGTCCGCCAACCTTCGGCACAGCGCGCGCGATGATCCAAGCTATTATCGCAGGTGGGAAAGATGCAGTGTTTCAATCGCAGGAAGGAGCGGAGGATAACCTGCAAAATGGCGCGAAAGAAATTGCATTGCTCGGCGTAAAAAATCGAGATATGGTTATCGGTATCGCCGCAAGCAAACGAACGCCATTCGTGCTTGGCGCGCTCGAACGTGCTTTCTCCGTTGGTGCATTTACCGTTTTGCTTACGACGAATCCACGGGAATCTATTTCGTACCCATTTTTAAGCGAGACGATCTGTCCTGTTGTCGGCCCAGAAGTGCTGATGGGTTCCACGCGCATGAAATCCGCGCTGGCACAGAAAATGGTGCTTACCATGATAACGACCGCCGCAATGGTCCGACTTGGAAAAGCGTATGAGAACATGATGGTCGATCTTCAACTCACAAATAAAAAGTTAGAAGAACGTGCCAAGCGCATTATCATGATCGCAACGGGATGCGAATACGACCGCGCTGCCCAATTACTCGCTGAAAGCGGCGGTAGCGTAAAAACGGCCATCGTGATGCAGGTTGGGAACCGTTCCAAAGACGACGCCACAACCCTGCTTACGGAATCCGATGGATTCGTGAAGCGGGCTGTCAGAACCTTTGAAACTCCGTAGGGACGTACTATGCACATCCCTACGGCAACGAATCCCCACCTGGTACTCGTTACTCATTCCTCGGTACTACTATGCCCGACATTTTCATCTCCTATTCCCGCAAAGATTCCCCGCAAGCGTTGGAGCTTGCCGAACAACTGCGCGCTGCCGGAATGGAAGTATGGATCGATCAGCATGGCCTGGAACTTGCTTCAAGCTGGTCGAAGGATATTGTGGATGCCATCGAGCAGTGCAAAGCGTTCGTGCTGCTGCTTTCGGAATCGTCCTTAGCGTCGAAAAATGTAGCGAAAGAGTTGACGATCGCTTCCGAAAGCGGGCGCAGTATCATTCCCATCGAAATAAAGCACGTTCGCCTTACCAGCGAGTTCAAATATGCGCTGGCAGGTTTGCAGCGCGCGCCGCTATCCGATCTCGATGGGATCTTTAAATCGCTGGAAAAAATAGGTGTGGCGCAGGCTTCAGCCCGTAGCCCCGAGCAGCGGGCTGAAGCCCGCGCTACGGCAGATACGCGAAAATCTCTCATCGTACTTCCATTCGAAGATCTCTCACCCCCCGGCGAAGATAACGGATGGTTTGCCGATGGACTGGCCGGTGAAATGATCGACGCGCTGGGTCACATCAAATCACTCCGCATTTTAGACCGTAATACTTCCATCGGATTGCGAGGAACGAAACTTGGCACCATCGAGATCGGAAAAGAATTTCGAACGCGGTATTTCATCGAAGGCTCGGTGCGTAAGTTTGGTGAGCAGATCAAAATATCGGTAGCACTCTTGGATATTGAAACGGGAGAGTATCTTTGGCAGGAATCGCATCGCGGCGCGTTCAAAGAGATATTCGATATTCAGGAATCCGTCGCGCAAAAAGTGGTCGAAGGGCTGAAGCTGCATTTAACGAAAGCAGAAAAAACGCTCGTGCAGGATCGGGGAACCGAAAATGCCGAGGCGTATGCGTTGTATGTCAAAGGGAACGAATATTTTGGCCGACAGACCAAAGAGGGTATCGAGCTTGCCATTCAGCTTTATACCGAAGCGATCAAGCTCGATCCGGACTATGCAAATGTGTATGGAAACAAAGCGCTCGCGCTTGCGCTTCTGTACCGTGGTTATACGCGGGATAGCGCATTGCTGGAAGAAGGAATGGAACTCATCCAGAAGGTGCATACCCTGAAACCGGGTCTTTGGAATGCCTATCGCGCGCTTGTTCTCATCTATCAGCTTCAAGGGAACCTCGAAAAAGCGGAAGAAACAGCGAACGAGTATATCCGAAATGCGCCGGAAACATTCGAGAGCCATTACGCGCTGGGATTTTTTTATGATCAGATCGGCCGGTCTGCCGAGGCCATCGCGCGCTACGAGAAGGCACTTTCGTTCGCACCGGAAAACGTGAATGCCATCCTGAATCTTGTGCTGAGTTGTGATGATGTCAAGGATCGGGAAAAGCAAGCGGCCTGGGCTACCGTTGCAATTCCTTTGTTCGAGCGGCACCTAAAGCTCTTTCCCGATGACGAAGACCGGCGTGTCAATCATGCGGCGCTCCTCCATTTTGCGGGCCGTGACGATGAAGCGCGAATCGCAGTGCGGAACCTTTCCAACATTACAGACGGAGCGCCATTATACAACGTGGCATGTCTCCAATGCCGCTTGCAGGACTATAAAGCCGGTCTTCAAACGTTTCGCAAATCGGTCGAGGCCGGGTTCCGAAATCCTGCGCTCCTAAAAGAATTCCTGAACGATGAACGAAGCGGCATTGCCACGCTCAAGGGAACCTCGGAATATGAAGCAGTGCGAGAGTTGGTGGAGGGGCTGTCTGAACTCCAACCTGAATTACGCGTATGATCGGTCATGCGCGGCTGATTAGTTTAGTGTCATTCCCGCGAAAGCGGGAATCCATAAGGTTATCGCAGTGACGGGGTCTGGATTCCCGCTTTCGCGGGAATGACACTACAAATCTTTCTTAATCTATAAAATCTCGTAAAATCAAGGTTCAGACAATTACTTCAATAAATACTCCGTTTCGATCGCTTTACTATTAGCCGGCAGCGAGATCATCATCCCATCCTTGCCAACGGAGATTGGCCCGCTGTAAATATTCTTTGCGTCACCCAAAAAATAATCATCCATCCACCCATTCGGTATCGGCGGAATGGTATGATAAAGCACAACCTTCTTTACATTATCCTTTTGTGCAATGGCAGCAACTTGTTCGGGCGTCGTATGATAGAAGGGAATATCATGCAGTATTTTTCCCGTAGAAGGACTATTTTTTAGGTAACTATATTTGCCCATCCAGGCTACCAATTTTGTGTTCAGCGCTTCATGGAGTAACAGATCCGCGCCGACGGCTTGCTCCGCAAGCGATTCGCTGTATTTCGTATCGCCGCTTATCACGAGCGTCCGGCCTTTGTATTCGAACTTATACCCCACAGCGGGAACCGCAGGGAAATGATCCACTTTGAAAGCCGTGATCTTGAGTCCATTTTCACTGACGATCACGGTGGAAGCATTGAACGCAGTATCTAATGCGAATGGCCTTGCGATACCGCCTGCTCCGGTAGGCGGAGCAGTTTTCGCTCCGTGATGAGCAGTGCGGTAACCATCATCGAGCTTGTACGCCGCATTAAAACCATCGACCACTTGCCCCACACCGGACGGGCCGATGATGTCGAGCGGCGTGTCATTACTTCCGCCCACCCAACGTTGCAGCATAATATCGCCTAAGCTGCCGATGTGATCGGAATGAAAATGCGTCAGTAATACAGCCGTAACCTTGCCAATATTGATGCCGCATAGCATGATATTGCGCGCGGCACCCTGGCCCGCATCGATCACATAAATTTTGTTTGCAACGCGCACGACAAGGCATGGTCCGATCCTGTTTGCATCCGGCATGGGCGATCCGGTTCCCGCGAGCACAACGGTTATTCCATCCTGAGCAGTAAGAGCAGGCTTGCTCATCGTGGTTCTGATGGCTCGCTCGACGAGATAGTCCTCGATCGGTTGTTTAAAGATCGCAAACACGACGGCTGCTGCAACTAATAGCAGAAGTGCAGCAAGGATAATTCTTTTTAGAGTATTCACGATCTGAAACGGCAGGTTATTAACCTGAGCGAAGCGCGTTAACAATATCCAGCCGCGCAGCGCGGAAGCTGGGAAGGAATCCGCCGACGAAGCCCATGACGATTGCGAAGATAATAGTATTAATAACGATACCCGCCGTAATGGAAAACCCGAACGCGATTTCGGAGAAGGAACTGAAATCCGTTGTAGAAATCGTTACGAATGACATCAGAGATGCGCAAAGAAGCCCTACGCCAGCGCCTAAGAGCGCAATAAAAAGCGATTCGATCAAAAAGGCGCTGAGAACGCTCCGGCGTTGAAATCCAAGCGCGCGTAACGTTCCGATTTCCACCGTGCGGTTTGCGACAGCAGCGTACATGGTAATCATGGCTCCGATCATCGCGCCGAAGCTGAAGATAACGGTGATAACAAGTCCCAAGATCCGAATAAAGTTACCCAGCGTTTCGGATTGCGCGGCATAAAATTCTTTTTCGCGGAGCACTTTCAGATCGTTCAATCGCGGGTCGCTATCGAATTTCGACTTGAGCGCGGCGAAATCCGTCTGATTCCGTAACCGGAATACCATCGAAGAAAACGCCTGCCGGTTAAACGCCTGCATGATCTGATCCTTATCGCCCCAAATGTTCGAGGCAAATCCGCTTCTGCCCGCATCGAACTGGCCGACGATCTTCCAATCTCTACCGGCGAATTTAATGGATTGCCCGATAGATGTTCCTTCGAACCGTCCTGCAATTTCATTCCCAATAATAAGTTCCGATGCGCCAAAATTAAACATTCTGCCCGCTGTAATTTTAACTTGCGGGCGCAAGATTACGCCATCCGGTGAAACACCGCGAACCGTCACATTTGAAAGGTCATTCGGCCCCGCGCCGTGCTTCTTCATATTGATGATCGTCAGCACCTCTTTGGTGACGAGTGGCTTGCCATCGCTTGCCACGGCAACCTCCGGCTGTGTGGCAACGATGTCGGCCTCATCGAGCGTAATGCTGCTTAACGTTTCGCTCTCAGCCGATTTACGTAAAACGATGGCGTTGTCATCCGAACCGGTAGCGACGAGCGTATCGCGCACGCCATTCGCAAGCATGAGCACAGCAGCAAACACGAACACAACGAGCGCCACGCCGACGATCGTGAGCATGGTCGTGAGCCGGCGAGTCCAAAGGGAACGAAAGCTATAACTGATGGGAATTTTCATAATAATCTCTGTTCGTGTTATGCTTATCCTATTTGACGCAAGCCATCGACAATTTTAATATTTACAGAGCGAATCGCCGGGAAGATTGCTGCGATGATTCCCACGGCAACCGCAAAGACTCCGGCCATCACCAGCGTACTCGGCTGGATAATAAAGACCCGGAGAAAATTCGACATCGCCGCGCCAAAACCTGCGCAGGCTGGGAATGTTAGCAACACTCCCACGATGCCGCCGAAGATCGCGATGGAAAGCGATTCGCCGAAAATCAGGATGATTAAATGCTTCGAAGTAAAGCCCAAGGTTTTCAGCACCGCATATTCGCGGATGCGCTCTCGCGCCGTCATGATCATCGTATTCGCAAGCACGAGGAAAATAATTCCTATAATCACATACGAAATCACCTGAAGCGATGTAATGATCGCACTGGACATCGAAATAAATCCTGCCTGAAATGCTTTTTCGGTTTCGGTTTTCGTTGCCGCGCTTGAGTTCGCAAACAGCGCGTCGATTTTTTCCGAGACATTCGCCGCGTCACTCGGATTCGAAATCTGCACGGCATACCAGCCGACGTTATTCGCACGATTTGGCGCGGTTTTGAGAAGCTGTTCGTTCAAATAATCCCAATGGAAGAACATGGTAGTCAGATCCGTCGCAGGATCTTTTCCTTTATAGATGCCTCGCACGACGAATTGCCACTGACCGGGATAAATATCGCCGGAAAGCTGAATCATATCTCCGATCTTGAAGTGATATTGGTTCACTAATTTCTCACCGACGACACACCCTTCGCGATCGTTCTTGAATGCCGCAAGCTGATCGGGCGGCAATAAAAATTCCGGATAGATCGAAAACAAATTCTCGGGATCGCAGGCGATGCGAGCGAAGAAATTCTTTTTATCGACATACACGCCGCCAAACCAGCTTTCGTAAGTAACGTCTTTCACTCCGGGAACCCGCAGGATCTGCTCTTTATCGGCAAGCGGAAGTGGAAAGATGAACGAGATCGCATGGCGCGTGACGAGCCGATCCGGCGCGGCAGCATCGGCACCCGCATACCAGGATGTTACAAGCGTCCGCAGCAACCCGAACGCCATCACTGCAATAGCGACGCCGAGGATTGTCAGAAACGCTCGCAGCTTATGCCGAAATACGTTCTTAAAAATTAGTTTTGCGATTTTCATAACCGAAAATTTATTATGACAGTCGTTAGTAAATCGGATTAACTTTTAAATGTCATCCTGAGCGGAGTTCATTCCGACGAAGGAGGAATGAACGGAGTCGAAGGATCTCTGGTATTGGCAAGAGATTCTTCGACTTCGCAAATCTCCGCTGTCGCGGAGATTTGCTGCGCTCAGAATGACATAATAAAAAAAAGAATTACCTACAACCATTTTTAATTTATAGCAAGCTCGCCCTTATCCAAATGCCGCGTGATGTGCGCTTTTGCTGCGGCATTCGGATCGTGCGTAACCATGACGATCGTCTTTTTAAATTCCTGATTTAATCGTTCCAAAAGATCGAGCACGTCTTCGGCAGATTTTCTATCGAGATCGCCGGTGGGTTCGTCGGCAACAATGATGGTCGGGTCAGTAACGATAGCTCGCGCAATGGCCACGCGCTGTTCCTGACCGCCGGAAAGCTGCTTCGGATAATGCTTCATCCGGTCGCCCAAGCCGACAACGCCGAGCGCGGTTTCCACATGCGATTTCCGTTCCGCCTTCGAAAGGTTTGTGAGCAATAGTGGTAACTCGACATTTTCATACGCCGTCAGCACCGGAATCAGATTATAAAACTGAAATACAAACCCCACATGCTGCGACCGCCATTTTGCCAGCGCGGATTCCGAAAGCGTCGAAATATCGCTGCCTGCAATGCTGATGGAGCCGCTCGTCGGCCGGTCGATACCGGCGATGAGGTTGAGCAACGTGGTCTTGCCGGAGCCGGATGGCCCCATCAGCGCCAAAAACTCGCCTTCGGGCACATCCAAAGAGAGATTCTGGAGCACGGGAATTTCCATCGTGTCCCGTTTATAAATTTTCGTTACGTTTCTTACTTGTACGATTGATTCTGACATAATGTAATTTTGATTTATACGAAATTACGACAATTTCAAGCGGGTATTTCTATTCCCCCACCTTCACCTTCATCCCGTTCTTCAATTTATCCGCAGGGCTGAGCACGACTTTATCGCCATCCTTCAAACCGGATTTCACTTCCAAGCCATTGCCGACAGCTTCGCCAAGCGTGACGGGCGTTTCCATCACCTCATCGCCCTGAATTATGAATACCATTTTCTTGCCATCTTTCGTAACAACCGCCGTTGCGGGAACTGTAAGTTTCGGTCCGCTGGAATCCACGGCTGTGGAATCTTTCAGAAATTGGACTTTCAAGCTCATGTCCGGCAGCACACGAGCATCCTTGTCGAGAAAATCTACTTTGGTGAGCACGGTCGCTTTGGTGCGATCGGCGGTGGGAACGATCATGTGAACCGTGCCGCGATAGCGTTTTTCTGGAACCGCATCGAGCGATATTTCGCATGGCTGCGCGACATGAACTTGCTCGATGTTCGATTCCGATACATCTACTTCCGCATCGAGCGAAGTCATATCGGCAAGCGTAACAATATCGGCTTTGGAACCGGCGGCTGCGCCGAAGGGCGTCATCACATCGCCAACATCTGCGTCTTTCGTAAGCACGGTTCCATCGAAGGGCGCGCGGATATTGGTGAATTCCACCTGCACCTGCGCGGCTTCGATCGTTCTTTGCGCAAGCTGAACATTTGCTGCGTCCGTATTAACAAGCGACTGTGCTTGCTTATACGCAGCCTCCGCGTTAACAATATCCGCTGAAGCGACAAGCTGTTTTGCGTAGAGCGCTTTTTCGCGCCGGTAGGTGGAATCTGCATTTTCAAGACCGGCTTTGGCACTCTCAAGCGTTGCTTTCGCGGCGTTGAGAGATGCTTCGGCTTGCGCGACGGCAGCAACAACATCGGCATCCTCCAATCGGCCAATAATTTCGTTTTTCTTGACGATCGAACCCTCCTCGACGCCAAGCCATACCAAACGCCCCGTACCTTTCGAGCCAACGGCTGCTTTTCTACTGGCAACAGCATAGCCGCTTGCCGTCAGCAGCGAGTTTGCTTGCGAGGGATACGTCATCGCAACCACGCCCGACTGCACCGGCTCCGGCGATGAAAAAAGTCCCTGTCCGAAATAGAAGAAAACCCCTAAAATAACGACCGCAACGACCACATAAACAATGGTTTTATTCGGCCCTGCTGACGAGCGCTGCTGCCCATTCGAGCTTGGCTGTGGCGCGTCGCGCTTTATTCTTAGAGCGGAAAGGTCAGTTTTTGGTGATTCGATCGGCATGAAAAAAGGTGTGGTTCTGGCTTTTGTTGGGAAGTATGCAATACAAAAATAACTCCTCGGAGCCGTGACGCGCGAAAAGCGGTTTTATTGTACTTTTTGAATTCGTCCGGCTATCTGAACGTTAAATTGGGGAAATCCATTTTAACTATTCTAAATCCACCCAAATTATGGTAACCGACGAATTAGTATTTAGGAATATTCGAATGGAATTCTATGCTTAATAGTGTACAAGCACATGCTAAACTGACCGAACTTCTCGCAGCGCCTTGCGAGAGTGAATGCATTGAATTCAAAACGGCGAAGGACACCTTCGAAATTGATAAGTTAGGTAAATATTTCTCCGCACTTAGTAATGAAGCAAATCTAAATTCCCAAGATTCAGCATGGCTGGTTTTGGGAGTAAATAACGATAGGAAGATTTGTGGCTCCAGTTGGAAATCAAATCGATCAAGTTTAGATGCTCTGAAACATGCCATTGCAGAAAAAACGACTCTTAACATCACTTTCATTGAAATTTATGAAGTTATAGCCCCCGAAAGAAGAGCCATAATGTTTGAAATTCCTCCTGCTCCTCGCGGGATTCCGATTGCATGGGAGGGACATTACTTCGGGCGAAACGGCGAGTCTCTTGTTGCACTAAACTTAGATGAGATTGAACGCATACGTCGTCAAGTAAGGCATGACTGGTCGGCAGAAATTATTGAGGAAGCTACCATGAATGATCTTGATGTGAAAGCTATCTCGAAAGCTCGAAATGAGTATATAGTGAAACATCCGCACTTGGCTGAGGAGCTGAGGCAATGGGATGATGTAACTTTTCTCAATAAAGTTAAGGTCCTAAAACAAGGCAAAATCACTCGTGCTGCACTGATCTTGTTAGGACTTCCAGAGAGCGCAACCTTAACAGGCCATACTCATCTCACGATTTCTTGGATACTTCAAGATGGGACGGGCGGTCCTCCGCTTGATTATCAACACTTCTCACCTCCATTTATTCTTGCTGTTGACCAAATTTTAGGTAAGATTAGAAATCTTATTTACCGGTATTTTCCTAACGAATCGCTCTTCCCGCAAGAGATTACAACTTACGATATTTACGTCATCCGTGAAGCATTACACAATTGCATTGCTCACCAAGACTTTGCGCTCAATGGGAAGGTAAATCTTGTAGAGAAACCGGATGAATTGTTGTTCGCGAATGTAGGATCGTTTCTTCCTGGTTCGGTTGAAGCGGTAATCGAACGGGACGCTCCCAGCGAACAGTATCGTAATCCATTTCTTGCTGAAGCGATGGTCAATCTTAACATGATTGATACCATAGGAAGTGGCATCAAACGAATGTTCAGTGTGCAGCGAGATCGCTTCTTTCCACTTCCCGAATATGATCTGAGTGACACTGGTCGTGTCGAGGTCAAAATTTTTGGGAAGGTTTTAGATCAGCACTATTCGTCTCTTCTTCGCGAGCGTCCAGATCTCGATCTTTCGACCGTCATGTTGTTAGACATGGTACAAAAAAATAAACCAATCACAAGAGCTGGGGCAACCAGGCTAAGAACGTTACACCTCATTGAAGGACGGTTCCCGCATCTCTTCATTTCCTCACTTGTGGCAATCGCTTTGGATCAGAGGGATGATTATATTAAAAAGCGACCACTTCACGACAGCCACTATGAGCGTTTGATTATATCCTATTTGGAAAAGTTTGGTTCCGCATCTCGAACAGACCTGCGAGGACTATTGTGGGAAAAACTTCCCGACGTTCTTAGGGATGATCAAAAGGAATACAAAATTCATAATATTCTAACCAGTATGAAGTGGCGTGGACTTATTCACTTTATTGGAGCGCGCGGGAACGGAAAATGGCACCTAAACTCACACAACTAATTGAGAATAACTATGATCTAACCAACTTTAACCGATCTAATAGCCCAAAATCCCTTTTTCAGGCTGATTTCGCAAACTTCACCCCAATTATTTTAACTATGAAATAACTATTATAAGCCATTATTCACGTTCGTTATGGCAATAGAGTCGAATCAACATCATCAGGCAAGTAACCGGAATGAAGCTCAGAGCAATTATGGTTTACACCGCTTGAAGGTTAATCCGCGTAATCCAAGTTTCATGTTCCCAAAACTTTTTACCCCCTACCCCATTAACACCATGACGCTGCCC
Source organism: Ignavibacteriota bacterium (assembly GCA_963794025.1). GTDB lineage: Bacteria > Bacteroidota > Ignavibacteria > Palsa-1295 > Palsa-1295 > PALSA-1295. Next base: position 14,625 of record CAWCCK010000028.1, read on the forward strand.
AACCGGCTGGTACTGCCGGCGATGGTTACGCGGCTGTCCGGCGAGGATGGATTCGTCAATCAGGATATTACCGACCGCTATGTGCGCTTTGCCAAGGGCGGTGTCGGGCTTATCGTGATCGAAGCAATGGCCGTGCATTCCGCTAAGTCCGGTCCGTTGCTAAGGATTTGCGGCGATGAATTCAAGCCGGGACTCACCGAGCTTGCGAAAAAAATTCACGATACCAGCGATTCAAAAGCTGTTCCGCAGATCATTCATTTCCTGAAGATCGCGCGGTCGGGTTGGCGGCAGAAGATCGAAGATCTTTCCATTGCGGATATTCAGCTTATCATCGAGCAGTACGGTCAAGCTGCGCTCCGCGCGCGCGAGTGCGGATACGATGGTGTGGAAATGCACATGGCGCATGCTTACACGCTTTCGAGTTTTCTATCGAAGCGCAATAAACGCCCCGATCTCTATGGCGGGAAATCGCTGGATAACCGAATTCGCTTGCCATTGCAGATCATAAAAAAAGTGCGCGAAATGGCTGGGAATGATTTCCCCATCGGCGTTCGCTTCTTGGGCGAAGAGTGCATCAAAGGCGGATACACCACGGAAGAATCGGCGATCATCGCGCTGAAATTTGCGCAAGAAGGTATCGATTACATTTCGCTTTCTGCCGGCGGAAAATTCGAAGATGCGGTACATAAAGATGGCGAAGTGCTCTATCCTTATACCGGATATTCCGGCGACCGTTGTATGCCGCCGATGGAATATCCCGATGGATATAATCTCCACATGGCCGAAGCCTCGCGCCGAATGCTGCGCCGGCATGGGTTCCAAACGCCCGTTGTTGCAACCGGAAAAATTCCCTCGCCGGAATTTGCGGAAGAAGTATTGCAAGATGACCGCGCCGACCTCATCGGCATGGCGCGCGCCTTGCTTGCCGATCCCGATCTGCCGAACAAAGCCCGCGCCGGGAACTCGGATAAAATCGTAAAGTGCATTTATTGGAATATCTGCAAAGCGCTGGATGAAAATTTTCATCAGGTCGTCTGCGGGCTGTGGCCGAAAGATGAAATTCAAGCGCCGTATTCGGAAGATACCGAAGCACCTGTATGGAACGTTCCTGAACCGCTCAATGTGCTCGTCCGCTCGGGGAACATTCGTATAAATTGGAAACCCGCCACCGATAACGAAGCCGTCATGGGTTACGAGATCTGGCGTTCCGACGATGGCGGCAACACCTTCTCGCACATTTATTCCATCACCACTTCCATGTGGACGGATCATCTTGCTGCTGCGGGAATTTCTTACCGGTATTACATCCGCGCTTATGATCTTGCGGGAAATAAAAGCGAGCCATCCAACATCGTCCGCGCCGACCTGCCGATGGAGGTAGAACTCCCTCCGGAACCAAAAGCCATCGCGCGACCAAGTTTTATGAAACCGCCTATGAAGCAAGAGCGCGTGTAGAATAGGCTTTCAGCCTGTCTGCGAGCTTTTAGCTCGTCGTGGTTGAAACCTTGACGGACTTGTAAGTCCGGGAACAGGCTGGAAAGCCTGTTCTACACACACCCGAACCGAATTTAATCTCCCATGCGTTACAAAAATATCATGTGCCGTTCAAAAACGCTCCTACTGCTAATGTACTTCTGCGTGGTGGTGGGGAGTGCACGTGCCCAAAGCAACCCGCCGTTTCAGAACCCCTCGCTGGACAGCAATTGCTATTTTCCGCAAATTGGTGTGCCGGGGGAGATCGATACGATTTATGGGGACTCCGCCAATGAGGGCCTCGGTGCTTTTATTCATAATCTCGGCCCGAAGCAGGATGGCTCACCGGGTAATATGCTGATCGGAAACGGATCGGTTAGTCCATTTGTGGATTGGAATGAAACCTCAACTGGACCTTCGTTCAATTTGCATAATCTCAAAGCAAAAGCGCAAAAGCTTAATCTCGATCCAGAGCAGATCCTTTTTGCTCATCTTCATAACCAAACCAGCGTCGATATTTTCGATTATGCCGGATGGATTATTTACTGGGCCGATGAGAATGGGAACTACGATTCATCCCGTACAACGAACTTAATACCGAAACTAACCGGGAACACGAATTTTGTCAGAGACGATGGCGGAGTATTTACCTACCTCGCTCCGATGGCAAGCGATACCGTTGACGATATTGTGGTGGGCTTATACTTAAACTACTTTCACAACGCGCCGGATAGCTTATTTCTTCTCTACTTCAAAGGCGGTTCCAGTTTATGGAATGACACCACGAAGGCCCAGGATTCTATTGCGTATCTGGGACAAGCAAATGCCACCTATGGGGATTTTGGCATTGTTTTGTCTGGCGACTTTCGAGGAACCGGCAGGCAAGATGGTATTATTGGCGACGAGCAAAACAATCTCTACTTTTTCCCGAATGATTCTCCATTTTCACTTTCGAATCTTGTAATTGCGATTCAATTTGATACGATATGGCCTCGTGCTGTTCCAAGTGCCCTCTGGGCGCCAGTCCAGCCGTCAACTGCCATTGTTATGCCCTTACTTCCTAAGAAAACGGGAGATCATTCTATCGATTTTGCACTCTCTATTCCTGATTCCAACAAGTCCAGCAACAGCATTTATATCTTTTGCGGTGGCCCGAATTTCGGTTTGAATCGTATTACTATTGATAGCGCTGCGTATGTGATTTTGCCGCCAGCTTCTTTGGGAGAAAGCGTTTGGCCACAGGAACTTGTCGATGCGGGTGATATGACAGGGACGGGAAACCAAGTCCTGTATGTGACCGCCTCTGACGATGAAGGCGATTATTGGTATGATAATTATTATGTCACTGGAAAAGCTCTCGATAGTAAGATCGATATTTATAATTCGGGGCCATATAGCATTCATACCGGGGACACCCTAACCGCAAATGCTGACAGTCTTGAGGATTTTCTGAATGATCGATCATGGTTAAATGCAACCGGCCCTTCTGGCGCAGGAGCACTTGTGCTCACGTATGGTTCGAAACAAATTCCCGTTCATCTCAATCCTCAGTTCTCGGATGTTGTAAATATTCCGCAACAGAATGGCGCGGGAATTTTGCTATCACCCAATCCCGCACAATCATGGAGCGTGGTAACGATAGTCTGGCCAGAAGCGGAGGATGGGCAGTACAGTATTTACGATATGCTGGGCCGGCAGATGGAGCATGGGCCGATTCAGCTTTATGGCGGTGCGGAGCAGCAGCGGATTTATTTCAGCGGAATGGCACAGGGAGTGTATCTTTATACCATTGAAGGCGCGCACGGTTCTGCCAGCGCGCGTTTCGTAAAATTAGGCGGCGCAAGCGGCACTTCGGGAACTTCGCAGCCGAGCATTATTCAATCCATGAAGGAAGCAAGGGATGGGAAGGCCGAACCTGCCGGGCTAACATCGCCTCCAGAGATACGATGAGCGCGTGTAGCACAGGCTTTCAGCCTGTCGGCGAGCTTTTAGCTCGTTGCGGTTACAACAATGATGCACTTGGAGGTTCCCAGTCGCCTCGTTCCTCTCGAAACATTCGTACCGCATCCCCGTTTGTTCGCGCAGTGAAGATGCTTTTGCCAAAGGAATGCGTTCGATGAATAAAAAAATGCTCGTCTGGACCCTCCTTTGTTTGATCTGGGGTTCGACGTGGATGTTTATTAAAATTGGAGTGAGTGTCATCCCGCCGATCAGCTTTGCAGGTATCCGGTTCCTGATTGCGACGATCGTACTCACAGCGGTCGTCTATCTTCGCAAACTTTCACTCCCAAACACACGCGAGGACTGGACGCTTTTGCTTACCACCGGCATTCTTTCCTTCACGATGAACTACGGATTGCTATTTTGGGGCGAGGCACGGACGACATCCGGCCTTGCTGCGATCCTTCAAACGATCATTCCCGTGTTCGGACTTCTGCTTGCGCATTACTACCTTCCCAGCGAGCAGATGACGTGGGCGAAAGTCAGTGGTGTGCTGCTTGGAATTGCTGGAGTCGTGATCATCTTTGTGACGCAGTTGCATGGCGAAGGATCTACTGCATTTGCCGGTAGCGTTGCAATCGTGGTGGGAGCTTTTTGCGTTGCGTGGTCGAACGTTATCATCAAAGCGCGGGGAACTCACATGCACCCGGCGGTGCTCGCGGCGGGACAAATGGCATGTGGATGTGTGCCGCTTCTTCTTGCCGGCTGGGTCATCGAAGGGAACCCGTTTGCATTCCATTGGACGGGCGCGGCGGCTCTCGCATTATTCTATCTTGCGCTCGTCGGTTCGTGCTGCGCGTTTCTTCTCTTCTATTGGCTGCTGCGCCGCGTCGAAGTGACGAAGACGATGCTTATTTCATTGGTAACTCCGGCCATCGCGGTGTTACTTGGTCTCTGGTGGCTGCATGAGGAAATAACGTGGTATATCGTCGCCGGTGGTATTTGCATTATGACGGGAATTCTATTGACCATTCGCAGCCGGAGACGTGTAATAGAAATCCTTCCCGATCTCGCTCCGTAATTCCCACACCGTGGGTTGAAACCCACGGCTACAACGATTACGCTTCTACGGAGCGGAGATCGTGCATTGCAATAATTCCCGTCGCATTCAGTTCTTCCACGGCACACCGTTCGTATCGATCGAGAGATCGTCGAACCATGCTTCGCCGGCTCCGGACATGACTCCGCCGAAGCTGACATTCGCTGCCCTCGTATCGACGGGCAGTTCGAACGAGTACCGTTTCCAATCGTGGGTGCCATTTATTGTGCTATCCTTCATATTATTGAAGGCATATTTCTCTCCGTTCGGGCCATCGACACGCAACCATAAACCCGTAAAATCGCTAACATCCTTTGTTTTGATCCAACCGTTAAGGCGAATCATTTTTCCGCGAACGGTTGGAAGCAGTGCTCCAAGCGAGCCCGTTCCCACCCCAAATCCTTTGCCAAAACCATATTTAAGGTGGAGTGAATACTTCCCGCTATGTACGGTATCATGATCGAGTGTGCCGGAATAATCCTTCAGGTCAGCCAAGTCATATCCGCCGCTTCCGGCATACCATCCGGCCGGCCTGACACCGAAACTAACCTGCTCGAATCCGAGATTCAGGTCATGCATCGTGGTGTCGAAAGTATATACCCCTCCGCCAGGTGCCCCACATAAGCTCACTTTCCACGCGCCGTTCTCCTTTTTCATGGTGCATACGACGAAATTCGAATCCATCTTCGATCCGCTCGCCCTGTTATAGGCCACATCGGTGTAGTACACTTCGCTTTCCGAGTCGTTAAAAACCGTATCCCGAACGATCCGTATGCTGTCCAGCCGGTTGTAACACAGTGCAAAGTAGGGAGCAGCATTCGGTTTAAGTTCCTCAAGGCGGACAGCCGTTGAAAGCGAATACGCCTTTGCCGTATCAGCGGCGTTAACCGCTGCGTAGTACTGCTTCAACGTTTCGCTTGCCGATAGCTGCGGCGACCCGGAGCGTGAGCACGAAACAAGAATGATTAGAGACAAAAAAAAGTATTTTCGCATAACACGATCAAGAAAATAGTGGGACATTCGAAAGGAATCCATCCATCAGCCAGTTCCTTTCGGTACAAATATTGAACTTTTTAACGGAGAAGCATGGACAGAAAATGTAATAAATAGATTTGTACTATTTTTTCAACAGTCCCATGGATGCTATAACTCCCGATTCCGGTTGCTCAGCGGCCATATCATATACTGCCATTATTGTTCAATCCTCGATCGCCTCGATGCCGCGTTCTTTCGCGCTTGCCACTCCGGCTTTCATGGCTTTGACTTGTTCGGGCGCGTGTCCTTGCCAAATCGTGATCTCTCCAACCACCTTGAACGGATGTTTCGACCGGTACGATTTTGTTGGATTGCCGGGGAATTTTTTGTCCGTTAAATTTGGATCGTCCTCGATAGCGCCGGTTGGTTCTACGGCATATATTCGTTCGCGTTCTTCGCCCTGTGCAAGCTCCGCGCCCCAAATAGCGGCATCCAACGTAGCGGTGAGATAGATATATTTCGCTTTTTTATTTTCACCATAATTCGAGTTGATGCCAATTTCAATGAACTCGCCGATCTCTAAGTGCGCCTTTGTGCCGTGGAAGAACGTCTGAGAAAACGGGCTTGCAGCGTGTTCATTGGATTTATTTTCATTTTTATTTTTTTCCATGCTTACTTGGTTGCTTTGTGGTCAACGGGTTCCCATAGTTCAATCTTGTTGCCTTCGGCGTCCATAATATGGAGAAATTTTCCAAAGTCGTAGGTCGCCATGGTGTCAAGAATGGTTACACCGTTTTGTTTAAATTGTTTTACCAATCCTTCCATATTCTGCACCCGGTAATCGATCATAAAATCCTTTTTGGATGGAGAAAAATAATCCTCTGCTCTTTTGAACGGTTTCCATTGAAGCGAGCCAATGTAATCCGGCTTGTCTATATTTCTAAATTCAAAACTCGAAGAACCCCATTCGTTGAATGCGATCCCTAAATTTTTGGTGTACCATGCTTCGGATCCCTTCAGATCGTCTGAATAAAAGAAAATGCCGCCGATCCCCGTCACTTTTGGCGTTGTGTCAACCGGTGACATTGTGTTTTCTGTTCGATTTTTTGTGTCTTCTCTATTGCTCGATTTATTAGAAAAACCGAAAGCAATTCCGATGCCCAGCATCAAAAGCATTCCCAAAACGATCGACTTCATATCCAACGATCTCATATTTCCTCCTTATTTGACAATGATTTACAGGATTTAAAACAGAATTATCAGGAATTTTAACAGGATTTCGGGGACGCCGTTCCCTTTCATTATTCATCATTCAAAATTCATCATTTCCCCATCCGAACTGTCTGTAACGTTCCATGCGTTACAATTTCACCATGCGTCCCCGCATCATCATCGTTTGGCTTCTCGTTTTCTTTTCGGCAGCGTTGCTCACGAATGCTTCTGCTCAGGCATCGTGGAGCAATTTCGGATCGTATAGCGCGGCCGATTTTTACAATGTGCATTTGGGGCTTATCGGCAGCGATAGCGGTCAGGATGGGGTTATCCAGCGGTTTGTCGACGGCACGCTTACTACCGTTTTTATCACACCTGTTACGCAGATAGCTATTCAGGATTCCAACCGCGCCTGGGCCACCGATGGCGATAGCCTGTATCTGGGAACGAATGGCTGGAACAATTGGAAAACGATGCTCGGCAAACCGTTTATCACGCTGGTGCGCGCAACGCCTAATGCGCTGTTCGTCTATTCCGATAGCGAACTTTATATGACCACCAGCGATACCGTGCTGGGATTGACGTATGGCATTCCGCGCGGCGATTCCATCATAGCGATGGATTATATTTCGTCTTCGATGCTCGTCGCGGTTTCGTACTCGAATGCCTATCGCTCGAAGGATGGCGGCGCGAACTGGACGCTCGTTCGCGGCGGTCTGAAAAACGCGGCAAGCGTTTTTGCCGACACGGAGTACCATCTTGTTTATATCGGCGGCGATAGCGTTCGCGTCAGCGCCGATAGCGGTAAAACGTGGTCAGCGGTGGTGCCGCCGCCGGAATTTAATTATGGCTTTTTGGATGGGCAAGTGTTCGGCGCGCGCGATTGCTCTGGTACGTTTTATGTTGCAACCAGCATCCCTAATAATGGCTCGATCACCGACATCATGCGAAGCCAGAATGGCGGGAACACGTTCGAAGACGTTGGGCAGGATCCATTGTTTCTCTCCTTTGGTTCCACGATCCGAGGATGGGTCTTCGATCGCGGTTCGACGGTTCTGCTTGGGTTTGGCGAATATGTTGGGTTCGTGAACCTTTTCATCAGCCATGACGGAGCCGATGGCCTCATTCCGGATTCGGTGGCATCGGCGATAACCGTTAGCGCGGGTGCGATCTACGATACGATCTGCGGTTTAACATCCGTGCCGTTTACCGTATCGGTCGCGTCTGCAATTTGCACAGGTGTGAGTATAGATTCGATCCGCGTTGTGCATTCAAAAGGGACGGTCGCAACCCGCATCGTCCCTCAAATCCTGTTCGGGAATGAAGCGACATTCGCACTTTCGTATGCTGGAACGGTTCCTGGAATAGATTCCATTACGCTGCGGGTGCTATTTCACAGCATCGAATGGGGGTTCAAAGAATACGCCGATGTTTCGCTGCTGGCCTATTCCGTTGCGTTGCCCGCCGAGCTTGCTTCAACGGATAGCCTGCAATATGGTATGGTGCTGCTTGGCGCTTCAGAACGGCAGATCCTTCAGATCACAAATTCCGGCTGTTCCCCGCTGCGTGTCGATTCAATCGTTTCCAGCAACCCGGCGGTTTTTTCGCTCCCAAGGATCTCCGTTCCCTTTTACGTGAAGCACGATAGCACCGCGAATATCAATGTAACGTTTTCTCCCAAACTTGCCGGTCCGGCGCTGGAATCCATCGAGCTTGGAACGAATGCCGGACACACTTTTATTGAACTCGAAGGAACTGGCGTAAAAGCTGCCGATGTGGAGGGTGAAACCATAACACAAACGGATCTTTCTATTTTTCCAAACCCGGCGTCGTCTATCCTGTTCGTGCAAGGCGCTGAGGAAGAGAATTCGAAATACGAAATGATCGATCTTCTCGGCAGAATAGTACAGAGCGGATTTATAGAAGGCCAAACGATTCCGATCGCGGGTTTGCAAGAGGGAATGTATTTAGTGCGCTGCGGAGATCGCACGGCGCGAGTTCTTATATCGAAAAAATGAAACGCGCTTCGATCATTCTTGCTCTTGCGATGTGCGTGCTTCTCAGTTCGCGCATGGAAGTCTTCGCACAGGATTGGACGAAGATCATGCAGTTCGATAGCACGATTGGTGCGTCGGCATTTTTCTTCAATGCGAACGAAGGTGTGATCGGCACGGGAAGTTATCGCAGCAGTATTCCGGCGCAGATCTATTATACGAACGATGGCTGCGTAACCTGGAAGCTCGCGCAGTTTGCCAATCCGGATATTCGTGGGCAAGTCACCGACATTTTTTTCCGCGACCGTCTGCACGGCTGGGCGACGATCCGTGAATTTGCGGAAACCGGTTGGACGGGCGTGTATCGTTCCACGGACGGAGGTGAAACCTGGGCACGTGTAACGCAGGCCGGGTTCCCAGTCGCCGTGAGAGAGACGAGCCGAGGCGTGTTCTATACCGATCAAAGCGTCGGCGCAGGCGTGATGTTTTCGAGTGACTCCGGCAAAACATGGACCGCCGTTGCGATCACCGAAACGGCGCTTGGAATGGATTTTATGGACGATTCCACCGGGTTTGTCACGCGGCAAGCATCGCTCGCTCCGCATCTTTATACGACCGATGGCGGCAGAACCTGGCATCAGATCGTGACTTCGTCCGAGGCCTGGACGCCCTACGCCGATCCCATTTCACGATCGTTCCTGCTCGCAAGCGAGGTGGATCAGCTCACCTTCTCGACGCAAACAGCTATCGTTAAAGTTCCAGTCGGCTCCTGGGTGGAAAGTAAAATTATAAATTATGGAGATTCCGGGCTGACGGGCGGCATTGCGGGTTCCCATGTCTGCCAATCGGTCATTTATGTGCAGGGACGGGAACCCGCGACGATCGCGCCGGGCGGGATTATTCGTACGATGGATGCGGGCGCAACGTGGAAGTTCGTCGGTGGCCCGAACAATCTTAACGATAAACGTTTTGCCGTTACCGGGCGCGGCGCGGTCGTTGTAGCGTTCGACGATACCGGAGGCGTCTGGCGCACGACCGATGGAGCCGATGGAACGCTTTCACCTTCGGTTCTGCCGTTCCTAACGCTTTCGTTCCACGGCGATACCACGCGAACTTCGCCCTGCGATAGCGCAAGCATTCCCATCGTTTTCGGATATAGCCAATGCGATTCTGCACGTATTACAAGCATAACGTTCCTAAATGATTCCCTCCGCGAACTGAGCGCGCCACGCTATAATAATGTTGCGTTTTTTTCTTCCACTCAATCGGATACGCTACATATCCTCTATCAGCCTGCAAAACAACGGCAGTGGACGGCGCGCGTTCTGCTTACCATTCAGCAGCCTGATGGATATACCGAAGACACTATCATCAGCATTCCGCTCATCGCCGCACCAGGGCCAAAAAATGCGCTTGTAATTTCGGGAACCACCTCGTCCGGTATGCTGGATTTTGATTCCGTCAGTATTTGCTCCGATGCGTTTCATACGTTTACGGTAAGCGATCTGGGCTGCGGGAATCTTGTTGTGGATTCCATAACCACGAGCGGAGCGCCGTTTTCACTTGCTTCAACGATGAAGCCATTCGTTCTTAGTTCTGGGAACTCGCGGTCGTTTCTCCTGCGCTGTGCTCCCAATGCGATTGGCGATTATCGAGGGGCGCTGTATGTCAAAAATTCGAATAACGTAGATTCTATCGTCCTGCTCGCCACGGGATATGCTTCCAGCGAAGCGGTTTCACTTTCGACCAACGGAACGATCAGTTCCTCGGAATGTGACTCGGCTGAGTTCACGGTAACGCTCGGCAATATAGCCTGCAAAGCATTTGCAATCGATTCCGTTATTACGGATACTCCGTTCCACGCCGGAGTTATCCTGCCGAATGATTCCATTCAGCCGGGTGGCGAAGCGACGCTGCCCTTTACTTTCATTCCCAACGCGGTCGGGAACGACACGGGAACGATACATCTCGTGATCTCCTATGCGGGCGTGGGCCGATACGATACGATCATTCCCGTGGTCGGAACAGGGACGAGCGTTAGGCCAAGTGTTAGCATATCGAAAAATTCGCTTCCCTTGGGAACTGTGCCTGTGTGCGCGGCGGGTGTGAGCGATACGCTCGTTATTGTTGGCTCTGGCTGTGCAGGCGTCAGCGTTGCTGCTGCATTCGATACTTCGGATGGATTTTCCCTCGCACGCGCTCCGATGCCGATCCTATCTACGGGGGAATACGACACGATCGTTGTGCTCTTTCACCCGGATAACACGCTGGGCCAAAAATCCGCCAACCTTATTTTTACTACGAGCGCGGGAACCGATACGGTTCCTGTTTCGGCGCTCGTAACTTCAGGCGGAGGAACGATTACCTTCAGCGTAACACCGAATATACAGGCATTAACCTGTCAGTCGCAGCCTTTTTCGATTACGATTGCGAACAGCTTGTGCGATTCCATCGCGGTGGGTAGCATAACGCTTGGTGGTACAAATGCAAGTGATTTTTCTCTCAACGATTCAGTTCCCATCGCGTTCGGTACAGGGCAGCAGATAAGCGTAAGCGGTATGTTCACGCCACAAGATTCCCAGACGCGCACAGCAAGCGTTACGTTCGCCATTCACGAAGCCGATGGAACCTCGCACGATACAACGCTCGTACTTACAGCGCAAGGAATTGCCGTTCCGCCTATTGAAGTGGATCTTGGTGTAACAAATCTAAGCGCGGGAACCGGGCAGAACGTCACCATCCCGATCGTTGCTAAACGTGGGAGCACGACAGGCATGAGCGCGCTTGATCTCACGCTGCTTTTCAACACCGATCTCTTATCGCCGCTTCAAACGAATACAAATGGATTTTTTGGAAATATCTCTTCCACTATAGCAGTATCACGAGCTACGGGTGGTTCCCATAATGATACTGTGCATATTCATTTCGATCGCGGTTCCGATGCGATACTTCCCACAGGAGAATTATGCGAAATTGTTTGCGAGGCGTATGTTGCGAGCGTTCTATCTACAGGGATTACGCTTCAGAGCGTGCAATTCCACGATGCAAATGGTTCCGATCAATGCCTTGCATCTGAAACCGTACCGGATACGAACGCAAACTTTATTCTGGATCAAGCGTGTGGCGATACGATACTCTCTCACGTGCTTGCCACTTCCACGCTCGTATTGGATGGTGTTTCACCCAACCCCACAACCGGTCTTGTGCATCTGACTTTTTCGGTTCCCAACAAGTACACGAGCGATGCCATACTCGAAATATACAACGATCTCGGCGAAAAACTTAGCGAGCAGCAACTTGTTTTTCCTGCGGGCGCAAGTGGTACACAAACATTCGATCTCGATCTAAATGGAAAGAGTTCAGGAACGAATGAAGGTATTCGATATGTGCGCGTGATCTCCCCTTCGGGATTTCTTACTGCGAAAGTGATAGTGTTGTCGGCGATAGGAGTTCGTTGATTCATTTAAGTATAACATGTCATTCTGAGCGGAGCAAATCTCCGCGATAGCGGAGATTTGCGGAGTCGAAGAATCTCTTGCGCGACCAGAGATCCTTCGACTCCGTTCGTCCCTCCTTCGTCGGGACGAACTCCGCTCAGGATGACACACATAATCAGATTTTGCCAATCCCAAAAATCAATCGGCAAAATCTCTTAAAATCAAGGTTCAGACAAGTTCCGTCTTCGCCCGATCCCTCAGTACGAATCGCTGCACTTTCCCGGTATCGGTACGTGGCAGCGCCTCGATAAATGCAATTTCGCGCGGATATTTGTAGGGCGCGAGTTCCCGCTTTACGAAATCCTGAATGTCTTTCGCTAATAGTTCACCGCCCATCTCTCCTTGCTTTAGCACCACATACGCTTTTACGATGGAGCCGCGCAGTTCATCCGGTTTCGGAACCACGGCAGATTCCTTCACTGCTGGATGTTCGTTGATGACCGATTCCAGTTCCGGCGGGGAAACATTATACCCGCCGGTGATGATGAGATCGTCATTGCGGCATTGATAGTAGAAATAGCCGTCGTCATCCATCATAAATACATCGCCGGGAATGTTCCAGCCGTTCATAACGTACCCTTTTTGTCGTTCCGGTTTTTTCCAATAGCGACATCCGGTGGGACCTTTTATCGCAATAAGTCCCGCAGTGTTTGGCGGAAGTGTGCCGCCGTCATCGTTAACTATTTTCGCTTCGTAGCCGGGAACGGGCTTGCCCGTTGCGCCGCCACGCACATCGCCCGGACGGTTGCTTACAAAAATATGCAGCATTTCTGTGGAACCAATTCCATCTAACAGATCGACGTCATATTTTGCTCTCCATTTTTCGTAGATCGGTTTTGGGAGTGTTTCACCCGCGCTTACACCGAGGCGAAGATTGGAAAGATCATACATACCCTTTTCATCGAGGCGCATCATCATGTTGTAGCACGTCGGCGCGCAGAAGGAGATCGTCGCTTTGTAATTCGCGATCGTCTTCAGCATATTTTCCGGCGTGAATTGATCGAGCAAGACTACGCTTGCGCCAAACCGGAACGGAAAGATGAGCAAGCCGCCCAAACCGAACGTAAACGCAAGCGCCGGATGGCCGGTGAAAATATCGTTCTCGGTTGGCGAAAGAATGTTCCGCGCATAGCCATCGGCAATAGCAAGGACGTCATCCTGAAAATGCACGGTTCCCTTCGCATCGCCCGTCGAGCCGGAAGTATAGCCAATAAGCGCAAGATCGCTGCGGGAAAGTGCGGCAGGCACAAGCGAGATTGGTTCCTGCTGCCAAAGTGATTCGAAGGACGTATAGGACGGATGGGTTCCATCGGTAACGAGAATTTTTTCCACCGTATCCATGGCAGGTTCCGCCTTTTGAACTTCCTCGATGGAAGCGGCATCACATAGCACGAGCTTGCATCCGGCATCATTGGCTCGGTAACTTATTTCGCGGCTGCGAAGCATCGTCATGATCATAACGGCAACGCCGCCAATTTTTAGGCACGCCAGCCACACCGCAACCGCTGTCGGGTTATTTGGGAACCTCATGAGAATCCGGTCGCCCGGTTCAATGCCAAGTTTTTTCAGCGCATTGCCCATTTTGTTCACCGTCGTAAGCAGTTCGCTATACGAAATGACCTGATCTTTATAAAAGATCGCTGGAAGCGAGCCGCGCCCTTCGGCGATATTGCGGTCGAGCAGTTCGGCTGCCGCATTCAGCGATTCGGGATATTGCAGTTCCGGTCGCGTATAAACGCGCTCGCCCCAATCTTCGAGGGGTGGTAGTTCCGCTAAGAATTTTTCGTATGACATGAGAAATTTTTCCGATCATATTTTCGGAATCTAAGTTTACAAAAGTTTTAGCATGGAAGTTCGACACTTTCTCATCGTGAAAACTCTTATTGTTACTTTCCCCGACAAAACGCCGTAGTAGAATACTATGAAATCACTTCTTTGCGCGATCCTATTTTTTACATCTGTGCCAACCCATGCACAGGAAGTAACCCTTTCCGGGACGATGCACCACTCCACGCTCGAAGGCGGATGCTGGTATCTGCAAGCCGATGGCGGCAAATCCTACGAGCTGATCGGCGATTCGTCCATTATGAAGCCGATCCGAATCGACGGGCAGCATGTGATCGTGCGTGGCACGCAGACCAAAGGCATCGCCTCCATTTGCATGATGGGTGAAATGGTGCGTGTGTTGCAACGCATCGATACCGTGCGTTACGCCCTCGATCCACCCATTGCAAATATAACGCTCAACGGCAAGATCTATAAAACAAAATCGGGAATTTGGTATGTGAAAACAACTTCGGGATCGCGGTATGAATTCAAAGTCCCACCCGATAAAAAATTTCAGCATACTGGTATGGCGATCCATCATACATATCGCGTGCTGCTCGATAGAAACTCCACGCGAGAAAATATGAACGGCGTCATTGAACACGACGCGTCGAATCCTGCGCCGATAGCGAAGCAGAAAATATACGATTCACATTAACTCCCAGCGATCGGCCGAGATCAGGAGAGCGATTTCGCTGCCCAGAGCGCAAGCACCAGCCCGCCAAAAAATATCCGGTAAAACCCAAATCCGGTAAAGGGATGGCTTTGCACATAGCGGATGAACCACGCCACAACGGCTAATGCCACCACGAACGAGGTGATAAACCCGATCAGGATCATTCCCATCATATCGCTGGTGAGCAGTTTGTGATATTTCACAAGCTCATAGACGGATGCTGCAATCATCGTTGGAAATGCAAGAAGGAACGAAAATTCGGTCGCGGAGGCGCGCTTCACGCCGCCGAGCATTCCACCCATGATCGTCGCTGCCGAGCGTGAGGTTCCCGGAATAAGCGAGAGCACCTGCGCGCATCCAATGATGAGCGCGTCTTTCCGCGTCAAGGTTTCCACCGTTATTCTTCGAGCTTTGTCGTTCGTCGTTTTTTCAATAATGATGATAGCGATCCCGCCGATCACAAGTGTGATCCCAATGGTGAGCGGGCCAAAGAGATACTGTGTGATGAAATTGTGCGTAAGAAATCCGATGATTGCAGCGGGAAGAAATGCTATGATAAGATTGGTAAAAAGCTGGCCGGGATTCGTTTTTAGAAATGGTTTGAAACCTGCAGGCGATAGCGGCGGAAGACAGGCGATCAGTTTCTTTCGGTAGATCGCGCCGATAGCAAGAATGGCTCCGAGCTGGATAACGACCTCGAATAGCTCCGCTTTATCCGGGTTTTGCAGCAGCGATTGAAAGCCGAGCAAGCGGTCGAATACAATAAGATGACCCGTTGAAGAGACCGGAAGAAATTCCGTGAGTCCCTCGACGATACCGAGCAAAATTGCAATGACGGGGATGGAAAGCGGCATAGATGGTCAGAAGCGGAGCGTGAGAAAATTTAATTGTTAGGTGATCTAATTCTAATTTGAGTCCATAATAATGTCATCCCACTCACGGATCTGCCCGCTGTGGCAGGTGTGAGCCGAATACGGCAAAGCCATCCCAGTCGGGATCGCTTCGTTTTTCGCAACGGAGCATTCCACGCGCATTATTTCATGCGCGTTCGCATCGAATGCTGCTTTTTCGCAATGACAGCAAAGAGGACTTAACCAAAGTCGTCTTAGATTCTTGAAGGGTGAACGAAGATAACATCAGAAAAATTTTCCGAAAGAGATTTTAATTTTATTAAATCGATAAAATAGAAAACCCGCCTTATGACGGGTTTTCCATCGAAAAAAATCAATGACGAAATTATTTCTTTTTATCGTCCATCTTTCCATTCATGGACATAGGGCTATCGTGCATCGGCGGCATAAGGCCAAGCTGCGACATCATGGTCATAGCATCGAATACTCCCCAATGCTCTACGAACTTTCCGTTTTCCCAGCGAGCAATATCGATACCCTCGACATTCATCATTTTCTTATTTGTCGCGGGCATGCCCATCATCGGGCCGGAGTTGGTGCCGCTCATACTGGAACGAGCGATAATCATATTGCTATCGACGTACATGGCGTCGATGATGGTCTTCTGATCGGGAAAACCAGCTTTCATTCCAACGGCCATTTTCTTAAGGCCTTCAAGACCGGGGTTTTGTCCGGGAAAGGGATTACGCTCGACAAAATTCGGGCTAATGTATTTATCGAAATCATCAACCTTCCCGGCGTCCCAGGCGGTCTGAAGGCCCGTCCAGGCCGCTTTCATGGAGTCCGCAGTGGACATACCGGTGCCATTCTCAGCTGCGCCTTCTTTCTTCATGCAGCCGGTCGCGAGAACTAAAACCAATGCCAAAACAATGGAAATACGTGTAATCATAGTTTTTTATTAGAAAAGTGAAAAACAACAGAGCACAAATATACGATATTTTCTGATGCGGAACCGAATTTTAAATAATGCGTCAATTTGAATAAGAAAAATAAATTAGCATGTCATTCCCGCGAAAGCGGGAATCCAGACCTCAAGTTCTCGGACTCTTAAAAACTGGATTCCCGCTTTCGCGAGAATGACATGCACCAATTCACGGAATCAGAAAATAATCTATGCAATCACGGTTTATATCCCCTGCACATCGACGTCCACGGTAACTTTTACATGCGGCGAAGCATACCGCTTTTGGTATTCATCCAGCGCCCCGGTGATGAGACGCCGAATTTTTTCGCCGTTCGGGTCTTGCTTTTTGAAGTCTTTTATCAGAAGATGCCACCGGAACTCTCCGCGCAGCTTTGCGATGGCGGGCGGCGCGGGACCCATGCGTTCGAAATACGATGCTCGCTCAGGAAATAATGTTGCAAATTTCTTTGCATGTTCTTCCGTAGCGGCTTCATGCAATCCGCGAAATTCTATTAGAATCAATCTGCTGAATGGCGGATAATGCAGCGATTCCCGATCTTTCATTTCGCTTTCGAAGAACGCTTCGTAGTTATGCGCGACGGTCATCTCGATCGCGGCGTTCGTTGGCTGCAGCGTTTGAATAAGCACTTCGCCTGCAAGTTCCAAACTGCGCCCCGCGCGTCCGGAGACTTGTGTGAGCAGTTGGAACGTTCGCTCGGTCGAGCGAAAATCCGGGATGTTCAAACTGGTATCCGCGCTGACTACGCCAACAAGCGTGACGCGCGGAAAATCCAGCCCTTTTGCGACCATTTGGGTTCCCAATAAAATATCCGCTTCGCCGCTTGCGAACGCCGAAAGAATTTTTTGGTAGGAACCTTTACGCGAAGTCGTATCCAGATCCATGCGGACAATTTTTGCATCGGGGAACGCTTTTGTAATATCATCTTCCACGCGCTGCGTGCCGGTTCCACCTAATCGAAGCATGTCGCTGCCGCAGGTGGAGCATGTCGTTCGGCGCGGCATAACGAACCCGCAATAATGGCAGCGCAGTTGGTTCTTCGCGCTGTGATAGGTAAGCGTGACGGAGCAATTCGGGCACAGTTCCGGGTTCCCACAATGTTGGCACTCCAAATACGTTGCGTATCCTCTACGGTTTTGAAAAAGAACGATTCCCTCTTTTTTCTCTAATCGAATGCGCATGGCCTCACGAAGTTCCGGCGTGAGCGCAATTTTTGCTTTAGCAAAATCGCGCCGATTCTCCGCCGTGCGAAGATCGACGATCTTCACCGACGGCAACGCCGCGCTTTTCGCCCTTTGTGTTAATTGCAGCAACTCATATTTTCCTTCCCGCGCATTATGATACGATTCCACGCTTGGTGTGGCGCTGCCGAGCACGGCAACCGCATTCAGCATTGCAGCGCGTGCCACGGCGGCATCGCGCGCATGGTAGCGCGGCGATTTATCGAACTGCTTATACGTCGCCTCATGCTCTTCATCGACGATGATCAGCTTCAAATTTTGCACCGGCGCGAAGACCGCGCTGCGCGCGCCGATAGCGAGTTTCGTTTTTCCAGCAATAAGCGAACGCCACGCCGCAGATCGTTCCCCGATCGACATGCGAGAATGCAGCACGGCAATATCCGAATCGTTCGCCAAACTCAAGCGCCGTTTGAAGCGGTCAATAAGCTGCGGCGTAAGGGAAATTTCGGGAACCAGAATAAGCACGCCATTCCCTTCCGCGAGCACGTGTTTGGCAAGCGAAATATACACTTCCGTTTTACCGGAACCCGTAATACCATGCAGCAAAAATGTTTTGCTCGTGCTGGATTGTAGCGATTTCGATACTGCGCTTACGGCAATTTGTTGTTCGAGCGTAAGTGCGATATTTGAAATATCGTCTTCGTGCGTTGTAGGCGATGCGCGAAGTTCCACAGAGCTTTTTCCTCGCTGTGTGGTAACGATAAATCCTTTTTCGCGGTCTCGCCGTGCAGGCTGGGGTCGTCCTGCTGAATGCGGCGATTGTGGCCGCGGCTGACGAGGGTGCCGTCGGCTCGGAAGATGGCGGCGCCGATGGGCAGGCCGCCTTCGGCAAGGCCGATGCGGGCCTCGGCGAGCGCGACGGCGAGCATGGCGCGGTAGTCAGGCGTCTTCGGTGGCGAGGCGGAGGGCATAGACCCCAAGGATAGCGCGGGGATAGAATCCTGAGCGACTGAAAACCCTATGACCAAGATGATTCGTACGCTCACCGCTCCCGCCTCCTTCGCCTTTCTGCTGTCGATGATGTGCGCGGTTTCGCCCGCACAGACCGCCAAGCCAGCACAGCTCACCGTGGATGCTGCGACGATCGTGCATCCGGTAAGCCCGACGCTCTATGGGTTGATGACCGAGGAGATATAACCACTGGTATGAGGGGCGGACTGTACGCGCAGCTAATCAGCAACAACACCTTCCGCGGCAACTGGATGGGCGTGGAGAGCTGGGGCGAGGTGCTGCACGGCGATGCGAAGGCGACGTTCGCCATCGACAAGACGGACGGGCCGAGCGCGGCGCTGCCGACGAGCCTGAAGATCAGTGTGGACGCGGCGTCGCCGGGTAACGAGGCGGGCGTGAACAATGTGGGAGCAAACACCAACGGAACCAAGGAACCAGA
>CAWCCK010000029.1:0-73649 GCA_963794025.1 Ignavibacteriota bacterium
AACGCATTGCGCCGGCCCGCCTTGCCGAGCACCACGCTGGCTATCAGCGCGGAGGCGACAAAGCCAATCGACACGATCACCTGGATAAAGATCGGCAGGTAGTCCTTGAGCATAATACGCTTCCCTTCCCTGTATACGGGCAGCCGGCTGGTTAGTTAACGGCCGCGGGCAGATGCGCAGGCGCCGCAACTGCGGCAGCAGCAGCCGCCGTTACCGTCGCGAGACCGGCCGGAAGTCCCTTGTACTTCTTGCCGTTCTTCTTCACCACGCCGCGAGCCACGAGGTTTTGAAGCTTCTCGTATGCCCGGAGCCGCAGCATCTCCTCACCGCCGCTTGCCGCATTGCGTGCGCGGAGATTCTCATGCACCACTTCAAAAAGTTGTTTGAATTCGAAAGAGCCTTTCGACGACAGGACGCTCACCAATTCCTCAGTGACAAGGTCGGGAACGCGACGTGAAAAAGCATTTTTCTTCTGAATAGCCATAGAACGCGCAGGCTAACACATTTTTCCCGAATCAGAAGAGAATTTTGCGGACGCACCCTCTACGGAACTGTCCCAGAGGTACTTGCAGATGGTGAGGGAGCACTCGGCGAGGCGGAAGGCACCGGGACCGATGGAACCGCGGAACCTCCTGGACTCAAAGGATTTCCAAACAGATTCCCCATTCCCCCTCCAACGCCGGATCCCGGCCCGATCCCCAATCCCGATAACCCCGGGATCGTGACACTTTGTCCCCTCATCTCCGCCTCGATCACCGGCACCGCTGCCGCCCCCACGATCACCGCTGCGCCCATGATCCCCTGCATCGCGCTCACCGGCCCAGCGGATTCCGCCAGCAGCCCCCCGTCCTTCGCCGAGGCCGACCACACCAGCGGGCTCAGGTGCTTGCTGATTACCTCAGGCGCAGGCAGCTTCGCAATATCCACATAATCAGACAGATGCGGCACAAACCCCATGGAAGCCACCCCTCTGAACATTCCGTATACTCGCTCGAAAATCGCCTTCGTATCCACATACGCGAACGACATCGTCGGCTCCTGCACCAGCGCCACCGCATTCTTGAAAGAATCGGTCCCATCCAGCCCCACGGTTCCGGCATCCCACCTCGCCGCCGCATCCTTCACCGCATCCGTGCTTAACGCCCCGATCAGCCCTTTCTTCGTAAGCCCCAGCGTCACCTGCAGCGGCATGATCCCCAGCCCCGTCTGCGGCAGGCTGTAATAGGCGATTCCCCCCGCGTCCGTATGCGCAAAATTCACCCCCGCCGCCAGCGGCAGAGTCGTCAGCGTATCGAGGAACTTCCGCGCCTTGGCCGGATCCCGCACATCCGCCATCACCAGCGGCGTCGGGATCATCTCCCCAGCCGGCCAGTTCACAACGACACCGCTTTCCGGCCCGAACGCCTGCACCAGTTGCTTCTCATCCAGCCCCTGGTCCGTAAACGCCTGCATGTAAGACTCCAGCAATTGCAGCATTCCCGTCGGATCGCTCTTTCCATCGGGCATCTTGATGTCACCCAGCGATTCAATCCGCTCACTCGTCGCCACGATCGTATCCGGCGTCGAGATCTTCAGCGAGTCTCTGGCCAGCGGCGCATCCGCGCCCGGCGGCATGGGCTGGATCACGAATGCCGCATCCCGCGTCACCGCCCCATCCATCTTGAGCGCAAGGCTCACTGCGTCGATCTTCTTCAGCCCCTCCATCCCCTTCGCGTCCGATGTCGGGTTCAGCATCATCGCCAGCGTAGCCGCCTTGTCCGCCAGCAGCCCCGGGCGCAGAAACATCACATTGTCCGGCGCGTCCGGCATATGGGCCATGCAATTCTTGAACGCCGGCTGCTCCGCCAGGCTATCCGGCTGCGGCTGCCCCTCCACGCGATCCAGCGTGGACTTCAGCAACCCCGTATCCGAAGCGATGAAAAGCCACTGCCCCCGGTACGCCAGCGCCGCGGAAAAATTGGGCGTCGTAAACGTCTCAATATCGCCGGAGCCATATTTCTCGATATCCGATTTCCCTGCGGCCACATCACCTGCGCCTCCTTCCGCAGCTCATCCAGCAGGGAGTCCAGGTCCTCCTTGTTCCCCGCATAGGAGAGCCCCGCCACCATCCCCGGCGCCCCGCTCCCATCAGTCCCGCCAGTCCCGCTCAAGTCCGTCACCGCCAGGAAAAAATGCGTCGGATCGATCCCCTCAACCTGCGCCACCCGCTTATCCATCTCCCCCCGCCGCGGCAGCATCCCCATTGGCCGTTGCAGAAGCGCCTTCACGTCCGGCTCCGCCAGGATCTGCGCCAGCGCCGTCCCCGGCCAGCGCTCCACCGTCTTGTGGATATCCGGCATATCCTCAAGAAAGACCGTCCCCGCCGGCAACCACGCAGCCACATGCCTCGACCGCCGCGCCCCCTGATGCGCCAGATAAATCACAGGCCCCGCCAGCAACAACACAACAATCAGCGGAAGAACAATTCGTTTCATTTCGAGTACCCCCGCTTTATCAGCCTCGCCGCTCCCCTCACCAAGCCAAAAGAATCCCCCGCCTCCACTCGTCCTGTCGCCCTTTCGACCAAAAGCCCGCGCAGCGGGAGCAGTCTCAAGAGGGCATCGCGTCCGACCCCCTGAAGAGTCGGGCTGAAATAGGGCACGTTTTTCAAGTGAACCTCATCGTGGGCCGCGATTATTAACAGGTAACCTTGCAAGTTTACCTGTTTTATTGTATGGAAGGTATTGCCATGACACGAAAGACTCTTGAAATTGACGTAACCAACTTTATTCAGGCCGTTGGGCTATTGGTGCGTCGCGTGCGCGCGGCGGTAGCCTCCGATGGGCTTTCAATGACCGAGGCTCTCGTTATGGCACGCCTGGCTAGGGAAGGGCCTGCAACGAACGCCGATCTTGCGCGCGCGGAGAGCATGAAACCGCAGTTGATGGGAACCAGCATCGCAGCGCTTGAGGAAATGGGATTGGTTGAGCGCACGCCGCATCCCACGGACGGCCGCCAGGTGAATATTGCGCTGACCGCCAAAGGCGCCGCCGTGCGCAAGAGCGCCAAGGATGCAAAACGGACGTGGCTGGCGCAGGCCATCGCCGAACTCGATGACACGGAACGGCAAACGCTGTTCCAAGCCGGCGAGATCATTAAGCGCTTGGCGGAAAGCGAGCAGCAATGAGGGACCGGCCTGCAATCACTCCGGAGGCAGAGCAGACCTCGCCGTCCCGAAGCTCGATTTGGTGCGCCTGGCGAGCGCTTGGACACCGGAACATTACTTTCCAAATGAACCCCGCAACCTCAAATCGAAAGGAAATACCACAATGAACTGGTATCACTACATCGCTTGTTTCTTCGCCGGAATGTTTCTCGCCAATGTCGTGCCTCATTTCGTGCATGGCGTTTCCGGCGACCCTTTCCCGACACCATTCGCCAATCCTCCCGGAAAGGGATTGTCGTCCCCGACGGTGAACGTCCTCTGGGCACTCCTCAATCTAGTTGTCGGCTACATCCTGTTTCGGGCCGGAAGGATATCGAGCGGAGACGACACGGTAATTGTCATCTTCTTCGCGGGCATCACTGCAATCAGCATCCAGGCGAGCGTGACCTTTGCTAAGAAGCACGCCAAGTAATTGGTAACGAATCACGGGGACAACAGCAAAGGTGATTTCCGTTTTGATCGTGCCCTCACAGGGGCAATCTGGTAACTTGGAAGCTGGCGCTGACGGATACGCTCTACAAGTCGAAGTGGGTGTACAAGTCCCTACCTCGAAGCAAGAGGGCCGACCTGAGCTACTCGCACACGTCGAGGTCCTGTCGGAGTGTAGGGGCGACGTGGAGAGGGCGGTGGGCTTCCTGCCGTTCGCGCAACGCGAGGGGATGATGGTCCGGGAAATCCGCAAGCACATCCGCAGGACGCTGGCGGACAACGCGGGCGAGCCTCAGCCGGCGGAGCAGGTCATCTACAGGGACAACGAGTTCTTTGTCGTGCTGGACGCCTTCAACGACATCGCGCGCTACCTAGAGGGAATTACCTCGGCGACGAGTGACGGCCACCGAAGCTATATCAAGGCAGAGTTGGAGAAGCTGAACAGGAGGCGCAGGGAGAAAGAGCAACGGAAAAGGCGAAGTAATACGAAAAGCAGCGGCGGGAAATGAGAAAAATGGCAGTCAAAACACGCGCTTGCAAAGATCTTCGCTCCGCGAAGAGATGCTACGTTCAGAATGACACTCGTACTTGATTATAGTTTCCTTAACAAGGGGGTTTTAAAACGAAATGGTTTAGGCTTTCTGACAGTTTACGGGACTCATGCGATCACATCAACGGACAGTTTCTAACATTTCCAAGTTTGAAGGCACCGGCCTTCACACCGGAAATTCGAGTACGATAGAATTTCATCCGGCCCCGGAAAATTACGGCATTAAGTTCGTACGGAGCGACCTGCCGGGTTCGCCGGAAGTCCCGGCGCTGGTGGATTTCGTCAGCGATATTTCTCGCGGGACGACCCTTTCCGCCAATGGCGCAAGCGTTCATACGGTCGAACATGTACTTTCGGCTGTCGTTGGGCTTGAAATCGATAATGTTCGCATCGAGCTAACCGCGAACGAGCCGCCAATCGGAGATGGCAGCGCGAAGCCGTATGTCGAAGCTCTTCAGCAAGCTGGAGTTACCGATCAGAAGGCAGCGAGAAAATATCTCGTTATCGATGAAACGGTTTCGTACCGCAATGAAGAGCATGGCGTAGAAATCGTTGCGCTGCCTCTTCCGGATGATTATCGCGTGACTGTGATGGTCGATTACAATAATGCGGCGCTTGGCAGTCAGCATACAGGGCTTTTTTCTTTGGAACGGGAATTCGTTACCGAATTTTCGAATGCTCGGACATTTTGCTTCCTTCACGAAGTAGAAGAATTACGAAAACGCGGTTTGATTCGCGGCGGGAATCTCGATAACGCGATCGTTATTGTAGATCGCGATCTCGATGATGCTGCAATGAAGGAGCTTGCTGCCAAATTGGGCATCAGCGATAGCGTGATGCTTGGAACGAGCGGTATCGTAAACGAT
Source organism: Ignavibacteriota bacterium (assembly GCA_963794025.1). Taxonomy (GTDB): domain Bacteria; phylum Bacteroidota; class Ignavibacteria; order Palsa-1295; family Palsa-1295; genus PALSA-1295. The sequence goes on from CAWCCK010000029.1 coordinate 5,051, forward strand.
AAAAAGTTGCGCTACAAGAACGAACCGGCGCGACATAAACTATTAGACTTGCTCGGCGATCTCGCGCTGGTTGGCGCTCCGATGCAGGCGCAAATTCTTGCTGCCAGACCGGGACATGCTTCAAATGTGGAATTCGCTCGCAAGCTGCGAAAGCTGAACGAGAAGAAATCGCTGCTCAAAAAATACAATCCCTCGGCGAAGCGGGATTTTATTTTCGACATCAACGCGATCGAGCGTATCATGCCGCATCGGTATCCGATGCTGCTCGTTGATCGCATTTTGGAAATGGATCTTGCCGAAGGCCACGAACGCATTCTTGGCCTCAAGAATGTAACGTATAATGAACCGTTCTTCATGGGTCATTTTCCGAAAATGCCTGTTATGCCGGGCGTACTGTTGCTTGAAGCGATGGCGCAGACGGGCGGAATGCTGCTTTTGAACTCGGTAGAAAATGCCGAGCAAAAACTGATTTTCTTTATGTCGATCGACAAAGCGAAATTTCGCAAGCCGGTCGTGCCGGGAGATCAGCTTCTCTTCGAGCTAAAAATGGTTCGGAAACGCGGCAAGACGTTCGTCATGTCCGGCGAAGCAAGCGTTGAAGGACAGCTTGTGGCAGAGGCGGAATTCATGGCCGCGATCATCGAGCGTGATGCTGCAAAATAAGCGCGACGCTTCAATATAATTTTTTGATGTCAGAAGATTTTTTATTATCGAATGGCTATAACGATTCATCCTACTGCGATCGTCGATCCTCGCGCTGAATTGGCGGAGGATGTCGAGATCGGCCCTTACGCGATCATCGAAGGCGATGTGCATATCGGGCGCGGTACGCACGTTCATCATCATGTGTTCGTCGGCAATGGGGCCCGGATAGGTGAGCGGTGCCAGATTCATCATGCTGCCGTTGTTTCGAACGTTCCGCAGGATCTGAAATTCAAGGGAACGGAAAAAACGTATGTTGAGCTTGGAAATGATTGCGTGGTTCGGGAATTTGCGACGATCCATCGCGCGACGATTCATGAATCCGATACGAATGCCGGCACGAAGGATGGCGTAACGCGCGTCGGAGCCGGATGCCTTATCATGGCCTATTCTCATGTGGCTCACGATTGCTTTATCGGTGAAGGAGTTATCCTTTCGAATGCAACCCAGCTTGCAGGCCATGTGACCATCGACAAATGGACGACGGTTGGTGGAGGATGCCTGGTGCATCAATTTTGCATGGTGGGAATGCTTTGCATGATCGGCGGCGGCGCGGAAGTTCGGAAGGATGTGCCGCCCTATTCTCTCGTTGGCGGCGGCGATGCGAAGTTTAGTGGCATCAACCGCATTGGTCTTCAGCGGCGCGGTAAGGATGCAGAAACGCTTCAGGCGATCAAGTCTGCTTACTTCACCATTTACAATTCGGGAATGAATGTATCGGACGCCGTGCGCTCGATTGCCAACAGCCCGGATTCTTCACTGCCCGAAGTTCAGGAAATCCTGAATTTTATTTCGTTAGCAAAACGCGGGATCATCGGGGCGGCATAAATAATCGAAAAGAGCAGAATGGAGGAACTCGATCGGAGTTTAAATATTAATCCAATAAAAAAGCCCTCGCTGTTTTACAGCGAGGGCTTTTTTCATAACGCTTCTGTGTGTAATTACTTACTCACGGTTACTTTGACCGATGAAGAATACTCACCGCAAATAAGTTTGCAGATATAGGAGCCAGAGGATACCGGAGTGCCTCTTTCGTCCATTCCATCCCATCGCACGGAATAGGAACCTTGACCGACATTCCCATTCACAAGCGTCTTGACGACCTCACCAAGCTCATTATAGATGATGAGCGAAGCCGGAGCTGCTGTGGTAATGGTATAATCGAACTCGGTCGTTCCCACACCCGGTGTAAACGGATTCGGGTAGTTCTGAGAGAGCGATGCACCTGTCGGCGCATCGACCGTAAGCTGCACTTGATTCGAGTAATGCTGAGCGCCGTTCTCATCTGTCTGAAGCAGACGGTAGTTGTACGTACCCGGAGTCACACTGCGGTCGATGTAACCATAGCCCGTCTCCGTCGAGGAATTCGTTACCTTCGAAGCAACAAAGCCGAGGTTCTCGAATTGATCATCGGTGTTAGCACGTTGGCGCTGAACGACGAAGCCAGAGTTATTGCTCTCGGTCGCGGTTGCCCACGTGAGAAGCGCAGAACCATTCTGCTGTTCGCCGTTGAGATAGAGGAGTTGAACCGGCAACATACCTTGCTGGCTCACCATTGCTCTGATCGAAGGCGTATAACTTCCTCCGTAATAGAATCCCTCACCGACTGGCGAAGTTGGGCACGGGAACGTTCCCCCCCCGGAACGAGCCATTCCAGGATCTCCGTCCACGGAATACCTACGCTTGACATCGTCGGCCACCAGCCCTGACTTGGAGCCCATTCTGCCCATCCGTTGCTTCCAGCGGTAGCTTCAATAGCCCATGCGCAACTGACGTCGCCGTCATTGTTGGTTTTGTTCCATTGCGTTCCATAAGGATCGTTATTAGCGATCTCGATATCCGGCGAAATGTAGTTCGGATCCCATTCTCGGATGAGAGCGCCGCCGCGATACAGATCCGCGCCAAGCGACATATTAACTACTCCGAGCTGGCTGACGCCGCACCAAAATACGCCATGCTCACCACCATTGCTTGCCAGCACGACAGGTTTTGGCAGATAATAGGTGAAGAACTGATCCCATGCACTCGTGCCGTTTCCGCGCTGTGCTAACACCGTGGATTGAACGCCTTCTTGCTGGACGGTATCTCCTGGAGTGCACTGACCCTGGTCACCCTGAAGGAGCGTAATCCTAATGTAATCCGGCGCTTGGTTCGCGCTGCCAAAGTAGGCACGTACTCCATAGAACGTATCCTGGGTAGCAACGGTGAATTTCATAGCAAAGCTGCCGCTTACATTGACAAAGCCGACGCCTTCACCCGTGATGTTCACGACTCCCGGCCAGCCATTGCCGCTGCCAGGTCCCGGATCGAGTCCTGCATTATCGTACGCAAATTCTTGTACGCTCGCACCCTCGTCAACATTGAGCGCGAACTGCGTGTACGTGCCAGTGATGTTCGATGGGTTGGAGAAATTCGGCTGATCGAGCCATGCGTCAACAGTGAACAGTGCGCTGCCGCCGTTTTCGGCGCCCGCATCCTGTGCATTCCAATTCGGCATCTTGATGATAGTGTCGGTTCCTTCATTCAAGGAATTAACGACGACCGCCTGCCAATAGACTGTATTTCCGTTAGGATCGAGGATCTGTACACGTATCGGGAATGCTATCTCGACATTTACAGACAGATTAGCGATCTTCACATAGACCGGAAGCGAAATGGCTTCGGATGCTGGAACCTTTGTGTAAGGATTCACTACGCGAACCCACATGACCTCGATCTCAGGTTTGAGCGGTACGATCACGGTCGGGTTATCTACAAACCACGCATCGTTATCGTCGTCAGGCGGCGGAATAGATGGGCCGTCATTCTTGGATTTGAGACGGAATCGGAATCTAAAATCAGCAGTGAAATAATTCGCAAGGCTGACATTCGTTGTGGCGATTCCATCCACATTCGTGAACCCGGTATTCAGATTCATAAAGAACTTCTTGAATTCAAAATCGAACCCTCCATCGATGGCTGCGACTTCCTTCCACGATGTCGGGGCAGGATTACAACCAGGCTGGTTCGGCGCCTTAAATTCGAGAAGTAATGAATCGCCGGCACGCATTACCGAACCATTATTCACGTTGAGAATTGTCCATTCCGGACCGAACATTTCGCCGGCATCCCACGGGAATGTAAAGAACGAACCGTTTCCGAACTTTCCAGCACGCTGGAAGTCGAAGGATAGATTTGCGGAGGTTTTGCCTTGCAAATTGATCGGGAAGCTGGTAAGCGTATCTCCATGGGTAGCGCCACCATAAGGAAGCCCGTTAACGTCATCATTATCGAGCTGAATGACAGGAGAAATGAACCCGTCAGGTCCCGTGCCGCCCGCATAGCGTGGTGGCGGCGGATCCCATGTGAAGGTCTCGCCATCGAGAACAGTAGCACCGACGGACACCCAGAGTGTCTGATTAGGAATGTCGGAAGAAACCGTTTTGCTATAACCATCCGAAGGATCGAAGAACGGCACTGCGGTGCGGCGCACTCCGAAAACAGAGGTGCAGACGGTATCGTCAAATGGCCATTGGTCGCCGATATTCACATCGGCCGTATCGAACGAAGTAGCAATAGCGCAGGCGTTAAAAGTCCCAAGCTCGCTGATAACGTTCGGGTTCGTCGTGTAAGGGGCGAACGTCGTATCTTTCGTTGCGCCAGGTAAGACGCCTAAGAGAGATACCACGCGGCTATACACATAGACACCGGTTACAGCATTTGAAATGCTAAAACGACATTTGAACGTATGAGCATTGACAGGATCGACGTTCTCAAACGCAGCCTGAGGCGTTACAGAGCCGCCGAGGCAAATTTCGTAGTTCCTTGTCGGAAAGTCTATTTTTACAGCTGCAACAATATCTCTCCAGCGTTTGAACTTGATCGCCCATTGCTTGTCCTGGCTCCATGCCTGATTGCACGTCTTGCAGGTCGCGTTAACCGCTTCCCATCCGCCGCTTCCACCCTGGGTGACGCCGCCGGCTGGTCCGTAGATGACGCCCGTGCTTTGAGTAGCGCTCTCGTTCTCAAGTCCGACCGAGATATTGGCACCGAAGGCTGCATAAGCAAGTAACGGTGGGAATCCATTGATTCCGCCGGTGAAACCGCCGTAATTAATCTGAATGCTGGAATCGGTGTTCGCAAGAACGATCTGGAATTTTTTGCAGTACATCTTAGCGCCACCCGGCTCGGTAAATTGAAAACCGTTCGGGAGCTGGTTAACAACCGTGCTCGGACGAAGACGGAAGTTGTAATAATTAACCATGAACGTATCAGCCGTTCCGGACGTGCGGAAATAGCACTTGGATGTATCGGCAGGTCCGCCGTGGCGCAAATCGAGATCGCACCAAAGTGCGGCAATAATGGCCTCAGGAGCGCCACCCGGTTTTGCCAGATTCACGCGCTTTGGGCTACAGTAGTTGGGAGGCGAGCCTTGGGTTCCGTATTCCACCCCATTCACATATCCCAAGAAACCGATAAAGCCATTCGAGTTGAAATAGACGCTATCGTAATTTCCACCGTAGAAATTCCAAAAATGGCTCAAGCCCATTGGAATAGGCCCGACCATGCAATCATTCAACGTGTCCATCAGCGATGGTTGCGTTATATGCGTGGGATCGAACCAATATTGACCTGCCGGAGCGTTCTGCTGCGGGCCAGTCCATACCCGGTTCCATTCCGACGGGAGGTAGTTGGTGTCCATGAAAAAGTAGGTTGGCCGCCAGGGAGCAGGGGCATTATCATCCGAATCGACGATAAAATAGCCCGACGAAAGCGAACTTGGAACCGCTCGACGATTCGATGATTGCGCCCTGCCGATACTCGCAAAAGCAAGCACCGATAGGCATATAACTAACGACAGATAGTACACACGTCTCATCTTCGTATTGTAGTTTAAATGATTAATTAAGAACGACGTATTGAATTAAAATTGCATGATAAGGCATGCTACCACGCACGTTCACTCATGATCGCTCATGAATGCTCCTGCGTTTCACCAAGCACGATCGCTCGCACCCGATGATTGCTCCTCCCGACCAAAGAATCATACCTTTCAGCATAAACCCTCATTCGTTATGAAACAACTTTGAAAAACCTTCGATAAAGAGAGTAATTGAGTTAAATAACCACCCCCGCCCTCGAAAATTTTAATCTAATGGTTACAAATATAACACATTAGAAGCACGGAGTAGTGAAATTGTGTCTTTTAAGCACCACTTAATACACCCTGCTTACTAAGAAGACCGGCCAAAAGGCAAAAGGTAACAGGTTTTTATCAAAAAAATAAATTTTTTTTCAAATTCCCCTTCTGGACGTGTTTTGGGCCATCGTAGTTTGCTTATTGACAATCAACAGCCCCTTCATTTATCCATTCTCCGATTTTTAGGACTTGAGCCGGAGCAAAAGCCGGAGCCGGTGCCGGTGGCATTCGGGTGTTCACATTAAATTGTGTGATCGCTGTAAATAACCTGCTCGATGGTGCATTGCCTTTTCGAACGCTGCCGATGGATCCTTCGTACGTATTGAGGTTATACCCTCCTGCGTGTGTCGTTGGGTCATGGCAGCCGCTCATTCCGCAATTAGCCGAAAGCGTGGGAAGAATATCCCGAGTAAAACAAAGCATCGAATCCGAAGCATTCACCAGCGTGATCGTACATTCCGAGAAAACGGTGCTATCGGCCAACGAGACAGCTCGGATCACAGTCTGTGTGCCATCGGACGAGATACTTGTCGGAGCAGTGTAAATCCCGGATTCGCTGATCGAGCCGGAACCGCTCACAATTTCCCATTTCAACGGCGGGGGCGTAGATGTAAGCGAAAATTGCTGGAACGCATTCGTTAGCAGTGTTACTGCACTCGGACTCGCTTCAAACGCTCCACGGGACGCACTCACAATGGAGATGGTATCGTTCACAGAGCGAGTGGCATCTTCATTGGAAGTAACAGTGATAATAGCGACCTGATTTTGCGAAGTCAATTTTGCCGGACCGACAAGAATCGCACTCAACCCATTCGGGGCGAATGTACCGGGAATCAATGTTGTACCCCAATTCACCGACCATGCAACGCCACCTGTATTCGAAAATCCAAGTGTGGATGCGGTTAGGATCAAGGTGTCTCCAGTTCCCACCGTAGCCGTAACCGGCGAAACGTGTACTTCCGTCAGATCTACATCCGGGTTGCCATCGATGGTGTAGGTACACCCTGTGAAGTAAGAGGTAAGAAGTAAGAAGTAAGAAAAGAAGACTATCCCACCAGCATGATCGATCATGTGGGTCCTTTTCGTCTTTTGAATTCTTGGGTTATTTCTGCTCATATTTTTTCCTCTTTTTATTATTAATAGAAGAAATGTACCTGTGCAGTCCATTGGCCGGTGTGCGTTCCGGTTCCATAGAATGGAGTAAGATCGGTCACGCGGTATTCAGGCCGAATTTCTATGTATGGCAACGGGAAAAATTCAAATCCTGCGAGAAATGCTGTCGCATAACCGAGCGAAACGCTGGGATAAACCTCGGTCATGCCCCAGTCGTACCTCCATTCCCAAATAAGCCAGGGCATAAGCTGCAACGTACCAAGTATGCTGAAATTGCGGACTATTTTATCATCCGCATCTTTCGAATACAGTCCTTCGAGAAAAAAGGTAGCTTTATCCGCTAAACCGAATCCTCCAAATCCATTCAACATTTTAAAATCGCCATTGGCAAGCACCGAACCGCCAAACTCACCATTAATTCCCTGTTCCAATAATTGCGGCCAAAGCACGATGCGCCCAGTAACGGTTGGATGTGTAAAATCGAAGCTGGATGATGGCGTTGGAATCGTTGGGTCGATCTGCGCGAGATTTTTATCGTTGAACACTCCTGCGTTTACGGTAAGCCACTTCATTCCCTCATACGTAAGCTCACCGCCAACCTCATTGTAATAAGGCGGAATAAGCGTGATGCCATTATTCGTGTAAGCATCCATGGAAGTGAATGCGGTGTGATCGTCCTGCAAAATGCCAAAGCTTGGCTCGATCATTCCAACGCGAATCGATGGAAGCGTGATGTCCGGCTCATATTGCAATGTCAGATCGTAATCGGTTTCGCCGGGATAAAGTCCGCTCGATGTGCCGAAGAGATCCGTCGGGCTTGTCACGCTGCGAACGTAAAGGCTCGCAAGATTGACGTCGGTATAAAGCGAAACCTGATGATTCGGCACGAACGCAAGCGAAGTGGAAAGCTGCATCGGTATCAGCAATTCCTGATTCGTTTGCGTAACGCGCACCATCTGCAGCCGCGCATCGCCGCCGGGAACGAAGAGTCCGTTCATGAGCGAGTTCGTCGGCGAAACGCTGGCTGTGTCGGACTCCGCAGCGCCAGGCCATTGAAAAGCGCCTGTTCGGTTCATCATTTCCCACCCAAGCTCTGTGCGTAACCCGCCGCCATGCGGATCGAAATGGCACACGGAACAGCGCGTGCCCGTCATCAGCGAAAAAAGTGGAATGGCGTGACACGGCTCCGCAAGCAGCAAACCAAAAATAATCGTAGCCGCAACTTTCGTACCCGCAACCCTCGTAGCCGCACCTTTCAAGGTGCGGCGAAATAGGATCTGAATCGTGGGAAGTTTAAACAATGAGCGCACCCGAAATTATTTTTTTAGGTGATCTGAATAAGAATAGTATGATCCGACGAGGTAGGCTGATTTACCACCTGATACGGCGTAAGCGGCAACGTTGCCGGACCTCCAGCCACCGTCCCATCGAGCGTGAACAATGAACCGTGGCAAGTGCATTGGATGTCGTCAGATACAAGTTGTCCTGCGCCATAGATCGAGCAGCTCTGATGTGTACACCGCATCGAGAATGCATGAACAATACCATCCGGAGTAAGCGTAACGATCACGCCAAAATTATCAGTGGGTGAAAGAAAATTCGGCACCACGAGTGCGGGATTGCTCTGCGTGAGCGCCGTTACATCCACGCTTAATTGGCCGCTTGCATTGAGAGCGACCATTGGCTGCGCCGGTACGAGCGGCACGGAAGTCGGCAAACACCCGGCCAAAACTGGCAAGCTCACATATCCGAGCACAGCTCCGCCTGCCACTTTCGTAAGGCCTGTTAAAAATTCTCTGCGAGTGTTTTTCACGAATATAAGGACACTAAATGGTTCGGGTTAATAGACAAACAGAACGCGGAATAAATTTCCTCTGCGCTTTTTTCACGAGAACCAATGATATTATTTTGGGGTGTCTCAGGTAAGCTAAACATTATAATAGATCGAACAACGAAATAGATCGCAAAAATAATCATTGCAACAGCGAACCACCGGGTAATGCTGCGAACATGTTTTGGCGAGAACGATTTGTGACGCCGGTAAATAGTAATTCCCAATAACGAAAGATACGATCCAATGCCCAAACATCCCGCGATAAGAAAAACAACCCGCGTGGTATTCGTAAGCGGCGGAGCGATGCCCATGTCCTTCAGGAACTTTGCTGCCAGCAGCCACCACGCGATCATGAGCGGGTTGGTGAACGCGAGCGAAAATCCCGTGAAATAAGCTAATCGCAGGTTCCCAAGCTTAGATCGCAGTGGCGAAGATGATTCTTCCGCTACAAGGTTGAGACCAGACTTGCCGTTTTCCGTCGGTTTGCTATCGCGCAGCATTATTATTGCGAAGATGAAAATAAGCGCAGCATTCACGAGCCAGAAAATCGCTTCGACGATCGGCTTTTGCAAAAAGGGCGCAAGCCCATACAGCGCGATCGTGCCATACACAAAATCGGATGAAACGGAACCCGCAACAACGACGAGCGCGGAAACGAGGAACCCGTTCAGTCCACGGCGCGCAACTTCTATTTGCGACGCCCCGATCGGGATCGCCGCAAGAAAGCCCAGGATATAGACCGAGAGAAGAAAAAGCGCGGAACTAAATAGCGTATTCACGTTCCGGCGTTAGCGCAATAGTGATGGGCTTCTGAACGTTAAGCGGTATCCACTCACCGGAAACCGTTTTGAAATACGATGCAATGTACTCGAAAATTTCATCGACCGGCAGATCGTCGAAACACCGAACTTCCGCGCACGATTTTCCGAATTTATTTACGCAGGTGATATTCCTACAGGGAACCGGCGCGGAAAATGAACGCGACGGCACATCCTGATTAGCCGGCGCATGAAACGGCTGCTCGGAATCGTAACCGTACATTCGCGAATCCGTCGCACCGTAAATAGCCAGCACAACCGTTTTATTTCGAAGCGGACGCCCATCTTCGCCAAGTTTGCGGCACGCCGAAATATGAAGCGGTCCGGTATCGCCGGAAATGAACATATCGCTTGCGTCGATGAGCGCCGTATAGGCTTCGATCGGCATGTGCGGAACAATGTGAACTTTTTCTCGCAAAACTTCCGGAAGCGAAGCAAGAAGCGAGCGTTCTATATCCACGCTCGTGTACGCGCGACCAATGAGGACAGCGGATACGGATTTTAGTTCCGCAATTCGCCGCAGGAGCGTTGCTTGTATCTCAAATGGAATTTGACCGAATTGCGATGTCGCATCCGGATTAAAAAAAACGATCCCACTGCCGATGCGAATACCACCGTCCTCAAGGAACGATTTTGCGCACGCGATCGCAGTCTTGGAAAGATACACGGAGTTGGTGTTCAGCTTGCCATAGGAACCATTATCCGAAATAGGATTTCGTGCATTCTCTGTTCCGAGGAATTCGGATGCAAATGCGCGCGAAAGATAGGAGATATGCCGCGTTTTATTCAGTTTCCACGCTCGGAACACGAACGCGGCAAATGGCACATACAGTTGGATCATGTGCGCTTTCGATCCCAGCGCATTCTTGCTAAGAAAAGGCCCAAGATTCAGAATGACGGAAAATTTTTCTTCATCAACAAGTGCGCGAAGCCGCGCGAGATCGTCCTCGGTCGGGAACCCTCGCTCGCCTTTAATGATATTATGAACCTGCACGCCCGGCATTCCCTCGATGAGTTCCCCGCCGGTCTTATTGCACACATAATGCAACTCCGCATGTGGGAACGATTGCCCGATCGTGCGCAAGCCTTCCGAGGCAAGCACGGTATCGCCAATGCACACATCGACGATAAGTAAAATTTTCGGACGCCGAAAAACATTGTTAGTATCGACGATCCTCGAGCGCGAAGCAACCCATTCTTTCCGGTACTTACGTATAAAAAAATCGCTCACGATGCGGCTTCCGAAAAAGCCGACGAATGCTCGCTGAAATACCTTCGGACCGAACGAAGGATAGGCGTCGGTCGTACGATCGAGGAGTTGAAGTCCTAATTTAGAAAGTCCCTTATTTACCATGAAGGTTCATGAAAAAAAGCGAGTGTCGCTTTACCCGTCGCTATGCGATCGGGCGATAGTGTTACGGCCTGATGCTGACGGAGATCAGAAGGCCGCTTGTGAATTGCCCGGTGCGATAGCTCGATATAGAAGTGACGCCAGCCTGAAAAAAGTCGCTGACACTATACAATGCGGATATTTCCGCTGCCATGCCGATTCTGTTATTAACATTACTTGAACCCAAAACTTCTGTTACCGGATCAATAAATTTAGATGACGAAATTATGTACGCCGGACCAAGCTCGCCTTTCATCGCAACCGGCCCAATCGAATAATTCGCGCCAAACAACAGCGCGATGGTCTGATCGCTTTCGCTAAACAACAGTGAAGTTGCCGAGGCATGATGCGCTATAACATCGGGCAGATCGCGTTTGCCGCTTGCGTTCGTAAATGCAATTCCGGCGGATTCCCAGCCGTTGTTCACACCTATTTCTGCAGATTCGCCAAGTATCCGGAGATGCGAAAAGATCGCTCCGCTCGATGCCGTTGCATACAATTCTGGGGAAGTAATAGGTAAGAAGTAAGAAGTAAGAAGTGGATTTTCAATCGGAGTATCCGTGCTCTTTATACCCAAATTTTCAATAGGTAACGAGCGTGCCTCAAGATAAGATATATTTTCCGCTACGTCATCGTTAGCATTTTCGGATGCTGGGGATTGGGAAATATCTGGCTGAACATGGGAAGTATAATTCGAAACATTCGAATGCGAGTTTTCCGAAATATTTTCAGGAGAAGTATTTTCAGGAATGGAAGAACTAACAATTTGCTCCGAGCTAATCGAAGATTTTGTTGCAACGCTGCTCTTTTTTGCTGGTTCGTTTCCTGAAAAATGATACAGAACGCCCGCGACGGCGCCGATGGCGAGAACGCCGCCCGCAATGCTCCAAAGATAATTCCAAGCTGTAAATCCAGAGGCGGCATGATGGAACACGAGCGCCTTGATCGCCTCTTTTGAAATGGGCGAATGAAGCTCTCGAAGCGGACTGAAGAGATCCTCTTCGCCGGAACTATTGGGTCGGAAAGAAAATCTCATCATTCTTGCAACCGAATAGTAATAGGATTAAACTGCTCCTTTGATCTTCCGCGAGCAGAGAGGAACGACGCGCTCCATCCCGGATAATCACTCGTGAGCAGCCGTTTTAATTTGCCGCGAGCGCGGCTCAGGCGGGATTTCACTCCGGAAATAGAACCGCCCTGAATATGTTGAATTTCCTTGATCGAAAGACCGCTCAATTCGAAGAGCACAATTGCTTCGCGTTCACGCAAAGGCAAACGGTCGAGCGCGGCAACGAGTTGATCGAGATCGTAGGACGATTCCGACGTCATTTCATACGCGGCCTCAGCAGCGTCCTCTAATGGTACGAACAATCGGGTACGCCACCGCTTGCGGCGCTGAATACGAACAGCGATCGTGCTGATAAACCAGTGGAACGCCGCTTTATCGCGTAGCGAAGGATAACTTTTGTACGCCGCGAGCACGGTATCGCTCATCAGATCGTACGCTTCATCGTAGGAACGCGTAAGCGCACGGCACAACCGCCATGTCGCGTGGCGTTCCTTATCGATAAGCTCCCAAAACGGACCGTCTTCCACTGTGCGCTGTATTTACTTCATTATAGTAACAGTTTCCTACCTCATTAAGTGACGTGAAGGGGTGAGAGGTTTCAGCAAAAAATATTCATAAATGCTTTTCGAGAAATCACATTCGGCAGTGGGTAAGAATAAATGCCTACGCGACAATTTCTCGATAATCGCTGTTGCTCCATGACTTTGAACTCCAGTACATTCAACATGAGCAAAAAGCGCGTCATTCGATTTTCGGCCACACTTTTACGTGTTGGACTATACTCTTTGTCGATCACAGCAACGTGTTTCGGACAGAGCGTTCCGACAGGTTCCACGCTATGGTTACGCGCAGATACGGGCGTTGTGCTGGAAAATGGCCTTGTCGCAGTATGGAAAGATCAGAGTGGTCATGGTAATGATGCTCGCATGGATGATACCGCATACAGGCCTGATACCACAACCGACTTAGGACATCCTGCCGTTCTATTCAATGGCTTGAATTATCTCGAAGGATCATCCGTCTTTCCTGTCTATCAAGATTACACGGTTGCAGGTGTGTTCCGACTCGCAGATACGACCGTCGTGAATAATATCTTCTCCGGGAACGGCCATGCGATCTGGTTCAATAGTTCGACCTTTTTGCATTTTCATCAAACAGCGTTCCAGATCGATGCCATCGCTTCGGCTTCGTCCAATGCAAACGGCTCGGCATTCGTTGCGGTCTTCGATGGAGCGTCCAGCTCGGTACGCCTTTTCATTGACGGGCGAATAAGCGATTCGCTCTGGACGGCAGAAAATGGCGATTCCTCTATCTTGATTGGAGCGTTCCAAGACGGGTATTTCCTTCATGGGAGTATTTCCGAGCTGCTCCTCTATGATCGTATGTTGAGCGATACAGAAACCGGTCAACTCGATCGGTATTTTGAAACAAAGTATGGTTTAGCCGAGCGACAGGCACCGCCGCCGATCGATACAACGTTTTCGTCGATCCCGGTACAGGCTGAGTTCTTCCCGCGCGGTTCGGATGACTCTGGCAGGTTTACCGTATCGGGAATTTTCACATCGCCAGGCTTTGATTCCATCTATTTGGAAACATCCTGCAATGGCGTTCCAATTCGCCGCGCGAGTATTCCTCTTACCTATTTTGCAGGAGGCGCGCCATTCAATTTTCCAACCTCTATCCATTCGGAACTTAGTGAATATCGTATTCGCGTTGGCGCGTTGCGCAGCAGCTTCGATTCCACGCTTATCCTTCGAGATAGCTTGGTGTGTGGCGATGCCTTCCTCGTCAGTGGTCAATCGAACGCATTCATTGGTTTTCAGCAGCAAGATAGTTCCACCGAGTTTTGCCGAACCTTCGGCGTGGATTATAATCACAACGCCAACGATACACAATGGACGGTTGCAGCATCGGTATATCCGGGTTTTTACAATAACATCTGTGCTTGGAGCTATGCCCTTGCCCAGAATCTGATTGATTCGCTGCACATACCTATTTGCATCATCGATGGCGCTTTGCCGGGATGCAGGATCGAGGATCAAATGCCGGATGATTCGAACCATCTCGACCTGAATACCGCATACGGTCTGATGCTCTATCGAACCGAACAGGCCGGACTCCTACATTCTATCCACGCACTTGTGTGGGATCAAGGTGAGTGGAATACCGATACCAATTATTACCAGAATTTTGTCAAACTTCATGCCGCTTGGCTCGGAGATTACCCATCGCTCGAGAAAATTTATGTTGTTCAGATACGCCCTAATCTCTGTGGTTTAATTAGCGACCAGCGCCCGCTGAAAGAATTGCAGCGGCATTTCCAGGACTCGCTGGCAAACGTAATCGGCTTTGCAAGCGGGGCATTGCCCTTGCATGATGGATGTCACTTGGGTGATTCTGGCTATCGGGTTTGGGGAATACAAATGTATCGGTTATTCGCTCGAGATTTTTATCACGCAACGGATACGATAGATATTGCAAGTCCGAACGTTCAATCGGCATTTTATACAACACCGGCACATGATGAGATCGAATTAGTCTTTGCTCCCGCAAATGTTACCATCGCTGTCACTCCGGACACGATCATTGATGGAAGCCTGCGGAAATTGATCGATTTTTTTTATTTGGATGGCGTCAATGGTGGAGTTCAATCGGTTCGCGCTCAGGGGAATGCCCTATTCTTGTCGGTCAGCAATCCCGCTGCGCACATGCTGACGTATCTGCCGGATCGGCTTTACCCGGATAGCAGCGGAGTCTATGAAGGCCCGTGGATCGTGAATGCTCGTGGTGTGGGGGCATTTATATGGTACGATCTGCCGATTTCCGATGTGCCACTTTCTGTGAACGAGCTAATAAAGCCCAATTCCGATGTTGCGATCATTCCCAATCCCGCATCCAACGCCATTTCGATCGATGCTTCGGCGCTTACTGGTACGATCAATGCTACGCTGATATCGGAGACGGGCGCAATCGTTTGGCAGCAAACGTTCCAGCCGGATCACCCTTCTCCGCTGGTGTTCGATCTTAGTAGTGAAAGTTCGGGGTGTTATCTTCTCCGACTGAGTAATGGAAGTTCAAGCATCGAGCGGAAATTTATTTTGGAACGATGAATTACGGGAGGGTGATCGTAGGATCATGCAAAAATAAATCCCCTATGGACAAATTCAAAGCAAGAGATGTTTAACTCTCGACTATCATTGAAATCGTTCAGTACGTGGATCAAGAATTATTATAAAGAAATGGTCAAAATCATTGTTAACGTGGGAACCCGGTCGTTTCGTGCATTCCTTGCTTTTTTCATCGTTACTGCACATGTCTGTTCTGCGCAGACGGTTCCCGCCGGGCCGGTGCTCTGGCTTCAGGCAGATACTGGAATCGTCCAGCAGAACGGGCACGTCGCCGTGTGGCATGACCAAAGCGGGCATGGCAACGATGTTCGAATGGACGATACGCTAAGCAGGCCTGATCTGATAATCGATTCCGGTCGTCCGGCGATGCTGTTTCATGGCTGGAATTATCTTCAGGGCCCTCCGATCTTTCCGGACAGTGCTGATTATACGATCGCGGTTGTCGCAAAGATCAATAATTTCGGCGCTATCAATAACCTTATATCCGGGAATGTTCATGCGCTGTATTTTAACAACGATTCATTCCCGCGCGTCGTCCATGCGTGGTTTCAGACACAGGAAATTTCCACGGTTCCGGTATGGACGAGTGGATTTTCCGCCATCACGGCGCTCTACGATCAGGCCTACCAGCAGGCCACACTCTATGTCAACGGGCAGTATGCCGATTCCACGTACGTTCAGGCTACTCCCGACACCACGCTAACCATTGGTTCCTATAATGGCGGTTATTTTCTTCAAGGCGAAATTGAAGAAATACTTTTATACGATCGCAAGTTGACTCCGAGCGAGGACTCCTCGCTCAATACGTATCTTATGGAGCGTTATGATATTGCACCGTCTACTTCTCTTCCAAAACCCGACAGCACGTTTTCCTCGATCCCTAATCCGTTTCAATTGTATCCTCGCGGAGGCGACGATTCCGCGACCGTCTCGATCGCCGGAACGATGTATCGTTCCGGATTCGATTCCATGTACGTTCTCCAGTTTAAAAATGATCTTTTATTCAGAAGAATCAGTCAGCTGCTTGTGTATGATAGTGGGCATGCTCCGTTTGTGTTCTCCCCACGCATTCACGCTGAACTGAGCGAGTATCGTTTTGAAGTGCATCTTGTGTCTGGCGCTTTTGATTCCACGATCGCGGTGCGTGACAGTATTGCCTGTGGCGATGCGTTCCTAATGGATGGTCAAAGTAATGCTTTTAACGGCTTTATCGTCGATACATTCGAAACGGAATTTTCCCGATCGTTAGGCTTTCGAGGAAGCGAGAACGTGCGCGACACATTGTGGTTGAAATCCAATGGCGGTGTCGGAGCTGCTGACGAGCGAATACAGCAAGATCTGGTGACCATTACAGGCATGCCCTCGTTCAGCGTCAACGATGCTCTCGGAGGCACTGCCATTGAAGCACATTATAGAAATGATTCCGATAAGTACGATTTACGAACTATCTATGGCCGAATGCTCTACAAGACTACCAAATCAGGGATGGTCGGGGCGGTGAAAGTCTTTTACTGGCTTCAAGGTGAAGGAGATTCCTCCGATGGCTATTATCAAAAATTCCTTAAACTATCTAATAGTTGGAAAGAGGATTACCCCAATTTACAAAAGATCTACTTGCTTCAAATGCGTCCAAACTATTGTGGCTGGGGAAATATCACCATGCGAGACGTGCAGCGCGCCATGGGGGATTCCATCCCAAGCGTAGAACCCATTGCGTCGGCTGCTATGTCCGATCAGACGGGTTGCCATTACAACGATGATGGCTATCGCGATATGGGTGACCGATTTTATCTCGACCTTGCTCGCGATTTCTACCATGCAACCGATACCATGAATTTGCGAAGCGCGAATGCCCTTGGCGCGTGGTATTCAAAGCCTGATCATTCCCAGATCGCTGTTCTGTTTTCACCTCCGGACGCGAAGCTCCAGGCCACTGCCGACACCACGGTTGACGGCATCTCTGCTACGCTGAAAGATTATATCTATACTAACGATAAAAGCGTATCGGTCCAGTCCATAGCGTTCGATAACGATACACTTTTTGTGAATTTAGACAAACCATCCACGGCCCAATCGATCCAGTATTTGCCCGATCAATATTACAATGGCAGTGACAGCGTGATCTATCAAGGGCCGTGGATCGTGAACAGCCGAGGGTTCGGCGCACTGCTTTGGTACGATCTCCCCATTTCCAACGAGCCGCTTTCTGTGAACGAGCCTGTAAATCCTAATTCCGATGTCGAGATCATTCCCAACCCTGCTTCCCGTGCCATTTCGATCGATGCTTCGTCACTCAGTGGTACGATCGAGGCTACGCTGGTGGCCGAAACAGGCGCGATCGTTTGGCAGCAAACGTTCCTCCCGGATCATACCTCTTCACTTGTGTTTGATCTTAGCAATGAAAGTTCCGGATGTTATCTTCTCCGATTGAGCAATGCCACTACCAATATCGAGAAGAAATTCATTCTGGAACGATAATTCGATGGATTATTCAAGCCTGACAGCATCCGCTTTCAATACATACAACGGCTGATTGAAATTCGGATGGTGTATGGTATAAAAAGACTTGCCGCTTGCAAAGATATTTAGCTCATCACCGATATTGGCAGTGGTGACGACGGAATCTTTTGTGGAATCAGAATATAACAGAGCAAATTGATCTATTAATACGCGCCCGACCAGCGGTTGTGGTAGATGGAAGTATTTCGTTGCTTCGCCGGGCGAACGCTGTGTTTGAATGAAGGTGGTATCGATCCCACTTCCATGCACATGCAAACGCGCGCTAAGTTGCTGTTCTGTTTCGGGAATGTAAATACGCGCGACGCCGGAATCGTTAAAGCTAAGTTCCATCGGCTCGTTCGTCAAGTTGCACGAGCGGCAATCCACCTTCATTCCGGGCAACGAAGAACGCTCTGTCGGTGCAGAAGTGCGATACACGCGAACGAAGATCGAATCCCCCACCCATGCGTGCGTTCCAAGATGATACACATCCGGGTTCCCGGAACTTCCGCAGCCACCAAGCAACAGCGCGACCGCCATCCATGCAAACGCGAACATGCCGTTACTCATCGTTCCCATTTTATTGCACGGGCTTTTGCAGCTCCACAAATACCGTGCGCGAAAGGAATCGTCCTTCCGGTAGCCTGTTATTGACGAGATCATTCTGTCCCTCACCCTGCGTATCGAACGAAACGGACGATGCCTGATCTCCCAGCGTTTGCTTCAATGCCGATTCTACCGCTTTCGCGCGCGCCTGAGAAAGTTCGAGATTGTGCGCGCTTTCACCCGAAATATCCGTATAGCCGCGTATGATAATGCGGGTTCCCGGCGTAACGGATGCTGCAATTTCAGCCACCACTCGAAGCGAGCGGTCATTCAGATCCGATTTGTCGAAGTTAAAAGTAATAAGATTATAGTGCTCGATGATCTTATCCTGCACACGGTCCTCGCGTTTTTTACGAATCGTTACCAGATCGACTTTGGTGGAATCGACCGAATGCAGTTTCCCGCCGATCGAGTCGGTCATATCGAGCGTAGCGATGAGCATGGAATCTGTTTCCGGCAGATCGCTTTGCTGCGGATGCCATTGTTCCATCTGCCCGGGGCCGCGATAGGATGCAAGGACTCGATCACCCTGCTTTAGAACCAGCGTGTTTTCCATCAGTGTGATCGCGGATGATTCTGTAGTACGTAGCCGGATCGTCGGCGGGTTCATCGTGTGATCTACGGTTTGGATCGAAAGTGGATCGAGCAAGCTCGGATCGTTCGAAGTGATCTCGACTCTTCGATTTTCTGCCGAGCCGTCGCTCGTTGTTGTGCTCGATGGGCTTGCGGGAAGACCTTCGGACGCTACTGTGATGCGAGAAGAATCAATATGCCATGTGTGTTCAAGATATTGTTGCACGCTCGTTGCTCGCCGAAGCGCGAGTGTGCTATCTTTCGCTTCATTGAGAGAGCCGGAATTCGTTCCCGTCAGCGTGACCCACACGAATGGGCTGTCGATAAGGCGTTGGCCGATAATGTTCAGCTCATCGTGATAAATTTCGATCGTGCTCTTGCCCGATAAAGAATCGATATGGAATGCTTTCGTATCGTTGTTATCCGCAAAGAGTTGATAGCGGGAAGGAATGCTGGAACTGTCTTCATCGAAGAAAATATAATTGAGATCGGGATAGGCTTCGTGCCGCTCGAATTCTTCGACGCGAATTTCCGGGTCGGGCGTTTCGTGCTCGTTCCCGGCGGAGTCCGTCGTAACGCCGGAAATTTGCACGCTGGCCGTCATGCTGCTTACTAACGGAGGCGGCGGCGGGGGTGGTGGAACGGGAGGAACTACTTCCATCTTCGGTTCCGGCGCGATGTTGAATTTCAGTTCCGCACCAAGCGCGATCGTTAGGATGTGCCAATTATAATCTGTCCGGATACTATTGATCGGAGCCGAAAATGTTAGTTCCGGAGCAAGCACTACTTTTTGCGAAAGCGGAACGTCATACGAAGCTCCGAGTGTGAATGCAGCAAGAATGCTGGTGCTGTTTACGATTTGCCCGCTTGCGTTTATATTATTGCTGTTCACGACAGGCTGTGTCTGCGTTCCATTTTTATAGACCGCGTCTGGAACATTCGTGATCGATTCATTCAATGTTGCATTACGTTGAAGCAGGTAACTTATACTCGGACCTGCCATCAGAAAGAAGCGCTCCGTAAGCGGATATTTCATGAATAGATCCGCGCCCAGCGAAAGGAGGGTTGCGTTTAATTTATATTCTTGAGCAATGTAAGGAGAAAGCGTGCTATCGCCACTCGGGATGCGTGCCTGCGCCTGATCCGTGGCCGGTGTCGTAATAAGCGCGCCGAGACTCGAAAGATGCAAGCGCGGCGTGATCCAAAACGAATGAGCCGGATCGTCGCCAAGCGGCATTTCAAAGAGAAGATTGCCGCTCGGCGCGATACCCGTACCACTCGTGAACACGCCACAGAGCGTATCTCCGCGATACACAGGAAGATTTAGCTCATGGATATTGAGGCCCGCAGCAATACCGCCGCCCACATACATGGGACGCGGCTGCGCGCGGACAAGCGATGAAATCGTGAGAACGAGCGCCAATGCGCCCACGGCCTTTTTAAGCATCGGAAGGTAAACGCGGGCGGCGCATCTTTTGTCCTATCATTCCGATCACGATCCGACTACAAGCCAATCCATTACCAATTAAGAGGGAAGGTATAGATAATTTTAGAAAGGAAGTACGGCTGCTGGGTAACCGTACCGGCAGTGGTATTCGCGTAAGGGTTCGGATTAACCTGAACTTCGAAGAGCATATTGTGGAACGCAGGGTCGGATAGAAAAGGAATGGTGCTCGCTGGGATGTCCACGATATTCGTTCCGAACGATCCATAGCCGCCGCCGATCTTAAACGTAATATCTCGATACGAGCCGGTGATCTGCGCGCCGGCATTATTACCTGTGCCGAATGTCGCTCCACGGATAGAGAATGGAAGCGTTCCGGTAATGTTCCCAAAGAGATTTGCCGCTACATTCGATACCGCTTGATTGCCGAGGTTCGGCAGCACCTGACCAGCCACATTATTTCTTGCGTTATTGTCACTCAAGAAATACCCTCCGGTGTAAAGAAAATAAATAGCGTCTTGAACGGCGATCTCCGGAGACGGCTCCGTTTTTAGCTCGAATTCCCCACCCGTCGTCGATTGCTGGGAATTTTCCGCAGTGATCGTCGGGTGATCCTTCGTACCGGTAACATGGAGTACCACCTTTGCCTGCACGAACGCACTTTGTCCAGCCTGAATGTGGGTTCCTATATATTGTGCTGAAATGTCGATGTTTGGGTTCCCGAAATCGTGCGTAAAGAAGACCGCGCCATTGGTAATGGTAAAGGTTTGAAGGAACGTAAACGTCGAGGTTGGCGAAAGCTCTAAATTCCCATTCGCCTGCGTCTGAAAATCGTCGCCACGTTCGATCTGCACCGTTCCGCCGCTCTTAAGATCGGCTTTGATCTGCGAACCTAACAACAAACCTCCGAACGCGCCATTCCCAAATGGAATCGTGAGCGAGGCCGCACCCACGGTATTGATAGAAAGATGCATGCGGAGTTTATCGGTGAAGGATGGAGCAAGTACATTGGATTGAGGCGTCTGAAGATCCGCTTGCGATAAATTACTATCCTCTGCTGTGCCAGTATCATCCCGGTAAATGTCCTTCATCACATTCGGAAAAAGCGTATCGTCCGTTTCATTCATTTCGATGGAAGCCGCTTGCTCGGCGGAAACTCGTTTGATGAGAGTGTTCAGTGTATCTATTGTAGAAACGTGTGGGGCAGAATCGGGCGGAAGTGTCTCATACAAAATACCCTGGTTGGAACTTGATTGCGCGACATTCCCCGATATCGGCATGGTCACATTGGCGCTCATGATATTGATCGTTCCGGCAAGGATCGGCGCGTCGAACGTATTGTAGAAACGCAAATCCGTATCGCCGGTATTGATGACCACCGTACCATACGCTACCGGTAACGATTCCTTCGCGGCATCCGATAGCACCATTATCCGATTGGAACGAAGCCGCAGATCGAAATTCGTGACGTCAAATCCTTTAAAGGTAAAGCTGCCGTTCAACCGTGCCGAGCCTGAAGAATCATCTGTTGAGATGTTGCGAATGCTATCGTTCTGCAATACGAGTGAATCATGAGCAAAGGCGAGCCGCCCACCAAAAAGATACCACATGTTCGTAGATGCAAGCTCCAACTCTCCATTTTGCACGGAAGCCTGACCTGCATATTGAATATTCTCACGCGTTCCATTCACGGTAAAATTAATATCTCCCGTTCCAAGTATTTGCCGGAATGGCGGGAGGAACGGCGTTGCAATATCGAGCGGGAACTTGGTTGTGCGAATGCTTGCCGAAAGTGGCTTTGCCGCTGCGCGGGTACTATCGGCAGCATAGTCCGGCCCGCGCTTGAGCGCGATCGCGATCGGAATACTATCGATCGTTGCCCGCAGCTCGCTGCCTTTCAATGTATTCGGATTAAATACACTTTGCTCACTGGCCGTGGCATTAGCCACATGAAGATCCATGATGCCGCGCAGAATCTGGTCACGATATTCCATCGAGACATAATTCGAATCGAAGGTGATAGTATCTTCTTCGGTTCCATGGTACGTCATGGAATCGGCAAACAACTTCGCGGAAATATCCGGCTCTTCTAACGTACCGGATAGTGCCAACTGAAGATCGCGGATCTTGCCCTGATATTTTGCGAAATCAAATGTTTTTGCGTTTTGATTGAATGGAAGTATTTTTCGAAGATCTTCCAGCCGAAACAATGGAACGCTTACCCACGCATTAACAGAATCGCCACTCAGCGTTCCTCCGAAGTTTATACGCTGCATGGCGAGGCTCTGGAACGCTGTATCGTTCATCATCGGATGTACAATATGCAGGGTATCGACCTGTAGCAATCCACTTTTTGCGAGATGGATATGCGCTGCTCCATCGTTTCTCCATACGAACTCCCGCAAGCTCCCGGAAGTTGGAGTGAAAAATGGATTTTTATAAGTGAGCTTCAAATTGTTGAGCGCAACATCCAAGTCACCATTGGGGAAGCGAGCATTTCCTGTTATGTTTATTCCGAGTGCATTATTATAGAGGGAACTTGCATTGAAATCAAGCGCCTCATTCTTATATAGAATCCCGATGTGGGGATGATAGAAAAGCGCCGAGCCAAGCCGAACGACAGAATCCGAGAGAAAATCCAAACTGGCATCGAGATGACCGAGCGCCGTTCTGGGATCGTTCGAAAGATCGTGCAGAGCAAACCGGAACGTTGTTGGCAACAGTTGGATGCGCGGGGTTCCAGCCCCAAACTTCGGTAACGATAGTGCGGCTGTGTCAGTGTGCCGCGTGACAAGCGAGTCTGTTGCAGAATCAAGAGATTCTACCATATTAGAATCGATCGACAGCCTGTTCCGTAAAATAAATGCAACGCTATCCCCATTGGCTGTCATATTCAGATCGCCGTGTGCAGAACCGCTGACCGTCCCGGAGATGATACCCTGAGCAAGCAGAAAATCTTGTGGAAGGAAATCAACGAGCGGACGCAGATCTTTGATCTGAAGTCGGTAATCGAAATCAACCGAGTCCACCCTTGTTTTTGAAAGCGGAGGAAGTTCCTCTTGTCGAGGAAAATCCCTATTTTCGATCGCGGTGAGAAGCGCCTTTACATGCTCGGGTATCACATGAATGAAATCGCCGATCTGGAATTTGCGGTCAACCGTTAAATCAGCGATAGAGCTGTGCAGCGAGAGTTTGTTTTCGCTCATGCGGTCTGCGGCAATAGTAATCTCTGCCGTATCTTCCGGAAGCGCGTGTCCCTGATATTCGAGATCGAATACACGAAGATGCGCAGTGCCGGTTACGGTGTCTAAATTCTCGGCGGTTCCCGTGATATTCGCATCGAGATCGATGCGCGCCGGGTTTTGAGATCGATTCCCAAGCACCTGAGCAAGAGGAAAATTCTTGACCCAGCCATCGAAATGAAACGGGATCGAAGCAGTGGTGAACGCTGCCGTTGCGCTACGAATGTGAGCTTCCGGGCCACCTTCGACGACCAAATCGAGATGGTTCACCGTCATCGTTCCGCGCTTTATTCCGCCATTGAGATCGAGCGATGTCACATGGTGTGTAGTCCATGTCGAAGGGCCATCCGTTTTTGCAGCGATGGTGGATTCCATCGTCTTCCAATTCGTACCATGCCCGATGATGTTTATCTCGGCAGTAATGGAACTTTCAAGATCGGAACTGTGCTCGAGTGCCGCGACATTAAAATTGTTGGTCTTGACCCCGGCACGATAGATGATCTCTTTGTTCTGAAGATCGAATGTAGCGTCCGCCGATGCGCTGCCGGCGCCACTGGATGTTGCATCGAATTTAGTATGAAAAATTTTCGGCGATCCATTAAAGGTCAAGTTGGGAATATCAATCGTTCCGAAACGAGTAAGATCGGGCAAATGTAAACCCGGCACGTACTCATCGAGCGTGCCATTCGAAAGATTTTTCGCATGAAGATCGAGATTCATCGTGAGAGAATCCGCCTGATGAAGATTATCGAGGTCGCCGGAAATAGCGATATTGCCACGCTCTCTAAAATCGAGCTTAAGTTTTTGAATATGAAGTTTCCCAAACTCGCCGGTTGCCGCAAGATCGATCCCAGGGGAACCTCCAAGAAAAGCAAGCGGAATCGGGAGGAATTGTTTTAATTCGTTTGTGCTGATGACCGATCCATTCACGCTCGCTTTTACAGACGAATGCTGCATCGATGTCAGCAATCCCGTTTCGATTATTTTTGGCGGAGAAACCTGAATAGAAAATGCGAGGTCAGAATGACCGGTGATGATCTTCGCATTTTCAATTCGCGCTTGTGTAGAATCCAAATAAGCGGAAAAACCGAAGCGCTGCACGAACAGACCGCTGTGGGTTTCTCTGAATTGCAAATGGCTGACATGCACCGAGTCCGATGCCGCGCCATGCACATAAAATCGGCCGTCAAGATCGATCCCTTGAACGGCAATATCGTTCCAATCTATCGGCTTATTCTCGGATGTAGCGACAGCAGTTTGAAGCGAGGTATCGTTGTAATCTCTCACAAGGAAACTGCCATTGTGTATCTGCATATTTGCAAGATCGATGATCTCACTAAATGGTTTTGACGGAACCTTCGATGTATTCGGTTTGATAAGCCGGGAATAATTCCAAGTGGTATCTCCCGCAAATTTTACCAACCGAACGACCGGATTTTGCAATACTAAACTCGAAATTCCGATCTCACTCGTGCGAATCCAGTGAAGTAGTGAGTAGTTTGCGATTATTCGATCGACGTGAACTAAGGGAATAGAATCGTGCGCGGTTCCCGTCTTCAGCCGAAGGGTGACATCGCTCATCACGAACCCTTCGAGCAAATTTCCCTGAATATCTCCAACCGTCAACTTGCCATTCGTTCCATTTTCGATAATGCTGGCAAGTTCATTGACAACAAGACGCCGAAAGACTGGGAGTTGGATGAATAGAGCCGTACCGGACTCAAGCACTAAGGAAATAAAAAGAATCCACACGACCACTATCCCGGTGCGCCGCCAGAAGCCGCGCCGTTTTTTTACCACGCGAGTCTCTTCCACCGCCGGTGGCGATGGATGCTCATTTGGTATTGTTGATAGTGGCTCGGTCGTCTCCATGAATCGAAAAAACAGGTCTTTTCCTTTTAACAAATAACCTGTAAGAGACGGGGCTTAGTTCGTAAACGCAGCTATCTGACAAAAGATTAACACAACTATAACCAGGATTTGCAGGATGGAAAGGATTTTTCAGGATGGGTTGCTATATCTCTCCAAAATTTTCTCTACGATGCCGCTCGTTGAACGACCCTCGGCAAGCGGGATGGTTAGCACTCGCCCGCCGTGCGCTTCCACGTCATCCGCGCCGATGATCGTTGCTCTCGAATAATCCGCACCTTTGATCAGAATATCTGGCAGGACAAATCGAATAAGTTCCATCGGCGTTTCTTCATCGAAAATGACAACAGCATCCGTGCATTTCAGCGATGCAAGGAGCAGCGCGCGATCCCCTTCTTGTTGAATTGGTCGGTTCGGCCCTTTAATCGCCCGGACAGATGCATCGGAATTTAATCCAATGATCAGCGCACCACCGGCATTTCTCGCTTCCATTAAATATCCCACATGACCGGCATGAAGAATATCGAACACACCGTTCGTAAACACGAGCGCAGTTCCCGATCTCCGCAAATTCTCGCGCCATTCCATAAGCCGCTCCCGATCTTCGGAATTGCGAAAAGAAAAGACCGATGCAAGTTTAATAGCTCCCACTCGTTACTCGTTACTCATTACTCGCTGCTCCAGATCTTCCATTAACGCTGCGATGAGCTGCTTGGTGTAGATCGGAACGATTCCTAATTCTTCAATCACAAGTCCTGCCGCGCGGTTTGCGATCACCGCCGATTCCCGAACGCTCATGCCACACGCCATGCAGACGGCAAGCGTCGCGATCACGGTATCGCCTGCTCCGGAAACATCTGCGACTTGCCGGGCCATCGTCGGGATCGAAAATGGCTGAGTTGAAATTCCATCGTTTGGAACGTGCTCGAAGAGCATCATGCCTTTTTCGCCAAGCGTAAGCAGCACATTCTCTGCGTGGAGCATTTCCATTAGCCGAACTCCTGCTTCATTTGTTTCTTCGTCCGACGAAAATCGCGTGGCCAGCGCATCTTCGACTTCTTTTCTGTTTGGCTTAAACACGGTCGCGCCCTGATACTCGAAAAAATTCTGCATCTTCGGATCGACGAGCAGCGGTACACCATGCTTCCGCGCAAGCTCGATCACACGGTGAATGACCGATTTTGTCAGCACACCTTTGTTGTAATCTTCGAGAATGATTCCATCGAGCGCATTGATCTGCGCTTTCAGCGCGCCGATCAATCGTTCCTCCACGCTGGATGAAATTTCGCGCTTCATCTCATGATCCATCCGAAGCATTTGCTGGCTTCCGGCAATGACGCGCGTCTTGACCGTCGTGGGCCGCGTGGCATCGGTGATGAGTCCATCGAGTGGGAACCCAAGATCGGTAAAAATGCCTTTGAGGATGAGTCCCGAAGTGTCATCTCCGACAACGCCCAGCATGAGCGGCGTCGCGCCAAGCCCGAGGATATTATGCCCGACATTTGCAGCGCCGCCAAGCCGCGCCTGCTCGTTCTCGATCTCTAAGACCGGCACAGGCGCTTCCGGCGAGATGCGCGATACGCTGCCGAACGTATAGCGATCCAGCATCAGATCGCCGACGACGGCAATGCGCGCCTTCGAAAAAGCTGCGGGCAGAGCTTCGATACGGGTTTGATTTAATTGCGTCATTTTCGCGATGTGTACGCAAGACCAACAGGATAGTATCGCAGAAAATTGCTTTTCCTAAAAATAATTGTCCGCAGAAAGGCAAGCGCTCTTAGGAATTCATTCCCGCCCGTTATACGATTTTTTCTTCGTCCGCTTCCCTGTTAATTTTGAGATCACATTTATGACGCGGAGAACGGTTCCGATCGCGCCGCTCGCGGTTTCGCGTACTAAGGAAATGGGGCCATCGACCGTAGCGACCACATTATTCTTCAGCCGCTCTACATCGTCTAAAGTTCCACGAATCACATCGAGCGCATCGTCGATCGTTTCGTGAACGCCGACCATTTGGTTCTGCACGCCATTCGTAATTTTGCTTACGTTCGCAGTAATGTGGGTTACGTTATCCAAAATAGGCATCACGCCCGCTCTGATCTCATCGGCTGCAGCGGCAGCAGTATGAAAATCGCTTTCAAATTCGGCAAGCATGATCTGCATTCCACTGATCGCCCGTGCAAGCGATATAAATAGCCACGCCAGCGCCAACAGCGCAATTCCGCCCGTAATGTAGAGAATAGTTTCCATAACGTGTATAACGAGGGATTAGGCGAGAGGGTTTACGCTGAAAATCAATCCGTTTCCTCGTCGCGCATTCTTGATTCGGAGGAACGCCTACGCGCATCGGCGATAGCGCGGTCGGCATCTTCCATAATATCATCGGCGCGCGAGCGTGTTCGTCCGATGTGGGAAGGTTCCTCTTCGTCATCGGGATCCAGCACATCGCTGAAAAATTTTTCTGCGGTGATCTTAGCTCCACGCGCAATATCTTTCGCGCTTTCGGTGAGATCGGTGAGCGTTTCCGTCATCCCGCGCCGAAGTTCCGAACCCTCGGCCGGAGCATAGAGCAGCGCAAGCGTCGCGCCGATCACGCCGCCTATAATCGCGCCGAGCGCAAAGGGAACGAGTTTCGAGGAACCGCCCGGTTCCCGATGCGGCACAAAGAGTTCGTCGTTAGAAATGCGTCCGTTATTTCGTGTCATAAAATTTTTTCGTGGATAGCAATAGCGTGGAGTAGGAAGTCCCAATGTTTCGTTACGTGCATTACTTCGGATGGACCCAAAAGGCAAATACTCCAAAGCTCCTGCACGAAGAAAACGAGTGTAGCGCAAACTTTAGTTTGCGATGCAACGCCGCAAACTAACGTTTGCGCTACAAATTTTTATGCACTATTCGAAATACTACACCCTGATGGCCGATGGGACCATCAAGCAGATCAATCCGTTCACCGATAACGAAGTGTGGAGCGTGCCCGGACGCGCCGGAAAACCGGGAGCATCTATGCACGCGCCCATGCCGCATCCTCTGAATCCGGACGATAAAACTTCGTTCTGCGCCTTCTGTTCCGACCGATTGTTCGAAACGCCGCCGGAAAAATCCAGACTCGTCCGTCGTCCGGATGGGTCGTTTCACCGAATGGATCACGTACCTCCGAGCGAGATGGAACATGGCATGACCGATCATGCGTCCTGGCTCTTCCGATGTGTCCCGAATCTTTTTGAGATCGTTACCGTCGATTATTGGAAGAAAAATTACAACTATTATCTTTCTCCTGCGAATCTTGCATGGAAGGAAATGTATCTTTCAAATGAAACCGGGTTCCATCATGTACAGGAAGTACTGCGTTACAAGCTGCGCGCTTCGGGAGCATCGGAGGAACGCATTCATCAGATCTCCGATCACGATCTTTTTGCGATGTCCGAAGCATTTTTTGGCGGCGGCCACGAGCTTATTATTGCTGCTCCGCATTTTCTGCCGAACGCGACGGACGCCAGTGAACTTTTTTCGAGCGGCGATATGACGCCCGAAGAGCACTATCACTATATCCACTTCACCATCGACGCGATGCGGGATATTTTTAGTTCCAACCGGTACATTCGTTATATCTCTGTATTTCAAAATTGGATGGCTCCGGCGGGCGCAAGCTTCGATCATCTGCATAAACAACTCGTCGGCATCGACGATTGGGGCGCGTCCATTCGGCATCAGGTGGATATGCTGCGACAAGACCCAAATGTGTTCAATGAACTGGGAGCGAATCTTGCGGGCATGCAAAACCTTATCTTTGCCGAGAACGATCACGCCATTGCGTATGCAGGTATCGGCCACCGGCATCCAACGATCGAGATCTTTTCAAAAAGTTATCATACGCGGCCTTACGAGCATTCCGATGAAGAGATCGGCGCAATGAGCGATCTCCTTCACGCCTGTCATGCCGCAAGCGGATCGCACATTTCTTCGAACGAAGAGTGGTATTATACTCCCATCGATGCGGTATATCAGATGCCCTGGCATATTCTCATCAAGTGGCGCGTCAACACGGCAGCAGGATTCGAAGGGGGAACTTCTATCTACATCAATCCCATTGCCCCGCTCGATCTACGCGATAGGATGGTCACGAATTTATACGCGCTTCGGTACGCCGGTAAAATTGCCGGAACGATTCGCATCGCTGAGGAATGCGAAATGAGGCCAAATCCGCTCAATTACTATGTGGGACAACATCTGCCAATTTAGTTTTCTTCAGACCAATTCTTCGATCGTTCCAGCGCGCTTTCCACGATATTTTTCAGGAGATCGTCAAAGGGAATTCTCGCCGCTTGGGCGCTACGCGCAATGCCGGTTCCCTCCGAAAGATTGGGATTGGGATTTACTTCCAAAATAAAAAGTTCACCTTCGGGATTCATGCGCATATCCACTCTGGCATAATCGCGTAAGCCGAGCGCTTCCGCCGCTCGGAGCGCAAGCTGTTTTGCTTCTTCTGTTTTTGCCGGAGGAAGGTCAGCGGGACACGAAGGAATTGTTTTGTGATAGGCCTCGTGCATGGGATCCCATTTTGCCTGAAAGCTGACAATTTTGTATAGATGATCCGGCATATCCTCGAACATGATCTCGGAAATAGGCAGCGCGCGGCGTTTTGCGCCGTTACCAAGCACGGCAACGTTCAATTCCCTACCTTCGATGTATTCCTCCACCAATGCGTCCATCTTAAAATCTTCCAGCACGAATTCCACACGCGCTTTCAACGCATCGAGCGAGGTAACAATGCTTGCATTTTCAATCCCTCCGGAACCATCCTCGCACGCAGGTTTTACGATGAGCGGATAGTGAAGATTGTGCCGAGCCTTAAAATCGGCCATCGTGCGAATGGTTACCGAGCGCGGCGTCGGAAGATCGAACGAACGCAGAATAGATTTAGCGAGCGGTTTATTTTGGCAGAGCGCAAGCGTCATAGGCGGCGCGCCGGTGTAGGGAATTTCGAGTAATTCGAAAAACGCAGCGACGAACATTTCCTGCTCCGGCCGTCCGTGAAAAAATTCGATCAGATTAAAAACAACATCTATTTTTCTTCGCGCTAAAAATTTAAAGAGCCGCTCGAAACGGTCTTTTACATTATAGCTTGCCACTTTAAATCCCGCATCGGTGAGCGCGTGTTCGATCTTCGCATATTCTTCTTCGGCGGGAATATCATCGAGATCGAAATACGGCGTGAAGCCGAGCGCTTCCGGGGAAAGATCCACGGGCGCATCCGGCGCGGACGTGCGCTCATCCGACGAGCGATCGTCCGATGGCTTTACCGGAATGTCGTTATACAGCAGCGCGACCGTTGTTTGGCGTGGCATGGGAATGTAATTACGAATTACGAATTACGAATTACAAATTACAAATTACGAATTACGAATTTGAAAATATCAAGCACGGAATTCGCAGCTCGTGAATCTGCTAAAAAAGAAAAATCCATTAAGAATACAATACAATTCATGTAATAGTTTATGATAATAGTGTGTTCTTTCGATAGTGGGTTGCACCCTTTTTCTTTTGTGATGTTGTAACTCATCGTTCATTATTTATTTTTACGTACCTACCATGAAGCATTTCTATTCGATCGCAGCACTTATTACGATGTTGGTTTTCACGGGTTCCCGCGCGAATGCGCAGCAACCTCCGCCCATGATGGACCGAACGATCACGGTTATGGCAAGCGGTTCCGGAGCAGCAGTCGCGGACCGGGTAACGCTTGGCCTTACCGTTTCCAGCGCCGACCCGACAGCGACCGGCCTTTTTGTGAAGCAGGATGACATCGTGAAGCATCTGGAAGAAGCACTCGAAAAAGGCGGTATTGAAGTCGAAGATATTTCGGTGCAGCCGTTCCATCTTATGCCGAATATGGAATATGGGCAGAATGGAACCAAAATTATCGGCTACCGCATGGATACGCCGCTCGAAGTGCAGCTCGATAACGTGAAAGATCTCCCGCATGTGATCGACCTTGCCACGCAAAGCGGAGCGAGCGCGATCAATGTGGGAGCTTTTGGCATCGCGCCGGGGCACAACTTGCATGAAGGCGCGGTGAAAAACGCCATTGAAAATGCGCGCAAGGAGGCTGCTTCGATCGCAAAAGAAATGGGAAAAACCGTCGGCGATATTCTTTCTATTTCGGAAGCTCCGGACGATGCCGCTGCGCCTGCCGCCGCAAAAGGTGGTGGTGAAGAAGAGGAAGAACGCGAAGGGGGACAAAAAGCAAAAGCTGCTGCTCAGCAACAACAATCGAACACGCTTTCCGAAAAAATTGCTCTCAAGGTGGTATTCTCGGTGCGATGAATACACGGATGAGATAAAATAGAAAGAAGTTCCGATGAAGCAGTGCATCGAAGTTCTTCTCTTCTGCCTTCTCAGTGCGAGGCCCGCGCTGGCTTCCGGCGATTCTGTTATCGTTCGTGAACCAAAAATATTCGGGCCGCTCACCGTCTGGACGCTCGAAGCAAAATGTACGGTTCACCATCCGTATCTTACGCTGGAAGATGCGCTTCATTCCGGCGCGGCAGTTATTCACGAAAACAACAGCCAGCGTTTATGGATCGAAAATCGTTCCGACACCGATCTCTTTGTTCAGTCCGCCGACATTATCAAAGGCGGGCAACAGGATCGGTTGGTCGAGTACGATATGATCGTTCCTGCGCATGATACCTCACGCGATCTGAACGTCTATTGCATCGAGCACGGACGCTCGACCAAACGCGGTGCAGAGCCGATCGAAACATTCAGCGCATCCTATTGGATGGCACCGCTTTCGCATACGCGCCTTGTGACACAGCACGAATTAACCGAGCAATTGCTTACGCCGCACGTCGGCGGATTTACTGCGCCGGATACGAACGAGCTTAATCTGCTGAAATCGCTCTCATCGCAGCCTCAGCTTTTTTTCGGTAACGTCGATGCCGCACAGGAATCGATCTGGAACGATGTTTCGAATGTGCAGCGTGATCTCACTGCCATGCTCAACGATAGCGTCACACGCAACGCCTCGCCCACCAGCTTGGAACTCACGCTCGAAAATAATTCCCTCGCAGACCGCAAACACAAAACAGAAAAGAAATTAGAAGATCTTGCCTCGGATGACGACCGTGCCGTCGGTTTTGTCTATGCTATTAACGGACGCATCACCGGAGCGGAGCAATACGGCGAACATACTCTTTTTGAAGCGATGTGGCCGAAGCTGCTCCGAAGTATAACCGCAGAAGCCGTTATTGAATCAGGCCAACGGAGTGAGTCTGGAAATGCGCAGCCATCCATCAATGATGTTCAGCAATTTCTGGCTGTCGGCAATAATAAATCCGCTCGGCAGCAGGTGAATGACCGAACGCTTATCGTTGCATCGAAATCGGATGCCGATTATTTATTCCAAACTTTCGATAGCAAGTATAATGATGGCAGCCTGCATTCATGCTGGATCGTCAGAGAGTAGGCGGCAACTTAGTTCAAAGTTATTGAATCTAAGATCGAAAGCCTCTTTGTCATTCCCGCGAATGCGGGAATCTATCTATTAAATAGTTACGAAATTCAGGCCTGGATTCCAGCATTCGCGGGAATGACAGATATGCCGTTTTTTTGCGCTACGCGTAGTGATCTGTATCATAAGTGATATTTCTACAAAATAAAAACCCCTCCATTGGATGGAGGGGTTTTAGAATCGAAAAGAAATTCAGAGTCGTTTAGAAATTAAGTATCAACTTCGGTGAAACCATCACGTAATCCTTGTATTCCCAGGGATACGGATTGCGTCCGACGATCGTCGAATACTTCGCTTCGATCTGTAGCCATGAGAAGAGCTGCACCCACGCATCGGTCAAAAGCGTGTTGGAATACTGAACGCTCAGTCCGTATTCCTGTCCCGATGAACCGGAGTGAATATAGCCGATCTTGATGAGTGGATCGAAGTACGACAGATCGCTGGGAAGATTAAGATTTGAATTTGGAACTCCATTAACAAGGATCGGCAGCGTACCGATCGTAACCGGCTGAACGATGTGCAAACCGCCGCCTAACCAAATGTACGCGCCGCGCAACGATTGGTTCGGGAAGTTATAGGTCAGATAACCGTGCGCCGAAAGTTTAAGATAGTACAGGCTGTCTTTCGCGCTCAGAAGTCCAGTTCCTGCGGAACCCGTCGCGTAAGGATCCTGGCCGGTGGTAAGGCCAGTAAGCGCGTAAGCCGGGAAACTCGTTACGCTCGGAGTAAATGCGTTGCGGAACTCCACGCCAAATCCCAGCTTGCCGGATTGCTCCTGAAGCACGCCAAGATCCTGCCTTAGCTCGGCATCGAAGGCCATTGCCCCAACGAGCTTGCTTCCACGAATTTGCAAGCCTTGCGAAATCGTAAATGGTGTAACGCCGGATTCGCCAAGCGGCCATTCGATACCAAGGCGGAAATTCGTTCCATTCTCGTTCAGGATGCCATAGGTTCCGATCGTGGCCGGAAGCCAGAAGGGATAGCCGATGTAATCCTCGCCAAGATTAATTCCAAAGCCAAAGCCGGATTTGAACACGATGTCCCCGCCGAAGAGCGAAGCGTTCATACCGATGAATTGAATTTTTTCCTGTTCCGGTGCGGTCGAAATGAGCGTGAACTCGTAGCCGGTACGCGAATTGATCTCGTCATAGAGCGTGCTTCCAAGCACGCGGCGGATATTAGCTTCCCCGTATATTCCCACCTGCTCGATGACGATACGAAGCAACTGCATATCGTTATCATTCACCGGCGGTTTTTGTGTAACGGTCAGTTCTGCAACGGAATTTGGCGCAATGCGGTAGCTCTCCTTACGCAAAGCGCTGATCACGCGCGAGCGAATCGTGCGATCGGTGATGATCCACTGGATCAGTTCATTTTGCCGCGCGGTATCGATCGATTGAATGGAACTCAAGATCGACTTAAGTGTCTGATTTTCATTATACACATTTCTAAGTGAGTCTTGTGCTGTAAGCTGCGGCGATTGCGGCTGCTGCTCGCCTTGCTGCGCACGCGAGAGATCCGGTGACACGGCATACATCGCCGCGATCATCAGAAGCAGACCCAAAAAATTCTTCATCGTGTGGTACATTGAGATTTTCATAGTTTGGTGGCTTCTGGTCATATTAGAAATAAATACGCGGTGTAATTTCAAAGAAGTACGGCGGCTCATACGGGAGCGGATCGCGGACGAGCGGCGCGGTATAGCTTGCTTCTATCCGCAGATGATCGGGTATGAGTTCCAGCCAGCCGCCAAACGTGAATAAGTGATCGTATTGGAAATCCAATCCGAATTTGTTCGAGCGATGGTTCACATAGTCGATCGCTACGTGCGGGGTGAACGGCGTCGAAACATTCGTCCTGCCATTGTATAAAAGATCCTGCACGGTTCCGCCAGAACCCTTTGCATAACCATACGCTTCGCCCACGCTATCATTCGCAGGGATCCAGCTTAACCGAACCTCGTCAACGCCCACGCCAGCCGAGAACTGCACGAAGTTCGCAGGATCGAGCTGCACGATGAACGGAATGTATAACTGCCCGATGAACGCGGTGCGGTAAAAAGTCTGCCCTGCTGGAACTGTGGTTTGCGTTCCATTCGTACCGCCGGTGGTGACGGTTCCCGTTTGTGTCGCAACGGCGCCGGCAACGCCATTATAGATGATCGAGGAATTCGATCCCGATGCAGGATAGAATGAAAAATTAAATGCGAGCGGCATATTGAACCCGCTGAAAAAATCGATGCCGGCAAAATAGGCAGAGACCGTTCCGCCGTAGAATCCCGATAGCTGTCGCGGTTGGAACACGGCACCGTTAATATTGCCGAGACCGAAATTCGGGAAATCGAAACCGATCTTGAAATCGCTCTCGGTGCCGATCTGATTACGCATGTTGAGCAGCAAGCTCGCTTCGCCGCTCGACCAGAACGGAAGCCCGACTTCCGGGTTGCCGAGTTCAAATTCAAGCTGATTTTGCGCCGAAACATTAACTGCAATATGATCGATGGAAATATCGACCGTTTTTTGAAAGTGAAATGCACGCGAGTCAAGATCCTCCGCGCTGAGGATCTGGGTTTCATCTGCCTCATTGGGAATAACAGCCGCGTTGGAATCAACCGGCGCCAGATTCATCTCATCGGGTGTCGGAAGACCTAAAGCCAGATCTTGCTCGTCAATGATCGTGCGCTTCGAATAAAAACCAGTGAACATCTGATGAAAGATGTATCGGGTATCGGAATTTTTGATAAGCTGCACGCCACGCGGAGCAATATCGCCCGGCAACTCGACGATCTCTCCCTGCACCGCATTGATGTTATCCATCAGGGAAGGATTCTGCTGCATGGTGCGAATGACATCGCGGCCTTTGAATGCGCGCGGTACAACCTGACCACCCTTCGATTTCCGGCGACTGCCGAACTCGAAATCACCTGCA
Organism: Ignavibacteriota bacterium; assembly: GCA_963794025.1. GTDB lineage: Bacteria > Bacteroidota > Ignavibacteria > Palsa-1295 > Palsa-1295 > PALSA-1295. The sequence continues at coordinate 40,958 of CAWCCK010000029.1, forward strand.
TCGGACGTATCGGTACTGACCTTTTTTCCCATGAAAAGAATGTGGAACGGCTGGAAACGATCTTCCCCAACCGGAGCAACAAAAACATAGATGTTCTGTATGTCAAAGTCCTTCAGCTCTTTTTCGCCGTATTTCGCGCGATAGACTTTCTCGATCTGAGCATAAAGATCGGGATCGGTGATCTTCCACGCGGTCACGTTCGTGAATTCGTACGATGACCCTTTGTCATCCATGGAATTTAACAAACGATACATTTTCTCGTTATCGAGTGTATATTTTTTTATCGAGTCAGCAACGGGATCGGAGTGCTGAGCATAGGCTGCCGATAACGGAATAAGCACCGAAAGCAGCGACAAAGCGATGCTTAGGATATTCTTCTGAAAAACGGGGATCGTAAATCTCATATAGTAATTCAATACGCGAATAAAAATCTGTTCGAAATCTTTAGGGTCTCTCCACCGAACGAGAAACCCTCGTCTTTAGAAATCCTTAATGAATTCCACCGCCGCCTGCTCCACCACCACCTGCTCCGCGCTTGCCCTGCACCTTCGGAGTGATGTGGACGGTAAAGGTCTGCGATTGATGCGTAAGCGGATCGGTGACGGTAATATCCTTATCCTCGCCATCCTTCTTCTTAATGACGCTCGAAGCCTTACCGGCATTCATTTGAACTTCGAATTCGAACTTAGGTCCCGCGCCACCCGAGATCTTCTTTGCAGTGGTTCCGAACAAGCCGCCGGACTCTACATCGAGATGATCCGCGCCTATCTCATAATAGTTAGCAGGAACACCGAAGGCCGCTTTGATATCGAGCGCGTCGCCAATATCGGGATCGTTCTCGCCACTGGCCTTAAACGGAGGCGGCGCGATCTTGAAGGTCTCGTCATCCACTAATGCATACTCCTTCATAAAGTCGGATTTATAGAAGGTCTTGACTTCGAGCGGTTTACCCTCATCTTTAAGGAATTCCGGCGTCGCTTCAATGGTAGCTTCGTTCGATTCTTTTACTTTCGTTCCTCCGATATAGAGTTCCGTCCGATAGCTTCCATCTAAGTTCGCAAACTTCATGTTCGCCCTGAAGGGAAGCATGGTATAAGGCGTCGCTTCATGCTTTTTGCTTTCAGGGAAGAAGTGCGAGAGATTCGCAGGCTCTAATTTCTTCACGCTAACTGCGAACGAAGTTGTTGCCTGATCTTTTTGCGCGCCGTTACGATTGGCGCGGCCGGCAAGCTTGATCGTGTACGTCTGGCCGATCGCAGCGGCATCAGGTTTCCATGTCCAATAGAAATTAGAATCTACCTGGACAATGTCTCCCGGTCCATCCACTTTCGTGATCTTCACGCCTTGCGGTCCGGTGATCGTTGCGCCTTCGATCTTCACAGCATTCGGAAGATCGAGCGTCGGGAACGATGCAAAATTCGCTTCCTGCGGGAAGATCTTCAGCTGATCGACTTCCTGCGGCGGCTTTACGTTAACGGTAAACTCGTTGGAGCCGATATTGGCCGAGAAGTTTTCGTAACCTCCGTTTAAGAGCGAATCAATATAGCCGCGCAAACCGATATTCTCAGAAATACCATCTTTCACTTCCTTCAACTCTTTTACGGTGAGATGCACGGCGCCTATCTTCACGGTATCGTCGGGCGAAGCCGTCTGCGTTACGCCGACGATTTGGTTCGTCTTCGCGTCGAAATGAAGTTTATACTCACCGGCGCCATACATGGGCTTAAATGCGTAGGTAAAAATAATGTCGTTCTTCGAAGCCGAATCTCGGGAGCGCGGATACAGAACCGAATCTGCGGCTAAATTTATCTGTTGAAGATCCGCGCCGTTTCGGATGATATGCAATTCTAAATCCTTGACGGTATCATGCTTAGGGTCGGCAAGCCGAATGCGGACATTGAACATGCGTCCGTTCGCTTCGGTCTTATCGCCTAAGACCATGCTCTGATCAGACGTGGCGCTAACAGCCGTCGGCGAACCGCGCAGCGAATTGATGATCGTTTCGGCAATAAGCTGAATGCGCTTCTCTTTGCGAAGCAATTCATCTCGCTCTTTCCGGAACGCATCTTCGGCATCGTCGCGCTCGACGATGACGATCAGCAGTTCCAGCAGAACCGCAAGGTACAGAATGAAATAAACTTTTCCAGCTCCACCACCTTTAGACATTGCTTCTTATCCTCTCTTAGGCATTACAGCTCGCATGATCGATCATGCTCTGCCGCAACCTAATCGTTATATGGTTATTCGCTTTTAAAAATTCTTCTTATGATGTGTAAGGCTTCACGAGACGCTCGACCATTTTCGCAATGAGATCAAGCTCCACGTTGACCGTGTCACCAACGTTCAAAAACTGGAAGTTCGTATGATAATAGGTATGAGGAATGATCGCAATCGTAACCGTTTCGCGTTCGATCGCCGCAACCGTCAGGCTGACGCCGTTGATGGCGATCGAGCCTTTGGGAATCACGTACCGAGCCATTTCCGGAGCAAGTTCGAAGCTGAATTCCCAGCTTTCCGTGGATGATCGCTCATCCACTTTTATATCTTTGATATTTCGGATGACCGCAATACCATCGACATGGCCCTGCACCAGATGTCCGCCTAAGCGAGTCTCAAGTGTCGCAGCGCGTTCGAGATTCACTCTAACGTGCTCCTCATTCCTATCTATCAATGAACCAAGTGTCGTTTTCCCAAGAGTTTCCTGAATTGCGGTGACCTCAAAAAAGGGCAGCGTATGACCGATCATGCGCGGTTGGACTTTAGTCGCCGTGAGGCAAATTCCATTTACAGCAATGGAATCGCCTATTTTAAACCCATTTTCGGGGATTTTCGCACTTTCGTAGCTCTCGGAGAAAATCCGTTCTGCCTTAATTTTAAGACAGAGTGATGTTCCTGTTAAGGTAAGGTCAACGATTGTGCCGAGTTCTTCAATGATGCCGGTGAACATGGGTCAAGTAAGAGGTAAAAAGTAAGAATTAAGGAATGTCCGAATAAGTCACTAAGATGTCATCCTGAGCGGAGTTCGCCCATCCGAGCATCGCCCACGATGCTCGGATGGACGAACGGAGTCGAAGGATCTCTTGTAATGCAAGGGATTCTTCGACTCCGCAAAACAGAGTCCGTCGGCGGACTCTGTTTTGCTCCGCTCAGAATGACAGGTTAACTTAATTCTTATATCCTTAATTCTTCATTCCTAATTCTTACTCCCTCAATCTAATGAATATTTTTCTCGCTGGTGCATCGGGGTTTGTGGGCGCAAGGGTTTTGAACGATCTTCAAAACACAGGCCATAAGGTCGTTGCGCTTGCTCATTCGGATCATTCCTTAATGGAAATAGCGGATGCGTATCCAAACGTAACCGTCGTGCGCGGCGATGTATCGCGCCGGGATGATATGCTTCGCGCTGTGCCAAACGGAACGGAAGCCATCGTTTATCTACCGGGCGTGCTGCGCGAATTTCCGGGCAAATCTATTACCTATCGCGCGGTGCATGTGGAAGGCGTTCGCAATGTGCTCGCGGCAGCGAAGCAGGTTGGCGCAACGCGATGGATTCAAATGTCAGCACTTGGAGCAACAACGAATTCCTCTACCGACTATTACACTACCAAATGGGAAGCTGAAGCACTCGTTCGCACAAGCGGCCTCGACTGGACGATTCTCCGCCCATCGCTTATTTTCGATGACCGTCCGCGCCATGAACATAATTTTGTTCAGGAGATCGTAAAGGCCATTCGCATGGCTCCATTCGTTCCCATTCTTGGCGATGGGGAATTTCTCTTCCAGCCGGTTTCAGTGGATGATGTTTCGCACATCATCGTGCGATCGCTTGTGAAATCTGAAGCCATCGGAAAAATCCATGAGATCGGCGGGCCAGAAACGTTAAGTTACCGCGAGCTGGTCACGATCATTGCTCATGTGATGGGCACGAAAAAGCCAAAGATCAAAATTCCCTTCCCACTTATTACGTCCCTTGCGCGTCTTTTAGGTCGCTTTTCATGGTTCCCAATAACCGAAGATGAAATAACGATGCTGCGCGATGGGAATTATGTCCGCGACCCGAAGGAAAACCAACATTGGGGCGAAGCGTTCGATATGCCAATGAAACGATTTTCGGAAAGCGTGGCCAAATCGCTTTCCGAATAATTTATTTCACAAAGATCAATTTCCCGCGCGAGGGATCGATGATGATACCGCTAAAGGTGCGAAGCACATCGGTGCCCAGGGAACCCATGACGGGAATAAGAAAGTCATGATAAATCGGCGGCATGGGGCCGATCAAACGGTGCGAGCCGCGAGAAATAAGATTGACCTCATGACCGAACAGATCGCGCGTCGTGAACTGCGCGAGCGCAAGCCCCACGGGATGGTGCCCACCGGCAAGCGAGTCATCAAGATGCGTTTTGTCGGTTCGTGCTCGTGTACCGGAATCGAGCGAAGGTTTGTAGATCTCCGATTGTGGATCATGAAACGCGAGGTTCACATGGCCTTCGGGCAGCGGCGGCGCTTCGACATCCAGCCACACCGCCGGAGCCTTGCAATGGCAATACGTAATTCCCTCGTCATCCAAAAGCGGGAGTTCAATGACGTTCGTATCGCCATCTGCAATGGAATCATTCGCATAGAGCGAATAGAACGTAAGCGTGTTACGCTTGAAATCGAATGCGGTAATATATTTTTGGATGAGACCCCATCCAATAGTTCCATTGAACGTCGTATCCAACGCCAGAAGCGCTTCGTGCGAATGTCCGGGAGTAAGTTCCGCATGAATAACATGACCACTCGGCAGATCGAATTCGAACGCTGTTTGATGCGAGAACGAAAGCATCGTATCCGGCGCAAGGTACAGGCCATCGGTATTGACGTTGAGATCGAGGAGATACGTATGATCTTTCGGCAGTGTATCGCCTAAGCCATTGTCTTCTTTGGAAGTGAAATGAATGAGCGTAAACCCTCCGCCCGGCCCCGGAAAATCGAGCTTCGCCGTTCCGATAGGATGCGCGTCCCGTACATAATACTCCACTGGCGAGTTGACAGTTCCCGTCTGCGAGAATGCAGTTCCCACCATGCACGAGATGATAATAATGGTAAAAACCACTATCCACTTTCCAAGCATCGTCGGCGATGCGTTATCCACTATCCGTTCGAAAAAACTATCCACTATCCGTTTGAAAAAATTATTCATTTTCCTGCAAGCTGACCAAACGCGAATTGATAAATGCTCCGTTCTGAACCGTAACAAAATAGATCCCACTCATGAGCGGAGTTCCATCTGCTGCAATGGGATCCCACCATCCGGTATAAACCCCCGAAGAAACCGCCGAATCCGAGAACTCCGCTACGGGATCGCCAAGTGCATTTTGAATGAGAAGTTCCGCCGGATAGACGCTATCGGCAATAGCAAATTCTATGCACAGTCCCGTGTCACCGGAAGCCCGGTTAAACGGATTCGGAAAGATCGGATACAGCGAATCCACCGTTGGCTGCAATTTTTTATACGCAAATTGCAGCTTGATCGATCCGGTCTGCACCGGTGCAGTCGAGCATCCCGCGATCGTAAAAAGCAGGGTCGCAAAAATAATGCGAGTCAGATGTTGTAATGGGCTTCGAATCATTAAAAAAATCTTAGCGTCATCAAAATCCAAAACGATACGCAGCGGAAAGCGATACTCCGCCGATATTTCCCAGCCCGCCATCGGCAACGGGGCTTGCAAGAAACGCCGCCAAGTGTACAATCGCTTCGACTGCCGTTGTGCGCGTAAGCGGATACATCAAACCAAGATCGAGACCTAATCCGATATTGAGATAATCTTTCTCAGCCTGCGCCGTACCGGCAATCGTTCCGTCGGGTGAAACGATGTAGGAACCGGAAACACCTGCATCGGCAAACACTACTTCTGCTCCGCCGAAGATACAAAGCTCATGCGAAACGGTCGTGCTCGACGACATTGCCTCATCATGCTGAAAAAAATATCGCACACCCGGTTCGATGGAAGTAACTTCCATCGACATTCCCGTAATAAAATTCGCGGTGCGCCGATCGTAACGCACGGTGAATGGAACGAAAAGATCGCGCCCGACCGGAAAAAGAAATCCCCCGCTTATCTCGATCGGCAATCCTACAAACCTATTCGTGAAATTCAGGCGGTAACTTTCCGAGGTGGGAATGAATGCGCCGATGCTTCCGAAAATGTACGTGGTGTTAATATCGGACTGCATTGGCAATGGCAGCTTGGATTGTTGAGCCTTTGCTTCCGGAAGTATGAAGAATGAACTATGAACTATGAAAAGAAGCATTATCCATATCATCTTTGACGGGAACATTGTAGGCAGTGCTCGCTGCTTGCCCATCCTCTTTCCGAATGCATACTTCATAATTCATACTTCATAATTACCCCTCACGCCGGTTCATAATCATGAATTTGATCGAGATCGATCTCCGTCATGCCATCGGGCGCGGTGTGGATGATGCTTTTGAATTTATGACCGAATACGACCTCGTTACTTTTGTACGAAGTCCGCGCATGGATATATTGCGAAAAAGAATCGTCGAACGCTTTCAATAAGATCAGGAACTCAGCCTCCGATTCATCTAATTGCGCTTTGGTAACGCCGAAAAGCGGGCTGCTTTCGTTGATCGGATGCACGACCGTCCAGTTCAAATAAAAAAGCGCAACAGAACTTCGTTCCAGATCGAGCGTGTAAAACTTCCTGGCGCGCTCGCCGTTCGCCATGCGTTCCAAGCGGCTTAACGTAACCGTTGCGCCGACATCGATCAGCTGATTCGTCCGTTGATTAGAGGAACGAAACATGAACGCGGTACTATTCTGATACGGCGCGACAAGCGCAGTCTGGCTAAAAATTATTTTCGCAACCGGCTTGGAAAACCGCCCGTAGAGCAAGCCCGTAGCGAACGCGAACGAGAGCAAACCCGTCAGCGCCTCCAGCGATGCTGTGATATTCGCTCCAGTTCCCAACGGAGCAATGCGCCCGAAGCCAACGGTCGTGAATGTTTGCGTACTGAAAAAAAAGGTTTGCAGATACCGCTGCATCATCGAGCTTCCATCGATACCCGCAAGACTATCCGTACCGATCAGAAGATAAATCCCGCCAAAAATTGCGTTGATCGCAACATAGATAAGCAGAAGAATAAGATCGAATTTCCACCACGAAATGGAGATCAGATAATGGTAGCTGCTAAACCATTTGTGAAACGGCAGCCCTTTACGGCGAACATTGAACGTGCCGTCGCGATTGACCAATCGCAAGCGCGATTGCGCCGCTTTCGAGCCAATACCGAGATCTTCAAAATGCTGGTGTGCTGCCATTGCCCGCTATGAACAGAATGGCATGGTCAAGCCGTTCGGATAATCACACCGGGATGAAATCTACTACTCTTATTTCAAATAACAACAACTGCGAACGAGCGTGGCGTTTGGCGTGGTGAGCGCGCATTCGTACGCGCCGCTCGGCAGCGCGGAAAGATCGAGCGCGATCTCGTGGTTCCCTGCGGCTTCCATTTCGGAAGTAAGCACCGTTTGGACGACCCTTCCTGCCATATCATAGATCGTAAGCGTCACAAGCTGGTTTTGAGCGAGTGAAAACTGCGCGGATAATGCCCCTGGCATCGCCGACGATGCTCCTGCTTCGATCTCAAGCGTATTACCCGAATTATTGGCGTTGGTGGACGAAACGTGCGCGGTGTTGGTATCTAATATACCAATAGTGTTGAAACCCAATTCATCTTTCACGGCGCGGTAGGAAACATTATCGCCACCCATATCCATTTCGAACGCGGTGGTATTATCGGGGCGGATCTCGGTCATGGAGATGGAATCGTTATCGCCCCAGCCAATAAAGGTGTTGCCATTCGACAGCCGTTCGACGCTGCCCATCGCGTCCGTCCACGTCTCCGGCGTGTGATGATACTGCCACACGAGCGTAGCTGTTTTCGCGACAGTATCGAGCGCATATTCTACGGCGCGGCTTTCTTGTATCCATGCTCCGTTTCCGCCGATGATGGTATCGTAGTTCGAGTTATCGAACACCGTCATGTTGCCATCCGGCAGCCATCTGGCATCGTGCTGGAACGAGAACCACATTGAATCGTCGATAAGTCTAAACTGATTATGCGCGCCGCCTAAACGCCAGATAAAATCGCCGGTCACGCCATCGATATTCGATATTTCGCACAAATGCCGATTCGAGAGCAGGATATTGCCATCGGGATCGAAATCGAGCGAGTTGGCGTGCTCGAAGTCGATCTCTGTAGCCGTCAGATCCTCGTATTTAGAATCATAAACGTTGTAGTGATCTATCCCGCGCCATTGGAAAATCAGATTACCATCCGGATCGAATGTTTGGATGACATCGCCGATCACGATGGCAGAATCATACCCACCGGCAACATATTGGCCCATATCCACATAGCTCATGGAAGTGCCGATCAGCGCATAGCTTCCATCGGGGAACACACGTAGCTCATGCTGATCTGTCGGATAATTAACCGCCTGAAACGTGTCGATGATATTCCATGCCGAGTCCATGCCGTAGAATACATTGTAATCCGCATCCAAATACGTGAACATTCCGTTCGGCTGGGGTTTGAAATCGCGCGAGGAGCTATTGGGCAATTCTTGATACCATGTGAGAACGCCATGTTCGTTGGCAGTGAAATTGTAACACGGGTTCGGTATGTCAACAAATCCAAAATTATCGAAATAAATAGTACCCGGCGTGGCGCTGTCATCGACGGTAACGGTCATAACAGGCAGCGAATCCGCGCTCATGGTGTGCATCATCCCCGAAGATTTAGGCTTGATCGAGACCTCCTCCTCAGCCCACGCCGGAATCGGCGGAGCAGGATGGATCATCGTCGTAAAATAGACGGTATCGGTAATGGTCGTTCCGCCCAAAAGCGCGGTCTTCATCGCAAAATGAACGTCCTCGCCATACGCATACGGAGTAACGGCATGAAAAATAGCCACCGTGCGATCGCGGCTGAGATGCACAGAAAGAGTGTGTACGCCCGTAATGGAGCCAACAGCAACGAAACGCTGCTTCTGAAGCGCATTCCAATCGTACGCGCCAATGGCGCGAATGCCAATATCGGTACCCGTTGGAACCTCACGCGAGCCGGTCAGAGGGTATTGATGCACGATCCCGGCAGGACGGGTATAGTCAATGCCAGACTGAGCCGCTGCCAGCGATGAAAAAACGGTCAGACCGAAAAAGCAAAAAAGAGATGTATGAACCGCGCGAGCGAGCCCCATGATCTAAATTCAGTTATAGTTGACGAACACCGCAAAGCACATCGGTTACGATGCGAACGGAGAGCAAAAACGAAGCAAAGGTACATGTTCGATGCAAACACGTATTCGAAGTTTAACACCGCTGGGCAGCCGGTATCACAATTTTTTATGAAAATTTTGGAAAAATGACGCTTTTTCTTAGAAAAGCATTCTCTATTCCTTTACGAATTTTGCGCGCGTTACACCATCACTTATATAATAGAGACCAGCCGGAAGCGACGAAACATCCAGCGTAAGCGTACCACTTGCCGAAAGCACCCCATGCAATACCTCACGGCCTAAGAGATCGAAGAGATGAACTTCGCCGGGTTGCGCACCCATAATTTGCAGTGTGCCTGAGGCGGGATTTGGGAAGATGCTGAGAGTATTGTTAGAATTTGCTGACGCATTCTCCGCCACGCCCGCCTGCGGCCAAATTTCTTCCCAAAGGCCGCCGCCATAAAGTCCGCCGTATTGATTATACGTCTCTCCTGCAATGGTTACGCCATTCGCGCTATAAAATTCATCGTTAGAAAAATTCGTAAGATATGTTGGGCCGCCATCAAAGTTCCATGTAACACCGGAATCGACCGATACATACATTCCTGTGTCTGTTTGAATATAAAGCCGGGAAAAGTCTCCCTTAATGATACCCGTGCAATAATGCAGTGAATCTCCGGTAAGGTTCGCGATTGGATACCATGTATGTCCATAATCATCACTGCGACGAACAAAGAAATACCAGCCATAATCGACTTCAAAACAGGTTGATGTCCCTGGAATTGCAAGCCATCTTCCGCCACCGTCGTCTGTATTTTGAGGATTTATGGTATCCCAAGTTATCCCACCATTCATTGTTTCGAGAAAACTTGCATCGTAGGGTGGGAGAAAGGACTGCGCCGGAATGACAATATGCGACGGCGACCAAGCGGCATATATTTCACCGTAATATAGTAATGAGTCGGACCATGTGTTGCCCATGTCTGTAGATATTCTAATAATAGAATCGAGTAATAAAAGCTTCCCAGAAGAACTACTATAAAAAATTCCATCAGCCGTGGAATAGTATGCACCCGGTACATATAGTCTTTGCCATGTTTCACCACCATCGCTAGTTCGATAGCATTGATCGCCCAAAATTGCGCCGTCGTCATGAACAGTAAACCAGCCCGTTTCCGTATCCATAAAACAGATATCCGTCACATAATATCCCGCATAATATCCGCCGCTATCCCATACAGCATGCCATGTATTGCCACCATCTGTAGTTTTATGAAGTTCCGATTGGGTTCCCACGAAGCCAATACGAGTGGCACCGGGAAAATCAAGGAAATAAACCGAGGTAACGTATTCCACATTCGGAAAATCAGCAACTTCCTTCCACTGAGCATTCGCTTGATTGCTCACAAGGAGAGTTACCAAAATTAACATCTGTTTCATACATTACTAAAACCGGAACGGCTGAAAGCCGTTCCGGTTTGGTAATTCAATATACGGAATAGTCCCCCTTGTCATGCCAAACAAATTTTCGTGTACCCATGTCGGTCGCTCCGCCGTAGGGACGTGCTGCGCACGTCCGTCCCCCTTGCCCTGCCAAGCGGTTTTGCGGTGTACCAATGTCGGTCGGCCCAGTTTGAGAGTAGATCATAATAGTTCTTCTTCTTGCTCGCGGGGAGGGACGTGCGCAGCACGTCCCTACGATTGCCGAGCAAACAAAATGTTTCACGCTTGCAAACGGATGGCGCGGCATATAAATTCAGACGCGGCGCGAAGATAAAATTGGGCAAAGCGCGTTAGCGCATGCGTTCTCTGATGGCGGTACAAACGCGGTTGGAGGCAGCGACGGCGCGGTGAGCCATCTCTTCTTCAGACGCATCCGGAATGTTTGGATACCGAATGTCTTCCGAAAGATAATCGAGATCGCCGCAATCCTCTTCTAATTCCAGGATAGCGGGATCGTACGGAACACACGCATTGCAGAGGGAACGAAGATCGTGCGTTCGCTTCGGCTCGACGCCGAAATACACGAGCAGAGCCTTTAAATATTTTTCCGCCGCTTGCTACGCGTGAAAAATGACTGTTGCCCAGGGGATGTGCTCGGCTTTCAGGTTATTCTCGATGTTCAGCCGGTCTTCATCGCCTTTTTTGATCCACTCGTTCCAATCATGTGTTGGGTCGTTCATAGAGCACCTTGCCCTCCTGCTTAATCGTTGGAAGAATAGTAGCCAACGACCCCTCCCACGTTCGAATTTCTTCGGGCGTGAGAATGTAAAGGTCCATGGGCCACCAGCGTCGGGGGAATAAACGATCGACACGTTTGCGCCTCATCCAGCGCGGCTCATCGCTTTCCATTTCGATAAAGAGATCAACATCGGAATCCCCGTCATAATCGCCCCTCGCGCGGCTGCCGAATAGGATTACCCTGCTCGGGTTCACTCCCTCGACAATGCGCCGCGTAATCTCCTGAATCAATGCATCGTCCACGGTGCGAGTATCTTCAATAGGGTGCCGTTCGAGCGTTCTTAACGGCACCGTCGGCGATGCAGCATGTCCGTTTGATAATGTTTGGTCTTGCATGACAAGCTAAGAACGCTCGTTTGGCCCGGTTCGTCCCGGCGAAATGAATTTTCCGAGTTATCTCCTCCTTTTCAAGTTAATTTCTTCTTATGCACCTATTTCCAAATGAAATTTTCAATTATTTTCAGGAATCGCTTGCATTCGGCAAATAAAGTGCGTATATTAGCATTTGCTTTGATGGGCACCTATCGGGGAAAAGATGAAATATAAATGATGAAAGATGAAATGGGGGAGGGTGCATTGTTCATTGAAAATCGGGGCTCGAATTAATTTTCTTGAAGAAATTAATGAATAGTTTGCTTAAAGTAAAATATAGTTCATTAAATGACAATTCAATTGCGTTTAATGGGCACCTGTTTTCTTGAAGAACGAACGATGAAATTAAAAGAATTTCGAGGGCAGTCGGGAAATTCTGGCCGTTACTGAATCTTCAGCTTAATATCGAATCCGGCTTCGACCAAGAGGGTGGGCGGGCTGATGAGGCCGCTGGCTTCGGGGGTGGTGCGCTCGTAGTGGTAGAACATCTCGACGGTTAACTGCTGGCTCATGTTGTATCCGATGCGCGGCTCGATCGTCGTTTTGGTAAGGCCGCCATTGCTGATGCCGGTCGGGTTTTGGCCTATCGTCCAGAAATTATAATAATTGTTGGACGTGATGGTCTCGCTGAGCGTAAAACTACAGTGAAATTCGTTTTTCAGATTCAGCTTTAAGAATGGGATGGAAAGCCCTTGCCGCGAATAATTAGCGGTGATGCCAAAGGTGGTCGAAAGCTGCGAGGTGATGCGCGTCGAGGCATAATCAGCAGCCCATTGCGTTTGCGTATCGTAATTGAGGCTCGTGGTGAGCTTGCCATTCCACAGCTTATCCCACCCCAGATCGAGCGCGATGAGTGGCCGGAACCCATAGACGATCGTTTGTAGCGCCGTCAGCGCAACGGTATCGCCGGGATCCTGCCGCCAGTTATCGCGATAGGTTCCGCTATAGGCATCGCGGATGCTGGCATGATCGGCGAAGCTGAAGAGCGGGAATTTTTCGAGACCGCTCCAGGAAAAAGAATAATTCAGGCGCGGCAAAAATTGCTGGAGCGCGGTGCCAAACAGTGGCAGCGTCTCGAATCCTTCCATGAACGCATTTTCTTCGATCTTATTATGCACGGCAGTCGCAAGCAGGAAGCGCGCGGTATCGACCTGTTGGGTCGGCGAGAGACCATTATAGCCTGCTGCGGTCAACGCGGCGCCAACCATCTGCTGGTATTTCGTTCCCACATCGCTAATGCCGCTCTGCAGCCACGATATACCGAAGAGCGGTGGAAGCGAGAAGAACGACCGCGATATATCGCCCGCTCGCGCGGTGTAAAGCGTGGTCGGCTCGCCTTCATCGTTGATGTTGAGCGCGTCACGCTCGTCGTAGCCGAAAGAAAGTTTCCAGTTGAAACTGATGGTTGCGCCGGCCCAGAGCGGACGGCTGGTCGCGAGTTCAAAATTGTTGGTTTCGTTGAAGGCGTCCGTCACATCGACGTTCCCGCCAAAGGGATCTGGGGCACGTAATCCCGGACGAACGGAATACCAAAGGAACGGGAATTTATTCTGCCAATGGAACAGCAAGCGTCCGGAAGGGTCGGTAATAAGTCCTAACTGATAGGCGCGCGAAGGCCCATCGAGATCGTCCTCCGGTACAAAAATTCCCTTATCGAGGAAATTGCTGATGCCCGATCCATTGCCCGCCAGTGCATTATTCAGCGTGGAATTGGTCTGTATAAAATTAAAGCGGGTTCCGTTCCAATCGAAGAGCGGCTTTTGGATCATCGTCTGCAAAATTTGCTTGAGCGTAACGTTTTCCGATTGTTGCGCTTGTTCTTGCTGTGGAACTTCAATAAGCGGCGGAGCTTCCGGCGTCAGCGTGGTATCGACCACGTATTCTCTATCGTTGATGCCTTCGGTTCCCACGCCGCGCGTGTGAATCATTCCTGTCGTATCGATAGGCGGCACGGGAGCCGCTGCGTGGTGCATCGTATCGGTGATAAAGGTGGAGTGCCCCAACGGATTCGGGCGCGCTTGCGGGCGCATGTCTTCGCTGCGCTCAACCTGATTACGCAAGCCATCCCCTGCGCCCTGTAGTGGCGTAGCGGAAGTTTCCGATCCTTGCTGCGGCAATTCTTCGGGTGTTATGCCAATATCCTTATTTCGCTCGCGGTCATGCCCGTGGCCGCGCTGCGGCGGTTCCTCGCCAAGCGGTTTGCCGAAGAGCATAATTCCCAGATCGCGCATATTGAATTCCAAACCCGTCGTGATGACATTGTTCCACGCGCCTTGTTTCGCATTTTGCAGACCCGATTGCGTATTCAGCCATTTATACGTCACTTGATAATCGAACACGGGCTTGACTAATTTTTCCAGCCCGAACAAACCCGGCAGCTTCGGCGACGTGCTCATGTGTACGCGCTGGTTCGCGCTGAAATCCGTGCCAAGATCGGCAAGCTGTCCGTTCTTGAAAAAGATGTCGTTCACAATATCGTGAAAATCGCGCTGATAGAAATAGACGCTGTCGTAATTATAGATCGGGTTCCCATTTGCGTCGTAGGTCGTCGGCTGGTTCCATGCCGTAGTGGTTTCGAGCGGCGTGAGATTGCTCTGCACGTCGAGCGCGTAGCTGAACTTGGGCGAAAGCATGCCTCCTTCAAAGGGCTGCCAATCTATTTGCATACCGCGCGTCGCTGTGAATGTTCGGTTGATGAGGGGAACTCGGCTGGCCAGCACTTGTGCAATAGAGGAAGAGTCCCCGGTTCCATACGGCGGCAAGGTCAGCGTAGAAAGCTGTTCGAGCGATTGTTCCTGGCTGCGCGTGGCAGAAATGGCAAACGAAACGTTGCTCGGCGTTAAGTTTATTTTCCACCCGGAATACGGCCCGATGATCGGGGTCGTCGTTCCCCACCATCGGAGCGGTTCTAAACCAAGCCCCGGCAACGGCGGCAGCGAATACCGGCCGGTGACCGTCCAGCCAAAGAGATAATCGTATTGATATTGCGGCGACCGAAGATAGGACTCCGTATAACCAAATCCGAAATCAAGCCGATTGATGAGCGCCGGGATGAGAAAAAACGTTCCCGGAAACCGCAGCGCGATGTCATTCATTCCGATGGAATATTTCACTTGCAACGTCTGATTGTTGTTCGTCAGCGAATCGATCAGGTATTGCTTCTGTGCCGAAGACAGGTCGGGATCGCTTTGAATTCCCGAAATAGCATCTGCAAGATCGACATCGGTATTGACAATGTATTCCGGTGTGATGATGGACTCGACATGCGAGATCGTCAGTGGCAGCTTCGAGCCTTTATCGATCATCCATTGCGGAAGGAATTTATCCATCGCGAACACGCCGGTCACGTTCCAGTTGAATTGGGCCGACCGCGTGGTGTTGAATTGCTCATCGACCTGATGAAAATCCGCGCTCTGATCGGAAATACTTCCCGTTATCGTTCCGAATTCCGCAAGTTTAAGCTGACCGGATGTTGTCCAGGCATAACCGGGTTTCGATTGCGCGTCGAGCAGGCGAAGTTCATCCCACCAGAGATCCGTCGTCAAACAGCTTTGATGCGTTTCGTTCTCGATACCCAGCACGAAGAACGGCGCGTTCGTAAACGTCGGGCTGCCCACGACGCGATATGTTGCGCCGGGAACCCCATTGGGATCGAATGCCGTGATGGAGTTTGCCGTGTCCGAGCGTTCCACTTTTAGATTGACCAGCGTATTAAAATCGACATGGATATTCTGCCATCCGCGCACGAGCGGTCGGCGATATTCATAATAATCGTATTGATCGGAACCAAAGCGCCAATAGACCCACGCGCGATTCAGCGTATCCTTTATCGTTCTCAGAGGCGCGCTCGAAATTTCGCTCGAATGACTTTCATCGCCATGCACCCAAATCGCCATCGACTGATAATTGAAAAGATTATTCGGCGTTGGGAAAATGCGCTGTGCTTCGCGCTGGCCATTATCTTCGATACACGAAAGGTGCATGAGGAGCGATTGTTCGTTCCCAGGAATATAGCCCGATGCAGCCGGCTGAAGCGTCGTCGCAGCGCCGGGCGGCGTGTAATAATTGGTGGGAGCGCCGCTATTATCCCAGATATTTACGTAATCGATTTTTAGCGACGTGTCGGAGATCGGGTTGGAAGGATTCAGCCCCACCAAACCGCGTGTCCATGCGCTGCCGATCATCATGAACTCGAATAATTCGAACTCGATGGGATGCGTGACGTCCTTCGTCCAGATGCGGTAATAACTGATATTGCTGAAGGAACTATCGTTCGTGCCGACGATACGTTTGTAATCGGCAAGCGGAATCCTAAGTTGATACCACCCCTGTGATGGGTTCCCGCCGATGATATACTTGTTGATCGCCATTTTCAACGGGATCTCGTATTCGTAATACGCATCGGTCAAGTTAACAGAACCGCTGGCGTCCAAATCTTCGTGATCGGGCGTGAGGCCGGAAAAAGCGTCGTTTTCGTTCCCTTCCTGACCGTTTAGATGAAGATAATCGGTGTTGTAATCATCATTACTCGGATCAGATGGATTAAAAACGGAACCAACCTTAATGGGAAGGTTATTGAATTTGGCCTGCTCCTGCGCATCGGTGAGTCCATCGAGTCCAATGTCCTCGCCGGCTTCATAGCGTCCATTCTGGGCCAGATCTTCTGTGTTAAGCGCTTTATTGGGAATAATATCGTCATTAATAATTCCCAGATCGAAACGGATCTTTGCGGTATCGGCATCGGTGGAATCGAGTTGGTCGATCTTGATATAAAATTGGATGGCGTCGGTGTTCGTCGCGGCCACGTTCAAGCCGGGCGCGTATTGCATCATGCCGCCCCAATTATCGCGCGTGCCAAGCACGGAAGGAATCGGATTATAAATTCCCGCCTTCGTAGGATCGAAATAATACCACATGGTCGTCGCGGTTTGCCCGGTGGTCGCGGTTTGCTCGTTGGGCTTAATGAGCGGCAGTGGCGGGAACGGCTGATTCGGGCCCGGGTTCGTCGTGGGCGGGAACCATGCAGTTTGGCCTTTCAACTGATTGATCGGGTTGCTCCAGTATTGCGTATCGGGGTTGCTCCCGGCGGGATGCAGCGCCTGGAACAGACTATCCATCGGCTGCGAAGCGGGAACCCAGCGCCCGTAGTTCAGATACAATGGGAACTCGTTCAGACCGCCTTCGAAATCGTCGAGATACGCGATCGACGCGCCGTTATCCACCGGCATCGGCGAGACATCCGTGTTCGGATTCGGGAGCGAAACCGCGGCATCCACCTTCATGCTCAGGCTCGATTTATCCTTCAAGTTAAGGAAGGGCGTGGCGTTCATCGCGTCCGTCAGAAAGGGCGCGTCCAATTTATAGCTGCCATCGGCGCCGATGATCCAATTCGAAAATGGTTCTTCACCCTGCGTGGTCTTTAGCGTCGGCAGCGAAGCCGAATAATTCATCGCCGTAATGCCGATGTCCCCGCGTTGAATAGCCTGATCGTCGAAGAGCGGCACTTCGGCGCGGAACCCAAGCACATTTTTCGTCGCATTCGAGAACACGTCATGCACATCGTATTCCACATTGATCTGCCCCGTGTTGATGAGATCGGTGTTCAGAATGGTAACCGTTCCCGAATTATAATCCACGCGAAAATCCGTTCCTTCCACAAGCTGCGTGCCGCCGATCGTTACGCGCACACTGCCCTCGACCAAATTGAACGCGCCAAGATTCAGCGTCGAGGAAACGCCGCCTGTGTATTTCATATCCAACACGACAAGCTTCGTCTCCCGCTGCACGAGCGTCGATTGCACGGTATTATAAATTTCGGGAAGATAAAAATCCGTATCTTTTTTGAAGTTCGGATCTTTTATCAACTGCGCCTGATTGTAATTTGCTATCGTCGTACCGAAGGGTTCCAGATACGGGAAAATAAGAGTTCCCGTTTTGGGATCGACGATCGTATTCGCGAACTGGGTGCTGTAATCGATGAGTCCGTCCGGCGATTTATTCGATGGCGATGAATTATTATAGCGATCCAACCCCATGATGGAGATCGCTTTTTCGGGCGTGGTGTTGGCTGCGGCGCGCAGATATTCCAACTGATGCCCGCCGGGAGCCGTCAAGATGATACGCCCGGTAAAATTGGATGGATCGAACCCGATGCCGCCGATATAGTACGTGTTCTTTAAAAGATTATTCCACGATGGATAATCAATGTTTGTAAAAGTTCCAAGCGGTTTTATTAATTTAAAGACGAGCGGGCTATCGGTCACTTCGGTACTTTGATCGCCATATTGCTGGCCGTTGAACGTTGTGTAACTCACAGCAAGGCTCGTATAAACGTCCTCGGGTTCCTGATTGAGAATGAGCACCCCGGTATTGCAATCCACGGTGTAGCGCGTGGTATCCATCTTTACCCAATGCCCATACACGACGGAATCTCCCCTGGAACTTGTAATACGCATCGACTGATTATATCCCCCGTTGCTCGGCGGGAGCGTATAATAGGCTACTGCGGGACGTATGCTCAGGTTGGTTGGTTGATTGGTGGTCGTCCAGACCTCGATAGTTCCCGTTTGCACCACCGGCGAACCGCCTTCGGGAATCGTGGAATAGGCCGGCTCGTAATACTTGATAAAACTCGTATCCAAGAAAAACCGATTGCGTTTATAGAGCCACGGTTGAATGAGGTGATCCGTTGCCGCCCCGGAACCGCCGCCGAAGGATTTCGATTGACGGGAACCCTTTTTCTGCGCGGCGAGCGCGGTAACATAGAGCGGCCCGAAACGCATGATCGCCTTCAATCCGAACAGATCATCCTGCGGCGCAATATATTGGGAGGGCGGATTGAACGTGATATTTCCGGCGTCGAACTCCTGCAAAATTTCATCGGGGTATCCCTGATATTTGAAGTTGAGCAAATTATCGTATTGGAACATGCGGTCCGATCCCCAATCGGCGCCCACTTTCAACTTATCGCCGATCGTGCCGGTGGTGTTGATGTTGATCTCCTGCTTAAAATCCAACCCAGCTTCGGAACCATAAAAATTCGCGCCCGCCGTCGCATACGTTACCTGATCGCGGTACGCCATGTGAATACCGACATCGCCCGAAACCTTGAGATTGATCGAAGGCTTGCCAAAAATGGTGGGAACGATACTCGGAGGGATCGGAATGGAGATCGAATTGTAATCGCCGAGTAATCCGGTTTGCGCATCGACGGATTTGCCGGTATCGATCTGCTTGTGCATCGCGGCCTCGAAGCCCGTGCCGATCTCTTGATCTTCTTGCTGCGCGAGATAATCCTGAAAGGACATCGTCGTCGGGGTTCGCACGTCGGTTCCCAAGAACTCATCGTGCTCCACAACATTCCCATTGGTATCGAACTCTATTTTACGCTTGATGGGCGTATTCAGAAAACCCGGCTCTCCGGGAACGTCTTGCCCGACGGCGGGCAGATTCACGTCCGGCGGAGGGGTGGTAACGATCGGGAATCCTTTGGTGGTATCCTTCCCGCGCGGAAGCAGGGAACTGAAAAAATCCGTGAATTTATGAGAGAGCGAATCGTACTGCTGCGAGATAAAACTTTTGGATGTATCCTGAGCGGCAGCGGTCGTATCTTTCGTCGTGGAAGGATTTTTTTCTACTTCCTTCGGCTTGCGGCAGGAATCGAGCGAGAGCATCGCCGCCAGCAAAAAAAGCGCGACGACAACCGGCACGGCGCGCATCGTTTGCGATGCGTAACCCGCGCCATCTCCTGCACTATATGAAAAGCCCGAAAAATTTCTCAGCAATGCGCTATCGACTCCAAAAGCCGGACGAAGCAAATCAGGACATACGCAAAAGTGCATGTCCAACCGGCAGTATTTCATGTTCCAAGCCGCGCCAAAAAAGTTAAGCGCGGCTCACATTGTTACAAGGAGTCGATAGCGTGTTCGGGCTAGTGAGCAGTGCAAACCGCGATTGTAGCAAAACCGCGATCCAGTGATATAATGAGTACGAGAGGTGTATGATACGGTTTCAACGCGGGTTATTGGGTCTCTGTTCCGATTTTTACCCAATATTTCCCGAACCGAATTGCCGCGCATCCGGTTTACAGCCCGCCTCACGCGAAAGCATTCATGCTACGCATAAGCTCGGGCAGAGCGGGGTAATTATCATTTTTTAGCCACAAACCAAGCATTCATGCCGACGATCAACCAATTAGTGCGTTTAGGCCGGGAAGAGCTGACGTATAAGTCGAAATCCCCCGCCCTCAAAAACAGCCCCCAGCGCCGCGGAGTATGTACCCGCGTCTATACCACCACGCCGAAAAAGCCGAATTCCGCGCTCCGTAAGGTAGCCCGCGTGAAGCTTACGAGCGGCATGGAAGTAACGGCCTACATTCCGGGCGAAGGCCATAATTTGCAGGAGCACTCGATCGTTATGATCCGCGGTGGCCGCGTGAAGGATCTGCCCGGTGTGCGTTACCATATTATTCGTGGCACGCTGGACACGCAGGGCGTCCAGAATCGCAAGCAGGGCCGCTCGCGCTATGGCACGAAAAAGCCGAAGAAGGCTTAAGTAAAGTGCTAAGTGCTAAGTCCCGAAGGGACGAAATGAAATAGCCGGTGACGAAAGTCACCGGAACGTTGAAATTAAAGTTTTTGAAGTCCCGAAGGGACGACACAATTAGGATCTTCGCAGCAATGCGGAGGGGTGGTTGACGGCAAGTGAGGACTATTCCGAACATCCGATCAACTCTTTCATACACGAAAAAACAGAATAACTCACAATGAGAAAGCATAAAGCAGAGCTACGTCCGCGTACACCGGATCCAAAATTCAGCGATACGTTGGTATCGCAGTTCATCAATTCGTTGATGATCGGCGGCAAGAAATCGACCGCACAGCGCATTATGTACGATGCGCTGGACAGCATTCAGGAAAAGACGGGCCAATCCGGACTTGAAGTTTTCAAAAAGGCGATGAATAATGCATCGCCGATGATCGAGGTTCGCTCACGCCGGGTTGGCGGAGCGACATATCAAGTTCCCACGGAAGTCCGCACCGATCGTCGCACGGCGCTTGCTATTCGCTGGCTGATTCAGTACAGCCGCGCTCGCGGCGAGAAATCGATGGCAGGTCGGCTTGCTGCGGAACTTACCGCCGCAAGCAATGGCGAAGGCACGACGGTCAAGAAGCGCGACGACGTTCACCGCATGGCCGAAGCCAATAAGGCGTTCGCGCATTTCAGGTTCTAATAAAAAATGCCGGGTTAAAAACCCGGCATTTTAGTTACATAAGGATTAATTCTTGGGAGCGGGCGGAACGGGTATATTGGGCTTCACTCCCGGATGCTGAAGCATTACCATGACATCCAGCATCCCGTCTTCATCCACGTCAGCGGGAGCGATGGTGAAGTTGAGCGGCGATGATTTATCGATCTGCTTCGTAATGGAGATCGGCTGATGCACTCGTTTACCGGAAACCATGCCACTCGTGGAGGCATTTTGCGGTTTCGAGGTGATGGTGATGCTCGATCCTGTCATGCCGGGATAGGCTCTGCCGTCGGCATCGACGAACTGGATGTAGTAGGTTCCAGCCTTCAGCCGGTCCGGGATTTGAACCATATTGTTATAGCCGCGAGAAGCGATGCCTTTGTTAAGATAGCCTTTCGCCGGACCGATCAAACCGCCGATCTTGATATAAAAAGCAACAGCATTTGTAGGATGAGCCGTCGCTATGCCTGTTGAAATAGCAGCCTGCTGGGCTTGCGATGAAGTTGCTCCGGCCATGAGCGCCAGAAGCACGGCACACGCGGAGAGCATGGAACGAATTAGGGAATTGTTTGTCATAATGGTTTCCTTTGAAAAAATAGTCTGCGTATAAAACATTCAAATTCAGAACATCGTTACAGCCGCTCGAAAGTAGTAATACCAATTAATATCCGAACGTACAGGATGCACTTAATTGGTCTTGGTTGGGACGGTTGGAACGGGAGTAAGAACGGTTACGGCGATGGTAAGAGATGCTATCCCTGCGGGAAGTTTAGTGAACTCGGGGATAGCAGCAATAGTAGCTGTATTGCTGTGGGATGCATTATAGCGTGGGCCGTGGACAACTTTACCGTTCGCCATCGGCGAGACCAATACCGTAGTCGTAACCTGCGCGTTCTTTGTGCCGATGGGCTGGGGATTGCCCTTTGCATCGGTCAGCCAGAATTTATAAGTTCCACCGATCGATTGAAAACCGCCCGTCCATGTGGTGCCGGTAGTGTTGCCGTTCAGTTTAATGATGGTCGTCTTTTCCGTGGAATCCTCGATCTTCAAGTACATATTAATTATGCTCTTGATCGAATGGTCGGTATGAATAACTGCTGCTCTCGATGGGTGTATTCCCGCCATAAGAGCCGCGAGAACCACACACGCCGAAATCATTCTACCGATTATACGATTATATTTCATAACAAAAATTCCTTTCTTTAGAAAAAGCAGTAAAACAAAAGTTGAGCAACACTTTGAACGATAATTAGTTGCATGATCCGTAAATATTTTCTTGCGTTTTGTTTGGTAATGATCGGCTGTTCCGTGTGCTTGGCACAGGCGCAGCAGGACACGACCGCGCAACCGGCTGACACCACTTCCGCTCAGCCAAAATCTCCGTTTCAGCATACGATTCAACCCTCGCTCGGCGTTACGATCTCTTCCATCAGTTCGGGAGATAGCGACAATTTCAGCGCCATCTGGGTCGCAGGACTCGATGCCAGCTTTTTTTACGAAGGCGAACCCTGGCAGCTCGGTGCAAAGCTCCATGCGATCTACGGCGAGCAGAATAATGGTTCCGCGCCCCCAAGCATTACGCAGAACGATCTCGTCGTGAGCGTTACGCCATCGCGTACCATCCTTCCCGGCCCGCAAATTCGGCTTTTCCTCGAAACCGCTGCCGAGACGCAAATGGGAAATGGCATAGTTGGTGACAGCATCCCAACAAAATTCCTCGATCCCGTTTTTGTGTATCAATCTCTCTTTCTCGGCAAGCGATTCGAAGGCGCGGCGGACGATGGTTCCTGGCAATACGACCTAACCGCCGGTGTAGGCTACGCGCTTCAGGAGACCGTCGCGCAGGATTTCGCTTTTACGCAGAACCGCGATATTGTCGTAACCACGCAAAATCCGCTTTCGAGCGTGCAGAATGAGATCACGCTGGAATCCGGCTACAGCGCCATCGTCGATTTTAATGTGCAGGAAAATCTCAATCAGAATTTTCAATTCACAACGGGATGGAAAACGGTTGCGATCAATCGCATTGCCGGGCCATCGCTGCCACACGCTTCTACATTTTTCGAAAATGCGCGCGTCACGTCCCTGCTTCAGATCAGTCTGCAATATAAATTCCTCTGCATCAGCTATTCGGGCGATCTGACGTATGACCGGAATGTTTCCCTGCGAAGGTCGCTCGATCAATCGCTGGTGTTTGGATATAAGGGAAATTTTTAGGGAATGAACCTTCCAATACGTTCGCTGTTACTATTATTATGCTAGTACCAGCACATTATGATGGCCACCAAATTCTGCTCGATGCGCCAGTGAATCTTAAACCGGATACGAAGCTCTTGGTTGATATTCCTGACGACGAGCAGTCCGTAGAAGAGGAACGGCTTGAATGGACCAGGTTTGCTCTGACCAACCTCGCTCATCTATACGAAGGCGAACCTGCTATTTATACCGACGATATGATCATCGAACGAAACCCAAACTATCGTGACCCCTGGGAAAATCGTCCTGACTA
Organism: Ignavibacteriota bacterium; assembly: GCA_963794025.1. Classification (GTDB taxonomy): domain Bacteria; phylum Bacteroidota; class Ignavibacteria; order Palsa-1295; family Palsa-1295; genus PALSA-1295. The sequence continues at coordinate 64,617 of CAWCCK010000029.1, forward strand.
AAATGCGGCAGAGCGATGGCGAGTTCAAACCTCGCCCGGTTCTGATCTTGAAAGCAATGCCGCCTTATGGTGATTTACTGATCTGCGGAATTAGCTCCCAACGTCATCAAGAAGCAAGAGGATTCGATGAGATTATTTCCTTTCATGATCAGGATTTTGAAGAAAGTCAATTGTTGTTACCGTCGCTAATTCGACTCGGATGGATAGAAACCGTTTCTGATACCGCCATTAAGGGAGTCATTGGCATGATCTCCTCCCAAAGATTAAATCGATTAGTAAGCCGTCTTGCATCCTATTTGATCGAGTAATGCGACCTAAACTTATCGTCGGGAACTGGAAGATGAACGGCACGCTCAAAGAGACGCGCAAGCTGCTCTTTCAGCTTACTGCCCTGTGGACTACAAAGTGCGAAGCCCACGAAGTAGCCGTGTGTCCGCCATTTACAACCCTGCTTGTCACGAAGCATGAGTTGGAAGAAACTTCCATGAAATACGGCGCTCAAAATTGTTATATTGGCGAGAGCGGCGCGTTTACCGGCGAAATTTCTCCAGCCATGCTTGCCGATCTGGGTTGCACCTACGTTATTCTCGGCCACAGCGAACGAAGAACTATTTTTGGCGAGACGGACGAACTTATCAGCAAAAAACTTCGCGCCGCGCTCGATGCAAAACTAATTCCCATTGTCTGTATTGGAGAGAATGAAGAACATCGTGAAAGCAATGAATGGGAATCTGTCTTATCACGTCAGATCAATCAGAGTTTGAATGGAATCACAAATACCGATGCAGGTAAGCTTGTCATTGCGTATGAGCCGATATGGGCTATCGGCACTGGCAAGACGGCTACGCCGGATGAAGCGCAATCGGCGCACGCATTTATTCGCGCAGAGCTGCGAAAGAGATTTGGGAATCTTGCAGACAACATGCGAATTCTCTACGGCGGCAGCATGAAGCCGGATAATGCCCGCGCGCTTTTTGCAGAACCGGACATCGATGGCGGCCTCATCGGCGGCGCATCGCTCGATGCCAGCGCGTTTATTGCAATCGTGGAGGCAGCAACGTAAGCTCCGATAGATATTCGGTTAAACTTTTTTATGAACCCAACGTCTAAAGGATAACTTCAAGTTTTTAAGGTATTATGCGTTATCTATTCCTTCTCATTGCGTTTTATATTCCCTCGGTTGCATTCGCTCAATTTGATCCATCTGATGTCTTTAATGACACGGTGCATCCAGCAATGACTTTTAGGTCTAACTCTTTTGGAGGATGGCAATATCGTGGCACGCTTGGCAATCACCGCATCGGTTTATCGATCGGCAACGGAGACGCTCAGCATTTCTCCGCGTTTTACTTTTATGGCAAATACCTCAAGGATATTCCACTGAAGGGCGAAGTGACAGGACCTCGGGATATTGTATTACACGAGTTCGATTCACTTGGGAAACCTGTTGCTGATATCCATCTACATTTTGCCGAACGCGATACTGCATTTCCGCTTATGAAAACAAAACTTTCGAGCGGGATATTAACGGGAGAATGGACGTCCGCGAAAGGAGCAAATTATCCCATTCGGTTAGAAGAATGGGACAATTCAGGTGGTGAACACCGATGGTATAACTCTCCGGATGCAAAACTTTCGGACGCTGAGATCGAAAGCAACATTCAATCATTTTATTTTAGCATTCTTCGCGGTGATAGCGTTTCCGCTTCAAAATATGTAAATTATCCATTGTGGGTAAATACTGTACGAGGTCATTATACCATCAAAACACCCGAGCAGTTTGAGAGCAAGTATCACGCTCTATTCCCGAGGAAGTTTGTAAAAGAAATCGCGCAGGATCTTCCCCACTACCTACGATGGATGGACAATGAAACCCATGGTCAAGGTGTCATGCTCAATGGAGGAGACTTGTGGTTCAATTGGAATGGCAAATTATCCTCTACCATCTCTCCTTTGAGTTAAAGGATATACTGACTCAAATCCCGATTCCGCACTACTTTATCGAGGCGGTCTTCGACGAATTTGGCGGTAACTTTCAGGTGCTTCTCTTTCACGATGTCGGGCACATCGAAGAGCACTTGCTCTAATAGCGTGGTTAGAATGGTGTGTAATCTGCGCGCGCCGATATTTTCTATTGCTTCGTTCACTTCGAATGCAATGCGCGCGAGCGCAACGATGGCATCGTCGGTAAATTCTACTTCGAGTCCTTCTGTCGCGAGCAGCGCGGCGTATTGTTTGAGCAGCGCGTTTTCAGGGATGGTTAGGATTTTTACGAAATCCTCTTGCGTAAGGCTTTCGAGTTCCACGCGAATTGGGAACCGGCCTTGCAGTTCCGGAATGAGATCGCTCGGCTTTGTGACATGAAACGCGCCGGATGCGATGAAAAGAATGTGATCCGTCTTTACGATACCGTAGCGGGTACTGACATTCGATCCCTCGACGATCGGGAGCAGATCGCGCTGGACGCCCTCACGAGATACATCCGGGCCGCCGCCCTCGCGCTTGCCGCCGGCGACTTTATCGATCTCATCCAAGAAGATAATTCCCGAACTCTCGACGCGCTCGATGGCTTCGCGGACGACGTTATCCATATCCACAAGCTTCGCAGCTTCTTCCTGCTCGAACGCGGCGCGCGCTTCGGAAATGGGAACCTTGCGTCGTTTATTCTTTTTCGGCATCATGCCGCCCAGAATATCCTGGATATTCTGACCGATCTCATCCATCCCTGCTCCGCCAAGCGGCCCCATGATCTGCATCGAAGCAATAGGCGGCGCTTGCTGAATGTCGATCTCGATCTCCTTCTCATCCATCTCGCCGGCACGTAACTTTTCGCGGAAACGATTGCGCGTGTATTCGTTAACTTCCGCTTGTTCTTTCACATCCGTAGGAGTGCGCGGCTGCGATTGCGGCATACCAGAAATGGTAGAACTAACGGGAACTCCGGGGAACATCATCGGTGGTGGATTGCGCGGCGCTTGCACCACGGGCGGCACGAGAATATCTAAGATTCGTTCCTCGGCATTTGCTTTTGCTTTTGGTTCCGCAGCTTCCATTTGCTCGGATTTCACCATCGTGATCGCAAGCTCGGTGAGATCGCGGATCATGGATTCTACATCGCGGCCTACGTATCCCACTTCGGTGTATTTCGTCGCTTCAACTTTCAGGAATGGCGCGCCCGCAAGCCTTGCCAGACGCCGCGCGATCTCTGTTTTACCCACGCCCGTCGGGCCGATGAGGATGATGTTGTTCGGCATGATCTCCTCGCGCAGCACTTCGGGAACCTGCTGGCGGCGCCAGCGATTCCGCAGCGCGATCGCTACGGAACGCTTCGCATTCGATTGGCCGATAATATATTTATCCAGCTCCGCCACGATCTGATGCGGCGTAAGCTGGAATTTTGATTCCGTGAGCGCTTCGATAGACTCTTCGCCGTTTTGCTGAGCGTCTTTAACTGTTGTAATTTCTTCCATAAAGTATCGAGTAACGGGTAACGAGTAACGAGCGGGAGTGCGTTAACTGCACTCGGTACTCGTTACTCATCACTCCGTACTCATTCCAAGCTTTCTATCGTAATATGTGTGTTCGTGTAAATACAAATTTCGCCGGCAATGAGCAGCGATTGCTCGACAATATCCTTCACCGGCATCTTCGGATCGGCTTTTATGAACGCTCGCGCCGCGGCGAGCGCATACGGTCCGCCGGAACCGATAGCTACGATGCCATTCTCCGGCTCGATCACATCCCCGGTTCCCGAAAGCAGGAATGCGCCTTCTTTGCTCACGACCGCAAGCATTGCTTCGAGTCTGCGTAGATATTTATCGTTCCGCCATTCCTTGCCAAGCTCGACAACAGCGCGTGGAACGTTCCCGCGATATTCTTCGAGCTTGCTGTTGAAACGGTCGTAGAGCGTAAGCGCATCGCTTGTCGAGCCGGCAAATCCGGCGATAACCTGACCGTTATAGAGTACGCGAAGTTTTTTTGCGTTCGATTTCATCACGGTCGCGCCGTTCGTCACCTGACCATCGGAGCCAAGCGCCGCTTTGCCATCTTTTACAATACCGAGGACGGTAGTGGATCTAATTTTCATTCTCTGTTATTATTTTTGCTACTGTCATTGCGAGGAGAATCGAACGACCGAAGGGAGTTCGATTCGACGAAGCAATCTGTTGACTTCAAGATTGAGATTGCTTCGACAAGAATCACTCCGCTTCGCTCCGTGATTCTTTCTCGCAATGACAATACTAAATATTTTCAAATCCCTTAATCGTCCACGAATCCATCCTTCTTAGTCCGCAAAATCCTAAAATCGTGGTTCTATCCATACAATGCTTCTTCCAATGGATCATGCGTGGTTGCCCATGTCATGAGCAGCGCGGCGAAGCTGGCGATGGTTCGCTTTTCGTCCTCTTGACGGATTACGAGGCCATACGTTTCAGCGACGAAGCGCATATTTGCGAGCACGCGACGAAGCTGCGCTTCCGTCGTCTGCTCGTGCCAATAGCGGACGGTCTCTAACAGCATCTTCCGATGCCGACGCAAGAATTCCGCCATTGTAATAACTGCGCTGCCGCCACCACGCGACGAACTCGGATGCGCGATATTCAACAGATCGCTCACATATTCATCGAAATGCGCGATGAACTGCACATTCCCAGCTCTGCGGAGAAATTGTGCGCGTGAGATCGAAAAATTCGCTTTCGATTGTACGCGAAACCTCGGACGCAAGACGTACAAGTCGTAATATTGTTTTAATTTGCCATCGCGATCGTACTCGTTATAGACCCACCGGCGCTTCAGCTCGCTCCACGCCGGAATGCGAACGACCGGGTTCTTTTCGCTATCTATCACGACAAAACGCTCGCTTTTCGCATCGAATCCGACGATGGTGACCCAATGTCCCCACTGATTGATGCAGATCATGCAGGCGCGTCCGAGCGCCAGCGCAGACGTCAGCGCCTTGAACGCAGCAGGCTCGGTAAACCGGCGGACTTCCAGCAAACGGCAATCGAAGCGCTCGGCGGCACGGCGAAGCATTTTCTCGTCCGTACCCTCTTTGGTGGTACGCGCAGCCTTGGTCAGCGAGCCTTCATCGACGAACCGGCCCACAATAGCCAGCGCGTGCTTGAGCGCAAACGGCCCGCACTGCCACCGATTCGATTGAGGATAAAAGCCCACGTTATGTAATGTCCCTTCGTATTAAGAGGACGCATAACAGGGGTTTGGGGGAGAGGGTTTTGGGAAGGTAAAAAATTACGCCCTAACTTTGCAACAAGCACCATTTTCGTGACGTCACGAAAATGGTTGTCCAGTAGAAAGCTGACGAATGCGGATGGATTTCACGAACCAAGAAATCGCTTAAAGTAATCATCGCGGGGCATACGATGAATTGCTCGGTTGTTTTGAGCGTGTTGGTATCGAACTCAGGCCAGAGATCGGGTGCCGCCAACAAATTCCCAAAAGCCTTCGGCGACTTTCAATTAACGCCGGATACCGAGTGATCATTATTGCATCATAAAAAAATATGATTTAATATGGGATGAAGCAAAAATGCGTATATTTGAGAGTATGATTATTGGCACCTAACTCAGCCAATACTGATTACGAAGCTATATTTTCTTAACACTAAGACATTATGGAAGCAGAGATTATTAGATCATTAGCAAAAGATTTTGAATCCAGCGCGTACATGCACGATGGTATAGAATGTTGGAACGCGCGGGATTTACAGCGCCTGCTCGGATATGCTCGCTGGGAGAATTTTGAGAACGCTATAAAGAAAGCGAAGCAATCATGCATAAATGCAGGTTTTCCAGTTGACAACCAATTTCGTGACTTCACGAAAATGGTCGAAATCGGCTTAGAAGCGAAGCGCGCAACTGCCGATATTCGGCTTACTCGCTATGCCTGCTACTTAATTGCCCAAAACGGGAATCCGAATATTGCTCAGATTGCCTTCGCGCAAACCTATTTCGCCGTTCAGACACGAAAGGTGGAAGTGTTGGAGCAGCGCATTGGGCAAGTGGAGCGATTGATCGCACGCGGGAAACTTAAAGAAACCGAGAATAAATTCTCGGGACTTATTTATGAGAGGGATGTGGATGAAATGGGATTTAGCGTTATTCGAAGTAAGGGTGACAAGGCGCTCTTCGGTAAGACCACGCAAGAAATGAAAGATAAGCTGGGAATTAAGGCAGGTCCGCTCGCCGATCATCTCCCTGCAATTACCATTAAGGCAAAGGATCTTGCTACGGAAATTACCGTCCATAAGCTTCAAAATAACGATAGCATACGTGGACAAACACCGATCGAAGGAGAGCATATTAAGAGTAATCAAGAGATGCGCAAGATGTTGGTGGGGCAAGGCGTCATTCCAGAGAACCTTCCCAAAGAAGAGGATTTGAAAAAGATAGATCGGCAAATCAAATCCGATGGCAAACGTCTTGCAAAAGATCAAGCAAAGAAACTCCGTCCAAATCCGTAAAAGCTGGATGATTGATCCATTAGTAATGCGGAAGACCTAAATCACTGATGAGTTCTCGAAGATCCTTCTCGGCAGAATACAACTCACCGACTGATTCTCCGCCTATGAACCTATATCTTTTTGAGTAATCGGAGAACGAATTGATTACTTGCGAAAATTTTTTCGAATCATTGGCGACAACGAAACAGGATACATTTTCATAATCGAGGAGCGTTGCCATCCTACCCACGCCAGACCAAACGCCCGTTGAAAGCTCAATTTCGAATGCACATTCTGGAATTAGATTACTTCCACGAGTCTTAAACCATAAAACATCAATTAGACGAAGCAGATTATAATCGGAAAATTGCAATTCGGGACATGTTTGCAGCGTTGAAATCTCCTCTAACTTTCTTTCGTTGAATTTTCTGGATTTATCAGGACAAAACGTTTGATAACCGCGAATATTTCCTATCTCAAGAAGTCTTCCCTGAAGAATCGAGTGCAAACTTTCTTCAACAGTCTTTGGAGGTTCTCCAGTAATTACTTGTGGGATGAGAAGAAGGTTCCAATCGTTAATGTAACTGCTGCAATCAAGTCGGTTCCCCCTTCCCGCCAAAGCAATATTCAAATCATTATCAATACTAATTTTGTACTCGCCATTCCGATCATGGCTAATTTGAGACAAATTATCAAATAGGATTTGAGCAGGGAGCAAAAGCACATTATCAACGGAGCCGCAGATGAAGGCAATGAAAGGGTTGTCCAAATTCGAAATCTCCTCAATTGTAAGATAATTGATCCCGAAGAAAAACCTCCGGTTACCCTCGATTGCTGAACGCACCAATACATTTGCTTGCCCAATCTTGTATGTTCTTGATTTTAGGACTTTAATTAGTTCCACGCTCGCCTGAAGGGCTTTTGCTCGTTCAAGAAACCCGGATGTCAGTATGTCGGAAGGGCTAAGTATCTTCGCGGGAGTGCCCATGCTATGCTTCCTCCTCTATCTTCTCGCAGTCAAACGCCTCATTTAGTACACATTTTACGGAATGAATTTCAAATCGGTATTGATTCCTTTCTTTCTCGCTCGAAAGATCCTGAATATCTCCTGTAAAAAATTCAGCAAGCCTAGATGCATCTTCATATGATTCGGCAGAAATAGTTACACCGTAGGACTTTGTAAGGGTGACTAAAAATTTTTCCATAAAATATCCTCTTATTGTTGGTCAATTTTCTTGACACGCCCATACTGAATCAAATACGAAATATTCGAGGTCGTTACGTTCTTACCGATAAATTGAGAAGCCCACTTACTGGCGTCATTCACCGATAATAATTCTTGGGTTTCGCGCATGATCCTTGAAAGTTGGAAAAAATGGAAGTGAAATTCAAAACTCTAACCTAAGAGTGTGAGTTGTTGGTTCTCTTCAAATACAGAAGAGCTAGCTCTAAAAAGACCGCAAACCCCGGACTCACGTCCGGGGCTACCAATATGCCGTGCCTCTGGCACTGAGAATTCCGAGAGATACGCTGGGGGCTAAGGCAAAATTTCACATTTCTCGGGCGGGCGAAAATATTTGTAAACTAAAGTGCTTTTTCGGGCACCATTTGGGGTCTGAGCATTGTTATATAAGTGGAGGGGTACCTCTCGATATGTTTACAAAACGAAATTTTGGGTAGTTTTCTTCAGAAAAACGGTAGCGTTCATGAAAAGTGAGAGAGCGTTAATGAACATGTTCCCAACACCGACAACAAAATGTTGCTGAAAGACAGCTATCTCGGAAGAAGGGATTGCTTCGGGGAACAGATTAGCCTACTTTTGCGCTTTGCAATGGGCAACAGAGAAATTTCTACGAGAAGGTGTCCGAATCGTCATGATGGATCATGCGGATTTGGGAGCCTTCTCCTTTTATTTGAGGGGGAGATGGTTGGTTCAGCCAGCCGACATTATGGATCAGGAAAAAATTTACATGACGCGGCAGCGTCTGACGGAATTAGAAGAGGAAGTCAAGAACCTGCGGTTTCATAGCCGGCGGGATATTGCGGCGCGTATCGCTGAGGCGCGCGCACAAGGCGATCTTTCGGAAAATGCGGAATACGATGCTGCTCGCGAAGAGCAGGGTCTGCTGGAACTTCGTATCCGTAAAATGGAGGACGTGCTGGCGCGCTCCGCGATCATTGACGAGACGAATATCGCAACCGATAAGGTCGGTATTATGACGCGGGTGACGGTTTTGAACAGCAAGACGAAAAAGAAGAACGAATATCAGATCGTCTCGCCGGAAGAAGCGGATTTCGAAGGTGGGAAGATTTCGATGTCCTCGCCGATCGGCAAAGCGTTGATGAATAAAGTAGTCGGCGAGGAAGTGCAGATCAAAGTTCCGGCAGGATTGCTGGAACTGAAGGTGGTTTCGATAGGAAAGTGAGTCGTAACGGGTGATGCGTAACGAGTAACGCGAGGATAGAGCATTGTAAAATCTCGTCGCGTTACGCACTACGCATCACGCGTTACGACCAAGTCAGCCCGAGTGGCGTAATTGGTAGCCGCAGCAGACTCAAAATCTGCCGTTCGT
>CAWCCK010000030.1:0-5284 GCA_963794025.1 Ignavibacteriota bacterium
TGTAGATCGAATCGTGAAGCGCACTGCCCTTTTCGAAATACTCATACGCCGATTTAAAGTTACCGGTGGAAGCATACGCTTTGCCGAGACTGAAATAAAGATCAATCAACCCACGCTTTGCGCCGATACCTTCGTCAATGCTTTGCGCCAGATTCAGATAGTGAAATGCGCTGTCCGTATGATGCAAGACAAGGAATAAATTTCCAAGCTGTGCATACGCAACGGCGGCATACGTCGAATTCAAGCCGACCGCCTGGTGCATATACACCGAATGACGGTAATAGTACAGCGTACTATCGAGCACTCCCTTCTGCTCAAACACGCTGCCGATATTTCCAAGCACACCCGCAAGCTGATTACGTTCATCTACGCTTTCGTACAGTTTTGCGCTGAGGCGAAAATAGAAAAGAGCGCTATCGAGCCGTGCATCGAAGGAAAGTGTTCGTAAGGGGCTATTGTAACTTAGGCCAATGTTATTGTAGATGGCTGCGAGTGCGCGTACATCGCGGGACCGCACAGAAGAAGCTAACGCGAGCCGCAGATATTTCAACGCATTCTCTGGCTCGTGCTGATCGAGATATAGATTACCAAGATTATCGTACGCATTACCAATTCCGGAAGTATCTTGCTTGCGTAGAACGATATCGAGATCATTCTGAAAATAATCGAGCGCTTCGTCGTAGCTTGCAATTTCCAGATCGTTCCAACCTAATTGGCTATACGCCCGCGCAAGGATGCTGGAATCTTTCAGCGTTTCCGCCATACTCACAATATGCAGCAGCTTCGAGCGCGCGCTATCGTAAAGGCCGTTATTGGAAAACTGATGCGCTTCGAATAACTCGATGCCGGCTACGCGGCGGTCATCTCCGGCTTTCTGAGCATAATCATAAGATTGAATGGCGTAACTCATCGCGGTTGCGGTATCGGCGTCTTCGAGCGCGGTGGCGAGCTTCAGAAGAATATCGCTCCGATCCGTATCCTGCGTAGCGAACGCATACGCGGCATGAAGGCTATCGTAATAATGCTGATCCTGCGCGAAAACACCATGCGGCCATGCTGCCAACATGGATAGCATAATGCCGGCGAGGTAGACCCTCCCGCTCCGTTTCGGACGCCAGTGTATCCTCATCTGGGAATTAATGCAGGCGTAAATAGATCAGATAGACAATAAGTCCCAAAATGAGCGCCCATACGACGAAGTTCATCGCCTTCTGGAACCCATTCGATTTTTTGAGGGAACGAAGATTCTTGAGTTGCGTGAACGCAAGTTCCAACTTATGAAAGGCCGTCTCATTTTTTACGATGTAATCGTAAGCGCCATATTTTATCGTATTCGAAGCCACTTCGATACGGTCTTGTCCCGTCAAAAAGATGACCGGAAGATTCGCATAGCGCGCCTTCAATTTCGAGAGTACCTGAATGCCGTTCATCGCATCCGGTTTCACGGTATCCAACTGATAATCCAGGACGACAAAATCCGGTTCGGACGTGATGCCGGCCAGCGCATCCTCGCCCGTGTTGAAAACGGTCACGCTTGCGCCTGGTATATTTTTCTCGACCGTGTCGCGAACCATCTCACACATTGTGGGATCGTCATCGATGATTACAACCGTAAGATTTCTTTCTTGGCTCATATAAATTTCGGAGAGGTGAAAAATCCCCCTCTGCGGATTTCCCGCTTCTCTAAAAGGAAAAATTCATGGAGAAAGTTTAGTCCCGCTGCCTATTCTACCGATTTATCTGCTCCTTTGCCATTCGTGGCCGAATGCCGATCGTATGCAATTCAGCTTCAGGGTCGAGCATGATGGATAGCTGATTTCCCTCGACAGCCACCTTCGGTGTGGCTCCATTGTACAATACTTCGAACCTTTTATCGTAATGAACCGGCTGCCACGGATGCTGTGGAACAACCGGGACATAGATCACCGTCGGCGCATCCACGGGTTTGCCACGCAGGACAAGCTCGAATGCTTTCGAACGCAAGCCAAAATGCTGATGCACCGGCTCCGCGCTTGCAGCGATCACATAAGGCCGAACTGCTACATCCAAGTTCCTGATCCTTCTTCTGGCATCGCCTCCGATGCTGGTTCCCAATTTCTCCGAGATCGTACCGATGAGCGAAAAATCTTCGCGCATGAAGCCATCGTTGCGGCCCGGCGTGTTGTAAAGATTCACGTTCCAATAGGTTGCATTGAGCATCGATTGTTCCACCGATTCGAATTGCCAATCCATGTGACGCCGGACGACATTCCGCGCCCAGTTCTGCCGCGTGCCGAATTCCGTAAGGAACGGAACCATCCCCTTTTCACGAGCCATCTTCGCGCCCAGACGCTGGGCATCGCGATACTCTTCCCGCTTCTCGTCGTGGAACCATCTGCCGCCAAGCGCCGTGAGAAGGGAATCGTAATAATGGAACGCGAACACGATCCGGTCGTCGCAGACCGCCATGGGCAGGAACGTATCGTACGCCTTGCTCGGGCGAAGGTTAACATTCCAATCGCTTTGTGGCGCGATGAAGGCGAACAAGCTTTCGGAATGCTTTCGTATCCTGCGAATCGCATCGGCATAGAACGTGGGAAGGATCTTCGATTCGAAAAAGCGATTGTCAAGCTGCGCCGGATGCGGCTCGTTGAAAACTTCGATCCCAAGCACTCGGTCGCATCCCGAAGCTGCCTCGGCAACGCGCTCCATCGTATCCAAAAATCGATCCCGAACCGGGAAATGCTCCAGCGGCGGGTCGTTCGATAAATTCGTCAGGTCGTTATTCCAAAAATCCGTGAACGTCTTCCGCAAATGCCGATTGAACTGATAATTCGCGCCCCACAGCGGCGTATCGGTAAGGAAGCTGAATTTCCGAGTTCCCTCCGAGCGCACCCAGTCCGGCATTCCGTTCCCGCCGAACGCTCTGCCCAAAAGATCCTGATGAAGATCGATAAGAAGAAGAAATCCCTTTTCCGCGAAAAGCCGGACGTAATAAAAAAAATCTCGAATATAGTTCTCATCGTATTCCGCATGATCGGGATTACAATGCGGCTCGAACGCAGACCAGAAGAACGGAAGCCGAAGCGTCGTAAAACCGCAGGCCAGAAGAAGATCGAGATACGTTTCGTACTTCTGCCAATCCTCTTTCGAGCGAAACGGCAGATGCGGCGGCAGCTTCGCCGACGGCCCGAACGATACCCCGCGCAGCATAAGCCAGCGACCGTCGGCAAGACGGAGCCAGCTATCAGCGCTTTGAATTTCGCGGGTCGGGGGTGGTAAGAATTGCAAAGGAAACCTGCACTACTTTTTTTATACCGCCGTAGTTCCGCGCTTATGCATATTTAATAATACTCTATTGTTTCCCCCTGAAATAGGTGCCCATTATGTTTTTTCTTCTCGCCCTCGAATCTACTCCAATTTCGATAGTTTGACCCTCTAAAATATTTTTTTTTACATATTCATTTAATGAACTTATGCAAATTTTATCCGACTATTCATGAACTCCGACGTTTCCCCTTTCATGCTTTATAATTCATACTTCATAATTACCCCTTAGGTGCCCATCATTGCACTACCAAACTTACAACATTCTGAGACCAAAAGCAAGCAACTTCTGAAAATAATTGAAATTATTTTTGAAAGCGCCGTTAGGCGCGACCCGTTTGTAGAAAGCAATCATTTTATAAAATCGTCAAGCTCCGTGAGGAGCGGCCACCGATCAGGCCGCTCCTCACGGAGCTTGAAAATACCTAAATGGGAATTATCACTACAAACGGACCACGCCTAACGGTGTTATCAATTTACCGCATCAACACCAACGGCTGCGTTCCCTCGGTGGATGATCGGTCATCCACTTGCCCCTTCATCCGGACGAGGCATTCATACATCCCATCCGGCAATCCTGTTGTGTTACTCCACGCGATTGAATGCCCACCCGCACCTAACTCACCCGAAAACACGCCCGCAACCTCCACGCCAAGCATATTCACGATGGAGACATCCGCAAATCCTGACGTCGGCGAGGTGAAGGTGATATTCGTTGACGCAGAGAAGGGATTGGGAGCTATCGTTACCGCAGGATCAGGCTGAGATAGCTGCTCAACATCAGCTACGCCCGCAGAACCAATAAGTGTAACGTTGATTGCCTTTGCTTGCGATAGGATCCTGATGTTACCAAAAAATTTCCCCGGATGAGATGGTTGGAAAAAAACTTCGAAGGTGAATGATTCCCCAGGATTAAGTTCCACTTCGCCCGACAGGTCACTGGTAGTAAAGGGGTTTTGTACGGATGTTAGCTGAAAGGATCGGATGGCGATAGGCGATCTTCCAACATTGGACACTGTCAACGTTTGCAGGGAAACATTCCCAACCGGAATGTCGCCGAAATTGAGCGTGTCCGCACTTGCGCCTAAGGTATAAGGCCAGGGTATTAAATCGGAAAGTGGGATGCGCCACACTGTTGGAATGGAGGGATAAGCCGAACCCTCCGCGGAGGTTCCGGCAAAAAGCATGCTGTCACATACAGCAAGCGATAGAATGTTTGGATAGGTTATACCGGTATCCACTTCGACCCAACTTTCACCATAATCATTGGAAGCAAATAGCCCTTGTTGGGTACCGGCAAAGATCGTCGTGTCAATCGATGCAAATGACGTCACATTGTTCGAAGGAAGAGAAAGTATCGTCCATATTGTGTCATTAATGCTTGATCGAAATAACCCTCCTGAATAAAATTCTGCAAACACTATTGTGTCCATCGAGGCAAGGATATTACAATTCTGAGCATAGGAGGGAATCCCGGTATTATGTGAAAACCACGTTTGCCCATCGTCGCTCGAAAAAAAGATGCCAGTTGTTTGTCCAATGTCATTTCCAAGCCCAGCAACAATATCGTTTCCGGCGACACATAATGACAGCACGTCTGAATTCGCAGGTAACCCATTCGTTGCTTCAGACCAGCTTGCCCCGCTATCCGTCGAAACGAAAACACCATAACCGTCCGTACCGGCAAAAACCTTGGAACCTTCCACAGCAAGGCATTGAGGGGTTTCCGGTAATCCATTTTCCCTCGATGTCCAGTGTGCACCGCTATCGGTTGAAAGAAAAACTCCGTCACAGGCAGCATACATATTTCCCCCTTGCGAGACGAGTGCGGAAATGGAACTAAAGTCATCGATTCCTGTCGTAGATTCCACAATGTTCCAATCCATGGTTGAATCGTTCCATCGATAAAAACCACCACCACACGCATAGAGCGCTGAACCCTGAACCGTAAGTTCACTCGCGGGCATCGGGATCACAT
>CAWCCK010000031.1:0-33527 GCA_963794025.1 Ignavibacteriota bacterium
CACCATTTGCTCTAACAATTCCACACGCACCGAAGATCTGGTAACTACGGCAGCCAAAGATAACATGTGGCTGCCGACAGTCAACGCGACAGCCTCCTGGGGTTATAATTATTCACTTAATCCGGTTTCCCAAGAAGTAGCGGTTAATCCGTATGTTGCGATCCTCGCCCCGAATGGAGATACGACGGCTTATGCCTATAATCCGAACCCCTCTTATGTGAAGGAGACCCCTGCGGCTGGAAGTCAATCGCTATCTTATAGCGTGAGCGCAAACTTGAATCTCTTCAAGAGCGGAGCGGATGCCGCACGCGTGAACGTAGCGGAATCGACACTCGGAGCAGATAAGAATAATGAAATATGGAACCGTCAGGTTGAAGCCAATGCCGTGACACAAGCCTATCTGAATGTCTTGCTCGACAACGAGCTTGTCGGTGCCGCCGACTCAACGCTATCGGAGGCGTTAGCGCAGCTTTCTCTCGTGAAGGGACAATACGACGCGGGCGTCGTCCCGATCGTTCAGTATTATCAGCAGGATGCTGCGGTTGGTCAGGATTCGCTGGCGCTCATTCAGGCAGTCAATAGTTATAAGAATGCGAAGATAGCCTTGCTATTGGTGCTTAATATCCCACCGGATGACTTTAACGCTTATACGTTCAGTGCCGATGGTATCGATACTGCCACTTCCGCCGCTTCGCGTGCAGCGGTCGATACCTCGATCTCTTCGTCGCGCTTCAATGATGCGATCGATAAACGTCCGGACATCATCGCTCAACAGCAGATCATCGATGCAAGTAAATATACGGTCGATGCGACTCGCGACGCGCTGTATCCTTCGTTGGGCGCCTCCGTCAGTGTCGGAGGCGGTGGAGCGAATGCAACACTTACCGACATACATTTTGCCAATGCGTTCAACGCGGGACTTACGCTGAACATCCCGATCTTCGATGCAAATCAGACCCGGTTAGCGATCGATGAAGATGAGATAGCGGTCGAAACACAACAATTGGAGTTACAGCAGGATGTACAGACCGTCCGCAACCAAGCAGCTATTGCCGTGACTAATCTCCAATCGGAAAGCCAAGCGCTTGATGCCAGCGATGCCGCGCTTCGCAGCGCTCAGGAAGGCTTACGACTTGCCGAAGAGCAGCTTTCCGTTGGAAGCGGTACGGAGGTATCGGTCGTGGTTGCAGAGGCAACGCTGGAAACTGCACGAACGAGCCGAGTGAACGCCAAATACAATTGGGTATTTGCACAGCTCCAGCTTGACTACACTCTTGGCAAATGGAATTATTGATAATGACGAACGACGGCTGACGTTTCTTTTCTTTTGTGATTTTCTTTCTTCTTCACCCTTATCATGCTTGTAAAAACGAAAAAAAAGAGCGATCCAGACCCGGTGAGCACCACCGGGTCAAATGGTATCTCGCCAAATGCCGGCACTCCTCCGACCGGTAAAACGCTGCAACTTTCGCAAAAAAAGCGAAAGAAAAGGACGCGAACGATCGTGATCGTGATCCTCATCTTCGTGGTGATCATCGCTCTCCTTGCGATTTTTGCCGGAGGTAAGAAAGACGTGATCGTCGTGCAAACTGAAACTGTGGGACGCCATACCGTTTCCGAAGAAGTGCAAGCCACGGGAAAAATTCAGCCGCAAGTGATGGTTCGGGTTTCGCCGGAAGTATCCGGCGAGATCATCGAACTGCCATTCAAAGAAGGCGATCATGTAAATAAAGGCGATCTCGTGGCAAAGATCAAACCGCTCGTTTTTCAGGAGCAATATGATGCCGCCGAAGCCAGCTACAATTCTGCAAAGGCGCTTGTGGAACAGCAGCGCGCGACGATGATCCAAGCCGATGCAAATTTGAAACGCGGGAAAAAGCTAAATGAAATGCACCTCATGTCCGATCAGGATTACGATGCTGCAAAAGCAGCGTATGGTGCCGCAGTCGCTGCCGTCAACTCAGCCGATTATACAGCCAAAGCTGCTGAGGGTCAAATGAAGCAGTTGCAAGAATCGCTGAATTGGACGAGCGTGCTCGCGCCGATGAACGGCGTTGTAACGTCGCTCATTTCTCAGCTTGGCGAAAAAGTAGTGGGAACTGCAAGTTTTGCCGGCACGGAAATGATGGATATTAGCGATCTCTCGCTCATGAATGCGATGGTCGATGTCGATGAGAACGATGTGGTAAATATCAAGCTCGGCGATTCGGTGAAAATTTCTATCGACGCATTTCCGGACAGGATCTTTACAGGGAAGGTAATTGAAATCGCAAACAGTGCAAAGCTTTCGGGAACCGGAACGCAGGATCAATCCACCAACTTCACCGTGAAAGTTCGGCTTGACGATTTCGGCGCGCAGGATCTTCGGCCCGGCATGAGCTGCACCGCGCGCATCCAAACCGAGACCAAGCCTAACGTGATCGCGGTTCCGCTTATGGCCGTCACGCGGCGCGATAATGAGGATTCGCAAGCGGCGGATTCGATCAAAAAAGTGCGCGAAGCCAACAAGGGAACCTTCCACGAAGACGATGAATCCTACGCTATCGTTTTTGTGGTACACAAAGATACCGCAAAAAGCGTTACCGTAAAAACGGGGATCTCGGACAATAATTATGTCGAAATTTTAGATGGACTCAAAGGCGGCGAAGAAGTCGTGAAGGGAAATTTCCGCGCCGTATCGAAGGAATTAGAAAATGACATGAAAGTCAAAGTCGATAATTCCAAAAATTCCACAACAGGAAAAAATTAGCTTATGGAAACGAATGATCTTATCGCTGAACGCTTCGTCGGCGAAGCGGGCCATACTGCCGAGAACTCTGTCATCTTTATGGAGCAAGTCCAGAAGATCTACAAAATGGGCGAAGAGTATATCTACGCGCTGCGTGGGCTGACCGTCGGGGTGAAGAAGAACGAATACGTGGCGATCATGGGGCCATCGGGTTCCGGAAAATCGACGCTCATGAATCTGATCGGTTGCCTTGACTCTCCCACCACCGGGAATTATTTTTTCAACGGCCTAAACGTCGCAGGATTGGATGATGACGATCTTGCCGAGATCCGCAATCGTGAAATTGGTTTTGTATTCCAAACATTCAATCTCTTGCCGAGAAGCGATTCGCTGCATAACGTGGAACTTCCGCTTATCTATGCCGGCGTTGGAAAAGAGGAGCGTCGCGCGCGCGCGCTTGAAGCATTAGAGCATGTCGGCCTTGCCGACCGCGCGGGCCACAAGCCGAACGAACTTTCCGGCGGTCAGCGTCAGCGCGTAGCCGTTGCGCGCGCGCTCGTAACGCGCCCATCCATCATTCTTGCCGACGAACCGACGGGTAATCTCGATTCCAAAACCGGCGAGGACATCATGCGCTTGTTCCGGGAACTGCGCGATCAGGGTAATACGCTCATCGTCGTCACGCACGAAGAAGATATTGCGCGCCACGCCGAACGCATCGTTCGTATCAAGGATGGACTGGTCGAGCACGACAATTTTGTTCCCTCGAGTGAACGCATTTTAGATTGACGTAAATTATCATCGTGCCACGCTTCATTCATGATACCTTCGAAGGAATTGCGATGGCACGCACTGCGCTCCGTGCCAATCCGCTGCGCTCGGCGCTTACGATGCTTGGAATTATTATCGGTATCGTGACCGTCACGCTGATGAGTTCGTTCCTCACCGGCATTACCGATATGTTCCATTATACGACGAGTTCCATGGGAACCGACGTCTATTACATCGACAAATTTAATTGGATGAGCCAGGATTGGATGACGCAAAAGAACCGTCCGCCACTTACCGCTCAGGATGCGAATTTGCTGCGCGAGAAAATGACGACTGCTAAAGCCATCAGCGCAACCGCGATGCAGGACGTCAATCTAAAATACAAAACGAATGAGTTAGATGATATATCTGCTGCCGGTGCGGATGCAGGATATGAGATCACGAGTTCCGTTGAAATAGATCAGGGCCGTTTTTTTGCAACGGAAGAACTCGCAAGCGCACGGCCTGTGTGTGTGATCGGCCATAATATCTGGGTTCAGCTTTTTCATAAATCCAATCCCATCGGCAAGAGCATTCGTGCCAGTGGTTATTCGCTTGAAGTGATCGGCGTGGCAAAAGAAGTCGGTGGATTGTTCGGTGATTTTGGCATCGACGATCACATCCTCATGCCGCTTCAAACGCTTATCAATGCGTATGGCGACCCCGACCGCTCGCTTACGCTCCAAGTTAAAGCGAAGGACGTTATGGATAAGGAAAATACGAAAGCCGAGACGGAATATCAAATGCGAATGATCCGCCATTTGAAGCCTGCCGAAAAAGATAATTTCGGCATCAACAGCATGGATCAATTTAATCAGGTGTTCGATGGAATTACCAGTGTACTCACAGCCGTCGGCTTGACAATCACAGGACTTTCACTGCTTGTTGGCGGCATAGGAATTATGAACATCATGTTCGTCAGCGTGAAAGAACGAACGCGAGAGATCGGGATTCGCAAAGCCATCGGCGCACGCCGCCGGGTGATCCTGACACAATTTCTTTCGGAGGCTTCGATACTCTGCCTCATCGCCGGCTCGTTCGGCTTGCTTGTGGCCTACGTTGCATCGCTGTTAATCAATCGTTATGTGCTGAAAGCCGATTCCAATGTACATCTCCATTTTTCACTTGCATTGATCTTCATGGGACTTGGGCTTTCCATGGCCATCGGTGTCATCAGTGGAATCCTTCCCGCGCTCGGCGCAAGCAAGCTCGATCCGGTAGATGCATTACGATACGAATAAATGATCGAAAACATACGTCAAGCCTTCGCTTCTCTTCGGTCGAATAAGCTGCGGAGCGCACTCACGCTGCTCGGCATCGTTGTTGGAGTGTTTTCTATCATCGGCGTAATGACAGCGCTCGGCGCGCTTACCAATAGCGTGGATAGTTCCCTTTCGCAGCTTGGCGCGGAAACCTTTACCGTAAAAAAATGGCCATCGATTCAGCTTGGCGGCAGCGGTTGGAAAAAATACCTCAAACGCAAACCGATCACCTACGATCAGATCAAATTTGTGCGGCAAAACACAACGCTGCCGCTTGCTATCAGCGCGGAAAATCTGTACGCGCCACTGACCGTCGCGTTTGGGAATGAAAAAAGCGATCCGCAATTCCAGCTTTATGGTTCCGACGAAAATTTTGGCATCAATCATAACCGCGATATTGCAAAAGGAAGAATGCTTACCGCTGCCGACGTGCAATACGCCCGCGATGTAGCCGTGCTTGGGCAGGACATTGTCGATCGCGTATTTAAGCATGGCGAAGACCCGATCAATCAGACTGTTCGGATGAACGATCACAATTATTTGGTCGTCGGAGTGCTGGAACGAAAAGGCGGCGGCATGGGACAAAGTCAGGATGGTTTTGCGATTATTCCAGTCACGAACGAAATAAAATATTTTGTCCAGCCGGCCTATACTTCGCTTCAGATCACGGTTCGCGCGCGCTCGAAAGCATTGCTCGATGAAACAGAGGATGAGATCATCGGCGCGCTCCGCTCGGCACGCGGCGTGAAACCCGGCGCGGAAAACGATTTCGAAGTCGAAAACAATACCAGTCTCACCATGCAATTAGGGCCATTTCTGAATTATACGCAGATTGTTGGATTTGGAATAAGCGCGATTGCGCTGCTTGCGGCCTCCATCGGCATTATGAACATCATGCTTGTCTCCGTAACCGAGCGCACGAAGGAGATCGGAATTCGTAAAGCATTAGGCGCAACGAAATCTGACATCGCCGGTCAATTTCTGACCGAAGCCGTTGTGCTCTGCTTGGTTGGCGGAATGATCGGCATTGCGATCGGAATCGGTATTGGAAATATCCTTGCGGTTCTCATACATGCAAGCGTGTATGTGCCCGTGGTATGGGTTTTCGTCGGGCTTGGCGTGTGCGTATTCGTTGGAATGTTTTTCGGGCTATATCCTGCAGTCAAAGCCGCGAATATGAATCCCATCGACGCGCTAAGATTCGAATAGAAAAGCACAACGGCGCGGATGTTTTCATTCGCGCCGTTGTGCCTCGTTATTCTGTTCCTTACCAATGACGGTGATGATGCCGACGGTGATGGTGATGCCAAATGGCATGCGTTGCACCGGCATGTGTAACCACCGTTGTCTGTGAGAGCGGCATCGCGTTTGCCGTTTCCGGCGGCGCGAACGATCCGATCCCAAATGCTAACGCACAGAAAACGATTAATTTGATTATTAGGTGTTTCATAATGTTAAGCATTAAAGATAAATACTTTTTAGTATATTATCAACATAATCCATGCCAATCATGCTGTTCAAAAATGTGAACATGACATCTCAATCATTATGCGTTCTTCACGAAAAATTCCTGCGCGTCACAACACCAACAAAACAGGCTGGCTACGAGCGGCTGTCTTAGGAGCGAACGATGGCATTCTTTCGACCGCAAGTTTAGTCGTTGGCGTAGCAGCGGCTCATGCGGCGCGTAGTAATATTCTAATTGCGGGCGTAGCAGGTTTGGTAGCGGGCGCGATGTCGATGGCGGCAGGTGAGTATGTTTCCGTCAGTTCCCAAGCGGATGCCGAGGAAGCCGATCTCAATGTCGAGCGCAGGGAACTTGTCGACAATCCTGAATTTGAACATAAAGAATTGGCCAACATCTACGTGGAACGCGGATTAACTCCCGCGCTTGCTAAACAAGTCGCCGATGAACTGATGGCGCACGATGCGCTTGGCGCTCATGCCCGCGATGAGTTGGGAATTACCGAGGCAGTAATTCCGCATCCCGTGCAGGCGGCGTTCGCTTCGGCAGCATCTTTTTTTACAGGCGCGGCATTACCATTGCTTGTCGTTCTTCTCATGCCCGTCACTATATTAATTCCCGCTGTTTCCATAGCATCGCTTGCATTTCTCGCGCTGCTCGGCGCAGTGGCGGCAAAAACCGGCGGCGCGCCTATGCTGAAAGGCGCGCTTCGCGTTACATTCTGGGGCGCGCTGGCGCTTGCGGTGACGGCAGGGATCGGAGCGCTCTTTGGGACGGTGGTGTAGGAAAAGCCTAATCTTTTTTCACGGGGTTCGTTCTGATCATCGCAGGATCGGGTGTGGAAGGCGCGTCCGTGTTTTGTCGCCA
Source organism: Ignavibacteriota bacterium (assembly GCA_963794025.1). Lineage (GTDB taxonomy): Bacteria > Bacteroidota > Ignavibacteria > Palsa-1295 > Palsa-1295 > PALSA-1295. The sequence continues at coordinate 7,133 of CAWCCK010000031.1, forward strand.
GTTGACGGTGAAATTTTTCTCGATCGTCAGGCCCTTGTCTGTCTTCGGCATTTGCACAAGTGTGTCGATAGATTGCACGAAGGTTCCCTCGATATGCACCCAATATTTTTTGCCGGGTTTGAGCACCAGCAGATAGCGCCCGGATTCAGAATTCGCGCGACCCGCCGTCATTTCCTGAATGGCGCAGGTCGTGATCTCGTTTGAGGTATCCTCATCGGCTACGGTTTCGCCCGTTTCATGAACGGAAAGCCGAACGGTTGCTGGCTTTTGATCGGCGGTGAGCACGCAGCCCTTCAATACGACGACGGGGCGCGAAAATTGGGCACGCACACCGCTCGAATTGATGAATAAACAGCATGCAACGAAAGCAAAAGCCGGGATGTATTTCGAAAAAGAGGGTTTCATTTTTGATATAGATTAGCACTGATTTAGCAGCAATTATGGTTAACCCTTGCGCAGGCTTACGAGTTCTCTCTATACGGATCGGGAATAACAACCGATGACTCAGCACTTTAGCACTTTCAAAACTATGAAAGCAATCATAATGGCAGGCGGGTTCGGAACGCGGCTCAGGCCGCTGACGATGAACTTGCCCAAACCGATGGTTCCCATGATGAACCGGCCCATGATGGAGCATATTGTCCGGCTCCTGACGCGGCATGGGATGAAGGATATTACTTCCCTTTTGTATTTCCATCCCGACGCGATCATTTCGCACTTTGGAGATGGTTCCGCGTTCGGTTGCTCGATGGATTACATCCGGGCCGAAGCAGATTTTGGGACTGCCGGCAGCGTCCGCAACGCCACGGAGCAGCTTGGGATCACCGAACCGGTGCTCGTCATTTCGGGAGATGTCCTCACCGATTTCGATCTTTCTGCTGCCATTGCCTTTCACAAAAAGAAAAAGGCGCAAGCGACCATCGTGCTAACCCACGCGAAAAACCCACTGCAATTTGGGATCGTGATGACGAATCCGAATTCCGAGATCACGCGCTTTCTGGAAAAGCCATCGTGGGGCGAAGTGTTTTCAGACACGATCAATACGGGAATTTACATCCTGGAACCTGAAGCCTACACAGAAATTCCCTTCAAGCGCGAGTTCGATTTCAGCAAAGATCTCTTTCCTGCGTTGCTTAAGAAACCCGACGCGCTCATGGGATATGTTGCGGATGGATACTGGCGCGACATTGGGAATCTTTCGGAATACCACGAAGCCCACATGGATGCGCTGCACGGGCTGGTGCATATCGAAATGCCGGGTGAAAGCCAGGATAGCGCGAGGATCGAAGAGGGGTGCCATGTGGGAGGCGTGCGCTTTCGCGGGAATAATGCCGTTGCGCGTGGAACGAAAATGGAGCAAGGCGCGATCGTCACCAATTCGGTGATCGGCGCAGGTTGCCAGATCGAATCGGGAGCTATTATCGAAAATTCCATTCTTTGGGATGGCACGCACATCGGACGTAACGCAAGCCTCAGCCATGTCGTCGCGTGTTTTAATGTGCTGGTTGGCGACCGTGCCACCATCGACGAGAACGTGTTCATCGGCGAAGGTTCCCACATCGCGGAAGGCGCGCATCTCTTGCCCAACGTAAAACTCTGGCCCGGCAAGAGAGTCGAGGCCGGCGCTACGCTGCAAACAAGCCTTGTATGGGAAGACCGGTGGACACGGGAGCTTTTTATGAACTCGCGCATTTCCGGGCTTTCCAATATCGAACTCATCCCCGAATTTGCAGCCAAAGTCGGCGCATCGCTGGGCGCGCAGGTCAGTATGGGTCAGCGGATCGTCATTAGCCGCGATAGCGATCCGGGTTCCCGTCTGCTCTCCCGCGCATTGGGAACCGGGCTGATGAGCGCGGGCGCGAACGTCGTCGATATGCAGCAAACGCCAATCCCGCTTACGCGCCATCACTTGCGCGACGCCCGGCATTCTGGCGGCGTACATATTCGCAAAAATCCCATCGACAAACGCCGCTCCGATCTTATCTTTTTCGATTCCGGTGGGTACGATCTGCCCTCGAACAAGAGCAAAGCCATCGAGCGGTATTTTTTTGGCGAGGATTTCCCGCGCGCGCCCTTCGATAAGGTCGGCGCTATCGAGTTCCCAGCGCACACCGGCGAAATTTATACCAAGCGGTTCATTAACGCGCTGGATGTGGAACTAATCACGCGCTCGCAGTTCAAGATCGCCATTGATTATGCCAACGGCATTGCATCGACGATCTTTCCGAACATTCTCGGCGCGTTCGGCGGCGAGGTCGTTTCGATCAATGCGTATCTGGAACCTTCCCGGCTTACGCGCGGACGCGAAGAGTTCGATCGCTCCACGCGGCATCTTGCCAATGTGGTAAAATCGCTGAACTATCAGATCGGATTTATTTTGGACGCCGGAGGCGAGCGCGTTGGTATCGCGGACGAGACGGGAAGCATTTATATCAATAATAGATTGCTGACGCTGCTGACGAAGCTCTTCATCGAAAGCGAAATGAAGCGCGGACGCACGGTGAACAAGATCGCGGTTCCCGTTGCTGCCACCAGCGAAGTGGAAGTGCTGGCGCGCAAGCATAACATCGAACTCGTCTATACCAAAAACACGCACGCCGATATGATGCGCGTGGCAAGCGAGGACAGCGTAACTTTTGTCGGTGGAACGTTAGGCGGCGCGATCTTCCCGGATTATTTCTTTGCCGTCGATGGGATGTTCACGGTGGCGAAAACATTAGAAATGCTTGCAGTGCTGGGCAAGAACATCGGCGAAGTAGCGCAGGATATGCCAAGCCGCGCGCAATCGCGCAAGCAGGTTTCCTGCCCAACCGAAAAATTAGGCCGCGTCATGCGGCACGCGATGGATCATTCCGCCAAAATGAGAAAAGTTCTCATTGACGGAATTAAATTCTATCCCAAGAAAAACAGCGAAGCATGGGTGCTTATCCTTCCCGAAAAAGAGCGACCCTACTGCTCCGTTCTCACCGACGCCGCTACCCAACCCGAAGCTGACGCGCTTGCGAAGGAATACGCGGAGTTGGTGGAGGGGTGGAGGAAGTCGGGGAGTTAAGAGGTAAGAAGTGAGTTCGGACATGACCTATACAATTTATGTTGAGCACTTTTCCCTGTTTTTACTTTGTTAATTTACAAACTCGAATCCAGTTACACCCAATTAACCTTATTCACTAATGGCTTTGCAAAGAAATCGAGAAGAAGTAATTAACACTCAACTCGCGATATTACTCTCTAAACTTGGTATCTCAGCCGAAGCCGAGACTATTCATGTCCATGGTAAGCATCGACCGGACGTACTTTTCGAACTTCGCGGACTTCGAGTTGTGATTGAAGGAAAGCTTGCAGATACTCCGAATGCCGAGGGGATTGTCAGCAATGATGCGAGACAACGCGTGAAGGCTGGAATAGCACACATGGCAGTTGCTATGGTTTATCCAAAATCTCTTAGAAATGTCTCGACTCCAAAAGTACTTGACGTTCTGGCTAATACGGAACTGAAATATAGTATTATCACGGAAGCGCAAGAAACGGATTGGTATCAAGGGAACCCATCAGCACTTATGGACTCCCTTCGGCACGCTCAAGAAGCGTTGACAAGAGATGATATTGTTGAAAAAACTGCGCGGTTATTGTCAGACAAGCTTGAGGGCATCGCTGCACTTTGGATGGGAGAAAAGGGAGCATGCGATAGACTCTCCAGTATATTAGGAATTCCCAAACCCAAAAGTGAAGATGATGAGAAAGCGGCCGAAAGACGCGAAACCGCAGCAAAAGTGTCCGCCCTTGTTTTGGCTAATGCGTTTATATTTCAAGAACAACTTGCCGCTACCGACGAAAGAATTACTCCACTTCGAAAGGTTGCTCGTAATGATGATATTGTTGGTTTTACAGCCCAACATTGGAGATGGATTTGGGAAAACATTAATTACGTTCCTATCTTTCAACTTGGGGAACGTATCTTAAATGAATTGCCGTCAAAACAGGGGACAATTTCCGCAACCAAATCTCTTTTGGAAGAAGCAATTCAAATTTGCAATCAGCAAACCGCCTTGCGACATGATCTGATGGGGAGAATTTACCACTGGCTGCTCCATGTTGCGAAATATCTCGGAACTTATTATACATCCGTTTCCGCAGCTACGTTGTTGCTAAAACTGACGATTGCTTCAGAATGGAAATTCGACTTCGGAGACCCTGCCTCGCTTTCGCAGTTCAAAGTTGCCGATCTCGCATGTGGAACAGGCACATTATTGATGGCTACTGCCCAAGCGATTTCTGATGCATACATAAATATTAGAGCGGATAACGATCTTTCCCTGGAAGCGAAAGATATGGTAACTCTCCATCGTACTCTTATGGAAAATGTCCTACATGGGTATGATGTTCTTCCTTCGGCAGTTCACTTAACAGCCTCAACCCTTGCTCTTCTTGCTCCGGAAGTTGCGTTCGTCAAAATGGGCCTCTATGTCATGCCGTTAGGTATAGATCATGGCATAGCAAAGCTTGGCAGTTTAGATTTTTTAATTTCAGACCGTGTAAAGACCCAAATGGCTCTCGATTACACACACACAGAGACTATTCGAACAGGAGCAGGTTTCGAATATGCTGGCACAGCCGAAGTACCTCGACTTCATCTTTGCGTTATGAATCCCCCTTTTGTCAGAAGCGTAGGTGATAATCTTCTTTTTGGATCGTTGCCCGATGAACGAGGGAGACTTCAAACGGAACTTAAAAAAAGGGTGAAAGAACTTCCAGCCAGCATAACCGCTGGACTGGGGAGCGTATTCACGGCTCTTGCAGACCGTAAGTTAAAGGCTGGTGGAAGATTATCTTTTGTTATACCTGCAGCTCTTGCTTCGGGGGAAGCGTGGTCAAAAACGCGGGAATTGATCGCGGCAAAGTATCATCTTGAAACTGTGGTCTCAAGTCATGATGCCGAAAAACCAAATTTTTCCGAGAATACCGATTTATCTGAAATTCTATTTATTGCCCGTAAACTTGAACCGAAGGAAAAACCCGGACGAACCAAGTATATTAATTTGTGGCGTAATCCGAGATCGATTCCGGAAGCATTAGATATTGCGAATCGCATTATTCATGTAACCGATGTTAAGCACATTGAGGGAGAAGGGGTAACTTCTATAATCGGCATGAAAGGAAAAATCGGTGAGATCGTTACCACGCTGCCACCTCTAAGATCATCGAATTGGACGGGTACACTATTTGCTCAAGTAGAACTGCTTCGAATTTATACCTTTCTCGAAATGGGCAAACTTCGAAACCCGGGAAGCAAAGATGTTCTTCTCATCCCGGTTGCCAGACTTGACTCTATCGGTTCTCTCGGCCCGGATCGTAAAAGAATTTCGGAAGGATTTGTGCCAACAAAAGACGATTGGACTCCTTATCCTGGATTTTGGGGTCACAACTCAAGCGAAGTACAGACAATCGCTCAAAAGGAGAATGCAAAACTTTCAGTGTGGCTTGATTCACCGAGAGGGCCTGATTATGGCCCTCATTTGTGGGAACGTTCTGGCAACATACTTCTCGTAGAACGATTATGGGCTGTCACAAATCGAGTCCTTGCAATACGTTTCGAAAATAATATTCTTGGCAATACCTGGTGGGCATTGAAAACCGAGAAAATCAATCAACAACAACAGAAAGCTCTTTTGCTTTGGCTGAATAGTTCGTTAGCGTTAGTTTCGGTTTTTGGTAGGAGAGTTGTTACTAGAGGAGCCTGGACACAAATGAAACAGCCTGCATGGGAATCAATGCCAGTACTCGATGTGCGTTCTCTTTCCAAGAGCCAGCTTAACGCCCTTGAAAAACAATACGATTCTTTATCTTCTAAAGAACTTCTACCTCTTTCTCATCTCAATGTTGATAAGATACGAATTCGAATTGACGAGGCTTTAAGTAAAGCCCTTGGTCTTCCTGATCTGGATTTTTTAAGGCAGCTACTCGCTCGTGAACCCGGACTAACTTCGCATGGGATTCAACCAATTGGTTGAATATTTCACATCGCCCTCAAAAAAATAAATTTCACTTTCGCTTGACTTTGCCATTTGGATTGCGTATATTAGCAGATGCTATGATGGGCACCTGTATCAATTTTCAATTAAGAATGGAGAATTAAGAATGGGGGCTGCAATAGTTCATTGAAAATTGGGGCGATGATTTCTTTATGAAATTAATGAAACGCTGATGGAATACTGCATACGTTCATGAAAAACAAATGCGTTTGCGCCAAATTGGCACCTATTTCATTAGGACAAGCATGAAATTGACTCGGAAACGGCACCGTTCATGAAGCATCCGCCGCGGCGGACGTTTTTTGCAAAAGGCACCAATTGCTTATAGAAAGAGGTTGATAATTTGAATGCTATCGAGACGAAATAAATATCTGCTGGCCGTACTTTCCGGGGTTTTGCTCGGGCTTGCGTTTCCGCCCACGGGACTCGCGGGAGGATTGCTGGCGTTTGTTGCGCTCGTGCCACTTCTGGTTGCGCTGGAGAGCGGCGCGCGGTTACGCGAGGCATTCAAAATCGGCTGGGTAGCGATGTTCGTGCTGGGGTTGGTCTCGAATTATTGGGTCGGCGGATGGAAGTCGCTGGGCGAGGTCGATCCGTTCCTGATGATGGGCGGGGTGCTGCTGGCGATCGTGCATCCGTTCTTTCTTATCGTTCCCTGGCTGCTGTACGATTCGGTTCGCCGCAGGTTTGGGCGCGTGGCTGCGCTGTATTCGCTGCCGGTTTTTCAGGCGGGATTCGAATACGCGCATTCGTTCGGGGATCTGGCGTATCCGTGGCTGAATTTGTACAATACGCAAACGTATAATTTAGCGTATGTTCAGTTCATTGAAATTAGCGGGCCGTATTTGCTGAGCATTTTTATTGTGCTGGTGAATGTGGAAGTTTTTCAGTTGTTTTTTCTAAAACGACAAAAGGGACACAATGGACGCAAGTGGCATTGGGGCGCTTTAATCCTTTTAGTCCTTTTACCCTATCTTTATGGGGCTTATGCAATCAACCAACGAGAAGATTCCCATGCCTCGCTTCGGGTGACGATCGTGCAGCCGAATATCGATCCCTGGGCGAAATGGTACACCGACGAGCAGCGAACTTTAGATACGAATTTCGATGCAACGATGACGGCGCTTCGCGCCGATCATGATTCGACCGATCTTATGGTATGGCCGGAAACGGCGATCACGTTTTACATTACGTCGCCGGGGAAATCGTATGAGCTTGGGGAACTGTACAAATTTATTGCAACGTCGCACCATGCGCTGCTGACGGGGTTCCCAGATCGGGCCACGTACATCGAAGGGCAAGATTCGATCCCCCCGGACGCGGTGCCTACGGGCGTAAGCGGCGTGTATTATCGAAGCTGGAATGCGGCCATGATGGTGTATGAAGATACAAGCGGCAGAATGCACCGCGCGGCGTATCACAAGCAGAAGTTAGTTCCGCTTGGAGAACACATTCCATTTATTCAGCTTTTTCCGTTTTTGGGAAAATGGTTTCAGTGGGGCGTGGGCATCGGAAGCTGGAACTATGGGGAAGGTTACGAACCGCTAAAACTTCCGCTTCAAACTCCCCCTCCTTTTCAAGGAGGGGAAGCATCGCCGACGATGCGGGGGGTGGTCGATACGCTGCGCATTACACCGATGATCTGTTATGAATCGGTGTATCCGAGTTTCGTGCGGCATTTTGTAGATAACGGGGCGAACATGCTATCGGTCATTACGAACGATGGCTGGTATGGCACCAGCTCCGGGCCGTATCAGCATGAGCAATTCGCAGTGCTTCGCGCTATCGAGAACCGGCGGTGGGTGGTTCGCTGTGCGAATACGGGCATCTCGACGTTTATCGACGACCGAGGAAGATTCGTACAATCGCTCCCGCTTTTTATATCGGGTTCCATCACGCAGCGGGTTCCGCTCATCGAGCGCAAGACGCTCTATGTGCGATGGGGGGATTACATTGCAATTCCGGCGATGATCTATTCCATCGTGGTTCTGATCTTTGCGATAACGGCAAGGATCAAAAGGCGTTTTTCAAAACAGTTGGCAGCTTGAATACGAAGAAACGGCTTGCAATTGTTACTCAGGATCCCGCTAATTACGGCGGAGTTCTTCGATTAGTGGAATATATGTATCGGCGAGCGGAAGCAGCTGGAATGGAACCCGTTATTCTGCATTATGGAAAATATGCGGAGCATCCGGAACTTCATTCCTCGCTATCGAATCTTTTTCGAGGTGAAATAAATTTTGTGCCGAAAGAAAATGTATATCAATTTCGGGGAATGAACGCACGGGCCATCGGCACTCGATTTCCGGAATGGGAACCGCAACGGCTGCGCTCCAATGCACTATGGCGGCGAGCGCTTTCGGAATTCGATTCTTTTATTTTAGTTACCGGTTCGGCGCAGACGGGACTTCCGCTTGCACAGAATGGGAAGAAATTTTCAGCGTGGATTTCATCGACGGTAGATGATGATCGGCGGGAACGCCTTGCACAGAGCCACGGGCTTGCTGCACTGTTCGAACGAATGGGACTGCAGCGAATTCTTCGTGCCGAATCGCAAGTGCTGACATCTGCTTCTCAATTGCTCGTTGTTAGCAACGATACGGAAGCACATATTGCAAGAATTACGGATCATCCTTCGGAAGTCTGGCCGTTTCCGATCGATACGGAAAAATTTAGTCCGGCTAAAACGAATCATGAGGCAATCCCCCACTTCTTATTCGTTGGTCGGACAAACGATCCACGCAAGCGAATTGAATTATTTCTTGCGTCTTGCTCGGCGTTAAAGCAGACTCATCCAGAGCTTGATTTTTCCGTAACGATCGTATCTTCCGTTTCACTAAACATTCCCGAATTACCGTTCCGGATCGAATGGGTATCGGGAATATCGGAAGAAGAATTGATCGGGCTTTACCGGAATTCTACAGCTTTTGTGCTGACGAGCGAGCAGGAGGGGCTCGGCATTGCTGCGATGGAAGCGATGGCTTGCGGTTTGCCAGTCATTTCCACGCGATGTGGTGGACCGGAGACGTTTATCGAAGATGGAATAAGCGGTTTTTTTGTAGAAGATAGTTCGAAAGCCATCGCGGAACGTATGTTTGAAATAGCTTCGAATGAATCCATGCGACTTGCGATGGGAACAGCGGCGTGTGAACGAATCGAAAGCTCTTTTAGCGAGCATGTTTGGAATCATAAATTTGAATATCTTCTTCGCGGATAAATCGAACCCTATCATGGAAAATGGCGTTTGATGCGCTCCGCCAACTAAAAGGGCAGGAGAATCATAAAATTTCAAGTAAAATATGGCAAAACAGCAAACATTTGGAGATAAATTAAAGAAGCAATCGACGGAGCGCATCGAATTCGTGCCGCAGCTTGGCAAAAAGGCGAAATTAAGCCCCGTTCGGCTTATTGGCGTATCGAAAAGCGCAACCGGCTATAAATTCGAAGATCGCATCGCGCGTATCGCCGAACCCGAAGGCGGCGGAGAAGCGATCATCATTTGACTAAGAATTAAACCACGATTCGCAGGATTTTGCAGATTATCAGGATAGTGCTACCCATTTTCTAATCCTGCTAATCCGTTAAATCTCGAAAATCGTGGTTCTGGCCTATGAGGATCGTTTCTCTTCTTCCGAGCGCTACGGAAATATGCTTTGCGCTTGGGCTGGGCGATATGGTCGTTGGTGTCACGCATGAATGCGACTACCCTCCCGAAGCTCTCAGCAAACCGAAAGTAACGTCATCTCCAACCCACGAAGGACTTTCAAGCCGCGAGATAGACACGCTGGTTCGGTCACAACTCGATAGCTCCGGTTCGATCTATGGGCTTGATATTGAAAAATTAGAGGAGCTGAAACCCGATATTATCCTGACGCAGCGTTTATGCACTGTTTGCGCGGTTTCTATTGAGCAAGTGCAGGAAGTTGCGGCAAATCTTAGCTCAAAGCCGCAGGTCGTAAACCTTGAACCTCGAAGCATGAACGAGGTTTTCCTGAGCTTTAGAAAAGTAGCACAAATTTGTGATAGGATGGTCGAATCTGCACCCATTATTTCCGCGCTTGAAGCCCGTTACCGAAATGTGAAGCATCTCATGCGCGGAATGAAGCTCCCGACCCCAAAAGTAATGGTGTTAGAATGGATCGACCCTCCCTTTGCAAGCGGGCATTGGATTCCGGAAATTGTAACGAAGGCTGGTGGTGAGAATAGTATTTCTTTCGAAAAACGGCCATCCCGTGAAGTTAGCTGGCAGAAAGTGATAGAATCCCGCGTGGATTTCCTCATTTTTGCGGCGTGTGGCATGGGGGTAGGATGGCAAAAAAAAGAAATCGAAATTATATTGGGCAAACTTCGGTTAGACGGCCTCGCGCGTGAAAGCTTAGGCGCTCCGAGCTTATGGATCTGCGACGGATCGCAGTATTTTTCGAGGCCGGGACCGCGCTTAGTAGAAACAACCGAATTACTCGCAACCATTCTGCATCCTGAACTTAAGAGCGAATTTGGCTCAAAATTTCGCGCAGGAGTGGATTTCGAACGAATTTAGATTATGGCACAACAACGATCGACAACAATGACGGGTAGCCGCAACGGGCAATCATCGCGCCCGGGCAGCCGCGATTCACGTCAAGGAAATAATAACAACCCGAATGGATATGGACGCAACCAAAACCAGCGTGAGCCGGTAAGGGATAAGCCCGATCCACTCAAACTGCGCGATATTACCTATCTCGATTATCGGGATATTCGTATCCTCGAGCGTTTTCTGAACGATCGCGGTAAATTGCTGCCGAATCGCATTACCGCCGTGAGTGCCAAAGGTCAGCGTACCCTTGAAACCGCAGTAAAGCACGCGCGTCATTTGGCGTTACTTCCGTTCGTTGCGGAAGGAATGAAATAATTTTATTTAGAAAAAAAATATCATGTCACGAGTCTGCGAATTAACGGGTGCAAGAACCCATGCCGGTAACCACGTATCGCACGCGGTCAATCGAAGCAAAAAGCGTATTATTCCGAACCTTCAAACGAAGCGCGTTTGGGACGATAGCGAAGGAAAGTTCATCACGATCCGCGCAACTGCGCGCGCGCTCAGAACGCTCGATAAAAAGGGTCTGCGTGCCATGCGCCAGGGAATCTAACCCGTTTTTCGTTCGGGAACTGGCGCGGTGTATCGGACGCCGCGCCATTATTGTTTATGGCTATTCGATCGCTGAAACCCGTCGAGCTTTTTTTTCGCCGGGTCTTCCTATGGGGTTTAGGACGAAAACGGCCAAAGGATCTTGGTTCCGAATTTATAATTCCCGAATCCCCTTCTATCTTAATTTTAAGACAGGATCGATTGGGAGATGTTTTGATGAGCACGTTCTTTCTTGCCGCGCTTCGGGAACGCTATCCAAAATCCCGCATTGCTATTTTACTTGGCAAAAATAATAGAGAAGTTATACCATTACTTCCATTTCCTATCGAGACCTACCTTTATTCTAAAAATCTTTTAGAAGATGTTAAGATGCTCCGCGAAATCCGGCGTGAACATTTTGATGTGGTCATTGATCTGACAGATAAAGCAAGCGTAACGTCCTCTATTTTACTCAGCCGGATCGGAGCAAAACTCCGCGTCGGAATTGAAAAAGAGAACAGTGTTGTCTATGATATTACCGTTCCCAGACCAAGTCAGACGGAAGTTCACATCACACAGCGCGTAGCGGGATTGCTTCGGCCTTTTGGAATTGATCCGGTAGCTGTTGATCGTCGGCCACAATTAAACCTATCGGCTAAACGACAGAAAGGACGCATAGGGCTAAATGTGTCGTCGAGAACGCCGGATCGTTCTGCACCCGCATCTGCCAGTGCAAAAATAGCGGGTAGAGTTCTGGAACTCGGTTTTTCCGAAGTGATCGTCTTTGCTGCGCCGCATGACCGCTTACGCGGCGAAGAAACAGTGCAACTTGCAAATGACCCACGCGTACATCTTGCGGAAAGCAAGCCAACGTTTGCAGAATTTGCAGAGCAAATTGCGACCTGCGAATATCTCATCACTGTGGATACCTCCGTTATTCAAATTGCCGCCGCGGCGGGAATTCCGATGGTGCTAATGTTTAAGCCAATGTCTGACGAGCACCCGTGGACGCCCATCGGTGTGCCTTATGAATTCTATACGCAATATCCATCGCTCGCGGCGCTCGAACCACAGCCAGTCCTCGACCTGTTCAAGAAACTTATCGCCCGTTGACACGCTAAAGCCTGTCTCACGACCACCCCAATGCTCATTCGTCTATACAAAAAGCTCCTTCCTTTCGCAAAACCGTATCGCGGCAAGATGATCTTGTCCTCGATAATGAATATCCTCAGCAATGCGATAGGCAGTGTGAATTTGCTTGCGTTGCTCCCAATCGTTAGTATTGTTTTAGGAGAAAAGAATACGATGACGGGCGATCCCTCGGCTCAATCGATCCTCCAGCGCTTCAGCGATCTTTTTCTTGTACGAAATGCACAGGGCGCGCTGGATCAGATCGGATCGCTGGAACGAATTTGTGCATTTATTTTTATTACTTATGCGCTAAAGAATATCTTCCAATATGCGAGCGGATATTTAATGGCGCTCGTCGAAAGTGGAATGGCTCGCAGCTTGCGCGATACGGTATTCGAAAAACTCTCGAAACTTTCACTCGATTATTACTACGATAGAAAATCTGGACATCTTCTCAGCCGCTTAACGAATGATGTGAGCGCCGTCAACAGCACACTTGCCAGCAGCATCATGACGCTTGTCGGGCAGCCTGTGCAAATTGTGATCTTTATTGTGACAATGATAATCATCAATGCAAAAATGACGGTTATCTCGGTTCTCATTGCTGCGCTTTCTATCTATATGGTTCGCCTGTTTCGCACAACCATTAAACGAATGGCGCATCGGCTTCAGAGTTTGCAAGGCGATATTTTGAGCGTGGCGCAGGAGATGATCTCCGGAATTAAAGTCGTGAAATCGTTTGGCATGGAGAACTATGAAGTCCGCCGTTTTAAAGCGGAGACGGAAAAACATTATCATGGGAACCGTAGGCTTTCACGGATTCGGCTCATCACCAGCCCGATCAACGAAATGCTTGCCGCGCTGGGATTTATTGGCATTTTGTGGTTCGGCGCGAGCGAAATTTTCGCGCACCAGATGCAGGGCAATGAACTGTTTTATTTCCTTGCCGTGCTGATTCAGCTCATGCAGCCGGTGAAAACACTCAGCGAACTGAACGGTCGGCTCTACGAAGGCTCCGCCGCTGCCGAGAACTTATTTGCAATTTTAGACGCCGAGCCGACCGTCAAACCGGGTGTAATAAAAGCATCGAAAATTATTAGCCAGCCTATTGTTTTCGATGACGTTGCGTTTCATTACAGTTCCGTGACGGAAAATGCTATCGATCACATCAACTTAGAAATTTATCCGAATGAAGTGCTCGCGCTCGTTGGGCCAAGCGGAGCGGGAAAGACTACGTTCGTCGATCTGCTCGTCCGTTTTTACGATCCCACGTCCGGCAAAATCAATCTTAACGGACGCGACATTCGCGATTACGATTTCGATAGTTTGCGTTCCCTCTTTGGTATTGTAACGCAGGACACGCTGCTCTTCCACGATACGATCTTGAACAATATCGCATACGGGAACCGCGATGCGTCAACTGAGATGATCTACAACGCAGCTAAAGCCGCTAATGCGCATGACTTCATCCTGCAAATGCCCGATGGTTACGAGACCATCGCTGGTGACCGCGGCGTGCGCCTCTCCGGCGGTCAGCGTCAGCGCATTGCAATCGCGCGCGCGCTGCTGAAAGACCCGCCCATCCTAATTTTCGATGAAGCCACCAGCGCGCTCGATACCGAAAGCGAAATGCTTGTGCAGGAAGCGATCCAAAATTTATTGCATCATCGAACAGCAGTAGTTATAGCGCACCGTCTTTCTACTATTCAGCAAGCTGACCGGATTGTCGTCATGGATAAAGGCCGCATCGTCGAAACCGGCAGTCACGAGGAATTATTATCGCTGAAGGATGGGCTGTATCATCGGCTTTATACGATCCAATCGCGCGCGGGAACGGAAGCCGTCATTCTTGACTGAACAGTTCCATCTCTTGGGAAGTCTGCCACATTACGCATTAAGTGCCGCGAGTAACTTCTGCTTCATGCTCGCGTGCGAAAGCGGTTCAAGCAGTTCGATCGGCACTTTCGCACACCGTTCGTAGAATGCATTATCGGTATAGAGGCGCTCCAGTAATTCGGCTGCTTCGCGCACTTCAAATTCGTTCCTTAGCATTAGCTCTGGGAAATAATCTTCAACATGCCCGGTCGAGCGTGTTGCAATACAAGGTATTTGGAGCGCCGCGCAGTCTATAACATCCCGCGCCCAAGTATAGCGATGGTCGAGATTCAGAAAGGCATAGGCCGAATTCGAAAGTGTTTGAAAGTATTCGGCCATATTCATCTCCTTATGGAACAGAACGGAATTTATAAGTCCGGCACATGGCTGCTCTTCTTTCTTCGGATTAATTCCCATTGTAGGCAGGAAGGGCAATCTTCGCTTTTGGGTGGTTTGCTTGCGCATAAATCCATGGCAGCGTCGCCCAAATCTGTCTGTCACCGGCAGTGCCGCTAATACGGAGGCGCACGATGCTCTTGCATTGTAAAGGTTCGAGGGAGTCCACACATCGCGCCGATCGCCCGGCGAAAATTGTTTGCGGATGTTTGCAGCGGGATAAGGGATCCCGACGTACTCACACCGAGCACTTGTGCATAACCGAAAAAATTCCAGCGTATGACGATTGATGACGTTAATAAGATCAGAGCCATCGAGAATTTGTTTTAGTATCGAATTTGGCGCCAAATAATCGGTAGCACATCCTTCAATGAGTGTGACCCATCGTACGCTACTTTTTCGGCCGCTCTGCAAAGCAAGCAGTTTCGGACGGTACGCACCGAAATTTGTGTTGCCGATGATGAGATCGTATCGATCGATAAGTTCCGGCGTCGCTTCGAGCGTATTGCAATGGTCGCCATCCATCGCAAAGACCCATGCCTCGATCCCCGACATCACATGCCTGTCATTGGCGCGTTCCGAAGCGCGCCAAAATCCGGGGTTACCTCCCAATAATAACGTCTTCATAGTATCCTTCTTTGTGACATCATAAACGTCCATACGCCGCTTCATACCCGGCATGTGTTTTTTGTGCGCATTCATACCACGAAAAATCAGCAGCTCGGCGAAACCCTGCTGCTCGTAGCGTTTCACGAAGTGCATCCTCTTCGGCAAGTTTGCGAAGTCCTTCACGAATTGTTGTGACATCATACGGATCCACATACACTGCGGCATCCCCGGCGACCTCCGGCATGGAACTAACATTCGACGTAAGCACCGGGCATCCGCATTGCATCGCTTCCAAGATGGGTATACCGAAGCCTTCGCTCAATGAGACGAACGCCAGCGCCAGAGCGCGACTGAGCAATCGGGCAAGATCGTAATTCGGAACAGAGGAAAGATGAATGATATTCTTGTGGCGTAGATATTGTTCCCGAAATCGCTCCCGGTGCAGATCGGGGCCGTTTCGCGATCAAAACCAACTTTATCCGTTCTGTTATATCGCTATCGAGATCCAGATAGGCCTGCACGAGCCGTTCGATGTTCTTTCTCGCATCGATCCTACCAACATATAGAAAAAATTCATCTTCAGCCTTTAATCCGAACGCGCTGAGATCGTTCGATCCCGATGGAATGGGAACAAAGTCAGAGCCAGCCGCTTCGTGCGTCACGCACATTCGTTCCGGCGTGAAATCGTAATGAGAAAGTAATTCGGTACGCACATATTCGGATGGAACAAAAATATAGGCGTTCGACCGCTCGATCGCTCTGATCTTTTTGCGAAAGTTCCGGCGTTGACTTCTGTTGAATCCCATCCCCGGATAGTACGGCATCATGTCATGTAATGTCACAACGGCATTCCGAATCGACTCGAAATGATAAGGATTAGTAAAGTGAATAATATCGTACTTGTGCGATTGCTTTTCATAGATCCTTCCATAAAAGCGATCCATGATCGGACGCCCGAGTGAACCGAGCGCGAGCGAATTGGGAAACGGATTGTCCGCATTCAGAAGCACCCTGTCTGCCTCAGGAAATTCCGATCGCAATCGCTCGATCTTATTATAGGTAGTGAGCATCGTATAGCAGTCATCCGGAAAAAACCGCGCGAGGCTTCCGACCAAATTCCGCATATACACATTGATCCCGCTGAAGCCGAAATGATGCGTAGCATCGAATGCAATGTTCATGTGATCTTAAGTGCGGGATGGATGGATACTATCTGAAGCGAATTCCGATAAAAGCATAGTTCCATTCATGCGTTGAAACATTCGATGCTGTGAATGGATGTTGTCGATAGAGTTTTGTGTTGATTTCCATGCACCATCCAACAATGAGCAGGCCGCTTCAAACACGTTTTGAACGGGAATGGTCGCAACCGGTTCCCCACCGATGGCGGGCGCGAGAATCCATGCCGGATTGGCAAGTGGGAGCCATTCCGCCGGAATTCGTTCACGATTCGACATCAAAACTACCGTCGGTGTATTCATCGCCGATGCAAAATGTGTGATCGAAGTCTCCGGCGTAATAACTAAGGAAGCGTGCTTAATAAGCGCAGCAAGTTCCAAAAGATCGTCGGATGTTTTGAAAAACTGAATGTTCTCCGATGCATTCTGCGGCAACTCTTGAATTGCAACAGAAAGTGTTTTCGGTGCCGCCGTGAGAAAAACAGCATGATTTGAATAGCGATCTATTAGAAGTTGAGCAAGCAAGAGAGCATTCTGAGCACCCCACTCTCGAAATGCTGTGCCAGCTTGTAAATGAATGATGATATAGTTACTACACCCATCCGGCAAGCGCGCTTTGATCTGCTCCTGCACTTGGGTCTCTGTCTCATTGGGAATGATAATACTTGGCCACGTTTCGGAAAGAGTCAGAGGCGGAACAAAATCAACGATCTCGGCGAGCAATTCGAGACTGTGGATGGAAAGATGCGTCGAATGTCTTTGCCGCACGCCAATATGATTGAAGAAAAGCCGATACATTTCCCTTCGATGATGATCGGCGGTAACTTTAATGGCGCGTGGCCCAACGTAATTAGATACCAATCCGTAATCTGTCAGATTTGTGAAATGAAGATTGAGAATAACCTCATACTTGTCCCGTCGCGCTCTTTTCAACTCTGATCGATTGCCCAAATCACGCCGGTGGGCAAAACGGTAGTGAGCATTCACATCCCGATCTGCTCGAAGCAGAGATTCATTTCGCTCGGAAGTAATTACGCCGATGCGGCACTCGGGATTCCGTTGCTTTACAGCTCTCCATATTGGAGTTGCTGCGATAAGATCGCCAATGGCATCGCCATAAGGTATCACAAGCAGGCTTCGAAGAGAGCTACAATCTATCTTGCCCGTGAATGGATGGTTATGGAAAAACGCTTTCAGTAATCCGTATGACGCCGAACGAATTATTCCCTCCAACGACTTACGCGCTCGGGATAATGCGCTATCGTTGATGACGTCCATGCGCCCGGACTTGCGCGTCTTACTGGTGTATCGCTCGGTGGAATTATTCGAGGAGGGCATGGTTCTGGAACAAAGAAAATATGCCAAAAAACAAATGGGTCGGCAGATTCGTTATCATTAAACCCCATTCCCAGCCAACCTATGCCCATCCTCAATCCCCTCACCGAAGCGCGCCACCGGCGACGATCGCTCTCGCGTTTCGATTCCCGATCTCGAACGTTTATTCGACGCATCGAACGAAGAATTAAATTCCTGCTTTCCGGCACACTTGGGTTTTTACTTCACCCTAAGCGTAAAAACACTCCCTTACCACTGTCTTCTGTTTCCAGCATTCTTATTCTGCGCTATGACGCCTTAGGTGATGCGGTATTAACGACCCCGCTTTGGCGTGCAATGAAGCGGCTCGCTCCGCACATCCATATTGGCGTTGCGGGCAGCGCGCGGAACCGTGCCTTGCTCGATAACGATCCCGATATTGACGAGGTCTTTATCTTTTCAAAGGTGCCATCTTTTCAATTGCTTCGGGAGCTATTTCGCGCGAGAAAAACAAAATGGGATGTCGTGCTCAATCTTTATTTCCACGACAAAACACGCGCTGCTATCTACGCAAAGATAGCTGCACCTCATGGGATCAGCGTAACGATCGTTCGCGACAAGAAAGAAAAATATCTACAAATCTATTCGCTGGTCGGAGATCGCCCGCCGATTCCTACGCCGATGGTTCAGCAAAATTTGGTGGCACTGAAAAATGCGATCGATCTTCCGATCGATATTGAAAAAGAGAGTCCATCGCTCCCGAAATTCCCAGAGATCTCGAAAGGGTTCAACGAGGAACTCGATCGGACTCTGCGCGAATCCGGAAAATCGGATTATCTCATTATCAATACCGATGCTTCACAGTTGTATAAGGAATGGGGAGTGGAACATTCCATCGCGCTTGCGCGGCGTGTCGTATCTGCATATCCTAAGCGACATGTATTCCTTTCGAGCGCGCCGACGCGCGCAGAACACATTCGGAACCTTCTTCGATCGACAGAAAAGGGAATCTCTTATCTTGAAACTCCTTCCATTCTTCATCTTGCAGTTGCCGTCCGCCGCGCGGTTGTTGTGGTAAGTCCCGATACATCCGTTATCCATTTCGCAACGTCACAAGACGTCCCGGTGGTAGGCTTATATTTAGAGCCGAACGAATTTCTGCCGTATAAATCCAGTTCCCGCGTCCTCTTCGCGCCTGATGGCAAAATGGCAGATGGAATTCCGTTGGACGATGTATTCCACGCACTCGAAGACCTGCTCGCAGAAGTAAATTTCGTGCGATAACTGCTCAATAATAGAGAACATACGACCGATAAGCTTGCTCATGAGCAAAGCTCGATCTGAGTTTGCGAGCAAGAGAATCCCATAGCGCTGTTTCGCGCGTAGGCCGGTGGTAGAACCGATCTTCAAAGCGCATAATGATCGCGACTTCTTTCGAAGCATCTGGAATGTAGCTGTTTGTTGCCGCGCTATCCCAGGTTATCGTTTGGGAAATTTTTCCGGGAATCCATCCCAGCGTCCACCCATTCGTGTAGTACGCAAGCTGCGGTGCATATTGCTCGTTCGGAAAATCCTCATGGATGAGGACGATACGTGATCGTGTGGGAAGATTTTCAGCAATAGCTGCCACCTGCTCGGCACCATTTTGATATATGTTCTCATTAGCAGAAAAGATGTGTGTGAACGCTATTGCAAGCAACAGTGCCGAAAAACCAACCTCTGCTTTTGCCTTCGTCTTGGTAAATCTCATCGCTGCAATGCCTAGCATAATAATAATTCCAAACGCTGCAACACCAGCCGGTTCAATAATAAAGTCACGCGATGGGAACCTGCCTGTCAGTAGCAATCTTACTTGCTCACTTGCCGACCATCCCACCGCAAGAAGCAGGATCGCGAAAATCATTGCGCGTTTTTTAGAAGCCATCTCACATAACCTATCCCACGATGACCCCATCAATAATGCAGCCGGTGCAAGCATCAGAAAAGCAAAATGCGGCATTCGCGTACCGACGAGTTGAAGCACGATCAGAAGCGTTACAAGCCACACCAGCGATGCCAGAAATAATCGGTTCCCGCCCCGACCACAGAGCGCAACCACGATCAGCGGCAAACCGATTATCAATCGATTTAAATAATACCACCATGCCAGCGACGAGGGCGCATAGTTCCCTTCGCGCAACGTACTCAGCGAGCTAAAAACATGGTTCCAATAACCCGGATGAAGCGAGGTCATCATCACGAACCAAGGAGTTATCATGACAAGAGCAACGGCAATAGTAACGGACACATACGATAATGTACGCGGCTTGCCAAACACCCACGGCAGCAGTAGTATAAATGGAACTATAAAAAACGCTTCTGCAAATTTGGTAAGAAGTCCGAAGCCAAGCAATATTCCACTCAATATAGCAAACATCCAATCCTCTCGCTCAATCGATAGTATCAAAAGATAAATTGCGGCGAGGCTGAAAAATAAAATCAAGCATTCCATCTGCGCTCGATGGCTTAGTCCCAGAAAAAGATCCGCCGTCGAAAGAGAGATTGCCGCGATGAGCGCGGCTTCCTTCGATGCAAACTTACGGACGATGAGCCAGAGAAGGAAAATAGAAGCAGATGCCGCAAGCGCTATTGGGAACCGAATAGCGGATGTTGAGTTCCCGAAAAGATATTTAGAAATCGCAATGAGCCACACACCAAACGGAGGATGTGTTGCAGAATACAAATGACCAACCGCATATTTTGTTTGATCGAGCCATGCCCCAAATTTCAAACACGCCTGCGCGCGAATCACATACAGCGATTCATCCCACGGCTGGATTTCGCCCAAGCCCAGAAGTATAAATGGCAGCACACATGCTGCCGCAAGCAACACACTCGGTATTCGGCGTTTCATTTATTGAATAACAAGAGGCGAAGGTGTGAAACACAAAATAAAAATCACGATCGTAATATAACCGATAATTTTTCGGCGCATGTCGAGTGGACTTTCATCTTCGCACGGTGGGTGACGAAAACGAATCACGAACGTGGTGATGAGCGCCCATAGAAGCCACGTTTCGCCGCCGGGAATTGCCATTGCATGCAGCCAGGACGGGGTATTGTCGAGATATTGCACCAGCACAGCCGGGATCGAAATGGTGAAAAGAACCAGCGCTGTAAATTGTCCCAAGCGTTTATGTATTGAACGCCCAAGCAATGTGTAGGTTAAATGTCCGCCGTCGAGTTGGCCGATGGGAAGTAAATTCAGCGCCGTCACAAACGTTCCGAACCATCCGGCGCAGAGCATCGGATAGTGATACACTTCCGACATCGGCGGCATAAACCCATGTGGATTTGCGAACAACTTTTGCATTCCAGTGAAAAAAAGTGTGTTGCCAAACGATAGTTCCATTGATCCGGGCTGCATTCCTACGTTCGGAAATCCGGGATGAATCTGCTGAAGATATTCGATACCCGGAAGCGTAGCAAAACCGATTGCTAAGATGATGATACATGCAATAAATCCGGCAATAGGTCCAGCCACGCCTATATCGAACATCACTTTATTCGATGGCACCCGTGAGCGCGTCCGAATGACGGCCCCCATCGTTCCGAAACTGATGGAACCATATTGCGCGCCCGGAAATGGGATGTAAAACGGCAGTGTTGCATCGACTTTGTGAATTCTCGCTGCAATGAAATGCCCGAATTCATGCGCCGTCAGAAAAAACATGACGAGCGTGGCATATTCAAACCCTAAATGAAGATTCGCAAGATCGCCGGGATCGGCTACGCCCCGCCAGGCTTCACCGGCAAGCGTCGTCGTGAGATAGGTTACCAGAAACAGCAGGATATGCAGCCACAGCCGCTGCTTGCCAAGCAAGCGGTCAAGTAGCCCCTGCCCAATTCTTGAGGAGGGGTGGGAATCGTTACCTGCTATTGTATCAGAAATCTCGGACATCTAATTGTAATTTTAATTGGCTCACTTTCGCTCCCGCATCGGTGCCGGCCCAGGATGCACCATAATAATATTCGAGTTGTAAACCCATAACGCCAAAATCGGAGACCATTCGCTCGGCACGTAGCCCACCAGCGATAGAAGGCCACACCGGCCCATCTCCGCTCGTAACGAACAAAGAGACGGGATAAGATTTGCCTATTGGCCTATACGAACCTCTGCTAAAAAAGCCAGCGAAATCCGCAAATCGCCAAGTGAAGCTAGCTGGGAACGCGACCCACGGTTCGATCTTTGTCACCTGATGAAAATATCCCCGAATGCCGATCGTCCATGATATTCCATCGCCGAACATATCGCGCAATGGAACTTCTCGCATGATCTCAACAAATTCCCGGCTGTATTTGCTGCTCGATCCTCCGGTAATGCTATCGGTGCCATCGACAAGATGGGAAGAAATATGGCTTACTCGGAATCGCCACGTAGCATTCGCATCGTGCCAATCCGCGAATGCTCCGAAAAAATAGTCTGCGGTCTGAACCGGGAACCTGAACTCCGAAAGCGTTTCGAGCCGGCTCCAGACAATAGCTTCCAAACCGATCCCGACCCGGCCTACTTCAAAAATATCCCGCCCATATCCAAGTTTTAGCCACAGAGATGGATCGAGCATTTCTTTTTCGATTGCAAAATTATTTGGTTCCAAAAACAGCGCGGGGTCTTGCACCCAATCGTGTTTATCGTAGGGCGGTGGAAAAATATAATCCACATGCGTAGCCGAGTCATCTTGAGCACGGCAGATCGAAAAAGTTAATGAAAGGAATATGATTGCAAGCAGCCATTTCAATGCTTATATACCCTGCCCTTCCATTTCACATTTTTTTGCGCGATCATAATGGGCATCGAAAAAACGAAGAGCGCAAGATAAATTTCATACACCGGAAAATATTTCAGCAGCGAAAACTTCCCGGTCCGCGCAAGCACCGGAACGATTACCAACAGATCCGCAGCCCATTTTATCCCGATCACCGCAAGCGCTGTTGCAAATGGAAGAATAAAGAACGCCGTTACCATTGCAAGCTGCGCAAGCAGTCCAACAATAAAAATAACATATCCGACAAATTTCAAACCTTCCCCGCCTTTCACCCACCGATGCTTTTGCCGCCACCATGCGCGGAAATCCGGGCACGGCTCGCTCATCACGGTAAGATCGCGATGCAGCGGGAACCGTACTTTCCACTTCGGTGAACCATCACTCTTTTTCTTATTCCAGATCGCTTGAAACAGCGCGTAATCTTCCGTCACGCTGAACGGGATATTGCGATACCCGCCGACATCCTCATACGCCGCGCGCCGCAGCGAGATATTGTTCCCAATGACCGAGAGCGGGATATTCATATTCGCGCTTGCCGCAGCCATGCCAAGCAGGAACGACCAATCGATCGATTGTACCCCATCCAAAAAATACTTCTGGTCGAGCAGCGTGATGCTCGCAACCATGCCGGTATCGTCCGAATAGTATTTCAGATATTCCCGCACCCAATTCGGATGCACATGCGAATCCGCGTCCGTTATCATCACGAATTCCCCCGTCGCCGCATCCATCCCTTGCGTAAGCGCATTGACTTTACCTTTCAAGTTCGCCACTTCTTCGCCCGTTCGGAGAACTTTAAGATTCGGCATTCGCGCTTTCCATGCTTCCAAAATTTCCGGCGTTCGATCCGTAGATTTATCATCGACGATCAGCACTTCCAGCCGATCCTTCGGATAATTCAGCGCATCGAGCGACTTCAAACATTGCTCGATATTTCGTTCCTCATCCCGAGCGCACACCAGCACCGTGCATAGCGGTAACGACGATGGGTCGCCTTCGACCAAAGATCGTTCCGGCACATGCATCGCGCGAAACACCCCGAGCAGGTAAATTACGTGCTCGATGAAATACAAAAAAACTACGAGAAGGAAAAAACCGGCGAGCGAATTCAATTTTGATTAAGGAGTTAGAACCATCAAAAAGCATTCGACCGAATAGCGTTCCAATTCTTAATTCTTAACTCTTAATTCTTAATTATTTTACTGCCATTCCGTTACTTGAGCATGAAAATCGAGCAGCACTTCATCCGGATCGAGCGTATGAAGCTGCATAATGATCTTATCTTCCACATGCAGTGGGCCGACCCCTTTGGGCGTTCCTGTGAAAAGCAAATCCCCCGCTCGTACCGAAAAAATGTTTGAGATATATGGCAGAAGCATCTCCGGCGAGAAAACCATCTGGTTCGTTGTTGCACGCTGACGTAAGCTCATCATTGACCCATAGCGAAAAGCCGAGTTCCTCGAACGGCGGCGCGGATTCGAACGGAATAAAATGGCTGACCTGCGCTGCGCCATCGAAGCCTTTGCAGATCGTCCACGGCAAACCTTTGCGCTTTGCCTCATTCTGCAAATCCCGCATGGTAAGATCGAGGCCAATGGCATAACCCAGCGATCACATCGGCCGGCGAAAAGGCATGAATATTTCTTCCGCCGCCGCGCAAGAGCAGGACGAGTTCGCCCTCGAAATGAAGTTCTTTCGTCAAGGGCGGATACTCGATGAAATTATACGAGCCATGCCGGAGCGCATTCGCCGGTTTGACAAAAATGATCGGATCCTGAGGGACTTCCTGCCCAAGCTCCTGGGCATGCTCCACATAATTACTTCCGACGCAGAACACGGTTCCTGCCTCGTACTCTTCCTCGCTGTACCCATCAAATAGCAGCTTCATTATGCTACGAATATAACACCTTTCTTCATGAGAATAGTTGGAAACCAGATTTATCTTGTTTCCGAGCCATTTTTCGTAGCTTTCTTACAGACAGCGCAAAAATTTTCGGCATGTGTGTCCGGAAGCTATTGCGGCGTTCGGAACCCTGTTCATTAACTCGCCCAGACTTTTCATGAACTCCTGCTGAGTTCCGCAAAATTTCAATTTTTCATGAAAAGTTATTCATGATAATTCTTTACGAAAAAGGTACACTTTGGGGTATTTATGAGTATATTGTTTTTTTAGATTCTTAGTTTCAGCCCGCCGATTGATTTGACGGACCCACTTCCGGTAGTAATTCATTCATTTTGAGGAAACTTTTAACCAACACCCGTATGAAAACACTCATTCGTCATTCGTCATTCGTCATTCGTCATTCGTCATTCGTCATTCGTCATTCGTCATTCGTCATTCGTCATTCGTCATTCGTCATTGTAGGATGTTAGCTCTCATTCTCGCCTGCTCGATCAGCGCCGGAGGGGTAAGGGCGCAATTTAACCATGAGTATGACTTCCAAAAACGGACAGTTACTGATGCACAATCCTTTGATAATACAGGCGATCCAATCCCCGTCCTTTCCATGGACTGCCTTTCAGCAAATGGATTCGGTCAATGGACACTTAGCCACTTTGCAGGCACTGGAAGCTTTAATGGGTTAGGTGGTTCGACTGAATTCCCTGCCGGTTGGTATCTCCTCGCTAACGATCTTGAAGTTGGCGATGTGAATGGAAGTCCGCCGGGTGTGGTGCAAAGCGGTGAACTTCTGGATGATGCTGGGAACCCCATTACTACTGCTGAGGATATCCCATCCGAAACGGAAGTAACGGCAAATCTCGATAGCTGGGTAAATTATATCTGGCCTGATCCGAATTTAGGAGAGCAATTCGTAGTCAATTTTTTTGAACCCTCCGATTTTGAGGATGCGAGCGGGGACATGCTTTCAGCAAATTTCTGCGTTGATCCTACTATTGGCAATTTTGGCACCACGGGCAGTATGAGAGTTATTCCTCAGGGGAGCAGTTTGACCACGACAATTCATCAAACCGCCATCTCCATGGGGGGGCATGACGTTGCTGTAATTGCCTCGGGCCCTTATCAGGACTTGTACGATAGAACCTCTGACGCGCACTATGTGTATATTGCCTGGATGGATAATAATGGTGAAATATGGGCATCAGTACAAGTTCATGGAGCAAACCCACCGGCAGAAGTCCCACCATTCTCCGTTGGCTTTGGAACGATTCCCACAGTGGCTTGCGACCAGAGAGACAATCGAACTAGCCCATTCTCCCCAAATTTCGACGTCGCGTTTATCAATACATCTGGACACCCGGTCGATTTTACTTTCACCGGAGACTCTCATATTTCTACACCACGATTAACATCACCCAATTTTACTACTCCATGCGGTGTCACAGGTGCCTTTATTACATCAGTAACGCATGCGAGAGCGATGGTCAGTGAGATATCCGGAGGGACAGATGTTCACGGATTGTACGTCATAGGACAGAGTAGTACCGATCCCACCGGGGAAGAAGCATTGTTTTTATATACGGATCTTCCATCCATAGGTACTCCGCAATCCCCCGTCTATTGCGATGGGCCTTTATTAGTTGTAACTCATATCCCAACTGATGCAGGAACTCTGGCCGACAATGGAATTATTGATGAGCCAATCAACGCTATTTGCGATCCCTACGATAATCAGAACAACAATGCGAATGCTTGGGACTGCTTCCATTGTGTCTATCGCATGAACGCCCTCTTTGTTGATGGATCAACCTCTAATAATGTAATCGCTATGCTTAGTATGAAGTCAACTCACAATGGAGGATGTGGAGACGGAAGCCTGAGCGACGATACGCGAACGCCTTTTACTGATCCCTTTCAGCCAGCCACGTCACCGGACCCTGGATATGTTGCTGCGGTAAATCAGATGGGAATTCACGTACATTGGCGCTCTGGTTTGAGCGGTTCTGGTGCCCATACCTACGCGCGCGATTTTAATCGACATTTCGATG
>CAWCCK010000032.1:0-14029 GCA_963794025.1 Ignavibacteriota bacterium
TAAGGATGTATCGGTTCGAGTCCGATCTCGGGCACAAAAGATTCCAAGCCGGTCGGCTCGTTCCTACGAGTTAATACGACCTGCTCATTCTGAGCATTTCCGGATGGTTGCGATAGTGAAATCTGACGCTTGCGGGCATACGATGATTCCAGCTTTTATTGGTGTCTCTTGGAAAATTCGGTTCCCGTTGCGACGCCGAAGTTCCTGCATCTTTTAAAGCATGACCGAGTATTTCTAATAGTTCCTTATTCTCAATTTTTTCTGACGGTTTCATTTGCGTTCTCCTTTTTATTCACTTTGATATTCACTTCTTAACATTTATTGACGAGTTCCCATTATGGCGCGCCGAATCCTTCGAATAAAATTCCAACCGAAGCCCTCGCTTCATTATGACATATATTATGCCTGAAGCGATGGGCTGTAGGTTGTTACATTTCAATACGAATCTCGCTGGGAATGTAACATTCTATTCGATATTTTTTGACTCGGCGCTATTGACGTTCTAAACCGATAAATTTAATCCTAAACTGATTATTTTAATTGACGGTATGGAAGAAGTTAATTAGATAAGCGAAGCGCGTGCCATGTCGTGGAAAGCGCTCGCTGAAAGCCAAGATGAATATTATCTAACATACGAAAAGATGTTTCCCTGGCTTGAACCGTGATTAGATTGGTAATTCCTGTCACGCCATTTACGTCCTCGATTTCTCGCCATGCTTCATCTTTTTGAAATTCCCATTCGACAGTACCTTCGAGTATCACCCATCCTTGCTCGACGCTAACGGTTATCCGATGGTGAGGAACCGCGCTGTTCCACTGAAGCGCATTGACCGCATCCTCGGCAATCTCCGTATCGGATCGTTGATTTTCCCAGCCAAGAAGCACTTCGATCTCCTCAGCCATAGCTCGAACGCCACGGACGCTTTTTGCGGCATGTTCCACTGCTATTTTTTTCGGATAACTATCCACATGACCCGTCAACGTGATCACACCGTTTTGGGCGGTCACGCCCAGTTCACTACCCATCGTCGAAAATGCTCCATTATGGAGGAGCTCCCATTTCAGCGCTTTCATCACTTCTCGCTGGAGTCGTTCATTAGATTTCATAAGTATTTTATTTTTGTTAAGAAAATTAATGTGAAGAATTCATAGCACAAAAATACAAATACGGAATAGCGATTCGCAAGGACACCTCTCATTTTTTTTTTATTTTTTCGAGTCTCGATACACTATATTTTCCAGATAGTTAATGAATGGGAAAAGTCGAAGAATCATTACAGCGCGTGTAAAATATAATGATATTATTTCATTTTTTCGAAGATTTTAAATATAATAATTCTACCTATTCACACTATGTGCAATAAATTGCTTTATTATTTATTTTTAGGAAGAAAAAAATATTTTCTATCTCCTAACCGAGAAATTATGATTATTAGTAGTTTGGTTAACAGCTTCAACTGCGTTAGTAACCCACTCCCACATCAGATCGAACGGTAAGGTTTGCGTTTCATCTACTTTCTCATGTCCGAAATCGCTGAATTGCTCGATGTATCGCCGCGCACGGGTTTTTGTTCTTTCCACATCGAAATTGGAATGGATGAGCAGCGATAGTGTCTTCAAAAACGCATACGATTGCTGCTCATGATGTCCTTTGAAATTTCGATAGATGTATTTATCTATTGCATCCGATTTCTCCTCCAGTGATTGTTGATCCCCATGTACGACAAGAATAAGGTATTGCAAAATGTGGAGCGATGTGTTATAATCGGCCTTGTCTTTATGATAGATCGGGATCTTGCTCGCGATCATGCCGAACTCATTGTTCATCGCAATCGGGAATTTCTTCTGTCTAATTTCCGAGGTCAGCGCGGCATAATGACTAAATAGCTCCCATTTTTGTCTCACTTGTTCTGGCTGTAGAGGAAACCGGTTATGGTTTACGGCGCGCTCGTGAAGCTGAACGGCTTCCGACCATTGCTTGGTATGCATTCGCAGCAGGAACTCATATTCTTGAGCAATAAACCAGTTATTCGTTCCCTCTCGAAATAATTGCCGACACCGGAGTGCGGATTCTTCCGCCGCAGGGTACGATCGTGACGCTAAGGCCATCCATAGCCGATTTAATTCGAACTCCCCTTGCGATGCAGCCGTGAATAACTTTGGGAAACGAGAAAGAAAAGCCTGAGCTTTTTTACACAACGCCAAACCAAGCTCGAAGTTATTCCTCGTTTGCGCCGACGAAACCGAGATGCGATAATAGGCAAGGCCAACATTGAAGGTTGGGAAATCCTTAAATAATATGAGTGCATCGAGCGGAGCAGTTTCGGCGAGCCGTTGGGCGCGCTTACTCGGGCGAGCCCGGCCAACGCTTTCGACATCAATGTGCCGATCGAGCGATGTGATCTCTGCCTCGGCAGCACGCAGCCGCATGGCTTCGCGCAACGCTCGATCGTATCGCTCAAATTTCTGCTTCCAACCATTGAGCGATGCGTTGGAACTTAATGTCTCAAGGAGGTCAATGCGGTCGGAAGTGGATTCATATTCCGTTGCGATCTTCATTGCCGGCGGTACTAATGACATTGCCGTTCTACGCGCTCCGAACAAAAGCAGTACCTTTATTAAGAATATCAATTTTCTGAGCCGGTAGATCGCTTTGCGGTGTGCAGTGCCGTTGCTAATATCAAAATGGAAGACCCGATCCAAAAGCTCTCGCCGCAAAAGCGACCTATGCGTTACGTAAGAATTCGATTTTTCAGAATCCCCACAGATCTCCAAAGCCCACGCATGTTCATCGCGATTCTTTTCAAATGCGAATTTTCTGGCAAGCTGCTGAATTTTTGTATTTTTTTTTCTTGGCCTAAATAAAGAATTCGCGCGTTTATTGCCATAAGATCGAATAATTCTAATTAATTCGCTTAAATCTGCTTGTATTAATCGCATAATATAAAAGATTCGTACTTTAATGTCGCACGTTTCTATTTTTTTTACCTCAAAATTGAACCCAAATAAAGGTTTTTTACTCCACAAAAATAAGAAAAAAATGAGAGGTGTCCTTGAAATCGTACCTTCCGTATTCGTAGTTTTGTGTCAAGAAATACTTGAAACACTTTTGAACTCGAAAAAACATCATCATCAACTTTTTTAAGGAGTCAATATGAAAAAAACACTACTCGCATTTGCCGCGATGGTTGCAACGACCCTCGGTTTCGAGGGCAACTCTTTCGCACAGGCTCAGAACCTCACATTCCAAATATCGAATCAACAAGCGGAATCGCTCGGTGAGGTAACCGTGTCCTCTCCGGATGCGGGATTTTTCGTTTCTGTACCGGGTAACAGCAACGATACCGTCGATATCGATGACACCGCTGCCTCGATCACCATTTTCGGTCAAACCGTACCGCAGGGACAGCAGGCTTACGTCACGCTGCCTGACGGAACGATCGTGGCCGTGATATGGGGTAACCCCTGTGAGGTGATTGTTCTCGACAAAGATGAAATACAAGACTAATTGATAGATTTTCGCAACGATTGAGTTAATTGCACTACAGCTCTTGCCCATGCCCGGCGAGGCCCTTCCGTTAATAATGGGAGTGGCACGCCGGGCTTGTGGCATATTTCTGTCTTTTTTTATTCGGGTCGGGGTAATCTTCTTGTTCCGTGAGGTGTCTTTTAGGGTGTAAACTCCTTTGCTATGTTTATTTGTTGAGTTACTAAGAATTTTTATCCATCTATGTTCCGGTCGTTCCTCTTGCGCTTCTCGATGCTTCTCCTGATCACGGGAGCGGTGGTTATTCCGCGTGCCGGGAATGCGCAGTCGTTGCTTCCGCGATCGGGTCAGTCGTTTAGCTTTGGCATTATCGAGGGTCCTTATAGTTTGACGGACAGTGCAAGTCTCCTGCAATCAACGAGCCTTATTCTCACGGTCGTAAGCGCGTATTCGGGCTGTGGAATAGTTACCTCGCCATCCGGCTACTCACAGGATTTCAGTTTTGCTCCGGGCGCTCCGACGATCATCGATCTTCCGATCAATCTTATTCATCTGAACGATCTCGGTAAAACGGAGAAAGGATTGCTCGTGCATACGACGGAGCCGGTCAATCTCGTGCTGCATGATTACGTGCCTTACGCCGGTGATGCAACGCAGATACTCCCTGATCTTGCGCTAGATACGAGCTACGTTACATGTGGATGGGGCATTTGGGATGATTCGACGGACGGCGAAAATGATTTAGCTGAATTCGTTGTGACCGCAATATCGGACTCCACCTTTCTAACTATTACACCATCTGTTCGGACGCTGCTGAATCAGGCCGATAGCGTACCATTTACGGTCATGCTCAATCGAGGGGAGTGTTATATTGTGAAAGCGGATACATCGGGCCATCCTTCGGATCCATCGCTTTCCGGCTCGGTCATTCATGCAACGCATCCTGTGAGCGTCATCTCGGGGCTTACGTGTGCGTATGTTCCGGTCGGCGTTCAAGCGTGTAACGAGTTGATGGATGAACTGATAGGAAAAAAATGGTGGGGTTCCCACTTTTTCATCCAGCCGCTTGACCTTAACGACCAGGGAGGGCAGCTCGTCCTTACAAGCAACAATGACTTTGTTGCGAAGATCAATGCGAATACGTACAATTCTTTGCATGGCCGGATCTCGATGCAATTTACTGGAACTGCGGAAATCCATACCGTCGATAATTCCGGTAATCCGTTCCCAGTCGAAGCGCATCAGTTAACCCGCAGCTTTAACGACTGCGATTCAACTTCGGGCGATCCATCGCTCGTAAGCGTCCTCGATACCTCGTATTATTCGGACACCGCGTTATGGAACACGCCATCGTTCTTTTTCAGCCATTCGGTTCCGATCATCGTTCCCACTGCCGATCTTAGCCGCGCTACGCTCGATGGTACGCCGCTCAACCTGTTAGGCGATCCGTCGTCGGTCATCAATGGCAGTAGATATAGCGCGATCAACCCGCCGGTCAGAGCAGGATTGCATAAGATCATTTCGCCCGATCCAATTTTCGCTATCTCTGCTGGATTTTATGTTGCAGACGCCTACACCTTTATCGCGGGAACTGCCGGTACGGAAGTACCGAGAGACAGCACGGGACATACGCTCCTCCTGCAAGCCGATTCCGCGCAAGCATGCACAGAATTCTATGTAAACGCCTCGCTCGGCACGCCGATCGCGGATTCCGAAGGCGTGATCACGTTCACCATCACTATTACCTACGATCCATCGACGCTTCATCTTTTAGGCATCGACCCAGAGGCCGTGCTGATGAATGCTACGTACACGGTTGACACCTCCACTCCGGGAACGATCAAGATCACGGTACTTGGAACTCCGCTCATTACCGGGAGTAACCTTTTTCGCTTGGTCTTTGAAGGATGGAAACCGGCTGCCTCTACCACGGTGAGTCTCAATAGCGGCGCAACGACCATCTGCGGAGATGACTCGGAGGTTATTACCGGTCTGCCTGCAACGTTTCGCGTGCGCCCATCCACCGATACATTCCCACGGAAATTTGTGCTCTCGAATACGAACGCAACCATCTGTGAACAACTCACGGTCGCACTCAATACGGATTCGAATATCGTACCTGCGGATGGACTTATTATTTCAAAGATCGTCGTGCTCTATAACCCGTTGACGGAGCAATTACAAGGACTGCAACAGGGCAACCTACTTTCTGGCGTAAACTTCTCGGAGGTCACGCTGCCGCTCGGCGATTTTCAGCTCATCATGACGCATCCCGGTGTGCTTTCGGGAGGAAGTTCCATCTTCCGGCTCGAATTTACTCCGATCATGCCGCGCACCGCAGATACCATTCAAGTGCAGGTCTATTATCTGGAGTGCGGAGACACGCTCGTGCGAGATCTATCTATTATATTTCCCATCGGGAAGAGCAATGCATTCTATGCACCTCTTATGGTGCTATCCGATTCTACCCCACCATGTCTTTTAAAGAAGACGGGCATACTGATCGGAGATTCGATCTGCGCGCCGCTGACCGTGACGAATATCTCTTCAACCGACTCCAACTGGACCGTGGAAAATGCGAATGGGCAACCATTCAAGTTCCCGATCACGGTAGTTGGATATTCCTCCATACCACTCGATGCTCTGTTCCATCCACAGACTATTGGCGAAAAACAAGATTCGATCATAGTCACATATACGTATTTTGATTCCACGTACACGCAAAAGATTTTGCTCTCCGGCTTAGGTACAGAGCCTGATTCTCTGCAATTTCCCAAAGCTCTTAACTTCGGCAATGCTTCGATCTGCACACCGCTCAGCGCACAATTTACCTTCGCTAACCCCACCTGCGATAGCGTTAAAGTTGATAGCGTTCGCGTGCTCTCGCCATTCTCATTGCTTAGTAAACTTCCCATCAAGGTCGCTGCCGGAGATAGCGGCACCGTGAAAGTACAATATGCGCCGAATACCGTTTCCAGCGACACAGGAACAGCCATCGTAACGCTAACGGTAAATGGCAGTTTAGTTACCGATACTGTAACCTTTACCGGCGAGGGGAAATCGTCTGGGACTGTGCTCTATCCGCATACCTTCAATTTTGGGAGTGCCTCGACGTGTTCGCCGATCGATACCCTCATTCCATTTATTAACACGGCTTGCGACAGTGCGACTATTGATAGCGTAATTTTGGAGCCACCGTTCACGCTGCTGAGTCAGCTAAAGCTCCTGCTCAGAGGACGCAATACAACCACCGAGTTAGAGATAGGATATGCACCCGACAGCCTTTCGACGGATACTGGACGGGCGATCGTCATGCTCACGGAAAATGGGCTTCCCGTGACAGACACGATAACCTTCACAGGCGCAGGAAAAACATCCGGTTCCGTGCAGTTCCCAAGTACGCTCGACTTTGGAACGGCTTCGCTGTGCTCACACATCAATACCCAACTATCTCTGCTTAGCACGCTTACGAAGTGCGATACCGCCACCATCGATAGCATTAGTATCTCGCCGCCATTCTCGCTGCTTAGTCCGCTGCCGCTCACGATCGATAGCGGAACCGGTTCCGGATTGCAACTACTGTATGCGCCGGATTCCAACGGAACCGATTCTGGGCGCGCCATCATTACGCTGACGGTCAATGGCAGATTAGTTACCGATACCGTGACCATCACCGGGAGCGGGAGCGGTGGAGGCGGCGCGAATCTTCTTTCTACTGCACAGAATGATTCCATCGTGTTCACGCGCTCGGAATGCGATCCGCAGGATACGGTGCCATTTTCGCTTTTCAATCCCGGCTGCGATTCGCTTTTGCTCATCGGTGGATTTAATCTTACTGCCGATAGCGCAGGTGCGTGGAGCATTCTTGCTCAACCAACACCCAGTTTGGCTGGCGGAGATTCGGTTACGGTCGCGCTGATAACACACGATACGACGTCGGGAATCTATACCGGCAGGTTTTCCACACTTTACAATGATTCGAACGGCGTAGAACGGGCATTCACGATTTGGGTTGCGGAAACTATTATTCCAACGACGCGAACCATGTCGATCGATACCACGCCGATCGTGCTCGATACCATCGCGCCATGCCAAACGATCGAGGCAACCGTTCCATACACAAATACGAGCTGCATACCTGTCAATGTGATCGGTTGGACGTTATCGAATTGGCAGAGCGGCTTCAATGTGTTTGGGACAGGCAAGTTCCCGCCGTATCCTATTCCCGTTGGCGCAAGCGATTCGATCCATATTGCGTTCGATGGCTCGCATACCGGCATCGTGTACGACACCGTGCTTATCGGTTTTGGCACCGATAACGATTCCATGCGCCGCATTCCGGTGCAAACATTCGTTCCGGCGGTAGATTCCGTGAATTTCCTCATCCGCATGCCATCCCCGCTTGGCGCCGGGCAGCATTTCTCTGCTGGCGTCTTCCCCGACCGCGTAATAAATCCAACGAAGGGACTCACTTCTATTGCTGGAAGATTGCTCTTTACCGATAACGATTTCGGATTAGATTCACTGAGCGCAACTTCGCCGCTTCAATCAACATCGTCTGGCCCCTGGGTGGTAACCGGCATAGATCATCTCGATTTTTCGGTCTCGAATGCCGCCGGAATTGCGCTCGATCCTGCCACGCCGATCGTTCAGCTTTGGCTCGAAGCATTGCTTGCGGATTCGATCCATTATGCGATTGCGCTCGATTCTGTTCTGCTCAATGGCGGCGATCCCAATTTCTCGCAATGCACACTGGCAACCAGCGGTGGGCAAACATCCGCGCAGTTTAGTTCCGCCTGCGGCGACACCATGCTGATGGAAGAGCTGCTCGGCCAAAACATTATTTTCTCCTCCGCGCCCATTCCAAATCCCGTCACTTCGGATGGCGGCTTTGTTGCCGAGCTTACGCTCCAAAGCTTTGCCGATGGCGAAGCCGTAGTGGAACTGTGCGATGCGCTTGGCCGAACGGTCTCTCACGAGAGCTTCTCGATGCAGGCCGGAGAAACGGTTCCCTACACGCTCGATCTCCGAAGCTCGCCATCGGGCAGCTATTTCTATACTATCCGCTATGTCTCGGCAATGGGAACTGCCGCGCGAAATGGGAGCATTCTTGTGATACGATAAACCAGAACCACGATTCTCAGGATTTTGATGATTTTCAGGATGAAAGTTTCCCGAGCCTTCTGAACCCCTTCATAACCCTTCCTGTTGTGCCAAACGTATGGCAAAGGTCTTATTAGGGATGAGCGGCGGGCTGGATTCTTCCGTGGCAGCGGCGCTGCTCGTGGAGGAAGGTCATGACGTGATCGGCATGACCATTAAGACCTATAAGTACGAAGATGTCGGCGGAAATAAGGCGCACGATACCTCCTGCTGCTCGCTCGATGGCATAAACGATGCTCGCCGCGTTGCCGCCAAGCTCGGATTCCCTCATTACGTTACCGACATGACCGAAGAGTTTGGCCGGGAAGTTATCGACTACTTCACCGATACCTATCTCGCCGGAGCGACGCCGAATCCATGCGTCCGATGCAACCGTGAAATTAAGTGGGCTGCCATGCTTCGAAAAGCCGATGCGCTTGGTTGCGAATTTATCGCGACCGGTCACTATGCAAAGCTGCGCGAGGAAAGACAGGCTGGAAGCACTGTCCCACGCGTCGTTATTTCCCGCGCTGCTGATTCCATGAAAGATCAAACCTACGCGCTTTGGGCGGTGCGGCAGGAGCATCTTAAGCGAACAATGTTCCCACTTCAAAACTATACCAAGCCTACAGTAAGACTGATGGCAGAAAAATATGGATTGGGCCTCGAACATAAGCATGAAAGCTACGAAATTTGCTTCGTCACCGATAACGATTACCGCCGGTTCCTTCGCGAAACCGTTCCCAACATCGAAGCACTCGCTTCGTCGGGAGATTTCGTGCTTGCCGGCGAGACCGTCGGTCATCACGAAGGAGTTCCCTTCTATACCATCGGTCAGCGCAAGGGGCTGGGACTCAGCGTTCCATCGCATCCCGCGCCGCTCTACGTGACGGGGCTGGATGTTGTCAACAACCGCGTCCTCCTTGGCGATGACGACGATCTCCTGGCCAGTGAACTCATCGCCCATTCCGTAAACCTCATCAAGTACGATGCACTTCCCGATGAAGGAATCCCGGTTCGAGCAAAGATACGCTACAAAGATGAAGGTGCAGATGCCTTCGTCACGCCGCTTGCTGGGAACCGGTTTCACGTTCGCTTTGCAGAAGCGCGGCGCGCGATAACGCCGGGGCAGTCCGTTGCCTTGTATGAAGGCGACGATCTCATCGGCGGCGGAATTATCGAATGACAGAGAACTAATATCCCGTTCATGCTCGACTCCTACCTTGCCCCTGCAAAGATCAACCTTGGTCTCGAAGTCCTTTACAAACGCCCGGATAGTTACCATGAGATCAATACCCTGTTTTGCCGCGTCACAGAGCCGCACGATGTGATCTCCGTTACCCGCGCAGGCTTCTTCCAACTTACCTGCTCTGATGAAACATTGCCAACCGATAGCCGCAACCTTATGATGCGCGCCGCAGAAGAATGTGCTCGTCTTACCGGAACCACGTTGCCCAGGCTCCACATCCATCTCGAAAAGAACATCCCCATTGGCGCGGGATTGGGCGGCGGATCGAGCGATGCTGCAACCATGCTGCACATCATGAGCGATTGGTATGCTTCCCAAAATGAAAGCAACGATCCCGCTTCTGAGAACGGGAACCTACTAAACCTTGCCGCCACGCTTGGCGCTGACGTTCCATTTTTCTTTAGCAGAACCGATTTCGCCCAAGCAAGCGGAATCGGCGAAAAACTGCTGCCGATGAATATGCAGCTCGGAGCGTCGGTCCTCATCGTATTCGATCCTTCTATTCAAATTTCCACGCGCGATGCGTATTCCTCACTTACTCCGAGCACGGAACCGCAAGCTCTCGATTACCTCACATTCTTCAAGCACCGGTTCCCGCTCCATAAATGGAAAGAACATCTTCATAATGATTTCGAAACGGAAATTTTCCGCCGGTTCCCGCAGCTTGCGGAAATTAAACATTCTCTTTACTCGCACGGTGCGAGCTTCGCGCTCATGAGCGGTTCCGGTTCCGCGTTGTTCGGATTATTCGAAGATCCCGATACCGCGCTTGCCGCAAAAGAATTCTTCGAACATCGAGGCCAGCGTGCGTTCCTTTCCAAAAATAGTTAAAATTTTAGTTCTCCCTGCAAAATAGCGATCGCTTCGCCGAATACTTTCACGCGATCGCCATCCACTTCGAGCTGCACGATCGCCGATTTCGGCGCGTGACGAAATCCATTCATCGTTGCCTTCCCCAGCTGCGACATCCAAAAGGGCGCAAGCGCCGCGTAAGCCCAACTTGCAACCGGAGCGTCGCCGCTGTACCGAGGCTGAAGCTGCATCGTGCGAACCGCGAAATCATAATCCTTGCCGGATGGCGCTGCCGATGTAAGAATGAGGCCATGCACTCCTAACGCATCCAGCAGCTTAAAATCTGGCTGCACTTTTTTGAGCTTCGATTCCGAAGAAACCTGGACGATGTAATCCTCCCCGCGCCGCCCGACAAATTGCGGATCGGGATCGATGGCTTGCAAAATTTCCTCCGGCGCTTCGATCTCATCAATACTAAGTCCCGGAAAATTCGCTTCGATCCGATGTTCCTCGTTCGTCGTAGCGGAAACCGGCCCGGCGTGAGTAAAAAATGCGATCGAACGCTGATCGTCGGCGAACCGATTGGTAAACAGCATATACGCCGACGCGATCGTGGACGAAATTCCAAGCTCTACCTCCACAGAGCCAGCGATATATCGCAGATCGAAGCGATTCGGGCTTTTTGCTATCAGAAATGCCGCATCGGTCAGATTCAGAGCGCGGGCGGCGTTCACCATCCAATCCAGATCCCTTGGTTTTTCTAAGATAAAAACACCCGACGCGCTTCCTGCAAAAGGCGTCGTTGAGAACGTATTGACAAGATAAAATTGGTCAGCCATTACAAATTTGATGAAGTGACGCTAAACGCCAAATGCCCCTGCTTCGTTTTTTGCATCCGAAAGGAACAATAAAGCTACTCTCATGTTTTACCCCCGCGCATTTCGAATTCCATTCGTAATTCGTAATTCTTAATTGAATGCTGGCCCCTTCGACTAATGGTTAGGTCACCACCCTTTCACGGTGGCTGAACGGGTTCGAATCCCGTAGGGGTCACAAAAGCATCGTCCGGCTTGAGTTTTTTGCCATTTGCTATGTCTTCTTAATAAATTCCCACCCCATCACCCTCGATTATGAGCTAATTTTGCCAGTTGTCTTTCAGCAATAGGTCCCAATTACGCGCAAACGCATTTGTTTTTCATTAACTTATGGAGTTATCCATCAACTTTTCATTAACTTCAATATGAAAACCATGCTCCTGATTGTCAATGAACCACCAAAGCCCCCTTTCTTAACTCGTAATTCTTACTTCTTAACTGAACAGGTGCCCATCACTGCACCACCAATATACGAACTAAAACCACGGAAGTCAAGCGATTTCTGAAAATAGTTGAAAATAATTGCCCGTGTCATCACCGGGAATATATTCCCGATGACGACACGAGCACGATAATTGCCCCATAAATTGTGTTATTTTCGTATCGTGAACTCGCAAACAAAAAAATTAGCGACGAGCCTAAGCATGATCGCAGTCGGCATTGCGGTCGCGCTTGCCGTTATTCTGCTTCTATCCAAACATTTCTTGACAACGCCGATGATCGCTATCGACTCAGGAACGGTTCCTATTGAGACGAACACTTCCGTTCCCTCGCAAGCGCCGACTACTCCAACGCATTTCTACGAGACCAAAGCAATGGATTCCGCGCTCGCCGCGTATGGAACGCAATGGGAACATATTCGGCAATTGCCGAAGACTCTCCTCGGGCAAAACTTCACTTGGACGGCGAGAGTGCTCTCCGTCACCGGCGAGCGCGTAGCGATCGGATGGCCGGGACACATCATCGAATACGACATGGACGAGGAAGTCCCACCGCCGCCAGGACTAAGCGTCGAGGAACTACTCGAATACAACAGCATGGTTCCACGCGGGCTGCCGGATGTCTATACCAACGACATCATCTGCCTCACGGGAACCCTTACAAAAGTCACCCCCGCCGGAACCCTCGAATTCGATCCCAA
Organism: Ignavibacteriota bacterium; assembly: GCA_963794025.1. Lineage (GTDB taxonomy): Bacteria > Bacteroidota > Ignavibacteria > Palsa-1295 > Palsa-1295 > PALSA-1295. The sequence goes on from CAWCCK010000032.1 coordinate 12,687, forward strand.
ATCGCTCGTGAATTATGGGCATAAATAGGCTATTATGATTTTCGATAAATTGTCACTGTAGTTGACGATGTTACGAGGACAATAAATACTCCTGATGTTCCAGAACCAACAACGGTATTTCCAACGATAGTCACTCCAGACCCTGCGCTAAGAGTTGCTTGACCAGCCGCAGTTGCAATAATGGTAAATTCATATCCATATCCTGTGGTCGTACCTGACAATGCACCAACAATTGAAGTTGCTGACGGCGATGCAAGCGTATGATTAGTGGTTCCGGTGTAATCTATGATTCCACCCATTATTTGAGCCGCAGTCAGAGTAACACCTGTGTTGATGGTCGTGGCGCTGTAACTTTGCAAAAAGACCCCTGAATTAACCATCTCAGAACCACCGAGAGCAACTGTGCCAGTCGTCATCGAGTTTCCAATAGCGACAGAGCCCGATGTCATTGCATTCCCGATGTTTACCGTGCCTCCGGACTCGGTGTTTGCTATATTGACCGTCGTCGCGCCCGTTCCGGCTCCGATGTCCACATTATTCGTACCTGAGGAAGAGCCGAGCGTTATGTTACCCGTTTGCGCCGTGCCACCGATGAGGATTGTTCCAGTGCCGGTCGTGCTGATATTTACCTCACCCGGCGTTCCGCTCCCGCTTGTTCCGCCGGTGATCAACACCTCGCCGCCTGTACCTGCTCCGTTACCAGCGCCGCCATTGATCGCAATGGATCCTCCCGCGTTACCTGATGCCGCTCCACCACCCGGCTGGAACACAAGTCCGTTTCCGGGATTGCCGGTTGGCGATGTAATATCTATCGCCGCCCCTGTCCCGGAAGAAGTATTGAGGACAAGGCCGCTTGCGGTTCCGGTGCCAGTAGCCGTCGTGGTAAGGGTGAGACCCGTCGCATTTTCACTTCCGGTTGTAGCAGCCGAAGTGATCACGCCACCGAGAGCCGCGAACGACTCGGCGGTCGCGGCATAACTAACATTGAACAGATAATTCGTTCCGGTGATCGTCGCGGTATTATTTGCATTCGCGGCGGTAATATTATAGCTCACGCCGGTCGATGCTCCGCTCGGCGTGGACCATGTAAGCGCCGCGAGCCAGGGATCGCCGGAAGTACCGCTGCCGGAAATCGTGTTTATCGAAAGCACTTGGTTTGTCGAAGGCTCCGAGGCAACCGTCGGCAGCGTATAGGTGATATAATTCGAACCCTGCGCTCCAGCCATGAAGGAAGAAATACCGTCATGCGTACCCTGGAACATCATAGCTCCGGTGTTGGTCGAGGCCGAACCACCGGCATACGCGTTGCTAAGAATGATATTCGAACCGCTGCCCCAAGCGTA
>CAWCCK010000033.1:0-159635 GCA_963794025.1 Ignavibacteriota bacterium
ATCGAGCACATCGGTGATGGGGCGAACTTTGGTTTTGATCGAAGGCGCATCTTTTGTTATGCTGACAAGCACTCCTGTCTTTTCGCGTTTGCCAAGCGGAACAAGCACACGGGAACCCACTTTTGCTCGGTCTGCAAGTTCTTCGGGGATGGAATACGTCAGTCCCTCCGTGCCGCCCGAGTGAAATTTAAATGGGAGCGAAAGCGCAACAATACCGAAGGATGCGGAACTCGAATCAGGGCTTGACATCGCCGCCCGTGTTAGTATCTTCGCTATTTCCTACGCGCTCGATGATAAGCTGCTTCATTTTTTCCTCGACCTGCACATGCGCTGTGCCGCGCACGATAAGCTCTAACTGTGGGCAAAACGCCGAATACACCGCTTCACCTTGTCGGCGGATGAGTATTTCATATTCCTTATCTCCAATGCGCATATTTTTTATTCCTATTTCTTATTGGTTTACTGCTATTTCTTCAAATGTATCGATAGATACGGTATTAACAGCAGCGAGTTCCGCAGCAAGCCGAATGCCGGTAAGCACCAGATCGGGATCGAAATAGGAAACGACATCGGTGCGGCCTTCGATGAGGCGCGAAAGTCCGCCGGTTGCGAAGACGATCGGTTTTTCATGTGGGAACGCAAAATGGCCTAACCGTTTCACGAATCCTTCTAATTGAGCAACCCCACCGAATAGAATTCCCGATTGCATACTTTCGATGGTCGTGCGGCCAATGATGCTCGCAGGAAAAGTAAGTTCGATCGTTGGAAGCTGTGCGGCGCGCTGCGCGAGCGCTTCTGCACCAAGTTCAAGTCCGGGTGCGATGGCTCCTCCTAAATACGTGCCGTCCGAAGTGATAGCATCATACGTGGTGGCTGTTCCGAGATCGATGACGATGCAAGGCCGGTGCTCCGGTTCGCCGCGCAGTTTCCAGGCCGCGAGCGCGCCGAGCAATCGGTCGGTTCCCAATTCTTCCGGGTTCGGATAGTCGATCGTGAGCGGCATGGTGTTGCTGGTAATGACAAGCAAGCGTGCCAACGGAAACATCTCTTGCAGAACGGCGATGAGTTCATCCGAGGCCCACGGAACCACGCTTGCAACAGCAACGGTCTCTGGTTGAGCAATGCCGGCGAGCGGCGCATCCAGCGTTTCACGCGTGAGCGCGCGATGCGTCAGCGTTCGCGTTGGAATATCGATACGCTGCGCGAGAACACCATCGGCATCGAAGAGGCCAAGCGTGGTGGAGGTGTTTCCAATATCTACTGCAAGCAATCCCATTTTTTACTGAACACAAAATGTATATCAACCATTCAACATAGAATCCTGTGCATGCGATGAGTTCCATAAAAGGCTTCCGTTATGCCGAACGATCGTCGAGCCATCCGTTTGCCCTAAGATGAGCGCGCCACTTTCATCAATATCTTCGTAGTGCAGTTCGGAAAGATTTATTCCATCGGTTCCCGCCCATTCGAGCGAGGGCAATGTTGCCATCCACCCCAGCTCCTTGCGCAGCCGTGAGATGATGGAATCATTCCCTTCCATTTCTATCCGTAATTGGTTAAGCACGGCATCACGGACATCATTTACTTGCATGTCCATCCCACATAATCGAAGCGATGTTGCAATCGTATTCAGTTCGTCAGAAAATGTGGATTGTTTTACATTTATCCCAATGCCAATAATTGCCGAACGCATTAGGGAAGCATTCCACTGCGCTTCAAGCAGAATGCCGCACATTTTTTTCCCGTTCAACAAAATATCGTTCGGCCATTTGAGATGAAAGCTATTATCGGAAGTTTTTCCTAATTCGCGCAGCGCGGAAATAACTGCGAGCGCGGCGCGGTATTGAAGTACGTGTGCCGGCTCGGGAATCTTTGTAAGAATCACACTCATTAAGAGCGACGCGCCCGGCTCATCATTCCAAACGCGACCAGTGGTGCGCCCGCGGCCTCCGCTTTGGTGATGCGCTTGAATGACGTCGCCATGCTGCGCTTCACCACGCGCAAGCATTTCGCCTGCCAGCGTGTTCGTCGAAGCGAGTTCCGCAAATTCCAAAATATTCCACATGATATTTCCCTAACACTTTAGCAAAACAATTTGTCATACAATGAAACGAACTTCGCTCGGTATGACATGTTATACTCTTCCTTACTTTAGCACTCAGCACGTTAGCACTTAGCACGTTAGCACTCAGCACTTTTCCCCTTGATCGTCTATAAATTTGGTGGCGCATTAGCCCGCTCGAAGCGCGGCTTGGAGGCGCTCGTCCACATTTTGGATGAGGCATACAAGCTCGAAGCAACGCGCGCACGGCGTGTCAAAAAAACCGGCGGCGCACGCATGATCGATCATCCGCATGGCATCGTCCTCGTCACGAGCGCCATCGGCCACACGACCCGCTATTTGGCCCGCGCTGCCGAGCTTGCCGAAGAAGGCAAATTGCGCGAAGCAGAAGAAATCCTCGAAAAAACGATCGCGCAGCACCGGCAGCTTGCCGAATCGCTTGTGATGGATGACGAAGCTACGCTTCACGACAAGTTCGAATCCATCTCCAGCGAAATAGCGGCGCTTCTCGAAGGCGTCGCTATTGTCCGCGAGCTTTCCCCTCGTACCCGCGACGCCATTCTCGCCGCCGGTGAACTATCTCGCAATCACGTTCATCGAAGCGATGCTGCGCGACCGCGAGTTCCCCGTTCGTTTCGTCGATGCCGGGAGCGTTATCGTCACCGATGAAAATTTCGGTCATGCCGCGCCTATCCTCGAGGAGATAACTTCGCGTGCCGAAACGCTGATCCTGCCCCAACTTCGTAAAGGTTTTATCGTGCTGGTACAGGGTTTTTCCGGCGCAACGCTCGATGGCATTACGACCACGATGGGCAGCGAAAGTTCCGATCTCACCGCAACGCTGCTTGCCGCTGCAATGGGCGCCCGCGAAATCGTGATCTGGAAAACATTGCCCGGCCTCTACACCGCCGACCCCGAATTCGTCAAAACGCCAAAACTTATTCGTTCCATGAGCTTCGACGAAGCCGAGGAAATGGGACGACGTGGAGCGCGAATTCTGTTCCCATCCTTCGCCCATCCGCTTACCGAGGCTGGAGTTGTGTTACGCATTGCAACGCCTTTTGCCCGATCGGTTGGTCATACCATGTTTAGAGCGCGAGATGCCGACTTCTCGTGTCCACCAGACCGCTTACCCTTGCGTTAGAGCAGCATCTGATCTTATTCACTTTTACCCCAAGTTCCCATAGAACATAAAGCAGACGCTGCAAAAATCCGCGACCGCGCGGTGCTCACATGGGACAGCCCGGAGCAAAGTTCCGCCATCTTCCGCAAAGACGACCGCCGCGCCACGCTGCGCGAGCTTTCCAACATCGGCGGCACTTTTACCGAAGGCCCCGCCGTAGCAGCGATCTCGCTCATCGTGCGAAAAAACGGTAAGAGCGATACCGCGCTGCTTGCCGCGATAGCCCGCAGCCTCCGCCAGTTTGCAGTATATGCCATTCTGCCGACCTCCCGCAGCATCATCGCGCTCGTTGCCGACGCCGAAGCCATCCCCGCCCTCCGAAAGCTGCACCACGATCTGTTCGAAGGGTGAGAGGGCATTTTTAGATCCGTTTCGAGGGCCATTCTTCCTGAAAGCTATTTTTCTTGTGTTGGTGTTGGGAACATGTTCATTAACGTGGCTTTGACTTTTCATGAACTTCGCTCGTTTCTTTCCTAAAGAAAGTCATTAATTTCTCATTCCTATAATGAAGGACACCCCTCCATATAATATAACAACGCTCAGAGCCAAAACGTGCCCGAAAAAGCACCCAAGTCCCACAACGCCGTTTCGGAGGCGCGGTGAAATGCGAAATTTTGTTGGAAGAAAGCCTGAATTTAGTCCGCGTTAGATGCGTTACTACAAGAACACAATCACTCAATGCTTGAAATTGCAATTGCCTGACGCTCCAGCGCCTGCTGCTAATCTCAGCCAACGGTCGCCACAGGTTTTCCTGAATGGTGAGGTTCACGATTGGTACCGACTTCGTTTTGGGTATAACGATCACACGGTCTCACACATTTTAGATGAACTTAAAATTACCCCTGGGAAACGTGTGCTCGATCCATTTTGCGGATCAGGTACGACCCTTATTGAATGCATGAAGCAGGATATTAACTCTGTAGGCTTGGATGCGAATCCCTCCAGCTTCTTTGCAGCTCGGGTAAAGACGAATTGGAAACTGAATCCTGATAAGTTATGCATATTGCTTGAAGAATGCTTGCTTTCGGTGGAGGGATGGGAAAGAGATAATTCCCTATCTAAAGATGCCACGCACATCTATCTCGAAGATACAGGGATGATTGAAAGGGGATGGATTTCTAAGCGGCCTCTGAAAAAATGTATTGCAGTTAAGAAGGCTATACGTGATTTACGAACATCATCACCATACAAAAATTTTCTTATGCTTGGTCTTATGGACATTGTTGTCAATGGCGCTTCGAATGTCAAATTCGGCCCGGAACTATACTGCTCAAAACGAAAAAAAGATTGGCCGGTTTTCAAGGAGTTCCGCGCCAAGATAGAAACAATGATTTCTGATCTCGAAATAGTAATCAAACTTAATAGGTCAAGGGCTACGGTTTGGCTGGATGATTCAAGAAGCTGCAACTCATTGCGAGGTACTACAAAAGGAGAGCGATTTGATGCCGTGATCTCCTCACCCCCGTACCCAACTGAACATGATTACACTCGTAATTCCCGACTTGAACTTGCTTTTTTAGAAATGGTTGATGATCGTGAATCACTACGCCGAATCAAGCGAAAGATGATCCGATCTCACACAAAAGGAATCTATCAGGAAGACGTAGCCCGGAAACTTGTGGAACGTTTCCCGCAGCTAAGAGAATTAGTTGAATTAATAGACGTAGAAGCAAAGGAAAAAACCCATGGCTTCGCGCGTTTGTATTCACGAGTGTTATTAGAATATTTTGGAGGTATGCGGCAACATCTCAGAGGAATAAAACCACACCTTAAATCGGGTTCCCAACTCGCTTACGTCGTGGGCGATCAATCCTCATACCTCGGTGTGCCTATCCCGACAGCGGACATTCTGGAGAAAATTGCTCATGCCGAGGGCTATCGCAGAACGCGGGTGGTGCATTGGAGAGATCGACGATCCACTTCATCTGGAAAAATCATCAAGGAGAATATGCTTCTCTTTAGTAATTGCTGATCAAAGACCATGCCTAAGATCGTTGTACACGAGAAGGTTCTTGGACACCTCACACGTGGGCTTTATCGAAGCCCAGCAAGCGCCCTGCGCGAATTAGTAAGTAACGCTTGGGATGCGAGGGCATCTCTCGTTAATATTAACACTCACTATCCATCATTTCTACAGCTCTCGGTGCAAGATGACGGTATAGGATTTACGGCCAAGGAATTTAAGGCATTAATGGAAGGAGGAATTGGCAATAGTAATAAGCGATCGGGGGAAGAACCTGAAAAACCGGGAGGGCGCCCCGTTATTGGAAGACTGGGGATTGGAATGCTCGGAATAGCGCAAATCTGCGGCGGGTTCAGTATTACCTCAAGAACTGCAAAAGATAAGGGCTTTAAGGCGACAGTCCGATTGTATGATTTATTGAGAGAAAAGCTCGACAAGGATGATCCAAATATTGTTAAGGAAACTGTGGCGACTAATGATTCGGAATTAGGTGTCACTGAAGTTGATGTCGGAGAATATACCTTCGAGGAAAATTATGATCCACGCGATACGCCTGTAGGTACGCTAATTTTGACAGATCGATTACATCCCGTTTTTATTCGATCTTTTCAAAATTCTGTTAATTCTCAGGATTTTAAAGCACCTTCAACTGATTGGGCAATAGCCGTAAAACAGACACAAGAAGTTCATAGCCTTCGAGAACTCGGCGAATATTGGAGACTCCTTTGGGAACTGTCTGCTTCGGTTCCCGTGCCTTATCTTAGCGCTTCAGCTTTACCACACGAAATAATAAAAGCAGATCAGAAACTGTTGAAGTCATATGATTTTAAAGTCGTCGTTGACGGAATTAATCTTGCCAAGCCGTTATGGTTTAAAGGAAATCAGGCAGGATATACTGTGGTGCCAATTGAGCATCAATCTCATATGATCTATGGGAGGGAGCTGAAGTTCCATGGCTACATAGCCGTTCAAGAAGGATCCCAAATCCGACCTGATGAACTTAGGGGTATACTTATTCGAATTAAGAATGTAGGAATTGGTTACTATGATGCCTCATTACTTGATTACCGTTTCAACGAGGGCCCAAGAAGCCGCTGGGTTACCGGAGAAATTTATGTTGATAATGGACTTGAGGACGCTTTGAATGTGGATAGAGATAGTTTCAACAGGTTTCATCCACAATACAGAAAACTCCAAGAGATTGTTCACGATAAGCTAAGAAATAATGTATTTCCGGCTGTTTATAAGCAGATAGATGTACGTTCAAAGAAGAAATCTCAGGGTAGAGACGTAAAACGCCAGGAAAGTTTAAGAGAAGTTATTGAAGCCTCACTGGAAAGGCCTGTGGAACTAAAAACCGAGAAGAAATCAGCGTCTATTTCTCCAAGTGTAAAAGTCCTGAAATCGCGGGTGGAGGTAAATCTTCATTCTGTAGAGAACCTCAAGACTAAAAAGTCAAATAAATCATTGGCATCCTCTATCCTTACTATCTACGATGTATCGCAATCGTTAGACTCGCCGGAAGAGCGTCGGAATATGTTTCAAACACTTTTGCTTAAATTACTTTCAAAGTGGTAAAATGAGTGAACCTTTTGAATTTGAGGACTGCCTTTTAAAGCATTATGTACGCGAGCACGGGTGGGTTCCTGCTTGTAAAAGTAGGCTCGCCCATATCAGGAGTATCGGTGAACCGAGAAGACTTCGCTATTTCACGTTTTGTGCGATTGGCGCGGTAGATGTGTTGCTACTTGATGTAAAAGGAATCATTCGGCGTTCCCAAAGCGGACACTTTGATACGATTACTTTTTTTGATCGAAGCTCCGAAGCAGTTGATGCTACAACGAAGCGAATTCCAGGTGCCTATGGTCTGCCTGGCGATTTTGTCAAGATCATGAATTTGCCTTTACCGATGTCTCGACCAGAGGATAGCAATGGTCCTGTCGCCGAAGAAGAAGTTCCCGCAACTAATGAGGAAGAAACTGAAAAAAATCTTGAACTTGAACGACAAAGTGGTATTCGGGATCAATTTTGGGGTCGTTTCCCTTTTGATGTAATAAACCTAGATTTGGAGGAATTCTTATTCAAGGCTGGGGAGGATGTGCCCGGCAACGTCATTAACGCGTTTCGAAAAGTCTTTCAATGGCAAAGGAACTCATTCCGAGACGGTAATAGGCTTTCCCCCGTTGATGGGTTTACTTTGATGCTAACCACTAAAATCGGTCCACCCTATATGAATCCTGCTCATAGCGAAATGCTTGCTGATGTCATTTCAAATAATCTGGCGCGAGATAGCTCCCTTAGTGAAGCACTAATTGACCGCGGTGGTTTTGATAACCCGGAGGAACTATTGACTAACAATTTTGAAATCTTTTTCAAAATTTCAGTCCCAAAACTTATCGCTGCCCTTTTACTCGACGAAGATTGGTTTATTGATCCATCTCATGGAGTAAAAATATTTGAGTTTGAAAGAGTTGCTACTACTCATACTTACAAAATGCTTCACATGGTAATGGAAGTCAGTAGACAAAATCCCGATAGAAATCATCGTGCCCCTGCAACTACCCATCCGTCAGTAACCCAAGCGTATCAGGAGGTTGTTCGTTCAATCTTCGCTACTCCGGAGAATATTGTTGATAATGATTCAATCGATGAAAATGAGCTACAAGTCAGCCTAGATAAGGTCAAATCTCGCCGCGATAAATATTACAGAGGCGGTATTTAACAATCCGCGATTTCTTGCGGAGCTTCTTGAAAAGGTGTGCTTCTCTTGTTAATTCCCCCGCCCCTCCCATATTTAATCGTATTTTTGCAGTCAGGATATCCAAAATTTCACATTCCACTAACTATTATGAAGACGATTTTTAACCTTAAACGATCCAATATTATAGCAATTTGCGCGCTTTGCGCGGTTTTGGCTTTTGCAAGTTGCAAAAAGTCTGGCAGCGCGGGCGGCGATACCATCCGCGTGGGCGAGTTCGCTTCGCTCACCGGCGGGACGGCTACGTTCGGGCAGTCGGAGCACAACGGCGATGTGCTGGCTATCAACGAGATCAATGCTGCTGGCGGTGTGCTCGGCAAGCAGATCGACCTTATGACCGAGGATGATCAGTCCAAAACCGAGGACGCAGTCGCGAGCGTGCAGAAGCTCGTGAATTCGGATCGCGTGTGCGCAGTGCTCGGCGAAGTGGCTTCGAGCCGCTCGATGGCTGGCGCGCCGATCTGCCAGGCAGCGCACGTCCCGATGATCACGCCCGCCTCGACGAACGAGGATGTCACGAAAAAGGGCGATTATATTTTCCGCGTGTGTTTTACCGATCTTTTTCAGGGTCAGGAGATGGCGCGGTTTGCGATGAACTCGCTCGGCAAAAAGCGCGCGGCGATTCTCACGGATGTGAAGCAGGATTATTCCGTTGGATTGGACGATGCGTTTAAAAATACCTACACCTTTGGCGGCGGGATCGTCGTGAGCGAGCAATCTTACTCCACCGGTGATAAAGATTTCCACGCAGCACTAACGAGCATCAAAGGCTCGAACCCGGATGTGATTTTCGTTCCGGGATATTACACGGAGGTCTCGCTCATCGTGCGTCAGGCGCGGGAACTTGGCATCGATTGCCCGATCTTAGGCGGCGATGGCTGGGATTCGCCCGAACTCACGAAAGGCAACGAGCAGCAGTTCAACAACACCTTTTTCTCGAATCACTTTTCGACCGAAGATCCGGATACGACCGTGCAGGGTTTCATCAAAAAATATCAGGATGAATACCATGCGGTTCCCGACGCGATGGCGGCGCTCGGATACGATGCGGCTCGCATTCTTGCCGATGCCATGCGCCGCGCCGGCTCGACGGATTCTACCAAACTAAAAAATGCCATTGCCAGCACGAAAAACTTCCCAGGCGTGACCGGCAGCATCACGATCGATAATTATCGCAATGCCTCGAAGCCGATCACGATCATCAAGATCGTCGATGGGAAATTCCACTTCGCCCAGCGCATCGGGCCGAATGGCGAGGCGATGACGCCGTTTGCGCCATAATTTGTTTTTTCTTCTGCCATTCCCGCGAAAGTGGGAATCCAGTTGCTGCGAGGACTGGATTCCCGCTTTCGCGGGAATGACATTATGAGAGTATCGTTTAAGAGAAGAGAATAGTGGAATTCGTACAGCAATTAATTAATGGTGTAAGTTTAGGCGCGATCTACGCGCTGATCGCGCTCGGCTATACGATGATCTACGGCGTGCTGCGGTTCATCAATTTCGCGCACGGCGATGTGTTCATGATCGGTTCCTACGTCGGCTATTTCGCTGCGACAAGCTGGGTGAACCATTTTTTTCCTATCGGAAGCATCGAATCCACAATACTCGTATTTCTCATCTCGATGACGGTCTGCGCGGCGCTTGGCGCAACGATAGAGTTCCTGGCATACCGTCCGCTGCGTAAGCGTCCGAAGTTGACGGTGCTAATTACGGCGATCGGCGTATCGCTCTTTTTGGAATATACGGGTCAGCTTGTGTTCACGGCAAACCCGCGCGGGTTCCCAGCTATCATTCCGAATAACCCGATCGTGCATACTAAATATCTTACCATCGGCACCGTGGAAGTTGTGGTGATCTGCGTATCGTTCGCGCTCATGGTACTGTTGCGCGTGATCGTCATGAAAACGAAAATTGGAACCGCGATGCGCGCTGTAAGTTACAACCAACAAGCGGCAAGTTTGATGGGAATTAATATCTCGAAGGTGATCACGTTCACCTTCATCATCGGCAGCGCGTTGGCCGGTGCGGGCGGCGTGCTTTATGGAACGGAATATCCAAGCATCGAGCCACTCATGGGTATTTTGCCGGGACTAAAAGCGTTCGTAGCCGCCGTGCTCGGCGGCATCGGCAACATCCCCGGCGCGGCGCTGGGCGGAATGATCATCGGATTAGTGGAGACGTTTGTTTCCGGCACCGCGCTATCGACGTATAGAGATGCCATCGCGTTTGCCATTCTCATTGCCATTCTCGTCTTTAAACCAAGCGGATTGTTGGGTAAACGGGAGGTGGAAAAAGTATGAGGTCGTAACGGGCAATGCGTAACGGGTAACGCGTGGCTCAACTCTTTAAAAATTTATTATGATCACAAAATTCGAAGAATTGGAAGCACGGAGAATGGCGAGGGAGCTTACAAAGCAAATTTATTTGGTTACAAACCGTCCGAAATTTCAAAAAGATTTTAACTTTCGCAACCAAATTTGCGCTGCTTCTCTTTCCGTTGGTTCCAATATCGCGGAGGGATTTGAACGAGGATCGCGAAAAGAATTTGTCAGATTTTTGATGATCGCCAAAGCTTCTTGTGCCGAAGTCCGCTCTCAACTCTATACCGCGCTCGATGTGGAATACCTGGATCAACAAAATTTTGACTTACTGATGGCATACGCTGTTCGCGTCGGTCAGGTCATCGGCGGTCTTAGGAAATCTATTATTAGCAAAGGAAAATCATAAGAACTCCGCGTTACTCGTTACCCGTTACGCGTTACGATTAAACCATGAAATCCTACCGCTGGCTCTTTCTTGCTATTGCCGCCATTATTGGCGCCTCGTTCGTCATGCCCATGATCAACGATTACATTGTGGGCCGCATTATTTATATCGGCATTATGATCTCGCTGGCAGTGAGCCTGAATCTTATCAATGGCTTTACGGGGCAGTTTTCCTTAGGTCATGCTGGGTTTATGGCGGTGGGAGCTTATACGTCGGCAGTGATTACAACGTATCTTAGTACGCACGGCTATGCGATGGATGGTATGATGGGAATCTTTGGATTTCTCATCGCGCTGGTGGCAGGTGGCGCGCTGGCTGCGGTTACCGGACTTGGCGTAGGAATTCCGAGCTTGCGCTTGCGCGGCGATTATCTTGCTATCGTCACCTTAGGATTTAACGAGATCATTCGCGTCATCATACAAAATCTCGATTTCAAAATTAATGGCGTGGATTACATCGGCGGAGCGCGTGGGTTTAGCGTGCTGCCGCTTACGACGTTCACCTGGGTATTTATCGTCGCAGCCATCACCATTTTTTGCGTGGAGAATTTAGTGAACTCGACCTACGGTCGCGGTTTCCTCGCTGTACGTGATGATGAAATAGCAGCAGAAGCAATGGGCGTCGATACCACGCGCTTCAAAGTACGCGCCTTTGTGATCGGCGCGTTTTTCGCGGGGATCGGCGGCGGGCTGTTCGCGCATTCGAATTATGTTATTACCCCGCTCGATTTCACCTTCCTTACATCGATCGATATTGTGGTTATCGTAATTTTAGGCGGGATGGGTTCTACGATCGGTGTTATTCTCGCCGCCATTGTGCTGACCACACTTTCGGAACTGTTGCGCTCGGTTCCCAGCTACCGGATGATTATTTATTCGCTGCTGCTCGTTATTATAATGATAACACGTCCGCAGGGTTTGCTCGGCCCAGAAGTAATGGAACGCATTCTGCGCCGAAGAAAAGAAAAAACGCGTATTGCTCCTACGGAGACCTAATGGAAAAATTATTCTCACCGTGGCGCAGCCAATATATTTCTTCTTTTGCGGAAGAAGATACAAAGGACACATGCGTCCTATGCGATGCATACGTCTCATCGGTAGTGGAAACCGATCTTGTGGTTTATAGAGGGAACCACGCCTTCGTTCTCATGAACAAGTTCCCATATAATAGCGGGCATTTGATGGTGATACCTGTGCGGCACACTCCGGATTTTCAATCGCTGACAGAATCCGAAATGATAGAAACCATGCATTTGCTTCGCGCTTCCGAGCGCGCATTGCGTGAGCTTTCCCATCCGCAGGGGTTTAACATAGGGATGAACGTAGGCCGCGTCTCCGGCGCGGGCATCGACGCGCATTTGCACTGGCATATCGTTCCCAGGTGGAACGGCGATACGAACTTCATGCCCATTCTTGCGGATGTGAAAGTTGTCAGCGAAGATATGGCCGAGCAATCGAAACGGCTTCGGGAGATCTTTCCGAGAATGGTTGCGCAGTAAATAAATGTTAAAAACAATGTCATCCTGAGCGGAGTTTTTCTCGACGCAAGGAGAGAAAAACGGAGTCGAACGATCTCGTGTAGTTTAGCTCAGTGGTGAATGTCCGGAGATCCTTCGCCTCCGCAAATCTCCGCTATCGCGGAGATTTGCTTCACTCAGGATGACATAGAAGCGAGATAGTTGGACATTCGACATTCCATCAAATTTTGCAGGGGCCGTTCTTTTTTGTCGTAAATTTGTATTATTATTTTTTTGAAGACCATGAAATTTCGAACATTGCTTTTCGGGCTTCTTCTGACCTTCGCAGCCACCTCTCGCGTTTCGGCGCAAATTACTACCGTTACATACGATTCGATTCCGATCGATTCGGTTTTTTTTGTTCCGGACACGGCTGAAGTGGATTCCATTGAGGGCTATCCCGATTTTTCGCAGGCTCGGATGGGTGGGAACGATGCATTCCCCGTGCAGTTTTGGGTCGATGGTCTACAACCCGCGATCATGGATAGTGGGGCAACGCTTCAAGTGTATTGGTCGCGCGAGTCCAGTGATAGCTGCGCGATGGACATTGTATTTGAAGCGTATGATTTTACAACTCCCTCGATTCCTCCGACTAAATATAGCTCTACCATTTACATGGCGGAAGGCGGACCAGAGAATGTCTGGAACATGACCCCGATCCTTGCTCCAGCCTCTGGTTACAACACCATGTATCTTTCCGTTGGCGCAAGCGGTATTCCGGGCCAGCCCGGTGCGGATTCATGTTTTCTCGATGCCATCGTACTGGTGCAAAAGGGTTCGATATCGGCGTCTGTAGCACAAAATGCTGGTATCCAGCAGCAGGTACTCATGAACTATCCGAATCCGTTCTATCATACTTCGGGAACTCGTGTGCAGGTTCACACTCCGGTTGCTGGAATAGGAATGCTTTCCGTTACAGATGCTTTAGGGCGTGACGTGATGAACGTTCCACTCGGCGCGCTTTCTGCCGGCGATGAGAACGTCAGCATTGCGCTGGCGAGTGCCGGTAGTTACTTCGTCAGGCTGATCGTCGATGGTGTGCCAACCGGCTCGCCGCTCGAAATTTCCGGTGAATAATCCGATTTTAACGAAGAAATAACCTATTTCGTGGTAATAAATTGGAATCTATCGGTTATTCTGAGTGTAGTGACGCCACTGTTTGGAGCATTCGGGCCGCTTCGAGAATTTGTGCCGAGGCTTGTGCTATCGGCGATCTTCGGGAGCATCGGAATTCTTGCATTCTTTGAAAGCGTTTACTTGGCCGCGCAATCGGCTGAATTCGAGTCGCGCAGTATTGCCACTTGGCTGCGGGTATTTCGAGTAGCTGCTTTGGCGTTTTTCGGATGCTCTGCTGCGCTTGTAATGGTGTAGCCGAGGAGCGTTCGAATCAAACAGCGGTGCTATAGTTTAGCGTGATTCCACACTTGGGCGAGTGTTACATGCGAGACGCGAAGCCATCGGAGGCGCAAAAGTTTTTTGGAATAAAAAATCGAATTTCTTGCATGAGGCTTTTTTTTTCCATATATTCGTACCAATGGAATCGTACAGACTCGGCAACGATGCCTCTTCGGGAGCATCGTTGAAGGGTAAAAAACGGCGTTTGCAGCCTGCTTTCGCCAATTTTAGTGCCTTTTCCATGCCCGCTGGACTGTCATCCCTCATGGGTGCGTCCGGCAGCGTCCGGCCTTCATAGGAGGAGAAGTCGGGTTGCCATTGAAATTTTTTTCTTGCCGGTTTCGGCAGCATTTTTCGGAATGCAGCATTCTTCGGGATGCGTCGAAGCACGGGTTCGAGAAGCATCGCTTTTTGGCGATGCCGATCGGCTCGGAAGGTGAACGATGTTTTAACTTATTGCTTGCGTTACAACTTTTTTATTAATTAATCTCAAGGAGATAATATGAAATCACGCCGTTCGTGGTTAATGGGTCTTGCTCTTGGTGCCGCATTATTTTTCGGTACCCCATCCGCTAACGCGCAGTCGTCGTTCCAGAATTCTGGAGTGCCTGCCGCTTTCACGTATCAGGGGCTGGTGGAAGAAAACGGTATAGCGGTCAGCGGCAACGCTGATTTCACCGTTACCTTTTTTGATAAAGCTGTCGGAGGCACTAATCTCTATTCTTTGACCTTCCCAAGTCAGTCGGTGACGAATGGGATATTCAATTTGCTGATTAGCGGCATCCCGAATACGATGTCGTTCAACGAACAGTACTGGATGCAGGTGGCCATTACTACTTCGAACGGTTCGGTCACGCTTGCGCCCGTTCCACTTGAGGCATCGCCATACGCCCTTAATGCAGGTACCGTCAATGGCATATTGGCTGACACGATTCCAGTTGCTGGCGAACTCTTCCCGGTACCCCTCAGCACTCAAACGTACACCGGCTCGGCGACGATCAATCCGAATTTCCTTCCGAAGATCCCGAACGATCTTCTTCAAACGGCGGACATCACAACGATCAACGGAAACCCGCCTAATTCGAATGGCAATTTCTTAGTTTCTGGCGCCAACGGCATCACGGTCACCTCCGGCCCCGGTGCGAACCAGATCACGATCGGCACCGGCTCTGGCGGCGCTGTCACCAGCGTTACCGCTGGATCCGGCCTTACCGAGACCTTCACTGGCATTGTTCCTGGTACCGGCAACGTTACTCTGGGTATTGGACCTGGTGGAATTTCCGGTTCGATGCTTCCTCCTGGCGTAGTGACCGGGCAAAAGATCTCGGGCATTGCAGGCATGGGCATGATTCAGGATGCAGCGGGCTTGCTCGACATCAATGTTGACAATCGCACGATCATGATCACGTCGCTCGCAAATGGTAATTTGCTCGAAGTCGATACGATCTACACTGGAAACATTGCTAATGGCGCAGTTACGAATGCGAAGATCGCGACTCCGTACATCGGCTTCACGAGCACGGGAAGCACCCTGCTCCCAACGACGCCTTCTATTGCTCCTACCACGCAGCTTGGTAGCACGGAAAACTACGATCTTAATCTTGCTCATTCCAACGACTGGACCGTGGTTCAGGCATTCCACAATGTGAATGACACCGGAACCGTAGCGAACCTTGGTGCCTTCAGCGAGACTGGCGCTTCGACGATCATTGGCGCAGTCACACAGACGGGCGGCAATGTAGGTTTGGCCGGAACCGCCGGTAACACGCTCACGGTCGGTCTTGTCGGCGGAGCGAATGCCACAACGATCAATGGATCTCTCACCCAATTGGGTGGCGCAACAAGCATTAACGCAAGTTCTAACTTCGCTACCACGATCAACACCGGCACAAGCACGGGTAATGTGACGATCGGCAATAACACGCTCGGTCAATCGAACGGTGTCACGATCGGCTCGGGTTCGCTCGGAACGATCTCGGAACTTGGCCCGATCTTTATCAATACTTCGACCCCTGCCGGATGGGCGGCTGGTTTGAACACGACGTCGATTGGCAACACGAGCTCTGCGCTCACGCTTAATGGCTCGACAAATACGATCACGGCGGCTACATCGAATACGATCACGGCGCCGACGAATACGCTGACCGCGACGACCTCTAATGCTATCAACGGCCCGACGAATGTTAACGTGTCGCTCAACAATGCCACGAACATCAATACCGGTTCGAGCACGGGCACAGTCTCGATCGGTAACGCGAGCAACAGCAATGTGATCGCGGGAACGACGAGCATCAATGCCTCGATCAACGATGCTACGAACATCAACACCGGCACGAGCACTGGCACGGTGACGATCGGAAATATTGCAGGCGGCTCGACTGCCATCAACGGCACTACCCTTATCAACGATCAGGGTGGCAATTCCACTACCACAATCGGCTCCGGTGCTGGCAATGCTCTTACGATCAATGCCACCACGACGCACAACGGACCGACGATCCTCAACAATAACATCACGCAGAACGCGGGATTTACTGCACAGTTCGATAATACGCAGATCAATGGCAACCTGACAGCCACTGGTACGCTTACTTCGCAGACGGCTGGCGATAATTTCTCCGGCAATAACGTAACGACTCCAACCGTGACCATCAACAATTCCGCCGCAAGCGGAAATGCGCTGAGTGTCGGCAATGGTATTTCGACGTTCGGAACGCTTGGCACCGATGGCAACAAGGTAGTCATCAACGGCTTGACGCAGGCCAGCGGCGGTCCGGCGTATGAATTGGTCGTCAATGGCGATGCTTCGATAACGGGCGGGCTGAATGTAGGCGGGACGTTTACCGCCGCGACGATCGTCGCTACCACTTCGATCGGTTCGCCGCTCGGTATGTTCGATAACCTGACGACTTATACGCCGGCGAATACAGTTATCAATATCAACCGTGGCCTCAATGTGACGAGTGGAACTACGAGCACGTTCGCGGGGCCTGTTAGCGTAACGGGAGCGATCAGTGCAAATGGCGGCATCACCAGCACGAGCGGTACAGTAAACGTTCTGGTTAACGAGGCTGTCACCGGCGGCTTGGGAGTTACGGGCGCGACCAACTTGACAACCCTTACGACTTCCGGCTCGATCACAGATAATTCCAACATCCTTAACCTCGGAACACCGGGCGGAGCCAATGGCATTCTGACGGTCAATCAGGCAAGCCATGTTGGTAGCCCTTACACGTACACCTTCCCGGATTCGAGCGGTACAGTTGCTTTGTTGCAAAACATCGCGGCGATCGGACAAGGTAATCTTTATGGTCAGACGCTTTATTGGACGGGTACGACGGATCTGCCGAATAATTCATGGAAGGCGACAAATCTCATTAATCAGAATCCAACCACGAACACGATCACATTCCTTCCGGGAGCAACCCTAAATGCCTCGCAGAATACCTCGAGTGCATTCGGCGGTACGACAACGATGGAAGGAACACTCGTGACCATTACGACAACGTCTGTCAATTTGGGATCGGGCACACTCACCAGCACGGATCCTTTCTTCGAAGGCAACAGTCAGGGTAACAATGGCCTTAATGGTGCCGATCAGGGCGCAACGTGGTGGACCGTTTATGGACACGTAACGCCATGGCTCACGCCACCTTTCTCGCCGGCTCCGACGGCATTCAACGGCAGCAACCAGCCGATCCTCCCTCCGATCACACCATTCGGATCGCTTGGCGATTTCGAACAGGTCATTCAGGGAGATCTCGAAGTTACGGGTACGATTTATAACGCGGCGATCTATGCAAGTCTCGCGGCAGCACAGCAGCTTCGCTTCGACAATGCCGAGCCGTTCACGCTTTCTCCTGCAGTCAACACCATGACCTTCAATGGCGTGGCGACAACTCCGGGAACGCCTGTAATTACGGTCACCAATATCCCCGCCGGTTCCTTCGGCGAGCAGGTCAATGGTTCCGCTACGGGTGCGGGTGGCATTCAGGTGACGGGCGCCGGCGCAGGCACGGGCGTTGTCATCGATCCATTCCCGATCGGTCTCGACATTTCTGCCACCACCACTGGTCTTGTTATCGGCGGAACAGGCACGATCGGTGTACCTCCGACTGCGGTTTCTTCACCGGTAACGGGTGTGATTAACACTTCCACCACGACCGGCGAAACGATCAACATGACTGTATCCGGTGTGGGCACCGGCTCCATCATCGGCGGAACCACTTCTCCGGCCACCGGCGAGCTTGTTACAGCAACCGCGACAGGTACGGGTGTGACGGCTCCGAACTCGTACTTCACGAACAGCACGGTAGCGGGCACCACCACGCTCAATGTCACGAATTCTGCTAATTCGACGACCGCTCCTGCTGTTGCGATCAGCGGTGCAACGACTTCTACCGGTAATACAACGCTTGCTACCAACGCCAGCACAACGAACACATTTGGCAATGGCGGCGGTGCCACAACAAATAGCATTGGTAACAATGGTATTGCTGGGACAACCACGAATAATATTGGTGGGCTTACGGCTGGTTCCGGGACTGTCCTGAATAATATCGCTCTCAATTCAGGTAGTGGGACCGTCAATAGCGGTTTTGGCACCAACGGGTCAACTGGCTCGTCGGGTAATACCTTCGGCGGCGGTTTTGGCACCGGGCCAACATCCAACTTCTTTGGAACCGCAAACTTCGCTGGTGGCACGGTCACTAACCAGTTGGGTGTTGCTATTGCTGGCTCTACGGCGTCTAACACGATCGGTAGTTTGGCGGGTACTGTGACGAACAACATCTTTGGAACGACAAACATCAACAATGCCGGTACTGCGGGTACAGGCGAGTTGACCACAGTTGGTAACCAAACTACTGCGGCAGACCTTAACTGGTTCTCAGTAGATGGCGTCATCACGAATTCCACATTCCCGCCTGCCTTGACAAAAGCACAGCTTATTGCAGCTACGGGCATTGCAGCTAATCAGTTCGAGATCACCGATAACGGTGACGAATTGGTTACCGGTACGGTCGCCGCAGGTCAGGTAACAACCGGTCTGCTCTCCGCTCCGAACATCCGATTCAATGATGCACAGCCTTATACATTGGGCGGCACGATGCTGTTTGACGGCTCGGCTCCGCAGGGTGCAGCGCCTGGAACGCCTGTTATCACGGTTGGAAACATTCCTGCCGGTTCATGGGGTGAGCAAGTTAACGGTTCTGCCACGGGCGCTGGCGGTATCCAGATCACTGGTGCTGGTGCAGGTACAGGCTTGAATATCGATCCATTCACGACAGGTATTGCCGTCGTAGCACTCACTACCGGTGCAACGTTCAATGCAAATGCTTCTGGTGTAGGTACCGGCGTAACGATCGGCGGAACAACACCGCCACTTAACGGTGAAACAATCGTAGCGACGGGCGTTGGCGAGCAAGTGAATGCCTCAGTTGCCGGAGTAGGTACCGGTATCGAGATCGGCAATACCACCGGCCTCGCAACGGGCGAGTCGATCGCATCCGGAACCACCGGTCTTACGATCAGCACACCTGCAGGTACTGGTGAGACGATCGTAGCGAATACCGGTGAAACAATCAATTCTAATGCAACGAATTCAGGATCTGGCCTTACAATTGGTGGAACAACGACCCCGGCAACGGGCGAGTCCATCACTGCTGGTACGACAGGCTTGAATGTTACCGCTCCTACTGCGATCAATGCGCTTGGTATTACGAACATCAACGTAACCGGTGCCGCGCAGACTAATATTGCAACCACAACTGCGGCCACGGTTGATATCGGTGTGCTCGGCGGAACGAACAACATCCTCGGCTCTACGAATAACGTTGGCAATAACGCTGGCGCTGGGGCTGTCACTAACCAGTTCGGAACGTCGGTTGGCACGGGAACCGTGTTTAATGCAATTGGCTCGAACGGCGGTACAAATACTGTGACCAACCAAATCGGTCAGGGTAATTCCAGCGGCAACACAACGAATACATTCGGCGTGAACTCTGCTGGCGGTACTGGTACCATTACGAATTCCTTCGGTACTTCCGCAAACGGACCTGATGCAAATACGTTTGGATCTACCACTGCAGGATCTTCCAATACCTATCAGGGTAACACGACGATCAACACAACTGGTAATTTCACAACAGCTATCGGTAATCCTGGAACATCAGCATGGTGGATCACCGCAGCGGGCGTTGCAAACTTCACCACAAGCGTGGGCGCACCGCTCATTCTTTTCAACACTGCTGAAGCTTACACTACCGGCAACACGATGCAGTTCACAGGTACGGGCAATACGAATCCTGTGATCAGTATTGGCACGGTCGGCGCTGCTCAATACGGCGAGTCAGTGGCTGCCTCTGCAACCGGTGGTATTCAGGTTACTGGAACAACAGGCATCGGGGTGAATTCTTCAGGCACAACTGGCACGGGTATCCTTGCAGTTGAGTCAGGCGCAGGAACGGGCATCCAGGCACGCGTAAATGGGGCCAGTGCCTATACGGGCGCGGCGGGTAGTGCGGCCATCGTAGGATTGCAGAACTCGAACACCGGAAGTCCTACAGCCGCGATCGTAGGTCTTAATGGTCTTACGGCCACGACTGTGGACGGTGCAGGCGCAGGCGTCGTTGGCGAAAGCAATTTTAGCAACGATGCTGGTGTGGTTGGAACGAACTCAACCACTGGCACTATGGGAGTCGGTGTTCTTGGATTCTCGCAGACTGCAACAACTTCTCGTGCGGGCATCATGGGAGAATATGCAGCTGGAGCCACGACAAACAACTATGGCGTCCTTGGAACTACTGTTGGCGGCTTCCCATCAGGCACTATTGTAAACGCTGCAATCATGGGCTATAGCAGTATTGCAAACACTGTAGGTGTTGCTGCGGATAACGAAGCATCCGGCGGCACTGGTTTGATCGCGCAAGCAAATGCCGGCAATGGCACAGCCGGCTCGTTCACTGCCAACGGCGCTGGTACTACAAACACTGCGGTCTCTATGGCAGCAAGTGGTGGCACTACAAGCAACGTTGGTTCCTCTATCGCAGTAACTGGCGCATCAACCAGCAATCGCGGCCAGGTGATCAACGTATCTGGAAGTGCCACACTTAATGTCGGCTCTGATGTTACAGCAAGTGGCATCGGTGCGGTTGGCGTCCGTGTGAATTCAGGCCCAGGTCTGGGTATCACAGTAGATGCATCCGGTACAGGAGCTAACGCAATGCAGACAGGCGTTGACGTAACCGGTGTTCGGGATATTGGTAGCAACATAAACTTTACCTCTTTTGCAGGCGGCGGAAGCGTATGGGGTTACAATGCTGACATGACGAATGCAACCGGGGCGGGTACTACTTATTCAGGTTACCACGTTCAAAACCTATCCACAAATACCTCTAACGGCATCTTTATCGAAAACATGAGTGCCGGTAATGGAATTAGCGTAGGTAACATGTCGGGCGGCGTTGGAATCAATGTTGGCATGGCAAGTGCTCCTTCAATTGGAATCAATGCGGATGCGAGCAACGGTGGTGGGGCTACGGCACTCAAGGTTCTCGGTAATGGCTCTGGCGAACCAGGCACGAGCGTTGGTATTGAAGTCAACAACGCGCAGGTTCGTGCAACGGGTGCTAATCCGTTCTCGGGTCGGGTGGCTTACGTTGGTGGAACTTCGCCGGTCACGATTTCAAATTCGGAGGTTGGTATCGGATCCTCCATCATCGTGACCTTCGAAAGAGATGCCGTTGATAATAACATCTACTCAGTTTCCGTTCAGAACGTTGGCACTGGTTCGTTCCAGGTTAATTGTTCATCGGCGGCAAGTGGGTTTATTGACTATATCATCATCAATCACTAATTTGTGATGGAGCCGCTTCAATTTGAAGCGGTTCCACAATTTTTTAACTAACGTCAGAGAGAGTTCACACCGGCCCCGCCGCTCTAATTCGGAGCGGCGGGGTCAGGTGTTTTGAAATAGGTAAAATTCGGTGTAGCGCCTAACTTCAGTTGGGCGAAATGAGTCGGAGCAGCGCGGGAATTTATTCCAACTAAACAGATTAACCGAGAAGCGTCTTCCACGCACCATCGACATCACCCCGCTCCAACAGCTCACGAGCAGCAGTGTGGCGCGTCTCAATCGTCGCATCATTTTCGATGAAACCAGCGGGGAGTTCCTCCAAGCTCGCAAGCTGTGCTAAATGCTTGCCGGTGAGGATAGGACTCGACCGGATCTCCTCTGGCAGCCTGTCAATCCCGGCAAGGGGTTTCCCTGGCTGCGGGAGCGCGAAGATGCCACGTTTTGCTCTTGTATAGTATGGCCCGCCAAGCCGCGCTACCTGATCGATCAGCAAAGGATCTACCCCACCTTGCTCCGTCAAGACGTTTTCGCTCACATGCAGCATCACCACTTCGCAGATCATCAGGTTTGCGCTGCCATGCCGCTTGCCAAAATCAACGTGATGCAATAGCTTTGCTTCCATCACGAACGGACTTTCGGCCACACCCGGCGGCGCAACCTTCACACTCGGGCGTTTCGTCAAACCGGATTTCGTAAACTCATCAACACCCCGGTCATACGGCGCTGACGCAAGTGAAATTTGATTGACCATATCAAAGGTCACAATGGAAACCGTGCACTCGCGAGTCTCCAAGATATTTAGCATCGTATGCTTTGGGTTTCCGGTCTTACCCGAATACGCAGGACTAAAACAGAGCACTGCCGGATTCACGCCAAACACATTGAAAAAACTGAATGGTGAAAGATTGCTTTTGCCATCCTTATCGAGCGAAGAAACCAGCGCGATCGGGCGCGGCGCAACGCCGCCCACCAGCAATCGGTGGATTTCTTGATGAGAAATACTATCTGGATCGAATGAACGCATAATATTATTTCCAAACCTCATTCGCGCAAAGACTGTTCAGATGACCACGCATAGGTCGGTGCTTCCAGCCCGACGTTCCCAACGGGGTGTGGGCTGGAAGCGCCGACCTAAGCGAATTATCATCATGCGTACACGCGCTCTTTTTTATATCGTTTTTGCGGTGCTGATCTTATCGGCGCTGATGGTGCTCGATGTCGTCGCGCTATCGTTCACTGCGATGGAGGGCGCGGTGCTGGAACTTGTTCGCGCCGGACTTCAGGGCGCGGCGATGCTATGGTTCGCGCGCGCGCTCGAAGTGCTCGTCTTCCGAACGTCTTCCATCAGCCGCATGGAAGAAGCACGCTTGGCTCCCGATTGGCCGGTGCGGCTTATGGAACGATTTGCTGCGGTGCTCTCCGTAGCAGTGCTATGCTCGCTTGCTCCGTACTTATTTAGGATCTCCACTCGTCGGCTGACGGCGGGGCCATTTAAGATCGAGGCCGTCCAATCTTCCACCGTTATCTCGATCGGCATCATGGGTTTCGTGTGGCTGGTGATGCTCGTTGTGGTGCTGCTAAGTTTTTGGCAGCTTGCGCAAGTTCGCCAAAAGCCGCGATTCTCGCAGCGACGGTTTATTGGATGGGCCGTTGCGGTCGTCCTGGTGAGTATCTTAAGTTTATGGCAAGCGGAAAACGTTATTGCTACTACTACGGTCATCAGGGCAATACTTTTTTCAGTTACGCTGCTTGTGGGCGTTGCGGCGCTGTTGCTGGGTTATCGGCTTCCGTGGCTCCCGCGCGTTACGCGTGAAGGCAAACGGCGGTTGCTCCTGTTTGCAGCGGTGAACGCGATCCTTGCGCTGGCCGCGCTTATGGCGTTCGGTGGGAACTACCTTTCTACCGGCGATCTCTTCTCACGCTATGCGCTGTTTTGGCACGACATCGCGCTTGCAACCTTTGCGACGCTTGGGATCTATTTTACGCTCGTTTTTTTCAGCGCGCTCTTCACGCTTTCCTCGACCGATCTCGTGGAGCGAAAATCGGCGGAAGTGCAATCGTTGGCGCGCCTCACCCGGTTTTCTTCGGACATTCTCTCAAGCGAATTACTGCTCGATCTTCCAAAACTTGCCGAGCAAATAACGGCGCTCGCGGCAGAAGCAACGGAATCCGATTGCGCGTGGCTGGAATTGCGTTCGAATACGGGAACAGATCGCTTGCCGGTATCGGGAACGGGCAGTGAAGATGTAATTCGCTCCTATTCGAATATCGGCGAGCAATCCGCCGAGCGCATCATGGAAGAAGCCGAGGGCTTTGCGGAAGCGGGACGGGAAGTTCCATCGCTGCGCGGCGAGTTGGAGCGTTCCCGAAAGCCATTTATTATACGAAGGCGTATCAGCGCGCGGCAATATCTGTTCCCGCCGCCCGGCGAAGCAAAAGAAAATAAAGAATTGCATTCCATGGTCGCTGTGCCGCTCATGCGTAAGGACGAAGTGCGCGGTGGCCTGTACGTTGCCAAACACCGTGAAGACGGATTTGACGACGATGATCTCACCGTGCTCACTGCCTTCAGCGATGTCGCGTCCCTTGCGCTGGAAACAGCGCGGTTGGTGCAGGATTCCGTCGAAAAGCAAAAATTCGATGGTGAACTTCGCGCCGCGCGCATTATGCAAAAAGCTTGCTGCCGGAGCGGTTCCCTGAAGTTCCAGGCTTCGATATTTATGCGATCAGTATTCCTGCGTATGATGTTGGCGGCGATTACTACGATTTTTCCACGCTCTGGGATGGTTCCCCAATGATTGCCATCGGCGATGTATCTGGCAAAGGCATTTCCGCTTCGCTCTACATGGCCGAAACGAAAGGAGTCGTGCAGGCGCTTGCGCCCGTAATGGCCAGCATGGCGGAACTATTGGAAGGAACGAATGGCGCACTCCTGCATAACTCGCCTTCGCTGACATCGCTTCGAAGATCGTTTGTAACATTAGGGCTTCTGTCGTTTGGCAAAAAAGGTGTGCGCTATGCACGCGCCGGACACACGCCGCTTCTGCAGGTCAGAGCCGATGGAACCTACCGATTTCTACAGCCGGTTGGAATGGCTGTCGGATTAATACGCCAGCAAATTTTTGTCGATGCGTTAGACGAGATCTCGATCGAAGTGCAGCCGGGCGACGTGCTTATCCTTTTTAGCGATGGCATTACCGACGCGCGCGATCCCGAGGGCCAGCCGCTTGGATACGATCGCCTTGCTCAGTATGTTCGAGATAATCTCCATATTCACAGCGCGCGCGATCTGACATTAACGATACTTTCCTCGGTCGCCGAGTTCACCAATTCCGGCAACTTCGATGACGATGCAACGCTCGTCATCATGCGATGTTTATAATAGTACCGAGTAGCGAGTAATGAGTACCGAGTAACGATCAAAAATTATGCAAGCACAAAACAATCCTTCCCGTTTTTCCGTAGCCGAAACATCGGAGGCCAGCGCGCCCGTCACCATCATTGCGCTTTCCGGTCAGCTCGATGCACACACCGCCTCGGAATTCGAGCGATTTTTAGAACGCATCGTCCGCGATGAAGATAAGCACCGGCTCGTGCTCGATTTCCACGGATTGGAATACATTTCAAGCGCCGGACTTGGCGTGCTCATGGGCCTCATCGAAGAAGTACGCACCATGGGCGGCGATATGAAGCTTGCCGCGCTTCCGGAAAAAATATTTCACGTACTCGATCTGCTTGGGTTCCCTATCGTCTTCCAGATTTTCCTGAGCGTAAGCGAAGCCGAAGCCGCGTTTCAGTAATTGTCTGACTAATCCCAAAAATTGATCAGCGTAATCCAGGTTTAGTTGCTCAATGTCGGCGTAAAAACTTCGTTCAAGTTGAACACGCGGCTCGTATCCTGCCCACCCATCACATAGAGTTTATTATTAACGGCTGCTGCGGAAAGATAAGCACGCGGCGTGAAAGTTCCAGCACATTTTGGCGTGCTCCACGCATTCGTAGCTGGGTCGAAGATCTGGATCGTGTTGTCCGTTAGCGGATCCCTGATATTCGCTGTTCCGCCGATCACATAAATTTTATCATCGATGACGCCCGAAGCATGAAGCAGTCGCGCTGTTAAGGTTCCCGTTGTTTGTAGCGTGCTCCAAGTATTGGTGGATGGATCGAACAGCTCGACTTCACTCAGAACGCGGTGACCTTTCGCACCAAGATTATTAAATCCGCCGATCACATAGATCTTGCCATCCACAACATGTGCAGTGAACGCGCCATGTGGCGAGAACGTACCGTTGGTCTTTGGCGTACTCCAGGCATTCGTTGCAGGATCGAATACTTCGAATGTGTTAAGATCGTTGCGGGCATCGAATCCTCCCATGGTATAGATTTTTCCACCCACCACACACGCGCAGAGATTATTGCGCGGGGTGAAGGTTCCCGTTGTCGTTGGTGTGCTCCATGTATTCGTTGCTGGATCGAAAATTTCGAGCTTGTTGCTCATGTGGTCCGGCGTTTCCGGGCCGGTCATTCCGCCCATTACGTAGATCTTACCGTTCACCACCGCCGAAGCAAGGCTGCCGCGCGGAGTAAACGTTCCCGTCGTGGTAAGCGTGTTCCATTTGTTTGCAACCGGATCGAATACGTCTACGGTAGTGGAAAGCAAGCTGTCCCCGAACCCGCCGATGGCATAGATCTTTCCATCGACCACGCTCGTCGTAAACCACGCGCGTGACGCAAATCCCGCGTTAGACGCCGCAGACCATGTGCCGGAACTAACCGGCGCGCTCTTACGAGAACATGCTCCGATAGCAATAACGCACAATACCCACAAAGAAAATCGTAATACAAATGTAGTTGTTGTTTTCATAATTATTTATCCTGAAATCGTAACGCTGTTACCAGTGTTCCTCATTCTTAATTCTTAACTCTTAATTCTTAATTGAGAAACCTGGCCTCGTAGTTCAGTTGGATAGAACATCAGTTTCCTAAACTGGGTGTCGCAGGTTCGAGTCCTGCCGAGGCCACTGTTGCATGTGGTAGGGGCTAATGGCATTAGCCCATTTTTGAACGACGAGGGCCAATGCCATTGGCCCCTACGAAGAATGGTAATACATTACAAAGCCAGTGGCTGCGGTCGTGCAAGGATGGTCATCGGATCTGTTTTCCAATCGTCATTTTGATCGACGTACAGCTCTAATTCATTCCCATCGGGATCGAGAATATAAAGGCTTTTCGTGACGTGATGATCCGTCGCGCCGACGATGGCAACTCCCGCTTTCTTTAGTTCCTCTAAGGCCGCGCTCAGTTCTTCCACCGTATCGCCGATCTTGAAGCCGATGTGATACAGCCCGTTGTAACTTTTTCTCGTCGCGGGTTCCTGACCCGTTTCGATGAGCAGCAATTCGTGATGCGTGCGCCCGGAAGAGAACAGCGCAATGCGCGGCTCCGAAGCAATCATTCGAAAACCGAGCACATCGCGGTAGAACGCAATGGAGCGGTTCACATCTTTTACATACAGCACGACATGTCCGAGTTCTTTTATCTGCATGTTTGTTAAAGGAATTTGAACCGAAAAAAGTGCTCGAAATTTTCCCGCTCCTTTTCAAGGAGGGGGTAGGGGGTGGCCATAAATATGAGTGAAGCTCAATCGAAGATCGGAAATAATGGAAAAGGCGAAGCGCCGCTTACGGAACTCCTTTCGGCGGTTGCCGATCCCGTGCGCCTACGCCTTGCATCGCTTATCGCGCACAATGGCGAGACCTGCGTCTGCGATCTCGTCGATGCGACAGGTCTTACGCAGACGAATGTGAGCCGTCATCTTTCTACGCTTCGCCACGCCGGGCTTGTTAAAGGGCGTAAGCAGGGGTTGTGGGTTTATTATTCACTGAACAAGCAAATTTCAGCATCTCAAAAGCAAATTCTTATGCTCGTAAAAAAAGCTATCGAGACAGAACCGGAACTTCGCAATGATCTAAAAAGGCTAAAGACAAGCTGCTAATTTTTTGGAACAAATTATAGCATTACATGCGTTTAGACGCATATAGCATTACCAAATTAATATGAAAAAAGTATTATTTCTCTGTGTTCACAATAGCGCACGCAGCCAGATGGCCGCTGCGCTGCTAAACCGAATGTGCGGCGATGAATTTGCCGGTGAAAGCGCGGGCATAGAACCATCCGTTGTTAATCCGCTCGCCATCGAGGTGATGAAAGAAATGGGCATTGATATCAGCGGCAATAAGACACGGTCGTCGTTCGATGTTTTTAAAAGCGGCCAGCTTTTTGCGTATGCGATCACGGTGTGCGAGGAAGCCGCCGAACGCTGTCCCATTTATCCACGCGCAAAAATGCTGCACTGGAATTTTCCCGATCCCTCTACCTTCACTGGAACGTGGGAAGAACGCGTGGATCAAACGCGAGCCGTGCGCGACGCCATCGCGAAGAAGATCGAAGAGTGGTGTACCATAGAATGCGAAGTTGTAGCCTGATATGATAAAACGCGCTGTTGCGGAATCGATCGGAACGTTCGGCATCGTCTTTTTCGGATGCGGCGCAATGATGGTCGCGGAACGATTCCCGGGCACGATCTCCCCTCCTGCGATAGCGGCAGTCTTCGGGTTGGTCGTGATGGCGATGATCTATACCTTAGGACATATTTCAGGCGCGCATTTCAATCCGGCGGTGACGCTGGCGTTTGCCGTTACGCGGCATTTCCCATTCCGGAGCGTTCTATTCTATTGGATCGCACAATGTTTTGGATCGTGCATAGGAATCGGCTTGCTGTACCTCCTGCTTCCGCGCGGGATAGGATACGGCGAAACAGTTCCACATGTCCCGCTTCTGCAAGCATTTATTTGGGAAGTAATTCTCACCTTTACGCTGATGTTCGTGGTGATGGGTGTGGCAAAAGATACACGCGCAGTGGGAACGTTAGCAGGCCTTGTGATCGGTGCCACCGTGATGTTAGAAGCGCTCGTGGGAGGGCCTATCACCGGCGATTCGATGAACCCGGCACGCTCGCTCGGTCCGGCGATCGCCAGCGGAACCACGAATGTGTTATGGCTCTACATCCTCGGCCCTATAATCGGTGCAGTGCTCGGCGCATTGATCTATCAATGGGTGCGCGGCGAGCGGGAGCCGCAATCGTGAGGGCACTGTTTATTCTTATCTATTAGAGATTCGGATTTTAAGTTAAAATGTCATTCTGAGCGTAGCAAAACGTAGCGACAGCGGAGTTTTGCGAAGTCGAAGAATCTCTTGCTTTACCAGAGTTCCTTCGACTCCGTTCGTTCCGACACGCATCGCCCGGGATGCGTGTCGGAACGAACTCCGCTCAGGATGACAGTTTAAATATTTATGTTGCAAAATAATATTCAGTGAGTTCAACATCGAAAACAAAATGGCTGAACCGCACGGTGCTGGGCCTTGGGCTGTCTTCGCTGTTCTCCGATTGGTCGCATGAGACGGCAACAGCATTGCTTCCCGCTTTTCTTGCAACGATGGGTGTGGCCGCAGCGTGGCTCGGCGTGATCGAAGGCGTCTCCGATGGACTTTCGAGTTTTACCAAAATGGGTTCCGGTTATTACACGGATAAACTTCAGCGGCGAAAACCCCTTTTGGTCGCTGGATATGTGGTCACTGCATTGGGAACTGCTTCGTTCGGATTGGCTACGAAGGCGTGGCACATTCTGATTGGGCGTTCGCTTGCGTGGTTTGGGCGCGGAGTTCGCAGTCCGGTGAAGAAAGCGATCCTCGCATCCGCCGTTACGCCAGCGACGTATGGCCGCGCCTTCGGATTCGAGCGCATGATGGATACGCTCGGCGCGATCGTCGGGCCGGCAAGCGCATTTCTGCTCATCGGCGCGCTCCATTACAATTATTCATTACTGTTTGCGCTTACATTAATTCCCGGATTTACTGCCGTAGGGATGATCGCGTTCGTTGTCAAAGAAAAAGAACGATTGCCCGTAAAGCGTATGCGTTTTTGGGAGCGACTGAAGCTGCTTCCCACCGAGTTCCGAAAAATGCTCTTCGGCGTGGGGCTGTTTGGACTCGGCGCATTTGCGCACTCCATGCTTATTCTTCTTGCAGCGCAGAAGTTAACTCCAACACTTGGCGTTACCGGCGCGGCAAGCGCAGCCGTCGGGCTTTACATTTTGCACAACGTTTGCTATGCCGGATTCGCGTTCGTCGGCGGGTGGCTTGGCGACCGAATGCCCAAAAATATCTTGCTCGCAATCGGTTATCTCATGGCAGGCGCGATGTGCGTTTGTATTATCGTACTTCCTCCGAGCATTGCCACGATGGCGCTCATCTTTTTTCTCGGTGGAACGAATGTTGCGCTTGAAGAGACGCTCGAAGATTCGCTTTCCGCCGAACTCGTTACGACAGAGCATCACGGCATGGCGTTCGGAACGCTCGCAACAGTGAATGGCGTCGGGGATTTTGCTTCGAGTATTGTCGTGGGCGCGCTGTGGTCGGCGTTTGGAACGGGTATCGCATTTGGTTACAGTGCCGTGCTTTCGGTTGCTGGTGCAATGGTGATCTTATTTTTGCGGCCTTCGAAGGATGGCCTCAGAGGTTCGGTGTGATGTTGAAAGATTCATCATCGATCACCGCCTCTCCCCCAACCCCCTCTCCCTGCTGGGAGAGGGGGCTATACTACGCTATTTTATTTTTTAAATGAACGAATTACCCAAAAAACTCTGGCATCGTCCTCATGCTTCGGCTGCGACCGTTGTGCGAGCGAAGGAATTGCGGCAGGAAATGACGCCTTCAGAAAAGGTTCTTTGGGATCTATTGCGGGCCGGTAGGTTTCATGGAGCGAAATTTCGCAGACAGCATCCGATCGGGAAATATATTCTCGATTTTTATTGCGCGCAGTCGAGGCTTGCGATCGAACTCGATGGAGCGGTGCATCATGGACAGGAAGAAGCAGACGCATGGCGCGAAAAAATTATTTCTACACACGGTATTCGATTCCTTCGATTTAAGAATGAAGAAGTAGAATCAAATCTTCCGGATGTGTTGCGACGAATTGAAGAAGCGATCTCTTGAATTCCACCGCCTCTTCCCCCCAACCCCTTCTCCCTGCTGGGAGACGGGGGAGTAAATAAAAAAGTCAATTTAAAAGCCCCCTCTCCCAGCAGGGAGAGGGGGTTGGGGGAGAGGCGGGTTGCGCGCAGAACAATTTAAAAAGCCCCTCTCCCAGCAGGGAGAGGGGGTTGGGGGAGAGGCGGTCTCATTTGCTACGAATCTCACCCGCACCGTGTTATCAATAAAAACCTAAAATAATTTTGCGATTACCCTCATCGTTTCGAATCCTGATATTTGTATGTTTATCCTTGACAGCTCTTCGGGCTCCCGCGCAAACAGTTGATTCCAGCACCCATCCGCCGCCATCGCTTCTTGATTCGCTTTCCAAATCGCACATCGTGTGGCACGATATAAAAGAAGGCGCCTATGACGGTGTGAACTATTTCGAAGCGCCGCTTCATTGGGATGCGAGTCAGTGGCTTATCGTTGGCGCTGTTGGTGGAGTTACGTATCTTTCAGAAGTGACCTCCGATAACAGCGTTCGCCAATTTTTTCAGCGAAACCAAAGTAATGTTGGGAACAAACTTGCGTTATTCGGAGATGATTTTTATGGGAACGGAATTGCAACAGGACTTGCTGTGGCATCGCTGTATTCCATTGGACTTTTTTCGGACAACGACAATATTCGCGTGATGGGACGCGATGTTGTCGAGTCCTTCGTGTATGCAGGTATTACAACGACAGTTCTGAAAGTAATTTTTGGACGAGAACGTCCATACAATGGCAATGGCCCGAATATCTATCATGGGTTCACGCTGAACGACGCGTGGAATTCGCTCCCATCGGGACACGTAACGGTTGCAGCAGCGCTGTCTTCAACGCTTGCTGCTGAAATTGATAATCCCTACGCTACTGCCGGGCTGTATTCGCTCGTTGGCCTCACGATGTACAGCCGCATGTACACGGATAAACATTGGCTTTCCGATACCTTTTTGGGCGGCGTGATTGGTTCCTTCGCCGGCTATTGGGTGGTGAACCAAACGGAACATTACGATCTCAAAACGAACGACCCGAAGCCGACAAGTTTTGTAATTGAACCGGGTTTGGGAAATCTTACGCTCGCATATTGGTTTTAATACTATCATAGCGATCAAACCATATCTTTTTCTCGCGTTGGGCGGCGTTGCCGGAGTGATCGGGCGTTACGCGCTCGGACATTGGATCTCCAGTTGGAGTGCCACGCCATTCCCATGGGCTACGCTCGTGATCAACGTCACGGGTTCCCTCGCGCTCGGATTTCTTATGCGATATTTTACTAGTGTGTCCGCCACGCCAGAAGCACAGCTCATGCTTACAACAGGTTTCTGCGGCGGATACACGACGATGAGTACGTTCTCTTACGAATTTGTAAACCTGATGTTAGAAGGTCAGTTCGGGTTCGCGGTTTCCTATATGGCGGCAACCATTGTGTTCGCCCCGCTCGCATGTTTGGCTGGGTTTGCACTTGCGGAATGGGTAGTATAGAATCAACGGATCGAGAAGTTGGCGAATCCTCAAAATCATCCATTAAATCCGCGTACCCTTGGCTCTTAATTTAAATGCTATTCCGAATACGACGAACATTAGCACCGCCGGCACGATAAATATACTTCCCTTCATCGCGGTAAAGAGAATCCCTCCCACGAGCAAACCAGCAATAGAGGCAAGCGAACCCGCGCTGTTGCCGAGGCCCTGAATGAAGCCTTGATTCGATTCTCCCGCACGATCTGAGAGCAACGATAGAAAGGATGGCCACATCAATCCATTGCCCAATGCATACAGTACTGCTGCTGCATACGCGAATACCGGGCTGGGTACGAGTAATGCAAGATAACTTAGTACGATGATGAACGTTCCCCAGATCGTGAGCGACTCTGCTGGTGCGCGTTTATTGAACCACATGAGGATCGGCCCTTCGGTAATGACGATCACGATAGAAAGAACGGAAAAGAAAATTCCTGTTTCCGTAATCGACCAATGCAGCGATTCCGTCGCATAAAGTGGGAATGCCGCAACGAATAAACTGAATGCGAGGAAGAACACGAAATAAATTCCGAGTAGAAGCGGCACATGATCGATAGCAAGCGCCTGACGGAATGTCAGGGATTTTGTTTTTTCACTATCTGCTTTGTTCTTGTTAGGATGGGACTCCGGCAGCACAAAGATGATCAGAAGGAGTCCGAAGATGGAAGTACCAAGCGCTACAAAGATCGGGAGATTAAGACCCAAAGGTGTTTGAGCAAGGATTCCCGCCAGTGCAGGGCCAAGAATAAATCCCAAATTCCCAGCTACGCCCATTTTGCCGAAATCGGCTTTGCGTTCTTCCGGTGTCGTTACATCGGCCACATAAGCATTTGCAACGGAAACGTCGCCAGCCGTTAGCCCATCGACGCTACGCGCGATGAAAATGCAGAGCATCGGCAGTGTGATGGAGACGGCGCCCGTCATGGAGGTGGTAAATGTTCCCATCATAGTCATGGGAAGTTTAAATGCGACGATAAATAATGCCCATGCAAGAGCAGAGCCGAGTACGGTAATAAAAAGAATTCGCTTACGTCCAAACCGGTCGGACAGCTTCCCAAGCAATGGCGCTCCGACAAATTGGCACGCAGAATAACTCGCGCCGAGCGCGCCGTACAAAAAATTGCTGCCGTGAAATGTTTGCACCACATACACCAGCGACGGCAGCACGATCCCGTAGCCGAGCATACTGATAAAGCTCACGGTCATGAGCGGGAAGATCGATATTTTACGGGTGGGCGACATATTCCGTACAAAAATACTTCTTTCCCGATTGCTGTTCTCTATTATAATGAAAATTTCTCATTTCGGCGTTGCCGTGCGCGATCTTAAAAATGCGGAGCAGCTTTACGCGAAGCTGCTTGGGGATTCGCAGATCCATCATGAAGAAGTGGCCGATCAGAAAGTAAGGATCGCATCGTTCGAATTGGGCGATGCTCGCGTTGAACTGACGGAACCCACGTGCGCGGACTCACCCATCTCCAAATTTCTCGAAAAACGTGGGGAAGGAATTCATCACATTGCGTTTGAAGTAGAGGATGTTGCAAGCGAATTAGCGCGATTGAAAGCGCAGGGATTTCAACTCATCGACGAAGTGCCGCGTCCGGGCTCCCACAATATGCTCATCGCATTTCTGCATCCCAAATCGACGAATGGAGTATTGATCGAGTTGTGTCAAAACCTCCCGGAAAAGGAGGGTGAGTAATGGAAGAAACATTCGTTCCGATGGACGATTTACATTTGCCATCTAATTCTGATGACTTCGATAAGGTTCCATTTCACGATGACGAACTCGAACAAGAAGAAGACGCGATAGATATTGCGACCTTCGGCGCGCACATCCATCTTGCCGTTACTGCCGATGACCTTACGCTCGAAGAAAAGCTCGATTCGCTGCCGAAGGATCCGGGCGTCTATCAATTCAAGAATGGTGCAGGCCGCGTGATCTATGTGGGCAAGGCGAAGGTGCTGCGTAACCGTGTTCGCTCCTATTTTTTGAATTACCGTCGCGGGGTAGGCGATGGAAAGTTCCGCGCGCTCGTTTCGAAGATCGCCGATGTAGAAGTGATCCTCACCGATAGCGACGTCGAAGCACTCATTCTCGAAAACACGCTGATAAAAAAGCTGAAACCGCGCTATAATGTCAATCTCAAAGATGATAAAAGTTACCCTTATGTTGTCGTCACGAACGAGCCATATCCGCGTGTGTTTTCCACGCGCCATAAAAAACGCGATGGCTCGAAATACTACGGGCCTTATACCGAGGCCGGTTATTTGCGCTATTTGCTAAAAACGCTGCGCGATATTTTTCCTATTCGCACCTGCGATTATTATATTGACGAGCAGCTTATTCTACGCGGTAAAGTGAAAGTGTGTCTGGAATTTCACATCAAAAAATGCGAAGGCCCGTGCGAGGGATTGGTGACGCAGGAACATTATCGCGCGATGATCGACAAAGTGCGCAAGCTGCTCTCGGGCCGCACGCGCGATGTGGAACTTGCACTAAAAGCAGATATTACGCGGCTTTCCGAAGAAATGAGGTTCGAAGAAGCCGGCAAAATCCGAGACCAGTTAAAAGTATTGGAGGATTATGCCAGCAAGCAAAAGGTCGTGACCGAAGAAGAAATCGATCGCGATATTTTTGCGCTCGCGCATGAGGATGACGATGCGTGTGGCATCGTGTTCAAAGTCCGCGATGGGAAGCTTATCGGTAAGCAGCATTTTTTCTTCACCAATATCGAGGGTAAACCGGATGCGGAAATTCTTTCAGCACTCATCGAGCGATATTACTCTGCTGCCGAATACATTCCCGAAGAAATTCTTCTTCCGCAAGAATTAGAAGATGAAGATACGCTCGTTGCATGGCTCGCTCGTCGCGCGCGGGAACTGTCGGTTGACGAAGAAGCTGGTGCGATGAAACCGCCGAACATTGTCCATCCAAAGATCGGTGAGAAAGCGAAGCTGATGGAAATGGTCCGCACGAACGCTCGTTTTTTGTTGGGCGAGATCAAGCTGCAAAAAATGAAGGAGTCCGATCACATTCCGCATGTGCTGAAGGCGATCGAGCGCGATCTTCATCTGAAACGCCCGCCGCGAAGGATCGAATGCTTCGATAATTCCCATTTGCAGGGAACTGAATATGTTAGCTCGATGGTCGTGTTCATCGATGGCAAGCCCAAAAAATCAGAATATAGAAAATATAAGATCAAAACTGTCGTTGGGAACGATGATTTCGCTGCCATGCGTGAAGTTGTTCGCCGACGCTATGCACGCGCCCTTGCGGAGAAAACCGATCTTCCCGATCTCATCATTATCGATGGCGGCAAAGGCCAGCTTTCGAGCGCATACGAAGTGATGTCGGAACTGGGTCTCATATCCATTCCCATGTTCGGGCTTGCAAAGCGGCTCGAAGAAGTGTTCACCACTTCGTCGCTCGATGCGCTTGTGCTTCCGCGATCTTCCAGCAGTTTGCGCCTGCTTCAGCATGTGCGCGATGAGGCGCATCGTTTCGCAATAACATTCCACCGCCAACTTCGAGACCGGCGAACGCTGCAAACTGAACTTACGGAAATTCCCGGCGTAGGAAAAACAACTGCGCTTAAACTTCTGGAACGATTCGGCTCTGTCGAAGGCGTAAAGCTGGCAAGCGAACCGGAATTAGTTACCGCCGTCGGACTAAAAGCAATGAAGGTGATCGTCAATTATTTCAAAGACAAAGCGCTCGTGGAATCGGCGGGTGATGCGACAGGCCAGGAGCAAGAGAACGAGATCGTTGTGGAGGTAATCGAATGAGCTTGATAATATCTCAATCGGGCTGCATTCTTGGCATCGAAACCTCCTGTGATGAAACCAGCGCTGCGATCCTCCGCAACGGTGAGCTGGCCTCGGTGGTGGTGTCCTCACAGTTTTTTCACGATAAATTCGGTGGCGTAGTTCCCGAACTTGCTTCCCGCGCGCATGTGCGGAGTATGCTGCCGATCGTTCGGGAAGCATATTTGCGAGCGGGCATCACCAATCAGGATTTAACGGCCATTGCCGTAACCCACGCTCCGGGACTAATGGGTTCCCTACTCGTCGGATTAAATTGTGCAAAAGGCTTGTCGCTTGGCTTGAACATCCCACTCGTTGGCATCCATCATATCGAAGCACATATTTTCAGTGCGTTATTAGAGCAAGAAAAGCCTGACGTTCCATTTGTCGCTTTAGTCGTTTCCGGTGGTCATACGCTTCTTATTCTCGTGAAAGATGTTGGGAACTACCAATTTCTCGGAGAGACATTAGATGATGCCGCAGGCGAAGCCTTCGACAAGGTCGGCAAAATGCTGGGCATGGATTATCCTGCCGGCCCGGAAATAGATAAGCTCGCGCGAGCAGGCAATCCGGATTTTGTTAAATTTCCACGTGCACTGATGAATGATGAAAATTACGATTTCAGTTTTAGCGGAATTAAAACGTCCGTTCTCTATTGGTTGAAAAAGCAAACACAAATCACCGATATGATGAAATATGATATTGCCGCTTCGTTTCAGCGCGCAATGGTCGATGTACTGGTAACTAAAACCTTCCGAGCAGCTGAAGCGCATGGAATAATAAATATTCTTTGCGTGGGCGGCGTGAGCGCAAATTCCGAACTACGCGAGCGATTCAAAACTGAATGTTCTCGCAGGGGAATACGCTTTTTCGTTCCGCGCCCGTTGTTCTCCACCGATAATGCAGCGATGATAGCAATGCTTGGTGCGCTCAAACTGGGAAGCGATCGCGTAAGCGACCTTTCGCTCGCTGCAATGCCACGCTTGCCACTCGTTCATCGAAAGGAGAAAACCTAATGCGCCTTTCCAGTATTGCCGGACATGTGATCGAAGTATTTTCGATCTTTCAGGAAAAGCCCGTCGTTCCTGCGGACGCGATCTTACGCCGATTTTTTACGGAGCGAAAATATCTCGGCGCGAAAGACCGCCGAAGCATTGCAGAGTATTATTATGCTACAATAAAGAATGATTGCCGGCTCGAAGCGCGAGCAGCAGATGCGTTCCCAGACGAGCAGATCACTCCCCCGCACTTGATCGCAGCCATCATGCTTATGCACGGCACAAAGCCTGCGGAAGTGCAAGCGACGCTCGTGGACATCGGAATATCATTCCCACTTGATGCGATCGAACGACTGGCCGATTCAGAGTTGGAGCGCATCCGTCTTGACAAACTTCCCTATATCGATCGGCTTGCTATTCTGTATTCATTCCCATTCTGGTTTGCCATGCGAATCGGAGCAGAATATGGGATGGATGCAGTGGAGCCGATTCTTGCATCGCTGAATAAAGAAGCGCCGATCTCGCTTCGCGCAAACACGCTTCTCGCGACGCGTGAAACCGTTGAGAAGGAACTTCGCCGTGAAGGATTCGAAGCGACTCCTTCTACGACCGCTCCGGACGCGCTTCGGTTGGACAGACGCATCAATGTGTTCGGCCTGGAATCATTCCGGCGCGGATTGTTCGAAGTGCAAGACGAAGCCAGTCAGCTCGTTGTTCCGTTTGCAAACATTCGAAAGACTTCCATCAAAGCGCTGGACGCCTGCGCGGGTGCAGGCGGAAAAACATTGCACCTCGCATCGCTGATGAAAAATCATGGAGAGATTTTTGCATCGGATGCGGAAGGACGAAAGCTCGAAGAACTAAAAGTGCGTTCGCGTCGGAACGGCGCGCAGAATATCAGGATCGTGTTTCCAGAGCAGAAAGAGAACATACTTGGCGAGGATAAGACCGTGTGGTTCGATCTCGTCCTGCTCGATGTTCCCTGCACGGGAACCGGCACGCTGCGAAGAAATCCGGGAATTAAATGGCTGCTCACGGAGCAAATGCTGGCGGAACTTACGGAAAAGCAGCAGAACATCTTGGAAGAGAATGCTCGTTTTGTCAAGCCGGGTGGGACGTTGCTGTATGCGACATGTTCCTTGTTGAAAGAAGAAGGCGAAGACCAAATGAAATGGTTTACGAGTGGTCACCCAGAGTTTGCGGTGGAAGAAACGCTCCGAACTCGCCCGGATATTGATGGCTGCGATGGTTTTTTTGTTGCTCGATTAAAAAAATCGGCAACAATTTTGCCCTAAACCCTCTCTCACGATCTCTTGTTTGCGTGTTTTTATGAGACTTCCCACACAGCTTACGGTGCTTCGGATCGTGCTTGCGCCGGTCTTTTTCGTGCTGATCGCCCTCGCGCATCCGCCGGAAATTGGCTGGGCGGGAACTGTGTTTGCTATCGCCGCTATCAGCGATTGGTGGGATGGACACTTCGCGCGAAAAATGGGATTGGTCTCGTCGCAGGGAGCTTTTCTCGATCCATTGGCCGATAAGTTGCTCACCGGCTCTGCATTCGTGGCATTCGCATGGTTAGGAATGATTCCGTGGTGGATGGTCGTCATAGTCGTGTCCCGCGATATTTTC
Organism: Ignavibacteriota bacterium; assembly: GCA_963794025.1. Taxonomy (GTDB): domain Bacteria; phylum Bacteroidota; class Ignavibacteria; order Palsa-1295; family Palsa-1295; genus PALSA-1295. The sequence continues at coordinate 38,529 of CAWCCK010000033.1, forward strand.
TTAACGGTGCTTCGAAGATTTGCAGACAACATTGGTTTTCCCGTGAAGACAAGTTATTTTGGGAAAGTCAAAACATTTTCGCAAATGATATTTATCATTCTCTTGCTCGTCGTAATGTATGCGCAGAAAGGTCGCTTTGGTGTGGAGATGGCATCGCTCGCTCACTCATATTGTGCGTCCGATATTTCGTTCTGGCTGATGTGTATTATTACGCTGCTTACGTTCGCATCGGCAGTCGCTTATAGTTACGATAATTGGCCGGTGCTGCGCCGGGTGAGCGCGCGGTATCTATTCCGGCGCGCAGGTGAGGGTTCCATTTAACGAACACAGGAGCGAAACCTTGCAACAAGATTCCCGATTCGATTGGTATGGCAAAGCGCGTTCGCGGTTATGGGCGAAGCGACCGCAGGGGTTAGGAACGGTTCCCTTCGCTGCGCTCTTGATCGGCACATTCTTTTATACGGGATTATCGCCCGTCAGTTCGGGAACCGTAGGTAGCCTCGCTGCTGCAGCGATCTACTATTTTGTGCCGGCATTTCAGAATCTCACTATATTAATAATTGGTATTATCGCGGTGCTTGTGGCGGGCATTTGGTCCGGCGGCGTAGTGGAGCGGACACTGAAGATACAGGATCCCGGCATTGTGGTGATTGATGAGGTGCTTGGCCAATGGATCGCGCTCATTACCATTCAATATGCTGGGAATCTTAAATACACGATCGCAGCATTCCTCTTTTTCCGGTTCTTCGATATTATCAAAGCTCCGCCGGCGCGATTTTTCGAGAACATGCACGGCGGAACGGGCATCATGCTCGACGATGCTGTTGCTGGCGTTTATGCCTGGATTGCTGCACACCTTGTGATGTATCTTTTTTGATATGCGAGCAGAGATCATTACTATCGGCGATGAATTGCTCATTGGGCAGGTCGTCAATACGAACGCTGCGTTTTTGGGTCGAGAACTTTCTTCCCTCGGCATTCCAATGGTTCGTGAAACAACGGTTGGCGACGATCTCAAATCTATTCTCTCCGCATTTCGCAGCGCGTGGCGTGCATCGGATGTCGTGATTGTAACAGGCGGGCTTGGCCCGACGCATGACGATATTTCTAAAGCTGCTGTCGCAAAATTCTTTCGCGCGAAGATGGCACTGGATACACCGACGCTCAAAGCAGTTCGGGAACGCTTTGCTCGGTTAGGATATGAAAAAATGCCCGAAGTAAATATAGGGCAAGCAATGGTTCCGAATGGATTTCGAGTGCTTCGCAACGAGTGGGGAACTGCGCCGGGATTGCTGCTGCACGAACGCGGCAAAACCTTCGTCATTCTTCCCGGTGTGCCGCAGGAAATGGAAGGAATTGTTAGATTGAGCGTTATTTCATTCCTGCGGAAAGCATATAAAAAAAATCTCGAAGTCATTCTTCACCGAACGCTGCTCACAACGGGAATTGGAGAGTCTGTTCTCGCGGAAAAAATTGGAGATCCTTCAACATTTCTCACGGTGAATACGACGCTGGCCTTTCTGCCGAGGCCAAGCGGCGTGAGACTGCGCATTTCGAGTCATGGAAATGATCGACGCAAGGTAGAGAAAGAAATCTCTCGCATCGAACGTATTCTGCGTGAACGAGCCGGGAAGTATATGTATGGCGCTGATGATGAAACGCTTGAATCGCGCATTGTGAAATTGCTGACCAAGCAAGGCAAAACGCTTTCGACTGCCGAAAGCTGCACGGGTGGGCTTATCGCTTCGATGATCACAGAAGTTCCCGGCGCAAGCGTGGTGTTCCGCGGCTCGGTTGTGGCGTATGATAATGGAATCAAGGTACGCGAATTAGGCGTAAAGCAGAAAACGCTCGATCGGTTTGGAGCCGTGAGCGAAGAAACTGCGCGCGAAATGTCAGAAGGCGCGCTCGAACAAATGGGAACCGATTTTGCCCTTGCGGTAACAGGCATTGCCGGGCCTGACGGAGGATCGGATGAGAAACCCGTTGGAACGATATGGATCGCGCTGGCAGCTCGAGGCACAAAGACTATCACAAAAAAAATTCAGGGAGATTTTGGCCGGAAGCTCAACCGGGAACGCGCTGTGGCGGCGGCGTTGGAAATGCTAAGAAATCGTCTTGTTCCGTAGGGACGTGCTGCGCACGTCCTGTTGTTCGAAGTCGAATGATTTCGTTACAGCAAGAGGACGTGCGCAGCACGTCCCTACGGAGCGATTTCCAATAGTTCTTCATCATGCACGGCTCGCTTCTCATTCACACGGCGAAGCAATAAAAGCCCAACAATAAAGAACACGGCGAGCGCCCATATCGCAGGCCGCTGGCTGCCGAAGAGATCCGAAAGAACTCCAAACACGATCGGCCCGATGATGGCGCTGGCTTTGCCGCAAAAGCCATCGTAAAAGCCGAAGAACTCTGCGGCATGTTCCGGCGGTGTGAGCAGCGCCATGAATGCGCGGGAACTTGCCTGGCTCGATCCTAAACAAATTCCCGCAACGGCGCCGACCACATAAAATTCCGCTGCCGTGGTTGTAAAATACGCTCCTGTCACGACGGCGATCCAGATCAGAAGCGTGATCGTGATCGTAAGTTTTGGGCCGCGTTTATCGGTGAATCTCCCGAAGAGGATGGAGCCAAGTACAGCGATGATCTGGATCATTCCGAACCAGAGCGCAAGCTGCATCATGCCGAAATGCAGCGTTTGATTTGCAAAGATTCCCGCGAACAGGATGACGGTCAGAAGCGCGTCGTTGTAAATAAAGAACGCCGTGAGAAATCGGGTGACGTCTTTATACTGACGTATATGCCGCACCGTCGTGGTGAGCTGACCGAACCCTTTTCGTACAATAGATGGGAACGAGAGATGTCCATTCCTGCGCTGTTCGGGAACGATCAGAAAAATGGGAAGCGCAAAGATCGTGTAAAATGCCGCAGTGACAAGGAACGTAAATTTCGGCGCGGTCTCGAAAAATGGTATGTTGACAATAAGGATCATCAGCGAACCGAAATAGCCGCACGCATAACCGATGCCGGAAACACGCCCAAATGTTTGCGGGGTGGTGATCTCGGGAAGGAATGCGTCGTAAAAAACAGTTCCGCCTTCGTAGCCGATATTCGCGATCACAAAGATAGCGGCAGCGACGAGCACCATTCCCGGCTGCATGAAATAGAGCAGAACGGTGCAGGCGATCGTGACCGAAGTAAAGATTCCCAAGAACAATTTCTTGTTGCGCAGCACATCTGCCATCGCGCCTAAGAGCGGGGACGAAATGGCCACGAGCAGCATCGAAGCCGAGAGCGTGAAGCCCCAAATAGAATCGCCGTGGCCATTCGTGACGATCACATTCCGGAAATAGATCGGGAACACGAACGTAACGATAATGCCCGAGAACGAACTCATCGCAAAATCAAAACTGCCCCACGCGGCAATGACTTTTTTCGGGAATGGGAGCATCGGCGACGATGAGGTGGGCTTGTTCACTTTGTTCAGGTTAGTAAGTTCGGTCAACGAATCTCATGAAAAGGCCGTTCGAAATTCGGACGCCGCTGCCCGAATGCTCCATGAAGTTATGATGTGTTCTCCAAGAAATGCCTTTCTGAATGATTTTCTTTTGCGAGTTCCCGACCCTACCCTCGTTTCCAGGCCAATTTAACCATTGTGTCATTGGGAAATAGGTGCCTTTTACTCTCAATTGAGTTGTCATTTAATGAACTATATTTTACTTTAAGTCAATTATTCATGAACGTGTACATTCCTCTCATACTTCATAATTCATACTTCATAATTTCCCCAAGAAACAGGTGCCCATAATTTCACAACCAATATAATACATCCGCAACCCAAAACCAAGGAAATCCAAAATTATTTTTCGCTTGCGATTTGCTCAGAGAAACCTCTTGACTTTTCAATTTAATTGATTATATTGAATCGGTGTTATGGCAACTGTAGGGACGTGCTGCGCACGTCCTTCCCCCCAGAATTTAGAATAACCGCTATGATCTACTTTTAACCCGGACCAACCGAAGTGTATGCGTCAAAATATCGTTTGGTGCAGCAAAGGGGGCTGGCCAAGAAATGTTTCAATTCCTGCCTGAAACGTTCCATTTTTATTTTATATTATTTTCTGGGGGGTGAACTCATTACCACAAAGGTGGATTTAGTAGTGGCATGATTCATGGGGATCATTCACTTCAACTTAAATTGAGAGTACGCATTAGCTCGATACTTCTCGCTGCTTTCGAGGTTGGCACAATCACCGATGATGCGTCCATTTGCCCCGATCCCCGCCCGTAAGCCCCGCTTCGGTCTTTTGATCCGATTGGAGTCTTTTAATTAACTAAATCACGACAGGTGCGTACCGATACGCGCAATCTGAATGCCCGTACCGGCCCGCTTGTCAAAAACGTGCCCATCCATAATTAAACCAATGGCACATCTCAACACAAAATCAACGTCGGTGTCGAAGTCGATTCGTTCGCAGTTCGCAACCTGTCGCATCGCGCTTTCGCGCGTAGCATTAGTAACAGCCGTTCTCGTCATTTCATTACTCACTGCTCTGCCGGAGGTCAGTCGGGCCCAGTTGCCGTGCAACTCCAACTGCCACTACCTCACCATTGTTGAGACGGGTGGAGTTGGCATTAACTGCGTCGGATGTCAGACCCTCGATTCATGCAATGCGCTGCCCTGCAGCGATTCAATAGACGCCTTTTATATCACTTTAGATGCAGCGGCAAACTGCTGCATCGATAGCATTGGGGTCACACCTCCAATGGGGGTTTGTTGGAAGGGTTGCATGGCCACACTGGCCAGTGGAGGGGGATATAACATTTGGCAATACGGTGATGGTGCAGGCCCATCCTGTACTAACCTCAGCTGTGACATTCTTGGTGCTCCTTTGTATCAATTATGCCATGGTGAGACTATATATTGTAACTTTTGTGCTACTGGTGGAACGCTTACGGGTTTTTCCTTTAAGTTTTATTGGCACGATGGTTCAACATGTACCAAAATCGCTCCTTAACTATGCTTACGACTCAACTTTAATTTAGGTCTTTCAGTTATCCGCATGTCCGGCGCAAAGGCCGGACATACGGAGTTTTTTTACACAATTTTTTACACAATTCTTTTAGCTATGAAACACTATCTCCTTCGTATTGCTGCACTATCCGCCTTCGCATTCTTCGTGTTCGTTCATTCGAAAGCTACGGCCCAAACTGCGCCGACGATCTCCTATCAGGGAATGCTCCAAAATAATGGTGCGGCTGTCAATGGCACCGATACGCTAAAAATACAGATTTACAATTCGGCGTCAGGTGGCTCGTCGCTTTATACGGAATCGCAAGTTGTTACTGTTGTAAACGGTATTTTCAACGTAGCAATTGGTTCGGTAACTCCGCTGTTGCCTGTGCTCGATTTTACAAAGCAATACTATCTCGCGGTTTCGATTAATGGCGGGCCGGAACTATCTCCTCGTTCCGAAGTAAGCTTTGCGCCGTATGCATTCCATGCATTGAATTCCGATACTGCAAGCATCGCGAAAACCGCCACCATCGCCAATGGGCTTTCCGGCCCGTTCGTCAGCAGCTTGAACGGGTTCTCAGGTGCGTTTACTATCGCAGGCAACAACGGGATTACGATTTCGAATACTGTTTCCAACAACCTACCAGTTCTCACCATCGGTTCTACCGGAGTGCAGTCCGTCAATACATCGGGCGGAAAACTTACCCTCGTTGGAGCAGGTGGGACAACGATTACCGACACGGGTACTTCAATAACGATTCGCTCTCCATCGTATAAATCCGTCGTTGGGTCTTTAGTTAACACAGACAGCACCCTCGCCATAACGAATCCATTAGGTCCTACCGACACCATAAATCTCGCTCGTCTAAGTGCAAATTCAGGCCAGGTTCTCGAATGGAACGGTTCCGGGTGGAGGCCTGCGACATTATCTAATAGCCAGGGAGGACCTGATTCTATTAACCAACTTGTTGATGCCAGATCGTTTGGAGATAATGTTTTTTTGGGCGGCCAGTCCGGCAAACGTGATAGGGATAGTAGCAATGGTACAAACGGTGATGCCAATACCGCGATTGGAATTAGCGCTATGCAAGGTAATACAACAGGCTACGAAAATACAGCCTGCGGAGCGTTCTCTCTAGTTAATAATACTACAGGATATGATAACACGGCAGTAGGCGAATTGGCTCTTTTCAACAACGATACGGGTTCGGCAAATACCGCAGTGGGTTTTAATGCGCTTAAGAACAGTACAGGTTCTGGCAATGTAGCTGTCGGTCAATCGTCTCTTTCTGATAACATATCGGGCAATGGTAATATTGCTGTGGGGGAATTTGCCTTGTTTGGGAATGGTGCCGGCAACTGGAATACGGCATGTGGTCAGAATTCGTTAAATTTCAACAACGGTGGCTCCTATAACGTGGCCGTAGGACGTTGGGCGCTCTATGGCAACACGTCCGGTAACTCTAATATAGCTGTTGGCGACAGCAGCGGGCCAACAACCGGAAGACTTAATAATACCGTTTGCATTGGCAGTGGCGCGCAAGCATCACAGAATGGGCAGGTGGTGCTTGGTAATAATAATGTAACTTCACTTTATTGCGCGGGAGCGTATGCAGCCACAACAGCGAATTCCGCTAACATGGTGGTAACTTCAAGCGGCCAGATCATGCGGAGCACGTCTTCGGCGCGGTACAAAACGAATATTCACGACTTAGATATTAATACCGACAAGCTGTACGATCTTCGTCCCGTGAGCTATACTTCGAAGATCGATGGGAAGGAATATTTCGGGCTTGTGGCGGAAGATGTGGCAAAAGTGCTGCCCGATCTTGCGGAATATGCGAAGTCGAAAGATGTGATCCCGGGCTCGAACTCGGATGCTTTAATTCCCGATGCGGTGAAGTATCCAATGCTATCGGTGCTATTGCTTGAGGAATTAAAAAAACAGAAGCAGATCAACGCCGATCTTGAGCGCAGGCTTGAGGCGTTAGAAGCTGGACAAAAATCAGGACGGTAAACATACCGAAGCGATGGGCACACACGGGCGAAATTTGTGAAGGAATAGCTCATCACTATTTCCGTTTCGCGGGACGGTAGCCGCTTTGGCTTTCTTCGGAAAGGCCGCGTCCGGATTTCTGAATTTGTCCGGTTTCGGCAAGGTATGTCATAATAGCGTGGAGGATACCGTTGATAAACTTCCCACTTTCTTCGGTGGAATAATCTTTTGCGATTTCGATCAGCTCGTTGATGGATGCTTTCGGCGGAATATCCGGGAAGTATAATAGCTCGGCAATTCCCATTTGTATCAGGATGCGGTCGATGAGCGCCACACGGCTGAATTCCCACCGCTGGAGTTTTTCGGTGATGATCTTGTCGATCGCTTCACGATTCTGCATAATTGCATTCGTGAGATCGCGAGCAAATGCCCGCGCGTTTATCGAGGACTCGCTGTCGTTCAGGATGTGTGTGGTTTCGGTCTTCTCCGCTTCATCGCCAGTTGCCAGATCGCGCTCGATGAGTTCCCATTTCAGCGCTTCGATGTCGCTTCCGCCGAGTTCGTACGCATAGAGAATTTGCATGACGCGCTCGCGGGCCAGACGGCGTTTCGGCAGCGTGCGGTCGCGCGCGGGATCGTTCTCGAAGGATTCATCCTCTTCGATAAGCGGCGGTTCGAGCGCTTCGACGTGCTCGTGCGGTTCGATGGGGGCGCGCGGTTCGATTGGGACAGGTATGGTGTCGGTCATGAAATGTTTTTGGCGGAACTTAAAGCTCAATAAAAACCGAAGCGCGTGCGACGATCATCAATAGTTGCGGCGCGTTTCGCGCGTTTTAGCCATCCAGCGAATGCTTGTTCGCGTTCATCTTCGGTCGCGCCTTTTTTAGCGACGCTCTGCATCAGCCGATCCGTTTCGAGCCGGTCGCGCTCGCCTTCGACGACCAAACGGACGATGGTATCGTTACGCGGATCGTCCAGCGCTTTCTTCATGATCTCCGGATGAAATTTTCCGAGTGAATCCGAGAATTGCGTTCTAAGAAAATCGGGCGGGTCGGCAAGAAGGGAATCTTTTATCGCCGCGACGGACATGCGCAACTTGCGTTTCGTGATCTCATGCTCAATGATGATGTCCGTCACAGCGCGGTTCCAGGAGGAATCGACGATTTCCGTGTACAGCGTGTCGGAAACGACATCATTTCCCGACTGCGCGACAAAGGCTTTCAGATAGCCGGACATGATCGAATTGAAATCCGAAAACGTAACGAGTTCCCCATTAATGACGGCCACGGTATCGCCGGGCTTGTGGCGTGCTTCGGCTTCTTTCAGCGGGACTTCTTTTAATTTTGTGAGCTTCTTTTTTGCGGTGTCAGCGGTTTGCGCACGCGCAGTATGAGGCAGCACAACCGTGCCGCATACGAAAACAAGAGCGATGACAATGAACGAACGACGAAACGTCACAAAAAAATAGTCTGTCTGTAAGATGGTCTATTATTCCGGTTGATCGGACTTCCGGAAATGCGTTCAACTACGGATCAGCAGAATTCGTTGCGCCCATGAAAGATCGAACACTGATGAAGGAACAGTCCGCTCATTCCACCCATCGAATTTCGAGTGGATCGGTTGACACACTATCTTTTATGACGATCGAATGAATGGAGGGTATGGAAAAACTTGAATCGGTTACTTTGAAGATGGAAATGGAGCCATTTCCTTCCAGACTCAGTTGGCTGATCGAATCCAGCGGAATGGGAGTGATCGTTCCAGTCATCGTATTGAATTGGATGCTTGGTCGAATGGTGTCCGCCGTTTCGCCATCAATAAATCCAGTCAAAGTAACCCCCAAATTCGAGCATGGGCCGGCTGGTTCATATTGTACGGTTAAGGAATCATCTAAAAATGGCTCTATTTCTTGCCCATCCTCCGGTTGAATGATCTCGAATTCGTTACCCGGAGAACTCATCGTAAACTCAAAGCTCGTATCCGGGCCTTGGTAACTCCAATTGTAAGTTGTCGATGCCGTGATGAATGCCTCGGTGTCTGACTCGCCGGTTGATTGCCGTGTGTCGATAATCGTAACGGAATTACACGTAATGAATATGCCTGCCCCGAAGCCTTGTACGTTGCTATCAGAATACGCAGCAGATGCCAAAGTTTCACCCTCGAACGGGGAGAATGAAGTAGCCAGCAGCAAGTGCCGAACTCCGTTAACGTCCGGCGCGGGACGGTTAATTTCGGTGGTACTGGGCGCGGAACATCCTGCTGCAACGAGTAGAAGAATGAGGCTGAGTTTTTTCATGGTTCGCATTTCTTACTCCCATTCGACCAGCGAGGGTTCGCTGGCCGAGCTATCTTTTACAATGATCGAGTGAATCGAGGGAATGGAAAAAGCTGAATCGCTTACTTTAATGATGGAGATCGTGCCCTGACCTCCAAAATCTAATTGATTAAAAATTGACAGAGAAATAGGGTTGATCACACCGGTGAAAGGATTGAAATGAATGGTTGGCTTTACAGTGTCCTCTATATCGTTATTTTCTTCAAACCCAGTGAATCTGACCGTCAAGCTTGAGCATGGGCCTATCGGTTCATACATGATCGGTAAGGAATCACCTTCAAAAGGATCTAACTCCTCGTCCTCGGTTGGCTCTGTGATCTCGAATTGGTTACCCGGGGCACTCATGGTGAACGCAAAACTTGTATCGGGGCCTTGGTAACTCCAGGTGTAGGATGACGATACCCCGATGAATGTCCCGGTGTCCGGCTCGCCCGTTGTTTGCCGGGTGTCGATGATAGTAGCAGAATTACACGTAATGAATACGCCTGCCCCGAAGCCTTGCACGGTACTATCCGAATATGCAGCAGAGGCGAATGTGACCTCATTGAGCGGATTGAATGACGTAGTCAGCAGCAAGTACCGAACTCCGTTCACATCCGGAGGCGGGCGGTTAATTTCGGTGGAACCGGGCGCGGAACATCCTGCTTCAAAGCATATCGCTGCAAAAAGCAAAAAAATAGCGCACAACTTTTTCATAATGCGAATTCCTTTCTGGATTAAAATTTCACACAGGAATAACCCATTAAATCCAGAATAATTGCAGAAAAATGGGAAAATTCACTATGCTCATCGAGTCACTAATGAAGTTCATCATGTCATCCTGAGCGGAGTTTTTCTCGACGAAAGAGAGAAAAACGGAGTCGAAGGATCTCTGGTATTGCATGAGATTCTTCGACTTCGTAAATCTTTCGCGCATGACCCTCATCGCCCATAATGCTCATTGTGCGCGAAAGATTTACTACGCTCAGAATGACAAGGCGAAAAATGCTTAAATGTGTTCTGCCTATTTCCCCGGCGGCAGCTTGATCGAAATAGCCTCGTTTCTTCGGTCGCGCAGAATGTGGAACGTGACTTTATCGCCCACTTCGTGATCGGCGAGCGCACTTTGAAGGCCGCTGGCGCTTTTGATCTTCTCATCGTCTAATCCTGTGATAAGGTCACCGGCTCGAAAGCCTGCGTTTTCTGCTAAGCCGTCGCGTCTAATTCCGGTGATCACAATACCATCGTCAGTCGTCAGATTAAAGTATTCTTTTGCGTTTTCGTCAACGTCCTGATATTTCCATCCCAGATCGCCGAAATTATGGTTGAGCGTTTCGCCGGATCGCAAATGATCGATGACCTCTTTAATGTGGTTGATCGGAATAGCAAAACCAAGTCCGATGGAACCCCCTCCCTCATTACTTTGGGTGGTGGTGCGGATGGTCGAATTCATTCCGATCACTTCTCCATTAGCATTCAGCAATGGCCCACCGGAATTACCGGCTGAGATCGCGGCATCGGTTTGGATCATGTTGCGATAATTGTGCCCTTCTTCAAGGCCAAGATTCACACCCGTATTGCTGATAACGCCAACGGTAACTGTCGGTTTATCGTTGATAGAAAAAAGCCCGAACGGATTTCCCATTGCGATCGCCCACTCGCCAACGGCGAGATCGTCAGAGTTCCCAAGTTTGAGATAGGGCAGATTTTTACCGCTTATTTTGAGAAGCGAAACGTCCGAATTGGGATCGGTTCCAATAAGCCTTGCATCGTATTGGGAACCATCTGTGGTGGTGACGATAATGGTCGTGGCGTTTCCGGCAACGTGATCGTTCGTCAAAATATATCCATCCGCCGAAATAATAAAGCCGGAGCCAAGCGCTTTGACTTTATACTTCTCCGTGCGGCCTCCGCCTCCGCTCCCGCCACCAAAGAATTGCCGAAAGAAAGGATCGTCGCCAAAGGGATTCCAGAGTTGCCGCTCCTGGATCGCAGTGACATTAATCCCTACAACCGCCGGACTGGCCTTTGCCACAGCTACTGTGATGGCATTTCGCCGCGCACCGGTGATAGTGGCATTGACGGAATCGCGGTCAGGCCCATGCTGGCTTACGGTATAGACGGCTCCGGTAGGGCGGTCGGCAGGGTTTGCAACATCCCGTTTGCATCCGGAAATCGGTGCCGCGAGGGATAATAGGCTGAGAAAATGAATGAGTAAAAGGTGCATTGTTCGCTTATCTAACATACAGGTAGGATAAAAAATAACGAAAAATAGGCGAATGTGTTTCGATTTGTAGCCGTACCCTTTAGGGTACGGTGAATTTTCATACCGTACCCTAAAGGGTACGGCTACGAGGAGGCGTTTCCTCGCACCAATTCCAAGAATGGCTCGATATGCCGCGAAAGAATGATGAGTAATGCCACGCCCACGGAAATTTGAAATTGTTGGCCCTCTTGATTCAATCCGTTGATGGGTAATATCGTTTGTTCAAGCATATTCATCGGCAAAACAAGAAGGATGAGCAGCGTAACCCCGCACGCCATGATGATCGCAAAATGAACATGCCTGCTCAGCCGATTTGCGATCCAATAAACCATCAGCCAGAAGATAATGGCTAAAGGATTCACGAGCAACAGCGCGCCGGCAATGGTAGCAAGCCCTCTTCCGCCATGAAATTTTAACCAGACAGGATAACAATGTCCGAGTACCAATGCGGGAATTAAAACTGGCAACGACTGATTCGCGTAGGTCGGCGCTTCCAGCCCGACGGCCCCGTTTCCCGGCATCATAAGTTCGAAAACGAGAACCGGAACCAGTCCCTTCAATAAATCCATCACAAGCACGATGGAGCCGATGGATTTATCCCCCGTCACTTCAAACGCATTTCGTGCGCCGATATTTTTCGAGCCTTCGTTACGCAGGTCGATTCCGGTTTTCCATTTCGTAATAAGATACGCCGATGGGATCGAGCCAATGAAATAGCCCGCGATGCCGCCGAGGAGAAGCGCGTGGATGGAAAGCATTAACGTGATAAAACGGAATGTCCGGTGTCTTCGCTCCTGCTTTTACGTTGTCATCCTGAGCGGAGTTTTTCTCGACGAAGGAGAGAAAAACGGAGTCGAAGGATCTCGGAAGATCTCACGAGATCCTTCGACTCCGTTCGCCCTTCCTTCGGAAGGACGAACTCTGCTCAGGATGACGTGTTGTGTAGGTCAATGATTAAACAAAACGACTTAATTCAATCTTACCTCACCCTTGCCACCGAAGTTGCGCGAGAAGCCGGCGATTACGCCCACCGCGCGCGCGTAAGCGATCTCCAAATTTCGACGAAAACCAATGAAATGGACATCGTCACGCAAATAGATTCCCGTAACGAACAGACGATACGTGATACCGTGCTTGCTAAATATCCCGATCATGTTTTTCTTGGCGAAGAATTGGGAGCAAGCGATAAAGACACTCCTCCATCTCAACAAACTCCCCCGCCTTTTGAAGGCGGGGGCCGGGGGGTGGTTAATAATACAGTTCGGTGGATCATCGATCCCATCGACGGCACGGTAAATTTCGCGCACGGATTACCGATCTGGTGCGTATCGGTCGGCGTGGAAGTGGATGGCGTAGTCGAATGCGGCGTGATCTACAATCCGAATCTGAACGAGATGTTCTCCGTGCGGCGCGGCGTGGGAGCTTTTTTGAATGGGAACCGGATACGGGTTTCGAAGCAAGCAAATTACAAGCAAGGGCTTTTTGTAACCGGGTTCCCATATAATGTCGATGAAAATCCGGAATCGGTGATCGAGCAGTTTTCAAGTTTTTTGCGTAAGGGAATGCTCATTCGCCGCTTAGGCAGCGCCGCGCTCGATTTGGCGTATGTTGCCTGCGGACGCTTCGAAGCGTTTTGGGAAATTGGGCTTTCGCCGTGGGATACCTCTGCCGGTCAGCTCATGATCCGCGAAGCCGGTGGCCGCGTTACGCATTACGATGGCACGGATTATAATATCTACAAAAAATCCATCATCGCCACGAATGGGTTGCATCATGAGATGATAGCGGGAATTATTTCAGAAGTAAAAGCGTAGTGAGAGCCGCTTAGTTTGAAAGGTTAAAATGTGATGTTATTATGTCATTCCCGCGAAAGCGGGAATCCAGTGGATTGCCGAAGCTACGGGGTCTGGATTCCCGCTTTCGCGGGAATGACATGCTAATAACTCCATGTAATATCAATCGAAGCAATTAGCGAAAATTACCATTACAATAAACTAATGGTTAGCACGTCATCAACAAGCGTTTGAAGCGAAACCCTCTCACGAAATTATTCCGTTGATACGCCGGTCCATCTTGCTGTTCGCTGTTTTGCTGTTGATTTTTCAGCCGCAATGCGGGCGCGCGTCCCTGCTGCATGGTTATCCGAAGGCAGCGCATCCCTCCGATTCGACAACCGCCATTATTTCCGGATTCGTGAAAGATTCTGCAAGCGGCGAGACGATCGTTGGCGCGACGGTGCGCGTTCGCGCGCTGAAGCTCGGCGCCATTACGAATAAAAGCGGTTTTTTTTCACTGCATATTCCAAGCGGCGGGCGCGATACCGTCGAAATATCTTCGCTCGGATACCGCACGATGAAGATTCCCATCACGCTGCATTCCGGCGAAGAACGGACGCTGACCGTTTCACTTCCCGTGCAAAGCATGTCCGGCGAAGAGGTGACGGTGGAAAGTTCCGAAGAACGCGAGCGGCAGGAACCGCAAGTTTCCGTGATTTCGCTTACGCCGAAACAAGTCGAGGATCTGCCGAAGATCGGACAGGGCGATCTGTTCCGCATTTTGCAATTCCTTCCCGGCGTGCAAACATCCAGCGAAATATCGAGCGGGTTGTATATCCGAGGCGGTTCGCCGGACCAGAATCTTATCATGCTCGATGGAAGCGTGCTTTATAATCCTTCCCATTTCTTCGGTTTTTTCTCGACGTTCAATCCCGATGCCATCAAAGATGTAGAACTTATCAAAGGCGGATTCCCGGCCGAGTATGGCAACAGGCTTTCTGCCGTGCTGAATGTTACCGATATTGAAGGTGACCGCAATCAGACCGAAGGCAAGGTCGATCTCGGTCTTATCTCCAGCAGCGCGACGATCCAAACGCCGGTGGGAACCGGAGCGTTGGTGCTTGCCGGGCGCAGAACCTACATCGATGCGCTGCTGAATGCTACGGGCCTTACGCAATCGCTTGGACTTCCCGATTATTATTTCTACGATCTGAACGCGAAGCTCACGCAGAACCCCTCGCCGAACGATAAGATCGTGTTTTCAGGATATTATGGTTCCGATAATTTGAATTATTCGGCGAACAGCGCCGTCAACGATATTGGATTGCAATATGGCAATCGCGCGGGCGGAGCAGCGTGGACGCATGTGTTCGGCAGCGAGCTATTCACGAATTTCGATCTATCGGCGAGTAACTTTAATTCCGCATTTACCATCGGCTCGGACGCGCAGCCCTTTACCTGGACGAACGCGATTGACGATTACACCGCCCGCGCCAGCATCGATTACTTCCCAAATCCGGAGAACAATATCCAATCCGGTTTGCAGGCTACGGTATATAAAACCACGCTACTCATTCAGGCGGGAACGAATCCGCCGAATGCGAACGTCGATCTCACGCCGTTCTATGGTGCCGCATATATTCAGGACGAATGGAAACCCACGATGTCTGGTGATGTGGACGACCCGCTTGCCATCACCGGCGGGCTGCGCGTCGATCAAATTAGCTCCAATCCGGAAATTGGGATCGATCCTCGCCTAAGCGCGCGATATATTCTCACGCCCGCGATCACGCTAAAAGCCAGTGTGGGAATTTATCATCAATATCTCAAACTTGCCACGAATGACATCATTCCCATCTTCGATATTTGGCTGCCGGACGATAACACGCAGCCGCCGGAGAAATGCTATCAATATGTGTTCGGCGTTTCAACGGTGCCGTTCGAAAATTATACGTTCGATGTTGAAACGTATTACAAGGACATGAAAAATCTCGTGGAGTTGCAGCCGAACATCACGACCGGCTCGACGCTTGATGATGTTTTCTTCGTCGGCAATGGCACGGCGTATGGCATCGAATTCTTTCTGCAAAAACAAGCTGGCCGCTT
This sequence comes from Ignavibacteriota bacterium, assembly GCA_963794025.1. Lineage (GTDB taxonomy): Bacteria > Bacteroidota > Ignavibacteria > Palsa-1295 > Palsa-1295 > PALSA-1295. The sequence goes on from CAWCCK010000033.1 coordinate 54,003, forward strand.
CACCGGATGGCTCGGTTATACGCTCGCGTGGACGTGGCGCACGTTCCCGCAGATCGACAACGGCCAGGAGTTCCCGCCCACCTACGACCGCCGGAACGATTTTGATCTCGTCGGAACCTATCATTTGAACGACCGCTGGACGATCGGCGCGACCTTCACCTACGGAACCGGGCAAGCCTATACGCAAGTCACTGCCCTTGCGCCCGACGCGGAAAACGAAGCCCACGCGATTCCCATCAATGGTAACATGAACGCACTGCGTCTGCCGGCGTACAACCGGCTCGATCTTTCTGCGACGTATGCGTTCGGATTTTTCTCCGATAAGCGTAACGCTGAATTCGATTTCGATATTTTCAACGCCTACGATCACCGCAACGTGTGGATCTCGACCGTCGATCAGGATACCAATCCGGCGACGATCACGTATGTGAAATTACTACCAATTCTGCCTACCTTTGGAATGTCGGTGAGTTTTTGAAATGAAAAGAATGAAATTTCGTATCACGTCATTCCGAGGAGAATCGAACGACCGAAGGGAGTTCGATTCGACGAAGCAATCTCGCGCAGTAACGCACGAGATTGCTTCGTCGAACAGTACGAGGCTATCGCCTCGTACTGTTCTCCTCGCAATGACGGTAATAGGAGCATTGATCGCTTCCATTGCAATTTCCGGCTGTGATGAGGCCATTCTCAGCAATTACCAGGAGCAGCTTGTAATTAATTCGTTCCTTTATACAAATCAGCCGATCGATTCCATCGTGCTGCATCGCACGACGCCCTTTGGCGATCATTACGACGATCTCGATTACGCCGTCGATAGCGCAACCGTTATAGTTACCAACAATGGCGTGGCGGATACGCTGCTTCCTGCAGCGCTTAAAGGCAGATATTACCTTCCCCCCAGCAAGCTCATCGTGCGCGGCGGGCAGACGTATAATCTTTCCGTCACTGCACCCGATTGGCAGACGGGCGGTACGCATTTCGCCACATCAACGACAACGGTTCCTATGGCGATCCATTTGGATTCGCTTGTGCAATCGTTCCGAGGACAGACGCTGATACTCGATACCACTGCGCTCGCGAATTTTGCATTCCTCGTCACCGCTGGCCCCGTGGATGAACCATCACGCGAATATCTGCTCAGCGTCACCGCGCTCGATACCAACGATGGACGCATTCATGTCGGCGGAGATAGTTCCACTGTGACCACGCGGTATTCGCAGATCGCGACCGGCCCGCAGATCGCGATCACCTCGCGGTACTTTACATGGTACGGCCCGAGCCTGCTGACATTCTACGCTATCGACACCAACTTTGCGGACTATCAGCGTCAACTTTCGCAGGGCGGCGATTACGTTCCCACCCTCAATCATATCAATGGAGGCATCGGAGTCTTCGGCAGCGCCGCGATCGATACGGTGTCGTTCATCATCAAGCCGAAACAGTGAATGTAGCGCAAACTTTAGTTTGCGACCCTCACCCGCGCGATCGCAAACTGAAGTTTGCGCTACATTGCGACAAAAAAATTCCGCAGCGATCCGAGAAAAGATAGAATCGCTGCGGAGCTCTTGTTTTTAGTTTGCCCTATTATGAATTCCGGCAACATACATTGCCGGATTCCCTATTTCTAAGGAAATTTTTCACCGAACCGTTTCCAATTCATTATTAAATCTTTAAGCGGATCGGAGAAAGCTTGGAAATTGAGAAAATATCGGGGATTAAAAACAGAGGAATTCGAGCATGATGGGAGTTAATGATGTATTTTTGTAGTGGATTTAACAGCAATAACACTTACCAGCACTACTAATTATGCCAGAAGCAGGAATCGCAATAGCCATTGTCGTAGGAATATTATTTTTCCTCATTCTTTTCCTTTATTTTATTCCGCTTGGTCTTTGGATCACGGCGCTGTCGTCGGGGGTTCATGTTCGGATCTTTTCGGACTTGGTCGGAATGCGATTGCGGAAAGTTCCGCCGGATGTGATCGTGCGTTCGAAAATCACGGCGCTGAAAGCGGGCATTCCGGTCGATCTGCCGAAATTGGAAGCGCATTACCTGGCGGGCGGGAATGTGCCGCGCGTTGTTAACGCTCTCATTAGCGCAGCGAAGGCGAATATCGAGTTAGATTTCAACCGCGCTGCCGCGATCGATCTCGCGGGCCGCGATGTGCTGGAAGCCGTCAAGCTATCGGTTACACCCAAAGTGATCGAAACGCCGCAAGTTCCCGCTGTCGCAAAAAATGGAATTCAGGTGCGTGTGGTGGCGCGCGTTACGATCCGGGCAAATATCGAGCGGCTTGGTCGGCGGCGCGGGCGAAGCAACGATCTTGGCGAGAGTGGGTGAGGGAATCGTTACCACGATCGGTACATCGGAATCGCACAAGGAAGTGCTGGAACGACCGGATCGCATTTCGAAAGTTGTTTTAGATAAAGGCTTGGATGCGGGAACCGCATTCGAAATTCTATCCATCGATATTGCCGATGTATTTATCGGTGATAATATCGGTGCCAAACTGCAAAGCCGATCAAGCGGAAGCGGAACTGAAGATCGCGCGAGCGAAAGCGGAAGAACGCCGTGCCGCAGCCGTCGCAACGGAGCAGGAAATGAAAGCTCGTGTGCAGGAGATGCGCGCAAAGCTCGTCGAAGCAGAATCGCAGATTCCAATGGCGATCGCGGAGGCGTTCCGTTCCGGACATCTCGGCGTGATGGATTATTACAATCTGCAGAATTTGCAGTCAGATACGAACATGCGTAAATCGATCGCCGATGGCGGCGCGCCGGATAGTGGCGCGACACCGGCAGCAGGCGCAACACAATCGAGTTCTTGAAAAAAGATGAATTATGAATGATGAATGATGAAGAAAATGCGTTTTGCTAATTCATCATTCATAATTCATCATTCATAATTGCTAATACGTAGTATTTCCGGCCTGCGCGGCATTGTAGGCGCACCCGATGGCCTTTCCGCTGAAATCATAGCGCGCTATGCAGCGAGCTTTGCGCGCTATAACGATTTTAAGGGAACCGTCGCCATCGGTTACGATGGCCGCTTAGGTGGCGCTCGATTTTATGAGATGGCCATCGATGCGCTGGTAACGAGCGGATGCGATGTCCTGGCGCTTGGCATGGTTCCCACGCCAACGGTGATGATGGCGGCAGAAATAAAGCCGGAGATCGTTGGCGGAATTATTATCACCGCAAGCCACAATCCCGGCGAGTGGAACGGGATGAAATTCATCTCGCAAGCTGGGCTTTTTCTCAATGCCGATGAGAATAAAGTTCTCTGGGATATAGTCGATTCGGGTGAAACGCAATCCGTCCCACCGGAAGATTATGGCGAAGTGATCGATGGGCGGGATTTTGTGGAGCAGCATATTCAAGCGGTGCTGGATATTCCATTTGTCGATCGCGGTAAAATTGCAGAGCGGAATTTTCGCGTTGTTTTAGATTGCGTAAATGCATCTGGCTCCTTCATTCATCCGCGATTGCTGCATAGCATCGGCGTAGCGGATGTTATCGAACTCCATTGCGATGGTTCCGGCATTTTCCCGCACCGCCCCGAGCCGATTCCCGAAAATCTTACATCTTTGAAAGAAGCAATTCTGCGAGAGAAAGCGGATCTGGGAATTGTTGTAGATCCCGATGCCGACCGATTAGTGCTCATCATGGAAAACGGAGAACCGTTCATCGAAGAGAATACCATTGTGCTTGCTGCGGAGCATGTGCTGAAGCATTCTCCGCGCGGGCAGTCTGTTGTAGTGAACCTTTCGACAACCAGAGCCATCGAAGATATTGCGGAAAAGTATGGCGCGAAAGTTTTCCGCACCGCGGTTGGAGAGATAAACGTGGCGAAGAAGATGATCGAAACGAGCGCGATCATTGGCGGCGAAGGTTCCGGTGGAGTGATCGTACCGATGGTGCATACGGGGCGCGATTCATTGGTGGGCGTTGCGCTCTGTCTTTCCGCGCTTGCAGAATTCGGCGGAACGATTTTTGCGAAACGAAAAGAGTTACCGCACTATGAAATAGTAAAATCGAAGATCGAACTGAAAAGCCAAGAGCAAGTACAGGAAATACTTACACAGATCGAGAAAAAGTTTTCGAGCGCTGCGAAATCCATAAACTGCGAAGATGGCATTCGCATTGATTTCGAAAAGTCGTGGCTTCACGCCCGCGCAAGTAATACGGAACCGGTCATTCGAATTATCGCAGAGGCGCCGACAAGGGAGGAAGCGGAAGAACTTATTTCGGAAGCATCTGCTTTTACGATGTAATGCGTAAATTTCTCGGCAGCGATACGTACCGACAAACGGACGACGATAAGCTCGTCCAGCAAAAGTTGCGCGCGCAGGGCAAGCTGCCGCGACATATCGCCGTTATTATGGATGGTAACGGGCGCTGGGCGGAAGAACGTGGTTTGCCGCGCGCAGCGGGGCACCAGGCTGGCATTGCAAGCCTGCGCGATGTCACGCGCTCCTCGCGGGAACTTGGAATTGGGTTCCTCACGGTCTATGCGTTCTCAACGGAAAATTGGAAACGCCCGAAGCGGGAAGTTTCTATGCTGTTTCGTCTGCTTGTAAAAATGCTGCGTGATGAGATGCAAGAGATGCTCGAGAATGGTGTGCGTTTGAAAACCATCGGACAGATCAACTTGCTGCCAAAAAATGTCCAGCAGGAATTATATGATGCTGTCGAGCGCACATCGAAAAATAAAGGATTGACCCTTACGCTCGCGCTCAGTTATTCGGGACGTTGGGATATCGTTCACGCGATGCAAGCGATCGCGCTCGATGTGCGGAGCGGGAAAATCTCGCCGGAAGATGTTTCGGAAGAAGTCATTCGTGCTGCGCTGACAACGGCTGAAATACCCGATCCCGATCTGCTCGTGCGCACGTCCGGCGAACTTCGGCTTTCGAATTTTTTATTGTGGGAACTCGCATACAGCGAAATCCATGTGACAAAAACGCTGTGGCCGGATTTTCGGCGGGAACATCTTTACGAAGCCATCCGCGAATACCAGACGCGAGAACGAAGATTCGGACTAACCAGCGCGCAACTCAAAAAAAGTGGAGAGGACGTTTCACCCGATCACAAAAGTTACGTCGAAAAGCTGATCTCGAAAATAACAGGTTAGATACGTTTTCATTTATTCACCATCCCGCCGTTCCTCGGTGGCTTCGAACGGTTCGAGAAGGTTTGTTGCTTTCGAAACGCCGGGAATTCTTGCGCGTGATACGCGAACCATCGATCGCAATGCCGCAATCTCTCCTTTCGAGAAAAATCCTGTCAGGAATAGTACAAGGATGGGAGCGACGAACAGCGCAAGTTTTATGAGCATGTGCTCCGTCAAACTTAGAGAAGCGGGAATCAAAAGATAATCGATCCCAAAGCCAATCAGCGCCAACGCTGCGACAAAACCCACGCGCCGCCAATCGTACTTGATAAAATACACTTTCTGCGATTGTGAGTATAGCGCACCCGCCATCGCCATATAGGCAAATAGCGTAGCCAATGCCGCTCCCATAATACCCATGATCGGAATGAGAATAATGTTGGTAACGATATTCACTGCTGCGCCGAGACCTGTTACGAACGGCAGCACTTTGTTGTGCTCTTTAATATAAATTCCCGCAATAAAATTCGTGTACATTCCCTGAAAAATATACGCTGCCAGTACAACGGGAATGATATTAATTCCAGAAAGATAATCTTTTTTCTGAAAGATGGCGTGATGAATAAACGGTAAACGTATCGAAAGCAGATCCGGTAAAAACAACGCGAGGATCAGGAACCCCATCCACGCACCCACCATAAAATAGGTGAACACGCGAGAAAAGATCTGCCGCGCGCGCTCATCGTTCGTGCGGGCTTCGCGCAGGAAAAATGGCCGCCACGCATATTCAAATAAGCTCACAAAGACCATCATAATAAATCCCATCCGATAGTTTGCCTGATAGATGCCAAGCATGGCAAGCCCGAGGAACGCCTGCACGATGGGGCGGTCGATCACTTGCACCATCATTGCGCTGAGATAGGCCGGAACGTTTGTCAGCGCAAATGGAAAAAGCTTTTTCATGGTCGGCCAGGATATACGGAATTCAAATCTCCGCGCGATCGTGGGCGCGAGCATGAGAAGCATCGTTGCCGAGGCAATCAGGTTTGCGACAAAAATGCCATCGACGCCTTTGTGAAGCCCAACGATAAAGATAAGATTGAGCGTGAGCGTGAGAACGATTCCCGTCAATCGGATCACGCCGAACCACTTTGCTTTTCTATCGATCCGTAATGCTGCAAAGGGCAGCACGTTCAAACTATCGAGCAAAATAATAATCGCGCTGATACGTAGAATGCGAATGAATTCGGGAACCCACGGTGCGATGTCGATCTTTGGATCATGAAACACCGGCCCGACAAAAGCGGGCGCGAGAATCAAAATAATCACACTCAACAATCCGCCAAAGATCAGCACAAAAAGAAATGGCCCACTGAATAATTTCTTTTCTTCTTCAGCACTTCGGTTTTCCTCATCGCCACGGGAAGCATAGCGGAAGTATGCGGCTTCCAATCCCATCGTGTAAATGATATTGAAGAAACTCATGTAGGTGTACATCGAGGCCGAGACGCCATACATCGCCGGATCGAGCACATTGACATAGAACGGAACAAGCAGAAAATTCAGGAACCGCCCGATGACGGTGCTCGCGCCATAGATCAGCGTTTCCTTCGAGAAAGCTTTGATCTGCTCTTTCACTTATTTAATTCCCGAATGAATTGCAACAATTCCCGCCGTTCGCGTTTCGAATTTTACTTCCCGAAAACCGGCTTGGTTCATAATATCGGCGAGCGATTCCAAGTCTGGGAACCGGCGCAAAGAATCCGGCAAATACCGATATGCGGAACGATGTCCCGAAAAAGTTGTAGCGAACGCCGGTAAGAGCATATCAAAATAAAAACGATAGAGTTGCTTCATCGGGAACATTCGTGGTCGCGCAAGTTCCAGATTTATGAACACGCCGTCCGGTTTCAACACGCGATGAATTTCACGAAACGCGGTGAGCAAGTCCGTAAAGTTACGAGTTCCGAAGCCAATGGTTACTCCATCGAAAGAATTATCTGGGAATTGAAGCGCCTCGACATCTCCCCGCTCAATTCGAATATCGAGATGTTTTTTACTCGCTTTTTTTCTAAAGAGTTCTAGCATCGGCTCCGCAAGATCGACGCCGGTTTGCTGCGCGTTCGGAATTTGGTGCAACGCCTCGAAGGAAAGATCGCCCGTTCCGCAGGCAATATCTAATAAATCAAATCCCCCCCGCCTTTCCAAGGCGGGGGACGGGGGGTGGTTGAGCCGCTCCCGAAGAACCTCAATCGCCCGCCTGCGCCACGCATAATCGAATCCTAACGATAGAAAATGATTGAAAAAATCGTACCTGCGCGCGATCTGGCCGAACATGCGTTCGACATAGTTCTTCTTTTCCTCGCGGCTTTGAAAGGTAAATTCATTTGACATCTGCACAAAAATACGGCTTTTATTAGGACGGTCGCCCGTAGAAGGAATTATGTTCGGAAACTTAGCATTCCAGTAATTATGTACATCGAACAACTCTACACCAATTGTCTGGCCGAAGCGGCGTATTATATTGAATCCGAGGGCGAAGCTGCCATCGTCGACCCCATTCGTGAAACGGATGCGTATATCCAAATGGCGGCAGCGCGCGGAACGAAAATTAAGTACGTGTTCGAGACGCACGTTCATGCCGATTTCGTTTCCGGGCATCTCGATCTGGCAAGCGCGACGGGTGCCGAAATAGTGTTTGGTCCCGGCGCGGGAACGAATTACAAAATTCACGAAGCGAAAGATGGAGAAATATTTGGCATCGGCAACAGCACCATCGAGGCGATGCACACACCGGGACACACGCCGGAATCGACTTGCTATTTGCTGCGCGATGAATCGGGAACGCAAAAAGCCATCTTCACCGGCGATACGCTCTTCGTTGGCGATATTGGAAGACCCGATTTGCTGGGTGGAACTATGACGAAAGAGCAGCTTGCGTCTATGTCCTACGATTCGATGCAGCTATTAAAGTCGTTGCCGGATGATCTCACCGTTTATCCCGCGCACGGGCCGGGTTCCGCGTGTGGGAAGAATATAGGGAAGGAAACGTGGTCCACGCTCGGCGTGCAGAAAAAGATGAACTATGCGCTGCAAGATATGACGCGCGAAGCGTTCGTCGATACCCTCACGCACGGACTTGCCGCGCCGCCGCAATATTATTTCGAGGATGCGAAGATCAACAAGCGCGGATATGCTCCGCTCGCGGACGTTCTTTCGAAAAATGTGCAAGGTCTGACACTTCCTGCGTTCGATGCAGCAATTACAAATGGTGCCATTGTTCTTGATGCGCGAAGTCCGCTTCAGTTCGAAGAGGGATTCATTCCCAACGCGATCAATATCGGTTTGGACGATAAATACGCGTGGTGGGCGGGAACGCTTATCGCGATTTCAACTCCGCTCGTTATTGTTGCTCCCGCAGGACGCGAAGAAGAGGCTGTTCGCCGATTGGCACGAATTGGGTATGAGAATGTGCGCGGTTATCTCGAAGGTGGATTCGATACGTGGCTACGCGCCGGCCGCAACGTAGAAACGCTTCGTTCTATCGAGCCGGAGGAATTTGCAGATGCGCGTTCTGGCGCGGAAGTGCTCGATGTTCGTAATCGCGGAGAATGGGCGAACGGGCATATCGAAGGAGCCACATTCATTCCGCTTGGGGAACTGGAAGCGCGGCTTTCGGAACTTGACCCAAGCGAGGAATATCTCATCCACTGCGGCGGCGGCTACCGCTCGATGATTGCCGCAAGCCTGATGCGCCGGCACGATTTCGAGCATCTCGTGAACGTCCACGGCGGCTTTTCGAAGATGAAGGCGGCGGTGCCGGAGCTGGTGGTGAGCGGGGAGATGGTTGTTTAATGGAGAATACTTCAGAAATCATTCTGTATCAGACGGAAGATGGGAGCACCCGAATCGAGGTTCACCTTGAGAGCGAATCGGTTTGGCTGACCATCGACCAAATGGCGGAACTGTTTCAAAAATCGCGCTCTACGATCAATGAGCATATTCTGAATGTTTTTAGCGAAGGCGAGCTGAACTCGAAAGATACGATGAGGAAAATCGGAATTTCCGATTTTCTGCAAAAACCGACCAATTTCTACAATCTCGACGTCATTATTTCCGTTGGATACCGCGTTAAGTCGCTGCGCGGCACTCAATTCAGGATATGGGCCACGCAGCGACTGCGAGAATATATTGTCAAAGGCTTCACGCTCGACGATGAGCGGTTGAAAGAAACAGGATATAGCAACCGCTATTTCGAGGAATTGCTCGAGCGCATTCGCGATATTCGAACAAGCGAAAAAAATTTCTATTACAAAGTTCGGGAGATTTATACCACCAGTGTCGATTACGGCGCTTCGAGCGAGACCACGCAGCAATTTTTTGCAACCATTCAGAATAAATTCCACTGGGCGATTCATCATCATACGGCCGCGGAACTAATAGCCGCCCGGGCCGATGCCGCGAAGCGGAATATGGGACTCACTTCATTCAAAGGAGAGAAGGTGCATAAAGCGGATGTTTCGATAGCGAAAAATTATCTTTCGCTCGACGAGTTGAAGCAACTGAATTTGCTGGTCGATCAATATTTGAGTTTTGCCGAAAGTCAGGCGTTGCAGCGCAAGGCCATGTATATGAAAGATTGGATCAAGAAATTACACGATATCCTTACGATCAACGATCGAGAAATTCTTGCGGACGCCGGCAACGTCTCGCACGATAGCGCCAACCGAATAGCCGAACGGGAATACGAAAAATACAGAAAAATTCAGGATGCGCTTGCTATCGAAAACCTAAAACAATTAGAAGAAGGAATTAAAAATGCGACGCCCGAAAAAAAGAAGAGCTAATGTTGCTTTACTGTGGCTGCTATGCTCAGTGGCGATTGCCATTAGCTCCTGCACTCACACGACACAATTAAATGAGTTGTACATCAATCCGATCGATTCCACGCATTTTAGTTTTGTAAGTATGACAATCTCCGGTGCCGATTGCGGAGTCCATCAGCACACTCAGATTGGCTACCCTTCCGATCCGTGGAGCCAATCGATCGATACAACTTATAATTCGATAATTTATAGGTCGGATAGTTTACAAGCTCTCTCTTCAACATTCGTAAACGATACGCTTCTTTTATGGGATCATGTTCAATCGGAGTGGGATTCCATTCATTGGCAATTTCGGATCGTTATTGACTCCACTCGCTCTCATTTTATTAGTTTTAGTTGGATGAGAGACACCGCTGCGTGGGACGGGATTTTTGATCGATGGTGGAAGAGTAATTGTGACACAGTTTTTGACGTGCCCATAACCCGAATGCAGGATGGTTCTCTCGTCGCTCACTTTTTCAAAAATAAGGGTATTGGTGTTTTTTCGGATTCGGGGACTTATTCTGATGGCGAAGGATACAATGATATAACGACGTCAATAAATTCTCTGGATAGTCTAGAATCTAACTCAACTATTGATCTTCGAATAACTCCATAGCATTATCTATCGAGGAGCGTGTGTAGCACAGGCTTTCAGCCTGTCATAGGACTTTCAGTCCGAGTATGCTTCATATTCCAACCGACACGAGCTAAAAGCTCTCAGACAGGCTGAAAGCCTGTGCTACACGGGGAAACTCGTTGTTCAATTCCACTTCGGGGTTATCCCAATCGCATTTTCGGCGCACTTATGGATTTACTCAGGATACTCGAAGATTCACATTTCGAGAGATTGGATTTCCATTGGAAATAACTGCGATTATTAATAATAATAGAAAATCACTATAAATGGGTGAAACATTTATGATTTTTATGCGTAGTGGGTTGCTGCGAGCGTTGAGAGTGTAAACAGGCCGCTGCCAGTACAGGCATGCCTGATCCCTGCACAACGAAATCTATTGGCGCACTGGGGGCGATCAAAAAGTCCTGGGCGGGACTACCCTTAGCTTGGAAGACATTGATTGCTGTTGTTCTTTGACAATTTGAGTCCTTTGTAGTGTATTATACGAGAGGACTAAAGCCCCTTACAAAAGTCTAACGGAATGCGGGAAGTGAAAGCTTTCCTTTCGGGACTATCTCCCTCGCAATCGCGTTAACCGCGCTAAGGGATTTGCTGGAAAAGCTGCTGTTGGCACTATGCTTCCCTTTTTTCAGTTAAAAAAAGCATGGACAGATCTTTCGAACAGGTTCGCACGGAAGTGCTTGAAATGGACGCGGAGAGCCAGCGCCGACTTGCTGAGGAAATTCTCGCGGAGAACGATAGTGCGCGGAAGCAGGAAATTGCCCGCCGTTTGGAAGCACACCGTCGTGGTGAAGGCACATACGTCACGAAAGCGCACATGATGGATATGGCAGAAAAATTGATCGTAGCGGCTGAACGAAAAAGGGAATGATCATTCGTACGCGCTCCGAAGCCGAGCGGGATTTTGCACAAGCTATTGAGTTTTATATCGAGGAAGAATCGCCTCAATCTGCGAGGCGTTTTAAGGAAGAAGTTGATCGCGTCTATGATCTGATCGCTGAAGACCCATTTCGCTATCCTGCCGATAAAAATAATTTGCGTTCATGGCCACTCGACCGATCGTTTCCCTATAGAATATTATACACGATCGATAGCGAAGAAGAAATCGGAATTATTGCGATCTACCATAACCGGCGAAGCGAGAAATATTTGAGGCGCCGACTTTAATCCTTTCGGGACTATCTCCGCTCCCCTCGCGTTTAGCCCGCCGCAATCAAGATTGCTCATCGCTAATGGATTTATTAGAAAAGCTGCGGCAGGTACACCTGAAGTTCGAAGGCATTGCGCGGGATCTGGAAGACCCCGCGATTGCGTCCGATCTGGATAAACTGCGCTCGCTTTCGAAAGAACGGCGCGTGCTGGAGCCGGTCGAAGCGGCGTATCATCAGTATGACAGGCTGACGCGGAATATCGAAGGCGCGCGCGAAGTGCTGCGCGATACCCGCGACCCTGAAATGCGCGCCATGGCCGAAGAGGAACTTCGCTCGCTCGAATCGGAACACGCGCGCGTGGAAGAGGAGATCAAATTTCTGCTTATTCCTCCCGACCCGAATGATTCCCGCGATTCTATCGTAGAAATTCGCGCGGGAACCGGCGGCGATGAAGCCGCTATCTTTGCCGGCGATCTGTTCCGTATGTATTCGCGATTTGCGGAGTTGCAACGCTGGCAGTTGGAAGTGATCGATGAAAGCCAGGGGTCGATCGGTGGTTATAAAGAAATTGCGTTTTCACTTTCGGGAACGGATGTGTATGCGAAGCTGAAATTCGAGTCCGGCGTTCATCGCGTTCAGCGTGTGCCGAAAACAGAGACGCAAGGCCGCGTGCATACCAGCGCGGCATCCGTTGCGGTGCTGCCGGAAGTCGAGGAAGTAGAGATCGAAATCAATCCCAACGATATTCGCGTTGATATTTTTCGTTCCGGCGGCAAGGGCGGGCAGAATGTGAATAAGGTCGAAACCGCCGTGCGGCTTACGCATATCCCGACGGGCATCGTGGTAAGCTGTCAGGAGGAACGTTCCCAGCTAAAGAATCGAAATAAAGCGATGAAGGTCATGCGCGCTCGCGTGTATGAAAAAGCCAAGCGCGAGTCCGAAGAGAAATACTCTGCCGAGCGCCGCTCAATGATCGGCTCCGGCGACCGCTCCGAAAAAATTCGTACCTATAACTTTCCTCAAAACCGACTGACCGATCACCGCATCGATCTCACGCTCTATAATCTTGCCGAAGTGATGGAAGGTGAGTTGGATGGGGTGATTGAGGCCTTAAGAGTGGCTGACCGTGCAGAGCGGCTTATGAAGGCTGGCTGAACCGAGGGAACAGAACCTGGATTACGCTGATTTGGATGGATTATGCGGATGATTTTTCGGATGCAAGTTTGAATACACTCTTTTCAATAACGTCATTGCGAGGAGCATTCGACGACCAACGGGAGTCGAATGCGACGAAGCAATCCGTTCAGATTAGGCTGAATCTCAACGGATTGCTTCGTCGTCCCTCCGGGACTCCTCGCAATGACGTTTTCATAAATGCATAATTAGTAATTCCTTAATGGAGCATCATTATGTTTTTTTGTGTTTCACGAAGATTCAATCAAACTAATCCTATAATCAATCAGCGTAATCCATCCAAATCAGCGTAATCCATCTAAATCAGCGTAATCCATCTAAATCAGCGTAATCCAGGTTCTGGTTCTCCCTCATGCACAATTACTACACCTATTACCCCAACGTTCGGGAGGTTGAAATTCCCGACTCCAATGTTATTGGCGCGTATGGCCCACTTGAAACTGCTCATATCGACCGCGAGAAGATATTGCACGATGCGTTCGAGCATCCCGTAAACAGCCCGAAGCTCGCCGAGATTGCTACGCCGGACGATCGCGTGCTTATCGTGATAGACGATGCCTTAGAGCCTACGCCGACGGTTTTTCCGTTCTACCACATTGCCCAGGCACTGCATGAGGCTGGAGTGAAGGATTCGAATGTCACCGTGCTGCTGGCGAATGGCGGTCATCGCGCAAGTTCCAATGCGGAGGTCGATCGCAAGATTGGTGCGGAGATGCGGCGGAAGTACAGCGTATTTCAATCCGCGCTGAATCAGCATGAGCGGGATTTTCACACCTTCGGAACTGCGCACACTGCAAGCGGGCCTGTAACGATCAAAGGCGGATGCACGGCTCCGCGATGCTTCGCTTGTGATCGGAATTGGCGGTGCGTATCCAAATCGTTTTAAAGGATTTACGGGTGGTGGTTCCCTTATTTTTCCGGGACTTGCGAATGAGGATCTGATGGGTGAGGTATATCAGACGACGGTAGGGTCGTCTGCATTCGTCGGTGCTCGGTCATGTGGAAAATCCGGCACGAACGATGATCCATGAACTGTTGAATTTCGTTCCGGCATTCAAATTTTGCATCGATCTCGTGATCGATCGCACGCTTGCCATGACAGCCTGCGTAACCGGAGCGCCCTCAAGCGTGTATCGTGTGAGCGCGGACGTTGCATCGCAGATGTATCGTTTTTCGGTTCCCGAACGCGCGGATATTGTGATGATCGATTCCCATCCATTCGATACCAACATCCTTCCAGGCCTCGCACGCGCTGTTTGCTGCGCTTGGAATGTTGAAAGAGGGCGGCGAGATCGTTATTGTTTCGCCGATTTTGGAAGCAGCATCGCCACTATCGGCATCGCTTGCAAAGCATTTGTCGGAGTCGCGCGAGATGCTGATTCGCATGAGCAGTACCGGTGAACTTTCTCGCCATCCGGTTCTCGGTGCAGAGTTCATTGCAATGAAAGAAGTGCTCGATCGATCCTCACGCGTTACCTTCGTTTCGCATGGAGCGGGAATGAATGATCCTCTGAAATTCGGGTTCCATCAAAGCGATAGCGCACAGCATGCATTAAATGACGCGCTCGGACGAATGGGAACCGGAGCGCGCGTGGCATTAATTAATCACGGCGGGCTGGCTGCGCCGAATGCAGTGTAGATAAGCAAGATGTAATTCAACAATCCTAAATTAGCAAACATGAAAGCAACCGGCACGCTCAAACCAGTAAAATGGGATGAGAAAACATACGATCAGATCGCGGCAGATAAGAAGCTCACCAAAGCTTCGGTCGAGCTTGCGTTCACGGGCGAGATCGAAGGAACCGCAGGAGTAGAGTTCCTGATGTTCTATACATCGTACGATGAAAAAGACGCGCACAAAGCATTCGCTACGTTTATGGGACTGATACGATTCGATGGTACGCTGAACGGTACATCTGGCTCGTTCGTGATGGATGACCGAGGAACATTTGAGAACGGGGTGCTGACCGGTATGTTGCAAATCCTTCCCGATTCCGGAACCGGAGAACTCGTCGGAATTACCGGGAACGCGCACTACCATTCCAACGCAAGCGAGGTAGCGTTCGAGATCGAATATGAGTTGGGTATTTAACGGTAATGTCGTCACATTTTCCCACCTGGGCGCACTTGATCATGGAACTGGCTGAGATTGTTGAAGGGGATACCTTTGACTTCTTCAATAATAAGCTGGCAAATCGGAGCACCTGGATAAAGCATAATATCGAATGGCCCGAAGTTTATGAGTTCGAGCGTTATGGTTCCACTCCATCCTGCATGGATGGTTGGGGCAGTGAAATGAACCAGTAGTCCGCATCGTGCATACGAACTTTTTCCTTCGATTCGGGCAGCTACGACACGGCATTGCCATCGAGAAGAGAAAGTGTTAACTTTTCGAGAGTTTTGCCAAGCACCAATTTCCCAGGTTTGAGCGCGAACGGTTGATTTTCCGTTATCGTGGTTACGATCGAGTTCGGCCCGAATAAATTGGCGAATCCTCCTTTTCGAAGGTCAACATTGATGGGAAGCCCTTCTTTGAAATAAGAAATTTCATTACCCAGACAAAGATCGACCGATGAAGTTTGATAAGGACATTTTCCATCTTCGGCAGGATAGCGAGGACTTGGTTCCGGCTCTATTTTAAGTCGGCCATCATCAAGCGCGGCATGAAGTTCTGAATTTGAGAGTACCATTACACAAGATCCCTTGCATCGACGACAATGGCTAATGCGTCTTCCGTGGGCAGAATAGCGAGCCATGCGGATTGCAAAGGTTTCGCGCGTACGGAAACGGTGCTGCTTCCGTTTTGCTCATGTACCATATCCTGCGGGACGAACACCGAGACTTCCCCTGCTCGGCTTCGGCAGGTAACCGCGCGTTCGTCGCTGAACATTCCCTTACTGACCTGACATTTAAGTTCTCTTGGATTCATTGTTGGTTGATTTGAAATAGAATACAAAAATCATATTCAAGTCGTTGCGAAGTTAACACAATAATTCTACAATAAAAAAAGGGGCGCGCAGTGCGCGTCCCTTTAACATCCCACATATTTTTGACCTTATCTCTGAAGCACAAATCGCTTTGTCGCTACGGATTCCCCGCTCGATGCGCGGATGAAATAGGTTCCGTTGCTTAGCCCGGACGCGGTGGCATCGAACTGCCAGGTTCCCGAACCGACGTGGCTTGCAATGACATTCCCAAGTATATCGAATATCTGGAAGGTCGCACTCGTTGCGCCATCAAGCTCCATATTCACGAGGCCAGAGCTGGGGTTGGGATAGAGCATTACGTTCAATCCACTCTGCGCGGTAATGTTTACGCTTGCGGGCGCGGATGTTTGGGTTCCCTTCACGCTGATAAGCATCGTTCCCGGTGCTGCGAGCGGCGTGTATTTGCCGCCATGCGTAATGCCGTTCGTGATCGTGATCGCAAGCGTATCGTAATAGGCTTGACCGGTATCGCCATAGAAATGGATGATGACGGCCATTCCGGCTCCGGGCACAAGGGTATCGGGAACTCCGGGCACCGTCTGGTAAATATAGAAGTGCGAGGACGAATCGATAAACTTCACGGCGCTCACGATGACTGTTTCACTCGTATTATTGACAATGTCAATACGATGCGCATACGAGCTTGCCGAATCGCCGGAGATATCTACGTCAGCGGTTCCCGTCGTATCGACATCCTCGGTTGCGGTATCGCTGCATGATTGCGGCATGTAGCCAACCAGCGAAACCGTCGCCTCGCGGCAGTGGGTGGTATCGGTGGTGGAGAAATTCGCCGTGAGCGTAGCAGTATATTCATCGCTGCCATCATGGCGAGCGGGAATGAATTTCAGCGTCACATATCCATACGCATTGGAATCGATGGTGAGCGGGAAGTTTGCAGAATCCACACGGAATGCGCCATCGTCCGTACCCGAGATGTGGATGCTCGTCAGCGATGTTGCATTCTTCAGGTTATTGTGAATATAGAGTGTCTCTTCGGTGGTATCTCCGACGTTCGTGGTCGCGAAGGTAGCCGCGTACAGCCCATAGCACGTCGTGATCGAAGGATCGGTGGCTTTACCGGAGACGATGCGGCTGACAGACCGGGTTTGGCTGTACGCGTCGTGATAATAGATGTTGAACGTATCGACATACAGGTTCGTATCGTTCGGAGCGTGAAAGCAGAACGTCCAGTAGGTAGTATCGTGGGAACCAAGCGTTGCCGGGAGCGAAACGCTGTCCCACGTAAAGATCCCATTCGGATCGTGCGTCCATCCCGTGCGTGTGTTGTTGCTTTCGCCTGTGATCGTATCGAGATCGCTGCCGGTATTGACTAACCGCATCGTTGTGCAGGTATCGTGGCCTTCATCGACCACATCGGGGAAATACGGCCCAACGGCGGTCAGCTCTCCATCCGGCGGGTTGGTATCGACGGCGGTTGCATAGACAATTCTGGTGTCGTACCATGCGGAACCATTCGCATCGTTATAGCGAATCGTCAGCGTGTCGATGTAGGTAGTAGTATTATCCGGCGCATCGTAGCAGAACGTGAGGTTCGTGGTATCGTGCGCGCCAAGCGTGAAGGGAACCGTAGTCGAATCCCAATTAAAGATCCCATTGGGATTATGCGCCCAATTGATGCTTTCGACCGTATCGATGCCGCTGCCATTATTGACGAGCCTCATCGATACACACGTATCTTTTCCTTCTGGAGTATTTTCCGGGAAGTACGGACCAACCGCAGAAAGCTCATCGTCATTGGTGACGGCGGTGGCAGAAACGATCCTCGAATCCAACCACTGGGAACCGGATGCGTCGCTATAGCTGACGAGAACGGTATCGGTGTAGGTCTCGGTGTTATCCGGCGCGTGATAGCAAAATGTGAGGTAGGTGGTATCGTGCGCGCCGAGCGTAAAGGGAACCTTGGTCGAATCCCAAGAAAACACATCGGAGTTATGCCCCCACGCCACTCGTTGGATGGTATCGGTGCCGCTTGAAGTATTGATAAGTGTCATCTTTACGCAGGTATCTGCTCCTTCGATCGGATGTTCGGGGAAATACGGGCCGACGGCAGAAAGCGTGCCATCGTTTGTAATAGCAGTCCCTTCGACAACGCGGCTGACATGCGCGTCGCCGGAACCATAATACACGACCAGTGTATCGATATTTTCTGTGGTATTATCCGGTGCATGGAAGCAGACCGTCCAATAGGCGGTATCGTACGCGCCGAGAATATAAGGAAGCGAAACGGAATCCCACGTAAAAATTCCATTAGGATTATGGCTCCAATCGAGGCTATGGATCGTATCCGGGCTGCTCGTCGTATTGATCAAACGAAGACCGTAATAGCTTTGCTCGCAGGTATCGTGGCCTTCCGGAATGCTCGGGAAATAGGGTCCTTCTGCAGTCAGCGCCGGCGTGGTCGGGAGCGCATTACCGATCAGCAGAACTGTCCGGGTAACGGAATCGTCCGAGATCGAGAGCGTTCCGTGAACTGCGCTGGTCTGCGGTTTATACGCAACACGCAGATAAATATACGATTTGGTAAATACGGTATCCGTTGGGCAGCCGAAATACGAGGATCCATCCGAGATCCAAGCGTGAATATGGGTGCCGGGACCGGTAGAATCGCCATTATATGCGATGCGAACGTATTGGATCACCGAATCCTGGCTGGTAGGGGTGAACGTCAGGGTATCCGGCGAATAGGTGAAAGAGTCGGCGTAGATGGCAGCCGTGCCAAACAAGCTGGCAAAGAGAAAAACCGCCAAAAACCGCGAAATTTTGTTGAAATGAGTCATAGTGTTAAAAAGAAATTGTGTCGAACGGTTGATAACACAAGGAATGTGGAAAGTTCACAGGATTCATTATAGATTACCTAAAATATTCAATTTATGCATAAAACCTTCTGGCCAAAATCGCGAACGCATTGTGCTTCATGAACCATGCCGTTTTTCGTTCGGATTCGCCAGTTGTTCTAACAGAAATAGTTTTCATGGTTGTGGTGTGCGTTTAATGTTCATTTTCTTTTCATTAATTTCAAAAAGAAACCTATCGACAAATTTTTCAATGAACAAATGCACTATGATTCTTTCCCCCTGAAATGGTGCCTAAAAAGAGTAGTGTCGATTCCTGCAAAGGCTTCGAATTGGTACAGATCTTTATAAGCCATATCCCCCCATAAACCAACTCGCGCCGGAATCCGTCGACTGGAAAACGGTATCGAATTGATATGGCGTATAAGTATTATATGAAGTATCCGCTAATACAGTAGTGCCACACATGCATAACATGTTCGCCTCGATTCCGGTTGTTTGTACCCACTGCGCATGGCCCCGTGCTGAGAGAATGGTTAAAACCGCTAAAATTGTAAGAATTCGAAGTTTCATGTTTTTCCTTTTACCGATGACACGGGAAACACCCAAAAGTTACATGACTTCTGCTAATTTCTCAGCATTGTTGCGCGTTCGCATCCGGCGCGGTAAGCACCACCCACGCTGCCGAGAGCAGCGCGATGAAAACAATCCCAAATGTGCGGCGCATGGTGGTGGAACAACTCTCCTGGAATGCGGTTCCGCAACTGCAAAATCGAATCTTTTACAATTAATTTTCATGTCATTCCCGCGAAAGCGAGAATGACATCAAACCCATCTGCGTAATCCATCCAATCCGCGTAATCCCGGTTCCCTACTGCGCCCCCACCCACATCAGCGATTTCGATTCGCCGAGCACAATCGCGAGAAGGACGAGCACTGCAATAATCATCGTCCACACGTATTGCTTTGCGACCATCGCGCGGAGTTCGTCGCTTGCGCCTTGTGCGGCGTTCGGTCCGGAAAGTTCCGCAGTTGCCATCGCGAGAATTCTTTTCCCGGATGGCATCATGATCGCGCCGGAGATCGCCATGATGACGACGTAATCGGCTTGCATCATTGCAAGCCACGGGAGCGTATTGAATCCGAAGAACGAGGAATTATATTGCATGACGGTCGCGATAACGCCGCTCACGAGCAGGCCAACGCTGCCGATGTTCGCCATGATCGGCGATAAGATCGCGGCTGCGCGGATCGAGCCAAGCTCGGCCATCGTGCCTTTCATTTTCTTCCGCATCATGGTTCCCAAAATTGCGTTCGTGATGAGGCCGATGATAACGCCCGCGCTGATAATATGAAGGACGACCCAAAAAGTGTACATAATTCGTAGTGGATAGTTAATAGTGGAAAGTGGATAGTTATTTTGAAGTGTTTGGAGCGATTGGCGGTACAGCCGATTCCATGCGGACACTTTCATACCCCTTACGCTTTGCAACAATGCGGTAATCGAATGATCCGCTCGACGTTCCGCCGCCGTTTTCGATGACGTCGAAACCGCTCAAACTTTTCACCACGTAAACACCATTCGATTCCGAATTCATTTCAATAAAAACGCGCATCGGGTTTGCGGTATCGATCGTAACGGTTTGCAAAAAGGTTGGGTCTAGCGTGACATGTGCGCGGCCCTTCGTTAGGGTTCCCGAACCGTAATCGTTGAAATAGACTTCCGCCGCCTCTTCGCAATACAGCTTTCGCCATTCGTTCCCGACGGGAACCAACGCGGATTTTGTTCCATTCTGCACGACCCAGTTCCCGTTAGCATACAGTCCTTCGCCGCCGGTGAAATAGCCGGAATATCCGGTCGTAGTTCCAGTGGAAATACCGACCACACCATTATAACCGTAGCCCTGCACTCCGGCGCCACCGGATGGAGAACTATTATATCCATATACGCCTGCAGAAGTTGTAAACCCTGATGCCGTTTTGCCCGCTACTCCGAACGCTTGTTCCGTGTTTGAGGAATTCAAATTCGATCCAAAAACAGCAGCACTGATAGCGACCGGATAGCCATCGGTAGAATTTGTTTCCCCGCGTATCGCAGAGGCCGTTGAAGAATTTGTACATTTAACCGCAAAACCAGTGTCCGCTGAAGTTGTCCCACTGTATGGCAGCGTAAGTCCCCCACCGCCGCTCGATCCATTCGCTGCACCGGTGATGCGGCCTTTCGCATCGACCGTGATATTCGCATTCGTATAAAGGCCGGCAGTAACTCCAGTGGTGACGAGCGTGGGCGTAGGATAATTCCCGGTGAGATCGCCGCCGGCTGCGCCATCGGGTGGGAACCCGGTGGGAACTCCGGAAATATCCGACCACGCAACGCCCGCAGCTTTTACGGAAAGATCGGCGGTCGTATCGTTCGGATTTGTGATGGTAACGGTTTTATCGGCGGATGTGATATTGGTGATTGCAGAAGTCGGCGCAGGCACATTCAGCGCATAAGGCGCGGCGGTCATCGGCGAGCGCGGGGTTAACTCCGCGCTTCCATCGACGGAAACGCCGAGCCACAATGGTTTTGTAAAGGTAACGGTTGTGGGGATGGAATCCAACAGCGTACTGAAATAACCATTGACGGTCGTTACGGTATCCAGCTCGCTATAGAGCACCACCGCGCCGGTTCTGGTGCCATACAGCGCAAGGATCAGGATATGCTGGCCGTCCGGAACCGGAACGCCGGATTTTTCGGTGAGCACACCCTGATACGAAATTGTTCTGGGAACCTGAGCGGAAACTGGAACGATGTATGTTAGCAGAAAAAGGGACAAAAATGCAGATTTCATGATGATATTACAAAGAAGCGGCACGAAATTATGAAATCTTTTGCCCTCATCCGCCAAAAGCACCATATTTCATAATGGCAAAACACGATTCTCACCCCGATCCTTCGACGCTGGTTAGCCCCGTGGCGCAGGTCAACGCACACGGCCTCGAACACCTTCCATTTTTCGAGCTGGGATTGATTCCCGAAATATGCGAGCGCGTGCAGAAGATCGGCTATGCCGCGCCAACGCCCATACAGCGCGAAGGCATCCCGCTCATTTTAGAAGGCCACGATGTGATCGGCATCGCGCAGACGGGAACCGGAAAAACCGCAGCCTTCATGCTGCCATTAATAGATTCCCTACTCTGCTCGCCGAAACCCAAGCATAAAGAGCAGCCGCGCGTGCTCGTGCTGGAACCCACGCGGGAACTCGCGATGCAAGTGCTCGAAGCAAGCGTGAGCTTTGCGATGGGAACCGGACTTCGCGCCGTCGTCGTCTATGGCGGCGTGAGCCAGCGCACACAGGAACGTGATCTTTCAAAAGGCTGCGATATTCTCATTGCTACGCCGGGACGCTTGAACGACCTCATTCAGCAGCACGTCATTTCGCTCGCATCCATCGAATTTTTGGTGCTCGATGAAGCGGATAGGATGCTCGATATGGGGTTCCTGCCGCAGATCAAACGCATCACCGCGCACGTTCCGCGCGATCGGCAAACGCTCATGTTCTCCGCCACGCTCTCGCATGACATCGAGGAACTTGCGCGCAAGCTCACGCACGATCCCACGCTCATCGAAGTCGGCGGCAGAAGAAAACCGGCAGAAGGAATTACGCAGCTCATCTATTCCGTGATGAAGCTGCGGAAGCCGGAACTATTGCTGAAAATAATCACGGAACTTTCGGCGGAAGAGAAGAAATTCATCCGCACCCTCGTTTTCACGCGCACCAAACATGACGCCGATCGCGTAGCGCATGTGCTCAGCCATGCAAGAGTGAACGTGACGAAAATTCATTCTAATCTCACACAATCGGAGCGCACGAAAGCGCTTGCCGATTTCAAAAGCGGTAAGTTCGATACGCTCGTGGCAACCGACGTAGCCTCGCGCGGACTCGACATTGACGACATCAGCCACGTCATCAACTACGAGCCGCCGATGTCGCCGGATGATTACGTACATCGCGTAGGCCGCACCGCGCGCGCAGAAAAAACCGGAGTAGCGATCACGCTCGTCAGCCCCGAAGAGGAACCATTAATGCGGGACATCGAAAAGCGCGTTGGGATCGAAATCGAGCGCACCGTCGTGGAAGGCTACGCGCCGCCCCCGCCGATAGAAATGTCACAAGCCGAACGAAGACGATTGAAGGGCTGGGCGAAGCGATAAATTTTTCGAAGAAACTCTATTATCACGGAATGCCGTTCAAGAATATGAATATGAACACGATGAACTTTTCCTTCGATACCTTAACGCAGGCTGCACTTGCACTGCCGCTCGAAGAACGGGCTGCGTTGGCCGCGCGCATCGTTGAAAGCATCGATACGACCGGTAAGGAACTATCCCCGGCTTGGCTCGATGTTGCGGAGCGACGGCGTCAGGATGTTCTTTCCGGTAATGCCAAGACGATGAGTGCTGAAGATGTTAGTGCCAGGGTTCGCGCCCGAATCCAGTGACCGTCCGATATCACCTCGAAGCCGTCGAGGAATATGAACAGGCGGTGGAGTATTATGCCACCATCAGCCCACCGCTCGCGGCCAGCTTGATTGACGAGGTGGAACATTGTGTCGAGCGGATCGCCGAACACCCCATGCAAAGCAGGGAACTTAGAAAAAATATCCGATCCTTTCGTACAAGAATTTTTCCCTATCACGTTGTTTTTATGATCGAGCATGAGGTGGCTACTGTGCTTGCTGTCGCGCACGAAAGCCGGGAACCGGACTATTGGAAGCATCGCGTTCATTGATAGAAATGTCCCAAGCCGAACGAAGACGATTGAAGGGCTGGGCGAAGCGGTAAGATGTATGGCACGGTTTCCATGCACTTGTGGTTGCCTAAAAAGTAGGGATGTTATACCTTTTGCCAAGGCTTTGTAGCCACTGCTTTTTATAGTTTAGAATGCCAATGGATCGTATTGCCCGAGTATCGTCCAGGAAACGGGAAGCTAAATGGGACGCTGTGAACGCTGCGTCTGACGGAGTATTTCAGATGCGTGTGTATACCTTGCTTCAGTAGCAGCCCGAACTTAACCCACTCGATGCCCGTATCAAAACGCTCGCCGAGGAAGGATGGAGTGATGAGAAGATTCAGGATGCGCTTGGAATCGCAGAGCAGACACTGTATAACCACGTTTGGAAAATGCGGAAGATTGCTAAGGTTGGCAGTGATGTTCCATTTCGATTATTATTCCTATCGTCTAAAAAAATTGATTGAAAAATGAGATAGGGAGATTGTAGGGAGATTTCAGGGAGAATGCAGGGAATATTGAGGGAGATAGTTCCGATGCTAACCTCGTATTATTGTACTCAATAAAACGCCCCAACGGGCCACATTATTTCGAAAAAGTTTTTCGTTCCGAGTCGTTTGCCGGTGTTTCTTATTATTAACAACCAAGAATTCTACGCACGGGCATTCGCGGAGGAATAAAAAAGGCCGAAACCCTCACGGGTGACAGCCTTCCTTTATTATTAAAACGCCGCGCTCCAAAGCCAGGCATAAGAGCAACAAAAACACTTATGGCACTGGCGGAGACGGCATTCAGTTCATTTAATTCTAACGATCATGATTACAAAATCATTCTCAAATAAACACGCGGTTTTGGCCGCAATGGCGCTGCTTTGTTGTAGCATCATGTTGTCTAACTCAGCCGTAAAAGCACAATCATCATGTCCAGGACAAATTGTGGGCTGTGACCCGTGGACCCAAGTAACCATTACCACATCCACAGATGGCTCTCCGCTCAACGGTCCCGATAGCGCACTTTGCACTGGTACGCATCCTACCGTGTGCTGTGTACAAATAACGTTCTGCTACGTTTGCTGCCACGGGGTTATCTCGACATTCCTCAATTCTGTCGCACCTAACACGAATTGCACAATGTCACCGCAGGCATTGATCGACTTCGCCGCTTGGTACTGTGGCGTATGGGCTTTGGAACAATACCTGGGCGACGGGGGCGCTTGCGACGTCAAGCAAAGCACTTGCGCCCTTCCAACAGTTCATGTCGAAATTTCTAATGCAGAGTGCTGGGAGGAGCTTCCAAGCGCAGTTGTTTACCAGGGTTGCTCGGAAGACTGCGGATGTAAAACAACGTTCGACGCCTGTTGGAATGGAACTAATATAGTCTATTCTAACTATCATACCGTAACTACAGGCTCTGGTTGCTCCTGTCCGACTAAGCCTGTTTTTCCTATCCCGTGGACACTGGGTACTTGCTATTTAATCGATTGCCCTAATGGTATGGGAGGTTAGCATTAAACGCATCTTTTTGAGCACTGCAAACCCGATTGGCAGTTGGGTTTGCAGGGTTCAGCAAAGAAATTGAACTAATTCATCTTTTTCGGATTATACACTCTTTTCAAACAACCATGATCAGGCATGCAGTAGTTTTTATCGCTTTTCTTTCAGCGTTTACACTTTCCTCCATTTCGCGTGCTCAATATCAATGGCACATCGTTCATGCGAACCAAATAGACACAACGGATTATGGGTTTCAAGCGATATCGTGCAACGGTGAAAATTGTTCCGCTTTATGTTATTCCTGGTCCAGCCGCACAAGCGTGTATCAGTTCAATGTGAACGTTATTTTTCATAGCAGCGATGGTGGCATCACATGGGATTCTGTCCCTCCGGCGGGGCTTCCGCAGGAATATTACACGTGGAATTCCTCTGGAAATTTGGTACTCTATGACATCGAGCAGATCGACTCTTTGGATGCAATGGCCGTTGGTGCCTTTGGCATTACCGTGAGAACGTCCGATAATTGGAATACATGGAGAACAGATACGGTAGTTCTAAACCCTGCGATCCCTTTCGCGCATGATACCATTCCAATTAGTTTTTCAGGAGTAGATTTTTCCACTCCTGCGGAAGGATATCTTTTCGATGCAGGCGACGAGCTAAGTTTTTCCACGGTCGATTCCGGGTTACATTGTACGCGTAGTACCGATGACGGTCATTCCTACGGGAACGGAATGTTCCGAGAAATTCGGGGGGAGCTAACTCCAATGAACCAGACACTATTTTAACGACTCATGATGATTGGGCAACATCGGACACCTCGCTTTGTATATTCAATGGCCCCTTCTTACATGGTGATCTGCATATTTCTTATTTTTACTTCGGTCCAGGCGATACGCTCGCCTGTTTGGCATTTCGGTATGATTCCTCACATACCAATCCAATCTCAGGTACCGGTCAAATCCCAACCGTGGTCCGCTCCACAGACCTGGGCCTTACTTGGGAAGAATTGCCTGTTCCTCGCTCGCATGGGATGAATGCTTACTTTCTCACGGCCCTCGATCAGCAGACCCTTGTGATTGCCGGTTATGACTCTCTGGGAGAAATACTCGTTAGCAGGGATCGAGGAGCGACATGGGAATTGGATACGGTGGCTTTAGATGATGGACATAGCTACTTTGAGATAAACGCGATCGGTGTGACCGGTTCGGGCCGCATCATCGCTTCAATCGTTTTAGATACCAATAGTTTTACATATAACTCTGGAGTGCTTGCCTATTTAGAGCCGGTTCCATCAAGTGTTACATCAAACACTACTACTCAAGTTAATTTAACACTTTATCCCAATCCAGCAACGAATGTTCTTAACATCGTATCGCCCGCTGGAAAAGTAATCATTTCCGATCCGCTTGGCAGGTGTTATGCGGTTCCCATCACCCCCCCCCCCAACCCCCTCCTTCAAAAGGAGTGGGAGTTGCGCTGGATATTTCCACGCTACCATCCGGCGTGTATTTCATCAGCGATGGGGTGAGCCGGGCGAAGTTTGTGAAGGAATAGAGAGCTTTTTTCTCAGCTTTTTGTCCCGTTAATATCCGAAATCCCGCATAATCAAAAAATAATATAGTTTTCTCTCAGGATTTTTTCTTGCGAAATAGTGTCAAATTGTGGAGAAAAGTGTTTTAGTTAGAAAATACTTTAAGTCTTTTCTTGACATCGCTTATTTTTCATCGTATATTTGTATTGCTAAGAACGTAATACTTGCAGATGAAAGCCACATTAAAGCAGCGTAACGCTGCCGGTTTAGCCTCCGCAGTAGCGCTCTTAGTCGTTTTCCTTAGTGGTTGCGCCGTAGCACCGATGATTACGGCGATGAGCACGCAGGAGGGCCTTGCATCCTACTATTCCAACGATTTTCAGGGGCGCAAGACCTCGAACGGAGAGATTTTTGACAATTCGAAATTGACGGCTGCGCACCGGACGTATCCATTCGGCACTATCGTAAAGGTAACGAATCTTTCGACGAACGCCGAGGTGAGCGTCCGCATAAACGACCGCGGGCCGGTTAAGCAGGAGAGAGTTATTGATCTTAGTTTTGCCGCCGCAAAAACGATCGGCATCGACCGCGCCGGTTTAGGAAAAGTGCGGTTAGAAGTAGTTAAATGGGGAAAGAATAAGGTATAAGTAAGAAGTAAGAGTTAAGAAGTAAGAATAAAAAATGAAGGTTAGTCGCAAGGATTCAGGCAATGAATCCTGAAAATTCATACTTCATAATTCATACTTCATAATTTTTAAAAGAGTGGGCATGCGGATGTCGAACGAAGAGTGAGCTACGTTGCTATAGGGGCAGGCTCAATTAGGGGCCGGTAATGAAGCGATCTCTTCGTTCGCTCCGCTCTTTGTTTCCGCGTTCTTAGGGTTTCCTAAGGAATTCGGTGACATGGAGCGGAGCTTTTAGCCCGGAGGTGTGACCTTTTTTAGAAGGTCACGGGGTAAAACTCGCCTAATTTTGGCGAGTTTCGCCATAAATCGGGAAAAGCGAAAGTTTTTTTGAAAAAAGACTCAAAGGGGGTGTAACAAAACTCGAATTGCGAGGTTGTTTAGTAGCTTCCTTGTCCGACTCCCGAATCCACGCTGGGTTAATCCACGCTGGATTTAGGAAATCGGTCTCCTGAGAGACGAAAGATAGCCCGAAAAAAAATTAAATTTATTTTGAGGGACTTAATTCTTTCGTATCTTTGTAGTGTGAAGTTCGTCCGAAGCGGCGTAACGGGAGATTTATCTCGTTTCGCAAATTTGGAGATGCTTTTTCCAAAGCAGCTGGCGCCCGTAGTTCAACTGGATAGAACGTTGGATTCCGGTTCCAAAGGCTGAGGGTTCAAGTCCTTCCGGGCGCGCTAACCGTGATCGGAGGATAGAAAAGTACTCCGAGGAGCAATTTAAAGCTCTCGAAGCGGCGAGACAAAAGAAAGATTTTTTACGGATGATTCGTTCGCAGCGAGAACTTAAAGAAGTACAGCAGCCTGGCTTAGAGCGGCTTTCTCAGACCGAGAAGCTTCTCTTACGCGCTGAAGATATTCGAGAATGGGCGATTAACAATCGCAGGATCGTTGGCGCGGCGGGGGTGGTAGTTATTGCCGCCATCGCAGGCATTTGGTGGTGGGTAGGCCAGCAGAAGGCCAACGCCGACCATGCCGCAACCTATCTTTCTCGCGTCGTTCGTTATTATTATTCTGATGATTACCGTCATGCTATTGACGGCAATCGCCAGGAGAAAATAGAGGGCGATCCGGTTTACGGGCTTCGGTACATCGTTGAAAATTACGGATCGACGGCGACGGGTCGTCAAGCCACGCTTATGTTAGGCAACGCCTATTATATGCTTGGCAAGTACGATAGTGCCAGCCGGGAGTTCGATAACGCATCGAGCGATTACCCGATCGTCAAAGCTTCCATCGAGGCAGGCCGCGCAGCTATTTTAGAGCATAGCGGTAACAAAATGGAATCTGCGAAGTTATTTGAATCAGCAGCGATGCGCGATGAGACAAATCCGCTTGCTGCCGATTACATACTTTCCGCCGCGCGTGACTACGAGGCGGTCAGTAAAAAGGACGACGCCGTCCGATTGTATCGAAAACTTGTGGCGGACTACTCGAGCAGTCAGTTCGACGATGCCGCCAAAAGGGAGCTTCTCAAAATGAATGTGGAGCTTTAACGCAACGAAGATTTTATCTTTGAAGCGTAAAATTTTTTTAGCAACCGTCGGTGGCTGATCGGAGCGACGAAAAACGTCGCACGAATGGCTTAACCGGCAAACAATGATTCGAAAAACCTATTAATTGGTTCTTAAGTAGCTAACTGGAAATATGAGACTCGACCAGGCTAATCGCTTATCGCACACGGATTGCGCAACTCGCACGAGTTTAGGCGCATCCTCCTCCCTCACGAACGGCGCATTCATGCGCCGCACACTAACAGCGCTTATTGTGCTGCTTGGCTTCATGGCTTCATCGAGCCAGGTCAGCGCGCAGAAGTTCAAGGTCGTGTCCGGGTATCTCCCGGCCGGGACCACGCAATACTTCTTCCCGCGCGTACCGCAAAACTCGGCTGCCGATACCATTTATTATATCGCCGGCGATTATCATATCGCTGGAAAGCTCCTTATCGCCGAGGGCGCAGAAGTGTGGTTCAATAGTGATAGCCGTATTATCGACTCGACCGGTGGCAAGATCATAGCTAATGGCTATGCCACGATCCCCGACTCCACGAATTACGATCGTCAGATCCTATTCCGTGGCGCACCGGAGGGTGATAGCTCTTTCGAGTGGGGCCATATCATTGTTCTTCCGAATTCGGATTCGGCCTATTTTTCTAATTGCCGTTTCACCAATTTCCGTAAACGCACGAGCGTAGATCAAACGCTTATCTATAGCCCGACCTTAGATGCTACGCACGCCACGTTCAATAACGCGATCAATAATGCGATCAATGGCGTAGGCGGCGTCATTGCTACGTTCTCTCAAAAGACCTTCATTTATGACGTAACGGTCGATACCTGCTTTGCTTCATTTGGCGGTGCCGCGTTTGCATTCCTTCAAGCGCCGGCTAACTGGCCCGCGCCGGATGACGGTCGTTTGGCCCTCAAGAATCACCAGGTTTGCGATCTCACGATTCGTGATACTCGCGTGTATAATGAAGAGACGGGGACGATCGTCAGCGATTTCGCTCTGGGCGGCGCCATTTATATGTCCTCGAATGCTACGGGTTACAATTTAGCCGATAGCCTTACCGGCTACCTCGGACACTTTGCGTTTGTGACGGGTACGCCGCAAACTCCGCAGGTATTTACGGCCGCTCAGGACGTAATGCTTTTCGAGCGTTGCTCTGCAACGAATACGTTTAGCAACGCAGTAGATTTTGCCAAAGGCGGTGCAATATACGTAGGCACGAATACGAGCCTCATCATTTCTCAGGCCACATTCAATAACGACTCAGCCAACGAGTCCGTAGATCTTAATTCATGGGGCGGTGCTATTGCCGTGAGCGCTTATTCAGGTAGCCCGACAGAGAATTTCGTTACAAATGGCACTGCCAACGATCAGGTGCCCGGCCTCGGAATCTCCAAGACGGCTTCGTTCAACGGTTGCGTTGCCGGCGAAGGCGGTGCGATCATGCTTGCGAACAATTTCAATTCTGACTCGTTGTTGATCATTCCGGTTGCTCGTCTTATTATCAACGCCGAGCCTCATATTTTCCCGGCTGGCGTATCTGGTTTCGTGCGCGATTCTGGCTTGGTGCTCTTCAACGGAAATATCTCCTACACGTATGGTGGAGCAATTTACGCAGCTAACCAGGTCTTTATGAATGGTTATCTCGCGCCCTGGAATTTCCCATGGCCCGGCGGTAACGACTCTGTCGAATTGCGCGTGAAGTTCTATAATAACGTTGCTGGTGAAGGCGGCGGTGGAATTTACCTCGATGGAAATGCCGGTGGCACGCCGGATATTATTCAGCGTCGTTGCTGGTTCTTGTCGAACAGCGTCAATCCGTTTGACTCGCGCGTCAATCGCAGCCTATATGGCGAGAGCGTATTGGGCGGCGGAGCAGAATACGTAGGCTTCCGTGATTCTACATTCTCTACCGAATTCAATAGTAACTTCACGATCGGTGGCAATGGCGGAGCCGTTGAAATTCAGGATGAAATTCAGTGCGCTAATGCTACGCCGATCAACCGATTCTTTGTGGAAGATCAGTATAATGCTCGGAATCCTCAGATACAGAGGGATAGCGGTGTCAATTACAGCGCCTTCCCGACCGATCAGCGCGCGCTTACGCGATTTGTCAACAACATGTGCATCCTCGGGCAGGATTCTTCGGCTATTTACAATTACGATCCCAATTCAGCGGCACCAACGGAGCGCGGTCGTGGGGGTGGTCTTTACATCCACATCACGAGTGACGAATGCTCACTTGCGCCTGTTGACTCGACGGTTTTGAGCCGCGTTCGGTTCGAGAAGAATCAGGCATATTCCGGCTCGGCTATCTGGAGCGATCATTACGATCTCAAGCTCATGTCGAACCAGTGCCTTATCACGAACAACATCGCAACATCGCCTTCGTCGGCTTTAGTAAATCTCGATTCGTCTGGTGAGGCCAATCCTGGCGATCCGAACGCCGGTGCGACCATCTGGGCGGATTTTGAAGGAGCACTTCCTTCGTTCGCTTCGAACTCACGCGGCGATGCGATCTACAACAACATTGCGCGTTACGTTCTTCGTCTGCCGGTTTCGCCTATTATTGGGCAGAGTGGCGTCGATACGCTTCGCGGAAATTTCTGGGGCGAAACAGGCCCAGGTGTGAACACCATAGAGATTCCGCGCACATCGCCGGTTGCGGTCGAGCAGAACACGTTCTTCGTAGGTTTCTATAATGGCTGTTTCACCAATATCTACGAGCCGAACAGCAATCCTGCGATCTCTTACGATGCGCCGACGATCGGGTTTGTTCCCGATACGCTCCTTATGGAGGGTCGTGTTTATGATCTCTATGACAGAGGCAACAACATGAAGGTCGCCGATTATTCGGAGCGCCGTTTTGCTCCGTCCGAAGCCTTTGCGCTCGGATTGCCGGCTAACCTTACGAAGATGCATCGCTTTACGCGCAACATCTTCGATACGAACGCGACGTATGTCAATAAGATCGACTTATTGCAGACCGATTTTACCGGCCCGCAGCCACTTGGATATCCGTTATTCTTGCAAGCTGACGTTCCCGTCAACGATTCAAATCGCGATGACTATGCCAAGAATTACACCACGTTTATCGTGCTCAATCAGACCACGAACGAATTCGTTCGTGTGAACCTCTTAGAGACCGAAGCGGCAGAGCCGGTGGGCGCTACGCAGCAAACCTACCAGGGACGTCTTGACTTTGTACCGGATTCATCCGTTGCAGAGCGTCATCCTAATCTCCGCTCGAATACGCTTTACACGCTTGCGCTTATCAGGCCGTCAACGCTGACGTATGCCGAAGTACAGCGCGCGTCATTGCTCGAAGATTCCGCAGCATTACACGGACGCGAGTATTCGCTTTCTCCGAGCGACCTTGCGACGGGTGGTAGCGATGCGGTTGCAATGGACTGTGAATCCGGTGGGCCGACTGCGGCTGAGACATGGTATGCGGGTGAGAAATATCACACGCTCCCGGTTCGTCCCGGCGATCGGATCGCTGTTATCAGCAGAACGCAGCTTTGGAAATTCGGCGCAGCGTATGCGATAGCTAACGGTCTTCAATTCGTGATCGGCGATGTGACTGCACCGGTGTTCGTCGGCGACATTCCGTCGCTCCAATCGAATTCTTACGCTCCTAATGTAAAATTCGTAAAGCGCGACATCAATTACGATGGCTCGACCGCTGCAAAAACGCTTTTCCGCGTTGCTGGCTATGACCCGAATTATTTCTACGATCCACGCTTCCTCTTTAATCCGGGTAATTACACTCAGCTTGGATTTAACGTATCAATCGACCTCTTTAAAGGCGACGCTATTCCAACGGGCTCTAAGTATATAGCGGCGAATGCGACGGACTCTGTCGAGGCGCACGTTCGCTTAAACAGCTGGATGACACAGAAGGTCATTTACAACCAGAACATAACCGGATCAAATGGCTATGTCGAACTTTACGGACAGCCGCGCAATCCGGATATCGTTCCGGGTGGCGAGGGAGTCACGGCTACGGTCACGAATTACCCGCCGAACTATGTATCTGAATCAGGATTGCTGAATGGCTTCCCGGATTCCGTGCTCGGCCCCGACGCTAATTCGCTCAGCATGTGGGTATTCCCGCCATACATGAATTGCTCAAGGACTCCGGATAGCACTACTGCTATTCCTGATACCCTTTGCATCCGCTCAACGTCAACCACCTATCACTTTAAGATTATCGTAGAAGACAGCTTGCCGGTATTCGCTAAGTTGCCACAATCCTCCTGCGGATTTAGCACCCCGGTTGGTATCCTCACGGACTCGCTTCGTTACTCGATCGACCTGAATACAGATGTCGAGCATGAAGATTCGGTAGCAGCAGCAGTATTGCTTCCGTCTGCAGTCGTTGGAGATACGGGCCACTATCCAGGATGGGATTTCCGTTATGGCCACTCAAGCTATAACTTCTCAGCCGAGCCATCGTGGATGGTTCAACCGAACGGTGGTATTTATACTCCAATCGGTAGTGCGGATTCCAACTTCCTGATCAAGGGTATCATTGGTGTAAGGGTCGATTCTCTGTCGGCTGTTTTAGGAACAGCTGCCGGCGGACCGTATTTACTACCGATCCCTCAGAACAACAACCAGTTGGATCTGGATACCGTTATCAGCGTAGTGGCTAACGATGGTCACACCGGTATGACGCTCCAAACGTGGCCGGTTACGATTCTCTATGCGCCGACGATCACCACGACGACCTTGCCAGGCGCAAAGGAAGGCTTAGACTACAGCTTGAATTTCAATATTCCTGATTCGATCAATCGTATTCAGGTTGAGAATCTCAATCCGGGACATCCTTACATGTATCACTTGATCTATCGTGGTCATACGGAAGAATGGTATCGTGATTTCCCGGATAAGGTGCCGGCTCCAATTGGATACACTCCAGGCGGATCGCCAATTTACGTCGCTCCACACACGGTTGGTGGGGCTCCGGATACGCTCACTGGCTTATCGCCAGATTGGATCTCGATCGATCCGTTCTCAGGTGTGCTTACCGGCGTGCCTGGCGACACAGATGCGCCGAGCCTTTCGGGTAGCTGCAATGGACCGGATACGCTTACGGTCGTTGTTTCCGACGCAACTACGGGTGGAGCATATTGCGTAGCAGCATGGATCAACATTCCTATCGCCGTGGATTCGGTCAATCATCCGCCGGCGTTCGTTCATGGCCCAGGCCAACAGTGCGAGAATGTTGACAGCACGTTCTGTGACAGCATATTCGTTTACGATCCTGATCTGAAGCGTTTATGCAGCTCTGATGTGCTTACCGTTACGGATTCGAATGGCGTCAATTTTACCATCAATGGTAACGCGGTTGATTCGATCACGGGAACACATTCAAATGATACGGTAAAGCTTAACGTATGCGGATTTTTCCATGAGGATCAGAGCTACTTCCAGCAAAGCCCGGTTCCTCCGGAATATCTAACGCTGTACGTCCACGATTCAGCTGGTTTAGCAGATACGATTAGGATTCCAGTCCACCTCGGACAGACGCCTGTATTCTCCTGCTTCATCTATGTATCGAACGATTCGACGGAGCTTCATCCATTGACGGACATTCAGGCTCTCTGCTTCGGCGCGGGCGTGGGTGCCAGCGACGGGATCGATCAGAACTATTGCGAATATGAACTGGCCCCTGCGCCGCCAATACAAGGCGCTTTCGACGCACGCTGGATCCTGCCGATCGGCGGAAGCATCGAGGGGACGACGGTTGACATTCGTGACAACGTGAACGCCTTAACGACGTGGCAGGTAGAATTCCAGCCGGGTAACGATGGCGGCGGAGCAGGCAGCTTGTATCCGATCGAGATCTGCTGGAATCGTTCGTGCCTCGATACGACGAACGCATTGCCGAGTCCATATAAATCGGGTCACTTTTACTTGAGAGACCCGCAGAATGCGCAGGAGTTCTCGATCAACATGTTCACCGGACAGGGACCGATCGATAACAGCCTTTACACGCTGACTCAGATTGGCTCCGACTCGATCTGCTTGCAGATTCGCAACAATACGCTGACCAACGCGATCATCGTATTCGTACCGGCAGGAAGCGGTGTGAATTCGGTAGCGCAGCCGGTATTCTCTATCCAGCCGAACTATCCGAATCCGTTCTCCGGATCGACCATGTTGAATTTCTCTGTGGCCGAACGCTCGAACGTAACGATCAACATTTACGATGTGAAGGGAACGCTTGTTCGCTCGCTTGTCAATGAAACGGACGATGCCGGTTCCTATCCTGTGACCTGGGATGGTACGGACGCCTCGGGAGCTAACGTTGCAGATGGCAGCTACATAGCGACCATGACAGCAGGCAGCTATACCGGCTCCGTTAAAATGTCACTGGTGCGAGGAGCGCAGAACTAAGTGTAAAACAATGGCGGTCGCGGCGACTATTTTTTCATCGCGACCGCTCTTAAGAAGTTAAATTAAAGAACGAACCGATTTTTTTAGAGTGTAATAACTTTCAAGGAGTAAGAAACCCATGAAACAGATTCAACGATCATTAGCCGTGCTGGCTGTACTTGCGATTAGCTTTGCAGGAACGGCGCGCGCTCAACAGGCTGGCGTGCAGCCCCTGTGGGCCAATTACGGCGTTCAAATCATCAATCAATTCTACAACCCACTGGCCGGCGGAACCGTACTTCCGGGCGTCGTTCCTGGTGGAAACCAGAGCGTGCCGGTGGAGTTCTTGAATTTCACGGGCGCTATCGATATGCAAGATGGCGTTGCCAGCGGAATTCCCGTAGGATTCACGTTTGACTATAACGGCAGCTTAACCGATTCCGTTAATATCGGAATCAGCGGCTGGACGTCGTTCAACATCGTTGATTTGCCAGCAGGCTCTACGCTTCCGGACGGCCCGTGGCCCGTTACGCAGAAATTCGTACCTGTAATAGATTACACCGTGCCGGTTACTCCTTCGAACAACAACGAGCTATATAGCTCGGTGTTGCCGAACAATACGGTCGCGCCGTTTTGGGGCACGCACTATTATCGCACGACGGAAGCGGGTTACTATCCCACGACCATTTCGTATCTGACGACAGCGGTACCCGATCCGAATAAGAACGCGATACCGTTCTCGACGATCAAGACATTCACGATAGAATGGAAGAACCTGAACATCATGAATGCGAGCAATCCGAATTCTATCGCGTCGTTCCAGCTTATCATTCATCAGAACCCATTAGCGAACGATCAATCTGCTCCGGATCAACGGGCTACGATCTTATTCCAATATGGCTCGATCGGACCGCTCGGCAGCGATTCAGGCTCTGTTCAAACCGCCGGTGCGTCCGTTGGCGCTAAGGATTCCGCGGGCTTCACGCATATCAACGCGCTTTATCAATCGCAGAACGACGAGAATGACGTAGCCAACAACACAAGCGCACGGACAACGAGCTGGCCACCGACGGGTCAGCCGGGCCGCGCCATTGAACTTGTGCCACAGGGCCGTAATTTGCTTTCCACATGGGGCGATGGCGATGTATTGCTCGAGCAGGTTACGAACCCGAATCCGCAGATTCGTAATAATCAGAGTCTTTTTGTAACGGTTGCCGACGCGTTGGCAATTCTACAAGCGGCTGCTAATGCAGTTCCGCTTGACTCGATCGAGGGCGGCCCTGCATTCCATGGGGATTGCAATCATACAAGCGGGCCGGGTGCTTTGGTACTAGCAAGCTTTAACACGGCATCGGTTTCGACGAGCACGAGCATCTTTACCTCGCAGGGCCTGACGGGCTATTTTGCGGGCCAGCAGGTGACGTTCGTAGCGGGGGGTGGCACTTTGCCGACTCCGTTGCAAGCGGGTACGCCTTATTTTATAACGGCCGGGAATTTAGGCTCATTTACATTCCAGGTTTCGGGGTCTTATGGCGGTGCTCCTTTGACGATCACTACCCCTGGATCGTCCGGCTCGTTCTTTGTATCTTCTACGGCGCAGGATCCTAATTATTCCCCGCTCTATGGAACGTATTTCTATTATACGACTCCATACGATGCTGCCTACATTTTGATGTACCTTGCCGGCAAGCTGGCATATCTTCCATGGCCCAGCAATTTGCCGGTGCCAGGATATAAAACGACGGAGATTAACTCGACGAGCGTTACCGGCATCGTAGCCGACGTTTCGAATATCAGCAGGCTGGGCAACACCGTATTGCTTCCGATCACCGTTCGAGGCAATGTAAATGGGCCTCTTTCGATTCAGATGGATCTCAAGGGGCTTGATGCAAGCGGCCTTCAATTGGTCGGTACGGAAGCACCAGACGGTACTCTTATGTGCTCGAATCCTTCGCTCGGTCGTATTACGCTTGCCACTAGCGGTGAATTTTCGAATGGTGAAACGGTTGGCTATATTGAACTTCGCGCTCAGGAAAACACGAACCCACAGTTTGATATTGAAAACGTACAAGTTAACGACGCAAATTTAGCGCCATCGCACATTGCGCTCAGTTTAGCGGATGGAAGTGCAGGCACTTCGAACAGTCTCGAACAAAATTCGCCGAATCCTTTTGTCGTATCGGCTGCAGGCCAGACGACGATCGGTTTCAACCTGGCTTCGCCAGAGAGTGTTACGCTCCGCATTATTGATGTGCTCGGACACGAAGTCCGCTCGCTTATTAACGGTGAGGGGCGCACAGCTGGTTACAACAGCATTCAGTGGGATGGGCGCGACGGTAGTGGCAATCTGGTTCCGACCGGAATGTATTTCTACCAACTTACGACCCCCGACTTCACGCAGTGCGCGAAGATGCAGGTCGTTCATTAAAAAAGTTTCGCTTTAGGCTTCTTTCTCGGAAGAAGCCCGGAGCATCGTTCTTTGAAAATCTATGGCTATGATACTACGGCTGCTCGCAAGGGTGGTGGTTATCGCGTCGGTCGCACTTAGCGTCGGCTCGGTCTCCGCTCAAAATGTGATGCACCTTCGTATCGACACCGTTACAGCGCAGCCGGGAGCGACGGTCGATGTGCGTGTGCTTTACACATTCATATCTACTCATGCTCACGACATCCACGATTTCACTGCTCGTTTTCTTTTCGATACTTCGGAAAGTCAACTTGTAGCGTATATTTTGGCGGGCACTGCTTCGGCGGCATTAAAGGATACCACGGGAAGTCATAACGGACTTCTCGCACTCGGAAATCAGGAGATCGATCTTACGGATTCGGTTCTTTTTAAGATTCGAATGACGATCGATTCGAATGCCGATACCGCGTGGATCCGATGGGATTCCAATTGGTATCACGGTTACGGATTAGCGGTTTTTACTGCTGGCGATGAGGGAATTGATTCCGTTTCGCTGGAAGACGGCTGGATTCGTACTCCGCAAATGAACGCCGTCGTCCAAAGTCAGTTGGACACGGCAGACGCACTGCAATTCTATCCTAACCCTGCTACGGAGCAGGTAACGATAAAATCGCCCGGATATGCTTCTGACGCGGAATTAGAAGTTTTCGATGCGTTGGGACGGCAATGCTTCTTGGGGCCGTTGGTCTCTGGAGCGTGGAAGATCCCTTACGGATTTCCAACCGGCGCTTACCACCTCGTGTTAAGCGACGATGGAAGGATAGAATCGAAAAGTATCGGAACCTTGATCGTAGCGCCACGATAGCCATAGAGAAAAAAGAATAAAAAACACCGTAAGGGTGTAACAAAATGTTTGAAAACGAATTAATTGTCAGGTAAGATGAACCTTAACAATACTAAAACAGAGGAGAAGAAAGCCATGCGTAAGCTTTACGGCTCAATAGCGGCTATTGTGCTTGCTATTTTGGTGCTCGCCAGCGGAACCACAACGGTTCGTGGGCAAAATTTCATACCGTATCCGACGCTGTCGTTGCGGAATTATCACGTTCCGCCGGGAGACGGGCTAACGCGTGTTGCTGTTCCGGGCAACGGCGGCGACCGTTACTTCCTTGTGCCCGTTTGGATTTGGAATCAGGTCGATACGACCTACAATCCGAACAATAGCTGGTACGAGGCAGGTAAGCCCGGCAATCCGGGTCAGCACCTGGAGCCTATCCGCAGCTTCAACTTCCAGCTTTGGTATAATAACGAGGCGATGGAGCTTGATACCACGAATGGATCGCCGGTCGTCATGAACGGCCCTTCGATCGTATCTGCAGCTTCGGGGCAGTGCCCATCAGTCACACCGCAGGCCGATACCGGTC
Organism: Ignavibacteriota bacterium; assembly: GCA_963794025.1. Lineage (GTDB taxonomy): Bacteria > Bacteroidota > Ignavibacteria > Palsa-1295 > Palsa-1295 > PALSA-1295. The sequence continues at coordinate 92,974 of CAWCCK010000033.1, forward strand.
TTGCTTCATCGTTCTATGTAACGTTTAGCGATCAGTCGGCTAACAATCCGAACAACCCGTATAGCCATGTTATCCGCCTTGCGGGTGCAAGTTCAGTGCCGCTTAATATGAACGCGTCGCAAGATACGGGCTACCGCGAGCACAATGGTATTTTACTTTGGCTTCGTTTCCACATGATCGTGACGTTTGCACCCGGTGGAACGATGTTCCTCGATTCTGCTGAGTTCAACGATCACTGGGGCGATACCGGTTATGCTACGGTGGGAAGCATCGGACCTCCTGAGCAACTTGGTAATTTCGGTGGTGGTACCGGAATCGGTGGCCCGATCAACCGTGGTCAATTGAATATTGATTACACAGCGCAGCCTGTTTTAGAGCTTCGTCCGGTTCCTAATGTTACTATTAATCCAGGTGGCTTAGGGCAGACATTCCCAGAGCAATATGATTCGCTTGTTAACGATTTAGTCTATGATCCGACCTCGTTCAACGGTCAGGTCACGCAATCTCTTAATCTTGATGATGCTACGGGTTCTACGGAGCTTGATAACACCACGATCGTCTCTAATCAGCCGTGGTTAACGGTGAATTGTGGTTCTCCGGGCGGTACTACTTCTATGTTCCTCGGCTGGGATGGTGTAGATGCCAATGCGCTCAATCCTTCCACTGCACTTGAAGGACCTCAAGCCGTAACGATCTTCTTTACGGTGCAAAACCCGCAAGCAATGCTGCCTGGTATTTATTATGCCACGGTGACATTCGAGAACGATCAGGCTGCGAATTCACCGCTTCCGCTCGTCATCCGTTTTGTTCGTGAACAAGCGCCTGACGAACCGACACAGCCCGGAACCGGTATTACACTTCAGATCTCGAATAGCTGCATCAATGGAGCAACGAATTTCTTGACGCTCGGCACTGGTCCTGGAGCTACCGATAGCATCGATGAGCTTTATGGCGAGCAGCCAGTCTCGAATGCAGATACCGCTCTTTCCCATGCCGATGACAGTGCATTCGCTTTCTTCTACCCGCAGGATCCGAATCTCCAGAATGTATTGACGAACGATAACGATGCCGGTTATACACGCGATATTCGCAATGATAATACCGACACCTCGCTGATCTATCAGGTCGTATTCAATCCAGGTAATGTAAGCTGCTATCCGGTGAAGGTATGCGTGGATTCCTCGCAATTCCCGGCCGGTTCGCGCGTAGAGTTTGCATTCACACTGAACGGCTCCGAACAGCCGATCAATCTAAGAACCGCAACGATCGATAATGGTTTGGAGTGCGTAACGATCACAGATGCACATATCAATACGTTCTATATCATCTATACCCCTGGGACGATCGCGAATATCGCTACGTTCATCAAGCCGTATAGCTGGTCGCTCGTATCGTTGCCGGTCATTCCGCCGGATCCAAGCGCGAGCGTAATCTTCAGCAATGCGCTGACGGTTCCATACCAATATCAGTCGTCAAGCAGCTGGGAACAGCAGAGCACGCTGGAATTTGGTCGTGGCTACATGGTTCGCTATGGCAGCTACATCGGCAATAACGTTACGGTTGCTGGAATCAAATCCTACACTGTTTCGAACGTAGCGATCTCCCAGGGTTGGAATTCGATCGGCGGCACAAGCAGTGTTGGCACGTTCGATGGCACCAATGGATCGCAAATGATCTTTACCCCGGAGCCGGGTATAACAACGCCGCCAACGCCGCTTCCTTACATGTGGCAGTTCACACCACAAGAGGGCTATACGATGACGAACTTCCTCATTCCGGGCCGTGGATACTTTATCAAGGTAGATAGTTCCGGTTTCTATAACCTGACAACGCCGGCACCGCCACCGCCACCAGGCGTTGCAATGCACGGGCCGACACCGACAGGTTCGACCATTCAGTTGAATGCACCGGTAGCGGCTAAGTCAGATTCGCGTGAGAATTTGCAAGGACAGCTTACGCAGGCTACCTTCAGCGATGCGGAAGGTAACGGTCAGATCTTGTTCTTCGGCAACGCCACAACGGAGCAGCCGGAAAGCAACTTCGAAATGCCGGGCAAGTTCACTTCGTTCGATGCGCGATTCGATATGAATAGCGGTGCGGTTAGCTATAACCACACGGCATATATCGTGAATGTTCACGCTGAAAGCTATCCTGTCACCATGAAGATCACGAACGCATCCGGCCCGGTCACGGTAAGTGACATGAACGGTAACGTTATCGGTACGGCTGTCAACAATGGCATCATAACGATCTCGAATCCGGTCACGCAGATCCAAATTGCTGAAAAGCAAGGAGATGTAACGAGCATGGTCGGCTATGCGCTTCAGGCGAACACACCGAATCCGTTTACTGACAATACGACGATCAACTACTCGCTTCCACAAGAGTCCGTCGTATCGCTTGTTGTCTATAACCAGCTTGGTCAGGTCGTTCAGACGCTGGTCAATAGCACGGTTGGCGCAGGTGAGCAGCAGGCGGTCTTCGATGGATCGCAGTTGCCAGCAGGTGTGTATTATTACACGCTGAAGGCCGGTAATTTTGTTCAGACGCAGTCGATGACGCTCGAACATTAATCGGAAATAGCCTGTAACAATCAGGCGATCCGGGAGTTATTTAAAGCGGGAGCTGCTACACAGAAGCGGCTCCCGCTTTAAGCATTGTACAAGGGAATTTTTCGAGGGCATTTTATGAAACGAACATTTGTAATCCTTTTTTTACTCGCCACGCTTCCACGATTAAGCAATGGGCAGACGGCTACGCCTGAGTTCGAGTTGAAACTTCATTATTCCGACGCAGGCGGTGGCGGCAACAGCGATCCAAAGGGCTTTGGATACGATCCCAAAGCAACGGATGGCATCGATTCACAATTCGGTGAAATGTTCTATCCTGGCGCAATTGGTTCTGGTGGATATTTTATGGCGTTCGAGCTTAATGATTCTGAAGACGACTACTCGGAGATCGACATCATGCCTAAGCCGTCAACAGATACTTTCACTCTGCAATACACGTTTGTTCTTACAGCGTTCATGTATCCCGCTGTTCTATCGTGGGATCCGAGCACGATTCCTTCGGCCATCAAGAGCATAACGATCACGCCAGCCGGCGCATCGTTTCTGCCGATGGCCGATATGACAAAGCAAAGTTCTGTTACGATCGATGATGTAGATCCGACCGACACGAATTACTATTTGAATTGGCTGCCCGCTACGATCACGATCTACTATAATCTACAATCGCCATTCGAAGGCGTTGCACCGTCCGCCAATCCCAGCGATGGATTGCTATTGAATCTCACGACCTACCCAAATCCGATGAGCACAAGCGGCGTGGTTTCGTTTTCTTTATCGGAGCCTGCCAGTATCTCCGTTTCCGGTTACGACGCGATAGGCCGCGAGGTCCTGCGCTTCACGAAGAACGAACCGGCAGGTGTGAACCAGATCGATCTCTCCGGCCTCGCCGCAAACGCGCACGGCGCGATCATGCTGCGCGTCGAAGCCTCGAGCAACGCTCAGTATGAAACGAAGACCGTGATGCTGGTGAAGGAATGATTCCTAAAAGGAGAGATCCTTGAGTTGCGACGTCATTGCGGCGAGAAAAAAAACGTCATTGCGAGGAAGAGCATTCTTCGCAAAGCGAAGAATGCTCGACGAAGCAATCCCCGGCAGGGCGAGCAGAGCGGTAAGTCGCACGAGATTGCTTCGTCGAATCGAACTCCCTGCCGGTCGTTCGATTCTCCTCGCAATGACGTGCTTAATAATTTCTCCATTTTTATTCTCCCAAAATAACCTTCCCACTCTGGCTCATCTGCCCAGAAGTTAGTCGGTAAAAATACACTCCGCGCGGGAGCGAAGAAGCATCCAGTGTTTGTGCTCCCACGCTGAACGTAGAGCGCAGCACGCTTTCGCCGAGCACATTTACGAGTGAGAAATTAACGGCGCCAACTAATGATGTGGGAAGTATAATTTCTAAGGAGCGGCAATCTTCAGCGGGAATGATGGTTGCGTTGAGTGATGGAGCGATCATCATCGGCGATCCTTCCTTCACGCCGGAGTTTGCAATAGTTCCGGTCAGGGTGTCGATCAGCTCGTTACACATATCGCCGACAATTTCCAGCAAGGCCGTTTGCACCGGCGCGTCGTTGATAGAATCGTTGAAATCCACCGTGACCGTCATGGATTGCCCTGCCTGTAATGTGTCCGGGCATGGGGGAGTGGTCGTAAAACTGAACGCCGCGTTGAACGGGCCGCCGGGATCGAGCACAAGAAAATCTATCGGCAACGGCAGAGTTCCCACGTTCTGTATGAAGAACACTCTCTGCGTGGTGTTCGCATTCTGTGTTTGGAAATTCACAGGACCGAATTGCAGTTGCACCGGATTCGTCGTGGCTGCGCTAAGGGTGACATGAACGGTAAGATTCAGCGCCGTGTCACCGATCGTTTCGCCGGTGCCATTGATAGCCCTCAAATGATCTACGAGCGTCTCGTTGGTGCTATCGGGGACAACGTACTGCACCGAAATGGTCGCCGTCTGTCCCGGAGTAAGTTCCTGCGCTTGTGTTTTCGGGTTCCAAGTGGCGTTGCTGCCATTAACCGTGCCCAGAAGGTTAAAAAAGTCCGTGGTATCGGATTGCGTTACGAGATTAATATAGCTGTTTGCAGTTCCCGTCGCCGTGATGGTGAAGTAAGCGGTAGCCGTATCGGTCATTGAGACGCAGTCGAATGTGGTATCGATGCTCTGAAGGAACGTTTCGCTCGGAGCAGCCCCATTACCGATGAGGCTGTCAAACTCCGGAATTAAACTGCCATTCGAGGATTTAACGCTATCGCTAAACCACTTGCCTTGTGTGCGGTCGGGCGTCGTCAGCGAATTGCTATCCGGGAAATAAGCGATCCGAAACGCCCCACTCCCCGGGGATTTCGGAATAGTGATCGGTAATTGTCCGGGAACTGCCTGGAAATGAATCTGGTCTCGCCACCATTCCGAATCGATCGTTATCGCGACAGTCGAAAGGTTCTCGATTGTGACCGTCCTCACATAGCCGCCAGCGGGTGCGGGAACTGGCACATTTATCCAGTCCTGGCTTGTAACGAGGAAGTCACTCGCACCGTCGCCGCCGATAAGTGCAACCGCCTGTGTGAAGCACGCATTGCCAAAGATGATGCTATCAACCGCGAACGACTGCCCTATCGCCAGGAATTTAATCATGATCAGGCGGTGCTGCCCCGGATCAAGCGGAGAAAGATCGAGCGGCCCGCCAATGCTATCGAAGATCGTAAATCCGACATCGCCCTTGAGCAACTTAAGCGTACCGAAATCAAAAGCAACCTGCCCCGTATTAAAGATCGTATCGAATTTGATATTGGGAACTACGCTGCCCAAAAGCGTTACTCCAAGATTTTGTATCGGCGGTTTTATACTAACGATCGCCGGTTCATACACGCTTGTGATCGTAGTCACATTGCCGGCAAAATCATAGATTGACACGACGAGTGTGGCCGGTTCATCCGGATTAATTACATTCATGGTGTAACCGCTCGTATCTACTCCGGAACCTTCGATAAAATTGTTATCTACGTTATAATTCATATTAGAACTGGAATCGAGTCGGATCATCGAAAGCCCGCTTTGCTGATGCAGACTATCGGGAAGCAATCCGGAATCGACCACATGCACGAACGCATTGAAGCACTGTCCCAACGTATCGGCAAGCGGCGGAATGGTATCCGGGGAATTAAACGTCCCGCACGAAGATGGCGTACCCCACGCATAGGATTTATTATTGCCGTAACCGTAGATATACGCTCCCACGCCGGAATCGCTATTGGTAATAGTATGCACTCCCGGGGCAATGTGTGGAATGTTGAATACTTCCCATTGGCCGTCATTGGGTTGCGCGGCATAGCCAAGAATGCCTTTTTCATCGAAGAGTACATTCTTCGCGTCATTAACATTTACGATAATATTTGCAAAATCATCATACGTTCCGTCGTTATTGGGTGGAACGGGCGTCTGAAATAAGATCGATTTTGTATATTGTTCTTTTGGGGAAATGGTGCATTCAGCGGGGTCGCCTAAGCCTTGGACCCCATCGGGATAGGTTGCGCCGTTCAGATACCATGCGCAAAGGAACGGCGCGTTGCTATAGATTTTTTGGCCAAGCTCCAATTCATCCCAAAAAATTCCAAATCGATTGGGGATGACGCACTCGATATGTGTACCCGTCTGGGCATCTCTACGAACTATAGTTTGGCTATCCATAGTAGAAATAAATAAATAGCGAGCAAAATCTTTGTTGTTTTCTCCCGGGGGTTGAATGGGATTGGCTGCGTAGTACGTCTCGCCCCAGGTGCGGACGGGCGGCATCATTTCACAGACAAAATTGGGTGAAGAGAACCCCGCAGGGATCTCCGGGTCTTGCGAAGCGCCCAGCACGCCCACGGGTTGGTTAGCATGAATGATCGTTCCCGACATGTCGAAATTGGAATCGTCCGATGCTTGAACGGGCATGAATTGCATACACTGCCCGCGATTAAGTTGGAACGTTTGCGTCGCTCCTTGCGGATACACGACGATCTTCGAATTGGTATCTCCGTAAAAATTTCCACCGTAACATTGCCGGCAATCGCAGGATGGAGTGAATTCGAAGATAGTATTATCCTGACTTGCTACGATCATGCACTCCGAAGGCAGGTCGTAGGTTCCCTCGCCGCCATCGCTCGCGAACAGCGATCCATACGCCGCCACAACGTAATCCATCCCCCATCCGATGGTGGGAATGATATACGATCCATCCCCGCTTTGGAACTGACTCGACATAAAATACACGGAGAGATCGGCACTGTCACAATACACATGGATGGCCTTGTTATCCGGGATGCCGCTCGATTCCATCTCCCAAAATTCGGGAATCGTGTAGGTGGATGTTTCATACGCCTTGACCGCGATCTCCGTCGTACTGCCAGGCACGCCACCCACGTATTGCGACGATACATACGCCGTGCAATTACTCGATGAAGTAATATAGATCTGTTTAAACGTTCCGATCTGTTCGATGCCCCACTGGTTGGAGGGCGCGGCGAACCAGAAATCGCGCCCCATCGAAGGAGCGTTGTTGTTATTCAGAGCGGTATTCGTTTTCACGATGCGATGATGAATGAGCGCCGTGCTCTGCGCGCGCGCCGCGTCAATGCCGAACGCCGCGATCAAAACCGCCGCAGCAAGTGTGATGAATGTGGATTTCATTGTTGTGTGTTACTTAAAAAATCTCTTGTTAGTTATTACGTCATTGCGAGGAGGAATTGCTACGCGATAGCGTAGCAATTCCGACGAAGCAATCCGTTGAGATCAAGCCAAATCTCAACGGATTGCTTCGTCGCGTTCGGCTTCCTTCGGTCGCCGAACGCTCCTCGCAATGACGTGCTTAATAATTTCTCCATTCTTACTCTCCCAAAATAACCTTCCCACTCTGGCTCATCTGCCCCGAAGTTAAACGATAGAAATACACCCCGCGTGGGAGAGAAGAAGCATCCACCGTTTGCACTCCCGCGCTGAACGTGGAGCGCAGTACGCTTTCACCGAGCACATTTACTAATTCGAAGCTGATCGAGGCGGCCAAATAGGATGGAAGGATTATTTGCAGCGAGCGGTCATCGTTGGTGGGAAGGATCGTAGCTTGCGAAGTAGAATTATTGGTTTCGTTCACGCTCGATTGGGTAGCAGCCCATCCGATCAAAGTATCGTTCTGAGGAATTTTTGTACTCGACTCGAACACCTGCGGGCTGAACCAGCTTCCTTGCGTGTTATTGTGTGCGATCGCGGAATTGGAATCAGGGAAATAGGCGATGGTGAATATCGAAACGGTCGGTGCAGCAGCGACGGGAACAGGAAACATACTGACCGCTTTGAAATGAACGGTATCGGCCCACCACGCTGAATCGATCGTGATCGGATGGTTCGAAAGATTGCTAATAGTTACCGTATTTTGATACCCACCCGGAGGCGCGGGCAGAGGTTCGTTCTGCCACGTCTGATTCGAAACGGAAAATTCTGCGCTACCGCCATTTCCTGTAAGCGCGACGGCATTCAGCTCGCATTCGGTTCCAAAGAGAATGCTATCCATTGCGGATGCAGTAGTTAGTGCCTTGAATTGAACCTGTATCAGCCTGCGTTCGCCCGGCAGGATCGGAGACAGATCGAGTGGCCCTCCGATACTGTCGAAAATTGTAAATCCAACGTTCCCATGCAGCAAGCGGAGTTCATCGAAGTTGTAGGGCGTCGTTCCCAAATTATAAATAGTGTCATAAGCAGTATTCGGTGGAATTCCGAGTGTCCAGGTTCCCAGATTTCTTAGCGGCGGCTCGAGGCCGGCATAATGCGTTTGGTAGGTGGTTGTGATCGTCGTTAGGTTTCCAGCGCGATCGGACACATCGACAATGAGCGATCCTGGCTTGCTTGAATCAATAACGGTTGCAGCGTAACCGTTGCTATCTGCACCGGAGCCTTCCAGCCAATTCGGATCGGGAAGGAATGTCATGTTAGTGCTCGTATCAAGCCAGATCGCAGCCAGCCCACTTTGTGAACCACGATTATTGGGAAGGTTTCCGGAATCCGTTACATGGACGAACATCCGATAGCACTCTACCATTGTATCGGCGTGAGGCGGGATGGAATCCGGTGACTTAAACGCCGCGACGCCAGCGGGCGAAGACCACGCATAGGATTCATCATATCCATAACCGTATGCATACACTCCAACGCCAGAATCGCTTGTTACGGTATGCACACCCGGCGCGAGATTTGGTATCGTGAAGATCTCGAACGTATCATCGACACACTCTGCAGTATAACCGGTAATACCATTTCCATCGAAGAGCGTATGTTTCGCATCGCTGTCATTAACAATGATAGTGGCATAATTAAAATACGGTACCGTGCTTCCCGCATTTAAAGGCGTTTCAAATACGACGGATTTTGAAAATTGTTCGCGCGGATTGATGGTAACTTCCGCAGGATAGCCCTCGCCGCTGACGCCATCGGGATAGGAATAGCTATTAATATACGAAACGAGCAGGAATGGCGCATCGCTGCTAAATTTATGAGTTCCCTGCACCTCATCCCAATAAATGCCATATTGTTTAGCGATCACACACTCCGTCGTATCCCGGTTCCCACAACTCTGACGGTAAATAGTCTGCCCCGGCTTGGATGCAATGAATAAATACTGTGCAATATCATGGCTCGGTGTGCTGGCGGACTGCGCGTAATTGGTTACATAGTAGTTCTCACCCCAGGTTTGAACGGGCGGGGTCATTTCGCAGAGGAACTCGGAATACGGAAAATCAGCCGGAATTTCTGCATCCATCGAGCCGCCGATCACGCCGATGGGATAATTCGAATGAAGGATCGTTCCCGTAAGATCGAAATGAACCGCATCGGAATCTTTGGTGGACTGTAGCTGCATCGACTGCCCGCGATCGAGCCGGACGCTAAACGTTGAATCCGCCGGATAGGCAATGACATTTGCATTGGCTTCACCATTGAGGTTCCCGCTCGTGCCTTGACGCAGATCGCAGGAGGGTGTAATTCGAACAATCGTACTATCCGCGTATGCCACAAACACACATTCCGAGGGAAGATCAAACTCAGAACCACCCGATTCGAATAACGATCCATACGCGGCGACGACATAATCGGTGTCCCATCCGATCGTGGGAATGACGTAGGAACCTTCCGAACAATATGGTACAGCTGACATAAAATACACGGAAATATCCGCATCATTGGAATAGACATGAATGCCTTTATTTTCGACGATGCAGCTCGATTCCATTTCCAGAGTGATGGGTATTTGGAAAACAGAGGTCACGTACGCTGTGACGGGAACGCTATCTAACGTGCCTCCGGCTTCTACCCAAGCCGTAGTATTTTGGGAGGAAGTAATGTAGAGCCGTATGTATTTGCCGCCTTCATTCACACCCCATTGGTTCGATGGAAGCGCAAGCCAGCAATCGCGGCCCTCCGGAACCGCAGGGCCGCGTACTTGGGAACTGATCGTGCTCGAAAGCTGCGCATGGGCCGTTGTACACGCCGCAAGCATGAGCGCCGCTGCGAGTAGGATGGATGTTCGTTTCATTGTTCTATTTTACTATAAAAATTTTATAAAGTTGTCATCCTGAGCGCAGCAATCCGACGCGAAGCGTCGGATTGCGGAGTCGAAGGATCTCCGGACATCACCACAGAGCGAAACGTCCGGAGATCCTTCGACTCCGTTTTTCTCGACTTTGTCGAGAAAAACTCCGCTCAGGATGACATGTTTATGATTTCGCATGTCTGTTACTCTCCCAAAATAACCTTCCCACTCTGGCTCATCTGTCCAGAAGTTAGTCGGTAAAAATACACTCCGCGCGGAAGCGAAGAAGCGTCTATATTTTCCGTTCCCACGCCGAACGTGGAGCGCAGCACGCTTTCGCCGAGCACATTTACGAGCAAGAAATTCACCGAGCCAGAAATATTTGTGGGAAGAATTATTTGCAGTGCGCGGCCATCGTCGGTTGGAAGGATCGTTGCATCGAGCGATGGAATGATCGTTTCTTTAACGCCCGCTCCTGCAACGATCGCGGTAAGCGTTTCAGAAATTTGGGCACACGCGTTCGTCGTAAAGATAAGCTGCGTTTGTTGTTTTACGACATCGAATAGCGAGTCGTTGAAATCGAGCGTAAGAGGTAACGTTCCACCAACCGGCAGCGTGTCTGGGAATGTTACGCCGGCCGGGAGCGAGAACGTAAACGCCGGGTTGTATTGATTAAGCTCTTGCAGCGCGATCGTATCGACGATCAACGGTGCGTTTCGCGCTGTGTTCTGAAGCGCAACAGACGATGTAGTAAGTGCAGGATTGTTGACCTGAAATCCCGGCAGGACAAACGTTTGGCTTGGCGGGTTCAGGGTTCCCGCATTAAAGTTCACATTCACGGTAAGGAATAGCGGCCCGCCGCCAATGGTGTCTCCAAAACCATCGATCGCGATGAAGTTATCTCCAAAGCCAACATTATTGCTATCCGGCACAATATAGTTGACCGATATAAGAGCGGTCTGCCCGGGAGTCAACGTCTGTGCAGTGGTTACAGGGTTCCACGAGACGCCGTTATCGAGCGTGCCGGTAAGGTTAAAGAAATTAATGCTATCGTATTGCGCAATGCGCGCGATGGTGCTCGGCGCAGTTCCCGTGGCGGTGATCGTGAATGCGGAGGTCGCGGTTTCGCTGGCAAGCACGCAATCGAAGGTGGTATCGATGCTTTGGGTGAACGTTTCGCTTGGCGCGACGGCAGACCCGGTCAGGCTATCGAAATGGGGAACTTCTGTTAAGCCTTCGAGGACATCCGGGCTGGTCCAGCTTCCTTCGGTGCCATCGGGAGTCATAAGGGAATTAGAATCCGGGCAATACTCGATGGTGAACTGGGCGCTGGCCGGCGCTGGCGGGATCGTAATTGGGAACGTACTTACGGCATGGAAATGGAACGCATCTTTCCAGAACGCTTTATCGATCGTTAGCGTATCGGTCGAAAAATTAAAGATCGTAACCGTTTTTGGATAGCACGTAGGCGGTTGGGTAAGCACTGCATTGGGCCAACTTTGGCTGGTAACGAAGAAATTCGCCTGGCCGCCGCTCCCGATCAGCGCGACCGATCGTTCCCAACAACTATTGCCATAAATGATGCTGTCGAACTCCGGGATGGTTTCGATCGCTTCGAAGGTAATTTTTATCAGCCGCCGCTCGCCCGGTTGAAGCGGTGAGAGATCGAGCGGCCCGCCAATGCTATCGAATAGGGAAAACCCGACATTGCCTTTAAGCAAATGAAGTTCCGAAATATCGAACACGGCCTGCCCGGTATTGTACAGCGTATCGAAACGGATGTTTGCTGGGCCGCTCAACCAGGTTCCCAGATTTTGCAGCGGAGGCTTCATGCTATCGATGATCGGCGTGTAGGCGCTCCGGATCGTGGTATGGTTACCGGCGCAATCGAACACGGAGACGATAAGAATTCCCGGCTTCGACGGGTTGACGACGGTCATGCTGTAGCCGCTGGTGTCCGTTTCCGAGCCTTCGACCCAATTCAGATCGGTCTCGAAATTCATATTATACACCGAATCGAGCCGTATCATATCGAGCTTCGAAGCAAGCGCGCCGGTGTCCGAAAGATGAATGAACGATTCCAAACACTCGGTGGAGATCGTTGCGAGAGGAGCGGCGGTATCCGGGGATTGGAACGATTTGCACTGTTCTGTGGAACCCCACGCATAGGTTTCATCGTAACCATAGCCATAGATATACACGCCGACGCCGGAATCGCTGGTAACTTCATGTACGCTCGGCGCAATATGTGGAATGTTGAAGATCTCGAAGGTATCGTCAATACAGACCGCGCCAAAGCCAAGAATGCCTTTGTGATCGAAGAGGACATTCTTCGCGTCATCAACTCTGCAAATGATCTGAGCATAATCGTCATAAGGAACGATATTTCCTACGCTAAGCGGCGTTTCAAAGACCACGTTCTTTGTAAATTGATCGCGTGAGGGAATAACGACTTCCGCCGGATCGCCTAAGCCGTTGTTACCATCGGGATAGGTTGCGCCATTGAGATACTGCACGACCAAGAACGGCGCGGTGCTTGTGAACTTTTGCCCGAGGCTCAACTCATCCCAAAAAACTCCGAATTGTTTGGGAATGATACACTCCGTTCGTAGGCTCGAATCGCAGGTTTGGCGTAAAATAGTTTGTCCCGGCTGGGAGGAAATGAATAAATACATCGCAGCGTCCTTTTGGGTCTCTCCGGGTGGCTGAACCGGACTGGTTGCGTAGTACGTCTCGTCCCAGGTGCGGATAGGCGGGATCATTTCTTCGACATGATCGCAATACGGGTAATCGGCAGGGATATTTGGGCACACCGATCCGCCTTCAACGCCGACCGGCTTGTTGGCATGAATGATCGTTCCCGTCATATCGAAACCGGTATCGGCTTCCGATTTTACCGGCATGAATTCCATGCACTGCCCGCGGTTGAGTGTAAATGTGTATGTGGAATCTGCGAAAAAAACGATGATCGTCGAATTGGGATCGCCAGCATCATTCCCGCTGGTGCTACTGCGGCAATCGCACGGTGGAGTGAAGGAGAAAACAGTACTATCCTGATTCGCAACGACCATCATGGTCGAGGGAAGGTCAAAACCGTAACTCCCGCCGCCCTCGAAGAGCGATCCATACGCGGCCACAACGTAATCGGTACCCCAGCCGATCGTGGGAATGATATAGGAACCGTCCGATGTGTACGGATTATGGGACAGATCGTACACCGCAAGATCAGCCGTATTGGAATAGACGTGAATCACTTTATTTTCTGCAATGCCGCTCGATTCCATCTCCCAGAATTCGGGAATTTTGTAACTCGAAATCTCATAGGCTGTTACCGGTATGGGAGTTATAGCGCCAGCAACTCCACCTACATATTGCGATGCCACGAACGCCGTGCAATTCTGATCCGATGTAATGTAAATACGCATATACTTCCCGCCGAGATCGATGCCCCAATAATTCGATTGCATCGCAAACCAAAAATCGCGGCCTTGTGCAAAGGTGGAATCGTGCTTGAGCGTGCTGACGCTGCTCGAAAGCTGCGCGTGTGCTGTTGTGGATGCCGCAAGCATAAGCGCCGCAGCGAGTAGGATAGATGTTCGTTTCATTGTTGTGTGTTAAAAAATCTGATATTTATTCTCCCAAAATAACCTTCCCACTCTGGCTCACTTGTCCCGAAGTTAGCCGGTAGAAATACACCCCTCGCGGCAGCGAAGAAGCATCGATATTTTGCGTTCCCGCGTTGAACGTAGAGCGCAGTACGCTTTCGCCGAGCACATTGGAAAGCTGGAATGTTATCGGAGCATTCACATCAGATGGAGGGATTATTTCTAAGGAGCGGCCATCGCTCATGGGAAGGATCGTAATTTGGAACGATACATTTGCAGCAACCGACTCATTCTGTTGCCCGGAACCAATAACGGCCACAGAAATGCTGTCGCAGTCATTGCCAGCAATAATGCTATCGACGGAGGCCGTCTTTGTGTTGGCCTGAAATTGAATTTCTATCACTCTGCGTCCACCCGTCGGGATCGGAGATAGATCGAGCGGCCCGCCCGTGCTATCGAACAGCGAAAATCCGACATTGCCATCTCGCAAATGCAGCACGCTCAGATCGAACGGAGCTTGCCCTTGATTGATGATGGTATCGAACGCGACATTCGGGGAACCTGAAATCCAAACGCCAAGATTTTGTAGCGGCGGCTCGATCTCGATGAAATTCGGTTTGTACGTGGAAGTAACCGTCGTTTCATTCCCAGCCAGATCGAACACATCCACAATGAGGATTGCGGGCAGAGCCGGATCGACCACATTGATGCTATATCCGCTGGTATCGGCTCCCGATCCTTCGATCCAGTCGTTATCGACGTTGAAACTCATATTATAGACCGAATCGAGCAGAATTTCGCCAAGCCCAGTTTGTGTATCGGTGCTGTTCGGCAGGAACCCGGAATCGCTAAGATGAATGAACGCCCTGTAGCACATACTGCTCGTATCGACGTGTGGTGGGATGGTATCCGGGGAATTAAACAGCGGGGCTGCGCTCAAAAAAGACCATGCGTAAGCATTATTAAAGCCGTAGCCATAGATATAAACCCCCACGCCGGAATCACTGTTTATCTCATGCGTACCCGGTGCAATATGCGGTATGTTATACACTTCGAACGTATCATCAATGGGCTGCGCTCCATAACCAAGAATGCTTTTATCATCGAAGGTTACATTCTTGTCGTTCACATTACAAATGATATTCGCGTAATCGTCATAAGGAACGATAGTGCCGACAGCGAGCGGTGTTTCCAGTGTGACTGTTTTTGCATATTGTTGGAGGGTAAGAATAGAAAATTCTGACGGGCCTCCAATGCCATTTATGCTATCCGGATAGGTTGAGCTATTGATATACGCAACAACTAAAAACGGTGCGCTGCTATAGAACTTTTGCGCGAGTTCCAATTCATCCACAAATACACCGTATTGATTTGCTATCACGCACTCAACCTGATCGGTCGAATTATATTCATGGCGAAAAATTGTTTGGTTCGGCTTGGACGCAATAAATACATAGCGCGTATAATCATGGTCAGTCTCGCCGACTGGCTCAGTGACACTTGCCGCGTAGTTGGTAGTGCTCCAGGAACGAATGGGTGTGATTGCACTGCACACGAAATTACCCTCAGTATAACCGGCTGGAATATCTGCCAGCATACATCCTCCGATCACGCTAATGGGACGATCCGCATGAATCAAGGTTCCTGTCAGATCGAAATTATCTGCGTCGACCGCAAAGACGGGCATAAGCTGCATGGATTGGCCTCGATTCAGCGTGACGCTGAACGGCACTCCTGCCGGAAACGCTACGACCATCGAACTGGAATCCCCAGCGTCAGTGCCGCTTGTACTCTTCCTGCAATTGCAGGAAGGCGTGATGGTGACGGTGGTGTTATCTTCGGTTGCAGTGATGGTGCATTCGGAAGGATAGTCGAACTGATTACCGCCGGCCTCGTACAACGAACCATACGCAGCCACAACATAATCGTTACCCAAGCCGACCGATGGAATAAGATAGGAACCATTAGACGAGTAGGTGTTATACGACAGGAAACTGACCGAGATATTCGTGCTGATGGAATAGACATGAATCCCCTTGCTCTCGGCGATGCCGCTCGATTCCATTTCCAGCGTATCGGGAACCTTGAAGGCCGAAATCGTATTTGCCGTGACGGGCACCATGGTCGTGCTTCCATTCAGCGACACATAAGCATTGCAACTAGTTTGGGAAGTAATATAAATACGAATGAATTTACCGCCCAAATTCTCGCCCCAATAATTCGACGGCAGCGCGAACCAAAAATCGCTGCCGGACGTGTATTTTTCGGAAGTGACGGTGCTCGAAAGCTGCGCGTTAGCCGTGCCGATGGAGAGGCTTAGAATTGCTGAGAGCAGAAGTAATTTTTTCATATTTTTTGAGTCAGAAGCAAGTGATGTTGGGATGAGCGAAAGGGCACTCCCTAATAGTAAATCGCACAGGGTCGCTCGGGTTACAAAAAAATTTTGAGAAAAATGAAAAAAGCCTCAAATCAGGCTGTTTTGGGCAATAAATTTTTGAAGAAAAATCGGGAATTGGGGATGGTTGGGCCGGGTCAATCGGACATTACCCGTCATTGCGAGGAGTCTTGACATGCAAACGTCATTGCGAGGAGAGCATTCTGAGCGTAGTGAAGAATGCTCGACGAAGCAATCCCCGGCGGGAGGAGCGGGTGATAAAGCTCGCGAGATTGCTTCGTCGAATCGAACTCCCTGCCGGTCGTTCGATTCTCCTCGCAATGACGTTCTTATTGACTTAGTCTAACGGAATTGATTTCCGCACCTTGCCCTGCTTGGACGCACTCGCGTACTTTGTCGCGGATGCCTTCGCGGGTGAGGCCGACATCGGCGAGCAACCCTGCCGGCGCGCCGTGTTCGATGAAGGTATCGGGCAACCCAATGGCGAACGGATGAGGAATTGCCGATGAGGGGTGCAGGTGGGAACGTTCCGCGTAAAATTCGGCGACGGCGCTGCCGAAACCGCCGTTAACCGTTCCCTCTTCGAGCGTGATGATATATTTGAACCGCGCGGCCAGCGCATCGAGCAGCGCGGCATCCAGCGGCTTAACATAGCGTGCATTCGCCACGGCAACGGAAATACCTTCCCGATCTAGAGTCTTCGGCAGCTTTGATGGCATCGTAAAGCAATGGGCCAACACCGAGGATAACAGCGTCTTGACCATCGCGCATCATTTCGCCTTGACCGATGGGCAGCGTGCGGAACCCTTTATCGGCCAACGCCACGCCAATGCCCGCGCCGCGAGGGTAGCGTATCGCGATTGGCACCGTGGGAATTACGAATTACGAATTGCGAATTACGAATTGGGGACGATAGGTCATCGGAAGAATCAATATTTTCGTTCGTAATTCGTAATTCGTAATTCGTAATTGGCAGCGTAGCAGTATAAAGCATGTCCCTAAGTTCCTGTTCGTCTTTGGGAACCATGATCGTCATGTTCGGAATGAGGCGGAGATACGCAAGATCGAACGCGCCGTGATGCGTGGGGCCGTCCGCGCCGACGAGTCCGGCGCGATCCATCGCAAACACGACGTTTAAGTTTTGCAATGCGACATCGTGAATGATCTGATCGAACGCGCGCTGAAGAAACGTTGAGTAGATCGCGCAGACGGGAATGAATCCCTCCGTTGCCATTCCTGCGGCAAAGGTGACGGCGTGCTGCTCGGCAATGCCGACATCGAAGAATTTGTCTGGAACTTCTTTTTGCAGGATGTTCAGTCCCGTGCCATCTGGCATAGCGGCGGTAATGCCAACCACTTTGGGATTCATTTTGCAAATTTCGACCATCGCTTTACCGAATACTTTCGTGTATTCCGGCGGCTGCGGCGCGGTGACAGGCTTTGTAACGGCAACGCCGGTGATCTTATCGAACGCGCCGCTCGCGGCATGATATTTCTGCACATGGGACTCCGCAGGCGCGTAGCCGTGTCCTTTTTCTGTGATGACATGCAGCAAGAGCGGCCCGCTTTGGTTCTCCAAAAATTGAAGCATTTCTACGAGCTTCACCACATTATGCCCGCTGACCGGTCCGAAATACTTGAAGCCGAGGGCTTCGAACATCATTCCCGGCGTCATCACGGCTTTCATCGCATCGACGAGTTTGGAACCTGCGTAACGCAAGCGGCTGTGACCATCGAGCACATCCCACACCTGATCTTTTATTTTGCGAAGCGCAGGATTGGTGAGGAGGGAATTAAAATGTTCGTGCATCGCCCACACATTCGGCGCAATGGACATTTGGTTATCGTTGAGGATGACAAGAATATTCTTCTTCAGCATCCCGCAGTTATTCAACGCCTCGTACGCAATGCCACCGGTCATGGAACCATCTCCGATCACGGCTGCGACTTTATAGTTCTCTCCATTGTAATCACGCGCGGTTGCAATGCCAAGCGCGGCGCTGATGGAAGTCGATGCATGTCCCGCGCCGAAGACATCGTATTCGCTCTCTTCGCGTTTCAGAAATGGCGCGAGGCCGTCTTTTTTGCGAATGGTCGAGAGCCGATCTTTCCTTCCCGTTAAAATTTTGTGCGGATACGCCTGATGGCCGACATCCCATATCAGCTTATCCTTCGGCGTGTTGAGCGCATAGTGCAGTGCAACGGTCAGCTCGACGACACCCAACCCCGCGCCGAAATGCCCGCCGGTTTGCGCGATGGTATCGATGAGATATTCGCGCACATCCGCGCTGATGGCTTCGAGATCGCTAACGGGGTGCTTCCGCAGGTCTTCCGGGGTGTTGATGCGGTCGAGGAGGGGGTAGGAATTCGTCATAAGGTGTATGAGTAACGAGTAACGTGTACCGAGTTTGGGTGTTTCAAAACTCGGTATTCGGTTTCATGGCTCGTTGCTTAGAATAAATCCTCAGAAACAGGGAAAACGTTCACTCTATATTATTGGCCTTTAGAAACTAAGAATTATATTCTTGACGAATTGGTTTTGGTCAAATTCAAACCATTTTATTGAACAAATTTATGGAATCAGTCTCACATCCCGGACGGCCCCCCCGCTCTTCAAAACACTTAATAAATATTATTGCAACTACACGGCGCAAACAGGTCAAGTCAGGGATTTCAGCATCCTCGCCTGACAATCCTACATATGTCCTATTTCTTGGGGCCGGAGCAAGTGTAACAAGTGGAGTAAAAACAACTACTCAGATGATTGATGAATGGCGTGATAGCCTCTGGAAATCGCAAGGTAGCGACGATCGTGAAATATTTTTAAAGCAGTTCCTTTGGTATGGGCAGCAAGAAGAATATTCGTCATTATTTGAGTTAGTTTATGACCTTCCAAGTCAGCGAAGGGATTATATTGAAACATGTCTTGCAAAAGCTTCCCCGTCGTGGGGTTATATCTATTTGGTAAATTTTATTCGACACGGAGTGTTTAATACTATTTTTACAACGAATTTCGATGATTTATTGAATGAGGCTTGTTATAAATTTTCAAGTGAAGTTCGCCCAATTGTTTGCTCCCATGACTCCAGCATTAAAACAATACGAGTGGCTTCTAAAAGGCCTAAAATTATAAAGCTTCATGGCGATTTCTTATATGATGATATCAAGAATACGTCGAACGAGCTTGAGACTCTCGAGAATAACATGCGAGAGAAATTTAGGCAATACGCAAGCGAACACGGATTTATTTTTGTGGGATACGGCGGGAATGATCGCTCGATTATGGATGCCCTTAATGTACTTTTGCAAAGCAAAAATAATTTTCCTCATGGGATTTATTGGTGTATTTTAAAAGGGTCTAAGATTCATCCAAACGTAGAAGCCCTTACCCGTTTCCCAGCCTTTAATCTTGTTGAGATAGCTGGCTTCGACTCGTTTTTCGCGGAAATGCGAGGTCGATTAGAACTGGAATTGCAGCCTGAAGTTTTCGATCCATATGTTGCTCTGAGAGACGCATTAAATGGATTCGTTGAAAAGGCAAAAATTAGTTCCGATGGGAATGAAATCATCGACAAGGATATGGATCGTCTAGCGTCAAATATTGAACGGATGGAGCGTGCATTAGATGGCACTACTGAGAAAATGATTTTTGATGCGTCCTCGGATTCAAAGATTCCCGTTCAGCTTGAAGGGAGTATAACGGAAATTCCAGTGCCATTCCGATTTTTGGCACAGGCGCAAGAACGAAAAGGCAATATTGAAATTGCCCAAAAATACATGCTTAAACAACTTGATACTGCACCGACGAGGGCAATGTTTGAGGCATCTTTCGAACTCCTACTCAAAAAGCCGAATTTGGAATTTCAAGCGAAATTGGTAAAACATCTGTGTGATTCAACCGAGCTTCTTGCAAAAGATTCCTCCTTGGGAGTTAATATGGCTGTCAAATTGATGGGGATTGAACAATATGATGATGCCGTTAATATTCTCCAGTCGGGATTTGAGGCAAGTAGAAAATCGGACGGGACTTCTGCCGGGGATCTCGAATTCTATATTATTAACATGGCTCTGATCAAAAGACTCCGTGGGGTGCCACTGACAGAGGAGCAAGTGGGAACCCTGGAGGCTATTGTGAGTAGAAATGATATTGGGCGCATTACATTTGCTTCGCTACTACTTCTTGATGAGTTCGGAGCGGCCGAGGATGTGCTTAAGAAGTTAATTCTTAACAAAAAGGCAGAGAAGGAACTTGCTACGGCTCCCATTATGACGTTGATGGCTGGGCATATCACAGACTCGATCGTGATTTCGTGGATTGAAAATTCAACCAAATAAAAATGGCGA
This sequence comes from Ignavibacteriota bacterium, assembly GCA_963794025.1. Classification (GTDB taxonomy): domain Bacteria; phylum Bacteroidota; class Ignavibacteria; order Palsa-1295; family Palsa-1295; genus PALSA-1295. Next base: position 113,447 of record CAWCCK010000033.1, read on the forward strand.
CCTCCACGGTCGCCATTTTTTAATTCTCGAATTGAGGGGGTTCGGTAGGCATAAATTATTTTCCTTTCGTAATTCAAAGACAAAAACGGATGGGGCTATTCAGTGGTTCCGTCATCCCGCACATCAAAATATTATTAACTGTTGATGGGTTATGGTGCCATCATCTTAACTTACGTTAGACGACAAAACCTTATCTTTTTAGACTAAAATCCTCGATTTACAAAATTATTACATGCCATAAGTCGTTGTAAGTCAAGCATTTACGGTGTTTTGCAAAATATCTATACTATAATACAGATATTTGGGAAAACTAATTCCGTTTTGTTGACACTAATTCCTATTTTCGCAATAAAAAACGGGTTTTCAGAAATTATTACAAACTATAACTACATGTAAATCAATCGATTAACGTATGTTTGCAAAATATCTATATTATAGTATAGATATTTGGGAAAAGCATTTCTATGAGATTAAAACAGGCCTTCAGACTCGGGCAAATCGTTCATTTCAGAAGTGTCGGAAGTGGTCATTTCCTCATGCACAGCCGCGAGCTTTTCCACGCGTAGCTCGGCATCGGTGAGGACGGATTTGAGCTTTGCCGAAAGCGTCATCGCTTCTTCATAAAGCGTGAGCATCTCGGCGAGCGGGACGTTGCCCTGTTCCAGCCGATCGACGATGGTGGAAAGGCGTTCGAATTCGGATTCGAAGGAGGGGGTGGTGTTTTCTTGTTTGCGTGGCACGATTTATGGAATGACTTACAAATTATATTTTTGTTGAAGGGGGTTATCCTTCCCGCACATTGACTCCAAGAGCATCGGTAAGCCCCTTAATATCGAGAAACATACTGCGATATCGAGTCTTATCGGTCAATTTTTCAGATGGCCTAACGAATTGAAATCCGAATCTCTCATAAAATTTTGAAACATCATAGACGCGATCAGGAATCTCGGCATCGAATAGAGCATCTACGGTTACAAAACGAACCCCTACTTTAGGAGCAATGATCCTTGCGATATATTCTAAAGCCCACTCAACCAACATGGAGCCTACTCCTTTTGCTTCCATATCGCGAGCCAGTCTTCCGATTTTAACTGCGGGAAGAGTTCCATACGGAATTCCTTCCGATTTGAGCAGATCGTTAGCATCTTTTCTACGGCGAGGTATTGCATCGGCGCATAGGGTTATGTAACCGAGCAAACGATCGTTTTCGCGTATAATCCATGCCTTCCCTACATGCTCTTTTACGTCCCGTGCAATGTCGGCATTCCAGTACTCCACAAACTCAGCTCTATCACAACGAAAACCCCGACCAGAATTAATATGATCGGGGTTCCATAGTTCTATTTCCAATTTCGCGGAGTCAGGCATGCTGTGTTCTCGGATCGCTTCCAAATTGGTGCTCATTGGAATTATTATTCTGCTTTGCAACGATTCGTTCAATCGTTGCGGCATATTCAGCATTGATAATAGGCTTGCCAGTGGACAATGCCTCTTCAACGGCCTTAGCCTGCTTCTTTGAAAGCGGCTGAGTCACGGTATGTGCTGGATATTTCATATTTGCCCGCTCCTTTCTGTAAAATGTTGTTAAATTTGACTAATTCCCAAACGAGTAGCTACTCGCCTAAGTTTCATGCCAGTCTGAGTGTTCTTTCAATCGAACCTTACCGTAATTCTTCCATCGGCGAAGATGAGGATGCCGTTTTTTTCATCGCGCGTGAGGAGTTGCGAGAGGCGTTTGAATTCGGATTCCGCGTTGCATTCCATATTAAATTTTTAGGGTATGTAACAAGTGTTTTTTAAAGCGAAGTAGTATAGGATGGGAGGTTATGTGTGCTTTAATTGCGATGGACATACTTCGTGCTCTGGATCCCACCAAAGCAAGCGACAAACTGGCCCGAGTCTAATGCCGTGAAACCTTCTCTCACCATCAACTGTAAAGGAAAAAATACTCTCTGTATCATCTTGATTAATTTCTTCAAGCCTTTTTTGAGCTACTGGCGATAGGCTCGATAAATCAATGGAATGATTTCGTTTACCCTTAATCTCTGACCATTTCATACTCTCGAATTTTTTAATTCGATCAAGAATAGCATTGAAGTCATCCATGCTCATTTTAGTAAAACACCACGGGCCGCCAATATCAATAATTTGGAACGACCATGTCGGCTTCTCATCATCAGAACTACCCTGAGGTGCACGAGGTAACTTTTTCTCGTACTCACTAAGTACCGATTTGGGTTTCAGGTTTCCACCCATCTTATCCCGGCAATGCGCTATAATACTCCATTATGGCTTCATTCGTAATTTCGTTGTTTCCTCTCTCGCCGTCCGCAAGTCCGATTCGGGCGTTTCTCCATGGGTCTTCTCGGTGAGTAAGATCACTAAGCCATTGCGAATCATGTTTTGCATAAAAAGCAATTATTCGGTCGATTGTGTCAGTCTGAGCTTGAGTAAGTTTCTTTGGATCGCCAGAGCATGAACGGATACTGTAAAATCCTTTATTAGCGAAATATAGGCTCGGTATAACGGGTCCATTTGCCCATGCCTCTATGCGGTCATTGAAAAGAGGCTTCTCGTCCCAAACCAACGACCACACATGAGAATAATAGGTGAGCTTTTGTAGCTTTACGGCGGGAATTTCTCCCGTTTTTGAAAGAATATAGGACGCAACATCAAAAGCGTTAATGGATGTAATTACTTCATTCGGCGCTTTCTCTGGATTTGATCGGCTCATTCTAAGAACAGAAAATATGTTTGACGAAAGGTTCCCTTTGTTGTTTTTGTAGTGTTTGTAACTTCATGTTTCTTTAGCTAAAGAAACACGAAGTGGGTTAAGTTACGTTCCTAATGATATTATACCCTTTTTGTTCATCTAAACTACAATAATGATGGTAAACCTGTTCCCATTCCGTATCTTTCAATACTTTATGGACTTTTATGATGAATGGTGATTCCGAAATTATTCGGATTCGTAAGGTGACTCGTTTAGTACCTCAAGGAGAGGCAGAAGAGAGCAAAAAATGCCGAAGATTTGCATTAATACCTGTTGTAACAAGAATGCAAGAAGCAATTCATTATTATGGCTTTCAATCGAACCTTACCGTAATCCTTCCATCGGCGAAGATGAGGATGCCGTTCTTTTCATCGCGGGTCAGGAGTTGCGAGAGGCGCGGGATGATTTCGCCGTCCGTTGATTCGAGGGCAGTAAAGCCGCGGTCGAGCACGCGGTCGGGATTCATCGCGGCGAGCTTGGCGGCGTCGCGTTCCAGTTTTAATCTGCGGCGTTCGAGGGAATGAATGACGGAACGCGAGGCATCCAATATCTCGGCATTCATTCGTTCCCGCAGGGTGCGAATGGCATTCGTCATAGCAAACACAAGGGAACGTTTATCGGAAGCAGACTCAACGTCGCGTTTATAGTGCAAGATTATTTGTCGCATCTGACGTGTAAGTCCCACGCGGCTGCCGTTGAGCGCAGAGATTAGTTCCTCTTGGTTCGGCGTAGCAAGTTCAGCGGCTGCGGTTGGCGTGGGTGCGCGGAGATCGGCTACGAAATCGGCGATGGTAAAATCCACTTCGTGCCCGACAGCGCTGATGACGGGAATTTTCGAAGAAAAGATCGCGCGGGCAACAGCTTCCTCGTTGAAGTTCCACAAATCTTCTAAGGAACCGCCGCCTCGCCCGACGATGAGGACATCAGGCCGGGGAGAATTACGAATTACGAATTGCGAATTACGAATTGTTTTTTTTACTTCGTCCTCATTCGTAATTTGAAATTCGTAATTCGTAATTAAATTAAATTCCTGAATCGCGCGCGCGATCTCTAACTCTGCGCCGACGCCCTGCACGGCGCATGGGCGGACGATCACGCGGACGATGGGGTAACGGCGGCGGAGCGTGGTCAGAATATCTTGTAAGGCCGCGCCGTTTTCGCTGGTAACGATTCCGATGGTTTGTGGGAACCTCGGGATGGGCCGCTTGCGCGATTCTTCGAAGAGACCTTCGGCCATCAAGCGCGCATATCGTTCCTCATACGCTTGCTGTAGATCGCCGATGCCGCTGGGGCGCACTTGAAACACATCGAGCTGATAATTCCCGCGCGGAGGATAGACTGTGAGCCTACCACGGCACACGACTTTCATTCCATCCTTCAGATCGAAATTAAGCGTTCGGCTTTTCCAGAATACGGAGGAGATCTGTGCGCCTTCATCTTTCAGCGTCCAATACCGGTGGCCGGAGCGATGGTCGATGAAATTCGAGATCTCGCCTTCGACCGTTACCTCCGGAAACGCGCCTTCGAGCATATCACGAATAGATTTTGTGAGCGCGCTTACCGTGAGCGGGCCATCGCCGTTAGTAGATTCATCTTCCATTATTTCCGAATTATTACGGAATAGAGAGGATTTTGCGGCTTTTTGGTAATAGTTGCGTGGCATGTGAAATGAGAAGCTGACATATTGTGCAAAAGTTCATTTTCTAAAACCATACAAAATGTCAAGATGGTAGCAGACTGCTTCTGTCATCCTGAGCGGAGTTTTTCTCGACGAAGTCGAGAAAAACGGAGTCGAAGGATCTCATGTAGTTTGGCTCGGTGGTGAATGTCCGGGGATCCTTCGACTGCGCAATCCGACGCGTTGCGTCGAATTGCTCCGCTCAGGATGACATTAGAAATTGAGCTTGCTCACCTGAAATTTCGTATATTTGTAGTCCTTTGTTCAAGGGAAATTTATCTTCTTGCTTTTGGTGTTGCACTAATGGGGGATTTTCCTGCCCTCCAGAGTGTGCGATTTAACTTAATTTTTTCGGCCCGTCTTATTTTAATTCGGGGTCTCAATATGAAAAATCTTTTACGGCTTTCCTGCTTCCTAACCTTCCTTCTTTTATTATCCACGCCAATCTTCGCGCAGATCGGGCCGCCACAGTGGACGGCCGTCCCGATGGCGTTCAACGGAAAAATTCACATCGTAAAATTCCTCGATGCCGTCGGCGCGCCGCTTACGGGATTTGTAGGTGATGATACCGGAATTTCATTCACAACCAATGGCGGTACCTCCTGGACACGCGCGACGATCAATAGCCCCAATGCCGATCCTTTCAAGCCTTTTCAGACGGGATGGGTCAATGATATTACGTTTAAGGATGCGATGAATGGTTTTGCCGTGATTGATAGTAACTACGCTATGGGGAATAGCAGTACCGACGCCGGTATTCTCATCACGACGAACGGCGGTCAGTCCTGGATCTTCGATGACGCTAACGGCACGCCGGATAGCGGCAGAGGAATTTATTACAATACCGCGAATAACCGGCTCTACGTAGCAAGCTGCGATCGAGGGCTTGTGGTTTCTACTGATAACGGCGGCACTTGGAGCGTGCAGGATACCGGTACCAGCTATACGGGTTTTGCATTCAACGGCAATGGCTTGGGCGTTGTGGCGACGGAAGGGTCGTCGTGCGTAAATTTTCCATTGCCGTATAAAGTCTATTGGATGAACACGACCGATGGCGGAATGCACTGGGCGAAGACCCAGATGAACACGGATTGCTGGCAGCCGGTAGGCATCCCGACGACGGAGACGTTCTTTGGCTCGACTACGGTGAATTGCGCCGGGGTCAATAATGCGATCATGCGTTCGGATAACGGCGGTTATGCGTTCTCTCCGGTGCTCGGATATCAGCCTGCTAATATTGACACCTTGTCAGAAGCGATGGCAGGTGATGCGTGCTCGCTCTTTGCATCTTCTTTTTCTCAGGATGGAATGTGGTTCTCGACGAACGATGGCGCAAAGTGGCAGGTCATACCGTTTTCTCCGAACCCCGGCGTCAATACTCGATTTTATGTTTCGCCGGACACCGTGTGGAGCTTCGTGGGCGATTCGCTCAAATGGTTCGTGCGCCCGGCTACTGCCGATATTCATATCTGGCCCGATACCATTGCATTCAAACATGCATCCTGCGGTGCGCTTTCGGATACGACGATCCACGTCTTTGGCTGTAACTGCCCCAATAGCCCGGAACTCGACAGCGTAAAGGTTGTCCGTTTGACGAGCACCGTAGATACCATAAAAGCCAATACCTTTAACCCTCCTGCGTTACCGCAACCGTTGTGTACCCTCGGTCTGACGGCTGCCGATTCCATTGAGCTGCAATTTCAACCTACCGGTGATGCAGCGGATAGCGCTAATGTTAAATTGGTATTTCTCGACAATGGGGTACTTGTCGATACCTTCATTCACATGAACGCCAACGGGATCGTGCCGATCCTTCAGGTGCCACCGGCACCCATCAATTTATCCGGGCCTGCGTGTTATGGGGACATCGATACGTGTATCGAGATCGTCAATCAGAGCTGTGACGCTATTACTCTCACAAGCGCTACCGTGGGTGAACAACCTCAAGATATGGCCGAGCTTCAACTCACGGGAGCATGCATACTCAATGCGGCGCCGATCACGCTGGGGCCGGGCGCATCCTGGTGTTTTCCCATTGATTACTTCCCCGGCCTTAAGGCCAACACCCAAAATGCGTCTTTTTCCATTAATTACGTCGATAACGGTGTGAATGCCACAACGAACACTGTTGAGGTCAATGGCAATACGACGACGAGTGTCAGCCCATCGTTCCGTGGGTTCAATATAAACGCGAAAAGCTGCTGCGACGTCCCGTCATTCACGACCATTTATTTTACCAATCCCACCTGTGACACCATTGTGCTTACCAATCCGACCATCACGGGAACAGGTTCATACACGGGGAATTTTCAGTTCGATACCAGCGGCGCCTTAGGCGTCAAGTTCCCCGTAAAGATACCACCGGTGAAAGGGCACGTCGGGCTTACGATCCTTATTGATTGCAAAGCAACGGATATTAAAGCTATCGTACACTTCCCTTATACGATCATTTCACCATTCGCATCCGTTATCTGTGCGAATAATGTGGACTCCACTCTGTATGAGACCGGCGTGCTGCTCGATACGCTCACGTTAGACGTTCAAAACCCGATTACGCCCGCGACTGTGAGCCCCCTCAGCGTTAATTTTGGGAGCGTAAATTGCTGCGATACTACGGAGAAACGAACGATCAAGATAACGGCAGGATGTAAGCCGGATACGTTGACGAAGTTTGCGCTATCTGGTAACATTAATGGCAATTTCGTCTTTGATACGGTAGGAGGCAGTGGGCTTCCTATTTACCTAGATTCAGCACAAACAACAACAATCCAAGTTGGTTTTAACCCGCTTTGCGGAAGTAATGGCGGTAAAGAGCCAAACGGAAATATAGTTATTTCGCAGACATCCGAAGGCGTTGCAAGCGCGCTTAACATCCCGCTCATTGCCGATACGACCAATGCGCCTTCGGCCAGCCTTAGTACGTATGCGATGGGCTTTGATTCTGTTCGTTCTTGCGCAGGCCAGACGTGCAACACGCTTACAGTCACGAATGCTTCGTGCGGAGCGGTCAACCTCAGTTTGTTAACGCCGCCCGTCAATCCGGCATTTACGGTTGGGAGCGTGACTACGAGTACGATCGCTCAGGGAGGCACCACGACCGTTTCCGTTTGCATGAACCCGAGCGCGAGTAAAGTTACCGGCGCGATCCAGGATTCAGCAGTCTTCGAGGCCAGTGCTAATGGGTTATCCTCGACGGTTACCCTTTTGCTCACGGCCTACATCGAGCCGCCGGTGCCGTCGTACACCCTGACGCAGCTTGCGAACCTGACCATCTGCGATTCGACTTCGATGACGGAATCGTTCTCGGTTACGAACACCGGCTCGTGCTACACGTATGACGTCGTAAGCGCAAGCGGTGGGAACTCGGTGAGCGTGACTCCGCCACCGGGTGGGTACCCCGTCCATATCGATTCCGGCGCGTCTCAAGCGTTTAGCGTTACGTTCGCGCCGACGAGCGTTGGAAACTTCTCCGGCAACATCACGCTCACGGATTCCGATGGGACGACGATTCAGGTTCCCTATACTTTCACGGATACGAATTGCACGGTGACGGGGCAACTCACGTTTAAGAACTCGGGCAATACGATTGTAACGCCGAACTGCCTTAATGGTGAAATGAACTTTACTGTCGGCGCGGGCGGGGGTTCCGGCGTTGTCAATAGCGTTAGTGTTTCTCCATCGGGCGGACGGTTCGAACCGACAAACCCGATCTCAGGGTCGATGCCGTTCACGGATACGATCCTCTTCGATCCAAATCCGAGCGGTAGCAGCTCGGCGCTCGTCACCATTAATTATACGATTAATGGCGTGGCGGGAGTCGATACCTTCTCCGTCTATGGGCAGACGACGGGAACTGTTGGCACCGCCTCGATCGGCGTGACCACTCCTTCGGATTCGTGCATTTCGCCGAACGATACCGCGCTCAAGGAGTTCGACGTCATGCTGTACGATGACATTCCCAATTCGCTTGGCGTCACGCAGTTGACCTTTGTCATTAGTTACAATGGTAACCTCTTGTGGAATCCGAAGAATATTAACTTCGGTCCCGGATGGACATTTGTCTCCGATTCTCAGGCAAACGATGGGCTGCATATTACGCTGAGCTACGATTCGACCGGAAGCGCGAATGGTTCCACTTCCGGCGAGGCGCTCATCAAGATCACGCAGCTTGGAGCGATCACTACATTGCTTTCGGATACGGCGGTTATCACGTCGCCGCACTTCAACGATTCGGCATTCGAAGCCTGCACGCTGAAAGCGCTTGCTGCGGGTGGCGCGAACAATTCGGCGCCGATCTGCATCGATACGACGTGCGGCTGGCAGGCGCTTCAAATGACGGTAGCTGGGAACTTGCAGCCGATCACCGGCATTCAGGTCGTTCCCAACCCGGCGCATAAAGGCGGCAGCGCATCCACGCTGCACTTCACGACGAACATCGCCGGGAACGTTAATGCCGACGTGCTCGATGAGCTTGGCCATTCGGTGCTGATGCTCACAAATGGGGCGCTCGAAACCGGCGATCACGCGCTTGCGATCCCGACGGATCAGATCCCCGAAGGCGCGTACTTTGCGCGCATCACGGTGAACGGCATTACCGTTATCCGCCAGTTCGTGCTGGTGAAAGAATAGGAAAGTAAGAAGTAAGAGGTAAGAGGTAGACTCGCCGCACTGCGACTTCTACCTCTTAGCTCTTAGCTCTTAGCTCTTACCTCTTACTTTACGTGTTCGTCAACGCATCCGCCATTGCTGCAGCAAGCCGGAACGATAAATGCAGGGAACCATGTCGCTCCTTCGCTTCGATAAGCGAGAGCGAGGCTGTGATGAATCCGCCCTGTCCGTAGTGGACATATTTCGCCTCGTAATACGCGGCAGATTTATAGTTGATGAGAAAGGTCATGATACTCGCTTCCAGCGCAAGTGGGATGGGCGGACACGATGCGTGAAGAATGAGATGGTCGTCCTCCGTGGAGCCGGGAACTGGAACCCATTCTTGGAATTCACTGACGCCGGGCGTAACGGATTCCGGCTCGCTCGAAAGCGTAACGGATTGAATAGGCAGCGCGCCAACCGGCACACTTGGGAACGCGGCAGTGAGGTCGGGAACTGTAATCCACGCATCCGAAGGCGATGCGCGATATTGAAGATAGAGATTGGTCATAGAGTGGGATGATTTCCATAACGGTAGGGGCCAATGGCATTGGCCCGCTCCTGGCTAATGCCATTAGCCCCTACAAGTTGGAATGATTAGAATAATGTGAAATAGTATTCCGCATAGATCACGATACTGGATCTGGTTGCGGTTTTGCTGAGGATAGGTGGATCGATCTTGAGGATCTGCGCGCTGTCGATGCGGGCGACATCGCCGATGGAAACGGTCGGGGGAATGAATCCCCCGGAAAAGAATGCTTCGATGAGCGAAACATAAGCGGAACGAATAGCGCGCATGACTTCAACGCCAAGCTGTGGATGCGTGAAATGCACGCGCACCGCGAACGCCTGCACACCGTTGGTAGGAAATCCGAAGCCATCGTACAGGGTGTATTTTGCTTCGCCGTCAATGATCTCGAAGCCGGGATAATCGCTGGGAGCTAAAGTGCTGGCGAGCGCGCTCTGCACATCCACCAGCGATTTCCACGCGGTGAACGCCACAAGCTGCGGCTCGAAACTATTGGAAAATAAAAGTTCTCTGGTCATAATTGTAGCGCAAACTTTAGTTTGCGCAAACTAAAGTTTACGCTACACCGGGTAGCGTTTATAAGGCCGGAGCGTCTCCTGATGTAGCGCCGATAGGTCAAGGAACCGTTCCCTATCGGTGACGGTGGCGTCGTGCGCGGAGGCGATGAGCATTCCGAGCGAGCCTTCGCCCTGATTGCTCGCTTGATACAAGAGCGCCGCGATCTCCGTGATGACTTGCTTTACCGCTTCCGGACATGTCAGCGTGGATGGCTGTGCGTAGGTTAGCGTATGTTCGGCTTCACGCGCGAACCGATGCGTGAGCGTTTGCAAAAGATAGCCATTGCCGCGAATGAGCAGATCGCTCGTGCCGACGGTGGTAACCGTTCCCGAAAGATCGGTGTAGGTCCACGCCGTGAGCGTACCGGCTTGATGTCGAGGTGCATAGAACGGCGTGTCGTCGCCCCAGAAGACGTCGCGTCTTGCTGGCATTGGCGGTATAATCGCGGTCGAGCCAGGTATAGACCGCTTCGGTCGCGGCGTTGAGGCAGGTTTGGAAAAATCCCGTTACGGTCGTATCGGTGGACACATCTTTGAGATACGTCTGAAAATCCGTAAGCGCAACGGGGCTGGTAAATGTTGGCATTTTAATTGGGAAATATGATAGATGAAGCTAGGAATAAACGGACTATTTATTCTCGCTTATATTAAATGGATGCGAGGAGAGTTGGACGAATAGAAATGAAGCTAAATTCTTAACTCATTCAATCACAAATTTTGCAATCAATCGGCTTAATCCTGAATTTGAAATTATCAAGATCAGAGAAGGAATAGGTAACTCAAACTATGCTTTCTGTGGAGTAGTGGTAGCAATCGGCTTTGTAAATTCCTGAGCCGGTTTAAATTGACCATTCATGTATTTTTCGATTCTATTGAATCGAATGAGACCATCTGCAAAATTACCGCGATAAATTTCTAATTGAGCATCTATGCTGTCAAATTCTGCGCGATAGCGCCCAACTTCCGAATATTCCTGAAGTGCCCGATAATCCTTGCAAATCTGATTCGGCATCTGCATTTTGCGATCAGTATTTCCAGGACGAGGATTTATTGAACGCCAACGTTCTTCGTGTGTTTTTCCGAGGTAAATATTCCGGTTACTTGCTAATGCCTCGATCAAGTGTAAAGCGGAGTAAAACACCGCCGTAACCTTCCACTCTTCGAATTGATTTGGGAACGCTTCACATAGACTATCGAAAAACTTCTTTATGTCGGCAGCTCTACCTAAATGCTCTTTCATCCGGCATTCTTAAAAAGAGAGCTGATTGGTAGTTAAAACAAGCGGAGCATTACCCACCATCGAGCTTAACGCATATTTAGGGAGGAATTGAACACGCACGGCATACTTAGGATCAAACTCATCTTCAAGATGGTATTGGATAGCAAAAAATGTATCCCGATTTTCAGGGGTGTCCTCATTTAGTGCAATCAAATAATTTGAATGTGTGCCAGAAGGCTTAAGCTTGTAAGCCATATTAATCAAGCTTGAATTATCGCTAAGATATTTTTCAACGATCTCATCAACTTTCGAAAGAATAATTTCGTTGAAACGATCTCCACCTTCCATAAGGCTTTTAAGTGGGTTTTCAATAGACCGCTTAATGCTCGCAGCGAAGGCTGTATGCACATTCACATCCAACATATCTTTGCCGAGGGTTACCTCCTCGCCGACATGATTGGCGAGATCTCTTACAAAAGAGTTAAGCGTATCGAGCATGAGCTTCAAGGTTTCGTTCCCAGTCGGCACACTCGATTTCGTTGGTGCGGTCTCTATCAATGGCAGGTCATTCACGTTGGTGTAAACCGGACACATAATTTAACCGTGCCCGACTGGATTTGTGTTGCTTTTAGAAAAGCGTTGACCTGCTACCTATGGCAGGTCAACGCAGATTTTTAATTTAGCGTTCCATTAATTCTTTGAAAAAACGATTTTTATTTTTTCTATCGAATTCTTGTCCTTCTTTGGCAGCTAAAGCTGGGGTTTTACAAAGAAGAGATAGCTATGTGGATCGTCATTTACGACGCGCTCGTACTGAGCACCGCCAGATACCCCGGCTGGCCAACGCCGAAGGCAATGCGTTCGGTCATGCGGAGCAGCTGGAGATCGTTGGTGAATGCGTTGACGCTGGCAGCGGTGGCGTCGTAGGACACGCGGAGTTCCATACCGCCGCGGGTTCCCAGCCAGCATCCGGCGGTTTGCAGGTTCCCAAAGAGCGCAAACGGCGTGCTCGGCGTGGTGTTCGCGCTATATCCGTTGATAAGCACTCCGTTCGGGAGCGAAACCACCGGATAACCGTGGAACTGTAAGTTCGTCGCATTGAACCCATTCGCGCCGTTGATGTTCGGATCGTTGGAGGTGGCAATATCCCACAGATAGCGACTTGCGGAATCTTTTTTCTTCAAGAGATCGGTCAGCGTGTTCTGCTCGACGAACAAACACGCGCCGCGCTGCTGCGCAGGGCCGACGGACTGCACCAGATTGATGAGATCGTCCAAAGTAATATCCGGGAAATGCGTTTTACCGGAGGTAGATGCGCCGCCGAGATACGTCAGGGTCGTTCCCGCCGTCTGTAAAATTCCCGTGAACGGCGCCCCGGTTCCGTTGAAGACCTGCATGTCTTCCTGCTGTCCGAACACCTCGACGAAAATACGCAGGATCGTATTATAGACGTCAATGTTCGCGTCCATAAGCAGTTCGTTCGAGATAGGATAGATCGCGGCGAGCTTTTGCGCGGTAAGCACCAGGCGACCGAAGGTTCCAGCGCTTGCCGGAATTGTGGTATCTTCGCCAACCCAGCTTACAGAAGGCGTACCCGTGAGCGTCGAAACATTCAGCACGTTCGTTTGCATTTGAATCTGCGCGCAATATTTTCTCGCGAACCCATATTGGTTCAACAGAAAGAGCACGTCCGCATAAAATTCCTGCGGTACCAAGTAGCCGCCTGCAGAATTGGTTCCTTCGATCTGCGGCGCGAGCGTGCGTGTGTATTCCGGTTCGTAGGTTTGCATGATCGAGCGCAGCGTTTGGTGGTCGTTTGCACCGATGGCGTTGAAGAACCGGAACGTTTTTAGGATCTTTTCGCGATCATTTGTAAGGACGGGCTGCGCACGTCCTCCCCGGTGAACAACGGGTTCGTCGTTGGCCAAAGGGCCGGACGTGTGCAGCACGTCCCTACCAAGCGCGGAGATCGCGGAACGATCCGGGAGGGATTTTATTTTGCGATCGAGCGCTTTATCGATAATGGTATTGAATTCGTCGCGCGAGGCGGTAAGGGTGTTTTCGGTTTCGTTAATGGTCATGTTGAAATTAAATTGGTTGTTTTATCTGTCATCCTGAGCGGAGCAATTCGACCGGAGGGAGAATTGCGAAGTCGAAGGATCTGGTGAGATTACCCGCAGAGGTGTATTGCATGAGATCCTTCGACTGCGCGAGACTCCGCTATCGCTGCGTCTCGCTCCGCTCAGGATGACAGGTGGATGGAACGTGTTGAACTGTGATTGAATATGTGCAAGCAATTGATGTGTCGGGAATCGAATGCGCGCCCGACGAAGAAACAATTCCCACGAATTATGTGTAGTTTGTCGGCATGAATCTAAAAGAAGGAGACGCACCATGAGGACGATCAGGATCTTCGAACATGTCTCGCTGGATGGCGTGATCGCGCCGACGGGCGATGACGAATTTGCGAATGGCGGATGGATGGTATCGTACCGAACGCCGGCTGGGGCAGCGAAGCTCGCCGAGATACAGGGCACGGGCTTCGATCTGCTGCTTGGCCGCCACACCTACGATCAATGGGCCAGCTTCTGGCCGACGATGAAGGGCGGTCCGTTTGCGGACGGCCTGAACGCCGCGACGAAATATGTCGTGACGCACAGGCCGGAGGGCCTCGCATGGGGTCCCGTTGGGAACTTGGGAACGGATATTCTGGAGGGTATTCGCAGCCTCAAAGCAACGGAGGGGCCGGATCTGATCGTCTGGGGAAGTTCCACAGTGACGCCCGTGTTGCTCGAGGAGGGTTTGGTAGATGAAGTGGTGCTCATCGTTTATCCGATCTTGATGGGCGCGGGCAAACGCTTCTTTTCCGATAGCGTCGGCCCGCAGGAACTCGCGCTTGTCAGCACGATGGCTACGCCAACGGGCGTGCTTCTCAATACATACCGATACGTTGGATCGGTGCGTAGGGAACCTGCGGCGGGATGAAAGCGGGTATCCATAGGAAGTAGGATCATGGGAATGCGGGAATGTTAGATAGTAGGAGTCGCGTTTTCCGTTTCATGAAATGTGTATTGTTGGTGACGGTACTTGTCCTTCTTGCGACGCGCTGTGAGGCGCAACGTTTCTATTACGGCATCACGCTTGGCGGCGACCTTGGGAATGAATCCGATGGAGCGCGATCGTTCGAGTATGGCAATAGCTGGTTCTATTCTCACAATGAAATCGAACCGGGCGGCGGTACTCTTTATTCGGAACTGGGACTCATTGCCGGATTCGAGGCGGATTATCGTTTGAGCAATAGCTTTGCTCTTAGCGGAAGCGCGTTATTCGATCAAAAAGGAGTCGGCCTGAATTACATTTATACGACGGAAGCCAGTCCCGACCCGATCGCCACTACGCACCAGGATAATACGCTGGACTATCTGGAGATACCTGTGCTCGTTAAGTGGAAACCGTTTGCCGAAGCTGCCGGCATTTTCCTTTTTGCCGGGCCGAGCGTTGGGTTCCTGCTTTCAGGTAAGGCGGTGTTAAGCCTGCAAATTGCGGGCGAAGGCAATCCTTCGATTCCACTCACGCAAAAGAATCCCAGTGTTTCGGCGGTTGCGGGAATTGGGTTTGGGTTCGATCTTAGCGAGAAGATGCGCTGTGAAATACGCGCGGCCTATGCCTGGGGACTCACGAACGATTCATTCAGCGAGGCGACGAGTGAGCCGTACTATCGCGATCCCGTGTATAGTGCAACGGCCAGCGACATACGACTAACCGCGACCGTGTTGTTTCCCGGCTAATGCGGTATGTGGGAATGTTACTGAAGCAGCCATTCCAGCGTGTTAGCGATCGTTTTTTCGATCTCTTCGTCCGACAGGAGTGACTTATTGGAGTCCACCGCATCCGGGTTCATCGGCAGCTCGACTTTGGAGCATTCGATGAGTTCCCATTCGGTGAAGGTATAACCGCCGAACTCATTGGCTTCATATTCGATGGGACTGAATCCGATAGAATTAGCGGGAAGCATTCCCGCCATATCCATTTGATAGACTTGCTCGGCGAGCGGTGAAATATCGGCAGGCGCGTATTCGACAAGCGCGAATAATTCGTTTTTCGTTTGCTTGAGATCGAGGACGCGCCCGATGGTGCTAAGCAACGCTCCGCTCGCGCCATGCTGCCAGAGAAATTGCGGATTTTTGAGGAAGTTTTCTGCATCCATTCCCGCAATGACGAGCATATCTCCCGCACGATCGACGGCATTGGTGGCAAGTGTCAGCCACCGCTGACGTGGGGGTAAGGATGAAGGTTGAGGGATGAGGGATGAAGGTGGGGAAGCGGAAGATATAGTTCGGCTTTCAGAGAGAAGGGTTTTGTGTATGATTGTTTGCATCAATTTAGATGGGAAATTTAGGCGAAGGATGAAAGTATTTGTGCTGTGATTTAGAGGCGACTCAGGAAAAAGGCATATGACCGCTATCGCTTTGGTAGCGATGTATTGATAAATTAGATATTGTATAAAAGTTACAGGGAGAAGAGGCGCCTTAGCCAATCGAAGAACGCAAGACCCAATTCACAATTGGGATCCAAATAATTTTTGGCAATAGCAATGCCGAAGTTAACACCGGGTTCCGGTTGCCAAGCAAGCCAAGTGTTGGCCTCAGCTTTTATTTTGTGCTCATCTGGGAATTTATGCTTACCGAGATCCATAATGCCTTTAACGGCTGCGACTGCATGTGGCCATAAGTCGTCATTCGCCGGAATGAGTTGGTGAATGAAATTTTCAAGCATTCCTGCTGAAATATTGTCGGGCATGATCCATACACCTGCTGTAATTCCGTTAACCGGTTCGAGAATAAGTCCCGCTCTCCCTGGTGGGTTGGAAGGAACATTATAACCATGTTTTTTAAGCATGTCTGAAACACTTCGCCATCTTGCAGCGATATCCGTTTCAGCGTCTAAAACTATTCCTATGGTTTTAAGGCCGCTACCCTTCAATTGAGTTGAAAATTCAAACGGGAGCTTTGTAATCCCCTTTGCGTCAACCACCCAAACATGCTTTTCCTGAACACCGTTGGCTTCCAACATGTGGATTGTGACGTGCATATCGTCACTACCTTCTGCTACGACTACGAGAGGGTGCATTATCGAATTTCGATTTCGTGTTCTCGTGCGAGAGCAAGTTCCGATTCCTCAAATTCGATAGATTGGATTCGGTCGCCTTTTCGTTCGAGGCGGATGAGCCTCCCTTCGATAGTAGTATTCTCTGCTGCGGCACCCTCGAAAGCATCTATGCAATCTTTGCTGTGTGTAGTAGCAAAGACTTGTGTGTTCAGGCGTGTCGCAAGATCGAAAATCAAACGCCAAAGATCGGGCTGAACAGAATAATGCAATCCGCTTTCGATTTCATCAATAAGGAATAGCCCAGAGGGGCTATTCACAAGTGATAATGCAATTGCAAAAAGTCGATTCATTCCTTCGCCGAACGTCCGCAAAGGTGTAACGTTGTCGCTATCCCCGGTGACACCTACGGGGATTCGCACACGATCATTTCGACGTAGGTTGCTATTATCAATAATGACGACTCGTTCAAGCTCGGGCATAATTAGCTTTAAGGATGAAAGAACATCCTTTTCTGCACTTTTAAGCACCACTTGATCCCAAAGTGAACCGACTTCCTGCGAATCGGAGAGCCCGTTTGCACCAATAAAGTGAAAAGGACCGATCTCTTCATCATCATCGTCAATCCGATAACTAAGTCTATCGTCAAGGACTAAAAATCGCGAACCTTGACCGTTGCGGCGAATGCTAAGTCCAGAAACGATTGAGCCATTTGAATCCACTATAGCATCAGATAGTGGTTCATAAATTCTATGGCCTTCATCATCTCTTTTTGATTGGTACTTTGCTATTTCGATAAGTAGCTGTTGGCTTTCATCCCCTATTTCACCAATTCGCAACGAAGAAAGTGCATCCTTTTCATTTGGCTTATGGAAAATTCGAGGCAAAATCTGGGCGAATTGGCCATCCAGTCTAGACCGTTTAATTTGGCCTTCGTCTCGCAACTCAAGAATGCGTCCTAATACAGACAAGGATCCATTTGAAGCATACAATTGAAGTGCTTCAAGAACGGATGATTTTCCTACGTTATTTTTGCCTACAATAAGGTTGACACTGCCCAGCCGGGGAATTCGGAGCGACGAAAACGCCCTGAATCCGGAAATTTCAAGAGATTGAAGAAAAGGAAACTGTGCCATAATTCTTAAATTGTTAAACATTAGTTAGTTTAGAATCGGTTCGTTTTTCTGGACGGCATTTTACTACGCATGTTGCCCAAGCGCCGTACCCACCCCTCCCGCGAGCGGCCCCAGGCCCATGAGCGCGCGCTGTTCACTACTCGACGAGCATTCCATACGGGTTGCGGGGGATGAAGAGTCCTTTAATGCAATCGGCGTTGCGGATGCAAATCTGAGTGTGGTTTTGTTTTCGGAATCCGGCTCCGGGATATAGTTCCTCGCCTTCGGGGAACATGGCTCGTACGGAATCGAACGGTGGAAGGTTCTCAAAACCTACATGATGATCGCGTATGAGTTGATGCAGATAGTTTATTACTGCACAGTCCAAGTGTCTGGCGCGACGGTCGCTGCCGCCTTTGTTTTCCGGCAGTTGGGTTCCCGCGAGTTCCGTTGCTTGCAGCAGCGTTTTGTGTGCCCTTCTTACCTGATCTATGGATTTTGCATCGAGCAGGTCAAGGCAATTGTTGAGGGATATTACCGCGCCGAGTACTGCGGGCGTTTCGACCTTATGCTTTTGGCTGTATGGATGTTTTTTAAGATGCCGCGCCCATTGCATTGCACTCTTCGGGTCGTTTTCCCAAAAGTAAACACCAGAGCCCAGCCAATCGAAACTGTTGGTGCTGGCGCGTAAAGTTCCAGGATGAAGAGCGAGTTGGTCTCTAAGCTTCCGATCGCACCCGTGAAACGCGAGCACGAGGTTTGGCCGTGGTGTGTACATGGGACGTTCGTCCACCATGTGAGCGGTAATGTGCCGTCAGCTTGCCATGTGCGTCGATAATCCCTGCTGCTCGCAGTGATGCAAGGGCAGACTTCTTACTCGCCAAATACTTTTTAGCGGAAAGCTCGATGACCTCGACGTATTGTTTTGCCTGGCTGTCGCTCATGGTCTGATATTTTGGTTAGCACAAGTTGTGCCGAAAATAGGAACACTTGTTATGCAAAAAGATTCAGTCAACCTTAGCAAATTAATTGGCAAGCACGGTTCCAGCATTATTCGGAAGTGGAGGCAGCCCGATAAGCGCCCGCTGCTCGTCGATGGTCATGGATTGTTTGAGCGCATTGACGCGCTCCATGAAGATGTCTTCGGATTCGGGCAAAAGCGATTCGTGTTCGATGATGAGTTCCCCACGCGGAACGAAACGTCCGGTATCTGAGGAACGCTCGGGCCATCGAACTCGGAGGCCAATGCGCGCGTGAATGCTTGCGCGTGTTTGGCAAGCGAATGATCCACGACATCGCGCAGGAACACCATGTAGCTCGTATCCGCATTTGCAAGATTTACTTGTTCGGTATCGCCAAAGACGATCTTCGGAACTCGAAATGCTTCTCGAATGGCATTCTTCAGTTCATCTTTCGATTTTGTGAAATCGAGTTCCTTCCCACCGGAACTAAGAAGCTGCACTTCGCCGCCATCGGGAAGGATTCCGATGCGTCCGGCATTGTTGGGCGAGGCATATTTTGATTCCCACGCAATTCGCAGGCGATCCATTTCGTCCTGCGTCATCAGCGCGCCCGGCGGCCAGCGAAGCACGGCGCGCGGCGTAGCATCGTTCTCGAAAAATCGCGATTGAAACAGACGCACCGCGGATTCAGCTTTTGCCGTATCCATAATGTCCGAGATCAGTCCGTGCCCGAAGAACGGCGACATGCGAATATCGGGTCGGCGAATATGAATGACATCGTTTGCAGAAATAACCGCATTCGATGGAAGGAACCGGTAGGTCTCCGGCAGTCCATCCGCGCCGCGCTCGATCTGGAACGAAAGTACGCTTGCCGGCCACAATTCTACGACGTTACCGTTGCCATCGCGCACTTTCAACCAGATCGAGTTCCCGGTCGCATCGAGCCACTGGCTGGATAGTTCCATCAAATCGCTCATATCGAAGATGGGATTGGGGCGCCGCAGCAGTTTTTCTAAGGGGTGATCGAACGGGAGCGCATCGCGTAGGTCGGTGCTTCCATCGTGGGCGATGGAGCCAGCCCGACCAACGCGGGCATGGAACTTCCCGCGTCCGATGGCCTCGCTGCGCGCGTGCATACACGCGGCGACGGTCTCGCGGATCTGTCGCAAGTTTTCGGTAACGTTTTCGCGGCCAAAATTCCCGGATGGATAGACCATCGGGATGCCGCCCGGCGGCCACGGCAAGAGTCCGCCGGTGCTTGCAGCGACTTGCTCTGCTGCGCCGCGAGCCACGTCTTCGCGTAGGTCGGCGCTTCCAGCCCGACGAGTTAATTGAATGGAAAATTTTCCTAGTTTGAGATTCATATTATTAAAATGATGAATGGTGAATGATGAATGATGAAATTATTGTGTTAGAAAAAATCGCAATGCTAAAGAAAATCGTGAATGCTATGCCCAAGAATGACGGCGACAGGAAATGGTCGTCATTCATCATTCGTCATTCATCATTATGGATGATCGCTCTCGTAACCGCAGCGATCGCGGCCTGCTGGTGGCCGATCCGAATGCGGTTCCCATTCGACGACACGTACATCACGTTTCGCTATGCGGAAAATCTCGCGCATGGCTTCGGCCTCGTGTGGAACGGGGGAAGTATTCTGCATCCCGTTGGCGTGCACACCGAAGGTTACACGAATTTTCTGTTGGTGCTTCTGCTCACGCCGTTCGTGTGGATGGGCTGTGATCTTGCGATCGTCTCGCAAGTGATCGGGGTGGTTGCGGTGATCGTTTCGGCGGTTGCGATCTATCGGATTGTAGCGCAAACTTCAGTTTGCGACTTCTCGCCGGGGTCGCAAACTAAAGTTTGCGCTACATTCGCTATTGCTCTTTTCTTATTCGATCCCTTTACTTGGATGAACGCCTACTCTGGCTTGGAGACGAGCCTGTTCACAATGTGGCTGCTGGTGGCACTATGGGCGTTCACCACAAAGCGAACGGAACTATCATTCATGTGCGCTACATTCGCCACGCTGACACGTCCCGAAGGCGCGCTCTTGGGAATGATTCTGCTGGCAGTAGCGCTTATTCAAAAACAGCTATATCCGAACGAAGAAAGTTCTGCCACGTTAAAAGATCATCCGCCGGTATCGGTTTTTAGTTATTGGGCGTCGGCGTTTGTGTTGCCGTTAGTTCTCTATGCGGGATGGAAATGGTGGTATTTCGGGAACCTGCTTCCGAACTCGTTCTATGTCAAAGTAGGGCAAGTCACGAGTTCATTTTTCCTTCCCGGACGCGGTTCGATGCGAATTTTCTATACCGGCGTGTGGTATTTGCTTCCATTCGTACTTATTGCAGTATGGAAGGGACGCAAAAATTCCGTAGTACAAATTGCAGCATTATGGTGCTGGCTGCTGAGTTGCTTCTATTTATTTTCGCAGCTGATTCAGAACGAATATCAGCGGTTTACCTATCCGATCGAAGTGATGCTGATCGTGCTTGTGGGAATTGCGATCGGCAGTATAACGCAGAAGCAGTGGCTTGCGAGTGTTGCCATGATCGTGATACTTGCGGTCAATATAATTTGGCCACTCTACTTTCGGCGAGGTCTGGGATATATTGAGCGGACGGACGAAGAAACAAGTTCCTACCCGCATCTGGCGGAAATATTGCGTTCCATTCCCGATCATAAAGACCTCACGCTGGCGTGGGGCGATGCGGGAAGGATTCCGTATTTCTCCGATGTCCGCAGTATCGACCCCGTTGGTTTGAACACGAATGAGATCGCCCACGCGAGCACGGCGGAGGAAGTGGTGCACGATGTGATGCGGGCGAAACCTGATCTTCTTATCATTCCGCTCGTCTATCCCCGCGACGTTCCGCCCGGCTGGAACCGTTCCCACGATTCGGCTCGTATGATCCTACCGCATGGGCAGGGACTCATCGGTTCGGCGTATCCTGCGCTTGCTCGTGCCGCGCTTGCCAGCACGTACAAGCCGATCTTTATGTCGCCACAGCCCATTTACGATATTGAGTTCCTCGCAGATACGACTTCGGTCTATTACGCGGATATTGTCAAGATATTAGTTCCGCGCATCGGCCACGATCCGGATTTTCTTCCGCCGGCGATGAATATAAAATAGTGATCGCACCCATTACATCACTCTCGCTTTTTTCGCATATTTATGAAGCCTGAGCGCATAACGTGCAAGCGCCGTAGCATCGGCATAATCGGGCGAGTGGCCGAGGCGTTCTTTTAAGGTAATTTTGTCCTCCATTTTATAGGCTCCGGATAGCGCGCTTATTTCCAGGCGGATCGCCGAGAGTTCCTCATGGAACCGTTTAAAATCGCGCAGCAGAATTTCTCCTTCGAGCAGTTCGGATTGAAGCACAAAATACATTTCGGCTCGCGCGTTTGCTAATGCTTTGCCGGGAAATAATTTCATCGGCTTTTGCGTAAAGTTCACGGCGAAGTATGGAACGTTCATTCTCTTTAACCTATCGCTGACACCGCCGCCCAAGCCCGTGTCATCAATAGCGATAATGAGTTCCACGCCTTCGGCCTCGCATTTATCGTACTCCGATTTTATTTTGTCTGCCGTCGTCATCAGATCGTCATTGAGCGTCATGTTGAATTTGGTTTGAACATCCGGCCCGTCACTATGCACGTCAAACCAGGTATAGACCGTAGCATCTCTGCCCACGCCTCGGGAAATATCGACGCCCATTGCTCGTGTAGTGCAAACTTTAGTTTGCAATTCGGCAGTTGGGTCGCAAACTGAAGTTTGCGCTACATTTCGAAGTATTAGTTCCATAGGTATGAATCCGACGGATTCTAATTGTGCCCATTCTCCAAAAATGCGAGCTTTCACGAGCGGTGTTTTGCGATAAAAAAGTCCGTTCCAATCCAGCTTGAACGCGTCCTCGGAGGCGGCGATGACCGTATCACCATTGGGAACATCTATCTCGAACGACCACGAGCGCGACCCGGTCGCTGATCCAGTTCTGCGTGACGGCGCCGGGAATGATTTCTTTGCCTTTGATCACGTTCGGATGGTCGAACGCGGAGATATGGATCACTTTCCACTCGCCGGATTGCTCGGCGTCGATACGGATAGGACTCGCGGTCGATCGGATTGCAGATCATAACGATCTGTGCATTCACGCCGCTCAGGTTCCCGGTCAGCGCCGTCATGATCTCATCGTTAATGCCGGTCGCTTCATCGACGGCGACGAGAATGTGCGGCGCGTGAAAACCCATGGCATTTTCCGGCACGCTCGGCGAAATGCCGAGCATAAAATGCTTGTCGGACATTTTGATCGCGGTTCCGGTGCGCTCAACCGCTTTGGTATAGAGCTTTGCCGTGCGTGCCTGACGCCGGATCTCGCCCCAAAGGTTCCGCCTTACTTGAGTCCATGAAGAAGCGGTCGTAAGCACGATGGAATCTTTATAGGTGGAGAAATACCAGTTGCAGATCGCGGCGAGCGCAGTGGTTTTGCCCGCGCCATTGCAGGAACGAATAAGTATTTTTCTTTCGCCGGATTCGACGGCTTCGAATATTTCCTGCATCTTAGACCAGCAGTTTATTTTTAATTTATTTTTTGCGAATGATTGGAGGGACATGGTGGGAAGGATGTGGGTAATGCGGGAATTTTTAGCAATGCGGGCGCTTTGGGCAATGCGGGCGCTCCGGATATCGAGGGTGGTATATGCCCGGTAAGAGATTGATGCAGCCTTTGTTGAAGTGGTGTGTTCATGAATGTGGATTGGAGAGGAAATGCTATGAAAATGCTTTGTTAGCAGTTTTGATACAACTCGGCAGGCTCGGGACGAACCACGTTTACGAGGATGGGGCGGCGGGATGGTGGCGCCGCAGGCGATGCGGACGGCCTAACCGACCGTTACCGGAACGACGGTTGTCGTATCATTCCCAAAGATGTCGATGACTTTGACGGCGACGGAATAGCGGCCTGGCTGTTCGTAGGTGTGGAGCGACGTTTATGGCAATTTTCCTGCCCGCTACGAAATTCGAAAATTTACCCATTCAACATCGCCTCAAGGCTTACCTTCCAATTCTCGAATGGAATGAATTCATATTTCACATGCCGCTGCTCGAAAGCGAGATTAATATCCTTCCAGGAAATCTCATTAGACTTTTTATCGCACAACTTCAAAACTGCTTCGACATATTTCGAACGAGGGTCATTAACTAAGTGCATCCCTTTCGTCTCAACAACATAAGCGCGTTGAAACAACTCGTTGCTTTGATCGCCTGAAGTGAGAATAAAATCAGGATATACTTTATGCTTTTGCCATCCCTGAAGTGAGTATGAATGCTTGGCTCTATCGGTGTTGCGATACCACATGAATACCTTTTTATGGTCGTCCACGAACCGTGCAAATTCTTTTTCGTCCGAAGAGGAATAAGAATCCGCATCCTCTGATATTGGATCGAAGAGCGTGAGCCTGAGTTGCCCACCGTCCTCACTTCTAAGCAACTTAATCTCAGTAGGAACCTGCTTCTTAATCGGAGGTTTCCAATCCGTTCGCTCACCCCATTGGTCGGTAATAACCACAAACTTTAGTTCACCAGAATCCATCATCTTGTGAAATACCGCCTCGGCGAGATCGTCTTTTGCCAACGTAAGGCAAGTGCGCAAGAATGCTGACCAGGAATAAAGATCGTTCGTAATTATCTCCGGGCCAAATTTCTTTTTCAAACGATTGAGCACAAGATTTGCGATGTCATAAGCTACCCAGGGATTCGGAATAAGATCCATTAGATCCTTAGCAACGTGGAGCGGTTCCGGTTCATGCGCTGTATTTTCTAAGTAGGAAACAGTAGTTCGTTCAACTCCTGTTGGTGTCAAATCATAAGCAACTTCTATATCCCTACTGGATTTTTCAGATGGATTGTATTGCTCAAAAAACGGATCGAGATCGGCCTGCTCCCGATCGATGCGGCAAGCTAGGTCTTGCTCATAATCCAGACGGCGAAACGAACCATCGCCATTCGAAACGGCAAAAACGGGTAGGAAAAGATGCTTTGCAGCATTCTCTATTCCTTTCCGCCAATGATAGGTATTGCTATTCACGCTCTCTTCATCCCCGGATGTAAAGCGAATATCTTGCGCGATTTCTTCAAGACCTTCCTTCTGCAAATCCTTAATAAGTTGATCGAATAGAGCGTTAGATTTACGAGAATAGACATAGCACTCATTGAGTGCCGGAATTGGCGAGAGCCTGCCAAATGGCTGGCGCATTACACGACCGGCGAGTTGTGTGATACCCGTCTGTGTTTTCGGATTATTGAGATTAACAAGCACATACGCAAACGAGCAGTCCCATCCCTCCTGAAGCGCACGTACTGTAATAATATAACGAATCGTTGAGCGGTCGGACATTAGTCCTCCAACTTCATCGACGGCCTTAAGTTCATCTTTCGGTCCGGTCTTAATAGCTATTTCTTCTTCCGGTACACCGTTCGCCTTTAGCCAGGTTTTAACCTCCTCCACATGAATTAAACCCGCTTTCTTTTCACCGGAACTTTCTGCGGAAATAAGGCAAATAGGCCGAATATACTCTTTCGTAAGTCCCTGATGTTCAATAGAAAAATCTTTCAACTCAGCAAGCCGTTTCATCCCAAGACGAAGCGCCTCGTATCTATCGGTGTGCCCATCCTCGGAAACCTGATGCACCTGAATTGGTAGCTTAATCATGTGCACTTTCTTGAGATCCAGCCCCCCAATATCAACAAGCTTATTGCTTTTTTCTGGGGTCGCTGAAAGCTCGATCATGCACGATGGGTTGAGATTTTCGAGCATTTCTCGCCGGAGGCCGCTCTTCGCGCGGTGACTCTCGTCGAATATAATTGGTGGCTGACAAAGCCGAATTACGTTAGCAAGTGAAGGAACGATGAGGCTACCCCACATTCCCTTCTGCGTTTCTAAGTTTGGAACTTCCGCAAGCAACTTTGCATGCGCCGGAAGATCGTCCTCGGCTGGCAAAAATTGAGTGAAGCTGCCGCTTCTATGAGCACGAAGTTCGGACTCCGTTTTGCGAGCCATCCCTTGTACCTTCATCACAAGCACGACGAGATTACCCTCTATGTCCGAGCGTTGAATCGGATCGTCTTTCTCGACAATGATCGTCCGTTTGCCGCTCGCGCGGTCTAAGGCCAGACGGTATTCGTGATCCTTCGTCCGAAGGTTTTTTAATGTTTGACGGTAAATTTGTACCGAAGGCACAAACCAAACAACAAGACCCGTTTGCTTCCGCAAAAGCTTGGATTGAACGAGATCGATCGTCCGAACGGCAAGGTACGTTTTCCCGCCGCCGGTGGGAACCCGAAGGCAAAAGAACGGAACATCCTTGCCAATGGCATTACGGAATGGAATGTACGCGGGAAATTTCTTGACGCGCTTCCAGGCTTCGTCGCTCGCAGAAGCAATATCCGGCATGGCTATTCGAACATCCCGAATGGCGTCAAGATACCGCTCGACAATATCGAGTGTGATTACCTGATATTCTTTTGGCTCGAAGTTCACTTGGGTTCTATACGACGATAAATCTCATACGGTAATTGTACATACTCAACGCCGAACGGATGAAGAACGTCGCTCGACATCCATTTCACCGGAGCAAAAACGAGGCGTTTCTTAGTGCCATTCCATTCCGGCAGCTTCTTCAACCAGTCGAATGTAAGAGCAACATCTTTTTTCAGCCGTTCTAAGTCCGGCTCATAAATAAGATAGACTTCGAATTTATCTGTCTCGCCAATGTATTGCTTCTTCTCTTTTATCTTTTTCTCGTCAATGCTCGCACCCGTGAGTGTGCTCCATACGAAGCCAGCCATGTCCTTATAGCTCGGCAAGTTTTTCCCGCTCAGGAATTTTTCCTCATCGAATGCTTCCCCAAGCTCGTAATACGTGAAGCTGCCACCAAGTCCCTTTTTCAGGTTCTCATCTTTCGCTGTCTTTACGCCTTTAATTACACGCCGCACACGCTCGGCTGTGATTTTATCTGAAATATCAATCTGTTTTCCTGTTGCGGAATTAATTTCGTCGCACTGAACGAGAATGAACTTCCGGTTCCCACCATCTTTATTTAGTGCAAGAACAGCTTGTGCAGTAGTGCCCGAACCGGCGAATGAATCAAGAACGAGATCGCCAGGTTCCGTAGCAGCTTCGAAGAGTGTTGCAAGAAGGTATGGCGATTTGGGATTTTGAAATGGTCTACCGCCGAATATCGCTTCAATTGATAGCATTCCTTTCTCAGTTGCGAACGAAGGGTCTATCAATAATGATTTAAGTTTTTTCTTGCCCACGCGGGCTTTTCGGAATATCTTCCAATCCGCTCCGGTTTGCCAAGCTTTAAGCTGATCTATGTGTTTACCCACTTTTTCCTTGCCCCATGTCCATACACCTTCAGATTGATCTTCAAACAGTGGCCAAACTTCTTTAGATCCTTTATTTTTAGATAGTGTTACTTCACCTGTTTTAATATCAGCAAAAATAGGATACCATAAGTTTTTTCTATTCTGTGGATTAAACTCACGATGGGTATTTCTCAATTCTAACCAGCGGTAACGTCCTTTTTCATCTATTTCTGGATATTCCTTCTCTATTTGCTCTTCGGATTTTTCAATTGCAAAAGCATGGTCATTTTCAGTTAACGAGTAACATAGCACATACTCATGCGAAGTAGCAAAATTTGGCTGGAGAACGCGCCCTTTAGGATTAGATTGTACAATTAATTCCGCAACAAACTGATTCTCTCCAAAAATATCATCCATGAGCATTCTTAAACGATGATTCTCGTTGTCATCAATCGAAATAAAAATCACCCCGTCTTCGGACATTAGCTCTCTCAACAATTTCAATCGTGGTGTCATCATGCACAGCCATTTATCATGTCGGTTAGCGTCTTGTGTTTCGACCGGTTTTCCAAACCAGTCTCTTCCATCTGGATACTTTACATTGTCGTTATAAACCCATCCTTCATTGCCGGTATTATACGGCGGATCGATATAAATGCACTTGACCTTTCCGGCAAAATGCGGCATGAGGGATTTCAGAGCTTCCAAATTATCGCCGTGAACGATAATGTTATCTTCGAGTCCGGGCTTATCGGTAAGGCTCTTCTTTTTATCGATCTCGAGCTTCCGGTGCGGGACGGTGAGGTGATAATTCTGAACGAATCGCTTTCCGGTGAATTCGAGATATGCCATTTTTGATTAATTTAAAGTAGGTGCCCATCAAACGCTGTACTAAAATACAACATTACACGAGCGGAAGCACGATTTACGAATTTTTAATCGCTGACGCATGTCCCCGGCTATTTCCTGTCCCTCGCCGTGGTCGGCCGCTCGTTGTTTCGATTTAACTTGTGATTTCATTTTGCTCACAAAACCAACACTCCATCTTAGCATAGAATTGCCGTATCACAAAAATACGACGGAAAGCGTCGGGGTTGGTGAAGTGGTACATTTTGTTCGTGGTGAAGGGGGTCCGAACCCTTCGGCAAGCTCAGGGCAGGCTCTGGATTACGCGGATGTTTTGGGAGGGATGACGCGGATAGATTTTTGAATCCCTCCGCGTCATCTTTTCTTTTCTGCGTCATCCCGGTTCAGACTATCCCTCCAGTTCATATTCGTAATGCCGGATAAGCAGCGCCGTGATGATGCGGTACGCTTGCTCGCGCGCTTCCCAGAAATCGTCCGACGAGTCGCAAAGGAATGCTTCCAACTGCTCGACATACATCGCGGAACTTAAAATAAAATCCCGCAGGAACCGGAGATCGTCTTCGGTGAGCGAGTTGATGGGCAAGTCCAAATCCATCGGCGAAATCAGGATCGTCGATGAAGCGTGTTCGTCCACGAAGCGTTCGTCTTCGATCTGGCAGAGATGGTCGAGATATTCGTCGAGACTGTACGCGCGAGGAGCATCGGCAGCGATGCGTGTATTATCTGCGCTTGGAATCCGTGCCATGCGCGGTGTTGCGAAGTTTGGTTGATGTGTCATGGTGTTGATAGATTAATAGTTGAATGAAAAACTTAGATGGGTTATTCCTCGCACTCCTCTTTCGTACCAGCCGAAGAGCGACGCCGGTCGAAAAGACCGAGGTAATCCCTGCGAAGATCGAAGGTAGGATCGCTCGTCCGTGAGCGCATAAAGGAATCGACCATGATTTTTAGGTCTTTTTCCTTTTTGGCTTTTAATTTCTTGCTTTTTTGTTGCATTTATCTCTCTTACACCCTATACAACGCATATTTTAACACACAAAGTTCAAAAAGTATAAAATAAAACCTGAATTTTAACTATAACAACATGAAAACAAAGGAGATAAAATTTGTTGTTAAAGTGCTACTTTAGGCACCTATTTCCGGGAGTAATGGTGGAGAAGCGTGTAACGATGGTAGGGGCACATGGCCTTTGCCCATTCCTATTCCAGGTCCATCGGGTTAATGCCATTAACCCCTACGTTTTGGTAAAGGCGTTTTTGAGCTCATTTCGAGGTTGTATCAAAAAAATCTCACGCAAACCAAAGATTTTTTTGTAACCCGAGCGACCCGGTGCGTTTTAACTAAAGGGGGTTTGATACTCCCATGCTTTTCATATAAAAATCTACCATGAAACACAAACTTATTCTTATTGCTATGGTTTTTACGATAGCTTTTGGAGCTTTGCCAGATGCGAGAGCGCAATGGGTGATGGCAGGCTTGGATAGCGACCAAGTGGAGACCATAGTATCAAGTGGTTTAAATCTCTTTGCTTGGACTGCGCTCCACGGTATTTTTCTATCTATTGACAGTGGTACGAGTTGGAGCTCAGCAGGCCTGACATCATACTATGGTGGTAACGCTCTTGTGGTGAGTGGCACAAATCTCTTTGCTGGAATTAATGAATATGGCGTTTTTAAATCTTCCGATAGCGGAAAGAGCTGGATTCGAACAGGACGCTTTTCGGAAGATCCCGAAATTGCCGCCCTCGTTGTTAGTGGCACGAATATCCTTGCTGGCACTTACGGCTTTAGTGCCGTTAGTCCTGGAGGTGTTTTTCTTTCCGGCGATAGCGGTACCAGTTGGACGGAAGCCAATATCGGTTTGATAGATACACCCGTTCTTTCATTCGGCTTAATGGATACGAATATTTTTGCAGGGACTTACGGAGGAGTTTTTGTATCGAGTAACAATGGGACAAGCTGGACTCAAACCAATTTTGAGATAGGTTCCCCAGTGCAATGCTTTGTGGTGAGTGGTTCCACTCTTTTTGCCGGCACGGAAGGGAAAGGCATTTTTCTCTTATCGGACTCGGATACAGGATGGACGGCAACGAGCGTCGGATTATCGAAAAATTATATCTATGCCATGGCAGTAAGTGGAATAAATATATTTGCAGCAACGGATAGTGGTGTTTTTCTCTCGACTAACAACGGTACAAGCTGGAATGCAGAAAATTCTGGATTGCCGTTTTTCCGAACAGCCTATGCTCTCTCTGTGATGGGGTCAAATCTCTTCGCCGTTCCCGACAGTGGAGTGTATCGTCGCGCACTTTCCGATTTCAAAACAAGCGCTGTTTCGCCCGGCACCTCGATCGAAAATTCCCTCACCACCTACCCCAACCCCTTCACTTCGTCCACCAGCATCAATTTCACCACTCCCGAAAGCGGCGTGGCGACCGTGAGCGTGGTGAATATCTTGGGAACCGAAGTTGCGCGCGTCTTTTCCGGCGAGCTGAGCGCGGGCGAGCATTCGTTCCTGTGGGATGCCGCTAACTTGCCGCCGGGAATGTACGAGTGCATCGTGCAAGAGAATGGCAGCGTGCAACGGGTTCCCTTAGTTAAGAAGTAAGAAGTATTACGGCAGGACTAGCTTAATCACATTTGAGGGTGGGCCGAAGCCGCAGAATTGGGTCTTTAATGTATCGCCGGAGTAGTAGCTGTAATTAAAATAACCACCGTAACAATACGTCTGCGCTGGATAAGCGACCATGTAAATGGTATCACCAT
Organism: Ignavibacteriota bacterium; assembly: GCA_963794025.1. Taxonomy (GTDB): domain Bacteria; phylum Bacteroidota; class Ignavibacteria; order Palsa-1295; family Palsa-1295; genus PALSA-1295. The sequence goes on from CAWCCK010000033.1 coordinate 144,039, forward strand.
CCTTGGCTCGCGTAGTATTGATTTTGATCTCAGGCAAATAGTTAGATTCAGTCCAAGCAATGTATGTGCTCGAATCTTGATAATTAATATTTGGACTTTTCCCAATGAAGCAATAGATGGCCCCAGTACCGGCATTATTTCCGGAAGAGTCCAATATCACAGGTGGATTGGAAGCGAAGCTCATGACGAAGTTGGTGTCTGGTGGATCGCTGAAATCTTTGGTTATTGTGGGAGGGTTGACAGTCGTTTTCCAGTTGTTTATTCTGTCAAGGCCAGCATAGACGTTATGCAATGTTCCCGCACCCACGAATTCCACCGGACTTAAAACATACTTTGTAAATCCTGTTTTTGAAAAGCTAATAGAGTAATAACCAGCCGGGAGGTTATCGAAGACAAAAGCGCCCGCGCTATCGGTGACGGTCGCAAACGTCGTTCCCAAAATTTGAACGTTCACGCCCGCCGAAGATGCTGAGAACGAGCAATCCAACTCCTGAAGTTGCACGGAGCCAACGATCTGACCCGTACTTACGGACGCGACTTCTGTCGTCTTGGTGCAACCGTAAATAAGTGACATTGCAGCGAAGAAAACAATCCCACGAAAGAGTAGATGATTTTTCATAAGCATAAGAAATTGAGATGAATAGGTAGCACGCAGTGCATGAGCAGATTACTCCGCTCCGTAAAGAAGACCAGCGAAAAGCCAAAAGGTTACAACAATTCTCTGTTTTTTGGCCAGAATCTTTTCAATCATTCAAAAAGCGCTCCTTTTGAGCGAATTGGTGTCAGGGAGGTCGGGCTGGAAGCACCGACTTACGCGGCGCGAACCTACGCGGCGCGAACCTACGCGGCGCGAACCTACGCGGCGCGAACCTACGCGGCGCGAACCTACGCGGCGCGAACCTACGTGGCGCGAACCTACGTGGCACCGACCAGCGCCGATCCCCAAATTCTTAATTTTTAATTCTTACTTCTTAATTGACGTAGCCGGGCTATACATTTTCTCTGCATATTCGCGCATCATGCGTTCCGAAGAAAAGCGCGGGAGGATGGTGGCAATAGATTCCTTCACCACGCGCAGCCAGTTATGCGGCACGCCATCGAGCGTTTGGTCATAAAAGAGCGGGATGATCTCGCGCTCGAGCATATCGTACATGCGGTTGGCGTCGTATTTATCCTGATCTTCCTGCGGACCTTCGTTCCCGCCTTCAAAACCCCAACCATTACAATTAGGAATTACGAATGACGAATTACGAATGGAGGAATTAGGATCATTCGATGAATCTTGTGAATTATTGTCCTTTTCCTCATTCGTCATTCGTAATTCGTCATTCTTAATTCCTTCCATCCACCAACCATCAAGAACAGAAAAATTTGGGAGACCGTTAATGGCAGCTTTCATACCGCTGGTTCCCGAAGCTTCGAGCGGGGCTTTGGGATTGTTCATCCAAAGGTCGCAGCCGCGCACGAGATATTTCGCGGAGTGCATTCCGTAATTTTCGATGAATGCAATGCGTCCGCCAAACGCAGGGTCGAGCGCGTGATGCCAGATTTCTTTGATAAGCTGCTTGCCGCCTTCATCCGCAGGATGCGCTTTGCCGCTAAAAATAATTTGCACGGGACGCACGGGATCGTTCACAATGCGTTTGATGCGATCGAGATCGTTAAAGATAAGCGTGGCGCGTTTGTAGGTAGCAAAACGGCGCGCAAAACCAATGGTGAAAATACTGGGATCGAGCAGAACGCCTTCGGCGATAACGCTTTCGCCGGCCTGAGAAAAATCATGATCGCCGGTCAGCCATTTTCTTCTTACGCGATCGGAAATAATGCTGAAGAGGCTTGCCTTCATGCGATGCCGCGTGTGCCACAGGGTTTCGTCCGGTATCTCGCGGACGCGTTCCCAATAGTGCTCATCATCGAGATGACTGGCCCAATCGGTTCCCAGTTCCTTCACGAACAGCGCTTCCATTTCCGGTGCCAGCCACGTGCGAACGTGAACGCCGTTTGTAACGGATGTCAATGATGAAGCATAAGGAGCGAGGGAGGAAGGTTTGTCTTTCTCTCCTTCATCCTTCATCCTTCCGCCTTCATCCTTGCCCAGATATTCCGGCCACATCGCGGCGGTTACTTCGCGGTGTTTTTTACTGACGGCATTGCGGTGCGCAGAGAGATTCATCGCAAGCGCGGTCATATTAAACATTCCCTGATGTTCGCCGAGCGCGAAAAATTGCTCTTTGGTCATGCCGAGATCGGGCCAATAATGCCAGAAATATCGGGAAATAAGATCGATGTCGAATGAATCGGTTCCCGCGGGAACCGGCGTGTGTGTGGTAAAGATAGAGGAATGGCGAACGAACTCTAATGCTTCATTGAGCGTCTTTCCGGCTTTGATGGCTTCGCGTAATCGTTCCACGAACAGGAACGCGACATGTCCCTCGTTCGCGTGATACACGTCCGGCTGAATGCCTAATGCGCGCAGAACGTGTATGCTTCCAATGCCAAGCGCGATCTCCTGACGCAAACGGTATTCGTGGTCGCCGCCATAGAGACGCATGGTGATGTCGCGGTTTTCGGGATCGTTCTGATCGATATTGGAATCCATCAGATAAATTTTTACGCGCCCACACCGCACGAGCCATACTTGAAGATGTAGCAAGTCATCGGGCCGCTGCATGGGGATCGAAATAATGAGCGGTTCACCGTTCGCATCTAAGGTGCGATCGATCGCGACATTCGCCATGTCGATCTCGGGGTAATCCGCAAGTTGTTCGCCATCAGGCGCAATGCGCTGCTGGAAATATCCTCTCGGATACATAAAACCGAGTGCCGTGAAATTCAGGCCGATGTCGCTCGCGGTTTTTGCCTGATCGCCGGAAAGAATTCCCAATCCGCCGGAATAAATTCTGAGGCTGCTATGCAATCCATACTCTGCTGAAAAATATGCGATGTTCGAGGTACAGACGTTCGCTTGCACCGTCGGATTTCCCGATACGTCGCACACGGCACACAGCGCATCGTCGAACAGCACCAGCACGTCATCGTATTGTTTTAGAAAATCGGCGTCGGCAGCGAGGACGTCCATCCGGTCGGGCGTGACAAGGTTGAGCATCTTAACGGGATTATGATCCGTCGAGCGCCACAGTCGCACCGAGATCGATCGGAACAGCGCGCGTGATTCCGGCGACCAGCTCCACCACAGATTATGCGCCAGTTCTTCAAGCCGAGAAATACGTTCTGGAAGTTGCATCTGAGAATTAAGAATTAAGAATTAAGAATTAAGAATTAAGAATTAAGAATTAAGAATTAAGAATGACGAATTAAGAGTAAGAATTAACGAAATTCTGATTAAATCTCAAGCATGGATTCCCGCCTTCGCGGGAATGACAGGATTGTGTCGTTTTGGGCGCTTCGCGCCATGATTCTTTATCCATGTCATCCCCGCGAACGCGGGGATCCAGACTTAATCAGAGATTCCCTAAGAGTATAATTTGCGGAAAACATGCCTAACACACGACGCATGACTCTCAATTCTTAATTCTATGTTAAGTGTAAGTCCGTTTCAGAACGTCATTGCGAGAAGAGCATCAAGCAGCGACAGCCACTTGATGCTCGACGAAGCAATCCCTCCAGATTCAGTTGAATCTCAGCGGATTGCTTCGTCGAATCGAACTCCCTCCGGTCATTCGATTCTCCTCGCAATGACGTTAACTTCTTTTTTATGAATATCCAAAGAATCACTATCACCCGTTCCTCGTTACTCACTACTCGTTACTCATTCACTCTATGGACTCTTTTCATTATTCCACTCAAAACGGCATTGCTCGCGTAAAATTTGCGCGGCCTGAGACGCTGAACTCGCTTACGTTCAAAGTGTATCGCGATCTCACCGATCTTTTTTATCGTATGCGAACGGACGATGCGGTGAAAGTCATCGTGCTCGAAGGCAACGGTCGCGGCTTCTGCTCCGGCGGCGATGTGCATGAAATTATCGGGGAACTAATAAAACGCGACACCAAAGGGTTGTTGGAATTCACGCGCATGTCCGGCGAGCTAATTGTGAATATGCGTCAGCTTGAAAAACCGATCATCGCAGCCGTGAATGGCATTGCCGCTGGAGCGGGAGCCGTCATCGCGCTTGCCAGCGATTTCCGCATTTTTGCGAAAGAAGCGAAGATCGCGTTCCTTTTTCAAAAAGTCGGGCTGACGGCTGCGGATATGGGCGCGGTATTTTTGCTGCCGAAAGTTATCGGCCTCGCCCGCGCAACGGAACTGCTGATGCTCGGCGATACCATCACATCCGAACAAGCAGAAAAAATTGGATTGGCAAATAAAGTAGTTCCTATTGCAGATTTAGAGAAAGAATCCCTCGCGCTTGCGGAGCGTCTTGCGAAGAGCGCAAGCCTCGCGCTTGGCCTTACCAAGCGGCTTTTGAATAACGAATGGAACATGGACATCGCATCCGCCATCGAGCAGGAAGCGACCGCGCAGGCGCTCATGATGCAAACCCGCGATCATCGGGAGTTCCACGCAGCCTTCGCAGATAAGCGGGAAGCGAAATTCGAGGGGAGATAAATTTTTTATAGTGGACTAATTTTACCGGGCTTTTGGCGATGGCTTGCTTCGTCCCAGGCTCGCAACAATTCGCTTTTATGGAGCGCAGCCCATTCCATGATAAATCCCAAAGCGCGAGGATGAACCTTCCCACGAATTACGGAAAGATCGTTGATGCGGATGAGAACTTCTTCGCCTGCATACTCCGCATGAAAATGCGGAGGAGCATGGTCATCGTAATACATATAAACGACAACACCAAAAAAACGACTGACTTCTGGCATTATACAGAGGCGAGTACTTGTTGAATCGGAATTCCCGTGGCGCGAGCGTAAAGAACGTAGGGGTCGAGATCAATTTCCCCAGGCCATTCGAGCGTACCCCGTTTGGAATCGATCGTTACGGAACGAAAAAATTCTGGATTGTTCCAGTTTTCGAACACTCCATCACGCGTGATTTCTGAAAGATCGGCGATCCCTTCGACCCCGTTGCTGAAACGGAGTTGAAGCGCATAATCCTTAAGCGGTTTAACGAATGTCACGGTTAGCATAGCTATTAAAAAAGCACTTTTCGAAGCCCATTCGTTCCATTATAGAGAAGTAGGATGATTTTTTCGTATTTTTGTTGCATTGCATCACTTTTAATCATTATATCTTATGGAATACACAATGAGTCCTGTTGGTGCCACGCCCGTTACGATGGTGGAGAATGCGGCTGTTCGATACGCGGGTTTTTGGCGGCGGTTTATCGCCTTCGTTTTAGATTGGCTGATCCTCGGCGCAGTCATCAGCATTCCCATGTTCATTTTTGGCGTCGGGATGTGGTCCGAGACCTACACGACGCGCACCACGCATGGATGGAACTATAACACCTACGCCGATCACAACGGATTCGCCGGTGGAATCATGAGCTTGTGGATGATCTATTTGGTCGTCGCATGGCTCTACCATGCATTCATGGAAAGCTCGAAACAACAGGGCACGCTCGGCAAGATGGCGCTGGGCCTTCGCGTAACCGATCTCGATGGCCGGCGCATCAATTTTGGCCGCGCAACGGGACGTTATTTCGCAAAAATGCTTTCAACTATAATCTTCATGATCGGATTCATCATGGCTGCATTTACCTCGAAGAAACAAGCGCTGCACGATTTCATCGGCGGAACTCTTGTGCTTTCGAAGCAATCCACAGTTCCCACGCAAGTGGCGCAAAATGCGTTTTCGGGATCGTGAATAAAATCATCAATCCAAAAACACTCGCAGTGCCAACGGGTTATTCGCATGGTATCATGTCTGATGGCAAGCGGACGATCTATCTCGCCGGCCAGATCGCAATGGATCAGCAGGGCGCGGTCGTTCATGCGGGCGACATGGTGAAGCAATTCGATCAGGCGCTGAATAATTTGCAGGAAACGCTTCGTGCATCGAGCGCAGAAATGACGGATATTGTTAAGCTGCTCATTTTCGTGAAAGATAAGCAACTGTATCAAAAACATTTGAAGGAGATCGGCGTGGTGTATCGGAATTATTTCGGGAAGTATTTCCCGGCGATGTCGCTCGTGGAAGTATCAGCGCTCTTCGAGGACGATGCACTGATCGAGATCGAAGGGATTGCGGTGGCGAATGAGTAATTCGATAAAATACACGTCCCTCCCAGGGTCCATTTCATTCCACCCTGGGCTATTGACCGGTTTTTAGCCCAGGGTGCAGTGAAACGGAACCCTGGGTTTTGGGCGTAAGTAGTATGGATTTTAGATTAACGGATCGGCAAACACATTGGCAAACCATCGCGCGAAATTTCGCGCAGCAGCGCGTTGCGCCCATTGCGCGGGAGATGGATGAATCCGGCGATATGCCGCTTGCGCTCGTAGGCGAAATGGCTGCGCTCGGCCTGCTCGGTGGAACGATTCCCACATCGCTCGGTGGAAGCGAGATGGATCACGTTTCGCTCGCGCTGGTGTATGAAGAATTGGGTCGCGCGTGTTCCAGCGTGCGCGGATTTATGACGGTGCATTCTTCACTGGTCATGCAATGCATCTATCAATGGGGAACTCCAGAGCAAAAGGAAATTTATGTACCGGCAATGGCTCGCGGCGAAGCGATCGGTTGCTACGCGCTCACGGAACCCGAAGCCGGCAGTGATGCCGCAAGTATTCAAACCACTGCGAGGAAAACCCAGGGTGGGTATCGATTGAACGGCAAAAAGATTTGGATCACGAATGGCAATATCGCGCGCGTCGCAATCGTCTTCGCAAAACTTGATTCCCTAACCGACAAAAAACCGCATGAGCAAATAACTGCATTTATTGTGCGACTGAATCACCCAGAGATCGAGCGAATGCGGATGCCGGGTCAGGAACTCGGTCACCGTGCCAGCGACCATGCAAGCATAGTGTTCCGGGATACATTAGTAAGTGAGGATCTCGTTCTTGGCGGCGAAGGGGTGGGATTTAAAGTGGCAATGTCCGCGCTCGATCATGGACGGCTGGGCGTTGCGGCAGGCGCGCTCGGTGTGCATCAGGCGTGCTCTGGATGCGTGCGTGAATTTTGCGAGGGAACGAAAACAATTCGGCAAGCGCATCGGAGATTTCGAAATGATACAAGCGACGATCGCGGAAATGAAAGCCACGCTCGATGCGTCGCGCTTGCTCGTCTATCGCGCAGCGTGGATGAAAGACCAACCACCCCCTGACCCCCGCCTTGGAAAGGCGGGGGGAAAACTTGAAACAAGCGTAGCGAAATACTTTGCCACGAACGCTGCATGTAAAGCCGCTTCGGATGCCGTACTATTACATGGCGGGCGCGGTTATTCGAATGAATATCCCGTCGAACGTTATTACCGCGACATCAAAGGTTTGCAGATCTACGAGGGAACCGAACACATTCAGAAGATCGTGATCGCGCGGGAAGTATTAAGCGAATCGGGATCACGCTGATGATTTATAGGATTTGGATTTTCTAAATGTAGGAACGAATATCCAACTAACGATCAGTAGAAATAAAGTACAAAGGCTTATCCATGAGCCTATGCTTGCTGCCGTCGATGTTTCCAACCACAGAATAAGCCGATGTTTTCCTTCGGGAACTGTGAGCGTGAGTCTTCCGAGCGTATCCGGCGCAGTGACGGTTGGAGTTCCATCGATCGTAGCTTTCCAAGACGGCCAATACGAGCGGCGAAGTAACGCTTGTGATGGAGCGTGAGCAAAATATTCTATGGTATCGGAATACGGTTTGTGGATCGAAGCAATAAGAGCTACGCTATCCTGTGCAGGCCAAACGATAGTTTGGGAATCGTTCACAAATGGCGCCGATAGCGAATCACCCCACACATAATAGGGCTTGGCCCACCGGGTTGCATATTCCGGCGCTTCGCCGATCGGCAGCGGGCCATGCTTGTGAACGTGAACGTTCGCTAATTGAAGTCCAACGAGCACGATCGTACTCACTGACCAAAACATCACGATGATCGAAGCAATGGGAACTCGATTCGCTGCATCGTTCTTCTTCGTCTCTTCCGGCCATGCAATGGCGATAACGATAAGTAACAGGATCGAAAAACGCGACGCAAGCTGCACAATAGTGAACGGGGGAATATAACGATAAAGATATTGTGTAAGAAGCGGGAACTGCGCTGCAATGATAAAAACGACAATCCAAAAGAGCGGTTGAATAGCGTTCCTGCTGCGAAACCATGCGATGAGCAACATGCACGCACCAACCAGCATGACGAACGTGTAACTATTGATCGTAATCGCCTGACCGGTAAAAATAGCAAGGAACGGCGAACTTTGAACAAGGGGAACTGGACGCCACAATCGTTCCAACTGCACATGGTTGAACATCGTTGCAACAGGCAGTACATAAAATGCCGTTAGCAATAGCGAAGCGATCGTTCCCACGAGAAGCCCTTGTAATCCTCTTTGTCGTCCTTGTCCTTTTTGAAAGATGACGTAGAGAAAAAGTCCCATTCCCGCGACGGCTGCTGCGGGCATGTTGGTAAGAATAAGAAGCGAGAGCGAAAGCACAAGGAGCACAACGCCACGGAAAACGCCTTGCGGTTTTCGATGTTGGAGGATAATATCCGTTCCCCAAAACACGAGCGGCACAAAGCAAAAGGCGATATGCTCCGGCAACGCGCCGCGTATCGAGTAATTAAAAATACGATAGGGAGCGAACGCATAGAGAAGCGCAGCGAAAAGAATTCCCACATTAGATTTTGTCGAGAAGCGCCATCGAAGATAGAGCCACATACTCAACGCAGAGAACCCGAATGCAAGAATCCCAAGTATTTTTCCTATAATTTCCGGGCTTGCATTTGGAACTAAAAAATAAAGTGCGCTCGAAAGAAAAAACGTAAACGGAGGATAATAATAAAACGATGGCGCGCCAAAGCGATGGAACGAATCCGGTAGCCAGCGCGGATAATAGATTCCCACTTGCCACATTCTATGCCACTCGTCAATCCAAAAAATGTGGGAGAAGCTATCGTAACCGCTGAAAGGGAATGTGGCCCAATCGGTTAACTCGAAAATAATTGCAACGAAAAGCGCTAAGGCCGCAAATTTTTCAGCGGTTCTCAATCCTTTCCATTGTTGGCGGAAATGGCTCAACGTTAATAGCGAAGCAACGCTTCGATCGCTGCGCGAATGCCTGCAACCGTCGGAACGACGGCGTCCATCAGCGTTGTATTGTAGGGAACCGGGCAGTCGGGAACCGCAAGGCGTTCGACGGGCGCATCGAGGAACTGAAATGCGTTCTGCGAGATCGTCGCGGCAATTTCGCCGCCCAAGCCGCATGTCCAGCTATCTTCATGCAGCACGAGCACACGGTTCGTTTTCTTCACGGATCGCAGAACAGCTTCTTTATCCCAGGGAATTATTGTTCGAAGATCGAGAATTTCTACATCCATCCCCTCTGTTGCTTGCGTTGCTCGGTCAACCATTGCACCCCATGTGACAATCGTTGCAGCATTTCCTTCCCGATGAACACGCGCCTTGCCAAAGGGAAGTATAAATTCATCGCCGGGATAATTTGCGCGGGCTTGAGGGGTATCGAGCAAGGCGCGGTGTTCGAAAAAGAATGTGGGGTCTTCGCCACGCAACGCAGATCGCAAAAGGCCGACGGCGTCTTCCGTATTCGATGGATACGCAATGCGCCAGCCAACGGTATGCGCGAACGCCGCTTCACCGGAAACGGAATGCCACGGGTCGCCCGTCTTTTTTCCAAAGCCAACGGGAATTCTTACCACGACCGGCGCAGTAAATTTCGAAAGGGTGCGCCAGCGAATAGTTCCGCAATCGTTGATCTGCTCGGTTGCGGGATCGGCGTATTTACGGAACTGAATTTCGGGAACCGGTTTCAGGCCGGCCATTGCCATACCGACGGAGCGCCCGATAATGCCTTCTTCACTGAGCGAGGTATCGAACACCCGCGCCTCGCCAAATTTCACTTGCAGATCGACGGTCGCGCCATGCACGCCGCCTTTTGCGCCAACATCTTCGCCGAAGATCAGGAGCTTGGGGGTCGCAGCAAGTTCCACTTCGAGAACTTTTCGCACAGCATCCTGCAAGTTCATGCGAACGCCGCTTTCTTTCGTCCCTTCCATCACTTGGGTCACTTGGGCGAACACATGCTTTAGCACAATGCCGGTATCCGGCACGGGCGCAGCAAGCGCGCGATCGGCGGCGGCGCGAACATCGCGCTCGACTGTTTCAACTAAGGAATCCCAATCTTTTTGCGAGATAAGATCTTTCGTAAGAAAAGATTCCAACTTCGGCAGCGGATCGCGGGATTCTTCCAGCGCGCGAAGTTCCGGAGATTTATAGCTTTGCGTATCGGTGAAGGAATGTCCGGAAAGTCTTGGAACTTCAACGCGAATAAGCGCCGGGCCTTGCCACTGGCGGACATATTCCACGGCTGCGCGTATATTCTTTTCCGCGTCTTCCGGCTCATAGCCTTTGCATTCGAAGAGTTGCAGATTGGAGAACGCCGCGAGATTTTTTGCGATATTCCTTCCCGGCGTTTGAAGATCGCTGGTAACCGATATGCCGAACCCGTTATCTTCGATAAAAAAGAGCATCGGAAGTTCCAGCGTCGTTGCGATATTCAGCGCAGCCCAAAAGCCATTCGTTGCCGTCGAGGCATCGCCGCCAAGGCGACGGCGATCGCGTTGCGGTAACTTTCATCCTTTAAAACATTTGCATAATAGCCGATGGACTGCGCCCATCCTGCGCCGGGCGAATACTGCGCGCCGACATCGCCGGATGCCGGAAGAACAGTTCCACGTTCGCGCTTTGGCAATAAATGGACGACTCCGATGTCGCGGCCATCCGTCATGCCGCCGGCGCGGGCGAGCGAACCGCGAAACGCTTCTTCGGCGGTCAATCCCTGCCCAAGCACGAACGGGCGGGAACGATAATAACAGGTTGCGCCATCGTGCGGATGCGTGATGCACTCGCTTAAGATCGCTTGCGCGAGATCATGTCCGCGAGCCGAAAATTGATAGGTGACAAGCCCTTTCGGCGCCATTTCCTGCTCCTCGATACGGTCGAGCGCGCGGGAGATGAGCATGGTTTTTGCTACGCGCGTCCAGAAATCCTTCGAATCCGTGCGATTCAGGGCGTTTCCGGATTTAAAATTGGAGATCATGGACATGACAGAAGCGCCATTTCTGGCAGTGGTTGCGGTCTCGGATTTTTCTGCTGTTTGTTTTGACATGAATCGAGGAGTGGATGACAAACACCCTCAACAGCAGATAAGGGGATGAGATTTCCGAAGAATAATTTTGGGAAATTAATTTCCTGCGCTACTCTATTTCATAATTAGCAGACCTTCCACGAACTCGAAGTGTGCATCGAGCGAACAAAGTGGCATATCATGCTGTCGTGCCAAGGCGGCAATCCAAATATCGTTGGTGGGTATCAGGGTTCCTTTTTTCGGAGTTCGGCATAAATAGAGGCATAATATTCCAATGTCTGCTCGTCTGGGTATATAATTTCGGATTTGTTTGAAGCGAGCAATTGAAATAATTGCTCCCGATTTCTCTTCTCCTGAGTTCCATATCGAAAACCGGCAAGTAATTCGCCGATCACAATAAAAGGGAAAACAACACGCTCCTTCGACTGGAGAATGTTAGCAATGCGTGCATTTCCGCCCGTTAGCGCGCTATAGGTGTTAGTGTCGATGGCTACCGCACTCACTTCCAAAGATCGGGATCAATTTCCCGGAATGGAGCGGTGTTGCGTTCGAATTCTTCCACTTCCTCTTTAGTCCACGAGCCAAAGAGTGCGCGAAGAACCTCGTTCTTATCAGGCACACGCGAGCTTTGCTCGGCGGGTTTGGCATCGGGCGCACTCAGCCGCCGGAGCGCTCGTCGCGCCGCTTCTTCGATACTGACGTGCTGCTCCCTGGCCAACTCTCGCAGGCTCAGCATAACGGACTCGTCCACATGTTCGATATGTAGGGTTGCATTCATCGCAAGGATAATAACCACGCGGGCAGCAACGTCGTTCACGAACGTTTGTTGGATGTTTATGGCGAAACGACCACCGGCACTTGCTGCGTGCTCCCGTTCATTTCCACAACGCACTCGTATATGCCGGAGGGCAAGCCGGCAGGCTTGCTCCATGTAAAGCTGTGCTCGCCGGAAGTGAGCGCGCCCTCGAATACCCGCGCAACTTCTTCGCCAAGAAGGTTCACAACCGTAACGCGCGCCACGCCGCTCTCCGCCGAGGTAAAGCGAATAGTGGTGGATTGGGTGAAGGGATTGGGATAGGATTGAAGTTTAGATATTATTGATTGCGGAATAGATACTTCACTCGTCGGAATTAATGTTCTCCAGATTTCCCCGAGGTTGCCAGCGTAGAGATAATCACCACACATTGCAAATGCATTGAAGTCGCTGGTTGTAGTTGAGAGTGTCTGCGTCCAATTTTTGCCGCTGTCTGCTGACATAAATATCTTACCTTGTTCAGTACCTGCGTAAAGATTTGTGCCGACGACACTTATGGTCAAAATCGAATAGTTTCCCATACCATTACTTGATGGAGTCCATGATCCCCCGCTGTCAATCGATTGAAGAACCCCATAATTTTCAGTTCCAACATATAGAATTGGACCATCGGCGGCAAGAGCGTAAACAAGTTTATCTAATAAACCACTATCGCGTGAAATCCAGCTGTTGCCGCTGTCCGTGGAAAGAAAAACACTTTCGCCCATCCCCGCAAAAAGATTCGTGCCACTAATCACAAGCGCAGAAGCTCCCGATGCGCCACCCGAGTCGTTTAGTGGAGTCCAACTATCCCCGTAATTCGTGGTTAGGCATGTGGGGCCAGAGCCACCAGCGAAAAGGTTTGTACCGCTTACTGCAAAACATGTGACCCATTTATCTGGCAAGCCAGTGCTTGCTGATTTCCATGTTGCACCGCTATCGGTAGAACGAAAAACGCCATAAGCGTAAGTTCCTGCAAATAGATTCGTCCCGATTTTCGCAAGGGCATAAACGGCAGTGGCAAGTGTTCCGCCAAGTTCCCATGTTTTGCCACTATCTGAAGAGCCATATACACCTCCGCCTCCACCGTCGCCAGCGACCCCAGCAAATATATCAGTCCCGAACGATATAAGGGTTTGAGCTCCGAATTGAGCGTTTGTTTTCACCCATTGCGCGTTTGCATTCGTCCCCGCTGCGGAAATGAGTACAAAAACCGAAGCAATTAAAAGGAATTTGTTTTTCATGCCTTAAAAACATCTGTTAAACGCACGAGCCTCGAATCCCATGCGTTCCGGGTCGGTTCTATTGGGAACGAACTAAAATTTCTGGTTCGAATTTAGATTATGAGACTCCCATTCGAATCATTTGGTTCATAGTTCTGGAGATTCGGCCGATGAGCATCTGCCGTTGCACCTGCCGTTGATAGAAATGTAGGAATCTCATCTAATACCCTCATCGGCTCATCATCAGAATTCTCTCGGTGATATAGGGCTAAGGAGTAACCCGTAATACTTACGAGAACGATAGTACCTTTTAGTGTCATCTCATTTAGAGAACGAGGCTCGAATCTTAGGCGTTCCGAGTGCATGTTGATTAAGCCTATTTCCATACAAAATCCACTGAAGGATACCGATGCCACGGGACTCCTTAAGTCTATTAATGCCTTATCGGCGCATGTGATAGATTTAATTGCTACTCACGAGATTCTTACGCAAGACCAAAATCGACTACTTGCATTGTCGAAAGAATATGTGTGTTCAAAGGATCTTGAGGGATTGTATTCTACTGCGCGCTCTCTTATTCGATCAATTTTCCCATACATTAAAATTGAGGTTTATTGGTTTTTCCAAATGTGCTTGATTTTTGAGGAACCAGCAAATCGGCTTCTTCGAGACGATCGGAAAAAAATGGAAGATTTTATCGAAAATCGTATGGAAGGAAGAATGTCGTCGGCGGACTCCTTCAAGTTCGCGGTTAAGTGTCTTATCACCGCCTACGAACTATCTTATTCGCCCAACTTTATATGCTGGGAATGGCAAGAATTTCGAAATGCAATCTTGCTACGAGATAGACTGATGCACCCCAAGCGGAAGCAGGATATGATAATTGAAACCGAAAAATTCGTGGCGATGTGCGAAGGAATAGATTGGGTTATGAGTATGGTCGATTCCTTAGTTTGTCGGCAGCACAAGCTGGCCGCGATTCGCGACCGTCACGCGCAAGCCCTTGGCGGGATTGGCTTTGTCAACATATTGTGCATCGGTGAGGGCGAGCGTCGAGCGGCCAGTTGTTGAGGTACCATCCGCGCCAGAAGTAGCTGAGGTCTTCGCCGCCCTCGGATTCCATCTCGCGGAAGAAGAGCGACGTAAAAAAATTAATACCGGGCAACTAAAACGAAAGTCTTGATCATAAACGTTTGGTAACTACACTAAATTTAAATCCCACAACCCGCTAAAAATCGTAATTATAAAACGCTACATTAAAGCTATCGATATCAAAGATAAATATCTATCACACAATACTTTCATTGACTGCGCAAAATCCTTCGAATGCGACTAATAATGCAATTTTTAATGGGCCATTCCGCGAACCATGTGCTTAAGCATTTGATTAACTTTTGATCAGTACCAAAAACATAAAGGCTATAAGCAGGCTATTAAATGCTACCAGTTAAAAATCGGCACTTTGAAAGAAGCATGTAACCGACATAGGCACATCGCTAAAAATAGCATGGCTATAAAAGGCATGACTATAAATAGCATGACTATAAATAGCATGGCTATAAATAGCATGGTTATAAATACCATGTGTAACGTGAACGACGTCCTCAACATTAGGGAGTAGCGGTGTTGTTGGACTCGGTTTGGTATGGCTATTTTACAGCATTTTTAGCTAAGACTGCAATTTGTAGCAGTTAGTGCAATTTCGAGCGTCGGCTAGAAGCTTGTCATTTCTGACACTTATTTTAAACCAATGAATATCAAACGTAAAAATTATTCGTCAAAACAATACTTTCGCAGACCATCGCCGAAACTTTCAAAATATTAATTATCATTCAGTCTAATGCTACTCTTCTTTCGAGTTCTGCTAAAGGCCCCACCGCAATTCCGCAATAAAAAAGACAAAGGTAACCACTTTTCAACAGCTTCACACAGCATCGATTTCTATAACCGCGAGTGCCTCCTTTTCCTTCTCTTTCATCCTCTTTTCCAAGCTGTCCGTTTTCCGTCTACGTTTTCCGCCGTCGCCGGAACCTTCCGGTAGTCTCCGGAAGCGTACTTGCTGGAGAGGAGAAAGTGTCGCGCTTTGGCGAGGGACGCGTTGCTCGCAAAGAGTCCCTCGTAGAGAAGAGCGGCGGTGACGGCTCCCAGCATCGGGCCGCACCAATAGACCTGCGCACAAGTGCAATGAAATCATGAATAAAACGTCATTATAAAACCATAAAACGTCATTATAAAACCTATAAAGCGTCATTACAAAACCTATAAAAACATCAATATAAAACCTATAAAACTTCATTATAAAACATATAAAACATCATTATAAAACTTATAAAGCGTCATT
>CAWCCK010000034.1:0-5520 GCA_963794025.1 Ignavibacteriota bacterium
AGTAAAGACGAGCGAGTTCGGAGATGAGATCATTAAGCGGATGTGAATGGGATGAACGAAAAGAACCCAAAACTTAGTTAGATCGAAATGAAGCAATTACCGGCGTGTGCGACGTGTGCTCTTCGAGAGCATAACATTTTCGCCGGATGCGAGCCGGATCAGCTTGTGCTTCTCGAAGTTGATAAAACGAGTACGCAGTATAAAAAAGGGCAATTTATTTTTTCGGAGGGTCAAAGACCGAAGGGACTATATTGCGTGCTTGAAGGATCAGTTAAAATATCGAAAGAAGGACCACGAGGCGAGGAATCAATTCTCCGCATTGCTAATCCAGGGGATTTGATAGGATACACAGCGTTTTTCTCTCATATTGCGTATTCCACATCGGCAACTGCGCTGGAAGATTCAAAAGTTTGCTGCATTGAACAAGAATCCTTTGAGCATCTTCAGAAATCCAGTACCGATGTCTCACGTAGCGTCATTAATTTCCTCTGTGGAGAAGTCGAGAATGACGGCGGACGCATCGTCTCGTTAGGACAGAGGAGCGTGAGAGAGAGGTTGGCGGAACACCTCGTCCATTTGATAAAATCAGATCGTACGAATCCCAAGCTCGATTTTCCAATCATTCCCTTCTCCTCCAGTGAATTAGCAAAAATGATTGGAACTGCTCCGGAAACCGCTTCGCGAGCTTTATCTCAATTCAAGCGTGAGAAGATACTCACAATGAAGCTTGGCAAGATCAAGATTCTCAATCTTCCGAAATTGCGTGAAATTTCCCAAGTAGAGTTTGTCTCCGTGTAAATTCTCGCTTTCCCTTCCAAAAAAATAGCTGGAATTGTTCCAGTTGTCTTGAATTCGTTTTTCGTCCTATGCCTTGTTCAATAAAGATTCCAATGATAAAAGTCAACCTGGTTGATGATACTTATCGTTTTCGCAACAGAGCTAAATAAGAGCGTAAAAGAATTCTATGATAAAATCATCTGTACCTGAATGACAATACCAAGACTTCTACCCAAGGATTCCTCTGCTTCCATTCGTATTGCGACTGCGGGAGATATTCCTGCCATTGCGGGAGTCGTGAACGCAGCTTTTGAGATCGAAACTTTCCTGGAAGGCACACGCACAGATGAGAACGCTATCGCACAAATGATGCGGAATGGGGAGTTCCTGGTTATTGAGGGGGTCGCAGGTCAAATTCTTGCTTCTGTTTATATTGAGACGCGGGGTGAGCGAGGATATTTCGGAATGTTCGCGGTCGAGCCTTCACACCAATCGGAAGGAATTGGGCGTCGTTTGGTCGAGGCAGCGGAGAATCACTGCCACAGCAACGGCTGCAAATTTATTGAGTTCAAGATGCTCAGTCCTCGCGCCATCCTACTGCCATTCTATCACAGTTTGGGTTATCGGGAAACAGACACCGAGGCATTTCCTTCTTCGCGCCCCGTGAAACCAGGAGTGGAATGCCATTTCATTCGTATGTCGAAACTATTGTGGGCAAACGAAGGCAGCAGGACCAATAAGACTGAGTTCCATGACAAAAATCATCGGAGTTGATGATTGATGTCACAGTACGCAACATCATTAAACCGTGGCGTAAAATCATTCGAGGCAAGAACATGCAACCTACAAAACTGACACTCGGAGTTTTCGTCCTTTTACTCATGGGAGAGGCAATAGTTGGAAACGCAATCCCTAAATTCAAAAAAAGCTCGCCAGCACGGTTTCGAGAAGCTCAAACCGCTTACCGAATGAGCGACGCGAAACAGGTGGCGATGACTTTATCCGGAACGATGCCACTGCACGATTGGACGATGACCGCTCACGGGCTTTTGGGGGACGCGAGCATGGATGTAACCAAGGATAAACAACTGATCGGCATTACGGCGCTTACCTTCAGCCTCCCTGTTCGCAACTTAAAAGGAGAGCAAGCCGCGATGGACAGCGACGCATACAAGTCGCTAAAGGCCGATCGGTATCCGACCATTGTTTTCAGGCTTTCTTCAGCGAGTATCGAGTCAGGCAACAACCATAACTCTTCGGTTCTGGCTCACGGTAATCTTACGGTGGCCGGCGTAACGCGGGAAGTGGTACTGAGCATGTCCGGCAACGTTGCTAACGATGGCTCGATCACCTTCACCGGTTCGGAACAAGTAAAAATGTCAGATTACAATGTCGAACGCCCTTCGATCCTCTTCGGTGTGATCAAAGCCGGCGATGTCATGACCCTGTCCTATAACCTGGTTTTTATCAGATAACACACAACAACAATAAAAATGAAACACATTATGAACACACCATCAAATGGACTCAAAAACCTCGTCATTTATTCATTGCTGCTCTCATGCATAATCGTTCCATCTTTGCACGCGCAAACCGCTTACAAGATCAGCAGCAAATCGGCAACGATGACGCTGTATGGCACATCCACACTGCATGACTGGACGATGACGGCCACGGTGTTCACCACCGACGCGCAATTTACGCTCACGCCGGATAATCAACTCAGCGGGCTTAATGCGCTGAATGTTACGCTACCCGTTCACAACTTAAAGAGCGAGCATGACGGCATGAATGATAATGCTTATGACGCGCTCAAAGCCGACCAGAACAAGAACATTACGTTCCAACTTAAATCGGCCACGATCACATCTTCGGGCGGAAACAAATATCAGATCGCCGCGCTCGGTAGTCTTTCGATTGCCGGGGTAAGCAAAGCAGTAACATTGAATACCACGGCGGTCGTGAATGCGGACGGATCCATTTCCTGAGCAGGAACCGTACCACTGAAGCTCTCCGACTTCAACATCGAACGGCCATCCTTCATGCTCGGCACGATGAAAGTTGGCGATGCGCTAACACTCAATTACTCCTTGATCTTCGTGAAGTAAGTCAACACGTTGACCAGACCACTAAGAATTTAACAGAACACCTTCCCAAACTAACCACAATAAACCATTATGAAACAGACCATTAGAACCCTCATTCTTCTATGCCTCGGCGCATCGCCCACGATGCTTACCGGGCTTGCAAACGCGCAACAGACTCGGCATACAACATCCGGCATGCAATTCTTTCGCCCCAACGATCAGCGCGGCGTCAACGTCTTCGAGACCGAAAGACCGATACTACCCATTCAAAGGCACCTACATCCACATCGGTGGAGCATTCGCCGACGACTGGCAAACCCTCAAGGACCAGAACTACACAAATACAAAGACTACACTGAACCATGCATGACTCTTCCAATATTCTTGCAAAGCTTGGTGGCAGGATTCCAGCTCGGATGGGCCAACATGTATTTGGATGGCCAGCTCGCCGATGGTATTCGTACCAATGTAACGCGTCTATCTTGCGACCGTTCACCACGAGGATACGTGGGTCAAGAACGGATACTTGCAGATCGATAAGATGCTTTTCTTAGACAGCGACGCAATCAATGACATTATGAAGTACGTCACGATCCAGGCCGGATTCATTGAAGACGATTATGGCGATGCAGCATTTCCGCCGCGTCGATGGCTGGAAACGGAATGTACAATCCATTCATCGAAAACTACATTATGGACGAATTCGCAACCGAAACCGGCGCCGAGTTCTACTATCATAACGATGGCTTGCTTGGTATGGTCGGTATCACCAATGGGGAGCTTAACCCAGCAATTAAAGAATCGGGCTCGATCGATGCAGAAACGGGTAAGCCCGTGGCCTACGACCCATCGTTTCTCGCCAAACTTGGCTATGACAAGCAGATCAATAGCGATCTCCGCGTTCCGACTGACCGGTTCGTTCTACGAGAATCAAAACGGTTCCGTCACGCTGCTTGATGCAGGCGACCGCGCAGGTTCCCATTACAGCCTCGTGATGGCGAATACGCTAGCACCAGTAACTGCGCCGACGAATAGCGCGGAAGATAACACCTTCACGCAAGGCCGTTTCGGCCCGGGGTTCTCCACTCAGATTTCGACGATTCATGATCAATCCCTTCATCAAATACGATGGCCTGGAATTCTTTGGAACGTATGAGGATGCCAATGGCCGCGGCGCAAGTGAAACGGCAACTCGCAATGCCACTCAGATGGCTGCGGATCTCATCTACCGCTTTGGAGCAACACAGCAATTCTGGATCGGCTTCCGCTACAATACGGTGAAGATGCAGCTTGCCCCCGTGAGCGCGAATATCCCGGATGTCACGGTCAATCGTATTGTAGGATCGATCGGCTGGTTCCCAATTCCCGGCCGTGCTGATGAAAGTCGAATATGTTTCGCAAGAGTACATCGGTTTCGACAATGCGCTGATCCGGCTCGCCAGGCTGCCAACGGATCATCTATGAACGGCGGCAAATTTAATGGCATCGTTGGCGAAGCAGACGTAGCATTCTAAAGTGATGAGAAAAGAAATAACGCATAAACGATTTCCCTGTTCTAATGGGAAAACAAAGAGCGAAAGCAAGCATCGGCAACGATGCGAACGGGCGCCAATGCGAAAGCAAAGGCGCCTGTTTCATGTTGTTCTCAGAAATAGGGCTTGCCGAAAGTTGCCAATCATCCGACTGACCGCTAAATATGGGCCGAAAGTCCGCCTATAGCCCTAAACTAAGCCTGTGCTACACACACTCTTAATGTTCCAGCGCCCAAATGACGATATTGGTTCCGAATCGTAAAGCTTCTTGGCGTTTCCATTCGGGGTCGCCGTGGACATCGGGGTCGTCCCAGCCATCGCTGGGATTGGATTGATAGGTATAGAACACCGAGAGCCGTCCGTTACTGAAGAGGCCGAATCCTTGCGGCGGTTTGCCATCGTGCTCGTGGGTTTTGGGAACCCCATTCGGGAAATCAAAATGGCAATGATACAAGCCATACGAGAATGGAAGTTCCTGAAGATTCTGATCGGGAAAAACCTTTTTTAGTTGGTCGCGGATGGTGGTGTCGAGGCCGTAATCGTCATCAATGTAGAGAAATCCTCCGGCATCGCAATAGGCGCGTAAGCGTTTAGCTTCGGTCTCTGAAAAATCGACTCGACCGTGACCGGTCATAAAGATGAACGGATAATTAAAAATCTCATCGCTCGATACATCGACCGAAAAATACGTGGGATCGACATCTATATTCGTATTTTCGTGGATGAATTTTAGCAGATTAGGCTCCTCGCTTTGGCCGTTATACCAATCGCTGCCGCCCTCGTATTTTAAACGCGCAATGCGAAATTGTGAACTGGTTCTATTTATAGATGTTGGAAAAGAACTACCCTGAGCAAACGCAACAGACGAATACCCTACCATCCACGAAAACCCTGCGATAACGAGCGTCGTGGCAACAAGAAAAGATAATTTGAAAAAACGAGCGACCATATTTATCCCAAACGAGAAGAGAGCGGGATTGTTCCGCAACGGAATTAGTGCCTGGGCCGCATTGGGGATATTCTTGCTCTTCATGCTGGCTGTGTATTGGCCGGTTTTTCTTGGCAAACGTTTTTTTTGGGAAGACTTTTTCAATCTCGATTTCCCCGCTCGCGATAGCAATATT
>CAWCCK010000035.1:0-44420 GCA_963794025.1 Ignavibacteriota bacterium
TAATTCGGCAAACTCTAATTCATAATTGCCACAGGTGCCCATCAAAGCAACCACAATATACGACAATTTTTCCGCCGCCCAAGAAAATCGAAATTTTGCGTAGATCGGTGCTTCCAGCCCGACACCCCCGGCTGGCACACTTAATGAGCTACTATTCATCGTAGTGCAATAAAGAGCAATATGTAGCAATAAGGAGACACACACAATGAAGACGATCCTACTCACCATCCTAATCCTCACACCGATCGTCGCAAGCGCGCAGGAACCAACTGTTTCGCGCACCCAGCCGATCGCATATCATCTCGACTTGGTCAACGGGCAAGTCGTTCATGTCTTAGATACGTTCCATTATCCCGTGTATTCCTCCACCCAGCGCGAAAAGGATAGCATTCGCATCCTCGATTTCCGCGACCTCCTGGCGATGGATCATCTCTGGCTCTCACATAACGTCTGGAGAAACGACAGCGCCAACGGTATATACAGACGCCAGCGCATTGCCCGGAACGAAGTGAATCTGCACCAAGCCGATTCCGCCTTCACCGCGCAGTATGGGAACCGGTACACTGCGGTGAACCGGTAACTAATAGATAAACCGACGCTAACTGTCATTCCCGCGAACGCGCATATTCGATCATGCGCCGGGAATCCAGACCCGAAAATAATAGAGAGACATCACAATGAAACACGATGTAATTATCGTGACAGATTCCGCACACTTTTTTTGAAGGAACTAAAAAACTCAATGGAGGCACACAATGAAAAATCGAATTCTCAGCTTATTATTCGTAACGGTACTGGCAACCGGATGCGTAACAGGATTTCATGCACCTACAAAGCATACCACAATAGTGTCCGCATGCGACACGAATGAAGACACTCTGTATGGAATCGCAATCAACATCAGGTATAGCCAGCATCCTATGAAGAGAAACGATCAGGATACGCTTCTTATGCCTCAAGGGGACACGGTTCTCGTTGCACAATGCTATTTTGGAGGAATTTCCCCTCTGGACAGCACTAAGTGGCAGCTCCATAGTGCGATTATGGACTTCTATGATAGCTTCGAAGCAGCTAAAATCGGGCGAACAGATTCAATCGTTCTCAATCTCGATTCGTTAACGCTCGTGGCCCGAAGCGGAAACCCGGAAGCGCAGCGACAATTGACCGCTCGCCATGCCATCGAGGGAGACATTAATGGAATGTGGGCCAGCGATGCGCTCATGGTCCGCGATGATTCGATGCGTACTGAACTTGCGGTGACAAGGGCACGCATCGCTCGTTCCGATTCCGCGAAAGCAGCTTTGGATCGGCTTCGCAAGCCATGAATACTAACATCATTTTTAATTAAAAGGAGACAATCACAATGAAAAAGCAAATTGCAATCATTAGCTTAATACTCGCACTCGCTGGTGGGAATGCGTTCGCTCAGGTACACGTTCGCGGACATTACAATCATCGCACCGGCACTTATGTTAGGCCGCATTTCCGCAGCGCGCCCGATCACTCGCGCCTCAATAATTGGAGCACGAGAGGGAATTACAATCCGTTTACGGGGAAACGGGGAAGCACCGATCCGTTTCGGAGAAGGACACGGAGGAGATAGTTAGGATTTTTCGATTCGAGATCGCCTGCCGAAAAGAGCAAGGATAAGAATAAGCGTTGCACAGATAAGCTGAAGAGGCGCTCTATTAAAATCTACTTTTACTTCCGCGTGCAATGCGGAGGCCATCGAATTGTAGGTATTCGAATCTTCTTTCGCAAGACTATCACGAATAAAGATCATTGAATCTTGGGAAATTCTTCCCAGAACCGCGACCCAATGCGGTTTCCCGCGCTCTATCTTAGTAATTATTTTGTTTTTACTCTTTGAGAGCGCTACCATAGCTCCCGGTTCTGGATTCACATACGATAGTGGATTCATGTGTCCTTCCATAGAGTCGATAATGCGATCAATGCTATCATGGTAGATATTAGAATTCAGAGAGTCTATTGCTCTATTAAGCGAGTCAAGTGTCTTGTTCAGTGAGCCACGAACGGAATTGAGCGAATCACGAAGAAATTCGTAGCCTCTTTCCTCCCGCTTGGGTATTTCATCGAGGCTGAAATAATTACGCCTTGAATACAAAGCTTCTTGAACGGAAGGCTGGGTAGTGACTATGTAATATCCCAAAAACGACCCCCTCTCCGAGCCATTCCATACTGTTCCATTCGGATAGCCGCCGTCAGTCACAGCTCCGCGCCAAATCAAGCTGTAAGGAAGAAAAGCCAATGCAACGATGAAGATGGGAACCGCAGGCCATATTAAACGGCGGTGCCATATTCGAAGGTGGGAAATAAATATGGCGTGTTGCTCTTTTTGCAGCTCTCTTTTTATTCTACTTGCTTCATCTTGTTCCTCGCGCTGTAACCTTTTATCCTCGTTTTTTTTATCCTCCTCTATTTGTTCACTCTCACTTAACGCTCGTGTTGGGCGAAGCGCAATAATTGCAATTCCCGCAAGAAGCAAAATAAATAGCCATTCGAAGAAAAGTTTCGTTGAATCCAGCCTATACTCAACAATCTCTTTGTAGACGTAATGAGGTTCCGTCGGCCATAATAGGCCGGATAGGCCGGTCAATAAAATAGCACCAAAGGCTATCCATAGAACACTTCGTTGCCTCTTGTTCATTTTGAATCAAATTCACGTTCCTGCAGGCTCATTTCGTCTTCTGATTCGTAGATCTTCTCCAGGCTCTGGCATGGTGGTATATTCGAGTTCGTTTTCAAAGTAGGATGTTTGGCGGTCATCGCCAAGAAAATATAGATTACCTTCTATACTAAAGGAAGTATATGGCATATCGGCATTGCTACTGATGGGTCTGGCCACATTATTAAGTTCAAAGAAACTATCCCTGGGAATTTGATTATCCATCGTGAATAAAATAAATTAAGTAAAAAAGTGGATTAAATTTACCGTACTTTTTTATGCAACATCAATTTTTCTAAAGTGTTCGGTGAAATTGTGAACCTCTTGAACAGGTATTTCAACCCCAGGGGGGACGTATTATGCCGCAATCCTCCCAAGTTCGTTTAGCGGGTGCGCGGCGGGGGAATGCACCGTGTAGAACAGGCTTTTTCGCCGCGGCGAATCTGCGAAGCTCTTAGCTCCGTCAGGAGCGCCATCTTTGTAGCCCCTGGCGTGAGCCGGGGGTTGGAGATGAATAAACGAATCAAAGCTCCGTCAGGAGCGGCATATTAACCGGCGGGTAATATATCGCTCCTGACGGAGCTTTGGAATTTTTGTTTGACGTTTACCCAGGGCTTACGCCCTGGGCTACAAATATGCCGCTCCTAACGGAGCTAAGTTAGCCTGTCTGCGAAGCTCTTAGCTCCGTTAGGAGCGCCATCGTTGTAGCCCCCGGCGTCAGCCGGGGGTTGGAGATGAATAAACGAATCAAAGCTCCGTCAGGAGCGGCATAGTATCCGGCGGGGAATATATCGCTCCTGACGGAGCTTTGGAATTTTTGTTTTGACGTTAACCCAGGGCTGGCGCCCTGGGCTACAAATATGCCGCTCCTAACGGAGCTAAGTTAGCCGTCTGCGAAGCTCTTAGCTCCGTTAGGAGCGCCATCTTTGTAACCCCCGGCGTGAGCCGGGGGTTGGAGATGAATAAACGAATCAAAGCTCCGTCAGGAGCGGCATAGTATCCGGCAGGGAATATATCGCTCCTGACGGAGCTTTGGAATTTTTGTTTGACGTTAACCCAGGGCTTACGCCCTGGGCTACAAATATGCCGCTCCTAACGGAGCTAAATCCGTCTGACGGGAACGCATTATGCCACCACCCTCCTAAGTTCGTTTAGCGGGCGCGCGGCGTCGGGAAGGCCCCCAAGTAGCACAGGCTTTTTCGCCGCGGCGAATCTGCGAAGCTCTTAGCTCCGTCAGGAGCGCCATCTTTGTAGCCCCCGGCGTGAGCCGGGGGTTGGAGATGAATAAACGATTCAAAGCTCCGTCAGGAGCGGCATAGTATCCGGCGGTTAATATATCGCTCCTGACGGAGCTTTGGAAATTTTTGTTTGACGTTAACCCAGGGCTTGCACCCTGGGCTACAAATATGCCGCTCCTAACGGAGCTAAGTTAGCCGTCTGCGAAGCTCTCAGCTCCGTTAGGAGCGCCATCTTTGTAGCCCCCCGGCGTGAGCCGGGGGTTGGAGATGAATAAACGATTCAAAGCTCCGTCAGGAGCGGCATAGTATCCGGCGGGTAATATATCGCTCCTGACGGAGCTTTGGAATTTTTGTTTGACGTTAACCCAGGGCTGGCACCCTGGGCTACAAAGATGCCGCTCCTAACGGAGCTTCTTCTACAAATGAATCGCTTCCCCCTCGGCGACGCTGGCGGCTTCCATGACGGCTTCGCTCCAGGTCGGGTGCGGGTGGATGGTCTTCGTCATCGACATGCCCGTTGCGCCATGTGCGCGGCCTACGACAAGTTCCTGGATCATCTCCGCCGCTTCGTAACCAATGATGTGCGCGCCGAGAATTTCATCATATTTCGTTCCAATGACGAGCTTGACGAATCCATCGGTCTCTCCCATTGCTCGCGCTTTGCCGAGCGCGGTGAAGGGGAATTTTCCTATTTTGTAGGAAATGCCGGCTTCTTTCGCGGCGCGTTCCGTCATGCCGGTGCTTGCAACTTGCGGCTGGCAATACGTGCAGCCGGGAATGTTATCGTAATCTAAGGTGTGCGGATGAAGTCCTGCAAGATGCTCTGCCGCAAGGATTCCCTCGTGCGTAGCAACGTGCGCAAGCCACGGCGGACCGGCAACATCGCCGACAGCATAAATTCCCTCTACCGGCGTTTGCATATTGTCATTGACGTCGATAAATCCTTTCGTCATTTTAATGCCGAGCTTTTCTAAGCCGATATTTTCCGTATTACCTTGCACACCGATCGCGACGAGCACGCATTCTGCTTCGAGTGTCTGCTTCGCGCCGCCATCGATGGCTTCGATCTCGACTTTCACCGATTTCTCCAGCTTCACGCCATTCACTTTATGCTTCGTGAAAATTTGATAGCCCTGCCGCTTGTATATCTTTTCGATCTCGGCAGAAACTTCTGTATCTTCGACGGGAAGCAAATTCGGCATCATCTCGACGATCGATACTTTCGTTCCGAAGGTTTTGTAGAAATACGCGAACTCCATCCCGATCGCTCCTGCGCCAACGACGATCATGGATTCAGGAATGTGGTCCATAATCATTGCTTCGGTGGAAGAAAGCACTTGCTTGCCATCGGGTTTCAGATTCGGTAGCTGCCTGGCGCGCGCGCCGGTGGCGATGACGATATTTTTTGCCGTTACCGTTCGCTTTTTTCCTTCGGGATCGGTCACTTCGATGGAATTTTTTCCGGTAAGCACACCAAATCCCTTGATCGATTCAATTTTATTCTTTCGGAATAAAAATTCCACGCCTTTCACGACGCGATCGGAGACATCGCGGGAACGTTTAATTACTTTCGTAAAATCGACGCGAAGATTATCGTAGGCAATGCCCCATTCTTCCGGCGCGAGTTGCATCGTGTGATAAATTTCGGCATTTTTCAGCAGGGCCTTCGTCGGGATACATCCCCAATTCAGGCAAATGCCGCCAAGCCGGTCGCGCTCGATACACGCGACTTTTTTACCAAGCTGCGCTGCGCGGATCGCTGCGGGGTAGCCGCCGGGTCCGCCGCCAAGAACTACTACATCGTAATCGAAAGAAGCCATTTATTTATCTAAAATTAGGAGATTTCATGCAGAAACATCGTTAAAAACTATACGAAAATACGACACTCTTCCCGAATATCGCTCACATCGTGATTTTTTCCGATTTTACGTGTTAAATTTTTTTCGATTTTACGCATTAATTCGTGAATTGTTTAGAACTAACCTGCCGGTATTATCGTCTATCATGACGGAAAATTAACAGAGCTATTCTTTTTGGTGGTTTGAGGTAATTATGAAGGTTTGAGTAAAATGTCAGTACGGACATTACATAGAGCGCCCAACGAGCGTCGCACGTATCGAAAACGATACGAACGATGCGTGGTAACCTTTGTGTTTATTTTTGGAGTTATAATAATGGGGACTAGGCATGACGTTCGTGCGCAGGAACCTAATGCAGTTCCCGGCCTTGCGGCAGCCGCATTGGTATCGGCAGATTCCTCTACGTCATCGCTTGTACAAATTGGCAATGATCTTCCTGACGCTCCCGTCATCGGGCAGCTTTATTTAATTCCTCGCGATCTGGCGCCTCCGGCGGGACTCATTATCGAAATGTCACTCGCACCTCCGGAAAACATTCCCACTGGCTATTACGATCTTGCAAAATACGGGCGTATCGCGGTGGACTATACCCGCGTCGGGATCATTGATGGAGCAAACCTCGGCGTTGCGGCACAGGCGCTGCATGTCGCGCACCATCTGCTGCTCTATTCCGCCGGCATCAGCAGCGATATTAACAGCGACGGCATGTTCCTGCTGACCGCGGGTATTGCGCAGTATCAAGTTGGGAACGATCAGGCGCCCTTTGTCGATGCGCCCTTTGTTCGCTTCCGTTTTCAATCTTCGCCGGACTATCTCTTCCTGTATTCGGAGATCGAGACGACGATGCGCTTTCAGCAGTATATTTCCGGCATGGCGGGTCTTGGACTGCGTGTCTCGCCGTCCGTCCGACTAATGGGCGGGTTTCATCACACGGAATTTATCATGCCCTCCGAGCAATCGGTTCAGATGGTCAATGGGCTGGAGGGAATTATTAGCTGGGGGTTGTGATCTAATTAAGAAGTAAGAGTTAAGAGGTAAGAATAAGGGAGGCTCTTCTCATGTCATTCTGAGCGAAGCAATTCAACGCGAAGCGTTGGATTGCGGAGTCGAAGAATCTCATGCACTACCAGAGATCCTTCGACTCCGTTCACCCATCCTTCGTCGGGATGAACTCCGCTCAGGATGACATCTTGGATATTTGGCTTTTCTATGCTAATACCGTCTTCACACCATCCAAAAACTTCCCAATATCGTCCGGCGAAGTATAAATATGCACGCTGAAGCGGCTGGCTTGTAAGTTACCTTCCGGCACAATGCGGGTGCGGGCCTTGCAATTGGCCATGAGTTTGTTGGCGAAATCCTTGTAATCCATTTTGTCGAGCTTAATGGTCGTCACGCCTGTTATAGAAGTACTTGGTGTGAGAAAACGAAAATGGCCCTCGCTCATCTCGTGCAGGCCGGTGCGTAAGATTCCCGTAAGATATTTCACGCGCGCTTCAATGTTATCGTAGCCGATCGTTCCCATGAATTCCGTTGCACATTGCAAGCCATCGAAGAGCGCGAAGTTCTGCGTAGCAAAATCGTAGCGCGAGGCCGTGGGAAGGAAATCAAGCTTGCCATCGTAACCCCAGTATTTATCAACTTCGGCGCCGCTCCAGGTTGGAATGACATGTTCCATAAAATCGGGAGCGATATAAAGGAACCCGATTCCTTTTGGTCCGCACAGCCATTTATGACCGCAGGATGCGTAGGCATGAACTCCGAGATCGCGCACATCGGTTTGAAGCATTCCCGGCGGATGCGCGCCATCGGCGAGGAACCATATATGCTTCGATCGCGCAAGCGCAGCAAGCCGCTTGATCGGCAGCAGGTGTCCCGTCGTGCAGGTCAGATGCGGCATAGAGATCGCGCGGGTGCGTGGCGTGATGGCGTCCGAGACGCGCTGTACGAAATCATCGTCGCTATAGGGATTTAAGTTCTCATCGGTAAGTGGAATGAATTTCAGCTCGATCCCATCGCGCTTTTTTCGCGCAAGCCAGGGAATTGCGTTCCCAGCGTGTTCCTGATTTGTCAAGAGCACTTCATCTCCGGCTTTAAGATCGATGCCGCTTGAAACGATCGAGATGGCTTCGCTCACATTATGCGTGAACGCGATCTGATCGCCGCTTTCCGCATTCACAACTTTCGCGAGCGCCGTGCGGATGCCTTCATAATCGCCGCCGTAATCGCCGGTGGAATCCACATGTTTGATGCGGCTTGTTACGCGCTCGGTCACAACAAGCGGACTGGGGCCCATCGTCCCATTATTGAAATAGAGCAGATTTTGCGTGATAGGGAACTCATCGCGAATCGTATTCCAATACAGTTCATCCGTTTCGATCGAAGAAGCAGGCGGAACGGGAGATGCGAGGTTCCCATTCGTGGAGACGATAGAATTTAGGTTCCGCCCGTGCTTGCGGGCAGAAAGCATCGTTGACGATGCAGTGGCAGTCGATGCCAGGGTCATTTGTAGGAATGTTCGGCGGTCCATAGACGATCGTTCATGAAAAATAGATGGTTGGTGAACTCGCAACGCCATCAATAGGAGCGGCGGAATTATTTCACCCGAATCCTTGAAAACCGCGCGGAATCAGCAATCATTCGTGCGAAGTTAAAATTAATGGCACCAAATTGCACTCGTAATTGTCGTAGCATAACAAGGAAATTCCCACATATCATCTGTTCCAACAAATACCCACTTGCTACGATACAAAGCTGACCGGCGCACGCTGGCCTATATGGTCGCCACCACCGCGATATTTTTCGCGCAGTGGGAGTGGGGATTTAATCCTGCGGTTTATTTCGCCTATCTCTTTTTTTCCGTTGCGGTGACGGTGATCGCGCATAACCACAATCACGTTCCCATCTGGCGCGGAAAAAAATTAAATGCGGCGACGGATCTTTGGCTGACGGTCTTCTACGGGTTCCCAGCCTTCGCGTGGATCCCGACGCATAACATGAACCATCATGCGCTGAACAATCGCGAGGGCGATTATACGATCACGTATCGCCTCACCGAGCATAATCATCTGCTCATGCTTCTGATGTACCCAACCGTGAGCAGTTATTATCAGCAAAAACCCATCCGCGATTATTTGAAGCGGCAATGGGCGGAAGACCGTCCCTATTTCTGGCACTGCATCTCGCAATATATTTTGCTTGCAGTATGGATTGCCGTAGCATTCATCATTGACTGGAAAAAAGCATTGCTTTTCGTTGTGATCCCACAGCAGGTGGGCCTGTTCAGTGTGCTTATTTTCAATTATGTACAGCACGTTCATGCGGACGAAGAGTCGGAATACAATCACTCGCGGAATTTCATTGGGTTCCTGAACACGCTGCTCTTCAACAATGGTTACCACACCGTGCATCACGACCGGTCCGGTATGCACTGGAGCAAATCCCCCGAAGCACACGCGAAAGTTGCCTCGAAGATCTCGCCGGATCTACAGCAGCCCGGTTTCTGGAGCTTTATTTTTAAGTCCTATTTCCTCGGTATGGTTATGCCACGTTTTCGCACACGCTCGATGCGGTTGGCGAGAATGGCGCATCAAAAGTAGTTCACTCTTTGGTGATGCACTTCGTCTCGGTGCGTCCCGCAATATGACAGACGAGGAAATACGCACCGCTTGGGAAGGGTTCCATGTTGATGGAGGATGTCGATGAGGCTTCCACATTCGCGCTTGCTACTTCCCGACCAATCTCATCATAGATGGTAACTGAAGCCGGACTCTCGTTCGTATTTTGCACGAACAATTCATTGCTCGTTGGATTGGGATATACCAAAAGCTCCTCTCCTCCTGGGGGGAGAGGTTGGGTGAGGGGGGCGACGCCGCTAAGTTCCCCAAGCGTTTTGACAGCCCAATGATTATCCTCATTATCCGTCACGCACAGCGAAAGCGATTGGCTTCCCACATCGATCACGAACGTTGGTAATTCCACCCATGTGGTAGCAAGCTTATTGGTATGCGGACGAAACAGCGCGGTTCCCAGATCCATTGGTTGTGTCGGCGTAGAACCCGAATTTTGAATATCGAAATCTACAGCATTGCCGTGGTTTGTTAGTGCATTCAGCGTCCATCCCGATGGCGGGTTATACTCGTCGAATGTTGCGACAGAAGAATCCCACGAATACGTGGCCTTAATTTCCGTGACATACGGCCACAGCGAATCGAGATTGATCTCGGAACTAATATCTACCCCAAGCGTAAGCGTATCCATCTGCCCAAAGTATGCCGAGGCCGCTTCACGATGAATTTGTGCCGGTTGCGTGAGGAATGGGGAAGTTACGCTGCCGGTAAGTTGAATCGTCGTATCCTTCAATCCGGAACCAAGATTGTACTGAATATGCAGCTCCGCCGTGTCGGATAGCCCGAGCGTGCCTAAGTAACTTACGAGAATACTATCGACCGCTGCAAGCGTTCGCGGCGATGTTCGCGCATCCGCAATTTTAAATGCCGACGAGCCAGTGAGCCAAAGAGAATCGAGCGATGCGGAAGCCAACAGGCAACCTGTGACCGCCATGGGGATTGCAGTATCGACCGGCTGGGAACAGATTTTCTGTACAAAATTTTGAGAAAGTTCGGAAAGTGAAAGCGCCCCTGGGCTATCGCTGTCGGAACCAAACGAGTATTGGAATAAGGATCCGGGCGATTGATCGTTGAAACCGTAAAGAATCACTCCGGAGCATGCATTAATAACGGAGAACCGGGTGTCACCGAACGCGCTGGGGCCGCCGATGCTTGTCCAGCTTACACCCTTATCGGTGGAATAGTAAAACCCTCCATACGCAACGCCATTTACTGTTTGGGAATCTTGCACTTGGCAGAAGAGATATTGATTGCCAAGCCCCGTGAGATGGCCCGACGAATACCAGGGAAAATTAGCAAGCTGATCCCATGTGTTGCCGTAGTCCGTCGAACTATAAACGATCAAGTGCCGAGGCTGACCAAGTGTATTTCCTTCGGGAGCGGCATAAAAATTCGAGGTACCGGTATCGGCATAGATGGACCACGATTCAACACCCAGGTTCAAATTTTGCCACGTAAGCCCGCCATCGGAACTATTTAGCCAGTTTGCTCCTCGATAGTCCGTGATAACACCATGCATCGGGTCAACAAAATCCACACAATTCGTGCTGTTGAGGAAACCGTCCGAAAACGTATTACCGCCATCGGTGGATGTATGTCCATTACCGATAACATCGGTCACGGTCATGGCGCTCGGCGTTATTCTTACAGCCGAGCCGCAGCCCGTAAGTGAAGTTTCGTTCCAACTGAGACCGGCATCGGTGGTATGCCACAGAGCGCTATTTCCACTGCCGCCATAAGCTGCCATCGCGATCCATCCATTCAGAGAGTCCACCATGAGGATCTCTGCAATTTCTCCGCCATACCCGCTTGGGATCGAGCATGTTATCCATGTTTTGCCGCCATCGGTCGTCTTATCCAACTCGACCGGACTCGGACCCGTTACAGGTTTACCGGGAGCGATGCCAAGTGCAACGAAGCCGGTATTCACATCAAGGAACTTCACAAGGCTAATATAGCCGTCGAAGGCCCTTATCTTCGTCCAGGATTGGGCTTTTGCGGAACCCGCTGTTACGATGGGAATGATAAATGCGACCATGAGGATTCCGACTACTCTATGGAACCACGACCGAATGACGTTATGACGATAAAACATACAATCTTCCTTAAGACTTATATTCCTATTGGATTTTGCTAATGCTTCGAATGATCGTACGATCTTCGATATGGCATACGAGCACATACGACCCCATCACAAGCGATGCGATATCGATCGAAGCCGTAGATGAGGCAAGAACGCTTCCAGTAATGACCGATCTGCCGATGGCATCGTAGATCGCAATTCGTGTTTCGCTTTCGTTTGTGTTTTGCACGAATAATTCATCTCCCGCCGGGTTCGGATAAACCGAAATACCATCACCTACGGGTGCCGGGTCTGGCGAAGCAACGATGCTCAGAGTTCCCACAGTTTTAACCGCCCAATGGTTATCCTCGTTATCCGTCACGCACAGCGAAATCGATTGGCTTCCCACATCGATCACGAAACTCGGCAACTCGACCCAGCTCGTTGCAAGCTGTGTCGTAGCCGGACGGAAAAGCGCGGTTCCCAGGTCGAGCGGCTGCGTAGGAGTGGAACCGGAATTTTGAATATCGATATTTACGGAATTGCCGTGGTTTGCAAGGCCATTCAATGTCCATCCCGAGGGTGCGTTGTAACCGGCGTATTTCGCGACAGAAGAATCCCAGCTATAGATTGCTTGAATATCATTGAGATAGGGCCATAGCGAATCGAGATTGATCTCGGAATTAATATCTACTCCAAGCGTAAGGGTATCGATCTGCCCAAAGTATGCGGATGCAGCTTCGCGGTGAATGTGAGCGGGCTGCGTTAGAAATGGGGAAGCTACGGTACCGATCAGCTGGATGGTGGTATCATGCGTGCCGGAGCCGAGATTGAATTTAAGATGCAGTTCCGCCGTATCGGCCGGTCCGAGCGTTCCCAAGTAACTGACGAGAATGCTGTCGATTGCGGCAATCGATCGAGGTGAGGTTCGCGCATCCAAGATCGTAAAAGCGGTAGAGCCTGTAAGCCAGAGTGAATCAAGAGTAGCGCTCGGAAGTGAGCAACTCACGATACCTAAAGGAATAGACGTATCGATTTTAGAACAGGTGCTCTGAAGAACGGACTCAGAAGGTGAAGGCAGAACAAGTTCCGTATTTGCAGAAGAGCTTTGAGGTAATGTTATGGAATCTCCGCCGCTATTCGAGGTGATCCAAATACTTCCATCGACGTCACAGGCAACAATATGATTATCGTCAATGGCTGCGATGAGTCTTGTATCGCCAGTCGAGGATGGGCCGCTAATATTCGTCCATGTTTGTCCGTGATCGGTAGAACGGAGCAGACCCAGACTAACTTCGGAGACCGTTTGGGAAAAGATGGTATTAGGACCTTCGGTGACACATCCCGCAAAATACTTAGTAGGATTATCGGCTGTTGTCGTCCAGGTGACTCCGCCATCCGTGCTTGCGTCGAGTCTAGATCTCCCATCGAAATCGGCTGTGTTAGAATACCCTTCATTAGCAATAACAATATTGTTGGGGTCACACCCTTCCACGCCGAATGACCATGAATCCGCATTTACTTGTCCCGGCTGCTCATTCCAAGACGCGCCATAATCGGTTGTTATCTGAATATGTTCTTCTGGCCCCCAATCGCCGGAAAGTAAGTACGCTTTTCCATTACCGATCGGAATGATCTCCCGAATCCAATTATTGTTTGGAACAACACTCCATGTTGCTCCACCATCACGGGAGAAATGCACATTACCGGGTTGAAATTCGGAGACGAGAATGTTATTGGTGTTATCGAGAAAACACGCGGAGGTCGCAGAGCCGATCGAAAGAATATTGACCCAGGTTGCTCCGCCATCCGATGTTTTATAAATGTTCCCATCGCGTGTGGAGACCAAACCATCGTTACGATCGAGGAAATAAATATGTACGACCGTTCCACTTAAGGATAAATTGTTTTGGATCCACGTAGTACCTTGATCCGTTGAACTCCAAAGCGTGTATGCACCCGCCCAGACGACTCCGGAACTATATTCCATTGCGCCCACAACTTGCGAGAGCGAGCGGAGAAGTGACGGTGCCGTTTCCGTCCATTGAGCCAATGCGTGAATCGGAAAGCAAAAGAAGCCGAGAAGAAGAAGTAAAACACGTTTCATAGACCTTGAAGTGATAATTGAACTCCTAATCTAACAATCCCAATGCCTAAAAGAATGTCTCATTTTGAACAAAAAATTGCTTTTCTTGGAGCCATAATCCCTGAAGTTTTATTTAAAAAGTAATCTACTCAATTTTGTTTATTTGATGGGTAATGACCATACGATTAATGTGGCACACGACTATATATGAACCGCTTTCGAGTGCTTCAAGGTTGATCGAGCCTGTTGAGAATGCGTCCACGCTTGCGGAAGCGACCAGCCTACCAATGACGTCATAAATTGTGATCTCGACCGGGCTGGAATTTGCATTTTGCACGAATAATTCATTACTGACCGGATTTGGGTAAATTCCGATCTCAGGACTTTCAGGTAGGGGCGTGGGTTCAGCGACGCCACTTTGTTCCCCGAGTGTTTTAACGCTCCAATGGTTATCCTCATTATCTGTCACACAAAAGGGAATGGAACGATTTCCAACATTAATAACGAAACGTGGTAACTCCACCCAGCTTGTCGAAAGTTGGGTCAAGCGTGGATGGAAGAGTGCCATCCCGAGATCGAGCGGTTGCGTTGGTGCAGAACCGGAATTTTGAATATCGAAATCTTCGGAATTGCCATGACTTGCAAGCGAGGTAAGTGACCAGTTCGAAGGCGGGATATACTGGTAGTAGCTCACGAGGGATGAATCCCAGCTAAACGTCGCCTGAATTTCTGTGATATAGGGCCATAAGGAGTCAACATTGATTCCGGAACTAATATCCACGCCAAGCATAAGTGAATCGACTTGTCGCCAATATGCGGAAGCAGCCTCTCGGTGAAGCATCGCTGCTTGTGCATGAAAAGCCGAATCGACGCTACCGATAAGTTGGATGCTGGTATCCTGAACACCTCCACCGAGATCATACTGAATATGAAGTTCTGCAGTATCCGCCGACCCAGCGGAACCCAGATAACTGACGAGAATGCTATCGACGGTTGCAAGCGTTCGTGGGGATGTGCGAGAATCCGAAATAGAAAATGCAGAGGAGCCGCTAAACCACATGGAATCGAGCGAGGCGTTTGGGGGCGTACAACTCGAAATGGAGAGAGGAATCGAGGTGTCAACCTCAGCACAAGATCTCTGAAAAATAGATTCCGAAGGTGAAGACAAAACAAGCTGAGTGTTTGCAGAGATCATTTGAGACAACGTAACGGAATCTCCGCCGCTATTTGTTGTAACCCAGATGCTGCCATCAAGGTCGCAGGATACAATAGTGTTATCATCGATCACGCCGATCATTCGTGTATCCCCGGTTGTTGATGGGCCCCCGATATTCTTCCACGTTACGCCATGGTCGGTTGATCGAAAAAACCCTACGTTCACTTCCGTAACAGTTTGGGCAAAAACGGTATTCGGCCCCTCCGTGATCGAACCGGCAAAATATTTGCCAATGTTATCCACGGAGATAGTCCATGATTGCCCACCATCGGAGGTTCTCAGCAGCCGTGAATGACCATCGTAATCCTCTTGGTTAACGGTGTATCCCTCATTGACGATCACCATATTATTGCTGTTACATCCTTCTAGATCGAACGACCACGAATCTGCAAAGACTTCACCTGGCTCCTGAGACCAGGTCGCGCCATAATCCATTGTCATCCAAATGTGCTCCGAATCCGAGTAATCGCCCGAGAGCAAATATGCTTTGCCGTTTGAGATGGGGATGATCTCGCGGATCCAATTATCATTCGAAGTTTGGTTCCACGTTACGCCGCCATCACTGGAAAAATGTACGTTCCCTGGAATGAATTCCGACACAAGAATGTGGTTCGCACTATCGAGAAAACATGCGGATGTTGCGGAACCGAGGGATAAGATCATCCTCCATGTTGCTCCTCCATTGGACGTTTTGTAAATCCCACCCTCATGGGTCGTGACCAAGCCATTATTACGATCAAGAAAATAAATATGTGCCAAAGAGCCATTCACAACAAGCCCATTTTTAACCCATGTTGATCCGCGGTCGGTGGAACTCCACAGCGAATTCGTTCCCGCCCATACGGTTCCGAAATAATAGAACATTGCTCCGGATGCCTGAGAAAGCGGCCCGAGAACGGAAGGCGCTGTTTTCGTCCACTGAGCCGATGCAGGCATCGAAAACCCACAAAATACGAGAAGAAGAAGTATAACACGTTTCATAGACCTTTGAAGTAATATTGAACCTACACCTAACATGTTCGATCTCCGAAAAGATTGCGTCAGGGGAAATGGAACAATGCTTTCCTGAAGCTGCACCTTATGAGCTATCTGAGGAATATCCAATATCAAAAGTTTTCAAAGGCAAGTTTTGAAATCCTTTTTTATTGCGATCTGATCTTACCGCCGAGAAAATTCCCGGCATCTTTCCAGGCTTGCAGGATCGCGAATTTTGGACTGAAGCCTATTTCCTTTTCAATGAATCGGTAGGCAAGATAGGCTTGAACCGTATTTCCAATTACAAAGGCGGTAGCAGCTCCGGTGATGCCGATTAGCGGCAAAAGGATTACAGTCAAGATGGTATTGATCGCGAGTCCAGATGCAATGAATCGAAACATTTCACGAACGCGACCCATGCCCACCATCGTCGTGATAAAAACCATTTGAACCGGAAGCACACATGCACCTGCCACTAAAATTCGAAAAACAGGAATACTGTCATCGAACTTCTGACCAAAGATAAGATGGAAGAGAACCGGAGTTAGGATAAATAGCACGATCAGACTTGGGATTAAAGCCAGATAGAGAAAGCCCACCGCTTTCTCTATAATTTTTCTGACGGTCACACGATCTCCCTGTGCATAATATTTACTCGTAGCAGGAAAGAC
This sequence comes from Ignavibacteriota bacterium, assembly GCA_963794025.1. GTDB lineage: Bacteria > Bacteroidota > Ignavibacteria > Palsa-1295 > Palsa-1295 > PALSA-1295. The sequence continues at coordinate 16,423 of CAWCCK010000035.1, forward strand.
GAGGAGCGTGATGGTGTCTCGCATGACGTCGAACATGCGATACACGTTCTTTGCGGCTCCATATATTCCTGCACCGACTGCTCCGGTAAAGGTTGAAACGGCGAGGGAATCAATATTTTGCTGGAAAACGGACACTAACCCGGTGATGGCCTGATAGCGCACGAATTCTTTGATTCGTGAAAACATTGGCCCTGAAAATTGGATGTGCAACTTCATGTGTCGCCGACCGAAAAACGTGGCGACCACACTTGAGAGGGTTGCAGTGAAGATCATGATCCAGATCACATCTTTAGCCTCGGTAATTCGATGGAATATAACGGCGAGTCCAAGCCCAAGTCCACCTAAGCCGAAGTTTACGAAATCGACAAAGAAAATGTCACGCATCCGAAAACGCATTTGCAACAACTTGGAGAATATAACACGAGGAGTGCTCGCAAGAACGAAGAGAGCAAGCAGCGGAAATAAGCTTGCGAGCCGTTCATTACCGAGCATACCGGCAATAGTGGATGGAAAGAGATTAAAAACGAGAAGGATGGGAGCCAAAAAGCTTAGGAAGAGAATAGTCGTGGTTGTGACAAGGGCTTCAAGTTCGATCTCCGGCTCAACGCCAAATTTTACGATTGCCTGTAGAGCAAAATTATCCGTGAAAGAAGAAAGCATGTTGAAAATGACCTGGAAGATCACATAAGTGCCATACTCTTCCAAACCAAGTACCCGAGCGATCGCAATTTGGGCAACAGCATATATGGAAAGAAGTCCTCGGTCAGCTAATGCCCAGAACCCTTTATTAAAGTGGTCGCTAAGTTTCATCTGTTATTTAACAGCGCGTAGATGAAACGTGAGAACACGAATAATATTAGAGAGAAAATAAGAAAATGCTCCCATGACTTTTCGTGCAAGAGGATTGCTTATCTTCACCCATTTCCCAAATGCCATCGTATTATGATAATCAATGGTCTCAACGTGGAATCTCGCTTTCGAATAATATGGCCTTTCCTTTCCGGCTTTCGTTCGCTCATCGAGAAAATTCATGGAAAACTGAGTAAAGCCATGAAGATGCGTGGGGTCGCCCCCAAAATCAAGGCTATTATAATAGGGCACGGTGATGAGTACCAAAGCATTCGGAGCAGCGATCCGGTACAGCTCCTCCATGGTTCCAAAAACATTTGGAAGATGTTCCAGAACATTGTGGAGTTCGATCACTTCGTAAGAGGAGTCTTCAAACGGCCACGGGAACGTCGTAAGATCCGCGACCACGTCAACGCCTGGCAACGGAGCCATATCGACGTTGACGTATCCTGGTTTAATGATGTTACCGCAGCCGAGATGAAGTTTTTTCTTTTCCATTTTTAATGCTTATTTGGAATTAGCAAGTACTAAACGATGAATTTTACAATCCGTTTCTATTATTGGCACCGGAAATTGTTCTAAATGGTTAGGCGGCTTTCAATTTTTCATAACTCATGCTTATCACTCCTACCGGCGAGTTACTCGAACACCCCACGCTTATCCCCGGAAGCGCATCGCCGGAGGCTACTGCGGCTATTCCTGCCCGGCATACGGATTGGATGGAATCCTACCGCACATTAGGCCGGACGGGTCTCACATGCAGCGGCGTGGGCTTCGGGACGTACCGCGTTCACCTTCGCGTGCAGGAGCATCGTGCTGCGCTGGCGAAGGCGCTACGGATGGGCGTTAATATTATCGACACCTCATCGAATTACACGAGTGGGAATGCGGAGCGGCTAATTGGCGAGGTGATGTCTGGGCTTATTGGGCAGTCTGTTGTGAAGCGGGAGGAAATTATCGTTGTTTCCAAAGGTGGGTATATTCAGGGTGAGCTATTTGAGGAAATGCAGCGTCGCGCGAATGCAGCACATGCGGATTATACTGCTGGCTCCGAACTTTCGGAACTTGTTCGGCACAGCCAAGGACTGTGGCATTCGATGCATCCCGATTTTCTGCGCGATCAACTAACAGATTCGCTCGAACGCTTGCAGCTTGAAACGATGGATGTATATCTTCTGCATAATCCGGAGTATTACATCGAGTGGGCGATCCAGGAGGGTATTCCGCCGGAAGAAGTGATCGATGAATATCACCGGCGTATCAAGCAAGCATTTGCGTATCTGGAAACGGAAGTTGCGCAAGGACGTATTCAATGGTATGGTATAAGTTCCAACACGTTCCCACGAGCGGAAGATGCCATTGATCGCACTTCGCTCGAACGTGTATGGCAATCGGCGGAAGAAATTGCTGGCGCGGCGCATCACTTCGCGGCCGTGGAGTTCCCGATGAATATCTTCGAACCGGGCGCGATTGCGGAACGCAATCAGCATCACGGAACGAAAACGCTGCTCGATTTCTGCGCAGAGAAGAATCTTGGCGTGCTCGTCAATCGACCTTTGAATGCGATCGCTGCGAAAAAACTGATTCGTCTTGCGGATTTTCCTTTGCACGATGTTCCACCGGATGACGACATTGACGATCTTCTGCACGATCTGAAACTTCAGGAAGTAGAATTTGCATCCACGCAATTAAATGCGTTGGAGTTGGATGAGCAGAATCGCGATGCCGTTAAACAATTTCTGACATTAGGTCAAAATCTCGACGATGGGAACTGGCGGGAGTTTGCAAGCGTCGAAGAGTGGCGCGATATTTCGCAAACCGTGCTCGCGCCACGCATACAATATGCGTTCGATATGCTTCGTCCGTTTGCACAAGGCGATTCCGCTTTGTTCACATTCCTCACCAATTACGCAGAGCATGTGGATGAAGCATTCGAGCATCTTTCAAATTATTATACCAATCGCGGCCATGAACGAGCGATGAAAATTCATCATGCGCTCAATGCGTTGATGGGCGAGGATTATTTCGATCTTTCGCTTTCACAAAAAGCAGTGCTGCTGATTCGAAGTCTGTCGCAAGTTTCATCGGTGCTTGTGGGGATGCGATCAGATGAATACGTTGACGATGCTGTGTATGGATTGCAAGCGAAGCCACTGAAACGGACAACAGAGATTTGGGAGCGATTAGCTGCGGTAAAGGCAGGAACTTAGAATACGTTTTTACATTCGATTCGGCATTCGAATAACCGCACCGTTTACCGCTTTGCCAGCTTCGCTCGAAAGGAATAGACACATCGCCGCAATGTCTTCGGGATTTGTCCATTTCGGGATTTCGCCAGGAGTTCCCCATTCCTCATTTGCTTTGGTATGAATAACGGTAGGAACGATACAATTCGCATTGATCCCGATGGATTTTCCTTCTTCGGCAATCACTTGCGTCAGTGCGATCACGCCTGCCTTTGCTGCGACGTAACCGCCTTTTTTTGCCGATGGCGATAGCGCCGGTTCCGCGCCAATAGATATGATCGTTCCCACACCTGACATTAGCCGCATCGCTTGTTTTGCAGCGATGAAGAAACTTGCAAGATTTAGTTCAAATAGAAAGCGGAAATCCTCGATAGGCATTTCAGAAACCGACTTCCACGGCTTTACTCCGCCGACGGTTGCGACGAGCGCTCGTGGCGTCCCAAGATCACGGGAAGCATTCCCGAATGTTTGCTCAATGCTGGATTCATTCGTCGCATCAACGGCATAGAAGCGATAACGCTCGTGCGTGAACCCATCGTCTTCATGCGAGAACCCGGCAACGCTCCATCCATTATCGAGATACGTTTTGCGAATTGCACCACCGAGCGCGCCCGTTGAGCCAGTTAAGAATAATGTTGGCATAGATCAATTCAAAAATATAATGAAAAATGTAAACAATTAAACATCATTGCGAGAAAATAATCCACCGCGTATGCTTTTTGCGTTAATGCCGCGCTCACGCAGCGTTGTTACAGCCCGCAAACTGCGAATTCCCGAAGCACACACAATAGCAAACTCTTCTTTCGGCAATTCTTCTATTCGATCAAGCAAGGATCCGAGCGGAATAAGTTCCCCAGAAGATGGCGATGCAAAAAATTCCCATTCTTCGCGTACATCGATAAGCGGCATAGGGTGTGCTAAGAATTGTTCCCACTTGATCTCATCTAGATCGTTAGCACAATCGTCGAATTCATAGGAATCGAAAAGTTTTCGTTCCGAACGGGGAATGCTACATGTGGGGCAAGCCGGATCGCGGTTTACGGTGATGGTGCGGAAGTTCGTACTTAGAGCATCATAGAGCAAAAGCCTTTCCACAAGTGGCGCACCAATTTTCGCGATGAGCTTCACGGCTTCCATTGCCATCATCGTTCCCATGACGCCAGCCAATGCACCGATCACACCGGCTTCCGCGCACGATGGCGCATCCGCTGCATTGGGCGGGTCGGGAAAGAGGCAACGGTAGCAGGGGCCGTCGTCAGCGCGTAAAATAGTTAACTGCCCTTCAAATCGCAAGATCGATGCAGAAATAAGCGGAATGCCAAGCACAAGGCACGCATCGTTCACAAGATAGCGCGTAGAAAAATTATCCGAGCCATCGAGTACAAGATCGAAGTCGCTCAGAATTTCTATCGCATTCTCTCTCGTGAGGCGTTTATCAAAAGCAATGATCGTGGAATGCGGATTGATTTCCGAAAGCCTTTTTTCTGCGAGCTTCGCTTTTGATTTCCCCACATCGGTATCTCGATAAAGAATTTGCCGATGAAGATTAGATAGTGCGACCGCATCATCATCAATTATACCAATGGTTCCCACGCCCATTGCGGCAAGATAAATGGCCGATGGCGAGCCAAGTCCACCCGCGCCGATGATGAGGATGCGAGCATTTTTAAGATGCTCCTGACCATCCACGCCAAATTCGGGAAGCAAAATTTGGCGCGAGAATCGTTGTAGCTCTTCAGGCAGTAATGGCATGATGTTCCTCCAGTTTTCTAACAAATTGCCGGATAACAGCAGTGGGATTTTCTGCGTCGCTTACGGCGCTGATAACAGCAATACCGGCTAGTCCCGGACAAAGAATTTCCTCCACGTTCGACGTGGTAATTCCTCCAATAGCAATAACAGGAATCGTTACCGCCGCTATAACTTCGCGTAATTCATCCACCGATCGTGGCTGGGAAGTTTTCTCTTTTGATCGCGTTGGAAACATGTGACCAAAGCCGATATAATTAGCTCCTGCACGTTCAGCCTCGAAAGCTTGCTCGACATTCGATGTTGAAATACCGATGATGGCGTTTGATCCGAGTAATTTCTGCGCTTCTTTTATAGGGAGATCATCCTGACCCAGATGCACGCCATCCGCGCCTGTGGCATGGGCAATATCAGCGCGATCGTTGATAATAAATATTGCGCGTTGAATAATCTTGCGAAGTGCGTCCGCAATAGGTAGGATTTCATTCACGGAACGAAATTTTGCTCGAAGCTGGATCACGCTTGCGCCTTCCGCTTCTGCAATACGTACAAGTTCGCAGGTTCGCGCAAACTCGTTGCCACCGAGGATCACATGAAGTCCCATCACCGATATCATAATGTTCCCAACGCCTCCTTATATTCACATAGACGTTCGCCGATATTGGGCGCGGTGAGAAGATCGCTCACCGTTGCTACTCCCCACGCGCCGTGCTCGATACATAGTCGTGCGCGTTTGGGCGTCATGCCGCCGATTGCAAAAACGGGAATGTTTATAGCGCCGGAAATTCTTGCTAATGCCTCAATACCACGAGCTTCCATTCCAATGCTTTGCTTTGAAGGTGTGTCAAATATCGGGCCGAACACAATGAAATCTGCGCCGTTTTCTTCCGCGATCAACGCATTATTCAAAGAATGAACGCTCACTCCGCATAATAATTGTGGGAATGATTTGTGGGTTCGGCTCACGGGCCAGCTTGTTTCCGGCACATGAATCCCATCTGCTTCTGAAGCGATTGCAATGTCGGCGCGATCATTGACGAAGAGCTTGCACTGTGGCGCTGCTTCACGAATGTTCTTTGATAATTCGAATAATGATCTGCCCGATAGGTCTTTTTCTCGAAGCTGGAATGCGCGTAATCCCATTCGCGTAGCTTCGCGCACGAATTGAGCTAAATCTGGAACAAGTGCGCGATTACTTATCGCGTATAGTTTAAAATCAAGCATGATGGGTCATTTCTTATGCATGGGCGATCATTCCTCCGATCGGACTGGAACGTTCGGCCATTAATCGTTCCGGAATACGTCCGGCGAGATAGGCGGCGCGTCCTGCTTCGACTGCAAGTTTCATCGCGCGCGCCATAAGTGCCGGATGCTCCGCGCAGGAAATAGCGGTGTTGAGAAGAATTCCATCCGCGCCGAGTTCCATCGCGAGCGCAGCGTGTGATGCAGTGCCAATTCCGGCGTCAATGAGAACGGGAACCGAAACTAATTCCCGAATGATCGTGATGTTCGCCGGGTTCCGAATGCCGCCACCGGAACCAATCGGCGCGCCGAGCGGCATCACTGCGGCGCAGCCAATATCCGCAAGTTTACGCGCTGTAACAGGGTCATCGTTGGTATAAGGCAGCACGACAAAGCCAAGATTCACGAGCTGCGATGCGGCTCTCAGCAGCTCGACCACATCAGGCATCAGCGTTTCATCGTCACCAATGACTTCCAGCTTGATCCAATTCGTTTCCAACGCTTCGCGCGCAAGTTCTGCGGTCAGCACGGCTTCTTTTGCGGTGTAGCAGCCCGCTGTGTTGGGAAGGATATGAAACGCTCCGCTTTTCAGTAATCCAAGGATGCTCTCGTTCGATCGGTCATCCAAATTATAGCGGCGCACGGCGACGGTAACCATTTCCGTTCCGCTGGCCGCGATGGATTCGAGCATCGTTTCCGGGTTCGGGTATCGCGCAGTTCCCAAAATCAACCGCGATGTCAATGTTCGATCTGCAATAGTTAGAGTGTTATTCATAGGTTTATTCTTAATTCTTACCTGGTTACCCTCCTTGTACTGCGCGGACGATCTCAATGTAATCGCCTTCATTTAATTCATGTTCCTGCCAGCGCGAACGCGAAACAACGGCATCGTTCACTGCGATCGCAATACCTTTACCATCTTCGGGAAGCATTAATACTTTTAGCAAATCGCAAACATTGCGAACGTCTAACATTCTTTTCTCTCGTCCTATGAGCAGAGTCATTTTAGTTTATCCCTTTCAATCCCAGAATTTCACGGGAAATTTTGTAAGCTGTTAACGGCGCCATGAGAATTCCGTGCCGCCAGTGACCGGTTGCATAATAGAGATTTTCTATTTCGGATTTTCCAATAATGGGACGATGGTTGCGCGTGGCCGGGCGGAAACTTGCCAGCGTTTCTTCGATCTCAAGTTCATAGATGGCTGGAACGATCTCCCAGGCATAATGAAGTAGTTCCATGATCGACCCTGCAATAATACGTGGATCGAAACCTGCTTCTTCTGCCGTTGCGCCGACGAGGAGACGGCCATCGTCCTTCGGCGCGAGATAGACGCGTGGCGCGCGAATGGGTTGCTTCAAACGCGATTGCGGCGTCATGCGAAGTCCGATCATTTGTCCCTTCACGGGCCGAACAGGAATGGATGGAACTAACCCTTTGATCGTCGAAGACCACGCGCCTGCCGCAACGGTAATGGTTTCAGCGGCCATTTCTTCATCGTTAAAACGGACGGCTGTTGCGTGACCACCTCCGCTTAGGATTTCAGAAATTTTGCAGTGCTCGCGCAAAACTCCGCCGCGCTGTATGAAAGCATCTTTCAGCGCAAGGCATAGTTGCCGATTGTTGATCTGTGCTTCTTGCTCCAGCCATAAGGACGCAGTAACTTTTGTGCTCAAAAGCGGTTCCCGCTCTCGTGTGGCATCGCCGCTTAGCCGTTCGGCGGGAATCTTTGCGCGTTTGCGAAAATCATATTGCCTATCAAGTTCTCGCACTTCATCGGCATTAGTCGCAAGCACGAGTGCTCCGCTTCGGTCGAGTTTGGGAACGAGTTCTCCAACATCGTTCCGCAATTCATCGAGAAATTGTGGATAGAGATCGAGACTTTTCACGCCATCTTCATAAATATCCAGATCTTCGAAACCAGCTTCGGCGCGTGGCGAAAGCATTCCCGCCGCCACCCACGCAGCACCAGAGCGTGCGGCTTCGCCTGCTTCGAAAATCTCCACGCGCTCTGCGCCTTCGCATAGCAAACGCCAGCCGATGGCGAGGCCCATGATGCCGCCGCCGATCACGATATGTGGTTTTGAATCCATACGGATGCTCGTGGGAATCAAAAAAATATAGAGATTAATTTAGGATTGAACATGTTTAGCAGATCATGAAACATTGGTTCTTTTCCTTTCTTGTACTTGCTTTCATTTTCACTATTTCTTCCTGCGGAGGTTCCGGCGGGAAGCTCAATGACGATCAGCCATCCACGAGCAATACTGCAAAACCAACAGGCGCGGATGCGCCGGATTTTAAGCTCGATATGAGTCCGCAAAATGTCGCGCTGGGTAAAGCGACCTACATCGAAACCTGTAGCCCGTGCCACGGTGCGGGTGGCAAAGGGGATGGCCCGGCTTCTACCGCGCTCAACCCGAAGCCGCGCGATCATACGAACGGCGCGTATATGGATAAGCTCACGAACGGTCATATTTTTGCCGTCATCAAGCAAGGTGGCGCGTCGTTTGGTTATCCGGGAATGCCGATGCAGCCGCAGCTTTCGGATGATAAAATTAAACAAGTGATTGCGTTCGTGCGCACGCTTAGTTCCACGTATCATCAGCAATAACAACGGCACCGGGAATGTTTTATAGCTCGATAACATACAGTTCATTCCCATTTTCTGCGAACTCCTTCGTTTTTTCTTCCATTCCGACGGCGAGCGCTTTTTCAGCCTCGATACCATGTTCCGCCGCGTATTTTCGGACATCTTCCGTGATTTTCATCGAGCAAAAATGCGGGCCGCACATCGAGCAGAAGTGCGCGGTCTTCGCGCCTTCCTGCGGCAGCGTTTCATCGTGATACGAACGGGCGCGTTCCGGATCGAGCGCAAGATTAAACTGATCTTCCCAGCGGAACTCGAAACGCGCTTTGCTCAAAGCGTTATCGCGCACTTGGGAACCTGGATGTCCTTTGGCCAGATCGGCGGCGTGGGCCGCGATTTTATACGCAATGACGCCTTCGCGCACATCGTTCTTATCGGGTAATCCTAAATGCTCTTTTGGTGTGACATAGCAAAGCATCGCGCAGCCGAACCAGCCGATCATCGCTGCGCCGATGGCGCTTGTGATGTGATCGTAGCCGGGAGCAATATCGGTGGTGAGCGGGCCGAGCGTATAGAACGGCGCTTCGTAACAATCGCGCAGTTCGAGTTCCATGTTCTCTTTGATGAGCTGCATCGGGACATGCCCGGGGCCTTCGATCATCACTTGGCAATCGCTCTCCCATGCAATTTTTGTTAGTTCCCCAAGTGTGCGAAGTTCCGCGAGCTGCGCGTCGTCGTTTGCATCGGCAATCGAGCCGGGGCGCAAACCATCGCCGAGCGAAAACGAAACATCATACGCGCGCATGATCTCGCAAATTTCTGCAAAATGCGTATAGAGAAAACTTTCGGTGTGATGCGAAAGGCACCATTTCGCCATGATACTTCCACCACGCGAAACGATGCCTGTCATGCGGTTGGCTGTCATTGGAACGAATGGCAAGCGAACTCCGGCATGGATGGTGAAATAATCCACGCCTTGTTCGGCTTGCTCGATGAGGGTATCGCGGAAAATTTCCCATGTCAGTTCTTCGGCGCGGCCATCCACTTTTTCGAGCGCCTGATAAATAGGAACGGTTCCTATCGGCACGGGCGCGTTGCGAACGATCCATTCGCGCGTTTCGTGAATGTGCTTGCCGGTCGAGAGATCCATCACTGTGTCTGCGCCCCAGCGAATGGACCAGAGCATTTTCTCGACTTCCTCTTCGATGGAACTTGCAATAGCCGAGTTCCCGATATTTGCGTTGATCTTGACGAGAAAATTTCGTCCGATCGCCATTGGCTCGCATTCGGGATGATTGATATTCGATGGGATAATTGCGCGTCCACGCGCAATCTCATCGCGCACGAATTCCGGCGTGATTATCTTCGGAATCGATGCGCCGAAAGGGTTGCCGGAGTGCTGATGATAGATCGAATTCCTCCTCTCCCCCAACCCCTCTCCCTGCTGGGAGAGGGGAGTAGTGGTTTTGGGAGCATTGTTTTCTCGAATAGCTACAAATTCCATTTCAGGAGTGATAATGCCACGCTTGGCATAGTACATTTGCGAAACAGCGTTTCCCGTTTTTGCGCGAAATGGTTTTCGTTTCAGGCCTGGGAAGTATTCAAGCTTTCCCTTTTCTTTGGAATACGCGCGGATGAGTTGATCCTCGTTCGTGTAACCATTATCTTCGGGACGCACGTTGCGCCCTTCGTATTCTTCCACGTCTCCACGCGATGCGATCCACTCGCGGCGCAGGGGTGCAAGTCCTTTGCGAACATCGTGCAGGGTAATCGTTCCATCGGGCGCAACGCCTTGCTCGCTGGCAGGGCCTGTCGTATCATACACGCGAACCGGCGGGTTTTCTTCATAACCATTCGCGAGTTTGGTGCGCGTGAGCGTGATCTCGCGGAACGGCACGCGAATATCTGGGAACAATTCCCCATTCGCATACACTTTACGGCTATTCGGAAAGGGTCGTAGGATGGTTTCTTCCATATTAATTCAAGGATAATGTCTTAATTCAAAGATAGCGATGGATACTGAAAAATGTCTTGGCCTGCACCGAGCGGTTTGGCTTCGTCAAGCATAGAAGTAATAAATTCTTTTGCGATCACTACGGAATCTCTAAGTGGTAACTGTTTTGCAAGGGCGCTTGCTATTGCCGAAGAAAGCACGCAGCCCGTGCCATGTACGCGCTTGGTGCTTCGCGGCGCTGAGATCCATTCAATAGATAATCCATCGTAAAATAGATCGCGCGATTCATCGCCATCCGCATGACCGCCTTTTATCAGCATTGCTTTTGCTCCCATGTCATTTAATAGAATGGAGGCATGAATGATGGAATCTTCCGTGGACATTTGTAATCCGGTCAAGCGTTCGGTTTCGGGCAGATTGGGTGTGATGATCGTGACGAGTGGCAGTAATTTTTTTTGTAAAATTTCGATCGCATCATCTTCTAAGAAACGAACGCCGTTCGAGGATGCTATAATGGGATCGAGTACAGCGGGAACTGCTTGCGCCGCTACAAATTCTGCAACAACACGCACTACATCCGGCGAAGTGAGCATTCCAATCTTGATCGCGTCTATTTTAATATCGCTTGCAAGTGCAGCAAGTTGCGCTCGAACAAGTTCCGCGCTCACGGGATTCGTTGCAATAACTCCGGAAGTATTTTGAACCGTAACGGCGGTAACAACGCTCAGCCCATGAACGCCAAAATGCTGGAAAGTTTTGAGATCGGCTTGAATGCCGGCACCACCGGTCGGGTCGGAGCCGCCAATAGAAAGCACAACAGACGGTTCCTCCTCCCAATGAGAGTGACCGTTCGTATTCGGTGAGCCGTATGGATGATTAGTAAGAGTCATTCCGTATTCCCCACGCTGGCATTATCCAGATCGGGTCCCTGGGGTATTTCTCAGCCTGCACATTCGCGCAAGCACCCCCATCGGAAGTTAGTATTTATAGAACGAGGCTGACGATAATCTCATTCCCGCTTTCGTGGGAAAGTATTATGAGCAAAATGTGAAATCAATCGGCTCGTTGTGAAGTTCATCATACTCGCGCTTTGCGCGAGATACCACAGGTCGAACCCATTAATACAACTCTACGAAACATCTATGATCGGAATGAAAGCTGAAAAATACCTGCTACAGATCGAGGCCGGCGGTGCGGTCTCGGTGAAGGTACGGTATGGCTTTGGTGCAGCAGGCGAGGAAGTGCAGAAGCTGCTCGACCTGATGCGACCGGAGCGCATCCGCGTAAAGATCGAAGGGCAAGCGCGCGAAGTGGAGTTCATGCCGGGCAAGACATTTCGGCTGGCCGATATTAAGCAAAAAATTAAATCGCTTTCGTTTAATAGCTAATTCATTTAATAGATAGATGAAAGTATTCGCCCGACTCGTTTTTATCTTTATCGTTGGCATTCTCTGGTTCGGCTGCTCCGATTCTACGCCGTCCACGCCAAACTACCCGCTCACGCTCACCGTAGATTCGGCGATTGAAGCTTCGAATGCGCCGGCAGTGGCATTCAGCCTGACCGTTACGAAGAGTGGCACACCAATTTCCGGCGCGACCCTAATACAAACTGATGCAAATCCGCCTTATATCGACATGTTTAATCAAACAGCATTGTCGAACAGCGCAGGGATATTCCCGGAGTTTTTCGTTTTTTACGATACCGTTACCGAGGTTGCATTTCAAGCGTTCAAAGACACGATCATTAATAATGTCAGAGATACGCTGATGAGCAACACCGTTACGTATCAGATGCCGTAACGGCGCTCTCGCCACAGCGCGATCGCTGCGCGCACCATGTTGGGATTTGTGCTTCCCGCTGATCTTTTCTCGATCACGCTTTTTCTTGGATCGAGATAGCTAAAAATATCCTGCTCGAAATGTTCTGAAAAAACGCGGTATTCATCCAAAGAAATTTCATCGAGATTTTTCTCCTGCTTCTCCGCAAAAGAAACGATCCTGCCTGTAATGTGATGTGCTTCTCGGAATGGAATGCGCTTGGTGCGAACGAGATAATCCGCAATTTCCGTCGCCATCAGTTCCCCACGCGCGGCGGACTCCATTCGTTCCACGTTAAAAGTAGTTTCGCGCAGGATAAGCGCCATCATCTCTACACTATCGCGCGTTGTTTCGATGGCCTCGAACATCGGCTGCTTATCTTCTTGCATATCGCGGTTGTAGGCGAGTGGTAACCCTTTCATGAGTGTGAGCAGATTGATGAGAGTGCCATATACGCGACCCACTTTGCCGCGAATCAACTCTGCCATATCAGGATTTTTCTTTTGCGGCATGATGCTCGATCCCGTGGTTACGGCGTCCGACATCGTGACAAATCCAAACTCCCGCGTGGACCAAATGACGAGTTCTTCCGCCATGCGCGAGAGGTGCATCATGATAATAGAACACGCGCTTGCAAGTTCGATGAGGTAATCGCGGTCGCTGACGGCATCGATGCTATTTCCCAGAACAGAGGCAAAGCCAAGTTCCTGTGCTGCCATTGCGCGGTCGATCGGATACGAAGTTCCCGCAAAGGCAGCGGCTCCGAGCGGGGAACGATCTACGCGACGAAGTGTATCGGATAGACGCTCGTTATCGCGCCCGAACATTTCTACATACGCAAGCAAGTGATGCGATAGCAGCACCGGCTGTGCGCGCTGAAGATGCGTATAGCCAGGCATGATCGCTTCGATATATTCCTCAGCCTTCGTCAGCAGTTCACTCATGACGGATGAGACTTTTTCCGAAAGTTCCGGAATGGCGCGTTTCAGATACAGTCGTTCATCGGTGGCAACCTGATCGTTGCGGCTACGGCCTGTGTGCAGTTTGCCGCCAACCGCGCCGATCTTTTCGGTAAGCCGCTTCTCGATTGCGAGATGCACATCCTCCATCGAATCATCGAATTGAAATGCGCCGCTCTCGATCTCGATCGCTACATCTTCGAGTCCTGCGATAATAATGCTTGCTTCATCTTTGGTAATGATTCCACACGAGCCAAGCATTCGCGCATGTGCGATCGAGCCGCGAATATCTTCGCGCCACAGTTTTCCATCCAATGCAATGCTGGAAGAAAAGCGGTGCGCGATTTCAGAAATAGCTTCCTGAAATCGCCCGCCCCATAGTGCAGTTTTTTCTAGCATTATCTTTCTGTTTGTTCTGAGGGTAAAGGGTAATGGGTAAAGGGTTAAGAAGCAAGTTGTTCCATACTCTCTACCCTTTGCCCTTTACCCTCTACCCTTACTGCGGATCGTGCAAGCGTGCGAAGCGGCAGCGAAAAGATCTTCGAAAATCCTTCCCCGGACGTGTGATCGAACGTGTCCTCCGCCGTGTACGATGCAAGCGCCTTATCGTACAGCGAAAAGGGTGACGTGCGCGAGAGAATGCGAAGATTGCCTTTATACATCTCTACGGTAACGTTCCCACTCACGCGCGTTTGCGTTTCATCCACAAAGGCATCGAGCGCCTTGCGTAATGGCGAGAACCATAGTCCGTTATAGACGATCTCGGCATAATCCTGCGCGATCTTTGCTTTGGCGTGAGCCGTCCATTTATCGAGCGTGATGCGTTCGAGTTCCGTATGCGCGAAGTGAAGCAGCGTTGCGCCCGGCGCCTCGTAGATCTCGCGGGATTTAATTCCCACGAGGCGGTTTTCGATCATATCCAACCTGCCAATGCCATGCGCGCCCGCGAGATGATTCAGCATTCGAATCAGATCGACCGCGCCGATCTTTTCATCATTCAGCGCGATGGGAACGCCTTTCTCGAATGTGATAGCAATAGATTCCGATCTATCGGGAGCTGCCATTGGAGAAACGGTGCGTTGGTACGCATCTTCCGGCGGCGCGACGGTTGGGTCTTCGAGCACGCCGCACTCGATGCTGGTTCCCCAAAGATTTTCATCGATGGAATACGGATTTGCCTTTGTTGCCGAAACGGGAATTCCGCGCTCGGCGCAATACGCGATCTCATCTTCACGCGATTTGAACGGCCAATGACGCACCGGCGCGATCACGCGCAGATCGGGAGCCAACGCCCACACGCCGGCATCGAAACGCACCTGATCGTTCCCTTTGCCTGTGCAGCCATGCGCAACAACCGTGCATTCTTCCTTGCGCGCAACTTCGACGAGCGTTTTCGCCAACAGCGGACGACCAAGCGCCGTAGCTAATGGATACACGCCTTCATACAGCGCACCTGCTTTCAACGCACGAAAGACGAAATCTTCCGCGAACTGCTTTTTCAGATCGACATGATGCGCCGCCTTCGCGCCAAGTTGGTAGGCTTTTTCGGTAATTCCGCGTAGTTCTTTTTCCTGGCCGAGATCGCCGGAAACGGTAACTATTTCTGCGCCAAATTCTTCTTGCAGCCACGATGCCATCACGGAAGTATCCAAACCTCCGGAAAAGGCAAGGGCGATGCGGGCGCCTTCTAAGCCGCCAAGTCCATTTACATTATTCATTTAATTATTCTCCTAAGATCAATTTATTCTCCAGTAATAAATCCCCGAATTTCTTTTACGAGCCGGTTCAGATCCTTGACGGCGCGCGGCGCGATAAAAATAGTATTATCGCCGGCGATGGTGCCAAGAATATATTGGGAACCCAGCGAATCAATTAGTTCCGCTACCCCATGCGCGCGGCCCGCGAGCGTTTTGATAACGATCATCGCTTCATTCCGCAGAATGTCGCGCACTTCGTAACTCAAAAGCTCGCGGACGCGCGTGTCTTCGTTCCCTTCGACGATCAAGTAGCGCGGGCCTTCGTCGGTTCCCGCGCGGTTGATACGCATTTCGGCAAGATCGCGCGAAAGCGTGGCCTGGTTCACCGGACACCCCGCCTTTTTCAACAGGCGTTGAAGTTCCTCCTGCGATCCTACTTGCTGTTTCGTTACGATCTCACGAATGGTAAATTGTCTCTTCTTTTTGGTCATAGTTGTGATGGACGGGATGTAACCCGTCAAATTCTGTGCTGCCGATACCCGCTCCGCCATCGGCGAGCAGCGTGGTAAGAATTGCTTTCTGCACATGCAATCTATTTTCGGCCTGATCGAACACCACGGAATGTTTGGAATCCATGGCGTCGCTCGTAATTTCTTCGCCGCGATGCGCGGGCAGGCAGTGCATGATGAGCGAATTCGGATGCGCAAGTTCCACAAGCCGGCTATTCACCTGATACGGCTTAAACGCTTTCATCCGCGCTTCTTGCTCGGATTCTTGTCCCATGCTGGTCCAGACGTCGGTATAGATCACGTCGGCGCTGTCGGCGGCAATACGCGGATCGTCTAAAATCTCGATCGTACTGATTCCGGTTCCCGTTGCATACGCAAGAATTTGCGGATCGGGATGATAGCCCATTGGCGCAGCAATAGCAAGGTGCATCGGATAGATCGCGGCCATTTCTAACCACGAGTGCGCCACGTTATTGCCATCCCCAACGAATGCAATTTTTAGTCCGGGTAAAAGCTTCCCATGCTGACGAATAGTATAAAGATCGGCAAGAATCTGGCACGGATGGGAACGATCCGTCAACGCATTGATGACAGGTACGCTGGAATGTTTGGCCAAATCGAGCAGAATGTTGTGGTCGAACAGCCGTGCGACAATGCAGTTGGAATACGATGAAAGTACGCGCGCCACATCGGCGACGGACTCGCGTTCGCCGAGTCCAATCCCTTCGTTCGAAAGATACAGCGAAGTTCCCCCAAGCTGCGACACGCCAACTTCGAACGAGACGCGCGTACGGAGCGAAGGCTTTTGAAATAACAGTGTAACATGCTTGTCCGTGAGCGACTTGGCGTCGGAATGCTTCAGCACATCCGTCAGGTGCATCAGGTCTTCCACATCCTGCTTGGTCATGACGGTAAGATCGAGCAGATCGTGCTTTAGCTTCGTTTCTTTGGAATGAGCATGACTGATGATCGCGGGGTTCCCAAACACTTTTTCTTCGCGAATGATCTGCGTTCCCACACCTTCATGCGTAAAAATTTCAAGCAGAAGGGAATGTTTCGCCGCGCCATTGATCAAGTGAACTTTATTGACGCCATTGGCCAGCGCATCGAAGGCGGCATTCACTTTCGGTATCATGCCGCCATTGATGATGTCCTCTTTCATGAGTTGCTGTGCGCGCGTGTTCGTGAGCGTGGGAACCAACTCGCCATCCACAAGCACACCTTCGGTATCGGTGAGGAAAAATAGTTTTTCCGCGCCGAGCGCTTGCGCGATCGCGCTGGCGGCAATATCGGCATTGATATTATAGATCTCGCCGTTTTCCGCTACGCCTATGGGCGCGATGACGGGCATGACCCCGGATCCAAGCAACGTATTCAGCCACTCGGCATTTACTTTTTCCACTTGACCGACCAAACCGAGATCGTAACCTTTCGGCGCAAACTTTTTCGCAGTAATAAGATTATTATCGATGCCGCAAATCCCTACCGCGCTTCCGCCCGCGCGATTGATGAGCGCAACGATCTCCTTATTCACGCTGCCCGCAAGCGTCATCATCACCGTTTTCAACATTGATTCATCGGTATAGCGCTGCCCTCCGACAAAGCGGCTTTCATTCCCAAGTTTTGACGAAAGCTCCGTTATTTCATTCCCGCCGCCATGAACGATCACGACGTTAATGCCGATCTTTTTCAACAGCGTCGCATCTTTCGCGAACGATTCTTTCAGGAACTCGTCCGTCATCGCCGCGCCGCCGTATTTAATGACGAACGTTGTGCCTTCGTATCGCTGAATATACGGAAGCGCGCTGGTTAGGATTTCTTCTTTGGTGAGCGTTGTCGTCATGAGCGATAGCTTGCATTAATGTGTACGTATTCCTTCGAAAGATCGCACGTCCAGAAACACGCGCTCTCATTTCCTTGATTAAGATTTATGGTGATGGTGAGATTTTCACCTGAAAATGCTTCTTTCGCTTTCACCTCGTCCATCACGATGCCGTAATTCATTTCGAGCACCGGCAGCTCGTTAAAAAATAATTCCACTTTTGCCGGATCGAACTCGATGCCGGAATAGCCGATGGCGGCGAGAATCCTTCCCCAGTTCGCGTCCGCGCCATGAATAGCTGTCTTCACCAGATTGCTATTTGCAACCGCTCGCGCGGCTTGCACTGCCTCGGCCTCCGTCTTTGCGCCGTTAACGACGATCTCCACCAGCTTCGTTGCGCCTTCGCCATCGCGCGCGATCATTTTTGCAAGGCGAACGAGCACATGTTCGAGCGCCTGTTCGAAGATAGCGAATTCTTTCGTCCCTTCAACAATCGCGGGCGCACCGGACAAGCCATTCGCTAAAATCACTGCCATATCGTTCGTGCTCATGTCGCCATCGACGGAAATGCGATTGAACGAATGATCGATGAGTCTCGCAAATGTGCGTTGCAAGAGTGGTTGTGCTATGCTTGCATCTGTTGTGAGGAATGCAAGCATCGTTGCCATATTCGGCGCGATCATGCCGGAACCTTTTGCAATGCCGCCAATGCGAATGACATTCCCCAAAGAAGTTGGGAATTCTACTGCAATTTCTTTCGCATACGTATCGGTCGTCATGATGGCTTCGGCGGCATCCATACTTCCGTTCGTGGAAAGCAGAGCAGGGAGTTGTGCAATACCTGCAACGATATTTTCCATCGGCATGTATTGGCCGATCACGCCGGTGGAAGAAACGAGCACTTCGTTCTCCGAAATGCCAAGCGCATTTGCGGCGGTACGAACCATCGCCCACGCATCTTCCATCCCGCGCTCGCCGGTAACGGCATTTGCGTTCCCACTGTTTACAACGATCGCCGTGCTCTTTCCTTGGGAACGATCAAGAATCAACTTGTCGACAACAAGCGGGGCAGCCACCACTTTGTTTAAAGTAAAAACGGCGGCAACATTGGCCGACACTTCGCTCTTAATAAGCGCAATGTCCTTCTTTACTTTACGAATGCCGCAATAAACTCCCGAAGCAGTAAACCCCTTAGGGGCAGTGATGCCACCGGAGATTTCGTTACATTCCTGTGTGGACGAGCCATTGCGAGAGGTGATCATAATAAACCCTCCGTCTCAGGGAACCCTAAAATAAGGTTCATATTTTGCACAGCTTGTCCCGCCGCGCCTTTTACAAGATTATCGAGCGTGGAAATGATGATCACTTGATTGCGTTCGGGCAAAACCTGCGTGTAGATGTCGATGAAATTAGTATTCGTCACCCGGCGAACTTCCGGAATGCTTGAAGGCAACCGAACGAACGGCTTGTTCGCGTAATGTTTTTGAAATGCTTCTTTCACATCGCTATCCGAACATGCGCTCGAAAGCGTGGCATACGTCGTAGAATAAATTCCCCGCGTAATAGGAATAAGATGCGGTGTGAAGGTAATCTTCACGTCTTGCTCTGCAATATCACCGAGCACCGTTTCGATCTCTGGAATATGCTGATGATCGCCGACGCGATAGGCCTTCACATTCTCATTCACTTCAGAGAACGAATATTCGATCGCAGCTTTTCTTCCCGCGCCGGACACGCCGGACATCGAATCGATAATAATAGAATCCGGCTCGATCATGTTTTCAGCAAACACCGGTGCAAGCGCAAGGATCGCGCTCGTTGCATAGCAGCCAGGGTTCGCAATGAAACGTGATTTGCGAATAGCGGTGGAATTCCATTCGGGAAGTCCATAAACCGCTTCGTCTAATATCGCCCCGGATGTTTGTTGCTTTTTGTAAAATTTCTCGAAGAGGGCGCGATCTTTCAAACGATGATCGCCGCCGAGATCGATCACGATTTTTCCTTGACCCAGCAGCTTGGGAGCTATTTCCATCGCCTCGCCATGCGGAAGTGCGAGGAAGCACACTTCGGCTTCGATATTATCTCCGACGGAGAATTCTTCAAAAACGGCATCCTCATCACCCCACGCATGAACGCTGCTGATGGTTGCTCCGGCGAAGCTTTTCGCAAAAACCTGTCCAAGCTGGACGTGCGGATGCCGGGCTAGCAAACGCATCAGTTCGCCGCCCGCATAGCCCGAAGCCCCAAAGACCGCCGTTCGTATCTGTTCCATCGTCAGAAATGCCAACGTGCATAATTATGCAGAAAGTTGCATAATTATGCAATCGCAAACAAAATTTAATATTTGGGATATATTGGCTCTTTCTTCTCTCCTGGCAATTTCAGGGATGGATCGAGAAATTTAAGCCGAAGGAGAATTATCAGAAATTGAAACTCCAACCAAGCTGTCATCCTGAGCGGAGTTCTTCTTGACGAAGGAGAGGAGAACGGAGTCGAAGGATCTCATGTAGTTTGGCACACAGGTAAGCTGCATGAGATTCTTCGACTTCGCAAAAACTCCGCTGTCGCTGCGTTTTTGCTACGCTCAGAATGACATGATTATAAAAGCAGTTATTGAATTACAACTTTCACTTTCGCAGCTGCTTCTTTTGCACGATCGCGTAACACACTTATCGGGGTTCCCAGCTTATCGCTTGCAAGCCCGACTCCCATTCTGCGGTATTTGCGCGTGGTGGGTTTACCGAAAATTCGTATCTCGATGCCGGGGATGGAAAGGGCATCGGCAATGCCTTCGTAGCTTGGCTCGTTCGGAGATTCTTCGGGAGCGAGAATCACTGCGCTTGCTCCTGCGCGTTCCAGCGTGATGGCGGGGATCAGCAAACCAAGCACAGCACGGGCGTGTAGATCGAATTCTGTAAAATTTTGGGATCCACTCATGGTAACCATTCCTGTATCGTGGGGACGCGGCGAAAGTTCCGAGAAATACACGCCGTTCTTGTTCGAGAGAAAAAATTCCACGCCCCAAATGCCAAATCCTGTTAGGGATTTAGTAACGGCACCGGCCATGTGTTGTGCCTCTGCGATATGAGTATCGCTGATCTCCGCAGGTTGCCAGCTTTCCATGTAATCGCCGCGCTCCTGCCGGTGACCAATGGGCGGGCAGAATAGCGTTTTGCCATATCTCTGCGTTACTGTGAGTAATGTAATTTCAGAATCGAACGAAATAAATTCCTCGACGATGACTTCGCCAACTTTGGCTCGACTTTTCGTCATGGCGATTTCCCACGCACGTTCGATCTCGCTGGCATTGCGAATGTACGATTGCCCTTTGCCCGATGATGACATCAGTGGCTTTACAACACAGGGAATGCCGATCTTCGCAATAGCTTCTCGAAATTCTTCGATGGTTTTCGCATATTCATATCGCGCGGTTTTCAGTCCCAATTCTTTTGATGCGAGATCACGAATAGCTTTGCGATTCATCGTGAAATTCGCTGCGCGCGCGCTGGGAATTACTTGGATGCCCTGTTTTTCGTAATCATAAAAGCGCTCGGTGCGAATGGCTTCGATCTCGGGGACAATAATATCCGGCTTATGTTTGGCAACGATGCGATCGAGATCGTCACCGCTAAGCATATCGATCACTTCACGCTCGTCCGTCACTTGCATGGCGGGCGCGCCGTCGTAGGAATCGACTGCGATCACGCGGTGACCATACCGTTTTACCGCAATGGTAAATTCCTTCCCAAGTTCGCCGGAGCCGAGGAGGAGAATAGTCTTTTTCATTTCGCGCGTTTCTTGCTGTGCGGTAAGCATTCCTCGTAACGAAAGCAATCAATGGTGTGGTCGTTCACCATACCGACAGCTTGCATGAAGGCATAGATAATGGTAGGGCCGACAAATCGGAACCCTTCTTTTTTCAGTGCCTTACTCATCGCTTCGGATTCTTTCGTTTCAGCAGGAACGTGCTTGCTCGTTTTCCATTTGTTCACGATGGTCTTACCATCGACAAATTGCCAGAGAAATTTGTCGAAAGATTCCCCGCGTTCTTTGAGCGCGAGATACGCCTTTGCGTTGGAGATCGCGGATTCGATCTTCAACTTATTGCGGACGATACCGGCATCGTTCATCAATCGTTCGAAATCGCGCTTGCCATAGCGCGCCATTTTTTCGGCATCGAAGTTGTGAAATGCTTTTTGGTAACCTTCCCGTTTTTTGAGAATGGTTACCCAGCTTAAACCGGCCTGCGCGCCATCGAGAATGAGTTTGGCGAGCAGTTTGGCATCGTCGTGTTCGGGAACTCCCCATTCGGTATCGTGATAAACGGCCATGAGCGGCTCTTTTTCAAGAGAAGCCCAGGCGCAGCGAATCACAGCTCCGGTTTTAATATTACCCATTGTCTTTCAACCATAGATTTACCACGTCCGAATAATCCATAAACGAAAGCGTACCCTTCTTATCCTTTCTTAATTTTCTTCTTAGGTTAAATTCAGCTTTTCTGAATCTTTTATAGTCGCGATAAATGGCATCCGCTCCAGGAGGATGGGTTGCATGCTGATGTAGCCAATCGCGCACTTCTCGTATTATTCTATGAATGCTTCCACTGTAGATGGCCGGATCCTGACCACTAATATCAGATATAAATACTCGAAAGCGATACTTTTTGCGATCAAGAATCAAGATTGACTTTTCACGAAAATGACCAAACCCAAATTCAGCACAACCAATATCTATCCCAAGTTCGAAAGGCATGTTGAATCTCGGATAGAGACCTTTAGACAATTCAATCCTAGAAAGATCGTGAAGACCGAACCGGCATTCGGAAATAATTCGCTTAATTTTATCAATCCGTGTTTCTTTGCCGTCGCGGGACTCTTTAGCCGTTCGAGGAGTAAATCCTAGATAAAGTACTGTAAATACGATAGCTTCGAAAAACAAAACGTATTCATCGTCAAAGGGACAATTGATAAACACATTTAGATCATAATTATCCGGTCGATTAGCTCTTTCGACGTTTGCCATTATTAGCCGAATGATTATGATGAGAAATTGACCCGGACAAGGTTTTAGGGTGCCTCATTCTAATCTGTTGCACAATAGCATTGATTGCATCAGGCTCAGGCATAGGAAGATTATACACTTCTCGTATCGCATTACGGATTCGTCTTTCTTTTGCTTCGCTCATCGTGCTGTCGTTACTGAAAATCTGCCCATATCTACCGTAAATTATTAGCTTTCCTCCGTTTTCTTTTGTGAGAGCTTGTCCAATATCAATAGCTGCCTGCTTAGAATCCGGGCGAGCAAGTACCTGTCCATTAGATGTAACGAACCAATTTTTTTTATTGGAGCTTAACCTAACTTTAATGGCAGGAATTTCGTGATTAACCTTTTGCATGATTATACAAAATCAATTTCATCAAAATAGTTTCACCATTCGTTTTTCAGCTAATCTTACGCCGCCACCAGCTCACGCAATTTCACCACCAACGAATCGATTACCTTTTTCGCATCGCCGAAGAGCATGCGGGTGTTGTCTTTATAGAAGAGCGGATTGTCGATTCCGGCATAACCGGATGCCATCGAGCGTTTCATCACGACGCATGTTTTTGCTTTCCACACTTCGAGCACAGGCATTCCGGCGATGGGACTCGATGGATCTTCGAGCGCGGCGGGATTGACGATGTCGTTCGCGCCAATGACGAGCGCAATGTCGGTCGTTGGAAAATCATGATTGAGTTCGTCCATCTCGAAAACAATATCGTAGGGAACGTTTGCTTCGGCAAGCAGCACATTCATGTGACCGGGTAAGCGTCCGGCAACGGGATGGATTCCGAAGCGAACATTCACGCCGCCATCGCGCAGAATCTTCACCATTTCTGCAAGCGAGTGCTGCGCTTGTGCGACAGCTACGCCATATCCCGGAACGATAATAATGCTTTTCGCATCGCTCAACATTTCGGATACTTCATCGACGGTGGTTGGCGTTACTTCGCCTTGCGGTTCGGAACCGGCGGCAGGTGCAACGCCTTCTGCAGTTCCAAAGCCGCCTAAGATTACGCTGATGAACGAGCGGTTCATCGCTTTGCACATGATAAAGCTAAGGATCGCGCCGGAACTTCCCACAAGCGCGCCGGTAACGATCAGCAGATCGTTCGAAAGCATAAATCCTGCCGCCGCCGCTGCCCATCCGGAGTAACTATTCAGCATCGAAACCACGACCGGCATATCCGCGCCGCCGATCGCCATCACAAGATGCACACCGATCACGAACGCGATGCCTGTCATGATAAGAAGATATGTCAGGCCTGTACCTTCTGCGCTTGACATAAACATTCCACCCAAAATAACAACCACAATGATCATTGCAAGATTAAGCAAATGCCGTCCGGGAAGCATAAGCGGCTTGCCGGAGATTTTTCCATTTAGCTTTCCAAACGCAATGACGGAACCCGTGAATGTGATCGCGCCGATGAAAACGCCGAGATAAATTTCGAGATTATGAATCGTAAGCTCGCCACCGGCAAGACCGTGGGAACCGCCGAGATAATTACTAATTCCCACTAACACTGCTGCCGCGCCAACGAAGCTATGCAGCATGGCGACAAGTTCCGGCATGGATGTCATTGCTACGCGAGAAGCAAGAATGCTTCCAATAATTGCGCCGGGAATGAGAGCAGCGATGAGCGGGGCGTAGCCGTTCGATGGAATGAGCAGCGCCGTCGCGGCAAGCGCGAGCAGCATACCGATCATGCCAAAAAGGTTACCGCGCCGCGAGGTCGCGTGCTGCGAAAGGCCACTCAAGCTCAGAATGAACAGAGCGATAGCGGCGATGTAACTGGTTGTTGCGAAACTTATACTCATTTAAAAACCCCTGTCTATTAACTTGTCATTGCGAGGAGAATTCATCGACTGAAGGGAGATGAATTCGACGAAGCAATCTCCGGAGATTGAGTTGAATCTGCACGGATTGCTTCGTCGGAATTGCTCCGCTTCGCTTCGCAATTCCTTCTCGCAATGACGGTAAATAAAAAATTCCTACTTACGAAACATTTTCAGCATGCGCTGCGTGACGAGAAACCCGCCGGAGATATTGATCGTCGCAAGCAAAATAGCGATGAAGCTGAGCACCATCACACTGGTTGAAATATCGCCACCTATTTGCAGCATACCGCCAATGATGATAATTCCCGAAATGGCATTCGTTACGCTCATGAGCGGCGTGTGTAGCGCGGGCGTTACGTTCCAGATCACTTGCCATCCGAGAAAAACAGCAAGCACGAATACAGTGAAGTGTTGAAGGAACGATGTTGGCGCGCCAAGCGCAAGCCCGAGAAAAACGATCGTCGCGAACGCAATCGGGATCGCTTTTGCGGCGGTCGATTTTGGCTTGACCTCTTTTTTTGCAATGACGGGCGCGGCTTTCTGAGCAGGAGCGGGTGCAACTTTTGGCTTCGGCGCGGGCCACATTAACTCGCCGCCTTTTGCGATGAGCGCGCCGCGCACGGCTTCGTCATTCAGATCGACATGGAATTTTTCCGCGCCGCCCATATCGTTCAAGATATGATAGAGATTCATGCCATAAAGCTGGCTGGCTTGTGAGGCCATGCGGCTTGGGAGATCGGTATAACCAACGATCGATACGCCGTTATGCACGGCGACTTTCCCCGGCTCGGTCAGTTCGCAGTTCCCACCGTTCTCTGCCGCGAGATCGACGATGACGGAACCTTCCCGCATCGCTTCGACCATTTCACGTGTAATGAGTTTTGGCGCCGGTCTGCCGGGAATAAGCGCGGTCGTGACGATAATGTCCACTTCCTTTGCTTGCTTCAGGAACAGTTCCATCTCCGCTTTGATGAATTCCGGGCTGACTTCTTTCGCATAGCCGCCTTCACCTTCGCCGCTCTCGTTGATCTTCACTTCGAGAAATTCTGCGCCCATGCTCTGAATTTGCTCTTTCACTGAAGGCCTGACATCGAACGAGCGCACGATCGCGCCGAGCGATTTTCCTGCTCCGATCGCTGCAAGCCCTGCAACGCCTGCGCCAATGACGAGAATTTTCGCAGGTGGAATTTTTCCTGCCGCTGTGACTTGCCCCGTGAAAAATCGTGGGAAAAGATTTGCGGCTTCTATTATTGCGCGATAACCGGCAATATTAGCCATCGAAGAAAGCGCGTCCATTTTCTGCGCGCGCGATATGCGCGGCACGGCATCGATGGCGATAACCGTTGCTTTTGTTGCAACCAGCTTATTGACTAAATCCTGATTTTGCGCGGGCGCAAGAAACGAGATCAGCGTTTTATTTTCTGAAAGAAGATCGGCCTCGTTCATGCCAAGCTGAGCATTCTGCTCAGGCGCGCGTACTTTTAGAATGATATTGGCATTCGACCACAGCTCTTTCGTATCATTCGCGATCTTGCAATCAGCTTCGAGATAACGAGCATCCGGGAAATCGGCGGATTCGCCCGCGCCGCGCTCGATCATTACGGAAAAGCCGAGTTTTTGCAGCTTTTGGGCTGTATCCGGCGTAGCAGCTACGCGGCGTTCACCGGCGTGGATTTCTTTGGGAATCCCGATTATCAGCTTTGGTGGCTGCTGACCGTCGGAATTCATAGGAGTCCCACCGGCCGCAGTGGATACCGGAGGTGGTGGCATCGTAGTTTGAGTATCTGTCATAGATTATACTAAGTATGATGAGCATCGTCGGCGATGCAGATCATGCGTATTCGGCGCACCAAACGAACGCCAGGGCAAAATGGTTAAACCGGGCGCATTTTTTTGCATTCCTCGCACGGGCAGATCATTCGGAGATAATCCCATGAGTAAATGCCGGTATTGTGGCCATCCTTCCAACTTGCCTGAACGCCATATCCGCCAGTTGGCGCGAGTGCGGTGAGTTCATTCATTCCCGGCGTGAACATCGGCAATTTTGCCGGAGCATAGACCGTCCCGAAGATCACTTCGCCTTTACACGCCGCGCATGGGCATTCTTGTCGCAGATACGCAAGCGGATACCGTGAGCTATGCCCATCGTCCCACTGAACGATGAGGTCGGTTTCCTCTCGCTTTATTTGAATGGCTCTCATTTAGGTTACAATTATTATGGCGTGGGATTTGGCGAATCCGGTGCTTTTGTTCTATCCATGACCGGGAACCCATGCGGCGGCTCGAAACGGGCAGGATCGACCGGGGTTGTTGTATCGATAGATAAGAGGCGAAGATCGCCTGTGTTGGATTTTCTTCCTACTAAAAGCCCTTTAAATTCATAGATATACGTTGGCCGATCTCCTAATTGCCAGACATGTGCCTTGAGCGTGATATTGTTCGCAACGATATTCGTGTCCCCGCGCAAGGTATAGCCCACGTGCCCGAAAAAACTTGAGAATTGGCTGTCCGAAGTTGGAACATCTCCATACGGAAGATGAAAAAGGCTGTCGTTCATTTTGTCGATCATCCGAATTTCCAGCATTTTAACGGAATCGATAATGGTTACCTGGCCTACATTGCGCACGGTATAATTAAAGATCGGATGAAATCCTTTCTCGGTAATGAGTTCGGAATGGATCAGGTGGGCCTCGCGCAGACCGGAACTATCTTCATACAGGTCTTCCGTGCCGCGCGTATTACCAAAATACTCGAAATGCAGCGTGGCATGTTCCACGCCAAAGGGGCGGTAATTATTTCGCTCGCCGGGAGGAAGCTGACGTGAACATCCCGCGATCGCCAAAACGATCGCAACGGACGCAATTACGCCGAGCGATGAACTATGTCGTTTTTCTTTTATCAATGAGAAGCCAATAAATAAATAGTAATACTATTACGCTAGCAAGGGAGATCCAGAGCCTGGAATCGGTCGTGGGAGCAATTGTTACCCCAACGACTCCCGCAATAGCTCCGCACCCAGGCAATACTTCACGCCCTGTTTGACAAGCTTTTGCTTGAGTGCTTTGACCTTGGTGGCGCCATTCGCTCCATTCGTCGAGATGTCTCTGGCTTGCTGGGTTAATCCGCTGATTCTAAGTGAAGGCGGCAATTTTATCTGGTTGCTTTTGGCACTCATTCGATCGAAGTAAAATAACTTTGTTCAAGGGGTGGTTTTTTCTTCAGCGCGCGGTAAACCACTGCGCTCAGGTCCTCAACCATAAAACGAAACAACTTTTCGCCCTGCTCGCGCGTCGCCCGACTGGGAAAGCCGGTGACGCCGTTTTTGCTCGTGCGATTCACCGGATGAACGGACGGCCCGTGGTGCGGTCTTCATCATCGCTGGTGGAAAGTTTTTCCGGCCGGACCATTCGCGGCGCGAGCGCCAGCATCAGGGAAGTTTCCGCTGCGTTGGCGTGCCCGATCTCTCCGCATGGCAAAAAACTCGGCACGGACGCGGGGACTGATTGCGACGTTGCAAACGCGCGCCATCGCGTCATCCCGACGAGTTTCGGATGAGGTCGACGGACAGCGCAAAAGGTGCGGCATCGCCGGACATGGCCGTTGACGAGGATCAACTGTTTGAAGCCCGCTGCGTGGAGCCATTCCAAAATTTCCACGATGACACTCATCAGGTTTTGTGGCTT
>CAWCCK010000036.1:0-4136 GCA_963794025.1 Ignavibacteriota bacterium
AAACCCGCAAACAGCAGTACGCCGGCAAAGGACTTCCCGGCGGGAAGAAGAAGTAGTGGTGTGGCGCATGCTTTAGCTTGCGTCAAATGACACAAGCTAAAGCTTATGCCACACCACTATTTCACCACCACAAACTCCCGCGTTTGCACAAAGCCGTTCGAGGAGGCGCGCAGCAGCAGCACGCCCTCCGGCAGATCGCGGGCGGAAAGCAAAAGTTGGTTCCCGCTCGTCTCGCCACTCGCGAGGATTCTGCCTAACACATCGTCAATCTCGTAGTGAATGGGCGCGCTGGTGGGATTGGTGAAGGAAACGGTGAAGGAGGATGCGGCGGGGTTGAGAATGATGGAGAGATCGATATTACCGTTTGATGAGCCTTGCGCGACACCGGCGAAATTGTTCGCGTTAAGAACATCTACCACTTGCCAATCCCCCCATAACTGGTCCTTTCCTTGAAGCCGAACATAAAGTGAATCACCGACTTCCAAACTATCCTGCAGAATTTTTACCTGGAATTGCTGCGCGACCGAATCATACGATCCGCTCACGGGGATAATGTTTTCGAGAAGCGGATAGCCGAGGCTGGGCCGGCGAATTTCCGCTTGAGCGTTCAGGAGTATTGCAGTCGTCGGAAATACAACGGCTGTAGGAAAGCTCCAGGTTCCTGGAACATTGTTCCCATTGATGTCAGTGAAACCCGAGCTTTTCACGCGCACAAAGAGCACGGCGCCGTAGCCAATTGGATGCGACGCGATGAGAAGCTGCGCGAGTGAATCCTGCGCGTTTCCGCTCTGAATATTCAGCGCGGTTCCGTTCCCTTCGCCGGGATCGCCGCCGATGAAGTATTCGGCTTGCGAAATTGTTTGCTTTTGAGCGCGTAGTACCGACGAAAAACAAATGACGATAGCTATAACAAATAAGGCTTTGCTCATCTCAATACCCCACCTTTCCAAGCATATCGAATTGGATAGTTCCATCCGCATTCATCATGATGTTATATGCACGCGTGGCATACGGTAACAATGGCGCATTGGGTCCACCATAATATCCCATATCCGAGCGGGATGCATTGAGGTTGAGAATGGTTGGATCGCCTGTGCCAAAACACGGCGATGTTGATGAAAGCCGGAAATCTGGCGAAAATCCAGGATCTGCTTGGATACAATCCGTTGTGATAACTGCGGTGTATCCATTCCAAAAGTTTCCGTTCCCATTTCCATAAGCATCGCAATACTTACAGTTAATCGATCCGCCTGAGTAACCGGTTTCACCAAAGCCAGATCCTCCATTTAGTAAAGCTATACAATTCGAGGCTATAATCGTTGTGCCGGAAATGTTCATATTGAAGAAACCTTCGGAAGAATTCGAGTCTGAGATGCAATTTATCAAGATAGCGCCGGGTCCATTTGCACCGCATCCACTAACGCAATGCGAAAAAATACAATTTGTCGCTGTTGCGTTTGATATATAAAGTCCATCCCAACTTGATGTGATTGTTACCCACATCATCTCGCCAGCCGTCATGGTGACAGCAGCGCCCGTTGTAATCGAGTTTGCAACGATTGTCGTGCTTAATGCTCCGGCACCTTGTATGACGATATTTTTGCCGATAGTTAACTGTTCAGGGTAAATTCCGGTTAATATCCGAATCGTATCGCCGTCAATCGCATTGTTAACGGCGGCTTGAATGGTTTTCGTGCTGCCAGCAATGGTTCCGGTCGGATCGACATAGCGAATGTTGGCCCGAGCGGTGGAGAATGCGAAGAGAAAGGAAAGAATAAATATGGTTGTTTTCATGTTCATTTGATAAATTATGAGTGAATTCTTTTTCCAGTGATTTTAAGTTTTCCGAACGGAAGATCAAGAGTTCGATCGAAGGAATCGGGTGGATCCGTAAGTGAAAGTCTTTGGGAACCGATGGCCGGGGCCATCTCATTTAGAGCCTGCTCAATTGCTTCGTCCGTCACGACTTCCAAAGCGGCATTATTAATTCCAGCCACATCAGTGATTTGGATACCTGTCGATTGCCCGTAACTATTTGTGTTGCCCATCAGGGACCAATGCGTGAAAATGAGCGAATAAGTATAGTGCAGGGTATCCTGCCAAATTGCCGTTCCGCTCTTATCTTTAAGTTGTAACGCAAGACCAAGTTTGTAGTCATGCTCGTATTGCCTCTTACCAGCGAGTCCGTCTATCAGGAAGTCAAGACCATAGACGATTAAACCGACACCGATGAGTGGTGGATAACCCAGTCCGATACCGAGACCTGCAAAGATACCGGCACCGATAACGTCCGGCATCCACGTCCATGTGGTCATGCTGTAGTCGATTCCGTAGTCGGTGACTTTTCCGTCGAGCGTTACGTCCTGCTGACCAGTGGCCATATCGGTATTATAGACATTCGTGAAAAGCTGGCTCTCTTTGAGGTTCCTTAGTTCCACGGCCTTGACAGGAGTGACTAACGGAAGATCCCTACGATCATCCTGATTTGTTCGTGCATCCGTCAGAGCAGTTACTTCAACGGACTTCGAAACGGTCTTGTAAGAAGGAGTCACATATTGCTTGAGCGCCTGATTGCTGCAGCCGCCAAGCGTCCAAGCAATGATGAATAGCGAAAGTGTAAGAAGTGTTGATTTCATTGTTTTTCCTTTCAAAATTTAAAAAATTGTCGTCTGATTTTGTGTAACTTTTCGCCGCACTGCCAGCACGCGAATATTCATGTCGTGCCACTGGCCAAGAACGAGATGATCGTGGTCGATTTGGCCCCAGGATTGCCACCACTGCGGACGGTGATGGTCCCAGCGCGAAATGAAATAATGCCATCCCGTATCGTTCCGAATTATATGCGTGGTTCGATTGAGCGTGACATAGAAATTTTGAAGCGTATCGGATTTCGCATCAACGCTATCGCCCTCCCCACCCGGTACGCCGCGATCAACCAGTAACGGCAATTTTAGTGTTTCGATGAGTGTATCGACTCGTCCGGAGTCCGTGCAGAACTTCTTTAAATCGTTCCAATCCGCCTGACGCCATGCTGCTCCGAGAGCCGGATCGACCCGAACGGCGGAATCGAGATTCAAATGCGAATCGTATGCGTATTTCGAAAGCCGGAAATCGGTTACCTGCAATCCCGTATCGATGGCGCACGGAGCAGGCGTGGAGTCGGTTTTCGCAAGCTGAATTGGCGCGGGAACGATATTCGGCTTCACCGGCATTGTTCTCGAAAGTTCCATAATAAATCCTGCCGTCACAATAATGAGTCCCGTAATCCCAACCGCCCATTGCATACGGATTCGGCGCATGAGGGTCATCTTCGCTGGCGCATCTTTGAAGATGCTGTCCATCGCTCCCTCCGCGAGAAGCGGTTCGGTGCGCATTCCGGCTTTGTACGCTTCGAATACTTTCGAAAGCTCGCCGAAATCGGGGTAACTATTTAAGGTTTTATCGCTCATTATTTATTGGCAAGCTAAAATGAATATTCGAGTCCAAGATCGGCGAAGGCGCTGCCAAGCCGAGATCGAGCACGCTCGATCCTTCGGTACAGCGTAGCGACCGAGCAACCGAGCGCGTGTGCCGCATCTTTCGGTTTCGGCTGCGGGTTCGTAAGATAGCAGAGCCGAACTGCGGCTTCTTCGTTCGGTGGAAGTTTCGCTAAAATGTCGTCCAGCATCCGCGCGATTTTGGCTTCGTCCAGCATGGCGCTCATGTTAGGAAGCGCTCCCGCGTTCGCCTCGATTTGCGCTTCGCGTTTCGTCTTTCGGTACCATTTTCGAGAGTTGTTCGTAATGCATCGGAACGTAAAGTTCCTCATGTGCAGCTCGGCGTCAGAAAGAATTTTTTTTCGAAATCGAATCCAGGTCATCATTATTGCGTCCGAGAGAAAATCCTGCGCGTTCAATTCGTGCCTGCGCGCCATGGTCCGGGCAAGGCTTTGGAAGTCTTGCCCGTTCCGGTTACAGAATGCTCGGAAGTCGCTCTCGGTCATCTGAGTGTATTATCCATTAGCGGGTCGAAATTCTCACAATCACGAAAATTATTTTTTATCAAGGGATACTACTCCCCTTAAAACCTGCAAGTTACGGAATTTTGCCCCTCCACCCCCGCGCAACTTTGGCTTGCTTTGCGTGTTCACAGAACAG
>CAWCCK010000037.1:0-96092 GCA_963794025.1 Ignavibacteriota bacterium
GCCGAAGCGCCTCGCGGGCGTTGGCGGGGCTCCAAACGGAAAAATGGTCGTCGGGGCTTTCACGCCAAAACTTGTCGGGGCTGAACCTTCGGGTGATGCCGCGGCCATTGGGGGTCGAAAAGGCGAACAGGCCACCCATGGGCAGCGCGGCGGAGACACGGCGGAGCACCGCGTCGAGATCGGCGAAATGTTCGATGACGAACCACATGGTCAGAACGTCGGGTCTTGGTTCCCCAGGAAAGGAGAGCTCCCACACGAAATCGGAGATGGAGGCCCTGACCGCTTGGAACCCGAGCCCCCGCACATGCTGAACGGCGCCCTCAGCCACGTCGAGACCGAAAGGAACGTGCCCCGCCTCGGCAGCTGCCGCCAGGAAGGGTCCGTAGGCGCAGCCGACATCGAACACGCGTCTTCCGGGTCGGGCACCAAAGGTTTTGTCGAGGAAAGCCAGACGCTGACGTCCCAGGGCCTGGATATGGGTAAAATCGCCGAGATACGTCTTACCGTACTGTTTTTGGTAATCCTCGAAGAAATAAGCCTCGGTATACTCCTTGGGTGGAAGCTGGTGCACCGACAGATACTCCATGCCGCATCGGCATCGGTGATAGCTCTTATGCTCGGTGCGGGCGAAGACGGGATGGCCCGCGGTGCGGCAAACCGGACACCTCCCGTCGGAACCGGTGAAACCGGCGAAGTAGCGGCCGGCGCTGCGGGGCTCGCCCAAAAGCCTTCCGACGGCCGCCGCGGCTGCACGCGGTGCATCTGCGACGTGTGCGCGGAACAGCATCGACCGTAAACGCCTGACCCCGAGCGAAGGCAGCCCGGCCGCCATGGTGAGCTGCTCGTGGTAGACGGTGGGGTTGAACAGCACTACGGAAGTACCCGCGGCCAGGCTCTCGAGGGCGGTGAGTCCCCACGAGGTCACGGTCAGATCCCATTGCCCCAGCATCGAAGCCAGATGGCGGGCGCTTCGGAGAACCTCGCGACCCGGAGCGGGACCACAAACCCCGCGACAGGTCCGCGAACCACTGTCAGGTGGTAAGGCCATTCCCCTGGCGCGCAAAGTCTCGACGACTTGAGAAACCGAGGGGTCGAGACCCGCGGGATCGGCGCCTCCGAACGCGGCCAGCACCCGTTTGACTGGACGGGTCAACCCCCGGGTCGGCATGGGAAGCCCCAGCAGGCCCGGCAAGACGGACGTTGGGTTCGGGAGCGGTGTCATGGGGAAGCGAATCGACAGAAAAGGAAAACGGGAACGCGCCGGGCCTCCCTCGTCCAACCGATGAGACGGACAGAACGGCCGCGCAGATACTCGAACGCGGCGTGGTCCGCCGCTTGGAGATCGGCGACGACGGCTTCCACCGACGCCGTCGGCCACTCGTAAATCAAGACGGACTTCGCTTCGGCGGCCAGCGCGGCCACGGCGGAACGCGCGAAAGCCGGACGGCCCGACGTGAGCATCTGGTCGCGCCGAATAGAGCACCGCCGCTCCCGGCCCGGCCGCGGCAGCGGCCTTGAGACAGCGCTTCGAAATGGCCCGAACCACGGTCGGCACGCAGATCAGGCACAAAAAGGAGGTCAGCGGGGGTTGCTGCTCGAGCCATGCGATGTAGTCCTCCGGTTCCAGTGGTCGCCCCTGGTAAACAGCGCTCCATAGGGAACGCACATAGTTCAGGTCTTCTGCCGTATCGATGGTGACCCGGGCCTCGGGCGCGCGGCAAGCCTCGGGAACCTCCGGTCTTTCGATAGTAAAACGGTCGGATTGGTAGAGCGCGGGTCCGACGTGTTCACGCTGGTAGTCCGTAGGTGAAGACGACCAGGCCTGTTTCAGCGCCAATGTCTCGAGAATCTCGACACCCGTTCCGATGGGAGCGCCGTTGAACCCGCTGTAGTCGGCCCTCAAGGACCGATGACGCGCCAAAAGGCCCCTGGCCAGCGCCGCCGAGACCAGCGGGTTGTCTCCCGTAGCCCTGACGATCGTCGATACGCCGAAATGCCGTGCGGCCTGGACAAAACGGTCGAGCACGTCGTGTTTGCTCCCGACGAACACGCTCCAACCGGCGGCATTGGCCAGCGGCTCAAGGTCCGGCGCGCTGCCGGGTTCGGTGACCAGCACGTGCCGGTCGGCCTGGACGGCATCGAGGGCATCGAAACACCGCTGAATGACTGCCCGTCCGTCGAGATCGGCCAGAGCCTTGCGCGGAAGACGCGACGAGTCGAGCCTCGCCTGGAGGAATACCGCGGTCATGACGAGCCCCACAGCTGGGTCAACTGTCTGACGTCGGTTTGGAACCGGTAGCGGTGGGTGCGCACCCATCTCCGTTCGGCAAAAAAAGTCTCGATGCTCCGTCCCAAGGGAAGACCGGAGCGCCGCGCGTGCGCCCAGAAACGGCCTAGGGGCGGCACTCCATGGTCTCCCTCATACCTGACGGCGATATTGCGCAGATAAAACCGATGGTAGGCGGCGTCTGGTGTCTGATCGTCGACGGGAGGCTCGGCCCGGTAGGTGACCTGAAACGACTTCAGCGTCCGAAGCGTTCTGTCAATAATAGAATCAATATTTTCATATCGTTTTTCTGCCTTGTCACCTATACCGGACTTTCCGGCACACGCCATGCTTGAAAAAATATAGGTGGCGCATCCAGCATTTTGCCATGTCGTTATGCGGAAGGGATTGCAATCGGCAATACAATTTGGACTGCCCCTCTTTCGCCCCCAAACCGAACTCGTTGTCGTGCAATAATTTTTCACCGACGTTTTCTTGGGGAGTATTCAGGCTTGATGTTCCGCGGTTTTAAACCGGGCTGTGCGCTGTCCGCTAAGTATTAGAAAAGCTGGCGCTGGCATCGCGGGGCAGCGCTGGTTATCCGTGCTATGGGTCGGAGGGGTATGACTGAGGTCGAACAAGTAATTCGTCGAAGTGCTATTTTCTGTCGAAGAGGGAGCGAATTGTACGAACGAACCACCGCCGCTATGCGTATCAACATAATTCTTCGTTGCGGCATCCTGCGCTGCGGTTGGATCGCTGACGTTGTTGATCTGGTGGGAATTCATATTCACAATACCATGTACGTTGACATTCCCATTAGCGGTAATGGCGTTCCCGGTGCCGTTATTCCCAACAGAGGCATTGAATGCATCTGATGGACCATTCGAATAGGCAAATATACCGGCCTGTCCGGAGTCCGCTTCTCCAAATACGCCATTGTACGTATGGGTATTATCGTGCGAAATTCCATCGACCCCATCGCTCGAGCTCCCCTCAGCAACCACATTTCCAATTACTTCAAGTGCATACGCCGGAGTCGCTGTCCCGATACCGACATTGCCATTGGTGACGACCACGTTTCCCGCAGTAGTTTGGATGGCATCATTGACAGCCCCGCCCGTTGCACTGAAGCGTCCGGCAATGGCGCTTGCTCCACCCGTGGTGCTTCCGTTGGCGTAAAAATCTCCGCCAATTGCGTAGTCATCGGCGCCCTGAGTTTCGTTCGCCGTGACCTGAAGGCCCGTAATAGCGGAATTATCAATGGTAATATTCCAATCATCGGTGGCCGTAATGGTATTGGCGACATAAGGACCAGCGCCTCCATCGATGATATAATTCTGCGTTGATTGATTATTGAGCGCGAAAGCCCCGTTGGAAGTTAAGGTTCCACCGAGCGTTCCATTGCCGCTGATGTTGAAATTCGCGCTTGATTGCTGGGAATTGCTATTCTGAATGTAGTTTCCACCGACGTACGTATCGACATAGTTTTTCGTTGCCGCATCTTGCGCTGCTGTTGGATCGGTGACGTTGTTGATCTGGTGCGAATTCATGTTCAGCGCACCGCCGAGCGATCCGGTACCAGTTACTGCAAGATTCCCACTTGAGAGAGTTAATCCGGGAGTTGCCGTTGCGTCATCGAACAGTATATACCCACCGGAAGCACGAACCATATATTGATTTGCAGCATCGTTCACTGTTGCTGCACTTCCATCACCATAGGCGAAAGAATTGGCCTTGCCATTGGTAACCGCATGTTGTCCTAACGCCATTGAGGCCGTTCCGCTGGCTGTATCTTCATATCCTATTGCTACTCCATAGTCGCCACTTGCTATGGTAACGTTCCCAGGTACACTTTCGCCGCCTCCTATTGCAACGGCATATCCACCTGTTGCTGCAACATTACCACCGATTGCAACCGAGGACGAATTGGCGCTGGTTTGGTAACCCATTGCAACGCCATAGGTACTTGCCGAAGCCCCATATCCTTCGGCAAAGCCGTAATCTCCGGTAGCTGATGAAATACCCATAGCCACGGAACCGGCACCACTTGCGCTTGACAGGAAGCCTGTGGTGAACGCGGTATTTCCACTGGCCACTGTGCTATTTCCCAATGCGACTGATGATGGGCCACTT
The DNA here is from genome assembly GCA_963794025.1 of Ignavibacteriota bacterium. Lineage (GTDB taxonomy): Bacteria > Bacteroidota > Ignavibacteria > Palsa-1295 > Palsa-1295 > PALSA-1295. Next base: position 4,403 of record CAWCCK010000037.1, read on the forward strand.
GCCGTATTCCCGAGACCCATTGCGACCGATCCAGCTCCACTGGCGGTATTACCACTTCCAACGGCAAATGAATTGTCGCCTGAAGCAATCTGAGTGCTAACATTATTGCCATGCAAATCCTGGAAATCGACGGCATCAGCGCCCCTTGCAGTCCAGCCGCCAGCATCGTGCTGGATACTTCCATTGGAATTCAAAATAAGCCTCGGCACTCCGTTGACATCGAGATAGAGCGACTTATTGTCGGATGTACCAATGTAGTTCGTGCCTGGGGTTGTCCCGGAGTTACCAGCCAGCCCCCATGTTGCGCCGACTGAATTATCAACATAGTTCTTCGTCGCTGCATCCTGCGCTGCTGTAGGATCCGTGACGTTGTTGATCTGGTGCGAATTCATATTCAGTGCGCCGCCAATGCTAAGAGCGCCGCTTGTATTCACATTCGTTACACTCGCATTGCCAAGCTGAATGGTGTTGCTTGCGGAGACCGTAGCGCCATTGCCAATGGCCGTTGCATTCGTGAGATTATTAGAAGCGACATCGGCCTGGTAGCCGACAGCAGTGTTGTTGCTGCCGGTAGTGTTGGTGTATAATGCTTGTTCTCCGACAGCGGCGTTATTTCCTCCAGTCGTCGTGTGGAACAGAGCCTGCTCCCCGAACCCATCGTTTTTGTTCCCATTCGTGTTCGAAATAAGCGATTGATAGCCGAATGCCGCATTCGAACTGCCGCTGGTGTCGGCGTTCAACGCGCCTAAACCAGCCGCTGTATTGCCATGACCGGATGTGAGTGCTTGCAAGGCCTGAATACCGAGACCGGTATTCCACACGCCTGTTGCACTCGATCCGACTTGAGGGCCGGCAAAAAAGTTCTGCCCGCCATACGTGAGCACGGTTGTACCGCCGATCTGATAAGCGTTTGAGGTGTTAGTGCTTCCACTCACATCGAGCGCAGCAATAGGCGTCGTAGTTCCAATGCCAACTTTACCGCTGGATGAATTGAGATCAATATCGCCTAAGGACGTGCGAACATTCATCGAACTATCCGATGTAATCGTGCGCGTGGCGGTTGTACCATCGATCACGATGGAATTCCCGGAGGTAATCGTGCCACCAGCATGGATATTGTTAGCAACATCGAGATTGCCAGCAGTACTATCACCGGCATCGATCGCTACATTTCCAAGTGTGAGAATAGCTGTACCCGTACCCGTTGCTATTGCTTGGAGTGCCGCGCCAGTGGATGAATTTTCGGCATATACTCCAACACCGCCAGCACTATTAAAGCCAATCACGCCTTCACCATTTCCGCTATTTACTCCATACACGCCTGCTCCATTGGAAACGGAGTTGCCTACCACGCCAGTCCCGCCAGCAGTATTATTACCGTACACTGCAGTTCCTGCACTAACGGATGCCGTTCCGACCACACCGATTCCAGATCCCGCATCGCCTTCAATGGCATTTCCAGTTCCGGTATTGCCTACTTGAATCATGTCGCCGCTCATAGAAGCAGTTTGAGCATAGGGCAGCGTTAATTTCACATTCGTAAGCGCGCTGCCATTGCCGGAGAAATATCCGGCATAGACGGAATCGACGATGGAAAGGTTACCGCTCGAAAGTTTCAGCGCGGGCGTTGCCGTTGCATCGTCGAAGAATTTATAGCCATTCGACGCGCGTGCCATAAATTGGTTCGAGGTATCGTTCTTGGTCAACGCGCTGCCATCGCCATAGGCGAACGAACTGCTCATCGAATCGGTACTGGCCAGATACCCCAATGCTGTGGAATAATTTCCGCTCGCCGTGTTCGATACACCGATCGCCGTGGAACTAAATCCGCTTGCCACATCGGAGATACCAATAGCGGTCGCATATTCTTGCGTCGCAAAACTCGATGCGCCGATCGCTACCGAGGACTGTCCGCTTGCTTTGACATCCCATCCTTCGGCGATAGAAAAGAGTCCGATATTAGCATTATCCCACTGCGTACCATCGATCCCGCCAGCGCGAAATGCTCCCAAAGCCGGCACGAACATCATGCGCCTTCCTGCGCCGGAAGCTGGGGTAGTTGCAACGGAACCGGAATCCAGCAACGACCCGCCAATGACTTCGTTCCCACCGATAACACCAGTTCCGCTGATATTAAAATTCGCGCCGGATTGCAGCGAAGTTCCGTTTGCGATGAACGATCCCGAAACGGGCTGCCACGATACATTGGTACCATCGTTGGTCAATACTCGCCCAGCGACAAGCGGCGACGGAAGAAGCGCGATGAGCGCATCCGCCTTATCGGTCGCGCCCGTACCGCCATTGGCTATGTCCAGCGTTCCGCCGATGGTAAGCGTTCCCGACCCGGTGATCGGCCCGCCCGTTAGGCTAAGTCCTGTCGAACCACCGGAACCATCGACGGATGTTACAGTTCCGGCACCGCCAGAACTGCCCCAGACGGGAACTCCGCCGGAAACAGTCAGCACTTGATTCGCAGACCCGATCGAAAGCTTCGATAGTGTATTCGTTCCGGAAGCATAAAGAATGTCGCCGGCGGTGTAGCTTGTTTGATTCGTGCCGCCATTTACTTCTGCAAGCGAGCCATCGTCTTCCCAATGGGTGGAATTCCACACGAGTGGATCGCCGGTCGTAATGCCATCCGGGAGGTCATACACCGAAAGAACGCCCGTGAGTCCGCTTCCATCGCCCACAAAGTGCGTCGCGGTAACTGTGCCGTTGACTTGGAGCGCCGTGCTTGGGCTTGAAGTTCCAATACCTACATTTCCGGTTCCGCTAAAGGTCAGGTTATATCCCTGTAATGGAATGTCCGTTGTGCCAGTGAGGTCTCCTCCGAGCACGACGGTTCCAGAACTGTTCGTAAGGCCATTCGATGCGGGAACGGAGCTTACAAGGCTGGAAGCGGAGCGAACGCTAAGATCTCCGTTGGCGTCCGCGGTTACGACATTATCATCCGTGTTGGAAAGGAACGAACGAATACGCACCGTTCCGTTCACATCCAGCATTTGCGTTGGGTGCGTATTGACACCATCGAGATTGATTCCCACATTCCCTGTCGGGATCAAATTAATATCTCCGTCGCTTGCATTAATGTTTAGCGCATCGTCACTATAGACGACTCGGGGCGTCGTCGTTCCATCGATACGAATCGTCATGCCAGATTCGATGACGCCGGTCGGCGCTGTGATATTGCCACCAGCCGTTACATCGGTTGTCGCCGCGACGATGCCCCCCGCCGTGACATTTCCTGCCGACGATAATGTTTGTGTATTGACAGCCGCCGTGCTCAAAGTTCCTGCCGGCGATATCGTCGTCGTCGAAGCCATCGTATCGCTAGATTGAGCGATCGTCAGCCCGGAATCTGGATCGATGGAAAAGGTGGTCTGATTGGTCGCACCGGTCATTACCAGCGAGTTCGGGCCGAGATACATCGTAGCGAAACCATTGCCAGCGCCAGGGGAACCGATAGTCGCTCCGGTATCGGCGGGTATGATCGCAGAAGCCGTTACATTGTTGGTCGTAACTGCGGAAGTACTCAAATTACCTGCGGGCGATATCGTTGTTGTCGAAGCCATCGTATCACTGGATTGAGCGATCGTTAGCCCAGAATCTGGATCGATGGAAAAGGTGGTCTGATTGGTCGCGCCGGTCATCACCAGCGAGTTCGGGCCGAGATACATCGTAGCGAAACCATTGCCAGCGCCAGGGGAACCAATAGTCGCTCCGGTATCGGCGGGTATGATCGCAGAAGCCGTTACATTGTTGGTCGTAACTGCGGAAGTACTCAAAGTACCTGCGGGCGATATCGTTGTCGTCGAAGCCATCGTATCACTGGATTGAGCGATCGTTAGCCCAGAATCTGGATCGATGGAAAAGGTGGTCTGATTGGTGACCGGTCATCACCAGCGAGTTCGGGCCAAGATACATCGTAGCGAAACCATTGCCAGCACCAGGGGAACCAATGGTGGCTCCAGTATCGGCAGGTATGATCGCAGAAGCCGTTACATTGTTGGTCGTAACTGCGGAAGTACTCAAGTTACCTGTTGGCGATATTGTTGTCGTCGAGGCAGTAGGCGTATTATTAACTGTATCTAGTCGTACAGATCGTTAGCCCAGTGTCCGGATCAATGGAAAAGGTGGTCTGATTGGTAGTGCCCAGTCATCACAAGTGAGTTCGGGCTGAGATAGAGTTTATCGTAAGGCTTGGCTTTTGTACCAAGCGTGCTGCCTGCGGTTGTGATGGGAATGATATAATTCGCTTTGAGGGTATCGGATGCTTTCACGTTCATCGAACCATCTATTTCAGCATTGCCGGTAACATGCAAGCTGCCAACGATTTCGACCGAAGAGTCGGGGCTGGTCGTGTTAATTCCAACTTTTCCGGAACCTGGATTCAGCAAAATATCCGAGCTTGATCCCGTGGTAACTATTTCTGTGGTAAGATCGCCGGTAATGGTTCGGTAAGGGAGCGCTGCGCCATCGATGATGATGCTATTGCCAGAATGGAGCTTGCCGGATGCGTGGATGTCACCACTCACATCCAGCGCCGCTGCCGGCTGGGCAGTGCCGATTCCAATGTTGGTTCCATTATCGAAGATGCGTGAATTCCCGAGCGCATTCGCGCCAGTAAATTTTGCAACGTAGTTCCCTGTACCGCTGACCGCTGCGTTCACGCCAGTGCTTGTCGCATTATCGACATAATTCTTTGTGGCAGCATCCTGCGGGTTGGTAGGATTCGTCACATTATTGATCGGATGGGAATTCATATTGATCGCACCCGTCATCGTTCCACCTGCGAGCGGCAGTTTTGTTGCTTCGGATGTTTCGGCACGCGTGGTTTCACTCGCAAGATTGGTATTTGTGGTTCCAAGATTCGTGTTTGTTGTTGCGAGATTGGTTGTCAACGTCGATTCCGCGCTTTCAGCACGGGTTGTTTCAGTGCCAAGATTAGTCTGCACGGTCGCTGCTGCTCCGGAGGCATCGTAGAACGATGAGTAATCCCCGCTTGCAGGTGTAACCGCACCCGTGCGACCTTTAAAGGAAAGTACGCCGGTGTTCGACACCACGCCCGAATTATTTGCCACGCCGTTCGAGAACGTTAGCGGAGTCTGATAATCCGTTCCCGCTGTAGCGATCGAAAGAGCAGTTCCGGGGCCGTTACTTTTTACCAAACCCGAAGCCAGATTTGGATAGATCGAACCGCCAATGTATAAATTGCTCCATCGGTCAGAGGGTGATCCGATGTTTTGTGTATTGTCACTCGAAGGAATAGACGGGCCTGTTGGCCCAGTAGCTCCCGTCAGTCCCGTTGGCCCAGTAGCTCCCGTCAGTCCCGTTGGCCCGGTAGCTCCCGTCGATCCTGTTGGCCCAGTAGCTCCCGTCAATCCCGTTGCCCCAGTAGCTCCCGTCAGTCCTGTTGGCCCAGTAGCTCCCGTCAGTCCTGTTGGCCCAGTAGCTCCCGTCAGTCCCGTTGGCCCAGTAGCTCCCGTCAGTCCCGTTGGCCCAGTAGCTCCCGTCGGTCCAGCCACACCGGGAACAGTTCCTGGCTGATATTGACTATTTGTCGAATTCCAAATGAGAAATTGCCCGTTCGTTGGAGCAGTGCTCGCTATGCTTTTGCCCTGGAGCTTTCCAACCGTTGTCGCACCCTGCGTGCCCGTCACATCCCCGGCAAGATTTCCCGTAAAGCTCGCGGCACTCCCTGTTATGTTGGCTGTTATGGAAGTACCGTTCCAAGTTGGGCCGCTTGCAAGAGCGCCGCTTGTATTTGCAACCACGATCGTGGAATTGCCCGATGCGGTCGTTAATTTTGGGGTCATTGTGCCGCCGGTGGTTAAATTGCCGCCAATCGAAGAATTTCCACCGATCGTTTCCCCACCACCGACACTCAATGCGCCACCAACGGTCTGCGCACCTCCAACGGTCTGTGCGCCACCAACAGTCTGTGCGCCTCCCACCGTTTGTGCGCCGCCAACCGACTCTGCTCCACTAACGGTTAGAGCACCACCGACAGTCGCTCCGCCGCCTACTGTAAGAGTGTGAGCACCGGGAATGCTTACATTATTATTAAAAGTCGAGGTGCCATTAAAGGTGGACGCACCTCCAAAAGTGGATGCACCACCAACCGTAAGTGTCGTGCCGATCCCCGCGCTTCCATCAATATCAAAACTTGCGCTGGTCTGAAGTGATGTTTGATTGTTAATATAGGGATTCAGAGACAGCGTATGCATTCCCCCACCTCCACCACCAGAATTAGTACCACCACCCACTGTGCTCAACCACAGCGCACTGGACGCAGAATCGTAACTTAACGTAAGACCCTCGCCAGCCATAAGATTGATACCCGATCCCTTACCGGTTACTTTCGTCCCATTTACAGAGATCGAGCTGACATAATCGGTTCCCATTTTTTCGCTGGTGATCGCACCATTCGCTACTGTCATCGCATACGGAGCGGCCGTAAGCTGCGAAAGCGGATGAAGTTCTACGCTATCAACGGTGACGCCAACCCATAATGGCTGGCTCATCACCGAGGCCGAAGGCAGCGGTGCTTGCGAACCGAGAAGGATCGAGAAGACCCCGTCGTTCGTCGTAACATTAAAGTTATCATTCCATACCGCCGACGATTGGCCCAGCGAGTCTGAATAAAAACGGACGGTAATAACGTGGGCGCCGTTCCCGACAGGCTGCCCGCCAGCGGCCATCAGCAATCCCTGATAGCTGATGAGGCGGGGAATATCCGTCGTCGAGGCCGTTTGCGCGAAAGAATTCTGCACAAACAGCATCGAAAACGATGCAAGCACAATGAGCGCCAATACGGTGAGATTCCGTAATTTATTCATATTCTCTTAATTTTATATGTGATGTAAAAAACCAATGCAACCGGGAGAAGGCTCTTACGGGAGAGAGCCTCAAATCTTCGCAACCTAAATTTTTAGCAGTAGGACTAAAAAGACCTATCACTATGTATAAATAACCTTCTGTTCCGCAACGGTGACAGAGGAAACTTATTGTCACTGGTTCAAAAATACGAATTTTTTTAGTAGCACTCACGAATTTCATTTTTTTAGCCCCATTAGCTGTACCTTTTGGATAGAATAGTCGTGCCAATATAAGCCAAAAATACAGATTTTTGACTATCTTTAATGTTATTACTAAACATTTTATATGTTTTTCAGATAATGATCGACTACTGTTTTTTAATGAAAATGTAATGCTTGCTATCCCAATTAGTTCGGATGGTCGCTCGAAAGTATAATTCTGAGCGACAACCATCAATCCTTCGAATAGAACAAACAGAATCCGACAAATTTGCAAAAATTTTTTCTTGACCTAAGCGTCAAATACGACTCGAATCATTGAATCGGGTTAGAACGAATTGCCATTGATCTCTCATGCCCTTCTAATCCTTCTATTCGGGCAAGCGCGCGAATGTCCTCCGAAAGCAAAGAGGACGTGGTTGAGACATCGAGCCACGTCTGAATTTTGAGGAAATCGAATACAGCCAATCCGCCACGCACCCGCGCAGTGGATTGCGTTGGGAGTACGTGGTTAGGACCAATGCCGTAATCCCCAAGCACTTCCGCGCTTCCGGTTCCCACAAACAATCCTCCATAATTTCGAAGTAACGGATGAAGAATTCTGATCCTAGTGCGATCCAGTTGCAAAGATAGATGTTCCGGAGCGAGCGCATTACAAACGTCCGCCATTTCCTCAAGGCTATCAACAATAACGGAAATGCTCTTGCTGATCGATTCGCTTGCAATACTGAGCGTTGATAGTTCCCTAAGCTGGATTTCGACCTCAGCCTTGACTTTCGTTAAAATAGAAACATCGAGCGAAACGAGAATAACGCGCGCGTCGGGATCGTGCTCGGCTTGCGCGAGAAGATCGGCAGCGATAAGGGATGGGTTCGCAGTTCCATCGGCACATACAAGAAGTTCCGAAGGGCCAGCAAGCATATCGATCTTGATAATTCCCGCGACGATCTGTTTTGCTGCCGTAACCCATCGGTTCCCTGGCCCAACGATGATGTCGAATTTGGGAATGGTTTCCGTGCCAAAGGCCATCGCAGCTATTGCATGTGCTCCGCCGACCGCAAGCAGCGCGTCGGCACCCGCAAGGGCCGCAGCAGCGAGCGTATGAACAGATGGCTTCGGCGATGCCACCCACACTTCACGAACCCCGGCGACGCGTGCCGTAATAGCAGTCATGAGAACACTCGATGGCAGAGGATAACGGCCTCCCGGCGCATAACAGGCAGCGCGTTCGAGCGGCAGAACAGTATGTCCGGCAAAACCACCATCCACTTCGAATGAAAGATCCGAAAGTGACACTCGCTGCGCTTCTGCAAAGCGGCGAATACGTTCCGCAGTTCGTTCCAGCATTGCACGATCCTGTTCGGTCAATTTACTCAATGCTTCGAGCAGCCCCGCTCGTTCAATGATAAGAGGAGCCGACGGAACGATGTCACCAAATCGTTCCGAGTAATTTCGCAGTGCAGCATCTTTTCCGATGCGCACATCGTGAACGATCTTCTGAGCTTGCGGCAAAATATCGTCTAAAGCCGAGGTGAGATCGAGCCGAAGCGCTTCTTCAACCAAAAGTTGTTTAAGCATGCGTTGTATCCTTTGTGGGTTTTGCTAATCCGGGCCGACGTGTGAGTTTAAGCGCGCGCCGATCCAATTCGTGCTCAACTTCCGCAAGCCGAACGTTCTGCTTTTGCAGCGCGACCATCATAAAATACAGTAGGTCTGCTGCTTCGTGAACAGCTTCTCGATCGTTCGCTGTAGAGAGTTCCCTCGCTTCTTCCTGCAATTTCGATGCAAGCAGATCGGGCGAGTTAAGAAGTTTCGATGTGTATGACCCTTCGGTTTCGGTGAATGATCGTTCTTGGATTCGGCGCTCTAACGCTTGCAAACCTCTCTGGTTTCCCCAGCAGGTTTCGGTATTAGTATGGCAAAAACCCTGACCATGCTGGCGCACGGTAAATCGTAATGTATCGCGGTCGCAATCGAGATCAATGCGAAGAAGTTCCTGAATGTTCCCAGAAGTTTCTCCTTTACGCCACAATCCACGACGACGTGAAAAGTAATAACCTTCCCGATTTTCGATAGCCTGTTGAAGGCTTTCTTTGTTCGAATAAACAAGCCCTAATGCTACGCCAAGCTCGTCTGTCACGACAGTGGGCCACAATCCGTCCGGTCTATCCGATGAAAGCAATGCTTCATAAACATCGGCGAGATCGAACCGACCAGTGTATAATGCCATTCCAACTTGAGCATCGACACCCATAGCATCGAGCTTTGCAATTTCTTCCGCAGAAGAAATTCCACCTGCAATGGTAAGTTTGGCATCACCGACTGCTTCTTGTAATTGCTCGACGAGCGAGAAATCCGTTCCCACCATTCTTCCTTCGCGTTCAATAAGTGTAACGAGAAATCCACCGGTATAGGGCGCAAGCTCGCGCATCCGGTCGAGCAGTTGCGCGCCGGTTCCGCGCCGCCATCCTTCGACGAACACTTCGCCATGCCGGGCATCGAGCGCGACGATGGCGCGTTCCTTCGGTAATTGCAAAAGAAGCTCCTTGCTCGCCGCAGTTCCTAAAATGACCTTCGATGCTCCTCGATCGAGCCATTCGATGGCGCGTTCACGGGAACGAATTCCGCCGCCGACACGGAATGCAGCAAGCGGAAGTAGTTCCTGAAGCAATGCAGCGTTCTGAGCATTCGTATCATCGCGGGCGGCATCGAGATCGATCAGAGCCACCTCGCCAACAAGGCCGAATTTTTTCGCTATAGGACGTGGATCGCCAGCAACGAGAGCTTCTCCCTCGCCGCCAATGAGTTGCACCACCTGCCCGGATTGAATGTCAATAGAGGGAATTATCATAATCTAACTGGTATTCCGAATGATCGTAATTCTTGTTTGATTGCGTGGATGGTATAATCGCCATCGTGAAAAAGTGAAGCGGCCAAAAGCCCGGATGCGCCTGCGGCAAATGCTTCGGTAAGGTGACGCGCATGTGCCGCACCACCGGACGCAATAACGGGAATCTTAACTACGGCTGTGACCGCAGAAATCAATTCGAGATCATACCCGGAACGAGTTCCATCTTTATCCCAACTTGTCAGAAGAATTTCTCCCGCTCCGCGCTCTTCTGCTTCGATGGCCCACGTCACAGCCCAGCGCGGTGTTGCTGTTCGTCCTCCGTTTGCGAGCACGCGCCAATCGCTGCCATCGGCATGTGCATCGATAGCGATGACGGCACATTGATTCCCAAAACGTGCGGCGATCCGGTTCAGCAGATTGGGTTCCCGCAACGCGGCACTGTTGATGCTAATTTTATCAGCGCCGGCGGATAAAAGAGTCTCGCAATCCTCGACGGAGCGAACGCCGCCGCCTGCGGTAAGCGGGATTGAAATTGCTTGACGAACAGCGCGAATCGTATCGAGATTATTTTGCCGCGCTTCGATCGTCGCGGAAATATCAAGGATAACGATCTCATCTGCGCCATCGGATTCGTATCGTGTCGAAAGTTCCACTGGATCACCGGCGTCACGCATGTTGGAGAAGCGCACGCCTTTCACCACGCGCCCGCCGTCGCAATCTAAGCAAGGAATGACTCTCGCTTTCAGCATGGTTCCTCCGTGTTTTTCAGCCATCGGCAAAGCAAGTCTAATCCCCACGCTCCCGAAAGTTCCGGATGGAATTGGCACGCCAGAATGTTCCCATTCTCGAACGCTGAGATGAACGGGGAATCATAGCAGGTCTTTGCGACCGTTGCAACGCCCGCAAGTTCAAGCAATCGGTAGGAGTGCGTGAAATATGCATCACCGCTGCGAAGAAATTGCATATTTTCTGATGGCTCGACAGTATTCCAACCTACATGCGTCTTTAGACTGCCGCTCGGAAAGCCAACTAAATTCCCATGCAAAAGAGATAATCCAGCAACGCCCGGGCTTTCATCGCTCGATGTAAATAGCAACTGCATACCGAGGCAGATGGCGAGGACGGGCGTACCATCCGCAAACTTTTTCAGCAACGGTTCAATGATCTTTTCGTTTTCAAGGCGTTCCATCGCTGCTCCGAAATTTCCGACGCCGGGAAGGATAATTCGCTCTGCTTGCAGTATATCCGATCGAACTTTGCGCAATGCGTGGCGATGCGCCTGCGCGTTTCAGCGCACTCATCACCGAGGCAGTATTCGCTGCGCCGGTTGGGATGATCGTGACTTCGGGAATTTTCATCGAACCACTCCCTTCGTACTTGGAATATCGTTGAATGCGGTAAGCGCAACCGCATCTCGAAGCGCGCGAGCAGTGGATTTAAATGCTGCTTCCGCTTTATGGTGATCGTTCTCTCCGCGAATTGTATCGAGGTGAAGTGAACAACGGAGCGTAGCTGCGAAGGAACGAAAAAAGTGCGCGATATTTTCCGTAGCCACATCTCCAATTTTTTCGCGCTTAAAATTGAGTGATACAATGGCTGTTGGGCGTCCACCCAGATCGATGGCGCATCGAACAAGCGTTTCATCCATAGGAACGACACTTTGGCCGAACCGCTCGATGCCGCGCCCATCTCCGACAGCTTTGCTGATGGCTTCCGCGATCACGATCGCGCAATCTTCTACGGTGTGATGGTCGTCACACGCAAGATCGCCAATGCAGGTAAGTTTCAGATCAATCCGGCTATGCTTTGCAAACGCATTCAGCATGTGATCGAGAAAACCGAGGCCGGCATTCACCGTGCTTGTTCCTGAGCCGTCGAGATTCAGCGTGCAGGTAATGCGTGTTTCTTTCGTCGTGCGTTCTATGGTGGCAGTTCGTGTCATGTGTGAATTTATTAAATTAGTGCGCCGGCGTTTAGTGCTTCATTCAGCGCGGATTGGAGTAGCGCAAATGCTTCCATATCTCCGGGCATCGTAAGTCGGCGAGCGTTTTCGAGCAGTTCCTGTGCGGGGAATGCGCGTGTGCGAATTCCGTTTGATTGCAGAATACTATCGAAGCACACGGCATTGCGTGGGAACAGAAGTACAAAATTGGATTTCGAAGGAATAAATCTTACCCCGTTATCTGAGAACCATTGTTGCAGTAATTCTCGCTGAGACCGAATGATCTCAACGTACCCTTGCATTTCCATTTCGAATCTTTCGAAATTTATGGAGATGATTTCGATGGATGCGGACGCCACTGAATACGGCCCACTGGAAGCGCGCATCGCAGCAATGAGTTTTTCATTCCCAAGCGAATACCCAACTCGAATTCCCGGCAATCCCCAGGCTTTAGAAAAACTGCGAACGAGTAGCACGTTTGAAAATCGAAGGAGATCGGACGTTGGGTCATAGTCTGCGAATTCCACATAAACGAGATCGACGAGCACTACGAGGTCCGGGTTACGCTTCGCACATTGGGAAGCAATTTCTGTAATAATCTTGCTGGGAATTATCTGGCCCGTCGGATTATTCGGACTAACCAAAACAATGAGCCTTGTTTGATCGGATATTTTATTGAGAAGCATCGAAATGGGAACGTTCCCATCTAACCATGGCACTGTTATGATCGCCGCGTCGGATAACGCGCCAAAACGAGCGATCATCTCGAACGTAGGAGCGAATGTCAGCAATTCATCACCCGGCGTGAGAAACGCACGGCACGCCCGATCGAGCGATTCATCTGCGCCAGCCGTAACTATAACATTCTCTGCACAAACACCAAAACGATCCGCCAGTTTGGATTCGAATTCACGAGCCGATGGATAATGCGATGCTCGATGCAAGCGAAATATTCTCGCGCTTGCTTTCGATAAGGCACAGGCGGTTCCGTCCGATCTAAATAGAACCGTATGAGCGGATCTATCGTCGGAGCCTGATACGAAGTGCTAAGAAAATCTTTCATCTCGCTCATGGTACGATCTGGCTGGGATTGGTGATGATGATGTCCGTGCCGCCGGAACGTTTGAGTTGTGGGATAAGGCTCGGCAACAACGAGCGGCTCACCGCCGCTTTTACCGCATAGCCTCGGTTCCCATGCAACGCGGAGATCGTAGCCTCACGCATGGCGGGAAGTAATTGCACCACCAGGTCCAGTGCGTCGGCTGCGACATTGAGTTCCAGCATCACACGTTGGCGCGCATCGAGCACCGAGCGCAGCAAGAGCGTAAAGCTTTCGATCGCTTCGCGTTTTTCGGGAATGTTCCATGCTTGCCGGCTGCAATATAGCCGCGTGGAGGATTTCATCAGCGTATCGATTATTTGCAATCCGTTGGCCTGAAGCGTCGAGCCGGTAGCCGTAATATCTACAACGCAATCGGCGTCTTCGGGCGGGAACACTTCCGTCGCGCCGAAGGAGCGGACGCACGTTGCGGCAAGGCCCGACTGTTGTATCCACTGCGCAGTCAAGCGCAGATATTCCGTTGCGATCACGATCGGCTTCAGATCATTATTACGAAATGATTCGGCAATTCCCATCGGAGCCGCAGCAACAAGCGAGACGGGATCGAAACCGGTATCGAGCAGAGAAATTAGTTCACCGTCAAGTTCCGCGACCCAATCGGCGCCCGCGAAACCAAGATCGCGGGAACCAAGATGAAGCATCTCGACGATATTTTGCGGTTTGAGTATTTTCACTTCAAAGCCATCGACAGAAACCGTCGGGCGATACCCACGGCTGCCTTGCTGGAGATGAATTCCTGCATCTTCGAGCAGACGAAATACGGCTTCCTGCATACGGCCTTTCGGCAGCGCAAGTCGGAGTGGAGCAGAGTTAGATTGTATCGGCATAATTAGCTTTCGTGAAAAAGCCGGGAGTAAAGCCGACGCCGTAAAGAAATTACTTTAAAACAGCAGCGCCGGCGTTACTGGCCGGCGCTATGAAACTTTTAGTTATAGTTCAAACGTCACCGACCACGTGTGTGATGGTGATGATGCTGGGTGGCGTTTGTCTGTAAATTCATATTGAGAATGCACACAACTTTCATTCTTCCTACGAAGTTCCGCCAATTATCGCATCACACGAACGAGCGAGAAAATCTTGGAGAGTATTCATTTCTCCCTAATCCCCAACTCTACATCCTTAATTAAAACATGTGCCCTCGGCCGGACTCGAACCGGCACGGCCTTACGGCCAACGGATTTTAAGTCCGTTGCGGCTACCAATTACGCCACGAGGGCAGGCTTGTGCTGCTTGGGCGGTGAAAACCACATCCGGGCAATAGAAGTTTTGTTCAAAGAACAATAATTACTTTTCTCATGCATTAAAAATGGCACTCCTACGATCAATGCCGTGTTGAATCGGTACTCATGTCATCACGAATTTCTCAACGCCTACTCTGGGGCGTACTTTCCTTATCGCTCGTGCTCATCGCCGGTTTTGCTATTGCGAAATGGACGCATGAACACGCTCGTCATATAGAAGATTTTGGTGCGCTTCCAAATTTTTCGCTTGTCGATGAACACGGCGTAGCCGCTTCACTTCAAAATTTCAGCGGCCACATTTGGGTTGCAGATATGATCTTTACGCATTGCCCAAGCCTATGCCCTACGCTGACGGCCAAAATGATCTTGCTGCAATCCGCGCTGCAAGATAAACCGGATGTCCGTTTTGCATCCATCAGCGTCGATCCTCTGCATGACCCGCCGGACACGCTGCTTGCGTATGCAAAGGCCCATAATGCCAATCCCGATCACTGGACGTTTCTCACGGGAACCACATCCTCCGTTTATTCTCTGATAAAAGATGGTTTCCATTTACCACTCGATTCCATTGGCGGAGAGGATCGGGTTCCCATTATTCATAGCCCGCGATTTGCACTCGTCGATACCAAGGGACATATTCGTGGATATTACGACGGTTCCCAAGATACATCCCGAACGCAGATCGTCGCGGACATCGATGCGCTTGAAAACGAGGCTCATCCATGAGCATTTCCGATCTGCCTGCGATAAACGCATCGCTCAATGCAACCTGCGCCATACTCCTCCTTGTCGCGCACAATCGAATAAAACATAAAGCCATTCGCCAGCACCGGGCGTTGATGATAACGGCGTATATCACGTCGATCGTATTTCTGGCGTGTTATTTAACCTATCATTTTAATGCAGGCATTCTGCATTTTGGCGGAGTGGGAATCATTCGTCCGATCTATTTTACGCTGCTTACTTCGCATACGATCCTTGCCGTTACAGTTCCCGTGCTTGCAACCATTACCCTGTTACGCGGGCTGCGCGGAAGATACCAAAAACACCGCGCCATTGCAAAATGGACCTATCCGATCTGGATGTACGTGAGCGTAACCGGCGTGATAATTTATTTCATGGTCTATCAGATCTTCCCAAGTTATTAAAGAACGGGAAGTTTTATTTCTTCTCGTAAATGGCGCAATATAGTGCCGCCCAAAAACGGCGTTCGATAAATGGTAGCAGCCAGCGTGGACTTGTCAATCCCCCGCTCAAAAAGATTCCACTCTTTTTCTTCATTCCAAATTGACGCATGAGAATATCAAGTTCGAATGGCGTGTACTGTAGTTTCTGAAATTTGAGATATTCTCCGCGCCCGCCGAAAATTCTATCGCGTGTAACGGTGCGTAATCCAAAGACCACCCCTTCTATCTTACGCAACATCCCAGCTTTGTTCGGAACGCTCACAATAAGCGAACCTCCTGGTCTTAGCATTTGCTGAAATTTTTGAATCGCTGCCTCGTCATCCTCAATATATTCGAGCATACTGAGGCATAGAATAAGATCAAATAAATTGGGAACTGGTTCGAAAGATTCTATTGTAGAATTCTGAAAATCAATTCCTCTCCTTAATTCGTCATTCGTAATTTGTAATTCGTAATTTCGTGCGGCTTCGATCATTTCTGGTGATGCGTCGATTGCCGTTACATTCCATCCTTTTCGCGCAAGAAATTGGCTAAAGATTCCCGTTCCACACCCCACATCGAGCGCGCGACCCGTGGGAACCGGAACCATTCGGCTCAAAAGATTGGTGATCTTTTCAAAGCGGCGGCGAAAACGGGAATCATGCGAGTAACGCTCGCTCCACTGTGCAGCTTCGGTATCGAAAAAATCCGGCGTATTCACGCGGCCTCACCACCGATCTGCTGCACATGCTTTTTCTGCATTTCCGGACGTTCATGCGATGCGAGAATTTCACGGAGGTCATCATCAGAATATCCGTTTGCGCTCACACGCGAAGATAGTTCACTCTGACGCCGTTTAATTTTTCCACGCTGCAATTCTTCGATCGCCTGACGCGCGCGCGCAACCGTTGCGCCTTCTTCGGCTGAATGATCGTCCCAGTTTTCACTAAACGCGGCATTCGCCATCCCGTAATTCGTGAGCAGCGATTCGAATTCCGGTTTGCCGCGATATTCATCGAGCAACTGCGCGATATTCGGAGGATCGCCTTCTTCCACGCGCTGGAGCAGATAGCTTAGGAGTTCCCAGACTTGCGGATGCGAAACGAGATCGAGTTGAAATTCTTCAGACTCGATCAGCGCATCCACAGCAATGGGATCGGCAAGCATGGCTTCGAGCAACGCGCCCTCATGTAGAGATACAGATAGCTCAGAATGGGTCAAATCTCCATTTAATTCTAACTCTACCCCCTCAACTTCGTTATCAACTTCTTTAGGAGCCTCAATCCAAACTCCTTCCATATTTTGGCCATTTACTGATTTACCTACAAGTTTTTGCAATTCCAGTGTAAGCATCTGCTGACTGAGATGAAATCGTTCACTAAGTCTATTTATAAAGACCCCATGTTTTATCGTATCTGGCACTTTTGCAATTGTTTCAACAATTGAGTGAACTGCTGCTGCTAACTTTGCCGGATCACGAAATGAGCCATGCTCTTCGAACCATTGTGCTTTAGTCTCAATAAAACTTTGTCGGTGCTGAATTGCCATTTCAAATGCTTCTTTGCTATTCAATCGAATGAAACTGTCAGGGTCTTCTCCAATGGGAAGAGTTACAATGTTAACATCAAAACCAGCTTGTAATGCAAGTTCGATTCCTCGATTTGTAGCATTTTTTCCAGCAGTGTCAGCGTCAAAGACTAACACAATTTCGCTTCGATAATATCTTTGAATTTTCTTTTGACTACTGGGTTCAACAAAAGAACTATTACTAACCTCAGTACGTGTATATCGATTTAACAACTTTAGTTGTTGAATTGTAAGCGATGTCCCCGATGCTGCGATGACATTTTCGATCCCAGCCTGAAAGAGAGCCAGCACGTCCGCATAACCTTCAACTAATATAGCGAATCCTGCACGCCGGATCGCATCCTTTGCCTGAAAGAGTCCGTAGAGAATTTGCGACTTGTGATACACCGGCGTATCAGGAGAATTAATATATTTTGCTAATTCTTTGGAATTATTTGGCAGAATTCGTCCCCCAAATCCTACTATTCTTCCCGTTTGATTAAAAACTGGAAAGATAACGCGGCCACGAAATCGCTCATAATATTCGCCCGAATCGCGCCGGGCGATGAGTCCCACAAGTTCCAGCTTTGCGAGATCGATGCCTTTATTCGTAAGATTATTGATCAGCATCCCCGAACGTTCTGGTGCAAAACCGATTCCGAATTTTTCCTGGACGCTTTTTTTCTTATCTTCATCGTTCTCAAAATGTTCATAGTATAATCCTCGGGATCTAAGATACTCTCGGGCGCTTTCGCCAATGGGCGAACGGAGTGATCGATAATAAAACGCCGCCGCTTCGCGCAGCGCATTAAAGACTGATTCCCGCTCTCCGCCCGCGTGTTCATCTGCTTCGGCTTCGCTTCCTTCTATTTCGATATTCGCGCGCTTTGCAAGTTTCTGAATCACTTCCGGGAATGTTAATCCTTCGAGCTGCATCACGAAGGAAAACACATCGCCGCCCTTGCCGCAGCCGAAGCATTTGAAAATACCCCGCTCTTCCAGCACATTGAACGATGGCGTTTTCTCGTTGTGAAACGGACACAATCCGATGAAATTTCGCCCGCGTTTTTTCAGCCGAACGTGCTCAGAAACGAGGTCAACGATATTCGTCGCTTCGCGGATTCGGTCTATTTGATCGCTCGATACTTTCACCAATTACCGGAAGCGAAGAATTCATATTTTAGTTGCTATCTCTACTTTTTTAGTTGCTATCTCTCTTCATTTTCAAAGAATCATTAGAAATTTTCGGTGCAAAACCGGAATCCGGTACTGCTATTTTCGTCGTATCGGCAAGCGGTGGAATCGAGTTCGCAGGAATGGCATCATCCGTACCAAAAACGGTCACCATCACTTCATTTCCTTTCAGCTCGGCGTGATAATATTGCAGCGGCTTTTCGGCGGGACCTTTTGTCACCCGACCGTACAGATCGTACTCCGAACCGTGGCACGGACAGTAAAACTTTTTCCCGTCCGCCTGATAGCTGACATCGCAGCCGCGATGCGTACACTTAATATCCACGCCAACATACTGATTCGGCGTGACGTGAACGACAAGAATATCGCGCTGCAGATCGTCGTAGGCAAGATGATACGTCCCGCCGACCGGAGCAAGATCCGGATTATCCGTAAGCTCGATGGGAACCTCGCGGACATCCTTCGCGCCAAATTTAGCTACCCGCGCCCGCGCCTTCGCAAGCGGCGCGCGAGTAATATCTGCCATTGCACCCACGATCGCGCTCCCCGCGACCGTAGCAAAAACACTTCCGATAAATTTTCTTCGATCCATACCTTTATAACGGCTGAAAAGCGGATGTTGTTCAAACCGATTAATTTGAACGGAGCATGTTACAGCCTTTTTGAATACGAGTGTTCTTTCGGAAAATGGTTTTCTGATGTGTTGTGCGCGTTTAATATTCATTTTCTTTTCATTAATTTCAAAAAGAAAACCATTCAAAAAATTTCAATTAACTTCCATCTTCCCTAATCCTGAAAATCCTGTGATTCGTGGTCGTGTTTGTTCATTTGAAATTCATAATCACCCTCGTTTCCGAGCCGGTTTCGACAGTTGTCTTCCAGCGAATGTGCATTTTGCGCGCAAACACATTTGTTTTTCATGAACGTATGCAGTTATCCATCATCTTTTCATTAATTTCAACATGAAAACCATTTTCCAGATTGTCATCAGATTGTCAATAAACCTATGAGCCTTCCCTATTCTTAATTCGTAATTGATATAGGTGCCCATCATTGCACTACCAATATAACACATTCCAAACCCAATAGCAAGTAAATCCGAAATTATTTTGAATTTTTTCTCAACGTGTCTAAGGAAGCGCTGCTTCCGTGACAGCCTCCCGGAAGCAGCGATTCCGGACACACGGAAAATCCCACTTTTCATCTTTCATCTTTTATATTTCATCGTTGCCACACAAACCACTCATACCCAGGTATGAATTTTTGATTTCTGGCGCTTTTGATGTAACAAATTGCAAATTCGTGTGTTTTTCGATAGTATGATTCGTCGTGGGGTACTTGGTGTGGTAGTTTTGGCTTCGCTTGCAGGCGGATTTCAAGCCGCGCGTGCGCAGGATTGGACGCAGGTTACGCTTGACACACCCATGTACCGGACACCCTATTTTCTCGACACCAGCGTCGGATTTACCTATACGACCGGCATTTTTAATGCGGGGGGCATCCTTTTAACATATTATGCACCTTATTTGGAAAAAACGACCGATGGAGGGGTAACGTGGCAATACATTTCCTTCTTCGATTCACTCGGCTGTTCGATCACCCAACTTTCCTTCGTGAGTCTGAATCAGGGGTATGCATCGACTTATGGTAACGGTTCTAATGAAGGAGGCATCTTCGAAACAACAGATCAAGGAATGACTTGGAGAAAAATTTCTCCTTCCGGACTTTCCTTTATGGGAGTGTATGCCACACCAACAGCCGTCTTTGCTTCGGAATCTTCGACAAGGAATATTCCCAACAGCGAGTATTTTTTTGCGCTAACTGGAGAAATACTCTACTCGCGAAACGATGGCCTTACCTGGGATTCTATCACCGAAGTATCCGGACTGCCACCGAATCGTTCGCCGCAGTTTCAGTTCATTTATGGTAATCGCGACAATTTCGTTGCTACGGTTTATTTCGACGATAGCTCCTATGCTAAAGAAGGAGAAAATACGTACATCGTATATTCGACGGATCTCGGGAAAAGCTGGCAGGCGACATTTCTGGACTCTTTATATAGGTTTCCCTTGATCACGCTATTCGTTCAACCTCACTCTTGTAACTTATTTCGCTTATATATCGATAGCGCTTCCGATGTTCGAGGTGCCACGACTTTTCTTAAATCAAGTTTACCGTTCTCAACGTGGGATACATCCCTTTCTGGATTCCCCACGTTGTCTTGGATTACAGGAACATCATGTGATATGTATGTTACAGAGGGAATAAAAGTGATTGGCGATCCCGCGCCATTTCGCAGAGCAGGTTCCGATGGGCTTTTTTGGATTCCAGTGGATACCACAGGAAGGTTTCAATCCCTGTTTGAAAATGAGATTTCCGATTGGCCGAATCTTTCTGTTGTTGGGTATGGCGCAGTTGTTTACGCTGCCACTATTGAAAGCGAACTCCTGAAAACCACGGATGGCGGCGATGGAAGTTTAAGTGTTTCCGAACTTGCTCCGCGTCTCGAATATGGGAGTAGTCTCGGGGTAGGTGATGACAACGCTATTGTGATGTCAGAGTGTTCGCCAGCCTCGATGTTCGTTTATTTCCAAAATCTTTCCTGCGCGATCACGACGCTGCGCTCTATTTCCATTGCCGGTTTGGATTCTTCCGAATATTCATTCAACGTAACAGACCACAGCGAGTGTGCTCCCCTTCCCGATACGGCGTTCATTGCGCTCAATCCTCATGCGGCGGGAACCTACTCTCTTACGCTGACCGCACATTATATCGATGACGAATACCATTCCATTGATACATCAATAAGTTTCACTCTTGTGGTCAATCCCGGTACGCAGCCTACCCTGCTGAGCGTAGGCCTGCATTCCACCTCGATCACGACCGCGCCGAATGATACGCTTGAGATCCCCGTTTATCTTTCGGGCAATGCCACGCTTGATACGACGAACATCACGCTTCCTTTTGGGATCGATACAAATGTGCTTTGGCCTATCGGGTTCCATTCCGTCATTTCCGGGCTAACCAATGATACGATAATTTATTCCAATGGAACGGCGAATGTGCTGTTACGATCCGATAGCATTACGCTAAATGGCGAAACGCTGATCGGTTACTTGCGCTGCATCGTTTATCTTGGCGATGCCCTTGCAACAAATGTTACGCTTACGGATCCAAGCCTTACTTCTTTCAATGCTCCGTGCATTGGGCTTACACTTGCTACGGATTCCGTGAATGTCACTATTGGTGCCTGTGGCGATCAAACACTCCTTCATTTTATGAAGACCGACTCAATTTCCATTGCCATTCTGAGTATCGCGCCAAATCCTGTGACGGATGCAGTTCAAATCAATCTTATTCATCCCACAGCGTCAGCAATTTCGTATCAAGTGATCGATGCGCTTGGCGAAACATGTATCACTGGAGCAACGGAAAACGATGCCGTATCGCTCGATGTGTCCTCACTCCCGCAAGGCGTCTATTTTTTCCGCGCATCAAGCCCGGATGGAATACAAACCGGGAAGCAATTCGTAATAATGCGATGACGGAACTCTGATTTACGGCACCGTTAGCGGAATGACATTCGACGCCGTGCCGAGAGAAGTATAAACATATCTTCCTGTGGCATCGTCAACATAGAATGTATAACTTCCGCCATTTAAGTAGCTGCCAGAGCCGTCATATTGGTACAGTGTATATGCCACGATGTAGGCTTGCTCTCCACGTGCAAACCCAGCCTCGTACAAATTCTGTTTATAAATAGATAAGAGGGTATTGGGACCGTAGTTACCCTCAGTTATGGAGTATAAGTATTTCGTTGGATCGGCGGCGTTGACATCAGGATTTTTGCCGACAGCTATAAGGGCAACAGCAACACAGCCAGGAGTGATATTGCCTATAGTGAACCCCACCTGAAATCCGATACTATCGGAAATAGAGCTGAATCCATTTAGGCTAATAGCGCAAGGTGGAGGCTGCGACATATAGACCGTTCCAAGAAAATCAGTTCCACCGACGAATTGAACGCTCTGTTGCTCCGACATGCCATATCCCGTCTTCGTATAAAGGACTGTGTAGGCTCCTGTCGTGAGGTCGTTGATTTGCCATTTGCCTGTGGAATCGCTCGTTGTGGAAAAAGACGTTCCCTGGATGCTGACCGTTACGCCAACTGGGTTTGTCGGAGTTCCATCCGATAGATAAAGTGCAACGAAACCCGCCAAACTACCACTGAGAGACCCCGATGAGGAGCCGCCGCTTGACCCAGAGCCGGTTGAGTTTGAACATCCTGCCATGAAAAGGATCACGGCGATGGAGATGAAGGGAGAAATAGTTCTCATATTCATAATGATTAAAAGTGCTGAAGTTTCGGTTATGGCACCGTTAGCGGAATGACATTCGAGGACGCACCGAGTGAAGTATAAACTATTCTGCCAGTAGCATCATCGAGATAACTCGAGTAATATTCACTGCCATTTATGCCTTCATTGTATTGGCACAAAGCATAAGCCACTATGTATGCGGTAGTTCCACTCTTAAATCCAGCAGCATACAAATCCGATTTATAAAGATAGGCCGGACTTGAATAATCCGTGTTAAACACGTAAAGATACTTCGTGGGATCGGCAGCACTGACGTCGGAATTTTCTCCAACGGCTATGAGGGCAATAGCTCCACAGTTCGGCGAGAAATTACTCATTGAAAACCCTACCTGAAAGCCTATACTATCGGCAACAGTACTGAATGGATTGAGGCTAATACCGCAGGGTGGGGGCTGTGACATATAAATCATTCCAATAAAATCCGTTCCGCCGCCGACAAACTGAACGCCCTGCTGCTCCGCCATCCCGAATCCCGGCTTGGTGTAAATGACTGTGAAGGTTCCCTGGTTTAGTCCACTAATCGTCCAGTGTCCTGAGGAATCTGTGGTTGTTGAAAAGGACGTCCCTTGTATGCTGACCGTCACGCCAGAGGGACTTGTCGGCGTAGCATCCGATTGATAAAGGACAACCGAACCCGCCATGCTCCCACTCAGCGATGACGATGAAGAATCGGATGACCCCGAACATCCGGAGATTGAGACCAAGCCAACGAAGAATATGCCCGATAAAATAATTCCTTGTTTCATAGTGATCGAGTTGACAATTCGATAAAAACGAACGATTCGAATTCCGGTAACATTCCACGATTTGAGCCTGGATTCTTGCCGCGATCATGTCGAGAGTAACATCTCGCGGGAATGACATGTTAAACCCGTCCGTTTCTAAGCCCCATGAACATCACACGAATATTTCTTACCTCTTTTCTATTAACGTTTGCGGCAACCTGCGCGATGGCCCAAACGCCGGGCGTGGATTCGCCGTTGCAGCAGGCGGTGCGGTGGGACGATACCGGCGCGGTCCTTACCGATCTCAATACCAATCCCGCGCTGCTCGACCAAACCAACGAGGACGGCTGGACTCCGCTTGCGACCGCTGCCTTCAGTGGCAAAGCAAAATCCGCACGCATTCTGATCGAGCGCGGCGCTACGGTGAACTTTTCGGATGAAGATGGCGAAACTCCGCTCAGTCTTGCATCGGCTAACGGTCACACAACGATTGTAGAAATGCTTCTCGCTCATGGCGCGAAAATAGATAAAGCGAATGAAGCCGGCGAGACGCCGCTCTTTCAAGCTTCTTCGAAAGGAAAAGCGGCCGTCGTAAAACTATTGCTTGCCGCGCATGCCGATCTTCATAAAGCGCGAACGGCGGACGATATGACTCCGCTCGATGTCGCGTGTGAATCGGGATACGATAGCGTCGTGCAAGTTTTGCTTGCGGCGGGCGCACCGATCAGCCGCGCCACGCACGCGCCGGATGTGGAATCGAATGGATATACTCCGCTTCATTTTGCTGCCGAAGGCGGTCATATCGATGTGATAAAAACGCTGCTCGCGCATGGCGCGAATGTGAGCGCGCGCGCTGCCAATGGCGATGAACCCATTCATCTTTCGACAAGCTGGCATGGGAACGATGCTACGATGGATCTGCTGATCGAAAAGGGAGCGAATGTCAACGCGCTGAATAAATATCATCAAACGCCACTGCATTTTGCGACATGGGAAGCGCGCGCCTCTGCGATGGTAAAGCTGCTGAGAGATGGTGCCGATCCCAACGTTGGCGATAGCGCGGGCGATACGCCGCTGCATCTTGCTTCTCATGCCGGACGCGCCGGCCTTGTGGCGAATCTTCTCTCGCTCGGCGCAAAACCAAATCTGAAAAACGATAAAGGTCAGACGGCCCTCATGCTTGCCGTGCAAGGGAACTACGATGCCACCGTGGATACGCTTCTCACCAATGGCAGCGATGCGAATCTGAAAGATAAGTTAGGCCGTACCGCGCTTTTTTATCTCGATTCCGAGAACTTTCAGTTCATCGCGCATTTGCTGATGGTGCATGGGATCGATACCGCTCTCAAAGATAACAAAGGCCAGACCGCATCCGAATTTTATCGCCGAAATAACGAGGATGTCGTGGTGCATTATATTGCCGATCCGTATCATCAATAGCGCATAGCGCAACGTAGCACAAATGATTCCCAACGAACAGCGGCACGATCCGTATGCCGCGCTTCGCATACGCGATTTTCGAATTCTACTTCTCACGCGGCTTGCCATTACCATTGCAAGCCAGATGGAGGTCGTCGTCGTGCGATACCAGATCTATGGGGTTACGCGCGATCCGTTGCCGATCGGAATTGCGGGACTCGTCGAAGCCATCCCGACGCTCATCGTTCTGCTTTTTGCGGGACAAATCGCAGATAGGATGGAACGCCGCAAGCTCGTCATTCTTTCTCGCGCTGCGCTTATTATTTCTGCGGGTGGATTGCTCACGCTCTCGTTTACGATGCAGCAGTTGTATCCCATCACCGGGATCTGGCCGATCTATGTGATGATCTTTATTGCAGGCGGCGCATCGGGTTTCTTGAGTCCCGCTTCGTTCGCGTACAATTCTGAAATACTTCCGAAAGAACTATATGCCAACGGCGCGGCGTGGAACAGTTCCACATGGCAGACGGGAGCTATTCTCGGCCCAACCATCGGCGGATTGATCGCCGGGTTCCTCGAGCATCCCGGCTGCGTATGGAGTAGATGTCGTGCTGACGGCTGCTTCTGCGTTCTTGGTATTTCTCATTCCTGCGCGTCCGTATGTGCCAAAAGTGCGGGAAGAATCCAGTATGCAATCTATTATTGCGGGATGGAAATTCGTGTTTCGCAATCAGCCGATCTTGGGAGCTATTTCGCTCGATCTCTTCGCCGTGCTCTTCGGCGGCGCGACGGCAATGCTTCCCATTTACGCAAGCGAGATCTTTCACGTCGGCGCGCAAGGGTTGGGATTGTTGCAAGCGGCGCCATCGGTGGGAGCAGTGCTGGTTTCGGTGCTCTTCGCGCATTACCGATTGCGCGGCAGTGTTGGGAAGCAAATTCTGCTTACCGTTGCTATGTTCGGAATTACGATACTCTTCTTTGCGATCACAACCAACATCTATCTATCGCTTGCACTGCTCGTACTCTATGGCGCAACGGATAGCGTCAGCGTTATCATTCGTTCCACCGTCATTCAAATTCTCACGCCGGACGCGATGCGCGGGCGCGTCGGTGCGATCAACTCCATGTTCATCGGTACATCCAACGAGATCGGCGCGTTCGAGTCCGGCGTGGCGGCAAAGCTGATGCAGCTCGTGCCATCCGTCCTCTTTGGCGGAGTGATGACGCTTGTGACCGTCGGCGTAGTTGCTGCCGTTGCGCCTAAGTTGCGGAAATTGCGCGGCGAGGATTTGACTGCGTAGGATTTATTTTATCAGGTTATATTTAATGTGTCATTCTGAGCGGAGTTCGTCCGACCAACGGGAGGACGAACGTAGTGAAGAATCTTGACGACGGCAAACAGATTCTTCGCGTAGTACATTTTCGCTCCGCGAAAATGTACTACGCTCAGAATGACATGATGGCATAATCAGGGTTTTCTTCAAATGGAACTTTCTCTAATCTTCCGCGTTGTTACGATCTCAATATGAATCACTTCCAAAATATCACCAACAAATTTCTTTCATCCGCCGCGCTGATTATCGGTTTAGCAACGCTCACGATTGCTGCTGGGAACTCCTGTTCCTCCCACACGGCGAAACCGGCGGCGGTGTTTCAGGATACCATTCATTTGGTGTCGAGTCCGGAGATCGTTTCCCTATCTAATTTTGGCGCGATGGATACGGTGCAGATGTGGCAATCGTGTCGATGCCTCTTTACGCTTGAGCAGATCGGCCAGGGCGGAGATACGAAATTCTTTCTCGTTCACCGCATCGATCCCGATACCGGCTTTCTTCCGCTTCACGAAATTGAGTTCTCTGCGCCCGCAATCGGCAAGCGTAACCAACCCTATTCCGCGTGGTACGCTTTCTCCACCATTGACCATTTCGGCAGCACAAAATACGACACCGTGCGCGTGAGCGGGTATTTTAAGTAGTCTTTATTTCGTGATTGCCAGATTAATGTAGCTCACCTGATCTCCCACACGGACTCGGCAGACATAATTCCCAGATGGCAGGGTTTCCGTGCCGAGTGAAATGGATTGATTGGTTTCGGTATAGCCGATAAATACTTCTTTCAAAGCATTACCGAGAATATCGTAAATGTCAATTTGGGTAAAGCTCCGCTCCTCCACTCCAAACGTTAGCGTCATTCCTCCAGTTGATGGATTTGGATAAACTTCGGGATTGAACCAGTCCGGTGTTTGTGGGGTAGAAACTCCAAGCGTCGTATCCGATACCGTTGGGCAGTATAGCTTCGCGAACATGCAGGAATCGTCAGCACCGAGCCCTCGCGGAGGTATGTTGGATTGTGCCTGTTTAGAACCCATTAGCATCCAATAACCCGGGATGCTGTCTTTACAATAATTGTAGTTATTAGCACATGTATCTCCGCGTATAATTGAATCGGGATGCAAAAGGCCAAGCCAATGACCAATCTCATGCTCGATTACCTCCTGGAAGCTAAAATCATAATACCCTTGATTGGCAGCATTAGCATCCGGCCCTGGGCCTGTGTACCATCCCATCAAAGGGCTCGGGTGCAGCTGATATGAGGGAACAGGTTGAAAGGCATCAGCATTATTTTGATAGAAGAAGTTGTTTGTAGCATTGTAAGTAATATAACGATAGCTCGAATTTGGGCATGCACCACCATCCGGGCAGCCCGGAGTTCCATAAGTGAAAGCCACAGGATAACCTAATTTGCCTGAAGCAGACATTTGATAGTTCCCTGGAAAATGATTGACATTCGTGTCCGGCTTCACAAGAATGCAACAAGTTGAGTCGCCTGTCAAGTGGCAAATAGCAAGCCACGCATTCAGGTCACTATGTGCATCTGAGCTTGCGCTTCCACTATTCCAGACCTGATCGTATGGTTGATCAAGTCCATTCGCGTAATTCGTCGAGTCGGTTTCGTAGGTACTTTCTTCCGCGTTATAAACTTCCCATAACTTCTGATAGTCATGCTCCGTATAATTCAAGTAGGCACTTTGTTGATTGAAGTCTAAATTATCAAAATAAGTGTGTTCCTGAGTGTCTCCTGCTAAAAACGTTCCACTATCTAAATTCCATTGTGCCCAGCCGACCGCATACGCCAAAGAATCATCACTCCAATAATCTGAATCCGGATCATACAATTCCATCCACGGTGGTGGCCCATAGCTGCTGCTTTCATAATCGTCAAATATCGTTTGTCTATCCGGCGGCGTCTCCGTAAAAGGTGGTGCATCGCCAGAGGGCTGAAAGTCAACGCCGGTATCTGGTGGAATTACAGTTACGCAGCCAGGCATCTTTGATTTCGCAGCAACGAGTCCTGACATGTCGTTTGGGTTAGTCGAGCACTGAGCGATTTGGTAACCTGTGACCGTGCAAAAAATGTACGGAAAGCTCTCATTGCCACATGGTATGGGGCAATGTACTATCGTATCCTGTGCTCTCACTGCTGAAACCGAAATTGCTACGGCAATCGCAAGAAAAAATAAAATTCTTTTCATGTTTTGGTCTCCTCAATCAAGGGTGAAGAATGTTATAAATTCTCGCGCGGAGTCTTGATTTCCAGACCGAGACGGATAGCCCGGCAGAAGCACCGAGACCAAAATCATCGTTCGGATCTTGCACGATACCATCGATCACTCGGTACATCGCGCCCTGCGAACCAAATACCCCCCAGAATGGCTGGACGCTGAAATATCCATTAGCTGTATCACTTCCGACTCCGGCAAGACGGAGAAATACAATGTATTCGCCTCCTGGCTTAATCCACCATCCAGACGAATCACGCAATTGATTTCCATAAGGTAATTCATCGCCAGCAATACCGATGGGCCATTCGGGTGAGTATTCAAACATCAGGCACGATCCTGGATCGGCGGGAACAGCGTAAGTAGCCCAGGGAGTGGTATAGCTGAGGGTTGTAGCGCCGTTGTTTTTCCGGCGTGTGCCCATATCGTAGCCAACACAAAGAGGAATCTTTTGCCCCTTAATCTCATCGAGAATCGTCGAAGTGGCCCTTACCATGTGTGGAGTAATATTATCTGTCGAATCATATTGAACCATGGTATCAGAGACCGAAACATCCGCGATTATATCGGAAACGAGAATAAATCCGGTTCGACCAGAATCGCCCATTTTACTTCCGATTTGATTCGCAAGTTCAGGAATAGCGATGCCTGGATTTCCTTTATAATGCCAAGAATAATCCGGATGCCCTCCAAGCGGCCATCCGCTAATCTCCCACTGATACAAAGAAAGAGGGTTATCATTACTAACTTGATAAAGCAGTTCAGCGAAATACGTCATGGTGTCGTCATAACCAAGGTTCCCAATCCATCGGTTAATTACGTTCCAAGGAGTGGTACGCATAAGCTCATCAGCATAGAGGTAAGCACTTGCCACATCGGAGGGCTGACCAACATAAAGGGGTGGTACTGAAGAAAGTAACGGAATGCTATATTCCAAGCTGCCGGTGTAATGAGGCCCGGATTGCCCTCGTGCCATAGAAGCCACGAAAAACAAGCTTATAAGAAGAACGCGGAAGATGATTCGTTTCATAAAAACCCTTTCAAAAGTTAATGTTTGCTAAAAGAAAGACATGTGTTACGATGTCTCGAATACAAATATACGACATTCTTCATTACACACACCAATAAACTGTCAATCCGTCAGACTGTTGATTGCCGTGCCTATTTTTAGTAATTTGGTTTTGTGAAAAAAAATGAAAGTAAATTGTTGCGAAGGGTCGGCGATAATCTTAGAAAATTGCGTGAAAGTAAAGGAATTTCTCAAGAAAAATTCGCGGAGTTGTGTAAGCTGCATAGGAACTATATCGGAGAAATCGAAAGAGGAGAAGCTAATTTAACTTTTATTACGTATGAAAAAATATGCCATGCGCTGAATGTAGATCCATCCATTCCATTCACTACTTCAAAATAAAGATTTAATCTCCCATTCCTGCACTTTGCAGGAACCGCTTTTGCATGATTGCAATTTACAGTGCTCCTTGTTAGTCGCATGGCTAAAATTGGCTTAAAACGGGCAATTTTGGCTTTGGCATTAGTTTTTATATAGAGTGAGGTGGACGTGCGCAGCACGTCCCTACAAATAAACAATCACAACCTACGAAATCATGAAGAAAAATTCTCTTTTTGTAACGATCGTCATCTCCGTCGGCTTTATTGCGGCGCTACTCATTTATTCGTTCATTTTCGGCGCGGACATGCACTTCGCCGATCCCGCCACGAAAGAGCATCCCAAGGATGTCATGGGCATTATCTATACCGGTGGTATTATCGTGCCGCTGCTGCTCATGCTTACCATTATGGTATTCACGTTCATCATCGAGCGTTTCTTTTCGCTTGCCAAAGCAAAGGGCACGGGCGATCTCGGCAAGTTCTTAGCGAGCGTGGAAGCGAGCATTGACGCCGGTAACGTCGATGCAGCCATCGATCTTTGCGCCAAACAGCGCGGTACGGTTGCGAATATCCTTCGCGCAGGACTTGAAAGCTTCAAGAGAGTTCGTAACGAGGGTGGCATGGTAGCCGCGCTCAAACTCGCAGAAGTTAAGCGCACCATCGAAGAAGCCACGAGCATCGAAACTCCGCTTTTGGAGCGCAATCTCATCGGCCTCTCGACTATTGCTTCTATTTCCACGATGGTCGGTCTACTCGGAACGGTGCTTGGTATGATCCGCAGCTTCCGCGCACTTGGCGAAGCGGGTGCCGCAAGCGCGACACAGCTTTCCATCGGTATCTCCGAGGCGCTTGTGAATACCGCATTCGGAATTTTCGGCGCGATCATCGCTATCGTATTCTACAATTTCTTCACGACGAAAGTAGATAGCTTTATCTATACGATCGACGAAGCCTCGCTCAACCTGATCGAAACGCTGGATACGCGTTTTCTTTCGAAAGCCGCAGCGTAAAAAGTGCTAAAGTGCTGAGTGCTAAAGTGCTAAGATTTCCAAACCGGAAGTACACTTTAGATCAGCACCTGCACACGATATTTTATTGCTCAGTAACTTTTAGCACTCAGCACTTTAGCACTTAGCACTTCCCGAACATGGCAAAAAACAAAATAAAACGTCACAGCTACCGATTGGACATGACTCCGATGGTCGATGTCGGGTTTTTGCTGCTCACGTTCTTCATGCTCACTGCGAAATTCAAGCCGCAGTCCGATGAACCATTGCAGATCATCCTTCCGGTTGCGGTTGCCGATACGACAAAACTTCCCGACCAGAATATCGCAACCGTCGAAGTCGGCCTCAAGACACGCCCCAACGGTGTCGTAGATACTATTATCGAATTCGGTCTTTCGAATGAGAAAGATCGCGCGCCGGTGTATAAGCCACTGAATCTTCAGGATCCCAAAACGGGACAGACGCTCACCGATCCGCAGCTTGCAATGAAAGCCGGGGTCGTCGTCACGAAAGCACAGCTCGAAACGGTGGTTTTGCAATCGCGTTTGCAAAATCCTTCCATGCGCTTTGCGATCAATGCGGATTCTTCTGTCACGTTCGGCACGATCAATGACGTCATGCAGACATTGCAGAAAAATGGAGCAACGCGCATGAATTTAGTCACCATGAACAAAAACAAAGGATAACGATAATGGCAGAAATTGTTCAAAGTGGAGGCAAAAAAGGTAAAGGCAGAAAGCGCTCGCGCTTAGGCGTGCGTTTGGATATGACGCCGATGGTCGATGTCGCGTTTCTCCTGCTCACGTTTTTCATGCTGACGACCACCCTGCTCACGCCGCAGGTGATGGAGATCACGATGCCGCCGGACTCGAAAATACCGGTCGAGATCGCGGAATCGAATTTGCTGACGCTCCGCATTCGCGCGGATATGGCAGTCTTTTGGAACATGGGAACCGAAGCGCCACAAAAGATCGCGGAGAACGACGTAACGAAAATTCTCAAAGAGCATCTACAGATCAATCCGAAGCTTTCCACGCTCATCAAGATCGACAAGAAAGCCAAGTATCAGGCGCTCGTTACGATGGTGGACGATCTGAACGAAACACAAGCGACGCTCCATCAAACGGAAAAACGATTCAGCTTGGTCGCGATGGATGATACGGATATGAAATTGGTAGGAGGTTTGTAAAAAGTGCTAAAGTGCTAAGTGCTGAAGTGCTTAGTACTTCCATTCGATCAAACCACTTAGCACTTCAGCACATAAGCACTTACGAATATGGCACTCAGTAATTTAATATCGGAACAACTCGAACAATACGGCGGCGTTGACCTGAAGAAAAACCAGAACCGGTATTTCTCGAACGCGCTTGCGTATTCCATTGCGCTGCATTTGATCCTCATTGTAGCGTACATTGGATATTCGTGGTTCACGAGCGAAGATCGGAATGTACCGCATCTCCGCATCCATTCGATCGCGGAACTTGCCCCGCCGCCATCGATCGATAACGAAGATGTGCAGCCCGTTACCCCGCCGCCGCCGAGCAATGTCGTAAAACCCAATTTAGGAGTTCCCGTGCCGGTGCCGGACGCCATCGCGCCACAGCTTACGCTGCCGGATATGAATCAGCCCGCGCCACAAGCAGCAATAACAAGCAATGGGCCGGTCACGCAAAGCGCCCCGAACTTGGTTATCGCTGCGCCCGTCGAGGAAAAAGATCCCAGCCCGGATGATTTCGTCGATGTATCCGAAGAACCGCACCCTATCGAGCCTATCGAAAAATTGATCGTCTATCCCGAAGTTGCACGCCGAAGCGGACTCGAAGGAAAAGTTACCGTGCAGGCGCTCATTGCCAAGGACGGAACAGTAGAAAAAGTGGAAGTATTGAAATCGGACTACGATCTTTTCAAAGAGGCTGCCATCGATGCGATGAAACGAGCAAAGTTCACGCCGGCTCGTCAAAACGGAACGCCCCTCAAGATCTGGACCACGCTGACGATCAACTTTAAGCTGAAATAGTCTGCCATTTCTTTATTGTAGCGCGTGGGAGCCACGCGACTACAATACTTCATCATGCCGCAACCTACTCCACGCCAACGCACCGAGCGACCGCCAAACAAAATTGCCGGGATCGTCTATGTGTTGATCGGATTCATGGCGCTGGGAATTTCTGCATTTGTTCTGCTCTATCAGAACACCGTTAACGGCCCTACCTCGAATACGTGGGTCGGGTTTGGAATTGTCATCGCGCTCTATGGTGTGTTCCGAATTTTCACAGGGGTTACCACCATTCGCCGTGCTGGAAAAATGAATAGTTCCATCTCTCTCAATGGCCAGAGCGAACAACCTAAACCACCGATCGTATGAAGCAGCGTATCATTATCTCTTCGCTGATCGCACTATTGTTCGTGATGGGCTGCGGTAAACAAGAAAATTCCAGCTCGACGGAAACGGCGACATCCGGTAGTTTTCAGCTTGTGGCTGATGAAGTTTTAAAGCCCGCGATCGACAGCCTCGTAACAGGATTTATGATCGAAAATCCCACCGCGACCGTTGCCGTAAAATATACCAGCGCGACCGAAGCTGTGCTTGCCCTGCTCGATCATGAAACGCGCGCGATCATTATTGATCGCACACTCACACCCGCCGAGCGATTGATCCTCGAAAAAGATTCCACTACGCTTCCGGTGTATAAACTTGCGGACGATGGCATCGGCTGTATCGTTTCCACAAAAAATCCCTCAACGACCATCCGCAAAAGCGATCTGCAAAAAATGTTTAGCGGCGAAACACGCATCGCCGACGATGCTTCGTGGGGCACGGTTACGCTGGTACTGCCGCAATATCCATCCAGCACGGAATATGTGCTGGATTCTATCTTGAATAACGGCGACGAACCCAAAGCGAAATATCTCCTGCGTTTTAGCACGACCGATAGCATCGTATTTATGTTGCAAGCCATCCGAACGCGGTGGGCTTCATCGGTTCGGCATGGAAACATGCGCTCGAAGCACGGAACGATTCCAGCATAAAGGTACTGCCGGTCATTCCCGCAGATTCCAGTTCCCGCGGACTTATCGAGCCGGTGCTGCTGCACATGGCCTATATTGCCGAGGGTTTGTATCCGTTTGTGAGCGCGTCAATGGCTATTCGTTCGAAGTTCCCAACACGATACCGCGCGGGTTCCTGGCGTATGCCTCGACCGCGCATGGGCAAACGATATTTAAGAATTTCGATGTGCTGCCGATCACACAACCCATAAAGATAGTGCCGAGCAAATAAAACCAGGATTTACAGGATGGAAAGGAT
Source organism: Ignavibacteriota bacterium (assembly GCA_963794025.1). Classification (GTDB taxonomy): domain Bacteria; phylum Bacteroidota; class Ignavibacteria; order Palsa-1295; family Palsa-1295; genus PALSA-1295. The sequence goes on from CAWCCK010000037.1 coordinate 38,305, forward strand.
TTTCCAGGATGTTATTATAATGATGAAACGGTTTTTCTTTATACTTCTCGTTTTTTTATGCGTTGCTCCGAAGCGCATGGTCGCAGGCACATGATGCACGTGTCGTGGCGGCGATGAAGCTCGTCGATCTTGGGAACTCGCACGATGCTGCCGATCAACTTCGCCAGCTCACGACCACCGAGCCAAAAAATGCCGAAGCGCATGCCGGACTTGCGATTGCACTCCTCGCTCAGAATAAGGTTACCGATGCTTTAACAGAAGCGCAAGCCGGATTCGACATCGACCGGCACGTTGAACTCGTTCGCATTGCGCGCGGAATAGTGTATGGCAAACAAGGGCGTATGGATGATGCGCTTAGTGAATTTCATCAGGCCATCAAGATCGATCCCAAAGATGTCGGCGCAATGGTGGCGCTCAGTCGCTATTATATTTCTATCGATTCGCTGAAACCTGCGGAGATCACACTCTATCAAGCACAAGCCCTTAACGGTAAAGACGTCCGCTCGTTTCTTGGACTCAGCGGAACTATATGAGCGTCAGCATATTCCTGATCTTGCCATCAGCCAATACGAGCAAGCCATGAAGCTCGATCCGACGGACGAGCGCGTTCATACTTCGCTCGCTGGTTTGTATTGTTGCGACCCCGAAAATATAATGAGTCGGCAAAAGAGTGGCTTAAGGTAATTGCTATAGATTCCAATTATGCCGATGCGTATTATCAAGTTGGAAATCTTTATTTTTTAGGGAAGCAATATCAGAATGCAGCGTTTTTTGCGGGCAAATATGTGAAGCTCAAACCTAATGATATCAACGGCCAGTGGCTGTATGCACGCGCACTGACCGAAGCCGGGCAATATCAGGAAGCGCTTCCGGCATTGCAAGCCGTCGCATCGAATGATTCACTTCGAGCGCTCTCCCAATTATTGCTTGCCCGTAGTTATTTTTATTCGAAAGATTACCAAAAGGCTCTCGATATTTATAAGAGCGCAAAATCGCTCGGCCCGGAAGACTACAGCAGCTACGGCGATGCGCTGTATCTTTCTGGTGATACCGCAGGCGGTATCGAGCAATTAAAAAAATCATTGTCGGCGATACCATTCGCACACCGCAAGAAAAGTTACAGACAGAAAGCGCGATCGGCCAATTTGTTGTATCAGCAGAAACGATACGAGGAATCCGCGCAGGAATTCGCACAGATTGCTGATGCGAATCCTTCCGCCGATGCATATCTTTCTGCCGGCCAAATTTATCGCTTGCGAAAAAACCGGACTTCGCAAAAGCGAATTACGACAAAGCGCTCGCCATCAACCCCAACTCGTTGAAAGTGCAAACACAAATGTCGCTCAATGAAGCTTCGCAAGCGATTCTACGGAGGAAGCGCTCGCCACATTCAATAAACTTCACGAGACTGCCAAAACTGCTAACTCCCCTGATACTGCGGCTATCGCAGAAGGTTTTGTCAGCTTTCATTTTGCCGCACTAAAAGAATGGAAAACAGCCATCGAACATTTAGCTCCCGCCGTGGAAGCGTTAGAAACCACTACCTCGCCTTATCGTGTGAGCTTTACGCTGTTGCTCGCGCAGGCTTATCACCAATTGCACGAATTGGAAAAAGCTAAAAAATATTACGATAAAACGTTGGAACTTGATCCCAATAACGAAGGTGCAAAACAAGGGCTGGACTATCTAAAACAAACGCCTTCTGGAAAAAAGAAAAGCGCGGAGTGATAACAGCGCGTGAGTAGAGCATGCAATTAAAATCCTGCTACAGCGCGTGGGTGCTCCTGCTCGTACTGCTTGTTTCGTGCGGCACGGTTCCCAAAACTTCGGTGCTCGAAGCGCCGCTCGGCCATCCGCTGGCATCGGTCGATGATTCTCTCTTTGCGCGTGTGCTTCACCGCGCAGTCGCATCCGATGGGAGAATAAGTTACAACGAACTTCGTTCCGATACAGAGCTAACAACCTATCTCGATCAGATCGCATTGGTTCAAACGGATGGGTTTAATTCCCGCTCAGAACTGCTCGCCTTTTGGATCAATACGCACAATGCCTACGTGCTCGATATGATCCGGTTGAATCCCGCACAGTCCATCGACGATATTTCCGGATTTCGTTATGCAAAAGTTATTCTTACCGGGGATGGCGAGCGTTACTCGCTGGATGACATCGAGCATACAATTCTGGAGCATACATTCCGGGAACCGCGAGCTTTTTTTGCGCTTTTCGATGGAACGCGCTCATCGCCAATGCTGCCTGTGGAACCCTATTCCGGCGATCATTTAAGCGATCAGCTTGATGCGCAATTTAGAAGTTTTCTTGCCGATTCAAGCCAAAACTATCTCGACCGCCGTGCGAACACGCTGTATCTATCTCAAATTATTGAGAACTATTCCGGCGCGCTCGAAGAGATGAGCGGGGAACCGCTAACAACGCTCATCCGGGATTTTGCTCCGCCCACTATGTCGGAATGGATACACCGGCATTCGAATGTAAACATCTCGTATCTTCAATACGATAATACAATCAACGCCAGCGACTTTAACTCAACCCCATCTTATGAACGAAAATCCACGACGCCCCGAAGAACTTCTGGCGGCATTAGATAAAAGTTTCAACGTATTTCTTGCGTCTGCAACGAGCTATCCAAGGGAACTTGTGCGCGAGAAGCCTTCGGCGAAAGCGTTCAGCGCATCGGAAATTCTCTATCACGTACTCGATGTCGAGCGTTTGTGGCAGCGGCGTATTCGCGGTATGCTCGATGGTACGGTGAACACATTCCAGCAAATGAATCCCGATCAAGAAGCGATCAACGGGCGCTACAATGAACGCCCGTATGACGAAGGCATTCCGGAACTTATAAACGCTCGTTCAGAAACGCACACGCTCATACGGAGCATGAGACCGCGCGAATTTGAGATCACGGGAACCCATTCGAAATATGGCGAGATGAACACCTATAAGATCCTCGAGACATTAACGGATCACGACCAAACGCACGCCGCGCAATTAGAACGAACGCTCGCGCAGGTATCGCAAACAAAAAATCCCGCTTCCTTTTGATCGTTGCACTCATTATCGGCGCGATCACCGGATGGCTGATGTCGATGCCGATCGGCCCGGTAAACGCGGCTGTTATTTCGCGCACCATAAAATATAGCGCGCGTTTTGGCGTTGCCGTAGCCATTGGCGCAGGCTTGATGGACGTGATCTATTGCGGCGGCGCGGCGCAGATCAATGAATTTCTCGTCGAGTCCCCCGTCATTAATTTGTGCTTTGAATTTGCAGGCTTTGTTGCGCTTCTGGTGCTTGGTATTCGACAGCTTACGACCAAAACAATTCCCACTTCCGTGCCCGAAGATTCTATCCGAGGCGAACGCATTGCTCATGCGGCGATGGAACGAATGCATTTGGAAAAAAAGACGCTCATCGGGCCATTTACTATTGGCGTTCTGCTGTATGCAACGAACGTCATGGCGGTTCCCGAATGGATCATCGTTTCCGGACTGTGGCGAAGCTGGGGCGTGCTCGAATCCGGCTTCAATATGAATGTGAGCTTTGCGCTCGGAGCAGGAATTGGAACCATTGGCTGGTTCCTCGTTCTCATTCGCTGGATCTCGAAACGGCGTCGCGGGTTCCAAGCCTCGACATTAAAGAAGATCAATCTGGGAACCGGTATTGCTATGCTTGCCTTTGCTGGCTATTTTGCATTCGCCATTTTATTCGAAACGCATTGGAGCGATGTGCAATCGCACGTTAAGCACAGCACAAATCAAATCATCGATTCGATTCAAGCAAAATAAGATCGAATGGAAAAAATTATTACCACCCTCTTTTTACAAGAACTCAGTTACCGCAAAAATTGTAGTTAAGAGCGAACGGCCCTTCGAGGAAGACACGGTGGATGAGCGATTATCCACTTAGGACGAGAAATCACCCGGCAACAACACCGGATGAGCAATCGTCCACCGGGAGAGCAGGCGCCCCATAAGCCAACCTGCTTTACCACTCTTAAGGCGGTTCCGGAGCACAACGAAAAAAGAACCAACAGTGAGCCATAGGGCGCTTGACGCTTGATTCCAACGACAGGCCCCACTCCGCTATCGTAAGTTTGTGAACTAATTAGAATGACCGGCGTGCGATTTCTTAGTTTAGTTACACGCCGCTTATTCAACACGATTTTACGGTAGCGGAGAACTCCAATACGCCGCGAGTCTCCAACAACTCGCAGCCGATGTGACTTGTCGCTAATGTCGCAGACTCCGCCAGGAGCGTTGCGCGTGGTGAAGATGAGGCCATCCGCAGGCTGAGGGACAGGGGAAGCCAGCGGTATTCCGTGGATGATTTTTATCATCCACATGAGGCAAGTGCCCGCTGATACTTGGGATTATCGGTTCTTGATTCCCTTGTAGCTGAGATGCCGGTGAATGCACTTTGTATAAGAGCGCGTTCGTCGTCACCTCACCGGTGGAATTCACTGGCATGTGCGCAGCGATTGCGTCATGTTCGTTCCACCGGCCTCCGGAGCAACCTATCGCGTGTCTTCCTCGCAGAGCCGTTCTTTGGGGAAATTATGAAGTATGAATTATGAAGTATGAAATGGGGAAACGGATAACTCTATTCATACTTCATTTTTTATTTTTTTGCGTTGCGTATGCGCTGCCCTTGCGTGTCTCCGCTCAAGCTGGTTCAACCCACAATGATGCAGAAAAAGTATGGGAGCTAAATTCGCCCGCTCCGTACTATCGCGTTGTAGAATTGGGAACCGCGCCGGGCGATTCCACTAACAAATTCCCGCTTCCCACTGCTACGCTCCGTGTGATGGATGGAGCGCATACGAAGATCGTTGTTCGGTTTCCAGAGCTGGGCTTGCTCGGCATCCATGAAGATACCATAAACGAGCCAAAATCCATCAACGATACGCTTTGTGCATATAGATCCCGCGAGCCGTTGTATATGCTTACATTCCCCAAAACGGAGTATTTTGTTTTCATCGATGTGTGGTCGAGCGATGTAGGGTCGAATGGCCATTCGACCCTACTCGATTCTCGTCCGTTCGAATTCGATATAGATCCCAAAGCATACCGATCCATTCATCTCGAATATAAACATGCACAGACAACAGGAATGGGCAGTCCGACGATGCAACGTACATTTCAGCCCACGCTGCTGCCGCTTTCCATCGAAACAAACCCCGGATGGAGCGCAACGGAAACTCTCGATTCCAGCTTGACGTATGCGCTTACGTTCCACGATCCCACAGAACCGCGAAAACTCGAAATGTCGTTGACGATGCATCCGGCGAGCGTGGGAGTGATAGACTCCGCAACATGGAATCATTTTAAGATGAAAGCAGAAATGGCATTCGGCGCGCATGGCTTGCCAACGAGCAGCATCGGAGATTTTAAAGTTACTGATACTGCTACGCGACGAATCATTAAAGAAGGATACGAATTTGTTTCGAAGAATGTTGACAGCTCGCTCGATTACGTGGCTGCATTCCTCACGCCGCGAGCCATCCTGCTCCTGCTTGCGCCGATCGATGAGCCAAACCAGCAATTGCAAGTGCAGTATTTCGAGGCGATCGCAAGGAGCCTTAAACTCGACTGAGATTCATGGGATTTTTAAAAAGATTTATGGGATCGTTTTTACAATTATCGTTCGCAAGACCAATCATTTTAGTCCTATTGGTCATTTCCGTCGTTTCACTCACCGGAAAAGCACAAACGCCGAAGCCTTTAGATATGCACGGCATTCGTCCCGGAATGATCACCCCCGAAATTTTTCTCCATGCTCATGCGCCGATCGATACGATGCAATGGCGCGGCAAAGAGGAAGCGAATCTCTATGCATTCAAGGGAATGTATTTGGATGATACCGGTCAATTTCGCATCAATACGAATGGAGAGAATATTGTGCGCATTAGTTTCATCGCAAAAACGCGAAGCATCGATCAAAACGGAGCTGCATACCACCGTGCCATCCAAAGCATCACCAAGCTCCTCGGCAAACCCTACCAGGATTACCACAACAAATACCGCATCGTAACCTGGAATGCCGGCGATGAACAGCTTGTCCTCTCGACCGCCGACGGCGGCAAGTTTTATAGCGTGGCGCTGACGGGTGGTGAGCACAAGTAAATTAGAATAATCAGAAATAAATCAGCGCAATCCAGATTCACTGGGCACTTTGAGCGCTTCGCGTGCGTAGTGTGTGCGTGGGAATACAATGTGGAATTGTTGGTTTGCCGAACGTCGGGAAATCGACGCTGTTTAATGCTATCACCGCCAGCTCGCAGGCTGCGGCGGAAAATTATCCTTTTTGCACGATCGAGCCGAATACCGGCGTCGTTCCGGTGCCGGATGAACGCCTACGCGCGCTGACTGCGCTCGTCAATCCCGCGCGCGAGGTTCCGGCTACGATAGAATTCGTCGATATTGCGGGTCTCGTCAAAGGTGCATCGCAAGGCGAGGGACTTGGGAATCAATTCTTGGCGCATATCCGTGATGTCGATGCGATCGCGCATGTCGTTCGCGCGTTCGATGATGGGAATGTGATTCATGTTGACGGCTCTGTCAACCCGAAGCGCGACATTGAGGTGATCGAAACCGAGCTTATCCTGAAAGATCTGGAAACGCTGGATAAAAAATCTGACGCCGCACAGCGCAAATCCAAAACCGGCGATCCCAAAGCTCGCGCAGAGTCCGATTTTTACACGCGCCTGCGTGAGCATCTTGAAAAAGGCCGTCTCGCAAAGTATCTTCCCTTAATATCGGATGACGAGCAAACATGGCTGCGCGAGATGCACTTGCTCACCACAAAGCCAGTGCTCTATGTCGCCAATACCGATGAGCATGGCGTAACGCATGGGAACGTTTATATCAACACCATCCGAGAAATCGCAGAAAAAGAAGGCGCGCTTGTCGTGCCGATCTGCGCGAAAATCGAAATGGAACTTGTGGAACTTCCCGAAGCGGAACGTGCCGATTTTCTCCGCGAGCTTGGACTGAAAGAACCGGGGCTAAACGCGCTCGTCAATGCTGCTTACGATTTACTCGGACTTCAAACATACTTCACGGCCGGCCCGAAGGAAGTCCGCGCGTGGACGGTTCGCAAAGGCGCAAAAGCGCCGGAAGCCGCAGCGGTCATTCACACGGATTTCGAAAAAGGATTTATTCGCGCCGAGGTAATGAAACTTGGCGATTTTCTGAGGTTAAAATCGGAAACCGCCGTACGTGAAGCCGGACTTTTACGAAGCGAAGGACGCGAATATATTGTTGACGATGGAGACATCATGCACTTTAGATTTAATGTATGAGCCATGCATCTCGAGGAAGGAATTCCTAAATATAACTCGACATATCTCTCTCGAAAGGAGCTGGAAACGCTGCTGCGCGAGCGTGGTATCGACGCCGTTGCCGTAAATAAAGTTCTCGATGCGTACGACATGGCCGAGAGCGTGCATGAGTTCCAAAAGCGACCGGATGACACTCCCTATTTCTGGCATCCCAGCCGCGTGACGAAGATCATGCTCATCGAGCTTAATCAGACCGATGCGAATATCCTCTGTGCCGCTTTACTTCACGATGCCCTGGAAGATTCCAATGTGCTGACGGCGGAAATTCTCGAACTGAATTTTGGTTCCTATACCAGCTATCTCGTGCAAATGCTGACGAAGGACATCAAAGCCGAAGGCACAATGAAAGAATGGGTAGAACGCGAATATATCGAAAAATTGCTCGCCGCCAGCGAGGACGCGCGTATGCTCAAGCTCGCCGACCGGCTCGATACCTACCGCTGCCTCGAATTCAATGTGAAAAAGAATCCCATCAAGTACATTATGGAAACGCAGGAACATTACTTCCCTCTCGCGCATGGTTCCCAGAATCCACGCTTGAAATATCTTATTAAAGAGCTGCAAAAAGAACAGAATAAGTTTTTGGGATAAATGTAAATTTGTATTTCGGAAACATTTCACATCAATCTCGTTTTTACACAACACGCTGCGGGAGTAATTCAGCGGTAGAATGCCAGCTTCCCAAGCTGGACGTCGCGGGTTCGATCCCCGTCTCCCGCTCTTTGGGGAAAGGATGAAGGATGAATTATGAAGGATGAAGGAATTTCTGCAATCGAAACGTCTTCATTCCCTGATCCCATCCCTAAAATCCCTTCAAAATCACATGAATCCCAGTCCGGATATTCTCATCGTTCGTACCGACCGGCTGGGCGATGTTGTGCTTACGTTGCCGATGGCGCGGGCCATCAAAAAGGCGCTGCCTAATGCCTCCGTAACTTTTCTTGCGAGTGAATATACACTGCCCATTATCGAGCGATGTCCGGATGTGGATGAAATTCGAACGATCGATTCAAAAACAAGTTTTGGGAAGATCGTCCAGCAATTTCGCAAATTTGATGTCGCATTCTTTCCAAGCCCAAGATTTCAGCTTGCGTTAGCGGCATTTATTGCTCGCGTTCCCAAACGGATCGGAACCGGCTATCGGTGGTATTCTTTCCTGTTTACAAACCGAATTTACGAACACCGCAAAACTGCCGAGCATCACGAAGCTGAGTACAACCTACGCATGTTGTCTGCGATAGGAATTTCCGCTGACATGAATGAATTGCCAACAATCAAACTTCAGACATCTGAAATAGATCATGTCAAAGCATGGCTCGTTGAAAATCTTGGCTCGCCGAATGCAAAATTCGCTGTGCTGCATATTACAAGCGGAGGTTCTTCGCACATGTGGCCGGTGCAGAAATTCATCGAAGTTGGGCGCGCGATTGTCGAGCGGTATGGAATGAACGTTGTACTAACCGGAGTTAATGCGGATGCTAACATAATCGGCATCGCCCTTGCATCGATAGGAACGAAACACGCAATTCCTTTTGTGGGTCAGTCGCTTGCAGAATTAGCCGCGCTGTTGGAACGCGCTACTATTGTGATCGCCGGCAGCACCGGGCCGGGACATCTCGCAGCCGCGCTGGGTGTGCCAACGATAGGAACCTTCCCTCTTCCGCGTCCACTTAGCAAGGAGCGCTGGGGTTTTCGCGGGCCAAAAGCAGTCAACATTTCTCCCGCGCCCATCGCCGGATGCCCAAATTGCGAGAATTGCACCTGCATGGAACGTGTTGATGTAAACGTCGTAATGGATGCTGTGAATACCCTGCTTCTGAAAGGCAGTCCTTCGGAAATTTAATTCTTTTAAAATAAAAACATTTGGCATGTTAAAACGGCTTACGAATGGCGTTTTATTACTTATTGATGAGGCTCAAATTTATTATCGCATTTCTCGTCATTGCCGCCGGGCTTTTGTATCCGGAGCGGCATAGCGGCACGAGTGCGGCCCAGACACCCATCACGGGTGGAGCTTTACTGCGGCATTTGGATAATAACGCATTCGCTGTCGGCGAGCGACTTACGTTCGATATTGATTGGGAGGGTGTTACGGGCGGTCAGGCGACGATGTCTATTCCTGACGTTCGGTACATCAATGGACGGAAAACGTATGAGACGCGCGTCGAAGCCAACTCGGGTTCCACACTCGATCTGTTCTTTAAAGTACGGGATCGCTACGAAACCTATATGGACGCCGATGGAATTTTTCCCTGGCGGTTCGAGCAGCATGTGCGCGAAGGAACGTATTCCAAAGATTACGACGCCAATTTCGATCCCGAAGCGCAGACGGCTGAAACAAGCGACGGCAAAGAATTCAAAACGCCGGAATATGTCCACGATATTGTCAGCGCGTTCTATTATATCCGCACGCTGGATCTGACCCGCTCTCACAAAGGCGATGTGATCCATCTCGAAAATTTCTTCGATGGCCAAACGCACCCGCTCGATGTGCGTGTGCTCGGGCATCAGCAAGTGGAAACCGATGTGGGAACGTTTGAATGCTCCGTCATCGAGCCAATGGTGGTGCAAGGCGGATTATTCAAGAGCGAAGGTACGATCAAAATTTGGCTGACGGATGACGACAATCACATGCCCGTAAAAATGTCATCCAAAATCCTGATCGGCGAGATCGAGGCAAAGCTCGTTAAATATCAAGGCATTCTTGGGCCGCTGACATCGAAAGTGGGGTAATTAGGAGCGTTCAACGGTGGTATCGATCCCACGGGCAGCTCCGCGTAACGCGCGAATACGGGCGCGATAGCTATCGGCGGTATCTGGCGGACTCAGTTTTGCAATCGGTCTTTCTTTTTCGGTAATGAGCAACTCTTCCCCATGCGCAACCCTTTGGAGTAAAGCTCCCAAATTCGCTTTTGCCGCTTCGATCGTGTATGTTTGCATGATTGTAATAACGGCTTGCCTCTTCGCTTCGTGCCATTAATCCCTTCGTGCCATTCGAAGACTGGAGCTATTCCATCGCCTGTTCCAATGCAATCGAAAGCGTTTCGAGATCGAGCGCGATGCGGTCCAGCTCGCGGCGTTCGTTTTCTTTGGTGTGAGCTTCCTGCTCGGCAAAATTCAGTGCGGCAAGGACGGCAAGCGTGGTCGTGGATTGAGAAGGCAGCTTTTCCTGAAGTTCCCGTAGCTGCCCATCGACCTCCTGAGCAAGCTGCTGCGTAAGCGCTTCGTCGTTCGAGCGGAGCGGATATTCGGAGCCAAGAATTGTAACTTTTACGGTTTGTGCCATCTGTTATTTCTCCTCGGTTGCAAGCACTCTGGATTCCATTGCAGCAAATTGATCAATCAGCGATTCGATCGCTTTCGCGGCATTGTCTCGATCGTCAGATGTCAACCGCACAGCATATTGCGCATTGATGCGCTCATTCTCAAAAATCTTCGCGCGGAAAGAATCCCGTTCTTTGCCAATCTTTTCCAATCGTTCTTCCAGCTGCGCTGTTTTTGATTTCCATTCTGCAAGTTCTGCTTGCGATGTCGATCCCGCCGATGCTTGCTCTTTCAACTGCTCTTTGCCGGTAGCAATATCTGATTCAAGCCGCACTATGGTTTCGTTCTGTTCGTTCAGCAACCGCTCCTGATCGGCGAGCCGCGCATTGAGATCGGTAAATGCGCTTGCGCGCTCCTCGCTTTCGCTGGCAACGCTCGTAAGCACGGAAACACGCTGTTCGAAATTCTGCCGCTCTTGCGTTGAGAGCGCTTGAACGTCGGCAAGCCGACGTTCAAGCGCGAGTTTTTCTTGCTTTAAATGCTGGATACGCTCCGCAGCATCGCGCGCCAATCGCTCGAAGCGCGTGGTTGCGCGAGCAAGCCGTTCGCGGCTTAGTCCTAAAACTACCTCTCGGGATTCTGTCGGTGTCACTTCGTTCAGGGTAGAGGAGAAAGGGTAAGGGGTAAAGTGGGATCGTTTTTGGATAAAGCAATCATCGGTATCTTTCGATGGGAACGAGTCAAGTCCCGGTACAAAATGATATTATCACGCTTTACCCCTTACCCACTACTCTTTGTTAAACACGAAGTTGCGCATGAAGTTCTCCCTCTAATCGCTTAATTATCATAAGAGTAAGCTCATCTACTTCATGTTCCTCCAAAGTGCGTTCATCGGAGCGGAAAACAAGATGAAACGCAAGGCTGCGTTCGTGCGCCGATTTCATTTCTTTAGATTGAAATTGATCGAAAAGCCGAATCTCTCGAAGCATCTCAGGCCGCGCTGCCGCATGGATTAGATCCTCGACCTGTTTTGCGGAAACCGCCTCGGCAAGGACGATGGCTATATCGCGTTCGACGGATGGATATTTTGCGAGTGGCTTCACGTGAGGCGGATTCTCAACTATTTTTTTCGTCAATTCATAAAGTGCTGAATAATCGAAAAGCGCGAGCCAGACATCGCTTCTTAAATCGTAAGCCTTAGTAACTTCACTGCTTATGCGTCCCATAAGACCCATCGGTCGCATACCAGACGTAGCCACAAGTCTTTGAGCAGAATCAAGAAAACTGATATTACCCCATTCTTTCGAATTTTCATAAGAATATTCAAATTCACGAATTCCCAATCGCCCAAGCAGGGATTCGGCAATCCCCTTCATTAGAAAAATATCTGCATGAGTTGCTTCAGCATTATAGGCTGTTTTCGGTTCCTGAATGCCGGAGATCAAAATAGCAAGCTCCGGCTTTTCGCTGACATGCCCAAGCTGCTCCGGTTTATCGGAATAATGGAATACATTTCCAATCTCAAAAATACGCTGACCATGTGCGCCGAACCGCTGGCTTACGCTTGCGGATTCTAATAAATTAATTGCAATGCTGGTTCGCATTCGGTCGCGCTCCGCGTTTAGCGGATTGATTAGCTCGACAGGTTTTGCGTGAAATTGAAGCGCGTTCTTTGCGCTGACTAATGGCACGGAAACGCACTCGCTTGCGCCGAGCGAAATCAGCGTGGTGCGAACAAGTGCATCGAAATCACGCAGCTTTAGCGGATCGCGCACTCCTCCGAGCGGAGCATGTTCGAATGTACTTGTCGGAATTTCCTCATAGCCAACAATGCGTGCTATTTCCTCGATGGCATCTTCCTCGCGTTCGAGATCGATGCGGTACGATGGTGCGGTAAGCAGCCAATCCGTTGACTCGGAATTCTGAACATCTATATTGAGAAGCTCGAATATCTCGCGCATTCGCTCAGTTGGAATCGTCATGCCGAGCAGACTGTTTGCCCGCGTTTGTCGAAACCTCATCGTCTTATTTTTCAACGAGATAGCGCATTCATCTAAAACTCCTTCTACTATTTCACCGCCCGCTAATTCTGCTATCATTTGCGCAGCTCGTTCTGCCGCAAATTCAAGAATATTGAAATCCGCGCCGCGCTCGAAACGGTAGGAGGCATCCGAAGAAAGGCCAAGCTGTTTCGCCGTTCTTCGAATGGAAGTGGGATTGAAATAAGCGGATTCGATGAGCACATTCCGCGTCGTTTCCCTGATCTCTGAATTCTCGCCGCCCATAATTCCTGCAATTCCGAGCGGCTGCTTTCCATCGGTAATTAGGAGAGCATCAGCCGGCATTTTGCGTTTTTTTCCATCGAGCGTCACGAATTCATCGGCAAATCCGCCAGCCGTTCGGACTTCGATCTGGCCATTTTTCACCACATCAAAATCGAACGCATGAAGCGGATGCCCGCATTCCATCAGCACAAAATTCGTGACGTCAACCACGTTATTGATAGGACGAAGTCCAACCGTTTCCAAGCGTCGTTTCAGCCAATCGGGTGATGGAGCGATGGTTACGCCTTTCACTAATTTCGCAACGTATCTTGGACACAATTCCGGCTGCGGAAGCGATATTTTTACTTGCTTCGCAATATCTCCCTCTTTCTTTTCTATTGTCACTTTGGGCAGACGAACAGGCTCGCCTGTGATAGCACGAACTTCTCGCGCAATTCCGATATGGCTCAGACAATCGGCGCGGTTTGGCGTGATACCGACTTCGAAGATCGTATCGCGCAATCCCAGCGCATCGGCAAGCGGCAAACCGATAGCTGTTTCATTCGGCAATTCCCAAATGCCTTCGTGATGTTGCGAAATGCCGAGTTCACGTTCCGAGCAGATCATACCTTCGCTGGACTCACCGCGAATCTTTGCCTTTTTTATCACCATTCCGCCACCAAGGTCGGCACCGATCATTGCAACTGCAACGCGCAATCCTTGCCGCACATTCGGCGCGCCGCAGACGATGGAAAGCGGCTCGCCACTTCCAATCGAGACCTTCGTCATTCGGAGCTTATCCGCATTCGGATGCAGCGTTACCTCCATCACTTCGCCAACGACGACCTTATCCCACCGCTCGCCCACGCGCTCGATCGCTTCGATTTCGAGGCCGAGCATGGTCAGCCGGTGAGCCAGATCATCGGGCGTGAATGGAACGGAAATATACTCGGAAAGCCAGTTTAAAGAGATGCGCATCATTCAAAATAACGTAATTCAGGGCGGAACGTTTGCCCAACTCAAAAACTTAACATAATACTGTAGCCAAATTATCCTAAAAGAATACCCGATGGTTGAAACCGCAAGCACCCTTGACGTTCAAGCGATCCGCAAGCACTTTCCGGCGATAGCGAAGGGCCGCATCGTTACGAATAACGCCGCGAGCACCCAAGCGCCAAAAAAGCTCGCCGAGCTGTTCCACGAGCTTTCGCCGGATTATGAGAACGTTCACCGGGGCCAATCGAATGCCTCGCGCGCGATGACGAGCCTCTTCGAATCATCCTACGATACCATCGCGGCCTTTATCGGCGCGAAAAGCCGCAAGAATATCGCGCTCTACCGCAACACCACCGAAGCGCATAACGCCGTGATGTATTCGATGATGACCGAGTTCCGCGATGGCGATAATATCGTCACCACGATGATGGAGCATAACTCGAATTACGTTCCCTGGTACGCAATGTGCCGCGAGATATTGCCCAAGTTTGGGGTAAACGTCGAATACCGCATAGTTAATTTCGATGAGGAAACCGGCGAGCTTGATCTCGCGCACATGGCAACGCTCGTCGATAGCAGAACGAAAATGGTTTGCGCGAGCGGCGCATCGAACTTTTTAGGAATAAAAAATCCCATTGCAAAGATCCGAGAGATCGCAAATGCGAGCGGTTATGAGCAACCGAGTGGCGAACGCCGCTCCTATCTGCTTGTCGATGGCGCGCAATTAGTGCCGAGCACGTATGTGGATGTCGAAGCGCTCGATGTGGATTTTCTCTCATTTTCGTTCCACAAAATTCTTGCGCCTTTCGGAATCGGGGTGCTTTATGGTAAAGAGAACTTGCTCAGCACCATGAATCCGTTTTTGTATGGCGGCGATATGGTTGCAGGATTGCCAGGTTCGGTGACGCCCACGCATGTTAACTATAATGAATTGCCCTGGAAATACAGCGCGGGAACTCCGAATATCTTGGGGGCCATCGTCAGCGCGCAGGCATTGCGAATCTTACTCGATCTTGCGCTTTCACCGGAACAGGATGTCTATTTTATGACGGAGAAAACGATCGATCGAAAGGACGTAAAAGATGCAATGGAAAGAATTACTTCCTACAATCGCTCCCTCACGGCTCGCGCGTTAGAACGTATTTCAGAAATTCCCGGCATTCATATTTACGGACCAAAAGATGCAAAGGAACGAACATCCCTCGTTGCCTTCAATGTTGAGGGTCGTTCTCCGTTCGATCTTGCCGATGCGTTGAATGAATTTGGCATCGAATCCCGCGCGGGATGCCACTGTGCTGGGCTTGCGCATCATTCGCTCCATATTCCCGCAAGCTGCCGCGTCAGCTTTTACATCTACAACACGATGGAAGAAGTCGATACCGTGATCGACATTTTATCCAAGATCGTGCGGGAAGAAATTTACGCAAAAACGCCCGCAATAGCGGGCGCGTTGGCTACGAGTTGAGATCGTCTTACTTCACGTTATAGGAAGTAAGAAGATACGTGTCGGAAGTTGTGGAATTGCCCAGAAGAACGCCAGAGTTGACGGTTTTATCCTGCCGTTCGGGATAATACTTTAATTGTTTGGAGTACCAAATGGTGGAGGTGACAACGGAAGCAGCTAATTGTAAAAATCCTCCTAAACCGGAAGCAGAAGCCGTTACGGCAATGGAGCCAGCTTCCGTAGCAAACGAATTTCCCGCAGCGGAAATCGTTACAGGCCCAAGATCCTTCGCGTCTGTTTGAATGGTAATGGTTACTTGGACATTCGTTCCATTGTAGGGAACGGTCACTGTGGAGTCGAAGAGGGTGCTCGTTTGCTCAACGCTGCTTCCAATCGGGATGATAAACCAATTGGTCGTGATGGGAAGAGAAAAAGGAATAGTCGTTGGAAGCAATGAACTCACATCGACATAGATCGAAATATCGCCGTTCGATTCCAGGTGGTAATAGGAAATGCCGCCATCCTGACTTTCGACTGCGAGCACATTCGTCTTTCCCCCATAGGTCATGGAATCGCTCAGAATGGTGTAGGTCGAATCGCTTGGTGCGCTGGTTATTCCATTCGTATCGACCGACGTATAAGTGTAGGTGAACGTGCTGCCCGCGCTGGGATATGTCCCGGTATTGCCGCTGGAGGACGAGGGCGATGTCGATGACGAACAACCGCTCATTGCAACAATGGCTATGAGCGTCGATAGAAGCAGAAACGATCCATACAATTTAAGCATTTTCGGAATGATTTTGCTGCTGTTTAATTCGGTTTGAAACTTGTTAAATACAAAAGAGCGGATAGAAAAGCAATTTTCGGGAAGGTTTAGTTCGCTATTGAAAATGTTTAAAACTGCTCCAAAAAGCGGTAATCGTTCTCGAAGAAATCCCGAATATCGCTGACGCCATAGCGCATCATCGCCGTGCGATCAATTCCCATTCCGAACGCATAGCCGGTGTAAATTTCCGGATCGATCCCACATGCCGTAAGCACATTCGGATGCACCATTCCGGAACCTAAAATTTCGAGCCAACCGGAATTCTTGCATACGCGGCAGCCTTTTCCGCCGCAAATGTAACAGCTTACATCTACCTCCGCGCTTGGTTCGGTGAATGGAAAAAAACTCGGACGCAAACGAATTTTTGCGTCGCTTCCAAAAAATTGACGAGCGAACGATAGCAAGATGCCTTTGAGATCGGCCATCGTCACGCCTTTATCTATTACAAGTCCTTCGAGTTGAAAGAACGCAACTGCGCTTCTCGCGCTGGCTGCTTCGTTGCGATACACGCGCCCCGGCATGATGGCGCGGATGGGCGGCTTCTCCCGCTCCATCAACCGAATTTGAACGGGCGATGTGTGCGTCCTTAATAACAACGGTTGTAGCGCAGGGAGCATCGCCCACGATGCTGTCCTCGCCTGTTCCCCATCCCCCGAAATGGGAACCGGCGAGGACGCCGGCGCTACATTGGATACATTTGGTTTTACAAAAAACGTATCCTGCATATCCCGCGCTGGATGATCGGCAGCGAAATTCAACTTGCCGAAATTATGCTCGTCGTCTTCGATCTCCGGGCCATATTCCACAGCAAATCCCATGCGCTCGAATATGGAGATCATCTCATTCAGCGTTTTCATCAGCGGATGCTCGTGACCGGGCGCGGTGATGGGAACCGTTCGCGCGGGCATCGTCAGATCGATGTGGCGTAAACCTACCGGCTTGCGCTCGCCAAATGATTGTTCTTTCTCTGCAAACCGCTCTTCGACCGATTGCCGAAGCAGGTTCAATTCTTTCCCCGCTAATGGTTTTTCCTCTTTGGGAACAGAACGCAGATCGTCGAACATCGCCGCGATGGTTCCCTTGCGTGTAAGATGCGCAAGTTTGAATGCTTCGAGTGTGTCCGCTCCTGTGATCTGATCCAGATCGGCGAGTAATTTTTCGCGGACGTTTGAAATTTCGTTAAGGGTCATAATTCAAAATATGGAACGTTGATTTGCCGCAACCAATTCACATCCCCGCATCGGTCAGCGATCTCCGCCAAAGCTCAAAACCGAGCCACCAGTCCAATGGTCCGCCCAAAGCGCTATTTCCAGCATAATATCCATCGACAATAGCTCTGATCTTTCGATAGTCATAGAGGTGGTTGGTCCGGACTTCGTTCGATGCGGCAAGATCTTCGATCATAGGACGCATCCTTTGGAGAAAACGTACCCGAGTGCGATCGTGATATGTTTTGCCCAATAGACGTTTAATTTTTTGATAGACGAACGATTGCTTGGTTGAGAGCGCGTATGGTATCGTACAACTGCTCGTCATGAGCGGGAATCGTTCCAGCCTCGGTTCATTCCGATGTATGATCGCGTGAACTTCCCTGCTATCCTCGCGCCTGTTCATTGGCATTTCAAACACCGCATTCAAAAGCGATGGCTGCACGAAAGGCATGTAACTTTGCACAGAATGATCCATGCGCGCTTGCTCCGCAGCGTTCGCATTAGGAAGCTCGCATCGCACCACGATCATATCTAACCAATTCCTAACTCCAACCATATTGGGATCCGGCATATCGTTCCATAGCGTATCAATTTGATCCAGCGCTCCCTCACGAAGTAACGTGTTTACTTCCGGCACAAAGAGATCGGCTCGAAATCGAGTGAAATACGGGTAGACTCCTTGCAAATCACGCCGCAATAACGCACCCTTTCCCAAATACGCAAGTCGGTTAAACATGTGCCGCCGCGCAACCTCGCCAAAGCCGCCATCGATAACGACCGTATTTGTTTCATACAGCATTGGATAGTACTGTGCTTGCATGATCTGCGATGCCTGCCGGAGCGTAAGGCCCTGCGCGCAATAATCCGTAACTTTAGTTTCTAATTGGAAATCTTCACGAGGGTCAACATATAAATGTTGGTGCGGCACGCCAAACACATTCGCAATTTGTTTGGCAATAGTTACATCGGGATGGTCGGGCGGGCCAAATGTGTGAACATCCCACTCGCCGCTTGCATGAAGAAGGATCGAGAACAGCAACCGGGAATCTAATCCACCCGAAAGGCCGAGTGACATTCTCTGCCCCGATCGAAATGGAAAAATGCTAATATCCTCAAGTGTTCGGGCAAATGGGGATCGAGTCGGCTCAGGAAGCCATTTAGTATGCTCTTTTGAAATCCCATGTGCAGAGATGGTTACCATTGCACCCGGTCCAAGACGCTCAATATGCTTGATAATACTTGCCGTCGATACCTGATAATAAAACAGCCATCGGCCTCCAAATCCGTTTAGATCAATCTCGCTGTTGCCAGATAAGCGCGCAAGCCAATCTGCCCGTGTCGAGAATACGGTAGCATCGCCGAGCGTGCAATACCATAGATCGCGGGAACCGATCCGATCGGTAAAAAGAGTTACCTCATCATTTTGGTAACGTATTCCGGCGAATTGTCCCTCCAACGAATGAATATTTAAGGATGGTGAAAGTCGCGACGCCCAATGATCGGTTCCCATAAATTGATAGCCCTGCTCACCCTGCTCGATCCCCGAACCGCACACAGCCCACACTTCCGAGGAATTTGCTCGATACTTGCATGTCTCCTTGATTCCACCTGCAAGCAGCATCAACGGCCCATGTTGAAATTCAAGAAGAGGGTTTTGCCCCATCTTCCGAATCCTTTGCTCGAGTTCCGGCGGAATGCGTCCATACGCTCCGAGTATCCAACTCATCTATTCATTGCTCCAAGGATTGTGGTTTAGTTCCTACATGCGTCCGTCGCCTCAATAAGCGCGGAACGATTCTCCACTTCGAATGCCGAGTGCCCCGACGTCGGCGAAATAACGAGCTTCGCCTCTGGGAACGCGCGATGCAGATCCCACGCGCTTCGGATCGGGCAAACCACATCGTATCGCCCTTGCACAATGGTAGTAGGAATATGCCGGATGCGGCCAACATCTCGAAGTAATTGGCCATCTTCCATAAAACCTTTATTGAAAAAATAATGGCATTCGATTCGCGCAAAGGCAATAGCAAAATCGTCATCGCTATAATGCGCTATCATATCGGGGTCGACAAGTAATTTTGATGTGGAACCTTCCCACCCGCTCCATGCGCGGGCAGCTTCAAGTTGCACCTTGCGATCGCTGCTAGTTAGCCGTTTGTGATACGCGGTAACAAAATCACCCCGCTCGGCTTCAGGAATTGGCTTTACATAATCTTCCCACTTGTCGGGGAAAATAGCGTCAGCGCCTTTTTGGTAGAGCCAATCAATTTCCCATTGTCGCACGAGAAAAATTCCTCGCAATACAAGATGCGTAACACGCTCTGGGTGCGTCTCTGCATACGCCAGCGAAAGTGTCGAACCCCACGAGCCACCGAACACCAGCCATTTTTCAATGTTGAGATGCTCGCGCAGAAGTTCCATGTCGCGCACCAGATCCCACGTTGTATTATCTTCGAGCGAAGCATTCGGCGTGCTTTTCCCGCACCCACGCTGATCGAACAAAATGATACGGTAATACTTGGGATCGAAATACCGGCGATGCTCCGGCTGCGTACCACCGCCCGGACCACCATGCACGAAAACGGCCGGGAATCCTTTCGGATTACCGCTCTCTTCATAATACATCGAATGAATATTCGATACTTTTAAGTGACCCTGATTGTATGATTCGATTTGGGGATAGAATTCTCTCATTGTGTTGTATTTATTGCAGGAACGGTGCATCCAGAATTTGGCCGATACCCCTTAACGTAGTATTCCACGAAGCCCATTCCACTGCTTTTTGCAAAGCCGCTTCGGGACGTTTTCCGCAAAGCACGAAAAAAATGAATGCTGAACCAAACACATCTCCGGAGCCAGTTGTCTCAATGGCTTCAACGCTCGGAGGCGTAGCATTATACACCATTTCATGCTCGAAATCGAATAGGGTAGCGCTGCGCTCTGCTCGTGTCAAAATAAGATAGCGTAATTTTGGGAACTGATTGGCGAGAAGAATATACTTCAATAATTCATGTTCGGATTTAATTTCAGGATCGGCAAACCAACGCGCTTCCAATTCATTCATTTGAACAGAATCGGCAATGGCAAGCCATCGCTTCCAATCGCTTACTCCGCGCGGTTCCCTGCCTTCGCCAAAGGGCGCATTATCATCTTTTTCTGATAACGAGCCAAGCACTAACGCATGAATATCGATATGAACATAAGGCTTTTTCATTGAACTATTTAAAGCAGTTCCCAGCGTTTCAGTATCAATATCGAAACCGGAGATCATATTCACAAAAAGTCCATCGAGCGATTCAAGAAGCGTAGGAGTAAGCTGATCGTTCGTAAGCGTGGGAAGTATATGGGGGCAATGCTCCGTGCGTTCTCCATTTTCTCGATAGACAAGCTGCACGCGGTTTGTTTGCAAATCCGTAGGCCAAAGCCCGATTTCGCGCTCGATGTGGCTGCATTTATTGAGAAGCGATTCAAGAAAGGGACGGTCTGGTTTCGAAAGCCACGTAAGCGGCGAAAATGAATCCGTGATTGCACCATGCTCGCGCATCAAACGCTCCATCGCCGCATAGGAATAGAGCACTCCGCCCAGCGCAAGCTCCGGCAGCGGCGAAATATTGCCCACATGGACAATTTCATCAATACAGGGCTGGCCGATAATTCCAATTCGCATCCGAAAAACTGTGTTATAATATTAGTAAAAAATATCTACAAAATTAAGGAGAAATGAGACGATTCCGATGTTTACGTGATATTCTAATTACAAAACGCACGTGAAAGAACGCATACGCATTGCATCGGGTCAGGGTTTCTGGGGCGATCTGCCATCCGCGCCGATCGACCAAATTCGCCGCGCATCCGCCGAATCGCCCGTCGATTATATGATGATGGATTACCTCGCCGAGGTAACGATGTCCATCATGCAAAAACAAAAGCTGAAAGATGCGCGAGCCGGTTACGCGCGTGATCTCATCGATGTGATCGACGCGATTTTGCCGGACATCGTCGAAAAAAACATCAAAGTCATCACGAATGGCGGCGGCGTCAATCCCGAAGGTTGCCGCGATGCGATCTTTGAAGTAGCGCGACGTCGCGGCATTACGATCAAAGTTGGCGTTGTGCTCGGCGATAATATTTTAGATTCCATAGATCCGCTTCTTGCGCAGGGACACAAGCTGAAAAACATGGAGACGGGAGAGCCTGTCAGCGACATCCGCGATCGCATTCTTTCCGCTAATGTCTATTTCGGCGCGTGGCCCATCGTTGAAGCGCTACGGCAAGGCGCGCAGATCGTTGTGACGGGCCGCACCACAGATACCGGCCTCACGCTTGCGCCGATGATCCATGAATTCGGATGGGAACCGGACGATTGGAATCGAATGGCAGCTGGAACGGTCGCAGGACATATTTTGGAATGCGGCGCGCAATCTTCCGGCGGGAATTTCTCTGCCGATTGGAAGTCGGTGAAAGATATGGCGCACATCGGGTTCCCAATCGCGGAAGCCTATCCGAACGGCGATTTTATTATCACGAAACACCCGAAAACCGGCGGGAAGGTTTCCCGCCAAACCGTTGCAGAGCAATGTTTGTACGAGATCGGCGATCCGACCAATTATATCACTCCGGATTGCATTGCGGATTTCACCTCGATCCATCTCGAAGATCTGGGCCGCGACCGCGTTCGCGTCAGCGGAATCCAAGGCCGCGCCGCAACCGATTCCTACAAAGTATCCATGTCCTACCGTGATGGTTTTTCCGCACAGGGAACGCTCACCTACACCTGGCCAGATGCGATGGAGAAAGCGAGAGCGTCCGATAAGATCTTACGCACACGTCTTAAAGATGTCGGCTGCACCTTTGAAGAAATGCGAACGGAATTTCTCGGAGTAAATTCCTGTCACGGCCCGCTCACACCTGTTGATTTTGACGAAGTACAGGAAGTGGTCGTCAAATGGGGAGTACGCGGACAGGATAAAAGATCCATCGAAACGTTCGGGAAGGAAATTGCGCCGCTCATTCTCACCGGCCCGCCCAGCGTTACCGGATTCGCCGGGGGCAGGCCAAAACCGAGCGAAGTCGTTGCCTATTGGCCTGCACTGTTGGATAAAAAGGCGGTGACCCCACGCGTAGTAGTTGATGCTGTTTGACTTGGGATTTTTTATATGTCATCCTGAGCGGAGTTCATTGCGACGAGCATCGCCCACGATGCTCGTCGCAATGAACGGAGTCGAAGGATTTCTGATAGTACAAGAGATTCTTCGACTTCGCAAAACGGAGTCCGCTGAGGCGGACTCCGTTTTGCTACGCTCAGAATGACAATTCAAATTATCCAATGCAGAAGTAAGACCATGACAACGGAAACCGGCAAAGACATCGCAAAAGCCCGCGCTCTGCTTGAGCGCGGATTACTTGTTGCGATTCCAACCGAAACCGTCTATGGCCTTGCCGCTAATGCGCTGAATGAAGAAGCCGTTTTGCATATTTTTGAAGTTAAACAACGCCCGGAATTCGATCCGCTCATTGTGCATGGAAGGGATCGCGGGCAGCTTTCAGAATATGTAACTGGGTTCCCTGAATGGGCAAAAACACTCGCTAATACTTTTTGGCCGGGAGCACTCACGCTTGTGCTTCCGAAGCGCGCTATCATTCCCGATATTGTTACTTCTGGACTGGGTTCCGTTGCAGTTCGGGTTCCAAACAGCCCGTTAACACAGGAGCTTCTCGCGCAGCTCGATTTCCCGCTTGCAGCGCCGAGCGCGAATCCATTCGGATATGTCAGCCCAACCTCCGCGCAGCATGTGATGGATCAGCTTGGCGGGAAGATTCCCTATATTCTCGATGGCGGCGAATGTGAAGTTGGACTTGAATCTACTATTGTGGCCGAAGAAAATGGCAAGCTGCACATTCTCCGATTGGGAGGAATTTCGGTTGAAGAGATCGAGAGCGTAGTTGGGAAGGTTATCGTTGGCACAACATCTCCTAATGTTATACATAGTCCTGGCAGCATGAAAAGCCATTATGCCACGCGAACGCCGCTAAAACTTGGGCCGATCGATCTCACACATTGCGATCTAAATACAACAGGTATTCTCAGTTTCAGTAAGAGTTATTTGGAAATCCCTCAGAAGCACCAGATTGCTCTCTCACCCGCCGGGAACTTGCATGAAGCCAGCAAGAACCTGTTTGCCGCCATGCGCTACCTCGATTCGCTGAAACTCAGGATCATTCTCGCCGAAGAATTTCCAGAAATGGAATTGGGGCGTGCGATTAATGATCGGTTGAAGCGAGCGGCAGCATGAGTGTCACTTTGCGGTTCCTTTTGTACGGAACGTAAAAAATATTATGGCTTAGATGTAACTTTTGGAGTTCCTTCGTGTCATCATTATAGAAAGGAAATTAATATGACTCTTAGAATCTGCATAACGTTACTTCTTCTATCCTTATTCTCTAATGCAGGCAAGTCGAAATGGGTTCAATCTAGTGGATTTTCTGAATATTGCTATTGCTTTACATCGTGTGACACCGCTCTTTTCGCGGGCACTTCAAACGGCGTTTATCGATCGGTCGATAATGGCCTCAGCTGGGCCATAACCGATACCGGAATGAGTAACACGATTGAATGCCTTACAACGAACGAGGCTGCTATCCTTGCTGGAACAGAAACAAATGGAGTTTTCATCTCTAAAAATAATGGCCTCATTTGGGCACAAGAGCAAGTAGGCAGCTCTAATAATCCTGGCAATAAATTCATTGAAGCCATGGTAAAGATGGACACAACCATTTTTATATGTACGGATAATGGAGTGTTTCATTCATCTGAAAATGATACAATATGGGAATCGGCTGATAGCGGATTGCCTCCGGCTCAAATTCGGTCGTTTGGAGTTAATGGGGATAAGCTCTTTGCAGCGACTGATGGCTTCGGTGTATTCAGTTCTACAAATAATGGCATGAGCTGGATGGCAGTTAATAATGGCTTGACAAACCTAAATATGCGATCGATCATCGTGATGGATTCAAACCTATTTGTGGGAACCTATCAAAATGGCGACGTTTTTCGTTCAACCGATTACGGCAACACTTGGAAAGAAGCAAGCGCTGGAATGGTGGATACTTTTATTTTTGCTTTCGCAACCCACGGATCGAATCTGTTTGCAGCCACCGATCAAGGAATTTATCTCTCAACGAATTACGGCGCATCCTGGTCTGCGGTCGATAGCAACTTACCAAAACTTACTCCGACCATTCCTGCTTACATTTATTCACTTGCCATAAGTGGCGATAATCTTGTCGCTGGAACCGAGGAGAAAGGAATTTGGTGGCGCCCTCTTTCAGAAATGATCGGAGCGAGCAGTGTGCTGAACTCACCACTGCAATCTCAATCCTTAACTATCTACCCCAACCCCGTTTCGCATGTGGCAACGATCAGTTTTTCGTCGGATGTCGCTTCGTCAGCAAGTGTGGGTATCTTTAATCTTTTGGGCGGCGAAGTTGCGCAGCTTTACGATGGTACACTGGATGCCGGGAATCATTCCTTTACATGGGATGCAAGCAACGTTACATCAGCCGCATACATTTGCGTGGTGAGAATGAACGGGCAGATGCTGCATGTGCCGGTTGTGGTGGCGAAGTAGCCTTAAATTCCTGCAGCGTTCAACCTACTATCGTGGTCATCGAGCTTATCGCCCATATTGCGTAACAGCCTTGCAATTAAGGCTTGGGTATCATCGAGGCGCTTCACATCGATGGCATGCTTTTCCATCTCGATGGCGTGCAATTTCATATCGGTGCGCATTTCATCGAGCCACCGATAAAAAAGTGAGATATATTGATCGAAGTTCATTTCGAGTGTCTCTAATCGCTTAAGAATGAGCATTAGTTCATGCTTACTCAATCACAACCCGATGTCAGCACCGGTCGAAGTCGCGAAGTAATGTATTCGTTAGGGACAGACGACGGGCTTTCACCCGGACGCAAGCATGGCCTGCGCTACACGCCTTACTTCGCGGCTTCGACCTTGACGAGGTGCTGCACGGTGCGGATCATGCCGCGTATTGCCGGGGTATCGTTGTGAATGGCAACATAATGAGGACGACCGAGTCCGAGCGCCTTGATCGTGCGCTTCTGAACTTCCAGCGTGTCGTTGATCGACCGCGTCTGTGTTACGAGAATTTTTTTAGCTGCTGCCATTTTAACCGCCCCCTGCCCCCCTCCTTAAAAAAGAGGGGAAATTTTAATGTCCCTCCTTGAAAAGTCAAAGGAAAATATGATTACCTTATCCGTTAAAAACTTTTGTGAGCGAAACGCCTCGGCGCTCGGCGACCATCGAAGCATCGTTCAGGCTTTCGAGCGCGGCCATCGTTGCCTTAACCAAATTGTGCGGATTCGATGAGCCTTGCGATTTTGTCAGAATATCCTGCACACCCGCAAGTTCCAGCACAGCGCGAACGCCGCCGCCGGCAATGAGTCCGGTTCCCGGTGATGCAGGCTTCAAGAACACTCTGCCTGCGCCAAATTTCCCCTCGATCGCATGGGGAATCGTTCCGCGACGCAGCGGCACCGAATGCACGTTGCGTTTGGCATCTTCCGTTGCTTTGGAAACGGCGTCCGCTACTTCGTTGGATTTGCCGAGGCCAATGCCGACGTGTCCGCCGCCATCGCCAACCGCGACGATCGCATTAAAGCTGAAACGGCGTCCGCCCTTCACCACTTTCGCAACGCGATTGACGGCGACGAGCTTGTCTTTAAGATTGAGTTCGGCTGATCGAATTTTTGCCACGTATGTTTTCTATAAAATCAGAATGCCAAGCCGCCTTCGCGCGCGCCTTCGGCCAGCGCCTTCACGCGGCCATGATACAGATACCCATTGCGATCGAACACGACCGATTTAATTCCCTTTTCGGTAGCGATGCCCGCAAGCGTAGTTCCCGTTTGCTTTGCCACTTCGGATTTCTTACCGCTCAGCCCTTTGCTACTTGCTGCGGCGAGCGTAAAGCCCTGCATGTCATCGATAAGCTGCGCATACACGCCGGTATTGCTGCGAAACACGACAAGGCGCGGCCTTGCGCTCGTGCCTTGCACGGTCTTACGAATTTTATGCCTGCGGCGCTCGCGCCGAAGTTCCCTGTCCTTTAATTTCAGTTTCGATGCCATAATTACTTGCCTGCCGTCTTTCCAGCTTTTCTGCGAATTTTCTCGTCGGAATATTTCACGCCCTTACCTTTATAGGGTTCCGGCGGACGAATGGAACGAATTTTTGCCGCTACCGCTCCGACAAGCTGTTTGTCGATGCCCGAAATCGTTACTTGCGTAGGAAGCGGAACGTCGATCGTGATCTCCGGCGGCGGCACGAACGCTACGGGATGCGAATATCCCAGCGCGAACTGTATCCACTTTCCTTTTTTCTCGGCCTTGAATCCAACGCCGACAAGTTCCAGCTTTTTCTGATAGCCGTTCGTCACGCCTTCAACCATGTTGTTCGCAAGCGCGCGCGAAAGCCCGTGCAGCGCGCGCACGTTGCTCACATCACTCGAACGCGTGAACGAAAGTTCCTCGCCTTCGATCTTAATGCCGATCTCGCTCGGTATCTGCTGTGCAAGCTGGCCCTTCGGTCCCTTGACCGTAAGTGCGCCATCCTTGGCCGTGACCGTCACGCCCTTCGGAATCGCAATAACTTTTCTTCCTATTCTCGACATATTCTTCTTTCTCGCTTATGCTAATCCGTATTCACGGACGCTGCAGCTGTTTTTAAAAATCTATCTTACCAAATGTAGCACAAAACTTCCCCGCCGACATTTGCTTGACGCGCTTGCTTATCAGTCATGAGTCCTTTCGGGGTAGAAAGGATCGCAATGCCCAAACCGGAGAGCACGCGCGGCGTTTGATCTGCCGAGGTGTACTTACGCAAACCCGGAGTAGAAATGCGCTTCAAGCCCATGATAGCCGGCGCGCCGTTCGTGTATTTCAGCGTGACGCGAATCATTCCCTGTTTCGTATCTTCGATACGCTCGACGGCTTCCACGTAACCTTGCTCGCGCAGGATCTCTCCCATCGCAAGCTTGAGCTTTGAGGCCGGTACATCCACGTACTTATGCCGCGCTCCCAGCGCGTTCCGTACTCGTGTTAAAAAATCTCCGATAGTATCCATCAATAAAAAATTAGATCCCAAAAACTTACCAGCTCGATTTACGAACACCCGGTATCTTTCCATCGAGCGCAAGCTCACG
The DNA here is from genome assembly GCA_963794025.1 of Ignavibacteriota bacterium. Lineage (GTDB taxonomy): Bacteria > Bacteroidota > Ignavibacteria > Palsa-1295 > Palsa-1295 > PALSA-1295. The sequence goes on from CAWCCK010000037.1 coordinate 65,884, forward strand.
GAAGCAAATACGGCAGATGCCGAACTTACGATAGAACGAGCGCGACCGCCCGCAGCGGTTGCAACGGTTATGCTTGCGTGTCGCGAACTTCGGCGTTCGCTTTGCTTTTACCCTAAGGGCTAATCGTGCCATGAAAAAGTGCTAAATGTTAAAACGTTATGCCGTTGCTCCCTCGCGTTTGCGGAAGGGAAGGCCAAATGCTTTGAGCAATTCCAATGCTTCTTCGTCCGAATTCGCGCTCGTGCAGAAAGTAATATCCATCCCCGTGATACGCGATACCTTATCGACATCGATCTCCGGAAAAATAATTTGTTCCCGAATGCCAAGCGTATAATTCCCGCGTCCATCGAACGATTTATCAGGAATTCCACGGAAATCGCGGATGCGCGGGATAGCCGTCGTCATCAGACGATCTAAAAATTCGTACATTCTCGCGCGGCGTAATGTTACGCGGCAGCCGATGGCCTGATTTTCGCGCAGCTTAAAATTCGAGATCGATTTTTTCGCCTTTGTGATCGCCGGTTTCTGACCGGAGATCGCTTCTAAATCGCGCACGGCAGCTTCGAGCAATTTCGGATCGCTTGCGGCTACGCCGACGCCGATGTTCACAGCGATCTTATCGATGCGAGGAACTTCGTTCACATTGCTGTAATTGAAACGCTTCATCATCGAAGGCACGACGCGCTCGCGATAAATTCCGAGCAAACGCGCAGGCGGAACCGGACGGGTATAGACCTGATTCTTCTCAGCGCCATCGTCTCCACCCTTCGCTCGCTTCTCGCCTTTCGGCTTGCTTTCACCCTTGGGCTTACCCTCGGATTTCGGCTTGCCTTCAGCTTTCGGTTTCTTTTCTTTTTCTTCTGCCATGTTCTCTTTTTTTTAGATGACGATATTGGCCGTCACCCCTTAAAATTTTTTGCTTAGGCTAAAACATCTCCGGAACGTTTGGAAAAACGTTCGAAGCGCACTTTGCCTTCAGTTCCCACCAGCTCGCGCTTGCCGATGCGGGTGCGAAGATTCGTTTTTGGATCGATGAGCATCACGTTCGAAGCATTGAGCGGCGCTTCACGCGTGGTGATGCCACCCTTTTGATTTTTCGCGCTCGGGCGCTCATGCTTGAACTGCATGTTCACGCCTTCGACAAGTACCTTGTTCGTCTCCGGATAGACGCGCAGGATCTTCCCCTGCTTGCCGCGGCTCTTGCCCGTGATTACTTCGACGATGTCGTTCTTCTTTACCCGCATGATACGTTAAAAATTCCTTAAATTACTTCCGGCGCTAACGAAACGATCTTCATGTACTGCCGCTCACGAAGTTCCCTTGCGACCGGTCCGAAAATGCGTGTGCCGCGCGGCTCGCCTTGCGCGTTCAAGAGAACGACTGCGTTCTCATCGAAGCGAATGTAGCTGCCATCTTTCCGGCGATACTCTTTTTTCGTGCGCACGATCACGGCTTTCGAAACTTCGCCTTTTTTTACCTGACCGTTCGGGATCGCTGCCTTCACGCTTACGACCACGATGTCGCCCAAGCCCGCATAACGCCGCTCATGCCCGCCGAGCACACGAATGCACCGGACGCGCTTTGCGCCAGAATTATCGGCTACTACTAAGTTCGTTTCTTCCTGTACCATAATGCCCTCACCCGGCCTCTCCCAGAGGGAGAGGAGAAAATTTTTGAGTTATTTTGCTCGTTCTAAAACTTCTACGACGCGCCAGCGCTTTGTCTTCGAAAGCGGACGTGTTTCCATGATGCGAACCGTATCGCCAGTCTTTGCATCGTTCGTTTCATCGTGCGCTACGAATTTCGTCGTCTTCTTAAAATACTTTTTGTAGAGCGGATGCGGCACCTGGCGCGTAAGCGTCACGATGATCGTCTTATCCATCTTATCGCTCACGACTTTTCCGACGCGTTCTTTGCGCCGACCCCGAGCTTCCGCCGTCGCGATCTCTGTCGCCGCGTTTTCTGCCACTATGCTTTCGTTTTCTGCCATCGTTATTTATGCTTGGGGTTTTCGTGCAGTGAGCGCCGTTTGCATGCGCGCGATGTCCTGCCTGAGCGTAGAAATCTGCGCGTGATTATCGAGCTGACCGACGGTCTTCTGGAACCTGAGCGCGGTAAGCCGCGCGTGGTTCTCGCCGATCTGCTTTTTGAGCTGCGTTTCCGTTAGCTCCGTAAGCGCTGCGTATTTCAGTCCCTTCATTTCTTTTTCTTATGGGCGCATTGCCATGCGCCCCTACAATTTAAAATTTTTATTCTACGTAATCCGGCCTGGTAACCATTTTCGTTTTGACCGGCAGCTTATGTCCCGCCAATCGCAATGCTTCCGTTGCGAGTTCCTGCGTGATACCGCCGACCTCGAACATAATGCGCCCCGGCTTTACAACCGAAACCCAGAACTCCGGCGAGCCTTTGCCGGAACCCATACGGGTTTCCGCCGGCTTTTTCGTCACAGGCTTGTCTGGAAAAATTCGAATCCAAATTTTTCCATCGCGCTTCATCGTGCGCGAAAGCGTGACGCGAACGGCCTCGATCTGGCGGCTGGTGATCCAACCGGATTCGAGCGCCTTCAGGCCGAATGAACCGAATGCGACGTCTGTGCCACGGGTTTCATTGCCCTTGACCTTGCCGCGCATCGCTTTGCGATATTTTACTCTCTTTGGAAGAAGCATTATCTTCTTTCTTTAAACTTGTTGTTTTCGAATGATAGGTCCGGAAGTCGTGCTGGTTTCGCTTCGCGCCGCGCGTGGTCTGCGTGGTTTCAAAACCGCCGGTTCCCCGCTTTGCTCGCCGCCCGAACGGCGATCGCCACGATCTCCCCCGCGATCACCGCCTCCACGTTCGTCACGATCTCCGCGACCGCGTCCGCCGCCACGACTGCGTCGGCGTTCGCCGCCCGCCGCCGAAACGATAGGCCGCTTGTCCTGTTGCTCTACTCCGTTGACCGCAATTTCTGCTGCAAGTTGAAGCGGCGTTTGCCCGATGATGTCACCGTGGCATACCCATACTTTCACACCGATCGTACCATAAATGGTATTCGCGGTGCTGCGTGCAAAATCTATATCGGCGCGAAGCGTATGCAAGGGAATCCTTCCCTCTTTATACTGCTCCGAACGCGCGATTTCCGCGCCGCCGAGCCTGCCCCCGCACATGATACGAACGCCTTCGGCGCCCGCGCGCATGGCTGCTGAGATCGCGCCTTTCATTGCGCGGCGAAAACCGATACGGCCTTCGAGCTGCTGCGCGATCTGATCGCCAATAAGCTGCGCGTCCGTTTCGGGGCGCTTCACCTCATTGATGAGAATTTTTACTTCTTTACCACCCGTTACATTCTTCAGTTCTTCTTCGATCTGCGCGATTTCCTTACCGCTCTTACCGATCACCACGCCGGGGCGCGAGGTGTGAATAGTTACCACGATGCGCTTCGTCGTGCGGTCGATCGTCAACTTCGAGAGACCCGCGCGCTTCAAACGGTTCTTCACATAGGAACGAATGAGGTTATCCTCTTCGAGCTTCTGTGCGAAATTCTTATCGTCGTACCAACGCGCATCCCACGGGCGCGTCACAGCGACTCTAAAGCCGATCGGGTTTGTTTTTTGTCCCAAAAGATTATCTACTCGTTACTGGCTGTTGATGATTCGACTGCGGCCAATTCAGCTACCGGAGCTACATCGGCCTTTGAAACTTTTTCTACTTTAGCTTTCGCCTTAGGTGCTGCTACCTTCGCAACCGCAGCTTTATTGCTCGGCTTGCGCGTTTTCTTTATGCCTCCAAGCGGTTCATCGCTGACGATGATCGTCAAATGATTCGAGCGTTTGCGAACACGAAACGCGCGCCCCATCGGAGCAGGAAGAATACGTTTGAGCACTGCTCCGCCATCGGAGGAGCACTCGCGAACAAAGAGATCGTCCGCATCGATGCGGGCGTTCTCCGGGTTCATCTGAAAATTTGCCACCGCACTGCGAAGCGTTTTTTCCGCCACGATCGAGGCATGGTTCGGCGTGAAATGGAGGATCGAAAGAGCCTCCGGCACACGCTTGCCACGGATCAAATTGAGAACGATTCTCATCTTGACCGGCGAACTTTGAATACTGCGCTTAATTGCGCGCGCTTGCTTTGCCATGATATAAAATTCTTTACTTCTTCGCTATTTTTATTTCGTAGCCGCTTCGGTTTTCGTTCCGGAGTGACCGCGGAACTGGCGCGTCGGCGCGAATTCCCCGAGCTTATGCCCGACCATATTCTCCGTTACATAGACCGGAATAAATTTATTGCCGTTGTGAACCGTGAACGTGTGACCTACGAAATCCGGCGATACCGTGCTTGCGCGCGACCACGTTTTGATCACTTTTTTCTGACGCGAAGCATTCAGCGTCTCCACTTTTTGGAGTAGCTTCTCGTCGATGAACGGTCCTTTTTTTAGCGAACGTGACATTCTTTAAGTGCTGAAGTGCTGAGTGCTAAAGTGCTAAAGTATTTACCTAAAGCCTTAACGTCGATCAGCAATTTTCAAATTTCTTCTTATTAAAATTCTGTATTCTTAGCACTAAGCACTTTAGCACTTAGCACTTTCCCATTATTTCGAGCGGCGCTTAACGATATACTTCGTCGATGCGTTCTTACCTTTACGTGTCTTATAACCTTTTGAAAGCTGACCCCACGGCGACTTCGGATGCTTACGACCACCACCCGATTTCGACTTTCCTTCACCGCCGCCCATCGGATGGTCAACAGGATTCATTGCCATACCGCGCGTCTGCGGACGAATTCCAAGCCAGCGCGAACGACCCGCTTTACCCCAGCTAATGTTAAAATAATCTGCATTGCCGACCTGACCGATCGTAGCAAAGCATTCCAAGCGAATCTTACGCGCTTCGCCTGACGGCATTTTTAGCGTCGCAAAATCGCCTTCTTTTGCCATAACCTGGCAGGCGTTTCCCGCCGAGCGCGCGATCTGTCCACCGCGACCTGCCGTAAGCTCTACATTATGCACCGTAGTACCGAGCGGCATATTCTTCAGCGGAAGCGTATTGCCAACGTTGATCTCAGAATCCGGCACCCGATGTAATAATTCCACCGACGGCAAGACCCTCCGGCGCAAGAATGTATCGCTTCTCGCCATCGGCATACGTGATGAGCGCAATGCGGCAGCTACGATTCGGATCGTATTCGATCGAAGAAACTTTGCCTGGAATGCGCAATCTTATCACGCTTGAAGTCGATCACGCGGTACATCCGCTTGTGTCCGCCGCCGCGATGGCGCGACGTGATGCGACCCGTGTTGCCGCGACCGCCGGATTTCTTCAGCGGTTCGAGCAGCGATTTTTCCGGCGTGGCCTTTGTGATCTCGTCAAATGTCGAGATCGAGTAGTACCGCGTTGCCGGCGTTCTCGGTTTTAAATTCCTGATAGCCATTGTTTATAGCGAGCCTTTCTCTTTTCCATCCATCGGCGCGAATACGTCGATCGTTTGGCCCGGAGCGAGATGCACGATCGCTTTCTTAAATCCTTGTTTCACACCGTTCCGCGCGCCCTTGCGGGTGAACTGCGTTTTGTGCTTCGGCTTTTGCCACGAAATACGAACGCTCTTGATGATCACGCCGAACTGACGGCGCACCGCGTCCGCGATCTCGATCTTATTCGTATCCGCAAGCACCTCGAAGTGATAAATTCCCTTCTCGGCCTGCAATGTTGCCTTTTCCGTAAGGAGCGGGCGTTTTAAAACTTCTCGTGCCATGTCTTTAATACTTATGCCGGGATTGAAATGTGTTCGACTTCCGGCTTTTCCTGCGCAAGCCCAGCAAAGCTTTTCTCGATCGCCGCCACTGCCGATTCCTCTGCAATGATCGCTCGCGATTTCCAAATTTCGTACATCGAAGCCTTATCTGCCGCAGAGATCGTAAGCGTGGGAATGTTCCTTCCGCTCAGATACACCGATGGCGTTATCGCCGGCGGTAAGAAGCAACGCTTGCTTCGTGTTCAGATTCAGCGCATCTAAAACTTCCTGCACTTGCTTCGTGCGCGGCGAATCGAAATTCAAATCTTCTACGACGACGAACGCATTGTTCTTCACTTTCTCCGAAAGCGCGCTCTTGCGAGCAAGCTGCTTAACTTTCTTTGGCAGCGTTTTTCGTATACTTATGCGGCTGCGGGCCGTGCATGGTTCCACCGCCCGGATGAAGTCCGCTTTTGATCGAACCTTGACGCGCGCGTCCGGTTCCTTTTTGGCGGAACAGCTTTTTCGTCGAGCCAGAAACCGTGCCGCGTGTGAGCGTACTATGCGTACCCTGACGTTGGTTCGCCAGATGCGCTTCGATCATCAGCCACATCGCGTGCTCGTGCGGGTCGATACCAAAAATATCGTCCGCCAGCGTTACACTGCGCCCGGTCGCTATACCGCTTTTACTTAAAACTTGTACTTCCATCTTTTTAAGCCTTTACGATCTCCACTAATTGGTTCTTCGCTCCGGCGAACGATCCGCTAACAAGAACTAAATTTTGTTCGGGCAGCACCTTCATCACGCGAAGATTTCGCGTGGTAATGCGCTTACCGCCCATTCGCCCGCCCATGCGCTGTCCTTTAAATACACGCGAAGGATAGCTCGATGAGCCGATCGATCCCGGCGCGCGCTGGCGATCGGATTGACCGTGCGTCGTCTGACCGATACCACCAAAATGATGTCGTTTCACAACGCCCTGGAATCCACGGCCTTTCGAGGTCGAGGATACATGCACGGTGTCGCCTTCGTGAAAAAGATCCGCCGCATTGATCGCCTTGCCCGGCGTCATGGCCGCAAGTTCGCCATCGGGAAACGACCGGAATTCCTTCAGATACCGTTTCGCCGCTGTGCCGCTTTTTGCAAAATGACCGTTTTCCGGCTTGTTCAGCTTTCGCTCATCCATGTCCTCGAAACCAAGCTGAACGGCATCATAGCCATCAGCGGCTTTCGTTTTCACCTGAGTTACGAAGCATGGGCCAGCCTGAATGACGGTCACGGGTACATACTGCCCCTGATCGTCAAAAATACCGGTCATACCAACTTTTTTACCTAATAGTGCGCTCATCGTTTCAATTACGAATGACGAATTACGAAATTACGAATCTTAACAATCTCGCTCGTAAAAAATGACGATACGAACCATTCGTAATTCGTCACTCGTAATTCGTAAATTACACCTTAATTTCTACTTCTACACCGGCCGGTAATTCTAACTTCATCAGCGAATCGACGGTGCGGCTGTTCGAATTCAGAATATCGATCAGGCGCTTGTGCGCGCGGATCTCAAACTGCTCGCGGCTCTTCTTATCTACGTGAGGAGAGCGGTTGACCGTGAAGATGGATTTCTTCGTCGGCAGCGGAATCGGCCCGGAAACGACGCAGCCTGTTGGCTTCACCGTTCGGATGATCTTTTCCGCGCTCTTATCGATCAGGTTATGATCGTAGGATTTCAGTTTGATTCGAATTTTTTGCATTATGCTGCGAAACCAAGCAACGAATTACCATCCCCGACGTTGCGAGGTGCCAAAAACTTAGTATGATTGATATTCCTATACCCCCGAATTTTACAATCCGATGGTGTTTATTCGCATGCCAGACGCTCGGAATGTCCTTGCGGACGAACACGATTCCACCATTGGCGGAGGTATGTTCTTAGCGCCCTTGGTGCAGAGGCGAATCGGATGATCGCTCATCCGGCTTCAAATGGGCTTAGAATCGTGGAATAACCAAAAATCCAGCTTGGAAGCGGGCCTATAACCGGATGAGCGGGGGAAGAGTTTCGGGAAAACGCACCAAATTTTAGAGTTACACCATGCTTTCTGGAAGCATCAATTCTAACTTTTTCCACATCACCTCGTAAGGAAGTATTTGCTGGGCTTGGATTTCATCTATCGTGGTGGTGGCGCTCATTCGTTTGAAGATAGGAGCGGCTTCCGCTACAATCGGAGCGCGGATATATTGGTGCTTCGGCAAAAGATCGAGGAGTTGGAAGAAGGAACCGGTCTGACCGGCATTTTTTCGTTTCAGGTATCGGGCTCGGAATGAACGGAGGGATTCCACCCGCTCGTCGATGTCGCTCAAATTGTCCCGGCGCATGAGTATGATAAGAATTTCCAGGACAATTGCCGCGGCGTGGTAGCCGGGATAATCCTTCCTGAAGCTTTCGGAGCCACGAAGAATCGCGCGAGCTATTTCTCCGGTTTTTTCATCTGACGCGCGTTTTTCTCCGAGGACGGGACGGCCCGTGAAGAGTTCGGCGCTCACTAAAAAGATGTTCCATTTGTGGCGCTCCGGTTCCGATTGTGCAGCATAATTGGTGCTTTCCATAACGGAATGAACAAGCTGGCATGCTTCTTCGTATTTTCCCAAGTGCATGAAAAGAATGAAATGCCACTCCTCGAAATAATACCAGTTGGATGAACCGGACGGGAAGTGCTCGAGCGCGGTCAGCGTCTGCTCGGCCACAGCGTATTTTCTAGTTTGCACCGCACAGGTAAGTTTAGCAAGCGCATTCCTTCCTAAACGCGAGCGGTTGGAAAAAAGCGGATAGGTATGGAGCAGCTTCTCCATCTCTACGCAAATATCGAGTGCTTCGGGATAATCCATTGTAAGTTGCAGAGCTTTGCGGCGAAGGCGTAGAAGAAGTTCCTGAAGCCGGAAGGTTCCATGTTTTTTTACAACCGGCTCCAGTTTTTTAATGGCACGCAGAAGAGGGGGCTTTAGTTCCGGGTGCTCCGCGCCGCTTTTGGCAAAGACGAGTGTAATGCGATCTCCCGCTTCACGGCCTGATTCTATTGCTTCCGAAAGAATTTTACATTCCCGGTCTTTTTCGCGAAGCCTCTCATATTCATTTTTATCCCCAGAAAGAGAAGCCCAATTTATGAGCTCTTCTAAAAAAATTCGTGCAATACTCCATTCTTCCAACTCCACAGCTTCACGAACCCATGTTTCCGCAAAATCGGCGGAAGAGTAGGGAGCGCCTAAACGGCCAAGCAGACGGGACGTGGCAATTGCACCGTCGAGTGCGAAAAGACGCTGAGCGTATTCCGAATAGCCCGCGAAAGCAAGATCGGACTTCGCAAGATGTGAAAGAAGAATTTCTTTTAACCGAGAAAGAGCTTTTTGGTACTCTCGCCGAGTATTGATTCCTGACGCCTTCATCACTTCATGCTCCGAAAGTGCGATTTCCGATTTTTTGAGAACACGGTAGATCGCTTGAGGGCGTCCTTTCGAGCTTTTTAGCTCGGTCAAATCTTTTTTTCGCGCTAATTTTGTGACAAAAGAGGCCAGTTGAACCACCTCTATTTGGGTCTTAGATTGAAATTTTGGCATGTCCGGAGTGCGAAATCCTGAAAGAAAGCTAAAAAGCCTGGGACAAAACAGCGATTTCTGTTTGTGGTTTCAAAGAGAGCGTGGCGTATTTTTGTGCTCGAAATAAAACAAACATCACTAACACCATGATAAACATCTTATTTTGCCTCGCGTTCTCGATTTTTATCCCGAATGCACGAGCCATTCCAAATGAGCCTTCGATCCGACCGCTCGATTGCTACAACTTCACCGTCGATAACGTAACGACCGATTCGCTCGGCGATGTCTCGGTCAACGGATTAGCCACTAATACCTACATTAACGTGACGGGTAGCGGCTTCTTTGAGCAGAACGTCTGCTTTCCCTCTGTCAGCGTAACGATTCAGGGCAACGTCGTTGCGTACCCAAACTCGGCCGATTTCCAGCTCGTCGATGGAACATGGGTTCAGGCCGGATGGCAATCGCCAAGCCTCGTCGAAGTTGAAAACGAGAGAGAGCAAGGAGGCCCAGATCGATGAGCGTCTTGAAAAAAGTTTTTTGCATTTCAAACCCCGCTCCAAAGCCATGCATAGCGAATAAAAACGCTTACGGCACGGGCGGAGACAGAACTCTTTAACACAACTTATAACTAACATGACACACAAACAATTCAGAAAAAAACTCGCGGTTTTGGCCGCAATGGCGCTGCTCTGTTGCGGCACTTTAATCACAACCACAACGGGAACCGCATGGGCGCAACCATGCCCGGCATGCGATTGCCCTTCGCCACCAACAGACGATGCGGTGAACATGGTAGCGAATCCCCCGTGGGATTCAGGCGGTTCGTATTGCACCACCTTAGATGGGTGTGCAGCATCGATATGTTGGGATTATCGATGTTCAACAGTTGGATCACCGCCAGCACCGTGCGGGAATTACGACTATGTCGTAACTCAGGTATGCATTAATTTGGGTTGCTTTGAGGCATCTGGTGACTCTTTGAGTGGCCTGATAAGCAAGGCCACTGACTCGATTCTGACAGGTAACCCCCACGGGTTTTCATGTCCGTCATGTCCTGATAATTCCTCGTACTGGACTGAAAATGAGATGTCCTGCTGGGGAACCACCCTCATCGTAAATCCAGTGACCGGAGACACCACAGAACAGTTTCAGGCATGCGGCACACATGGCTGGTGTTTGAATCAGTATACAGTGTGCTGCGACAGTCACGGTATTAAGCATCTCACATTCGTTCAGCACCAGGACAGGAGCTATGAATGCGGAGTTGGTTGCTCACCCATACTCAGCTGCCCGGGGCATCATTAATTGCATTCTTACGTTTGCAGGTCTGGCCAAACGGTCAGCCTGCAAACGTTTCTATTTGCGCGCATTTTTGTGCAATTCGAAATCGATCATTTCCTACTTCATAAAAGCATGAAATCACAACTCAATCTCCTTCTCATTACATCGATTCTTTTTTTAACGTTCGAACGAAACGCGTTCAGTCAATGGGTCGAAACGCCCCTGCGCGGTGAAGTGACTACCCTTGCCGTGAGCGACACGAACGCTTCTTTGCCAATGCTTTTTGCAGGAACTTATGGTGGCGGTATTTTTCTGAGCACCGACAACGGCGTAAGCTGGGATACTGTGAATACGGGATTGACGAGCCTTAACGTTGAAGATATCGCGATACGGGGAACCGTTCCAACGATGCTCTTCGCATCGACGGCGGATGGCGGCAAAGGCGTTTTTTGCTCGACCAATGATGGGACAAGCTGGCAAGCCGTTAATACAGGCTTACCCACTAATCTTGGTACATACATTAATATCGGCGCTCTCGGCGTGAGAGACACGAACCTTTATGCAGCCGGGACGGCGGACGGCGTTTTTCATTCGACCAATAATGGCGCAAGCTGGGATACATTGAGTTCAGACACAGGGTTGTCTCCATATTTACTCGTCTCAGCATTTGGGTTCGGCGGCACGAGCGCATCGCCGATACTCTTCGCTGGGATTTGGGGGGACAGCGGCGTGTACTTTTCGCGGAACAATGGAACAAGTTGGACTCCTGTCACCGGCTTGTCATATACTGAAGTCCTTTCTTTAGCAATAATGGGTAGCGCGAACCTATCCACGCCGATTCTCTTTGTTGGATCTGAAACTAGTAATTTAGCATCCGGTGGTGTTTTTCGCTCGACCGACAACGGCACAAGTTGGACTTCTGAAAGTACTGGTTTGATGAACAGCGATGTCTTTGCTCTTGCTGCGATTGGCACTAATCTTTTTGCCGGAACTGATAATGGTATTTTTCTTTCAACTGATAGCGGAGTAAGTTGGACGTCAGAAAATGATGGCATCACGAGCACACTAATCTCTTCTTTTGCATTGATCGGAACGAATCTCTTCGTTGGGTCTGATAGCACAAATAGCTCGGGATATACCGTTGGTGGTAGTGTCTGGCGAAGGCCGCTATCGGAAATGATTCCCTTGAGCGCCGTTGCCGCGGGGGGCCCCTTGTTCCAATATCTTTACATTAAGCTCTATCCAACGCCCACTTCGAATACGCTAAACGTTGAACTCGATGGTATGTACATCGCGCCGGTGGGAACTTTAACGTGCGGCCTCTATGATATTCTCGGGCGTCACATGCTGGACCTTACGAACGAAGCTCAAAGAGGCAATAATGGTTATATCTCCGTTTTTTCATTTAACGTTAATAGCTTACCAGACGGAGTTTATACGCTTGTGTATTCTTTGGGGGGTTACAGCTATAGCCATTCCATTGTGGTGATTCACTGACTTAGAGACGAAGTTCAGTCTGCCTTCACTATTTCCACCACCTGATTTTTCGCTCCCGCTATTTTTCAAAAAACAAAAAGCGTCCGAGCCAATGCTCGGACGCTTCACAATTACTTCGTGATCTTATCTACTACGCCTGCTCCGACCGTGCGTCCGCCTTCGCGGATAGCGAAGCGGAGTCCTTCTTCCATGGCGATCGGGCTAATGAGTTCGATCTTCATCTGGACGCTATCGCCCGGCATGACCATCTCGACGCCTTCCGGCAATGTCGCAACGCCTGTTACGTCCGTGGTGCGGAAGTAGAACTGCGGGCGATAGCCATTGAAGAATGGAGTGTGACGTCCGCCTTCTTCTTTCGAAAGCACATAGACTTTCGCATCGAAGTTGGTATGTGGCGTGATCGAACCCGGTTTCGCGATAACCTGACCGCGTTCCAAATCCGTTTTTTCTACGCCGCGAAGAAGAATACCGACGTTATCGCCTGCTTGTCCTTCTTCCATTTCCTTGCGGAACATCTCGACGCCGGTAACAACCGACTTCTTGTGCTGACCAAGTCCGATAATCTCAACTTCGTCCTGAATGTGAACTTTACCGCGTTCGATACGTCCGGTTCCCACCGTTCCGCGTCCTGTGATCGAGAATACGTCTTCGATCGACATAAGGAATGGCTTATCTACATCACGAACAGGCGTCGGAATGTAGCTATCGACGGCATCCATCAGTTTATAGATGCAATCGAGGCGCGGATCGTCGATACCGGCAGCCGGATCGGCACCAGCATTCAACGCATTCAGCGCAGAGCCTGGAATGATCGGGATTTCGTCGCCGGGAAATTCGTACTTGCTCAAAAGCTCACGAATTTCAAGCTCGACAAGCTCCAAAAGCTCTGGGTCGGCGGCATCGACCTTATTCATAAATACTACAATACGCGGCACACCAACCTGACGCGCAAGCAGAATGTGCTCGCGGGTCTGCGGCATCGGGCCGTCGGTTGCGGCTACGACGAGGATAGCGCCGTCCATCTGCGCGGCGCCGGTGATCATGTTCTTGACATAATCGGCGTGGCCGGGGCAGTCAACGTGCGCGTAGTGACGGTTGCTCGTCTCGTACTCGACGTGCGCGGTTGCGATTGTGATTCCACGCGCGCGCTCTTCCGGAGCGTTATCGATAGAATCGAAAGTGCGGACTTCGTTGCCCGGCATCTTTTTGGCGAGCGCCATCGTGATCGCCGCCGTGAGCGTGGTCTTGCCATGATCGACATGGCCGATCGTGCCCACGTTTACGTGAGGCTTAGAACGTTCGTATTTAGCTTTTGCCATTGTTGTGTTTGAAAATTAATTCGAAACGCTAAAAAAATAAATCGAAAAACCGAAAGATAGCCCAACGCAGCCAATATCGGTTGCGTCAAACTTAAAAAATTTATTGTTGATATTCTCGCTATTGGCTCATTCGCATGCGGGCGCTCGGAATTGTCTTTTTTATGGATGATCGCTCATCCAAGACGGAACACGTGATTTGGCGAACCAAAAGCGTATGTTCTTAGCGCTTCAATTAAGAGTGCAGAGGCGAATGTTTATCAATGAGCCGCTTGCGTTGCTTAAAACTGGCGTTTTTACACCATTTTACAAGCTTTTTATTGCAAGCGGGCCTATAACCGGATGAGTGAGGGAAGAGTTTCGGGGAAATGCGGTTTATTGCATCGAAAAATGAGTTACCGCTTCCGATAAACTTCACGCCGATTATTTACGCTTCGAATTTCAATGATTTTGATTCCATCGTCAATAGCATAAATAATTCGAATATCACTAACACGAATGCGAAAAAGTCCCTTAACTCCTTCCAATTTTTTATATCCGAAAGGACGAGGATTTTCAGCAAGAGCATCAATCGCCAGTTGAACTCTTTCCGCCAGCTTTTCAGGAAGCGAGAGAATTTCCTTTGCAGCCGAAGCGCGAAGCTCAATTCGGTAGGGCACGGTTTTCAGCAAGCTGTCGCTTGACTTCTTCCCACCGAATTAATGGCTCATCTTTGCGCTGCTCTGCGACGATGCCATCGTAAATATCCTCCCACAACTCTCCCCATTGCTGAAGATCGAGCATCACAGCTGTCGGGGTTCCCTGTTCGTCGGTTACGTAATGGATACCATTCATGCTATCTAAAAACGCGGGGATGGGCGATTAGTTCGCTTTTTATACCAAGCTGAAAATAAACAAGAAGCCCGGTGGTTAACCGGGCTTCTTTATTTCATGTTGTTTTTTATTGTAATCCCACTTGAGTTTTTGCCGATACACTTCCGCCTGTAAAGCTAACGATTGCAAAGCTCATAGAGCCGTCCGTCCCATCGTATTTATAGCTTTCCATCTTATATTGACCGGAGCCAGCAGAGGACTGAGTTTCCCCACTACTTCCGGCAAGCTTATCAACTTCATCTTTCGACATACCGTCAGAGATTTTATTGAAAGCAGCCATAGTAAGCCCGGATGAACTCGATCCGCCGGAGCTTCCTCCCTTGCTCCCTGCTAAAGCTATCACGCCTATTAGAATTACCGCGAGAACCCAAAACCACCATTTTTTAAGAATGGATTTTTTCTTCGTTGTTTCTATTGATCCCATGTTTTTTAAATTGATTAGTTAAAGTACCCATGCGCCGATTCAGGATATACCATGAATCGGTTAATACCAAAATAAGTAAAAAAATGGGTGACTGCACGAAAAGCGCTCGGTGAGAACATTCGTACCCTACGCCGAGCGAAGGGATTGACGCAGCAGCAGCTTGCCCGAAAGACTATATTAACCTCCGGTTATATCAGTACCGTAGAACTCGGCCAAGAGACGATAAGCGTTGATAATTTGCTGTCTGTTGCAAAGGCATTAAAAACTACCGCAAGTGAGCTGTTAAAGGAAATATCATAATTCCACGCGTGGAACGGCATCGCCGGTGCTGTTGGCGCTGGCGGGCGAACTTTCATTTACAATCCAATACAAAGCGCAACACCCTGTCGAATCTCATTAAGTTCCGCTCGGGAGACTTCACCGCGTTTACGAATGAAGCGTGTCATGCTTACGGATTTGCACTGGAAGCAATCGGCAAAACAATTTTTGGTGAGACCATTCTTGAGATTCGGGTTTAGTGGAACAAGCCAAAGATGTGGCCGTGGAGCATCGGTGATGGGAACGACAATTCGAAGGGGTAACCTTCCCACGCCAGCTCTACTGATAACTACGGCTGGATGTTCTTCGCGGAGTTCAGCGCCTTCCTGGGGGCTGAACTGCACTTGCCATATTTCTCCTTCGAGTGGCTCGGTCATCATTTATACTGATGAACAGGCTCACTGTCGGAAACGAGAATGTCCGGACGTTCTAAGTACATTTCAGCACCATGTACAGCTTGTTCACGAAAAAGCCGATCTTGCTCTGTTTTCGGCAGCTTACGAAATTCTGAGGGTTTCGGCACAGCCGCAGTTCGTCGAGGACGAATCACTTTCCGATGAGTGGTCGTACTTATTTCGCTCCGGTTTCTGCGAGATTGAACTTTCATTTATTCTATAAGAAGTCGGTGCCGAGTTTAGTTCGTCTCAATACCGGTAACTAAATGTCAAGCTCATGTCGTCGCGGGAGACGGCGTCGTCGGTAACGTTGGCGCTGACAAACTGTCCCGATGGAGTATAATCGTTGTAGATCGCGTGGTTCGTATGATAGGTGGAAATACGAATGGCTGCTTCGAGATCGACAAATTTGCTGAGCGCAATACCTAAGCCGCCGGAGATGGCGGTTATGCCGTAATTGGTTGGGTCGCTCTTGTATGGGGATGGCTCGAAACCGTATCCGGCGCGTAGGCTCAGGCCGATCACTGGTATGGTATATTCCGCGCCAAGCTGGTAGGAAAATACGCCGCGCAGCGAATCGCTCGCCATTTGGTTTGATTCGCTTGCATCGAATGTGGAATTGGTGATCTCGAGATCCGCCATATCCATATAACTCGCGCTTAGGGAACCTACAAATCCTCCGGCATGCACCGATACGCCCGCACCCAGCTTCGTCGGAGTGACAATGTCGTAACTATCGCCTCCGCTCGGTGGATTAAGCATACCGGCAGATGAGTATGGGCCAACGCTATTGAAATACGCAATGCCACTCTCCTGATACGTCTCATTGATGTGAAGCACTTGCGGCGTTTCAACCGTGAGTCCGAATTTCACAATCTGTTTATCGACAAGCAAACCGAATTTGATCGACCCACCGCTCTGATCCTGATGTAAGAGAGAGGAGACGGTCGCAGATTGGAACCCGGCAGGTGCAGCGCCAGTATCGGTGATATTAGGTTTGACATTCGTTTCCGTATAGTTCTCGATCTGATCGTAGGTTCCGAAAAGGATATTGATCGTCGCGCCGAGCGATACATCGGGCGCGATCTCCACGCCGCCGCCGAGACGCACAGCGTCCAAACCGCCTTCGGTGGTTACGTTCCCGGATTCTAAGTTCCCACCATTGAATGGGGTGGTAAGCGAGAACGCTCCGCTATCGGGAACATCATACGTCAAGCCAAGCGCGTAGGCAAGATTGTTATTCCCTAAATAGTTTTGATTATTCGGCTGCCCGTTGTATCTATAATATCCCTGCCCTGAGCTGGGGGTACCGGACGAAAGAAATCCCTGCGTATTGAAATAGGAAGAATTCGGATTGACGGCGCTAAAACTATATGCGGAAGTATAATCGGCCACGCGGTCGAATGAAATGGCGGTCACAAAACTTCCCTGCACGGTCGGCCACTTCGTAGCAAACCCGACGGAAGAAAGCGCGCCGGCATCGAAATTCGAGTTCGAGGAGGAACCGAGGAAGCTGGCATTGGAACTATAATCGCGATTGAAACCAGAGATCGTAAACAGGCGCGATTGTATTGCCACGAGATCGGCGGGATTGTAATCGAGCGCGTCGATGCCATTCGCGGCAGAAATAAGGTTACCGCCCATCGCAGTTCCGCGCGCATCGCTGGAAAGCGGCTGCGTCGCAAGCAGGAGATCGCTCTGTGCGATCTGTGCCCGGAGCGCACCGGGCACAATGAAAATGGTGAGGAAAAGTAAGTATTTTATGCGTGACATAGTCAAGAAATGTAAACTATGAATGATGACGGAAAGGCAAAAAGAAGGTGAAACAAGAATAATGCCAGCGATTCACGACCGGCACGTCATGCGCTTATCGCGCATGACCGCCTCCGCCACCGCCGGAACGGCTTCCACCACCGCCTCCGCCGCTACGTCCGCCACCGCCGCCAGAATAGGAACGACCAGAGGAATAACCACCGCCGTAGCCACGCCCGCCACCATAGGAGCGGTATCCGCCGCGTCCGGAAGAACCATAGCTTCGACCGGAACTGTATCCACGCGAACCGTTACTACCGCTTCGGCGAACAACTGTCATATTACGTCCGCCAACATTTGCCGATGAAGATGAAATGGATTGCCCGTTCGAGGTGCGAACGACAACTTGATGTGACGCTGACGCCATGCCGCTTGCCCCCGACGTACCCATAGCTCTCGCATTACCACTGGCTTCCGGCGCAGTCGCATGAACTGGCGCATCTCTATCGGCAGAGTATGAACCTGCTTGGCCTGATCGGAACGCTCCGCCATTCGCTTGGCCATAGCTCGAACCTCTCGTAGCTATGCTCGAAGCTCGTGTACCGATGCCACCGCCGAGACCCGATGCGATCCCGCCGGAACGATACTCTCCGCCCAAGCCGCCATTGAGGCCACGCCCGATTCCGGTATAACCGTAACCTCGTCCGTAACCATAGCCACCGTAATAGCCATGTCCATATCCGCCATAGAAGCCGCGACCGTAGCCACCGTAAAAGCCGCCGTAAAATCCTAAACCATAGTATGGGTAGTATCCAGCACCCCAGAATGCATCGTAGTATGGCGGGTAAAATCCTGGGTAGCCATAACCGTAGCTGTAAGGATACCACGGGCTATACCACGGATCATTGTAAGGCCAACCGAAGCCGAGCGAGAAACCGCCATAATAAGGCGTGCCACCATAATAATTATTGACGACCTCCCCGCTCCCGCCGGATGTGTTGCTATCGGCTGCGGATGGAGCTACGAGCGGACGCTCGTCGATGAACATGGTGTCGCCGTGCATCGTCGTGTCATAGACGACGGCTGTTTGGTTTCCGCCCCTAACGGTGTCGGAATACAGCGGTTGCGGCGCGTGATACACGCGACCGGAATAACCGTAGTAGCCTCCGCCTCCGCTCGTACCTGCGAGCTGCGTATAGCAGCCGGTAAGGGCAAGGGACGACATCATGAGTAAACTTGCTGCGAATAAATATGCGGCTTTCATAATGTGTAAAGAATGGTCATGCAAAAAATGCGTTCGTTGTGTTCGTGCGGTCTGAAGATGAAATTCACGTCTAATATGCTTAAACATGGCTTATCTCCTTTCTTCTTACTATATCTAACGCAAAACTTTTCAGAAAGTGACCGAAAATTACCATTTTTTGCGTTAATTCGCATTAATCCCTCGAAGGTAATTTGCAACCGTGACCATCACATAAAATTAAATTTCTTCAGCGCAACTTGTGACTTTCTGGGGTGTTCTCGTGTCTTAATTTCGCACAACCCTTCTCATTCAAATTTTAATCTCGTAATAGCATGAAATACATTCGATACATTTTGGGAATTCTTCTTTATTTTTATTCTTCCATTGCTATTGCGCAATGGACGCAGGAACAAAATTATCCCGGTGGTATTGATGATGAAGCTGTTGCCTTCACGATCGCGGATATGATCTATGTTGGTGGAGGTTCTACCGGAGCCACAACCTTCTATCTGTATGACCCAGGCTCCAATACATGGACTCCAAAAGCAAACCTTCCTCGGCAATGCGCAGCCGGAGTGGGTTTTTCTATCGGATTGAAAGGTTACATGGCACTCGGCCAAACCACTCCTACTGCTACTTCCGCTCAGGCGAGCGTAACTAATGATCTTTGGGAGTACGATCCGGTCACCGACCAATGGACGAAGGAAGCAAACTTTCCCGGCCAGCCACGAGATGCTCCCTTCGCGTTCGTGATCGGAAATAAAGCGTATGTCGGCGGAGGACTCGACAATACCGGAGGGAACCCCTTTAGCGATTTCTATTCCTACGATCCATCCAGCAACACCTGGGATACCCTCGGCGATCTTCCTGACTATACTTATTTCAGTTCCACCTTCGCAATTGGGAACTTTGGATATATAGCGACCGGATACAGCTCGGTCGGTGAGAATTCCTTGCTCTGGCAGTATGACACTTCTGGCGACAGTTGGAACCAAATGCCGAATTTTCCCGGTGCGCCACGCGAAGCAGCGATAGCCTTTACCCTAAATGGGCTTGGCTATGTAGGATTAGGAGAGACGCAATTCCTCTCCGTATTCAGCGATTTTTATTCCTACAACCCCACAGATAGTGGCTGGACGAAGGTTGCAACATTCCCAACCACGTTTGGTCGCGGATGGGCCGTCGGCGTTGCGACAAGCTCCGCAGCGTTCGTTGGGTTGGGAACTGACTTCGGTACCGCAGACACAGCCCTCTTTGGAAATAACGATTTCTGGACATTCACCTCGCTCACAAATGGAGTATGCACAACGCCTGTGAGCAATCCAAATGCGTACCCGAATCCTGCCGAAAATTTTGTGAACTTTTCGCTGCCATCCAGCGTGAGTTCTGCTCAGGTCACCGTGCAAAATGCTATTGGCGTTACGTGCCTAACGAAAGAAATCGCCTCGGATGCACGGTTAGATATATCCTCACTTCCCACAGGTATCTATAATATCGAGATCGTTTCCGGTGAATATCGTGCCATGCAGCGCATCGTGAAAGCGTAGCGGATTTTTTCGAAATTCAGCGCAGGCGCTCCGCGTGTCGTATCTTTGCATCTATGGAAAGATACATTGATGGCTGGAAGAGCGCCGCGCTCGGTACACACATGGAAATTTGCGTCTATGGGCATTATGGGCCGGGGATGCTGTTCTTTCCATTCGATGGCGAGAATTTTTTATCTGCCGAGCAGCATGAACTCATCGCCGCCGCCGCGCCCATGCTCGATGCGGGTCGCATCAAGATCTATACTATTAGTTCCATAGACCGTGAAAGCTGGCTGAACGATGAGATAGCTCCCCGGCAAAAAGCGATTCGTCACAGCAAATATAATCGCTATATTTTAGAAGAGGTCGTTCCCTTCATTGCGCGGAACATGCAGAGTGAGCATCCGGCGATTTACACATCCGGCATTTCGCTTGGCGCGCTTCATGCGGTCAATCTATTTTTGCGCCAGCCCAATCTCTTTGCGGGAACCATCGGTATCTCCGGGAACTACGATCTCAATGCCTATACCAACGGCTATCACGATAACGACGTGTATTTTAATTCCCCGCACGATTATCTCGCGCATCTCACCGGCCCAATTCTAAATAATCTTCGGCAAAAGCAACAGATACTTTTTCTATCCGGTCAGGGCGAGGGTGAAAATCCCGAAGCCAGTATCTCCATTGGTAATATCTTGAGCAGCAAAGGCATTCCAAACTCTATCGATTTGTGGAACGAAGAATACGGTCATAATTGGGAATCGTGGCGAACGATGTTCCGAACCGCGATCGAGAGGAATTTTTAATCCGGCAGAACGGGGTAATAGGGAGGAAAACTTTTTCATTGTCATTCTGAGTGTAGCAAATCTCGGCGATAGCCGAGATTTGCGAAGTCGAAGAATCTCTTGTCCTGCCAGAGATCCTTCGACTCCGTTCTTCCTCCCTTCGGTCGGAAGAACTCCGCTCAGGATGACATCTCTCTCGCTGCCTCATCATTGAATTTCAAAGCTCGTTTCTCCGGGTATGATCGAGCGTTCTTCTCGCGCAACCTCCCGAATGGTCGATCTCCGCGGCCCACGCCTTACCGCATTCTCAAACGTTTCGATAGCTACTTCTGAACCTTGCGCTTCTACTTCCACCGAGCCATCGGCCAAATTCCTTGCATAACCGGTAAGCCCCAGCGTTGCCGCCTCCACCTGACAATAATACCGGAACCCAACGCCCTGCACCTGCCCGGTTACGATAAAATGAATGCGCTTCATGAATGCAAAACGCCGAAGTCTATTAAATGTTCAAAATAAAATGTATGATTGGTCATTGGGGAATTCTTTTGGCTCTCGCAACGTCTCAGGAGTTCTCCTCACCGAAGCTATTCCTAATTCTGCATGAAAATCCTTGTTACAGGCGCGTCTGGTTTTGTCGGTTCGCATATTGTGGATCGGCTGCTTGCTGGCGGGCATGAAGTCCGGGCACTCGTGCGCGCGAATTCCAGCCTGAAGTGGCTCGGCGATCCGCGCATTGAGCTTGTCACGGGAAACATGTTAGATGTCGATTCGCTGCGTCCGGTTGTCGAAGGCGTCGATGCTATCGTTCATGTAGCCGGCGTAACCGCTGCAAAAACAAAGCAGGGTTTTTACGACGGGAATCTTCTTCCCACGCGCAATCTGATCGAGGCGGCTCGCCGTTTTAATCCCACACTTTCCAGATTCATCTTTTGTTCGAGCCAAACGGCAGTTGGCCCATCTTTAGATGGTCAGCCCGTAACGGAACTCACGCCGCCCCACCCCATCACCACTTACGGCAAATCGAAACGCGCAGCAGAAGAAGAAGCCGAACGCGCACGACAAGATTTTCCGGTGACGATTCTTCGGCTTTCCGCCATTTATGGCCCGCGCGATACTGCTATCTTTACCTTTTTTCAAACCGTCGATAACCGATTGAAACCGCTTATCGGAATGCGCGATAAATGGGTCAATCTCGCGCACGTTTCCGACATTGCCGATGCCGTGGTGCTTGCACTCGAACAAGATGCCGCAAAGAACGAGACCTATTTTATCGGAGCCGAACAGCATTACACTTGGCGTCAGGTAAACGATCTCACATCCGAAATTCTTGGCAAGCGCGGCTTCACGCTCAAACTTCCGCATGCGCTGGTGTATAGCGTGGCAGGTATTTCGGAATTCACCTCGATGTTTCGCTCGAAACCCAGCGTGCTGAATTGGGAAAAAGGCCGGGATATGGTTCAATCGCATTGGACGGCCAGCGTAGAAAAGGCGAAGGCGCAACTTGGCTATCGACAAAAGATTTCGCTGAAAGATGGCGTCAGAGATACGATCGAATGGTACCGGAAACAGGGATGGTTGAAAATGAAATGAGTGCCAAAAAAAGGAGAATAAACACGAAGAATCTACAATTTCCCAGTTGATATTCGTACAATTTTGAGACAAAATAAAATTAGGAATTCTCATAATCGGACAAGGAATGTTATTAACATGCCAAAAACTATCTGTTTTGGACGTTTCCGGAACTGGCATGATATTTCCTGCGTTGGCGATTTGGCAAACTAAACTATAATTCTCACCTTAAGCTGAAATAAAGCTTCTCACATTTAGCGCCGGGAGGGCAAACCCGGCGCTTTTTTATTTTAAAACTTTTAAATGCCGAATCCCTTGTCGCTCCCTGCTGTTGTCTTTTCATGCGGTCAAAAGTCGTTCTCTGTTTTCTAATGCTCGCGTGTTCGAGCACGTTTGCTTTTGCTCAAACACAAGTTCAGCCGCCAACGCGGCCCTATAGCGTTGTCTCCTACGATCTGCTGATGGATTGGCGAAATGTATTCGATCAACAAACGTTAATTTTTAGCGGACACAATCAAATTGATGTCGTTGTAACCGGTACGACGACGGCGATCGTGCTCGATGCCGCAGAAATGTCGATCGATTCCGTTAGCGTTAACGGACAGTCTATCACCCCTCCTGCAATTATCGGCGATACGATTGCTATTCCACTCACTCCGGCAGAACAAGCGATCGGAAGCCAACTCAGCTTAAGTATCTATTACACACACACGACCGATACGATCGATCCTCAGTCGGGAATGTTCTTTTATCCGAAAGGAACACCATCGGAATTTTCTTCCGGTACGATACCCGAAGATATTGCTTATACCATGAGCGAACCCAATGGTGCGCGTAAATGGATGCCCTGTAACGATGAGCCGTATAGCAAAGCAAACGCGGCAATAAGCGTTATCGTACCAAACGGTTACACGGCGCAAAGTAATGGAGTGCTGCTTTCCATCGATACCGATATTTCCGACCAATCGCTGACCTTCAACTGGGTTAGCGACCGGCCTATCGTTACGTACCTAATGGCAGCGTATGCCAGCACATGGGTAACATGGCACGATGAGTATCATCGCCTTTCGAATCCGAATGACAGCGTGCCCGTTAACTATTATGCGTGGCAAGAGGATTACGGCACACCGGATACCAACGGTGGCAAGTTCTGCGCGCCTTTTGCGTTCCGAAATACTCCGAAGATGATCGCATACGATTCGAAATTATTCGGCGAATTCCCTTTTTCACAATATAGCCAGGTTCCGCTCGATTCCTTTTATTTTGGTGGAATGGAACATCAATCCATTACGGCACTCTATCGCGGTGTGCTCAATGGTGCAGACGAATCCACCATCGCGCATGAGCTGTTTCACCAATGGTTCGGTGATAAAACAACGTGCGAAACCTGGGCGGATATTTGGCTCAACGAAGGCTTCGCGCGGTTCGGAGAAATGCTATGGGCAGAAGCATCGGGCGGTGAAACGGCGTATGAAAATTATGTTATGAGTAAGGCTTGGGAATTCTTCTATTTCAGCCTTGCCGCTCCGACCTACAACCCTCCGGTCGATCAAATGTTCAACTGGCCGTACGCTGCGGTGGTCTATGATAAACCAAGCTGTATGCTGCACATGCTGCGCCGCGTGTTGAATAACGATACCGTGTTCTTCAATACCCTCCGCGATTATTCCAGCGCCTTTGCTTACACGACCGCGAATACATTCCAATTCCGGGATTTCCTTGCCGTGCGCGATAGCGCCATTGCGCCGATGGACTTAAAAGAGTTCATCAATGAGTGGATCTTCCAGCCCGATTGGCCGATCTATAATATTCAGTGGACCTACTGGGCACAACCAACCAATGTGCCGGATAGCACAGAACTTTTCGTCGCTGTTTCGCAGTCCCAAGACTCGACCGATCATTATACGATGCCATTGCGCTTTAAGGCTGTTTCCGGTACAGATACAGAACAGCTTGTTCTTATGAACGATCAGCGGTCGCAAACATTCGACACATGGGTGAATTGGAAAGACGGCATGGCCCATTCGATCGACACGCTGATCTTCGATCAGGAGGCCATTCCAATTTCGCAGGTAACAAACACCGCACTCACGCCGTTATTAGGGGTTCAACAAAGCTCTGTGGGATCGACAGGGTTTTTATATGCTACATCAATCGGTGAAAGTTTGAATCTCAATTTTTCGCCGGTTATTAGCAATGAAGCGCAGATAGAACTTTTCGACATCCTTGGGCGTATAATTGATCACAGCAGCGTTCCTATCGGAGCTACTACGCTTTCACTTTCTTCGCAGGAGATGGCGAACGGAGTCTATTTCGTCGTGATGCGAGATGGCTCCACTTCACGCACCGCAAATGTTTTGGTCGGGAATTGAAAATCAAACGTACTACATTTATGAAAAAATCATTGCTTGCCGCTTTTTTGATCTTCTTCGCTATTCGTCCAGCGAGTGCGGAAGTTCATTTCCAAAATATCTCGTTCGACGAGGCGAAAGCACTCGCCGCTAAGGAGCATAAGGTCATCATGGTCGATTTTTATACGACGTGGTGTGTGTGGTGCAAAACGCTCGACAAAAATACCTATTCCGACGAGAATGTCGGCAGGATCACGGATGCGAAATTTATCTCCGTGAAGATCGACGCTGAAAAAGGGGAAGGCATTACGCTTGCGAAAGCCAGCAAAGTAAACGGCTATCCGACGATCGTCTTTTTCGATAAAGATGGCAAAGAGATCGATCGCGTGGTTGGTTATGAAGGCGCTGCACAATTTGCGCGCTCGCTCGAAGTAGCATCTGCCGGTGGCGCAAAAGCGGTGGTCGGAGATGTCGAAGGCGCGCATCCCACAACTGACGCAACAAAATGGCTCGTCGCAGCAAATTATTATGCTCAACAGAACGAAAATGAGAAATCGCTTGCGGCATTTCACAAAGTGCTCGCGCTAAACTCCCTTCATTCTACGGTCGATTCTAACATTATCGAGCAAAATGCGGAAGCCACGTATGGCGTCGGATTTCTCTCGTCGGGTGATGAACAAATAAAAACGCTTACGGAAGCGATTCAGAAGTTCCCGAATGATGTCAATGCGGGACAAGCAAACTCATTCCTCATCAATTACGATTTTCGAACGGACCACCCCAATGATGCCGCGCGCCGCATGGATCTGTGGTCGATGAGCCATCCGAAAGATGCACAGACCTTCAACTCCTTCGCATGGATGGCGGCGGAGAAAGGCGTCGATCTCGACAAAGCCGAACAATACGCAAAACGTGCCGTTATAATTGCCGATAACCCGCAGGATAAAGCATCGTTTATGGATACTCGCGCGGAAGTGCTGTATAAAATGGGAAAAAATTCCGAAGCATCCGAAGTGGAAAGCTCTGCGCTCGGCTTGCTCGATGCTGCTAAAGATAAGAAGCTCTACGCCGATCTAACCAAACAAAAAGAGAAGTTCGATAAGGCCATTGCCGAAGCGCCGGGCGGAAATAACAAGTAGAGAAGACTACTCTTTCACGAATTTCGCGCGAGACGTTCCGTCGGTTATGTGATATAACCCTGGCGGTAGCGTTGAAACATCCAGCGTGAGCGAGCCGCTTGTGAGAACGGTTCCATGCCAAACTTCCCTCCCCAGTATATCCGTTACAATGGCTTCCTTTCCCTCTTCGAGCAAGGAAAAGGTGATGGTTTGTGATGCGGGGTTGGGGAAAACAAAGAGCACTTGATTTGAGGAAACGGGAACTGAAACGCCATCGGTTGCCGGAATCCCTAAAGCGATCATGGAAGTCGTCAAGAGAGCTACCGCATGACCATTCGGGGTAACTGTAACTCCATTAATGAGCTGTGGCAAGTAGCCCGATGTATCGAAAGCAAATGTATCGATAGCCCATGTTACGCCATGATTGGTGCTTGAAAGAATATGTGGAAATTCAGATGTCCCCGAACAAAATACGATATTTCGGTCGAGTGCTGACATGGATTGCAAATCCCAGACGATGGAATTGGGAACATTACTTCTCGTCCAATTTTGCCCACCGTCCGTACTGATCGTAATAAGCGCCCCAAGACCGGCAGCGCCAAAGGCGACAATGGTGTCCGTGCCATAAAATTGCCACTCGCCAAAGCCGATCACATCTGAATCGTCGGTCCACGGAGAAATGGGCGGCAGAGAATCGAAAGTTTCCCAATTATCCGAAGTTTGGAAGATCGTTACACCTCCAAAATCGCAGACCATAAATTTTCCATCGCCATAGGAATGGCATAAGGTGGCCGCTGGAATAGGTTGAAAATAGATCGGTTGAAAAGGAGATCGTATCCAATCCGTTCCACCATCGGAAGTGGTCATGATGTTGCTGTCAGGGTCGCCGCTCAGGACAATTCCTGTCATGGAGTCGGAAAAATTAACATCGAAATCATTAGAAGAATAAGGCAAATTCTGTTTTACCCAGGAGTTCCCGCCATCGGTGGTGCGCACAAGGTAACCGGTATCGTAAAGCGCAACGGCGTTCAGCGAGTCAATTTGCTGGATTTTATTGGGAGAGTAGTCCTGACCATCGCTTTTAGCTTCCCGGGAAACGCAGACCGGTCCCACCGGCCAGTTTTCCATCGCGTTGCCCAAACCGGGTGACTTTCTCGTCAGCGTTTCGCGCGAGGGTTTCTACGCGCTTAGGGACCGGCCCGTGCACGTCGAGTCCTCGCAGGAGATCACGCTGGTGATCAACAATGTCCGAGAGGTATTTCAATCCGAGAACGTCCATGCCGACCCATCCCCGGTCGACGTCGGCCAGGCGCAAAGCCAGCTGCGACTCACCGGCACGGAAGTGAACGACATGCCTTTCGCCAATAGCCACAGCCTGCGCAGTTCGCTCGCTTTGATGCCAGGCGTGCTCTCCGACACCTCCGGCACTCTCCATGTGAACGGATCATCGGAAAGCCAGGTCAACTATTTGCTGAACGGTTTCAATATCACGAATCCAATTACCGGCCAGTTTCAGATTCTTCTCGCCGTCGAAGGAATTCGCTCGGTGGACCTGACGTCAGGCCGGACATCGCCTGAATTCGGGAAAGGCTCGGCCGGCGCCCTTAGCGTCAACACCGAAAACGGCACCGACGCCTTCCACTACACGGCGACCAACTTTATCCCCGGTATCGACATCAAGCAAGGCCTGCGCCTGGGAAACTGGTATCCCAGATTCGGTGTCTCCGGGCCGATTGTCCGCGGACGCGCCTGGTTCTCCGATACTTTCGATTCGGAATACACGCAATCGCTGGTGACCGGACTTCCCAGCGGTCAGAACACGCGCGGCGGGTGGGCCGGCAGCAACCTGCTCCATTCGCAGGTGAACCTGACGCCGTCCAATATTTTGTTCGCCGACTTTCTGGGGAACGTCAGCAATCAGGGCCGGGTGGGGCTGGCGCCCTTGAATCCCGTCTCGACGACGACGAATCTGCACACCCACGAATATTTCGCCAGCGTCAAGGATCAGAAATATTTCGGCCACGGCGCGCTCATCGAATTCGGCTACGCCCACAGCGAGTTTTTCAACGCGCAAACCCCGCAGGGCGATGGCCTTTATGTGATTGCTCCCACCGGCAATAGTGGGAATTATTTTCTAAACTCGACGCAGGCCGCATCGCGGCACAAAAAACCGTATTTATGATCGCTCTCAGTCCATTGTTGAGTTCGACGAACAGTAGTCGTCGACACGTTTCTCACTGGTCGAATAATTTTATTATAACTTGAAAATAGTCGATCAAATAGACGATAGACATCGGACGATTCGGTCGATTCATAATAATAATCCGTATTATTAATGAAAATAATTGCATTTAAAGATGTAAAAAAACAGAAAATAATAATTGCAAAATTGGTTGAATTCAGCATCGCAATGAATAGATAGGGACATCGATTATTATTTTAAAAATATATATTGACACTCGGGTTTCATATTTCTTATTTTTCAAGTCTCACAGTTGACATAAGAATAATGTATGTGAGAGTCAAGAAAATTATATATATTTATTACACATTTAATAGCTCTTATTATTATATCAAAATAATAATTGTCGACACCAAAAATCAGTCGTAAATCGAACATATCACTTAACAATATCCGATCAGTAAAAGAATGACAAACAACGCCGTATTTATAAATAAAAATATAATCAATAGATAATTGTCGATTTGTTTGCATACGGTAACCCATTGACGTCGAAGTTCGTCTCGATGCTTTTGCATTCGTATCGATCGTACAATTGTCTCAATTTCGTATCGACATTCACTTAATTCGATTAACAATTTGTCACACAAATTATTATGTTCAATCGATGAATTTGATGATTTTCGATCATTATCATCATCGATTCGATCCTCAAAAGTTAAATTATTTTAAATATTTTAAAAAATCTAAAATAATAAATAAATAAAATTTTCTCCACACTGCCTGTCAACAATAATCGTCGATCACGAGAATAGTTTCGAGCCGAATTAACAAAATTGTAATCAAAAACTTTTGTTCCTCCGTTTTTTTCAAATATTCGTAAATAGTTTGGAATCGAATTTGCATGAACCCATCCACTCTGCAAATGTGTCACGTAGGCGGCGATTGTTGTTGCGATTGCACCGATACATATTTCGACCATTACGTAAATACCTCAAATGAATGAAAAGAATATAATAATTAAATATATTTACAGAAATTATTATTTATCGAAAAATTATTATTTATTGATTAAAATAATTATTCATAAATAAATTTATTTTAAATTATTTTATTAAAAAATACTTATCTCTAAAAATTTATTTATTCAAAATTGTAAATTATCTATTTGTTTATTAACAAAAGATATTTATAGAAAAATTATTGTAAATAATATATATCGATTACCGAGAAGAGGTAGACCTTCGCCCGACTTCGGCAAATCGGCCGATATCATCAGAAGGAGGACTGCCAATGACAATAAACTTGTGAGACCCATTGTCACCTTTTCGAATCGATGACCGGAATCGGACGATTGAGAAAATAGACCTGAAAAAGTTGTAAATATATATATAATAAACTAAATAAATACCGATAATCGACAATTCCATAACAATAAAACATGGAAGTATATAGCCGATAACATAGAATCCCGGTCGTCTTTTGATGACAATATCGTAGAATACTCGAATTGTCGGCGGTCGATTCGAATTGTAAGCGGAATAGATGATTTCATCGTGACGAGTCGTATATGATATCAGATCCCATTCTAAATTTTATAATCATTCAATAACAAATGCAGTATGTTATTAATTGTAAAAAATTATATAATTCGGTGTTTTTAAATTAATATCACATATATTTAAATAAATTTTATTAAATAATTTGTTTCATATAATGTTATAATAAAACATATTTTATTCAAAATTAATATTAAATTTACAAAGTAATATTAAATAATTTTAATTTATAAAACAATATATAAAATAGTATCTATATAATAATAGAGAAATTCTGTCTGTCTGTCTGTTTGTCATTCGAAATATATAATAAAATGTTCGACTACTCTTACTTTTTTTTTTGAAAAATTTTTTTCGGGTTGGTTACCTTTTCAAAAAGATGCGGGGTGATGAGTTGATTAACTTTTAATGTTTGTGTTTAGTGTTTTAATTTTTTTTGAAAAAGATATCATCGATTTTCGATGATTTAATTTAAGCTTTGAAGTTGCGTGTTTTGCTCAGCGCGTGTTGGTGCGGCGCGTGTCTCAGTTTAAATCAAATTATCTTCGTCTGCTGCTCTCGATTGATTTTCTATTAAAAAGAATTAAAAATAGAAAACCCAAATTTATTTTCAAAAAAATCGGGGGTGATAAATTGTTGAACTTTTAATAAATGCGGCGCCGTAGGCGACGCTCCACGGGCCTAAGATTTTGCGCCTGCCCATCAGCTAGCCG
>CAWCCK010000038.1:0-5031 GCA_963794025.1 Ignavibacteriota bacterium
AAGAGGTGCGAAGTGAAGAATCTGTTTCTTTATCAACGAGATCGTTAAGATCCTTCGCTACGTTCGTTCTCCCTCCGGTCGAACGAACTTCGCTCAGGATGACAGTCGTACTTGATCGGTGGTTCCTAAGAAGGAGGGGGAAGGGGGTGGTCATGTCGCATAGACGTACAACTTCTGAACTTATTTCACTGCTCTGTCTGTACTATCATTTATGCGAATAGATATTATCTCCGCCGTCCCGAAATTGCTTGAAAGCCCGCTTTCCGAAAGCATCGTAAAACGCGCCCGCGAAAAGGGCGTGATCGAAATAGTTACGCACGATCTGCGCGAATATGGCTTGGGAAAATATCATCAGATCGACGATGAACCCTTCGGCGGCGGCGCGGGAATGGTTCTCAAACCCGAGCCGCTCTTCGCTATTTTCAAAGAATTGACTGCGCAGCGCGAATACGACGAACGTATCTTCATGACGCCCGATGGCGAGCAATTCTCGCAGCCCATCGCCAATCAGCTTTCGATGAAAAATAATCTCATCATTCTCTGCGGCCATTACAAAGGCGTGGACGAGCGCGTCCGCGAGCGATGGATCACCAAAGAAATTTCCATCGGCGATTACGTCCTTACCGGCGGCGAACTTCCCGCCTGCATCCTCGTCGATGCCATTGTTCGTCTCGTGCCCGGAGCCATGCACGATGCCGAAAGCGCCCTGATGGATTCCTTCCAAAATGGCCTGCTCGATGGCCCCGTTTATACCCGTCCCGCCGAATTCGAAGGAATGCACGTCCCTGAAATCCTCCTCAG
Organism: Ignavibacteriota bacterium; assembly: GCA_963794025.1. Taxonomy (GTDB): domain Bacteria; phylum Bacteroidota; class Ignavibacteria; order Palsa-1295; family Palsa-1295; genus PALSA-1295. The sequence continues at coordinate 802 of CAWCCK010000038.1, forward strand.
CGGCGATCACAAAAAGATCGACGTCTATCGCCACGAAGAATCCCTGCGACGAACAGCAGAGCGCAGACCGGATCTGCTATGAATGCTTCTTGAAAAAACGCGCAAACGCATTTGTTTTTCATAAACTGTAGCTTTTTTGAGTCAATTTCCGACGCTGTTCTCAGAAAGTGCAAGATTTTCTTCGGCATTTGTGTTCGGAAGCAAATTCCGAACCCTGTTTCGATAGTTGTCAATAAGCAATAGGTGCCTATTTCCAATGAACAATGCCCCCCCATTCTTAATTCTTAATTGAAAATTGATATAGGTGCCCATCAAAGCAAGTGCTAATATACGACATAAAATTGCCAAAGTCAAGGGTTTCCAGAAAATAATCGAAAATAATTGCTCGTGTAGCACCGGGAATATATTCCCCGTGCTACACGAGCACGATCATTCGAAATTCCCTAAAGCCGTACTTATTTTTACCTTACTTTTATGCCCCAAAAGATGTTACCTTTCAACCCTTTACGGGTCTTCGTAATATGAGGTATCTTAAAATTTTAATCGTTCTCGCGTGGGCCGGTATTTGCGGCCCGGCTTCGCTATGCGCCCAAAGCAACCCGCCGTTTCAGAACCCCTCACTGGACAGCAATTGCTATTTCCCGCAAATCGGCGATCTTTCGGAGATGGATACGATTGTTGGCAGCGATAGCAATCAGGACCTTGGCGGCACCGGCATTAAGAACATGGGACCGAAACCGGATGGCAGCTACGGCAACATTTTTATTGGGAATCTTTCTCCGATCGTCGCGTTGGCGCAGGTGGAAACCGGACCGAATTTTAACCTTCACCAATTGAAAGCTTCTGCTCAAAAGTTACCTACCACCGGTACTAACCGAATCTCGATTGACTTTTGCACGTTTGGCCATTTTCGGGACCAGGCACACATTGACATGTTCAATGGATGGGACGGCATTTATTGGGCCGACGACAATGGGAACTACGATTCATCGCGCTTTACGTTTCTCGGGAATAACATCTCCGGTAATAAATCGAGTATTGGAATAATTGACGCATTTGCGGGGTACTTTTCAAGCGATACCGTTGAGGATATTATCGATGGATGCTGGATTGATAACACGAAAGATACAACATGTTTGGAAATTTTCAAGGGCGGCGCAGCGCTATATGAAAAAGATACGGTATATGAGGACACCTCCTGCCAATTATATCCAAATTTAAAAAACTTTCCATACCGGCAAGTACTTACGGGACATTTTCGCGGGACACCCTGGACCGATGTTATCATTGGGGGAGAATCCGATTTCGGCACCCCTGGTAGTAATCAGGGCGACTTCTTTTTCTATGCTAATAATCCACCATTTTCCCTTGAAGATCTTGCACAGGCAATCAATTACGATACGATCCTTGCGGGATGGCAGGATCAGTTCGGGCCTTTCGGAGGCGCTCTTCCCACATTTGCCATGCCTGTATTTCCGAAGAAAGCAAACGACCACTCGGTCGATTTCATAGTTAAGGCATCGACCGATAGCCTTAAAACTTCCTTATTTATGTTTCGAGGAGGTTCCGATTTCGGTTCCCATCGACTGACGCTCGACAGCGCGGCGTTTGTGATTACGAATCCTTTTAATAGTAATTACTTATGGCCATATAGCATAACTGACGCTGGGGATATGACCGGAACTGGAAACCATGTCCTCTACACGGCTGGTGGCTATGATGTCGATGACCAAACAGATAATTTTTATGTGATGGGTCAGGCACTTGATGACAAAATCGATATCTGGAATGTTTCTGTGGCGGGAAGCCAAGGCGATACGCTTACCGCGAATAATGATTCTCTCGAAGACTTTCTGTTGAGCCGAGCCAGAAGCAACATCGGCTCCGATGAATCAGGAACACTTTGGCTCTATTACGGTTCGAAAAACATTCCCGTTCATCTTAATCCACAGTTCTCGGATGTGAAAAGTATTCCGCAGGAGAATGGCGCGGGAATCACATTCGCTCCAAATCCCGCTCAACTATGGAGTGTGGCAACCATTGTGTGGCCGGTGTCGGAGGATGGGCAATACAGCATTTACGATATGCTGGGAAGGAAACTCGAGCATGGGCCGATTCAGCTATACGGCGGCGCGGAACAGCAGCGGATTTATTTCAGCGGAATGCCAGCGGGTGTGTATATTTACACGATCGAAGGTGCGCACGGTTCCGCCACGCGCGGTTCGTAAAATTAGGCGGCGCAAGCGGTGCATCGGGAACTTCGCAGCCGAGCATTATTCAATCTATGAAAGACGCAAGAGATGGCGACGCTTCTCCCGCCGGGCTGTCGTCCACGCCCTCACCTATATTCCGATGAAAAAATAAACGATCTTCAGATCTGGAGGTACGAAACGAGATGCGTTCCCGCGTGGTTAGTATGCTACCTTGCCATCCTTGAAAAACCCGGCTTTGAAATATGCTGCCATTGCCATCGTAACCGGTGGCTTGCTGTATCTTGCGTTTCGCGGGCAGGATCTGGGTGCGTCGCTGGATGCGATGAGCCGCGCGCGGTGGGTTCCACTGCTCGGCGGATTGCTTATCATGTTCCTTTCGCATGGAGTTCGGGCGCTTCGGTGGCGGATCGTGTTGCGTCCGCTCAAGCAGCACACCAGTTTATGGCTTGCCTTCAAAGCCACGATCGCAGGCTATGCGATGAACAATCTTATTCCGCGTTCCGGGGAACTTGTGCGCCCGTATATCATGGCACGCGGCGAAAGCATTCCCATGGCAGGTACGCTTGCGACGGTAGTCGTCGAGCGGCTGGCCGATGTGCTGGCGCTTTCCACGCTCATTGTCTTTTCCCTTGTTTCTTTCCAATCGCGCGTAACGAATGTGTTCCCAATGTTCAATGGCGATGTGCTGTGGGGATTGGCGGTCATGCTGATTTTGCTCATTTCGCTGATCCTTGTTTTTTTCAGCGAGCGCAGAACGGAGCAAATGGTTACCATTATCACGCGACCGCTTCCAGCTAAATGGGCAGAGAAAATAAAAGGAATGGCCCGCGATTTCTCGCGCGGCATTCGTGGATTAGAAAAGTCCGCGATCCTGCCGCTTATTGTGGGAACTGCCGGCATTTGGATCCTCTATGGCATTTCCATGTTCGTTTCGTTGCAAGCGTTTGATGACCCTGCAATGTCCGCGCTTACCTTGCGCGATGCGTTTCTTCTACTCACGCTCTCCGGCATTGCGTTCACCATCCCTACTCCCGGCGGAACAGGTGGGTATCATTTTCTCATCAAAACAGGACTTGCCTCCATCTTCGGGGTTCCCGTTGCTATTGCTACAGCCTACGCCATCGTAACACACGCGCTAAGTTACATTTCCATCACGCTTGTAGGACTTGGCTTCCTTTTAAAGAGGGAATTTCTTTCGGATCAGCAAGAAATCTGAAAGAGCAGGATCAAAACCCTCATCCTTCAAGCATGACCGATCATGCGCCATTTATCCCTCATCCTTTCCCAAACGATGGTTGATATTCATTGTCATATCGTTCCCGGTGTAGATGACGGCGCGGTCTCGCTGGAGATGTCGCTTGCGATGATCGAAGAAGCAAAACGCTGCGGCGTCACCTCGATCTTAACGACGCCGCACATTCGAGGTAATGCCGATGAACTCCCTCGGCACGAGCATCATAAAAAGGCATTCCAAAAAGTGCTCGACGCATCGGCGACGATGATGCCGGATATGGATCTTCACCTGAGTGGGGAAGTGCGCGTTACTTCGGAAACGCATTCCGTCGTGGATCGCCCGGAATTTACGGTGGATGAAAGGTCGAAATATATTCTCCTGGAATTAGAATTCGAACAGGTTCCGCCATACTTCAGCCAATTGCTGTTCGAATACCGGCTGCGCGGCATTACGCCGATCGTTGCACACCCGGAACGAAACATTGGCGTAATAAAAAACCCATTGTTGGCACTGGAATTCGTGCGGCAAGGCGCACGCTTGCAGTTAACGACCGGCTCGCTCATCGGGGAACTTGGTGAGACCTATCAGCAGTGCGCGATCTTGCTGCTGGAATGCGGCCTCATCAGTTTTCTTGCAAGCGACGCGCACAATCTTACGACGCGACCGTTCACGAACTGGCCCGCTGCATATCAGTATGTTCGAACGATGGAAGGACAGAACGATTTTATCCTTCCCGTAAGCGCAGATGATCTTTGTACTAACAATCCAAAGGCCGTGTGTGAA
>CAWCCK010000039.1:0-14643 GCA_963794025.1 Ignavibacteriota bacterium
TTCGGGTGCAGCAATGAATGCCTTCCAATCGGACGACAAAAATGTTCCCCAACTTCCGCCATTGCCTGTATTTTCCCATGAACTCGCACCGTTCGATGAAACCCAACAAAGGCCATTCCCACCAATAAACCCAAGTCCGGCGCTATCCCACGCAATTGTTTCCGCATCTTGATTCGGGAACGTAAATTGTTTTCCCCATGACGGAAGGATCAAGGAACCATCCACAGGGGCAATTGAAATATCGCATATACCAGATGGATAATCGATGTAACCTGCTGGAGCCGGTTGATGACCGCCAGAAACATAGCCAGAAACAGCATTCCATGTTACGCCACCATCTGTTGTTTTGAACAAAACAGGACCTGCGGAATAGCTAAAGAATGAGATCCATCCAGTTAAAGTATCTTTCATGAAGATCGCACTTGGTTGACCATCTTGTGGTGGAGGAGGGCTTTGGCTTTGGAACCAATTTATCCCGTCATTAGTGTAAAATATTGAAGGGTTCCCGACAACGCCCACAATCCCGTGGTGATCATTCCAAAAATGCCCGCATGTTGCAGAAGAGCCAAATGGCAACGAGAATATTTTTTTCCAGTGCAAATTCGCCTGAGCGCTAGCCTCGGAATGGCAAGCAGCTAAGATTATAAATATCCCGATTGTTTGAATGATAATTCGTTTCATAATAAAAAAGGCCGCACGCTCCGAGAGGAGCGTGCGGCCATGATACGGAACGTCCCTGTTTTTTTCGCGCATGCGAAAACGCACGATCGGTCATGCGCCGCGAAGGCGAGAAACTTTGATCGAAAAAATTGGAGGATTACAAAGAGATAACGTACCGCGCTCAGCCGGGTCTCGAAGGTTCGATTGCTATGTATGCCGGACGACATTTTTGCATTCCTTGTTCTAAATACCGTTATCGCAAAAATCGCAATCGCAAGCCCTCGGACGGGGTATCATGTTTTGCAAGGCTCGTTGTGTGAACTATAGTCCATTGCAAAACGAAGTGAGACTGGTGCTCACAAATTTCGTTTATGAAACCGCCGTTGATTAGGTGTTGGTTCGCTTATAGAAAAAAAAATCGCTTTCTTAAAGAAATACTTAAATGGAAAATAAGCCTGAAACCATTTCAGCTCACTCCAATTTATTAGGCCGGTATTTCACGCGCATGCGTTTCCGCAAACTTCGATCCTTGCATCATTCCTGAACCCTTGACATTCATTCCCCGAATATGCCCTGTCGTGTCGAGATAAATATCATCGGCTTTGGGCAAGAGTGCCGAAGTTTTTTGCCACGTTGCTCCGCTATCGGTCGATTCCCATACGCACGTTACTCCGCTCGCGGCATAGAGGTTTACGCCATTGAGCAGCCGAAGGGACTTGAAGGTATCGGTTTGTTCCGGATAAGACGCCTGCGCCCATACCCCCGATCGATAGGTATAAATGTAGTTTGCTCCTGCAACAACGCCATGTGCGGTATCCCAGAAATAGGCACAACGAAGGTCTGAAGCAGGGGGAAGGCTGCCGATTTGCTTCCACGCCTGAGCCTGTGCGCCAGAAAGGCACATCAAAAGACCGGCGAGGGAAACGCCGATGCGGAACATCGTGAAATACCTGGAACGAGCCATATTAGCGAGCCATATTCAGCGAGCCATATTCAGCGAGCCATATTCAGCGAGCCATATTCAGCGAGCCATATTCAGCGAGCCATATTCAGCGAGCCATATTCAGCGAGCCAAATTCCTTGTTGTTGTACGACACGCCAGAAGCCCAAAAGTTACATTCATTCTTAGAATTTTTTAGGACAGCCTGCAACCCTGAAACCATTTCCCACTTTTTCCCCTTTATACCCACAAGTTCAATTAAGAATTAAGAAATAAGAATGAAGAATTGGGGCAAGGATCCCTCATTCGTAATTTGAAATTCGTAATTCGTAATTCGAAACGATTCGTGGCATTAATGGAAGATTACGATCAGGAACCTACTCCGCCGATCCGCATTTCGCGGAATGGCTCCGTCACGCGCTTTGCGGAGGAAGACGGTTCATCGATGAATGATAGATCGCTATACGGCCGGCTCTCCCTCCGTCGCATTTTTAGATGATGATGAGCCGCTGCGAAACCAATGCGAGCCGGTACCCTGACTCCGCGTGCACGTCCGATGCCGAAACGGCTTTCGGAAGAAGCGCGCGAGGCAGCCGCCGCAGAACGTCAGTCGCGCATCATGCAGCCGGTGGATGAGCCGCCGAAACCGCGAGCGCGGAGAACAAAAAAAGCGAGGTCCAGGCAGGAAGCCTGCCCCACAGAGAGTTGAGCAAATGGCGCTGCCGCTAAAAGCTCCCAAGCAAAAAACGGATTCGCTCGTCAAGCAGCGGCAAGTGTTGGGGTTCTGCTGTATCGTTGCGGCATTACTTGTTCTGCTTGCCATCGTTAGTTATTCGCCGGACGATGCCTCGCGCTCCGAAACGCGCATCGGCGATCTGCCCTCGCTTTTCCTTCCCCACGGCGATACGCCCGACCCCGTGCGCGATGCCGTCCGCGCAAGCGCCGATCAAGCGAAAAATTGGCTCGGCCTTATCGGCGCGATGCTCGCTAATTTTCTCATCAATAAAACGATCGGCTATGCAGCGGTGCTGTATCCGATCTTTTTCGGCGCGTGGTCGCTTGCGTTTTTCCGCTTCACCTATAAACAACGCCGCCGGCTGACGCTTGCCACCACGTTCTTCCTGCTGACGGCGATCCTCTTCAGCGCAACGATGGGAACCGCATCGAATTTCCTGACGCTTCCGCGCGAGTGGTCGGGTTCCGTCGGGCAATTCCTCGGATTAGCATTTACCCGCGCCATCGGCGGCGCGGGCGCGTTCATTATTTATGCGGCAGCGTTTATCGTCATGCTCATCTTCTCGATCGATCTCGATATTGAGAAGACGTTTCATCGCTTAAAAGGCTGGTGGGAATTTTTGGTGACGTGGTCGCGCAGAAAGATCATCGAATTCTGGGAACAGCGCGAAGTCCGCCGAGCAGCAAAAGATGAACGCCGCGAAGCCGAACGATTAGAAGAAGAAGCGAAAGCTGCGGAGCAGGCTCAAACGATGGAAGCGACGCAAACGACAGAAATGTTAGCTGATGCTATGGAACCAGCCACACAGGTTCCCGTTATCAGTCCCATACGACCCATTAGTCCCACGCAGGCAAAAGCTGCTCCGCCCGCAGAAGCACCGCCCGTCGCGGCTCCATCGCCAATCGCCGATCCGACAACCGTTCCCGTTTCTGCTATGGAAGAAATCCCCGCTCCCCGCGCAGAATATCAACCTCTGCTGAAAGTGCGTCCGGTAAAGCGGCAGGAAAACGCGCCCATCCCGCGCCTGACGCGCAACGGGCAAGAAAAACTTGGAACGAATTCTCGGCATTTCAGCCGATTGACAAACGGCGCGCTCGATCACGAGGATGAAAAAGACAAGCAGGTAGAAACTGTTACAAATAACACAACCATAGTTAGTTCCGAAGCGCCATCCGCAGACGAAGTAATTTCTAATCTTGAACTTGCAGCCAATGGAGAGGGACGTGCGCAGCACGTCCCTACGGAACCATTGTCGTCAGATCTTCAGAATATCGATTCGTCCGAAGATGTAATCGAACCTCTGAAACGAATCACGCGTGAGCCAAAACTAACCGGTTCATCCGCGCCGGTATTGCTCGGCGATGAAAAGACGCTTTCGAACGAGGCACTCCCCCATTCTATATCGGACGAAATTCTCATTCCTCCGCCAACCGTCCTTGCAACAGAATGGGGCGCCCCAAAAATTGGCGAGGATCTTTTCTACGAAGAAGGCCAGCGACCGGTAGTTCCTGAAAATCCCTATCTGGAAATGCTGACGAAGTACCGGAACCCAAGCGTGGAACTTCTCACGCCCGCCGATCCGAAAGACGCGCTCGACGCCAACGACGAAGAGCTTGCAAAAAAAGGCCGCTTGCTCCGCGATAAACTTGCCACGTTCGGCGTAGAGATCGAAAATATCACCGTCACACCGGGGCCGGTCGTTACGCTGTACGAATTCACTCCGGCAGAAGGCGTGAAGGTTTCCCGCGTGGAAAACTTGACGGATGATATTGCGCTTGCGATGAAAGCGCGCGGCATTCGCATTATCGCTCCCATTCCGGGACGCGGAACCATTGGCGTAGAAATCCCGAACGACACCGCAAAGATCGTTCGTATTCGTTCCTTGCTCGAAAGCGAGAGTTTCCGCAACACGAAGATGAATCTTCCGCTCGCGCTCGGCATGACGATCTCCGGCGATGTCTATGTCGATGATCTGAACAAAATGCCGCATCTGCTTATCGCGGGCGCGACGGGTTCCGGAAAATCCGTTGGCGTCAATGGCATTCTTGCGAGCCTCATCTATGCGAAATCGCCGCGCGATGTGAAATTCGTGATCGTCGATCCGAAAAAGATCGAGCTGTCGCTCTATAAAAAGTTACGCAAACATTATCTCATCGTTTCTCCCGAGGCAGGCGAAGATATAGTTACCACCCCCGCGTTCGCGGTGCTTGCGCTGAAAGCAGTCGAGATCGAAATGGAGCGCCGCTACGATAAACTTGCAAAAGCAGGCGTGCGCTCGCTCGCAGATTACAATATCAAAGTTGCGGCAGGCAAGCTGCGCTCCACGCAGGAGGAGCAGCATTATCATTTGCCGTATATCGTCGTCGTTATTGACGAGCTTGCGGACCTCATGATAACGGCAGCGAGACAGATCGAGGAACCTATTTGCCGTATCGCACAGATGGCACGCGCGGTCGGTATTCACATGATTCTTGCCACGCAGCGGCCATCGGTGGATGTCATCACGGGCGTCATCAAAGCGAATTTTCCGGCGCGCATGGCGTATCAAGTTGCAACGCGCGTGGATTCCAGAACTATTCTCGATGTCATGGGCGCGGATCAGTTGATGGGCAATGGCGATATGCTCTATCAGCCGAGTGGAACTCCGAAACCGATACGTTTGCAATCACCGTATATCTCGACTGAAGAAGTCGAAGCGATGATTGATGCGGTTGCCATGCAGGATGGCGATAAATTAAGTTACTCGCGCCCGTGGACGCTGCCCTCGCTCCGCCAAGATGATGACGATGATGAAGTAGAAATAGATGACGCCGATGATCGCGATGAGCTGTTCGAAGAAGCGGCAAAAACAGTTGTGCGCCATCAGCAAGGAAGCGTATCGCTGTTGCAGCGAAGACTAAAAATTGGTTACTCCCGCGCCGCGCGCGTGATGGATGAATTAGAAGCCGCCGCGATCGTCGGTGCGTTCGATGGTTCCAAAGGCCGGCAAGTGCTCTGCGAAAGCGAAGCCGAGTTGGAAGTGGTGCTGGAAGGATTGCGGTAACGCAACCTTTTTGGCTCCCACAATGGTTGTTTTAACATGACATCTCTTACCATTCAGCTCGATGACCGCACCAACAGCCGCCTGTTGGAGCTTTCTCACCGCGAGCATAAGCAGCCCGAAGCCATTGCTGCCGATGCAGTGCGACGCAGGCTGTTTATCGACTGGATGGAAGATATGAATACTACACTCAGCAAACCCGCCGCAGAGCGAGGCTTCGTGAATGAGGATGATTTCCTCAATGCGATCTCGTGAGAATATTCTTCGATACGAATGTCTTATTCAGCGCATTCGGTTACCCCGGCCTGTGTCTCAAAATTTTTCGAGAATGCAGCTTACGCCATACCATCGTTATCTCGACGTATGTGATCGAGGAACTTGAACGCAATCTTAAAGAGAAGGTTGGCGCGACAAAACGTGAGCTTGCCGAGATCAGGGAACAGTTAATAAGCAATTGTGAAATCATCGATGCTTATGGAACTCTTGATTTTCCAATACGAGATATTACCGATGTTCCGATACTTTCTGCGGCCGTCGCATCTCGATCCGACTTCCTCGTATCCGGCGATAAGGATTTGCTTGTTCTTGTCAACCCTCCGATAATAATTCTATCTCCACGCGCATTGCACGATATGCTTTTTGAAGTGAAAAGCTAATCGCGTTACTATTCGATGGCTCGAAAGGCCGGCAAGTGTTGTGCGAATCCGAAGCCGAGTTGGAAGTGGTGCTGGAAGGATTGCGGTAACGCAACTTTAATACTTCCGGCACTATGCCCCCATCTTTTGAGTTAAAAAGACATGGATAGAACGTTTGAAGAAATCCGCAGTGAAGTGCTGGAACTGGATCGCGAAAGCCAGGGGAAATTAGTGGAGGAAATCGAACAGCAATGGACTTCTGATATTGATGAGGAAGGATTCGCTGAAGCTCGACGTCGGCTCGACGAATATAAACGCGGAGAAGGCTCCAGCGTTACCCCTGAGGAATCGATTGCGCGCGCGCGGCACACCATCGAGGACGCAAAACGCGCGCGCGGATAGTAGTAACCGTTCGTTCGCAAGCCGATCTCGATATTGCGGAAGCGCTTCAGTATTATCTGGATGAGGCGTCGCCGGTTTCCGCCGAACGTTTTATCGATACAGTAGAGGCCGCATATCCAGAGATAGCAAAGGCTCCGTATCGTTATCCTCCCGATCACGACAGTATTCGGCAAAAGCCACTTATAGGGTTCCCATACTCCGTTCTTTATTCAGTCCAAGGCGAAGAAATTGTAGTCCTCTCCATTCGCCACCATAGACGTAAGCCCGGATATTGGTTAGATAGATTATAACGCAAACTAAAGTGTGCGCTACCCTTCTTTCGAAGATCCCACAAACCGATCCTCGGGTTCCTGAAACAATACATTAAACGTCGTCAGGCTGCCATAGCAGCGGGTGATGTAGCCTTGTAACTCCACTTTTTCTGCTTCTTCAAGGCCGCTGCTGTTGATCTTTTGCTCTAAAACGCGCAGATTATTTCGAAGCGAAATGATCTTTTTGAAAAACACTTCGATATCCACTTCCTTCGATTGCATCGAAGGGTCGCGCGGCTTTAGTTCCATCGTGCCGTGATAGAATTTCGGCGCGATGGATACGTCCGTTTCCGGCGTGGTTAGCTTTTGGTCGAGCGCATGTGCAAAGGCGTCGTAAGCCGTTCGATAGACTTGTTCGATTTCCATAAAATTATCCCTTCAAAAAAGTTATGGAAGCAAAAATAGGGAAAAACCGACTCGCTAAATAAACGCATCGGAATTCCCCCAATTCTTAATTCCTCGTTCCTAATTCTTAATTGAATTAGTAATCGTCTTCTTCGTCATCATCTAATTCTTCGTCGTCCCAATCGTCATCCTCGAAATCCTCATCGAGGTCGTCGGGTTCAACGACTTCTTCGCCTTCCGGCTTTTCTTTGCCATCGGCGTCCTCGGCCTCTTCGGCTTCTTCGTCGTCGTCATCGTCTTCGAGATCGTCGTCGAAGTCGTCGTCCTCGAAATCATCGTCGTCATCATCCTCTTCATCGCCAAGGGCATAGAGGGAGGGTAGTTCTAATTCATCGTCCATTGGTGTATTCATAATAATTTGTGCTAAAGCTGCTACTCCTAAGGAACCTCCGGCGGCGATGGCTGCTGCACGAACGGCTCCTGAGTGTGGTTCATCTTCTGTTACAATTTCCCCGTTCGCGTGCTCTTCTTCCCACGCTTTTCGTTCCCAAGCGTCACGGAAGATGGGCGGCGCGGCAAGGGCCTCGTTAACCGTATTAAAAATTCTAAAGACGCGATCTAATTGCGTCATTTCGAGGAGCGAAAGCACCTCGCCGGTCACGCCGGCAAGCCGGAGTTCGCCTTCATGCACCGTCATCTGGCGCTGCGCTAATAGCAGCGCCGAAAGCCCCGCGCTATCGACATGGCGAACTTCGCTCAGATCGACGATCAGGTTCTGAATATCCGGCTGCGCAAGGATCAGGAATTCCGCCTTGAGCTGACCCGCGTTCCGCGAATCGAGCCGCTCTTCGCGCAAACGGAAGATCGTCGTATCGTCTTGCTGATCGGTGATAAAGTGCATGGTCGTTTATTTTAAAACTGATATTTTCAAACTCTGGTAAAGCAAATCGTGTGCCGCGCAATTTTGAAAAATTACATTATTTTTACGTAATATCCTGTTTTTCTTCCCAAGAGCCTGCAAGAATCGAACGCGAAATTAATAAATTTTTGAACGCTCTGCATGAAAACCATATTTATCCCTCCGTGATTTTACGGAGCAATCGCATCCAACGAACTGGACGGGAGAACTCTAACGCGGATTGTTCCATTTCAGAGAGCGTACAAAGATACGCATAAAAGTATCTACAAATATACGAAAAAGAATGTACAAAGATACGAAAAAAATTCGATATGGCTGCCACGGATGAACTTCTGAAACAATGGAAGGCCGGAAAAGCACGGCCTGTCGCGGTATTACACGGCGAGGAAGATTTCCTTCGCAGCGAGCTTTTGCACGCCGCGCCCTCGATTTTTGTGCCCGATGAGGCCATTCGCTCCTTCAACTGCGATGTGCTTTATGGCCCGGAAACGAGCATCGATCAGGTGATCTCGCTTGCCCGCTCCTATCCGATGATGGCCGAGCGAAGGCTCGTGATCGTCCGCGAAGCTGAACGAATTCTCCGCGCAAAACCGGCGGGCACAGCCTCGAAAAGCAAGAAAAAATCCGCTGGCAGCGAGGATCCCCTTCTGCACTACATCAATCAGCCGAATCCGGATTGCATTCTTATTTTCGATCTCGATAAATTCGGAGCCAGAAATCAATCGCCGTTTAAGGAATTGAGCGAAAAAGCGCAGGTCGTCGAATTTCCGGAGATGAAAGAGGGCGAAGCCACCGCGTGGGCAAGCGCGCGGGCAAAATCGCTTGGGCGTACCCTCACCTCCGAAGCTGCGCGGCTAATTGTCAGCTATCTCGGAGTTTCGCTTCGTGCCATTGCGAATGAACTCGAAAAACTCATTATTTATTGTGGCGCAGATCGAAAAGAAATTACCGATAAAGATGTGGAGCAAGTCGTCGGCGCATCGCGGGAAAATAATGTGTTCGAGTTGACGAAAGCCATCGGCGCGGCGAATAAATCGCTTGCCATCACGATCGCGCTGAAAATGCTCGATCAGGGCAGCGACCAAAAGCAATTTATGTTCGTGATGCTCTCGCGCTTCGTCGAGCAGCTTATTATTGCGCGGGAACTATCGGCAAAAGGCGAGAACGAACGCGCCATCGCCGAGGCGCTGGAACTGCGCGGCGGAGCGGCGTATTTTGCGAAGGAAATTATCGCGCAAGCAAGGCGTTACTCCCGCGCACGGTTGGACGCCGCCATAGCCGCCATTCTCGAAACCGAAGCCCTCACCCGCCGCAAACACGCCAGCGATGAACTACTCATGGAAATGCTGATGGTGCGGCTCATGCCGTGATAAGCTCCGTTAGGAGCGATATATTTGTAGCCCCCGGCGTGAGCCGGGGGTCAGGATACGCAAATCGGGCTAAAGCTCTGTAGGAGCGACATATTATTCGGCCCCTAATATGCCGCTCCTACAGGAGCTAAATCCCTAATGTGCGATCTCCACCTTCGCGGATTCACTCCCCAACCGCAGAAAATACATTCCCGCTTCAAGGTGCGAGACATCCAGCGTAGCATCTGTGCTATTCGTCGCGGCATTCATGCGCTCCCGGCCCATGAGATCGAAGAGATGAACGGTTCCCGCTTCGCTGCCCATAATTTGTAAATTACCCGATGCAGGATTTGGGAACACTTGAAAGCTATCGCTTGCATGTGCATCGGAACTATTCACAGCATCTAACGGACCTGGAGTGAATACTTCGTTGGTGCTCACGGATGCAACAGAACCTACTATGCCGCCAAGCACGTAAAACTTTCCATTGATTGCTGACGAGGTCAAATCGGTTCGTCCGGTTGGCATGTCAGGCCCAGTACTCCAGGTATTGATAGAAGTATCGAAAATTTCCAGCACTTTGGAATCTACATACTCACCAATACCACCCGTGACATATATCTTACCATTCACCGCGCTCGAAGTGCAATCGCTGAGTCCCATGCGCATTGGCGGCCCAGCACTCCATGCATTGGAGGCCGGATCGAAAATATCAACGGTAGTACGGTCGCTATCGCCCATGCCTCCTATCAAATAAATTTTTCCATTCACAACGCACGAAGTGAAATAGGATCGGTCAGATGGCATTGGTGGGGCTGAACTCCATAGACTATCAGAAGGGTCGAAAACATCGACGGAGGTCAGGGGTAAGTCAGAAATATTAACATTCCCATAACCGCCGAATACGTATATTTTTCCATTCACAACATTCGACGTCTGGGAATTTCTGGCGGTTGGCATCGGCGGGCCAGCACTCCATGTGTTCGTTGATGTATCAAAAATCTCTACAGTCGTCGAAGCAAGAGACACGGAAGTGTCCAAAATTCCTCCGAGAGCATAGATCTTCCCGTTCAAGGCATTACAACTAAGGTAGATGGTCGCAAGTGGCAAGCTCGTCCCTTGGCTCCAAAGATGAGTAATGGGATTGAAAATTTGAACCGCATTCGTAGATCCTTGATAATACGGACTCCCTCCTATAACATAAATTTTGCCATTTAGAACGCAGGAACAAGCAGCGCCAACAGGGATAAATCCATTTGTCGAATCCTCGGCCCAGCTTCCCTGCCCACGCGCATCACACGCAAGCAAAAAGCTGAATAGTGCTAGGAATACAATAGCGTATTTTTTCATAAAACAGCTAATTTCCACTCCCACTACTCGCAGCATTCTGAATTTTCGTCAGGGCATCCGAATAATATTGAGCGTGGGTGGGATCTAAAAATTCGAGCTTCTGGAAATAAATGGAGAGATTATCCGGAAAGAGGCGCGAAAGATCGGTAAGTTCCGGATATTTTGCTTCGAAAAACGCGCGAAGGAACACGCTGCGGTCTGCCGCAGAGGATTCGTGCTTTAAGGTAACGAGGGAATCTATCGCAGTGCCAATACCATCGCGGGCATCGTCGGGCTTGGTGGAAAGCAGATCGAGGCCATCGTAGTGGTACATGAACATCATATCGCGGAAGGCGCGGTTATTGGCGTCCATGGCGTCGTTGATAAAGCCAACGCGCGTATAAGTTCCGATGCTCGTCATATCCTCCTGCCATCCGGTTCCACCGGCGGAATTCGCAATGACGGCGATGGTCTGCGCCTGCTGGAAGTATAAGGTTCCCCCCTGCGCTTTGTAGGAATCGTAATCTAATCCGATAATAACATACACGTAATAATCGAGCACGCTTTCCAACTGCCGGTAATTATTTCCATGCTGCAGCGCCTGACCGAGATAGTAGGTAAACTCCAAACTGCCATCGAGCAAGTTGACCATCGTGGTGCGCTCCGTGCTTTTGTACAGCGGTCGCGTGCTATTGATGAAGAGCTGCGCGGTATAATCGCCGCCGTTATTCGTCATGATGTTGAATTGGAACGAACACTTGATGCGCTCGCCGGAGAAATCGGTCGTCCAGCTATTGCTGTTCAGGTACGCCTCGACATCGTGCTTGAAGTTCCCAAACGCTTGGCGGTCGGCATCGCTGAGCGCCGTGAGATTCAGATCGACGCGCGCATCGAGTTCCTGCGCAACAACAGGGTGAACACCAAAAAAGAAGATGCAAAAAAAGAGAAGAAAGATGTACTTCATATGCATAAAAGGTTTTGACTTTCTGCTAACGAGAAACGTGTAAAATAGTTGCCAGACCCCTCACCCAGCCTCTTCCCCTGCTGGTGGAGAGGAAATTTTTTCTTATTCCTCTCCCCCAGCAGGGGGAGAGGTTAGGTGAGGGGGTACTCATGGAACCATTACCGATAACATTCTCGAATGCGGCCCTAACGCGGAATACACTTCCTGCTTCGTGATCGGATTGTAATAACGGCTGAACGACCCGTAATTCGTTCCTTCACCCGCCACGCAGACGGTTGCGTATATAATCGTTCCATGCGCCAGCGAATCCTCGCTGAGCGTGGTGTCCGAACTCATATTGAAATCTCCGGCGTAACCGCCCGCTTCGGCGCTTGCAAAGATCCACGGCGCTTCGTAGGGATTCGCCGCAAGCGATGCGCTATCCGTGCTCAGGCAGCAAACCACGGTTCTCATTGTATTGTATGGCGTCGGCATCTGGCAGCTATAATTGATGGTGTTCGGCGCGATGATCTCGAAATCCTGAAGACTGATCATATCCGTTGGTGGCTCCGACATTGTGACGGTTGGAACTTTAGTCGTATCGCTCACATTCACCGTATCTGAAAAAGATTCCACTGTGCCAAATCCCGATTTCGTAAAGATGAGAGAATAATTCCCATCAATAAGATTTGGGAAGCTCCATGCGCCGGACTCATTGGTGGAAGATGGAACAGAGGAAGTTGACGTGACCGCCGAAATCGCCACACCCGTGAGCCGGCGCATGGAGCTTCCCAAATCTTATTGATGGGAATTATTCTCTCATCTTTACGAAATCGGGATTTGGCACAGTGGAATCTTTTTCAGATACGGTGAATGTGAGCGATACGACTAAAGTTCCAACCGTCACAATGTCGGAGCCACCAACGGATATGATCAGTCTTCAGGATTTCGAAGATCATCGCGCCGAACACCATCAATTATAGCTGCCAGATGCCGACGCCATACAATACAATGAGAACCGTGGTTTGCTGCCTGAGCACGGATAGCGCATCGCTTGCGGCGAATCCCTACGAAGCGCCGTGGATTTTTGCAAGCGCCGAAGCGGGCGGTTACGCCGGAGATTTCAATATGAGTTCGGACACCACGCTCAGCGAGGATTCGCTGGCGCATGGAACGATTATATACGCAACCGTCTGCGTGGCGGGTGAAGGAACGAATTACGGGTCGTTCAGCCGTTATTACAATCCGATCACGAAGCAGGAAGTGTATTCCGCGTTAGGGCCGCATTCGAGAATGTTATCGGTAATGGTTCCATGAGTACCCCCTCTACCCCCTGCTGGGGGAGAGGAATAAGAAAAAATTTCCTCTCCACCAGCAGGGGAAGAGGCTGGGTGAGGGGTCTGGCAACTATTTTACACGTTTCTCGTTAGCAGAAAGTCAAAACCTTTTATGCATATGAAGTACATCTTTCTTCTCTTTTTTTGCATCTTCTTTTTTCGTGTTCACCCTGTTGTTGCGCAGGAACTCGATGCCCGCGTCGATCTCAACCTGAGCGCACTCAGCGATCAGGACCGCCAGGCGTTCGCGAACTTCAAGCACGATGTTGAGCAATATCTCAACAGCAACAACTGGACCACCGATTTTACCGGCGACCGCATCAAGTGTTCCTTCCAGTTCAATATCGGAACCAATAACGGCGGCGATTATACCGGCCAGCTTTTCATCAACAGCACACGCCCGCTCTAAAAAAGCTCCGAGCGCACCACGATGCTAAACCTGCTCGATGCGAATGTAGAGTTTACCTATTATCTCGGACAGGCGCTTCAGCACGGCAATACGTTCCGTCCGCTCGAAAGTTTGCTCGATTTTTACGCCTATCTGATCATCGCGCATGGGATTACGATTCCTACAAGGATCAGGGGGGAACCATCTATTACCAGCAGGCGCAGACTACGGCCGTGGTCGCGAACTCCGCCAGGGAACCGGATGGCAGGAAGATATGACGAGCATCGGAACGTTCTCCTCGCGTGGGCTACATCAACGATGCCATGAACGCCAATAACCGAGCCTTCCGAGACCTCATCTTTATGTACCACTACGACGGCCTCGATCTCCTTTCCACCAGCCCCGACACCGCCCGCATGGCATTGGCGATGCCATCGACTCCTTGGTCACCTTAAACACGAGTCCACAGCCGCGAGCCGCAGTGTGTTCCTCCGCGCATTCTTCGAGGCAAAATATCCCGAGCTTACCGATCTCTCCCGCCTGTTCCCCGATAATATGTCCATGTATTTCCAGAAATTGGAATACTTAGATCCCACCCACTCCCAATATTATCAGGATGCCTATACGAAGA
This sequence comes from Ignavibacteriota bacterium, assembly GCA_963794025.1. Classification (GTDB taxonomy): domain Bacteria; phylum Bacteroidota; class Ignavibacteria; order Palsa-1295; family Palsa-1295; genus PALSA-1295. The sequence continues at coordinate 13,966 of CAWCCK010000039.1, forward strand.
TTCAGAATGCAGCGGCGAGCGGGGGAGGAAATTAGATTTCTTATCGAAAAAATACTCTATCGTATTCCTAGCACTATTCAGCTTTTTGCTTGCGTGTGATGCGCGTGGGCAGGGAAGCTGGGCCGAGGATTCGACAAATGGATTTATCCCTGTTGGCGCTGCTTGTTCCTGCGTTCTAAATGGCAAAATTTATGTTATAGGAGGGGGTCCCCATTATTCAAGGACACTCGCGCGCCTGCGCGGCGTCGAGGGAAGCTCTCGCTCCCGCGAAGAGGATGAGCTTCTCGAGCTCGCCGGTCAGGATGCCCCAATCGGTCCCCGCTTCCGAGACGAGGATCTCGGCGGCGTCGGGCGCCAGGCTCTTGCCGGCCTTGCGCGCTTCGGACGTCAGCCGCTCGACCGCCTCCTCCTCGCTCAACGGCGAGAAGACGCAGACCGCCCCGGCCCGCCCGGCCGCGGCGGCGAGCGCGTCCTTCCGGTCCGGACGGCGGTCCTCGCTGAGGAGCACCAGCGTCGTCGTCGGCGAGGGCGCGGCCAGGTACTCGGCGAACGCGGCGCGCGCCTCGGCCGAGATCCGCGGGCTGCGCACGATCACCAGGCGCCTCTGCGCGAACACCGGCAGGGTCATGCACTCGGCGGCGATCGCCGGGGCCTCGGCGCCGGGGTGCTTGAATGCTT
>CAWCCK010000040.1:0-39013 GCA_963794025.1 Ignavibacteriota bacterium
TTTATTCCCGGCCATGGTTTATATCGTGGATCCTTTAGACGAGAACCCTACGAATGATACGCTGCGATGTAGCGTCAGCCCACCTATTCCGCAGGATAGCCTTGTTATCAACGAGATCATGTTCGATCCACAGCCGGATGGATGCGAGTGGCTGGAACTTTACAATCTTTCGAATGAATGGATCTCGATGGATTCCACGCGGCTTATTACCGGCGAATCCCGTCAGGGCGAATACACGCATGTTATTCCCCCGCTCGTGATCGCGCCGGATTCTTTTGGCATTATCACAGCCAATGATTCTATTTATGCACGGTATCCTGCGCTCTTGGGAAGGAATAGCATCGCGCAACTTGGGGAATCGTCACTCGATCTGGGTATTGATTCCTGTTTCGTTGTTTTGCATAATAATGCATCGCCGACGATGCTCGATTCCATAACCATCGACTCGGTCCATTATTTCAAGAGTTGGCAGCAGAGCTTGCTCAAAAAGACCTTCGCAGGAATTTCTTTGGAACGAAAAGACCCTCGTGCCGCAAGCAACGATCCCAACAACTGGCGCGCCTCACTCGACACATTGGGTGCAACGCCACTCGCGACAAATTCTGGCGACACCTCTTCAACAACGACTCCCGCGCCTTCGGGAACTGTATTCGCGGCAAGCTTTTCACCAAATCCTTTTTCGCCGGATGGCGATGGCTTCGAGGATGTAAGTGTGCTTACCGTCGAGACCGGGAACAGTACACAATGGGCTATGCAGGTCAAGCTGTATGATGCAAGCGGTAGATTGGTTCGGACGTTAACCAATGCAACGACCGTTCTCGGTTCGATCGCGCTTACGTTCGATGGGAAGAGAGATAATGGGCAAACCCTCCCGCCTGGACTTTACACGGTGCTCGTGGAACTTACATCGGCAAGTCCCGTCCAAACATTAAAGCAAGAAACGGGAGTGGTGATCGCGGGAAAAAGAAAATAAGTAAGGAGTAAGAAGTAAGAATAAGAAGTAAGAAGTAAGAAGCTTTTAAAAATACTCTTACTTCTTATCTTTTATTTATTAATGACAACTTGCTGTGAACAGACGTGTCCATCGGCTTGAAGCCTTAGGAAGTAGTTAGCGGCGGGGAGTTCATCGGCTTGGAGGGTGACCTGATAGGTACCCTGTATTTGTGTCTGGTTGACGAGGGTTCTGACCATCTCGCCGAGTGCGTTATAGAGCTCGAGCGTAACGTTGGTTTCGTCGGGCACGGTATATTGTACGATGGTAGAGCGCGTGAAGGGGTTCGGAATAGCGGGCGCGATGGAGAGGATGGTCGGGTGCGGGTTGTTACCGACGATCGTTGCGCAGGAATCCATAAAGATGACGGTACCGCCATTCATGAGTCCTGCAGGGGGCGGCATGGTAGCATCCCAGTTATTATCGAAGGGGTCATGGGCAGAAGAATCCTGTGCATTATTATAGACAACGTAGTTGCCGCATGCGTCGGAATCGACAACGATCTGTGCCTCTTCGACATCGGTGCTCTTTGCTCCGGTGAACATGAGATAGAGGAGTGTGTCGGTGGCCTGTGCATCGGTGAGTGGCGGGCCGTTCCCTTTAATGGTATAGGATTGCGGGAGTCCGGCGGGCGTGGAGGTGACGTTCCATCCGGGCATGGTTATCGATGGTTTGGTACCGATAAAACTGAGGAGGGAGCTGCCGGTCAACTGAATGGTGAATTGGTAGGCCGTGATATTTTTGCGACCGAGTGAGAAGGTATCGGTCGTGGAATCGAGATAGACGGGCACGTTGAAGGTGACGCTTGTAGCATCGTCGCCGATGCTTTGGGTATTGACGATACCGGAGGCTTTCATTGCGAGATTTTCACGATAGGCAGCGAAATCGAAGGAGGTGGTATGCTTGGTGCGCACGGCAGCACTGTTGGAAGAATCGCCATAGAGGTCGAAAGCGGTAAGATGTCCGCTTGCGGATTTATCGCGGTTGACGATCTGCAATGGGAACGTAAGGGATTTCGCACCGGGATCGATATCGGAGAAGGGCTGGAGATTGACGGTCTGGTAGGAGCTATCGAGCCAGACGCTATAAATTCCCTTATCTAAGGTACGTGTATCGGTAACGGTTACCAAGAGGGAATCGCAGGGATCGTAGTTTAGGGTTACGATGGGCGGGGTGGTATCCTGAGTAAGGGAGTAGGAAAAGCAATCGTTCGGGGTGCAAAGATAGTTACCACCGCCGTTATTGGCTTTGGAGCCATCAACGGCATCCCAGCAGACGTTCGCCATCTCGGTATCTTGCAGATTCGGGTTCGTCACGTAGAGAACGACGGTGTCCCTAATCGGAAAGATCGTTGGAGGATTTCCGTTATCGGGTTCGTGAATAACGGTGGCATTCGTAAGCGGAGTGATCGGGCCGCCATGATACATGTACGACATATTATGCACGTTCGAGAACCAGATGGAATCGAGGCCGACATCGAAGTTGATTCCCGGATGGAAATCGGAGAAGATCACCATCTCTTCCGTGGCGCTGGCCTGAACGACGGTATCGGTTGGGCAGAAGGTATCCGCAAGAGCTTGTTTGCAGATACGTCCTCCGGAAGCATCGTTACCAGCACAATCCCATGCCTGAATGGTGTAACACGCATTCATGAACGTATCGGTTATCAGAATATTAAAAAAGACTGAGTCCGGGCAGTGCGCGATAGGGTGAATGCTACAGGTGGAATCGTTGATGGAATCGATCGTAAATAAGGACGGGTTGGGAACCGGCCAGCAATCCCCGACATCGTAAAGCAGGATAGAATCGATCCCGCGATCCCACGGACGCGTTTCGCTAACTGTAACCAACCACCCGCCGGCCTGCGGATCGACGGCTATCACGGGCGGAAACGTATCTTGAACCGTGCAGTAGTTAATAGTATCGTTGATCGCAACGTTGCCGATCGAATCGGTTGCGCCGATGACGATCGTGCCATCCAGCAATGAATCTGTTACGCAAACGCTAAACGTATCTTCCTTCAATCCAGACGTGACAGGAATTGCAAGCGTGAAATTCATATTGTTTGAACTAACGACCGTGACTGACTTCAGCCCGCCATCACGCTGTAAACCGGGAGCTGGTTCCTCCACGGAATCCGTGACCTCCCACTTGCTGCACTGGAGTTCACATGGGAAACCTGCGGAATCCGATGGGATATTAACGTTGGCGTTATATCGATCCATGAGCCGAAAATGAGGCGGCAGCGTATCGAACGGAACTGGCGGCAGGCATTTATTATTGAAAGTAAAAGTATCGGTGCTGGAAAGGCCCTGACAATCCGTATAGGTAAAAATGACGTTAGATACAATAAGTGAATCCACTTGCGTTACCATGATCTGCACGGAATCCGTTTTGTCGCATTGGGGATAGGGTAGCACCGTCACTTTCAAGGCATTTGGAGGAGTGACGACCCACGTAATGGTATCGATGCCCGGATTGCCCAGATTGTTCGGGAGATTATCGTAAGCTGTATCGATAAACGACGTGTAATATCCGCAAGTATTCTTTTTTCCCACAGGCAGATGATTAGTGTGGCTCGGCGGAAGAAGATCCTGCGCCTCGCAATCGACCTGAACAGGGCATACATACGTTCCACCCTGGCACGTAGTAGCACCTACGCCACCGGCAGCAACCGAAAAAGCGATATTGTAGATGACAGGCGTCGAGCAGTTGGTAAGAATGCCTGAGAGAACCTGGTCTGTCCACGATATAGAAGAAGACTGCTGTCCAGTAATCGTACCGCCATTGCTCAGGCTATGGCTCTGCTGGTACCCGTTGAGTGTGGTTGGCAACGGAGAAATGATCCTGATTGGTCCGCTCGTATCACCGGTGCTGGCGTCCGTAATTTTCTGAGTACCGGATGCATTGCTTGCTGTTTGATTGTTCGCATTCCAAACAATGGCATCGACCGGAAAAGGATTTGGCGAATACGAGCCAGCGCCGGCTGGATTCCAAACAATATGTTCCGGATGCAGCAGGATCGCATCCAGATTTCCGAGGCAGATCTGGTTGCTGCACGCAGCGGTTCCGCAGCTAAAGCACGCCATAACCTGAGCCTGCCCAGTCAGGCTTTGTTGTGGCGGCCATTGAAGCAGCAACGCCTCGTCGCTATCTATAGCATTGCTTGGGAAACCCCAAGTGTTGCCAGGGTTTGCCACCAGATCCGGCCAGGAAACATAGGCAAAGAGCGAAGGCGTTATCAGGCCCATCGGTTCGGGCGCAAGGCTGTCGTTGAAATATCCCTCGGCGATAAGCCCCGGAAAATCCGCGCTGCTCAAAAACTGCTGGGTAGAAAGAAAATATGGCGGGATCGAATTATTTAAATTCGGGAAGTTTGTCTCTGCCGTCTGCATATACCCATAACGGGTTGTTACGGGCGCAGCATCGTTGCCGGCAACATCTAAATCAAGCAAATACTGAGCCTGAGCGAAAAGGGTGCTATTCTGAAGATTCTCGATGCTGAACCTGAAAATGACCTGTCCGGAACCATCGATAGGGAATTCAGCGAGATAAATATCCTGAATGATCTTATAGGTATTTGGCCCCTGCGGTTCCCACACGGTCTCGATCGTATCTTTATTCGGCCCCGTGAATTTGGTTGTGCCGTTATTGAGAAAACCGGCTGGTCCCGGCGGGATGGCATTCGGATCGAAAAGAGGGATGTTCGGATTATTCGTATAGATCGAGTCGCCGTTTATCATCACGGAGAGGTAGGAAGTATTTGCAGCCTGCGTGATACCATTTGCATGCTTACCGCATGGAGCATAAAAAATACTAACTAACCCGCTGGCGGCTGTAACGTCTGCCTCGACAGAGGCATTGCAGACCACAAACGTCGATTGCGCGCGCGCTGAGATCGAGAACGAACAAAGAGCCAACGCCAGCCATAGACCCGCGAATCGTAGGCGATGCTCAGATCGCAGTGAGCGATAGAGACGCTTTTGGAGTGTAAAAAGAAACGTTAGAAGCATCAGAGAGTGCCGAGGGATTCGCCCGGACTGTTTTAATTAAGCTGGAATTTAAGGAGCGCAGAAGCATACAGCGAGCCGATCTTCCAGTTCGAGCCGTTCGAATTCGTGGCCGCAGTAAGCGGGAAATCGTACGTGATAAGGGGTGCGAACACCGAACGCTCCGAAACCTGTATGTTATACCCCGCTGAAAGCAACAGTCCCAAGCGAAGTGAGGTTGCACCCGTCGGCCCAAATTGGATCTGCTCCGTTAGCGTGCCGTTGGGATAGGTCAGGTTATTATAGGTTGTGCCGCCAACCGTTGTGCTTGTTCCTTCAGGCAACTGGCGATTTTGAGTCAAACTATTTGCTATCAGAAACCCGGCTTCCAGACCCAACTGAACGAACGGCCCCATACGGAAAAATTGATATTGAACATACGGAGCGAAATCGAGATAGGTGGTTTTGACATTCGCAACACGGTTATCACTTATGCTTGCAGCATGATTGCTATCTGGAAGTTCTACCACGACCACTTCGTTCACATTTGTGGTTGTCGAGAAATTCTTGAAGTCGATACCGCCTTTAATACCGATGGCCCATTCATAATCGAGCGGTAGTTCGAAAAATAGTGAACCAAGCAGCCCCGTGCCCGTTCCATCCGGGAACGTGGAGCCGCACTGGCAGTCTAATGTTCCCATCTCGGCGTGCTGGCCCACGCCGATCTCGATGCCCACCATCGGCGGCGGCGCGCCAGGACCGAAAAGATCGCCACGGCTAAGTATTTGCGCATAGGCGGGCGACCCCGCGATCAGCGCGACGCTTGCAAGGAAAATGAGAACGGAAAAACGTTTTATCATATTATATTTCATACTTACCGCATGATGGGTCATGCGCGTTAATCCTTTCTACCGACAATTTGTACTTCCACGCGGCGGTTCTTCGCTAAATTATTCGGGTCGAGTGGCTGCGATTTTCCGAACCCTTGAACCACAGCAATTTGCTCGCGGGGAATGCCCTGATTCAACAAATAGTCTGAAACGGCTTTCGCGCGGTTTTCCGAAAGCGTTTGGTTCAACTTCTCGGAGCCGGTCGAATCGGTGTGCCCATTAATTTCGAATCGTACTTCAGGATTTTCTTTCACTTGCCTGACAAAATCAGGGACCTTCGCCAGTTCTTCAGGCTTGATGTCATATTTATTTACATCGAAAAACACCATAAATCCCTGCACGGCCTCGGGCGTAAGCCGAATCTCTTTTTGAATGGAAATGAGTTTTTCCCGCGCCGCCGGAACGTCGATCTTATCTTCATAGGGCTGGTAATCGGAAACCTTTGTTGAGATCCGGTAAGAGATCAGCGGATTCACATTGAAGGAATATGCGCCCGTCGTTGGGTCGGTCTCAACCGAAGCAGGCGGCACACCACCGGCTAATTGCTCGAGCACGACCGTGGCTTTAAGCGGAGCCTTGTTATAGGAATTTATTACATGCCCATAAATACGCGCATGAGAGGGCGAAAGCGAAATATCCTGCGTAACCACTGGCTGCGCCTCGGAGGAAGGCGCTTGAATTTCCAGCGCGTTCGATACATAATTTTCCGCGCCCACGCTGACATGCACAAGGCTTCCGGCAAGCACCTTTACGCTATACGATGGCCCTGTCGCATCGTTTGTGATCGCTTGCCCATTACCGGAGAACGAGGCAGCTATTTCCGCCTTTGACGTGATCGGCTGGTTCGTTTCTGCATCGAGAATACGGCCCGAGAGCGTCACATACTTTGGCTGCGGCGGCTGGGGCTGAACATACACGCGATACAGATCGTATCCGCCTTCGCCGCCCGGACGATCGCTCGAAAAATAAACGGCGTCCTCATTCTGTGGCACATAAAAGAAGAGATCGTCATTCTTAGAATTTACAGCCGCGCCGAGATTCTTTGGCTCCGTCCATTCATTCTCACCCTGGCGATGCGTGACGTAAATATCGAATCCGCCCATGCCGCCGGGAAGATGATCGGATGCAAAATACAGCGTTTGGTTATCGCTTGAAATATACGGCGACATTTCATTTCCGCCGGTATTGAAACTCAGGTTGACCGGCGCGCCCCACTTGCCATCCACCGATTTGGAACACATGTAAATATCATCACCACCATGCCCGCCTTTGCGATCACTCACAAAAAAGAGCAACTGCCCATCCTGACTAATACACGGCTGGGCATCCCACCATTCCGAATTGATCGGAGCGACCAGAGGCGTAATATTATCGAGCTTGCCATTAATGATCTGAGCCTGATAAATATCGCAGGTTCCCATGATCGCGTCCGACCGATTGCATATTCCAACAACCGCTGTTACGCCATCGCCTGCAATGGAAAGCGAGCTGATGTTCTGCTTATCGGGAAGCTCTGCAAACACTTCCGGCGCGCTCCAATGGCCGGAATGATCCTTCGCATCGGTTGGCGGCACGCGCTTGGCTGCATAAATAATTTGCTTGCCGGAACGCGAGCTGGTAAAATACATCGTGCCGTCCGTTGGCGAAACGAACATCGTCGCGTCATCGCCAGCCGAATTGAGATCTTGGAGATTCTCGAACCGGACATCGTCCTTCGCGGCGCCAAGGACTTTATTGGCGCTGGAATCGGGAACCGAGACAGCGGTCATCGTGGACGATGATTGCGCTGCGAGCGGACGCGCAGCAACAGAGGCTATCGTTAAAAACGCCAGCGTCCATAAGAAACGATTTCGCACGGAGTGAATAGGGTCGAAGTCAGAAAGCAACGCGGCCATTCGCGGGCTGCGTCTCAGAAGCGTCAGTTGTTGCATCGATTGCGGTCACGGGTCACGGTACATCCATGAAGAACAACAGTCAGCGACAGCATCGTCGGCGATGCTTGGGGCGAAGAACGCATCGTAAGCGATTCTTACGATGCAGATGTCACTGAATGCAGCATTCGGGGCTTCGGACTTTCCGAAACCTTGGGCAGTATAACAACAGGAAGGCAAAAGCGTTTCGGGCATTTTCGGGAGTACCGAGTAATTAGTATTGAGTACCGAGTAAGCTCTAAGCATGACTTTCTCAAAAAACTTTTAGCTCATACTCCCCACTCGGTACTCGTTACCCGTTACTCGGTACTCGGTACTCGATTCATTGTCGGCATGCGGTCGTAAACGTAAACGCATACGCGCCGAAGCTGGGCGTTGCGGCGGTTAACTTCAACGTATGCCGCCCGAAGCCCGCGTTGTTTACAATGCGGTACATGCGCGCGTTTTGCACATTGATAAAAGTCTTCCCATCCGCTTCCTGAATATCCGCGCCGCGATCCGCTTTGGGAACCGGCTTGCCATCCTGCGTAACCATTACTTTGAAACCGCTTTCCGCCAGCGGATGAATCACAAGGTTCGCTTCCTTCGCCTGATAATCGAAGACAAGGCTCGCGTCAGACTTTCCGCTCGGCTGAGCGTATTCGTTCCGAACGATCCATTTGCCATCGAGATAAAGCTCGTCTTTTTTCATCATCTTCGGCACATGAAATTCGTGCGTTGCATTATCGGTATCGGATACGCCATTGCCAAGATGATTTCGCGCATAGCCAACATACGTTTCCGGCGTGGGCCGATAGCAAACGGCTCCCGGCTTATCGGTTTCGCGCACCGGCGCAAGCGGCACGGGGACATCAATGGTACTATCGCGTTCGAGCAAGATCTTTTGCAGGAATGCTTCGAAGGCTTCATAATCCCCTTCCCCAAAATGTTCGGCGCGAAGAATGCCATTTTTATCGAAGAGATATTTCGCAGGCCAATACTGATTGGTTAGCGAGTTCCAAATCTCGTAATCATTATCAGCAATGATCGGATAATCGAGGCCGAATTGCTTCACGGCGCTATCGAGATTCTTGGGATCTTTCTCGAATTCGAATTCCGGCGAGTGAACGCCGATCATCACCAAGCCTTTATCTTTATACCGATCGTTCCATGCTTTGATATACGGAAGCGTTTGAATGCAATTCACGCAGGTGTAATCCCAAATGTCGATAAGCACCACTTTACCCTTCAGCGAATCGCGGAGATATTCCGGCGTTACCCCGATATAACGATCCGCAACGTAGGTTAGCGGCAGTGGCGGCATGTGGATATGCTGGCTGCCTACATCTTCGATCTCCTTCGCAAGCGCCGCACGTTCCGGCGGGAATTTATCCAGCATCGTCAGCGATGCTTTCGGCACGCTTTGTCCCTTTCCACATGAGGTGATAAAAATACTACTTGCGACGACGAGCAGCCACAGGCTTGCCCCGTACGGCCGGTTTTGTACGCGAGACATATTCATTCCCTTTAATAAAAAATCTCCAAAGATGTTCCTGAGCGACATTGATGCCTATACGGGTCGAAACTCCGATAAGATTCGTCGGCACCGGACTATCGCCACGAGTAAGATAGAGGATGTCGCTTTCGATAAGATCAATTCCATTCTCGTTTCGTGTAAGACCGAGCGCCTGACATAGCTTCCCCGGCCCATTCGTAAGTTCGCGCTCTTGCCGCGCTTTGGGGCGAAGTGAACGCATGGTTTCAATACCTTTTACAGGTTCGATACCACGAACAAGAATCGCTTCTGCGACGCCTTCCTCATTCGCAGTGATATTGAAGCAATGGTGCATTCCATACGTAAAATAAACATACGAAAACCCGCCTTCGCCAAACATAATCGCGTTACGTGGAGTTTTGCCGCGAAAGGCATGGCATGCTTCATCGCCCACGCAATAGGCTTCGGTCTCGACGATCTTGCCGATGAGTTCCTCGCCATCCAATACGCGATGCAGATACGCGCCGAGTATTTCTTTGGCAACGACGGTGCTGGATTGAGAAAAGAACGCGCGGGAGAAACGCCGTAGGGACGTGCTGCGCACGTCCTTCCCCTTCGAAGGCTGGGCAAGGGAAGAGGACGTGCGCAGCACGTCCCTACGATGCTTTGAATTTAATTCCTCCACGCCTTGATAAACTTTTTCTTCTTCGGATCCCACAGCAATCCATACCAATAATCGCGGCTGTGATAGACGCTATACATCACGCGTGGCTCACGAAATATCTCCGAAGCTTCCAAAGAATGTGGATGCAGATCGGCTTCCGAGACTTGCTTCAGCATTTCATTGAACTCATTTGAATCGACTACTTCAAAATTCTCGTTCGCAAAAAAAACGGTAACGATGGTTCGCATTCGTTTTAGCTTGATGCTATCCGGTAAATGATCGGTTGAATCAAAATACCCTTTAGCGAGCCATGAATCTTCAAACAGTTTCTTGCCTTTGGATTTGATGGTAAACGTCAACCGGGTATCGTCAACTTTTCCTTTCATATATCCTTCTAAACGCAGCACTTCGGGAACGCTATCGCCGGTAAGATCGAGTGAACGCTGCGTGGCAAGCTGTTTCGTTCTCTGGAACCGGCGTTCGTCTTCCGCCTGCAATGCGCGGTCGATGGAATCGAGTTTGAGGAGGGAATCAATGTAATGTTCGGGGGTATGAAGTGAGTCCGTTGCAGATATTTGTTGAGCTTGCGCATGGACAGAAAAGTAAGAGGTAAGAAGTAGGCAGTAAGAGAAGGAAATTATCGTTCCGATCTTATATTTTTCATGCTTCATGCTTCTTACCTATTACCTCTTACTTCTTACTTAACTGCGCCACACAATAACAAATTTCTTCTCCGAAGGCAGCCAAACAATCCCGTTCGAGCCACGCGCGCCTTCGTAGAAATTGAACATCGTTTCGCCGGAACGAATTAGCTCTGTCATCTCCGGAGACTCAGGCTGCACTTCATCCCAATGCGGCCACGGATGATAAGTCAATGAATCGGTATGTACGAACGCACCGGAACTAAAGAAACGGTCGAGTTCCGAGCGGATAAGCCGTTTGCGTTCATCCGAATTCAGTTCGGGACGGTCTTTGAAGTACTCCGTGAGCGGCCATGCTTCGCGGAACCTTATTGTATCGTGCCGCGCGATCTCGAAGATAACAGAATCGCGATCAATGTCCGGGCCGGTGCGAATGAGGCGAAGTTGATCGGCGACGCCATCGTTTTGCAGATCGAAACGCCGCTGGCGTTCGAAATGACGCGCAGTGTCCTCCGGCTGCCAGGCATCGACGTCATCGCCTTCGCCTTCTTCATCCACGCCGTTCGGGCCAACCCAATAGAGCGTGTAATCGCCAATGCCGATCGTCGGAGGATACCGATAAACGATCTTTTCCGACCGCGCGCCGACCCCGATAAAATATCCCTTGCCGTTATCGTTACGATAGAGATCTATCGGGTCGATCTGATTGGGAATGTAATTGCGAATGGAATCATACAGATACGCCTCCGTCGTTTCAGGATAGCGGTGCTTCGATTCATAATAAAAATGCAAACCCTGCTGAATTTGTGCCATCACATCGCGCGCCGTCTGCACCGAAGCCCGGCTCTTGGCCGAAACATCGATCTCGCGGAAACCAACATCCTTGCAGCCGGATATAGCAAGCGCAGCAAAGATCGCCAGTGTAGCGGCGCGGTTTCCGCGCTTCCCCCATTGAAAGAAAAATTTCATCGGGGATTCAAACGCAGGGAGTGCGGTGAATCATTTCAAAAATAGCTTTTGCTCAATTGTAAACCGTAATATCAACTCCTCAGGCATCGACTCTCTATCGTGCAGTTTTCGCTCATATTCGACAAAGCCCATTTTATAATAAAAATTACGTGTTCGATCGTAAGGTGGGTAATCAACGGAATTGCCCAAAGTGCTAACTTCAATAATTGATAGGCTACTCCGCTTCATTTCATCGACTAACTTCTTGAATATATCCGTTCCCAATCCCTGGCGCTGATAACCTGGTAAAATTCCCATCCAACCGATATGGGCTATTCCTTGATTGACAAAATAGGTCAGAAATCCTACAACATTCGAATCTTTCTCGGCAACAAAACCGAACTGATATTTCTTATCGCGTTCGATCATCGCTCTTCCATCCTCGTTGAACCATTCTGGAAGCGATTCAGCGACGTTCTGAACGGCGGGCCAATCGGTAGGAATTAGTTGGCGAATCATTTCCAAATGACCTCGACCAAACCAGAATCGGTGATCTCCTCATCAGATGTAATTACAGGCACACCAAGCACACGGGCGGTTGAAACGATTAGCCGGTCGTGCAATTCAAGGCCGCGAACATTCTGAGCTTCGAGAATAACCGCAAGATCAATATCGATCAAACGATAGTTTGTCAATCCTGACATTTTTTCGGTAAATTGTGCAATGTTCAATGGAATTTTTTGCCTCTCGGAAAGATACAGAATCTCCGTTACAGTCATAATTGACACCGCGATTTTATTCTCGCCTCGATCTGCCGATTGAAGTAATAGCTTTGCCTTCTCGCCAATTCGTCCAGTTCGAGAGAAGTGCCGAACGATCGTTACAGTATCGGCTAAGAATTCCACTTATTAAATTTTTTAAGAATGTTTTCGGACGATTCTTTTCTCATCTTGCGAATCTCGCCTTCAAGATTATCGATTTTTTCCCAGCCAAGGCCTTCCCATATTCCCTCGAGCGATTCGACATTTCTTGGAGCGGGACGGGTTTTCTGCAAAAGTTTTCGCACGTACTCCCGCACATCCGCAAGCTTATCAGCAGGAAGATTCGCAAGATCGCGCTTAATTTCAGTCAATTCGATGGCTCTCGTAGTCATATCAGTTTAACGACTCCTTTTATACGGAAGTTCTTCGAAAACCCAAACGCCAACGAGTAACGAGCTAAAAACTCGTTACTCGTTACTCATCACTCGGTACTAAAAGAGTTACCAGCGTTTGCCGCCGCGGTCCCCACCACGATCGCCGCCGCGGTCTCCACCACGACCACCACCGCCGCCGCCACGTCCGCCACCACCGCCGTAGCCACCGCGACCACCACCGCCACGACCGCCTTCGCGCGATTCCATCGGGCGCGCTTCGTTCACGGTGAGCGTGCGTCCGCCGAGTTCGGCGCCGTTGAGTTCGGCAATCGCCTTTTTCGAGGCTTCATCGTCGTTCATTTCGACGAATCCGAAGCCTTTGCTGCGTCCGGAATCGCGATCGGTAATGACCTTCGCGCTCGAAACTTCGCCGTACGTTGCAAACATCTGGGTTAATTGAGCATCGTCCGTTTGATACGGAAGCCCACCTACGTATATCCTCATGTATTAACAAGCATGATCGCTCATGCAAAAAGAAATAGAAACAAAAACGTTACGCTTCGAGATGTAGGAACGGGAGGCAAAAAGCAAAACTCGATTCAAAGACGGCAAACACTCGGCGCCCTTCACATGATCTCTCATGCGGGCGTCGCTCGTAAACTGACCGAACCAAATGCATAATCTTCTTTTATCCACGAAACACACAACCAAAGGTAGCATGAATTCATTAACCCAAATGACTTTGGCGCAAGATAAGTTCACCCTCGTTTCCACTATTAATAATGATTTAATGCTCGGAGCGAATGATTGATTGCAACCCCTTGACCGATATTGGTTGTTTCACCAAGCAAAATTCATATAAAACAATGTCAACCTCATGTCATCCTGAGCGGAGTTTTTCTCGACGGAGGAAAGAAAAACGGAGTCGAAGGATCTCATGTAGTTTGGCTCACGGGTGAACTGCAATAAGATCCTTCGACTTCGCAAATCTCCGCTGTCGCTTCGATTTGCTACGCTCAGGATGACATAAAATAAAACCATGATGAAACGTAATCTTATATCCAGCTTAACACTTGCCTTATTTCTATTTAGCACGACGAGCGCTTCGATGGCGCACCCTCCGGCTGCAAAAACCACCGGCCCGCGCGTGCTTGTTGTCGATGCACACCCGGATGACGAAGGCTCCTACGCTGCCACGATCTATAAGATCACGCACGATCTTCATGGCACGGTCGATCTCGCTGTCATTACCAATGGCGAGGCCGGATATAAATATTCGACGCTTGGTAACGATTATTACCATCTCAATTTAACCGATGAGAAGGTTGGGCGGAAATACCTTCCCGGAATACGCCACAAAGAATTAGTGAATGCCGGAAAGATCATCGGACTTCATCACATTTACTTTTTCAACCAGCGGGATAACCGATACACGCTCGATCCACACGAAGTTTTAGATAGCAACTGGAATATCCCATTTGTCAAATCGCAGCTTAATCATATTTTAGTTACCGGCCATTACGATTTCGTTTTCACGCTGTTGCCGAGCGATTCTACGCACGGGCATCACAAAGCTACTACGATATTGGCGCTAACCGCTGTCCAGAATTTGCCGAAGAATGTCCCGCATCCGATCGTACTGGCTGGTGGCACGTCCGATCTCGGGAAACCGATGCGCACATTCACTGAGCTTGCCGGGTTCCCGATCACACGCGTCAGCGATGGCGGGCCGACGTATTCTTTTGATCTCAATCAAAGCTTCGGATTCCATCATATCTTGAATTATAAGATCATCGTGGATTGGGAGATCGTGGAACATAAATCGCAAGGAACTTTGCAAGCGGGCCTAAATCGCACAGGCGGAGATCTTGAAGAATATTATTACTTCGACATCAACCCTGCCGATGGTCGCGCAAAAACAAAAGCGTTGTTCGAACGGCTTGCTGTCAATGATTATCCCGAGCTAACATATCCTGGCGTGAAGTGAGCGCAGACACGGTACAACCCAGTCCCTCCCTCGTTCGCGGCATCGGTCTCCGCGAAGCCACCGCGCTGAATATGATCGACATGGTCGGCATCGGGCCGTTCGTTACGATGGCGCTCGTCATCGACATCATGAATGGCCCGCAGTGTATCATCGCATGGATATTAGGCGCGTTGCTTGCTGTGATCGATGGAATGGTGTGGTCAGAACTCGGCGCAAAATGGCCGGAAGCGGGTGGAAGTTTTGTGTTCCTTCGAAAACTGTATGGCGAGCATACATGGGGGAAATTTTTCTCGTTTCTTTTTATTTGGCAAACGATCTTTCAAGCGCCGCTCGTCATTGCTTCCGGCGCGATCGGTTTTGCCGAGCATTTTAATTATCTTCTGCCCATCACACCGATGGAGCGCAGAGCCGTTTCCGGCGCACTCGTAATTCTTCTCACTATTGTTCTCTATCGGAAAATTTCGACTGCTGGAAAGATTTCTGTTATACTATGGTCAGTGCTGATTTTTACAATTTGCTGGATTCTCTTCGCCGGTGCTACGCATTTCGATCCACAGCTTGCATTTAGTTACCCTCCCGGAGCATGGACGCTATCGCCGATATTTTTTGTAGTCTTAGGACAAGCGATGGGAAAATCGGTGTATAGTTATTTGGGATATTACAATGTCTGCCATTTGGGTTCGGAAATACGAGAGCCGGAGAAAAACATTCCGCGCAGTATGTTCCTTTCCATTGGCGGAATTGCGATCATTTATATTGGAATGCAGCTTTCTATTTTGGGAACGATGCCGTGGCAATCGGCGCGGCATTCGGAATTTATTTTCAGCACGTTCTTCGAGCATCTGTATGGAACGGCGACAGCAAATGTTGCGACCGTGCTTATCCTCATCATTGCTGCAGCTTCGCTTTTCTCCGCGATGCTCGGATATTCTCGCATTCCTTATGCTGCCGCAAAAGAGGGTGCGTTCTTTCGCATCTTTGCACGAATCCATCCCTCCAAACATTTCCCGAATGTGTCGCTACTGGTGCTCGGAGCGTTCGCGTTCGTGTTCAGCGTGTTTTTCGATAGAATGAGCGAGGTTATCAGCGCCATTCTTGCCATGCGCATTCTCGTGCAATTTATCGGGCAAACGGTTGGATTGATTTTGTGGCACCGGAATAGAAAAAACACGGAATCGCTTCCCTATCGGATGCCTTTATTTCCATTACCTGCGATACTTTCGATCGTAATGTGGCTGTTCGTTTTTTATTTTACGGGATTGAAATTTATTGTGGGCGCATCGTCCGTGATCGCGATTGGCGCGGTGGTTTATTTCGTTTGGGCAAGAATGAAGCAGGATTGGCCCTGGAAACTGCCGGAAGCCGGGTAGGTCAAAAATTAATCCCTAAGGGACAATGCGCGGGTTTGCCGCGTTGTTATCCTGTTGATTAATCGAATGATCTTGCGCCGCATAATTCTATGCTCTCTGGCTTGGCTTATTTCAGCCACGAGCATTTCGTTCGCGTTCCAATTACAGAAAGGCCCGCAGAAAATTGCGCTGCCCGCTGTTGTGAACCATCCCGCAGCGGTAACTAAAAAGAAACCCGCGCAATTTCATACACCGGTATCTTCGCATATTCATTTTCCTAAGCGAAGACCTGTTCCGCATCAGCCGGTCATTAAGCGATTTGGTGTTGGTGGAAAATTCCATTCTCATTCGATTCTTCGAGCGCATAAAACGTCGCTGAGCACAAATTCCGGTTCCGTAACACTTTCTGTAAATATCGGGAAACCAACTACGTCGCTTTCAAAAGTGGCAGTGACGAATGCGCCGCAGGGAATGAAATTCTCGAAGGTTGGCTGGCATTCGCTTGGGCGTGGTATGCCATCGGGGATTGCAACGCTTTCGGCTCACGGCGGCGCGCCGGAATATCCGATGCTTAACTTCACCTTCGCAGTTCCCGAAAACGCGACGAACATTACGCCCATCCTCAAGACAAGCTCCACCACGCCACTCGGGAACATTCATTTCCTGCCCTCGGCGAAAAAAGTAAAAGGAACATTACAACGGGTGTATGATGCAAATTCGTATGCTGCATCTCCAACGGTAACGATCGGCAAGCCGCGCACTTTCCGCTCATTACGAATGGTGACGGTCAGCGTGCCGCTTGTTTCTACGAATGGCAGCACCATAGCGGCGCTCGAAGCATTCACGGTGGGAATTAACTTTAGCTCAACGTCTGCTCCTGCCATAGCATCCTCGGCTACGCACGATCCCCTTTTTACCGATCTGGATTCACGCATGGTAGCAAATACGTGGGATCGAACTTCGTTCGCGGTTCCCTTGCGACAATCGCAAAAATCCCTTGCTGCAAAACCGGTTATCTCAAAAGGTAAATTTACGACGCTTCAAAACAATTCCGATCCTGTTGTTGAATGGATCGATACCGGCGCCCCATATATCCGCCTTGCTGTTACGCGCGATGGGCTGTACCGCGTAAACGCCACTGATCTGAGTTTTGGGACGCTGGGCTTCACGCTTGCTACGTCGGGATGGAATGCACATAATCTGCGCTGCTTCAATCATGGCGTGGAAATTCCCATCTGGATCGATACCGATGCTTCCGGCGACATCGCGGACATCGAATTTTACGGCCAGCATCTGCGCGGGTTCCCAGTGCCGACGGTTCCCTGGAATCCCTACTTGCTTTATGGCTATCAGGTACAGGAGGGTGGTAATTTCACGCTATCGGATTCCAGCGTCCGTATGTCGGAATATTACAATGTTGCAACGGATACCAATGTGTATTGGCTCACGTCATCGAGAAATGTCAATGTATCGGCGCCGCTTCGCTATGGGGCTACTTCATTAACGCAATCCAGCGCACCCATTATTTCTTCAGGGATGGTGCTATTGCATCATGAAGAAGATAAAAATTATTACACCGGCGATGCAGCCGAGGATGAGACGCAAACACAGCAAATGACTCAGTATGTACCAGGTGAGCGGTTCGAATGGGCGGAACTGCATGGCACGGATGACAATCCCGCGCTTTCGCATTTTACCGATACGTTTTTCATTGCTCAACTTCCTTCGGACACTGTCGGCAAAGTTGCAACGCTTAAATTTTTATTGCGGGGAATGTCCAGCGACGGATCGAATATCTCTCACACCGTTCAGGCAGAAGTTGGTACTGTTAAAAGTTTAGAGGTTAACTTTCTTGGGTTTTTGTATGATTCTCTCACGATGTCAGTCCCGCTCTCCAAGCTTGTCGTAGGGCCAAATGTGGTGCGTATAAATGCCTTTACACTTGGAGACAGCATCGACGAATTTTATCTCGACTATTATGAAGTCAGGATGGAAAACGCATTCGCGCCGAGCACGGATACCGGTATTGCAAAAGGCCAGTGGCTTTTTTCTACTGCGCCCACATCGAAAGAGTTCCAACTGCAACTGACGGACAACACCGCGCATCTTTACGATCTGACCAACAACACGCGCATTCTCGATCCCTCCGGTCAATTTATAGATTCTACTTCGTCCAATCAACTGCAATATGCCGCCGCGACAGCTGCCACGCTTTTAAAATGCGATAACATTCAACCGTGGAATACCGGCTCGCAGAATGTGCTCTCGTGGCAGATCTTGAATCCCAACAATCAAGCGGATTACATTGTGATCACGCATCCAAATTTTATCACTGCTGCGGAAATGCTTGCTTCGCGGCGAAGCTCGCAGGGGTTGAGAACAAAGATCGTAACGACAGACGAAATTTTCAATGCCTTCGATTATGGCAGCAATGAACCGGAAGCTATTCGCCGCTATTTGAACTACGCGTTTAATAATTATTCGGGAACCCCGGTCGGGTTGGTTACGCTGCTTGGCAATGCGTCGTGGGATCCGAAATTCAATTTATCCATCAGCTTCCAAAAATCTTTCGTTCCCTCGTATGGCGAACCCGTCAGCGATTCCTACTTTACGCTGTCGGAATCCGATAGCGATCTCGACAACCCGCCGCTTATGATGATCGCGCGTATTCCCGTAGCATCGGAAGCCGCCGCCGAGACTTACATCAATAAATTGGTAGAATACGAGAATGAAATACCCGCGCAATGGAATAGCCATTTCCTTTTTATTGCCGGTGGCGATTCCTCCGATGGCGAGCATTTTATGTTCGATCAAGAAATGGCTAATTATATGGACTCGCTAAGCACGGCTCCCACCGACGTTCAAAGCGCGCTCATTAACCGAACGGATTTTTCGAGTGGAGTGGATGCCTCTCATATTGGTCAGATAGAAAACTTCCTGCTCGCAGGGCAATCCGTCATGTATTTTGGCGGTCATGGCGCTACGTTCACTTCGGATGTAGCCTTCCCGGATGCCAGTGTCCTGCAAAACAAAGGTCTGTATCCGCTGCTCGTAACATTAACATGTCGAACCGGTGATTTCGCGGAACCGGATCAGGTTGGTGTGAACCAATCGTACATCGAGGCGACAGAAGCCGGCTCCGTACAAACGTATGGAACTGCGGGATTTGGCGAACAATTTTTAGACGATCAGCTCACAACAAACTGGATCGCGTTGATGCAATCCTTCGATAGCACGCACGATACTACGAAACCGCAAACCATGAATATGCTCGAATTGCTGACCGCCGCAAAGGTCATGACCACACAATTCAGCTATGGCGGTGGTATTTCGGAAAATGAAGGCCTTCAAAATTCTATGCTTGGCGACGCAGCCGTCGGTTTTGCACTCAGGCCGCAACCGGAGTTTGCGGTTTATCCAAATCAAGTACTTGCGTATGCTTTGGGCGATACCATCCCCCAAACCACTTTTAGTATTAGCGATAGCATATTGAGCGTGCAGGCGCTTATTCATAATTATGGATATGCGGCAGACCGTCCCGTTGTAATTCGCATTACCGATAACAACCCAAATGGGCAAACGGTGAAATTCGATACGCTTCCCGGCTTGCGCGATAGCGCGTATGTCACAGCTTCATTTGGGCTTAACGCGCAGTCTGTTGGATCGCACCAAATTTGTGTATATATCGATCCGAATCGAAATTTCAAGGAAGAATCCGATACGACGGATAATTCCGCGTGCATTCAGCTTCAAGTGAACGGGCTTTCAACGACCGCGTTTTTTCCTTACGAAGGCGAACGGGAACTTTGCGACATCGGGCCGAGCAGTGTGCATTTTATCGTGCTTCCGCCATCGGGAAGTAATCCGAATGATGAGATAGAACTCGAACTCGATACCACGAATGCATTCACAAGCGTTCTCGCCGATCGCAAAACGGGTATCGGCACTGCATACTACGTTACGTTCGATGTTTCGATCCCGGCTTCACCGGTTCCCTATTCGACTGTTTATTGGTGGCGAACGCGCGTTGATCGCACCACCGGCGATACCACGCCGTGGCAGAATGCAACGTTCAGCACCGGCTCTGCTCCGAGAGCGGAATTCAGCTATACTTCGCCACAGCAATTAACGTCCACAATGATAAACGGACTTGGCATCAATGCGAGTGGAATGCTCTATCTTTCAACACTCGATACGCTTCGATTAGAAGCAATTTCGCATGGATTGGCCGATGTTAACATCGGCGCCGATGCACCCTACGCGCAAGTTTTATTGAATAACTTTACACTCTGGCAGGATTCCGAGGTGCTGTCTAATGGAACCATTTTTGACAATGGATTCGTAATTCTTGTCTGGACGCCAGATGGGAGCCAAATTCAAACCGCGTATGAATTCGAGATGCCGTGGGATAGCATAGGTAACCAATCATTCGAAACTTCGATGGCGCATGTGTTCGATTCCGTGCTCCAGACCGTCCCGCAATCGACGCGGGTCATGGTGTTGACGGTAGGCTCGGTAGATTTTGGGCAATATTTCTTTCCCGCAGTTCAAGCACAAATGGAATCGCTTGGATCGTTGCAAGGAATGTCTCCCATGGTGTATGATGGCAGCTATGCGCTCATTGGCATAAATGGCAGCGCACCAGGAAGTGCGAAAGAAACATTCGCTGCCGTTGGTTCGGGCGGCGCCGATGCCTACGATACCGTTATCACGTCAGGAACTTCCGGCTTTGCGGAAACGCCCTATACGGCTGTCGCAAAAGATTATGGCGCGCTCACCTGGACTGGGAATTCTATTGTGAGCGGGAATGATATTAATTTTACTGTGCTCGGCTCGCGGCGCGATGGGAGCGGAGTGGATGTTGTCGATAATTTCAAAGCATCTACCGGTAATTCGTTTAGTTTATCGAATATCAACCCGCGAACCTACGATCGGCTTGGGGTGCAGATGGGATTTACCCGCAGCACGAACACGGCTGTGAGTCCCACGCTCTCCGGGATCGCGTTACAATACGATCCCGCGCCGGAATTTACTTTTGCCGGGGATTCCATTCAATGCAATCCCAAGATCGTAAACACCGGAGGAACTACGATCGCAAGCTTCACGGCCACAACGCTCACCTGCTCGCCGGGAGATTCCGTGCTTGTCATGCTTGTGCGGCAAAATCAGGGTAAGACCGATACGCCGGAAGTGCAACTCATTCCGCTATTAGCCGGACATGGCACACAATTATTGAACGATACGATCCAAACGCAGAACGAGCTTGGCGGCGCAACGCTTACCGCGATAGTGAACCCGAACGAAGCGCAGAACGAACAGTTGCTTTTCAATAACACCACTAATGGTTCCTACACGACGACGCGGGACTCGATGGCGCCATCGAGCGAAATTCTGTTTATCGATCCCACCGATCAAGTTCCCCAACATATTCCCGCCAACTGCGGGTATGTTTCCAGCAATTCGTCAATCGAGATCCAATTGCTGAGTACAAATCCATTACGGGTTACATCGAACAGTGCTATAAGCGCCTCCTTTTTTAACGAGAGCGGCACAAACAGCAACGTCATCCAAGTCTCGGTGGCCAATCCGGATGGTTTTCAAGTTAAGTTCCAAACGCTTCCGGGCGGGCTGGTACAAGCGCAACTGACGATCACGCCTACTTCGCCCTTCCCTGCCGGAACCTGGAATCTAACGGCCTATCTCCGCGATGCAAGCGGCAATGTCGATACCATTCAACAATGCTTTACGGTCAGCAACGTGAATGGGATCGAGGAAGTAATGAACTACCCGAACCCGTTTAAGGAAACGACAGATTTTACATTCATCCTGAAATCGGACGCGCCCGCAGATATAAAAATTGTTGTCTATACCATAGCGGGAAGGAAAATCCGGACGCTCACGCCAACGGCTACTCACGCCGGATTTAACGCGGTAGAATGGGATGGCCGCGATGAGCGCGGAAACGAAGTGGCAAACGGAACGTATCTTTACCGCGTCGTGATTAATGGAACGAATGGCGATAATGTTTCGGACGCAGTGAGCCAAACTGCCGTGCGAGCACGTTAGAAAATGTGAGAATGTGTCCCGACCCTATTATTGCAACGGGTACGCAACAATACGGTCCATTATCACTTGATGTTCAACAATGATCTCGTAATAGGTAATATTGGTGATAAAGTAATCGGTTGCCGACTCACCGATCTGGAGATCGGCCCATAACGTTCCGGGTTTAAGCACCGCTACATTACTTGCCGGGAAATTAATCGTTCCTGTGCTTCCAAGTATTACATCATTAGAAATAAAGGTCGAAGAATCGCTAATTTGCAGAAAGCACCTGAGCGAGTTTGCGCTTCCGGCAGTACTTTGGTAGCTTACATTCACACCGCTTGATCGCTCAATGGTATCGCCATACGGCGGCGCGGTGATCGCGGATGAGAGCGCGGTTTCGTAGGTCGTGTCGAGGATCGACAGGGAATCATAGACGAGCGTTACGTAATTGATCGTGCCATCGATATGATAGGGAGCAGCCGAATCGAACACCGGCGAAAGTGTGGGAACCGGATGGCGGTACGCCGTATCGCCGTTAACGATAATATATTTGAGCGTATCGGGATACGCCTTTGCGCTATCGCTCGAAACGGTAGGTGAGACGATCGTGACTACACGTTCCACGCCCGCAAGCGATCGTTCGGAAATCCGATGAACCGAAAACGAAGCATCGTATTCATAATACGCCGGAGTAACACAGCCCGAAAGCAACGCGCTCACAATCACGAAAAAACCGAAAAGAAAACCAATGGAAATATGGGAACGGTAAAAGCGCATAGCAATGGTCATCCGATCCCGGCGTTCCTGAATAATAAAAAAATGTTAGAACCAAAACCGCGCCGTGAGCACTTCGTTGGTGCTCCAAACGCTTTGTTGCTCCATATCCGGCGAAAGGTAACCGCTGTATTCATTACTTCCCACCGTGATAAGCGGCGCGCCAAAACTATAGTGTATGAATTGGAGCTCCCCGCCAATACTGAAGTGCTTCGAAAGAAAATACTCCACGGTAAGCGCACCGCCAAGATAGAACACTCCATAATGAATATCGCTGTCGGGCACACCGGCGGTCGATTGATGCGTCTCGTATTCGGAGGAAAGAATCCCAAGCCGCGTTCCGACGCCAAATTGGAAAACAGAATCCACTTGCTTGGTATAGAACACACCAAAACCGGCACGCACGATCTGCTGGTCGGACGTGCGCTGGAACGTACTTGTCGATCCGACGGAATCCGGTAACTGTTCCTGATAATTTTTGAAATACAATCCTAATTCCGGCTCAAAACGAATGTACGGCCCAAATTGCATCGGCACAAAAAAGTCTGTCAACCCAACCTGTGTGAAGTTCCCGCCGAAATAGGAAGCATCCCCGGGAATGGTGATTGGAAGGTAGGTTACTCCCACGCCGAATGTGATTTTTTCTTCTGGCGAGTTCCCGCTCCCGTCGCTGCTTTGATAGCTCATGGTTGTCCCACTGGCTCGCTGAATCGTATCGCTATGCGCCGTCGGTGACATCGGCGTTTGTCCAAATGCCGGAATCGAGACCGATGCGAGAAGGAGTGCAACGAATAAAGTTCTCATCTTTAGATATTAAAATCGTATGAAGGGATAGGCAAGCATGAAATACACGCCTAAACTTTTTCCTCCGCGTGTGATGTCCCATTCTAAGCCGGGCGCGGGGAGTTTTAAAAAATCTAAGGTTTGCCGCCACCAATTCCATTGCGGCGATCCATCGGGAAGTATTTTTACCAAATCGTAATCGAGCGCCAGCGTAACAACCCGTTTTTCTCCGGGATCGCCCAGATTCCTTGCGCCATATCCGCCGGCGATATTAAGCCAGTTGGGCCAGAAGCCCCAGCCGCTCAAGTCTTTTATATTCGCGCTGAACCAAAAGTTCCATGCGCTGTAATCGTCGATCGGCGTCAGGGAACCGGCCTTCGGCAAGTAACCGAACCAGGCCGAAGGATAATAGTTGACTTTCGGAGAAAAATCTTGCAGGACATGAATATATTGCGAAGCAGCGAAATAAATGCAGCCCAGCGTTTGAGAATACACTTCGAATGGTGAGAGCGAAAAATCCGTTCCATACCCATCCAAAACCTCGACATACGTTTGGTAACCCAGTCCGGCAATCGCGCCATAGACCGGTGCCAGTTTATAGCTCACACCTGAAGCGAGAAGCGCCTGTTCCGAAACATACGAAACAAAATAGCCGCCAATGAAATGACCACCGTAATTTGCCGATAACGATTCATCGAAGTTATCCCTGATGCGGAACGATTGGGTATTTCTCCAAAAGGTTACCTCTTGATAATAGTGAAGCGCGGCAAGAATTCCGAAATAGACTCCGAGGTAGGTCCAAGCTGCAACAGGCTGTATCTGAGTGTACCGGCGTGGCGGATCGCCGGTGAGCGTGAACATCTGATGATCGGCCCAGCGATACTGCGACCACGGAATAAATTTATTGGTATCGAGCGAGTACTCGTTGTTGGTATCGCCGATCCGTTGTAGCGAATCCGGCAGTCTTGACGGATTTGGCGGCATCAATAATAAGGTATCTTTATTTTGTGGAAACAAAAAATTAATCGGCTGTTGAGACAAGGAATCATAGGGAAAAAGCGAATGCCCTGAAATATCTCTCGGCGATGCGTGTGTCGCACTCATCGTAAAAAGAGATAAAAACAGCAGAACAGAGGAATAGCGAAACAGCTTCATGAAAGAGTTTGAACGAACAGAATACCTCACGTTGCAAATTTACGAATAGAACGATAAGAATACAATTAGTAAACGATGAGAATTTTCTTATTTTTGATCTCTGAATGAAATCAGGAAAAATCGAGGCCCCGAACGTTGAACATTAAAAGAAAATCCCCGCATTCAGAATAAGGAACTCGCGCGCGTTCGTTATGGGAACATTATTATATGTGATCCCTAACTGACCGAAAAACCCCGATCCCGCCCCATCGCGAATCCCCGCGCCCGCCGAACACATCGCTGCCTGAAACAGGCGGTTGTTCGAACGATCGCCGAATTGTGGCCCTACCCCGGCATTGGCATACACAAAAGGCATCACGGAGGAACCGTGAAAATCGTGTTCGTACTCTATAACGAACGGCGTGAACCCATCGGCAGCAGCTTCATCTCCGATAGCTTCTGGAACTAAGGTTGGAATGATTCCAACCCACAAGATGCCGTCATTATTAAAAATCGGCGTACCAAGCATGAGCGTAACATCCCATAAAACATTCCCGCCGCTTGCAGCATTGGCGCCAAATCCGGAGCTAAGTTGAAATGAAAGATGCGGCTCTGTTTTGATCGTAGGCATAGACCCCTGAAGGCTGTCTTTCGTCTGCGCTAATCCCGGTCGAGGCTGCGTAAACAATACGAGCCACAGCACGGCAAAGACCTTTAAAGGGTCTTTATTCGATTGCCATCCGAGGGAATAAAGGTAACGGTGTTTCATGTGTGCGATTAACGTGTGCTTCAACTCTTCTTCAAGGTAAATAATTTTTTGCGGGGTTGGTCAATTTTAAATACCTGAAACATGATCGGCAGCAAAATGAGGTTAATAAAAGCTGTTAGTAACAGCCCACTCACGATCACGACCGCGAGCGGTTTTTGCGTCTCGGAGCCGATGCCGGTCGAAAGCGCCGCCGGCATGAGTCCGATCATTGCAAGCACCGCAACCATAACGATCGGCCGTACGCGGCTCAAACAGGCATGGCGCAAGAGATCGACCGTGCTATTGAATTCATCGCGATGATGCTTCACATACGTCAGCAGCACCACGCCATTCATGATGCTTACGCCAAAGAGCGCGATAAATCCGATGCCTGCGGAAACCGAAAAGTGCAAACCCGTTATGAGCAAGCCGAGAATTCCACCAATTGTCACAAAGGGAACATTCGCAATACTGAGCAGCGCATAGCCCCAGGAATCGAATGTGGTATAAAGCAAAATCAGAATGAGTAAAAGGCTTAATGGCACAACAATGGCAAGCCGCGCCATCGCGCGCTGCTGACTTTCGAACTCCCCGCCCCAGACGGTATAGGTTCCTACTGGGAATTTGACCTCCTTCGCAACCTTCGCGCGTGCTTCCGCAACGGCGCCGCCCATATCCCGCCCACGAACGCTAAACTTGATCGCCAAATATCGCCCATTCGACTCTCGATAGATAAAAGCCGCGCCTGGCTTCACGCTGATCGTAGAAATTTCGGAGAGGGGAATTTTCGATCCATTCGAAGTTGAGACCAGCAGCGCACCAATTCTATCCGGCGCATTACGGAATTGCTCCGCAAGACGGATAACGACGTCAAAATGCTTCTCGCCTTCATAAAATTGCGTAGCTACGTGGCCGCCAATCGCTGACTCGATCAAAAGCTGCACATCGCTGATGTTCACGCCGTACTGCGCCGCGCGAAGGCGATCGACATCTACTTGCAGCGTCGGCTGACCGATCTCTGTAAAGACGCCCACATCTGTGATACCATTGGTATGATTAAGAATCTCGCTCACCTGCTCTCCCTCCTTTTGTAGCTGATCGAGATCCGGCCCGAATATCTTTACCGAAAGTTCCCCTTTTACGCCGCTCACCCACTCTTCGACGTTATCGGAAATGGGCTGCGAAAAGTTAAAATCAATGCCGGGAAATGCCGCAAATTTTTCGTTCATATCGGCGATGAGGGCATCTTTCGAGGAATGCTTCTTCCACTCGCCCTCCGGTTTCAGATCGACAAAGAACTCAGCGTTGAAAAACCCGGTCGCGTCGGTGCCATCATCAGGTCGGCCTAATTGCAGCACCACATTCTTGACTTCATCGAAGCTCGCCAACAACTTTATGATGCGCTCCGAAGTAGAATCGGCGCTCGAAGGACTTACGCTGATCGGCATCGAGGCGCGAACCCAAAGCGTACCTTCATTCAGGTGCGGAAGAAATTCCGTTCCAAGAAATTGACTAAGATAAAGACTGACAACGAGCACTCCAACAGAAATTCCGAAGATCAGTTTGCCTTTCCGAAGCGAAGCATCGAGCGCCTTGACATACACATGATTCAGCCATTCAAAAAGCGGGCTTTTCTCGTGCAGTTCGCCTTTCAAGAGATCCTGCGCGAGCACCGGTACAAGCATAAGCGAAAGCAAGAGCGCTCCCAAGAGCGCAAAACCAAGCGTATAAGCAAGCGGCGAAAACATCCGGCCTTCGATCTGTTGGAAGGTGAAGATCGGCAGCATCGCCGCAATAATAATGACAATAGCGAAAAAGATCGGCTTGCTCATCTCGATGGCCGTTGATTCGATGACTGCTTCCCGCTGCGCGCGATCCACAATATGTTGCACTGCCAGCCGCGCGAAAATAGCTTCGACCATAATTACTGCACCATCGATAATAACGCCAAAATCGATCGCGCCAAGCGAAAGAAGATTGGCTGACATCCCTGAAAGGTGCATAAGCACAAATGCAAACAGCAGGGAAAGCGGCACAATGAGCGCCGCAATAAATGCGCTACGAATGTTCCCAAGAAAAATGAAAAGAATAACGATGACGAGCAGCATACCAACCACAAGATTGTGAAGCACGGTATGTGTCGTTAAGCTCACAAGATCTGCGCGATCGTAATAAGGAACTACTTTTACATCGCTTGGCAAAATGCTTGAGTTAAGTTCCTTAACTTTATCTTCCACACGCTGAATAACCTCCGAAGCATTTTCACCGCGCCGCATAATGACCACCCCCAGGACTGCATCGTCATTCGTAGGCGTTTCGACCTTCCCCAACCGCACTGCGTGGCCGATGCGAACATCACCCAACTGCGCAATTTTTAGAGGCGTACCGTTAAGATTCGTTACGAGCACGTTCGCAATGTCGTTCACGCTGGAAAGCAACCCAACGCCGCGAAACACGTAACCCTGATCGCCTTGCTCGATGAGCGAACCGCCGGCATTCGCATTATTAGCAGCAAGCGCATCGGATACTTGCTGAATGCCGATACCATAATACGCAAGTTTTTGGGGATCGATCGCTACTTCATATTGCTTCGTCGGGCCGCCGAAACTTGTAACATCCACCACGCCCTGTACGGATTTCCATTGGCGTTCCAGCACCCAATCTTCGATGGCTTTTAGTTCCATCGGCGAGCGCGTCTTGCTCTGGAGCGTGTAGCGATAAATTTCTCCCGTCGGACCGCTTTGCGGAGCAAGCGATGGCGTAACTCCATCCGGTAAGTCAACCGCCGCCAACTGCTGATTTACATACGTTCGAGCAGTAAAATCGTCCGTCGCATCGTCAAATGTTAGATAGACGGTCGAAAGACCGAAGAGTGTGGTCGAGCGAAGCGAGATGAGATGCGGAATGCCATTCATCTCTGTTTCGGTCGGGATCGTGACGAATTTTTCCACCTCCTCCGTGCTGCGTCCCGGCCATTGCGTGACGATCTGCACGCGCGTGTTCGTCAGATCGGGATAGGCATCGATGGGAAGCTGCGTGAAGGAATAAATTCCCGCAACGATGAGCAGCACCGTCGCGAAATAAACAACGATCCGCTCTTTAAGCGCAAGTTCAACAATTTTTTTAAGCATAGCTTTTTCCTCGTTTGAAAAATAGGTTCAGGAATGATTATTTCTGATCGGCCTGAAGTTCGTCATTAAGGAAAAGCGATTTATCGCCAACGACAGAATCGCCCGCGTTAAGCCCGCTTGTAATTTGTACTCGGTCTGGTTCTGTTTGTCCAAGCGTCACTTCTTGTTTGCGGAACGTGCGAGCGGCAGTTCGGAAAAAGACATACACTTTTCCATCCGCATCGTAAAAGACCGCAGTGGCAGGAACGAAAAGACCCGGCCCATCTGCGTGATAAACCGTTGCGCCGACAAACATCGCCGGCTTAAGCAAGCCGCCGGAGTTCGGCAGCGTGCAACGCACTTTCGTCGTGAACGTCGTAGGATCGACCGTCGGGGAAATATATTCGATCTTCGAATTAAATGGTTTGTCTTCTAATCCAGCGGCTTTGAGCACCACGGAATCGCCAATATGCAATGTGCGAAGATTTTCCGGATAGGCATCGAGCGAGATCCACAAACTCGACGTGCTTCCGATCGTAAAAGCAAGCGTGGAACCATCGTTACGCATTTGCGAGCCGGGTTGGGCCGAGCGTACGACAACCGTTCCGGCGATCGGCGCGGTGATCTGGAACGTCATCGTGTTCGAATTCTCGTTGCCGCCCAAGAGCTTGAGCGTCTTGAGGCTGCGATCGGATTCGGCCTGCGCTTGCGCAAAATCGTTTTCGGCCTGCTGAACATCCTGCTTCGATGCAACTTTGGCGTCGAAAAGTTCACGCTCGCGCGTAAGCGCTTTTTCTGTTAGCGTAAGCTCAGATTTCGCTTTTTGATAATCGGAGATCGCGCTTGCAAAATCGCTGCTGTACATATCGGCCAACACCTGTCCTTTTTTAACAGCATCTCCTTGCGATACATAAATATGGCTGATAACGCCATTGACAAGCGGATACACGTTCGTCACTTCATTCGGGTCGAAGTCGATATGCCCCGAAAGCAGCGTGATATATTTGGTCGGTTCCGTTTCTGCCGCAGCAAGTGGCAACTGCGCTGCCATCGTTGTGCTGAGCGTGATAACCTCCTTCGATACCGCTTGCGACTCCTCGGTTGTCGCCGGAGTTTTGTTCGAGCAGGCGCTTATGGTAACGAGTGCAAGAAATAAGATAGAATATTGAATGATACGCATAGTATTATTTTTCGAAAATTTCTACGCCAACGGCGCGTTCCAGAAGTGATTGGTTTTTGGCAAGGGTGTAAAGCGAGCCATAATAGCTCTGAACGGCATCATGATAGACTTGCTCCGAACTGAGCAGATCGAGCAGACCAATGCGGCCTGTGCTGTAATTTTTGATGGCATTATCGCGCACATCGGTTGCCATTTTCACGATGTCCGGGGGCAAATTGCGAAATACTTCGAGCGAGTTGCGGTATTTCTCGTATGCCGCGTTGAAATCGCCGTGAACTCCGATACGCACATTTTCATAGTCGTATTCAGCTGCACGTTCGTTCGATTCAGATCGGTAAATATCGTCCTGATTATGGTTGAAGATCGGAATAGAAATACCAATCCCTCCGCCGACAAGATTCTGAAAATCCGGCCCATTGCGGTCAAGCTCGATTCCGAAGGTTGGCGCCGGCCATGCATTCGAGCGCGAAAGATCGGATTGATGTTCCGCAGCTTTCACCGTGTGCTCCGAAGCACTGAGATCAGCGCGTTGTTCGAAAGCTACATGTTCGAGCGAGTCCTTCGGCATGAGATACCCAGAGGATTGGAAATCATACTGCACTCTAATCGGCATAGTCGTATCGAAGCCCATCGTTTGCTTGAGCGAGTTTAGCGCATCGGTCAGGCTCTGTTCAGCATCGCTGACGGCTTGACGGTAGGTAAGCTGCGTCAGTTCGAGCTTCGTCAGTTCCTCTTCCGCGATAGCACCGGCATGAAGCTGCGCTTTCGAGGCCTCGACGAGCTTTGCGAACAGATCGTAATTCTGCTGCGCCAGACCGATATTGATCTCAGCATAAGCAGCATCGATATAGCTATCCTTGACGCTCGCTTTTGTTTGAAAAACCTGATAATCGTAGGTTCTTCGCGCAGATTCCGTTGATTCCCTCGCTGTCAGAATATGATTGCTCATCTGACCGGCGATGGGAATCGTTTGATCTAAGCGATACGAAGTTGTTGCCTGCGAATTATCTACCGGCTTTTGAAACAGGCCGTAGCTTGCAGCATTCACCGATAGCTCCGGATTGGGATAGAGATGAGCGGTCATGGTATCCGCTTCAGCAGCGTGCAAACGATAGCGATCTCCCGCAAGCGCGGCACTTCGCGTCAGCGCGATCTGACGCGCAGCATTTAAGCTGAGCGTCAGCGTATCCGATTGGGCATACGCAGCCATCGAGCCGATGAAAAGCATCGGCACGACAACAAGTTTTGATACATGAATACGATATAGCATTCCCTTGATTTCTCTGATGTTCCAAATGAAATATTGCCAGCATCCGCATCACCCATGATGCGCCCTACGATGCTTTGTTTTAACTCTGTGCAATCAATTCAGCGCCAAGTAAAGGCGCAGATTGAAAATAAGCACGAGATATTAGCGCATGATAATGCGCCAACCAGAAACAATGTGAGAGAAGACGGCTAAATCAGCAGACGGGAATAGGTGATCGTTCGGTCGAGCGTTGTGACAGCGCTCACCTCATCGACCTTCGTTTGGGTAAAATAAGACTTTATATCGTAGGTAAGGTTATCCGTCGATTCACCATCGAGCACCGCAGGACTATCAACGTCCTCAATGATCGTGGTACCGAAAAATCGCGACTTTGCATGCCCGTGGACATTCGATGCACCGCCATCGTACTTCGCGGCAGCAAAGTAATTCACATGGGGTTGAAGCGAAGCGGGTATGACGCTCGTTGAATCACATGCCGAATCGATGATGAGCGGGTTATCGTCAAAACGAATATCACCGATGATGGCGGCATAGAGAATATCCGCATTGATCGTATCGGCAAAAAAGACGAGAAGCGTAAAAAGCGCACCCAACTGCGCTAAATGTGCGCCCACGCGCTGCATTCTGCGCAATTCGCGCGCTGGCCGGCCGGTTGCAATATGACGAAATGCGGCAATCAAACTTGGCAAGCAAACTTAATTGAGTGAATCGTGGTTCCCCGCATTCTTCGACTCACTTTTCTCCAATCGTTCGATCCATTGTTTTCATGGAGAATAAACGAGGAAATTGATCGGGGCCGCTTGGAATGTGCTATATTTGTTACTTAAACTACGCCACAAAGCGTAGCTATCAGGGATGCGAATTGGCTGTAGCGAGCTGTAAAGGCCGTTTTCCTCGATCCATTATCATTTTTAGAATAAATCCAAATTATGAAAGTATCAAAACCGACCATCGACACCCGCGAAGCTCTTAACCGCCTCGCTCAGCCTGTATTTTTCGACCACATGGAACGCCAGACGGCCTTCGAGATCGTCATGCGCGATGGCAGTGCGCTCCAAAAAGCCAGCGCCGAACAAGCCGCCGCCATGTGGCCCATCGACGGGATGAAAAAGAAGGTCGCGGCGTAATTTTTGCCCTTCAGATTCCAGACTAAAGAACTGGATTCGATGGCCCAAAGTTAGCTTTATTATGGATCGAGTAACGATCGAATTCTCAAACGAAGAGATACGTGAAATTCACGTCGCTGCCGAACGCGCCGGAATTTCGGATGTGGATTATATTAAAGCGACCGTGAAATCAAAACTGCCAATCCATCTTCAAACGGATGACGAGATCGGTGCGAAGATTCGAGAGGAAAACCGAGAGCTTTATAAACGATTGAGTTAATGCGCTTTCCAGAGATCGATTATGTCTTACGAGAGCAGAAAAAAATTGTGGATGACGCCGGAGGCCTGCATGGCGTCCGCGACATGCACTTACTTCTTTCCGCGCTCGGTCAGCCACTGCAATCATTCGGCGGTCAGGATCTGTAGCCCGATTTGATAAGCAAGGCGGCGGCGCTTGGCTATTTTCTAATTAGAAATCACCCCTTCGTCGATGGTAATTAGCGCATCGGTCATGCCATGATGGAATGGGTTCTGCGTGCAAATCAATTCGAAATCATCAAAGAAATTGACGACCAAGAGAGAACCATTCTCGCTGTTGCCGCCGGAGAGTGGAATTTAGATGAACTCACGCATTGGCTTCGAGAACGAGTTAGAGAAGTTTGAATTACTACTCGCACCCCGCTAAAAATTCCCCCATCACTTCCCCGAATTGCTGGGTCGCTTTGAGCGGTGCTTCGAGATGATCGCAGCCGGGAAAAATCGTCAATTTCTTATTCCGCGACCGGCGCGCGCTGGATCAGATCCACCAATTCACCGGTGAGAATATGCGTTTCGTTCTTGCCATAAAGAATGAGTAGGTGCTTTGCTCGAAAATTTCGGATATTCTTCAGTGGCTCAAGGCTGTCCGATTCGATGGGCTTGATTTTATCGCTCGGGTTTTCATCCTTGTAGTGTTTAGCAAGCAAAGCCTGACTGACATACGGGCTTTCTGCAACCACTCCGGCAATTCCCGTTCGCATGGAACCTTCCACCAAAGCAAGTGCTGCACCGAGTGAACGGCCATATACCACGATCTTCTTTCCAGGGTACATCTTCTCAGCATAAGAAACCGCCGCATCGAGATCGGTCAGATATTCCGGATGACCAATGGCATTAGCATCATACGCAAATGCCTGACTCGACCCAAACCCGCGATAATCAAAAAGGAGAACCGGGAATTTTTGCGTAAGGATTTGAGCAACTTGCAGATCGTAGCTCATATTACCTGCATCGGTTCCGGCGAGAATAACGAGAATATCCGTAGAGTCTTTGATGGGTTTGCAATACCAGCC
Source organism: Ignavibacteriota bacterium (assembly GCA_963794025.1). Classification (GTDB taxonomy): domain Bacteria; phylum Bacteroidota; class Ignavibacteria; order Palsa-1295; family Palsa-1295; genus PALSA-1295. Next base: position 33,484 of record CAWCCK010000040.1, read on the forward strand.
GGTGAGACGAAAATGATCGGGCGTTGGAATATTAAGACTATCGTAGCTCATTCCCGCCTGCGAGGGGACCGCAACGTAATCCTTGTATGGATGAATAGCAAATGCTTCTGTCGATAGAAAAAGCAGCCAAAAAGCAAGAATAAAATTTCGAATCATGGAAAATAAAGTCTAATGCCTTTCTATATCGTATTTTTGTGCTATGTCATTCCTCGAATTTTTGTTTTTTGGTAGAAAAGAGAAATCCCTCGATCATTTCTCGGTCAGAATTCTGATTATTCTCCCGTTCTTTCTCTCAATCAGTTCAGGTTCATTCGGACAAAACAAACGCGTAGATGTCTTCGTCTCAAATGGGGTCTTTACAGCTGATTCTACAATTTCAACGGTACTTAAAACGTGGGAAGGCTATCTGAATTCGCATCCCGATAGCACTTACGATAATCCTTATTGGAACGCAAAGGAGGAGCATCGGTACAAAACATTCGATCTTAGCAGCGAAGTGTTTTATCCGAGTTTGTATTTATTGATGCAAAACTATAAACCGACGGTACTCAGTATCTCTGAAGTAAAACCTTACTACAAAATTCGCACAATGTATGCTTCGATTGCCGATAGCAACTTCGCAGACCCATTGGCCATTCAAGAGGTTTATGCAAAGCGAGAAAATGGAATCTTTAAACTGTATAATGCCCTTCCCATTAGGACAAAAACTTGGAGGCATAAAACAATTGGATCGGTAACGTTCATTTTTCCAGCGTACCATCGCTTTAATAGGGAACTCGCAAAAAGGATGTCCCACTTTGCGGATTCTCTCTCCGTCCTGGTTGAAGGGAAGCCAATCACAGTAGATTTTTATTTTGCTGATTTTTACGACGAATTGATGAAGGCACGAGGCCTCGACTTTCAGATGGGTGAGGGAAATGCTTCCGGAGTAAGCGGTCTTTCCTGGACAGATAATAGAATTATTTTTGGTGCTGGTACCAATGAGTGGTATCCACACGAATTGGTCCACATATACTTCAGTCCTCGCTATCCTAAGATGCATTCCTATTTTAGTGAAGGCATTGCAACAATGTTGGGCGGAACAAGGGGCATGTCATTAGCGCAATTGATCGACCACGCCGATACCCTTTTGAAAACCGATACAACCATTCGGTTCGATTCTTTGCTCTATTCATGGAATACTAATCTCGATTACATTACCGGTGCGCCATATCTTGTAGGCGGGTTGTTGATTAAAATGGCGTTAGATCAAGGTGGGTGGCCTCTTGTGAAGAAACTACTCGTCAATTACGATAATACTCCCAAAGGCCTCCTTCAAGCTGTGAAGGACACTTTTAATGTTCGTCGTGAGGATTACGACCACTTTATCAAGCAGAAGATTTCGGAGTACTCAGCAAAATAACCTTCTCATTTTAGATCATGCAATTCCTTGAATCCTTATTTTCCTTGCAGGGCAAAACGGCTATTGTGACCGGCGCATCACGCGGGCTGGGACGCGCGGCAGCTATTGCGCTGGCTGGCGCGGGGGCTAACGTGGTGCTCGTTGGGAGAGATGAAGCCGCGCTTGAAAAAGTGCAGGAATCCATCAAGTCTTATGGTACGGATAAATCCTTTATTGTAATTGCCGATGTAACAGATCCGGGGAAAACGATGGAGGCCATAGCTTCTACTATTCAGCGATATTGTAGCGTAGATATTCTCGTCAACAACGCGGGAATTATTCGCCGCTCCCCTGCGGCGGATTACTCCGCGCACGATTGGAACGAAGTTGTAGATACAAATTTGAATGCGGTGTTCCAGTGGTCGCAGGCTGCCGGGAAAATCATGATTGAGCAAGGAAGTGGGAAGATCATTAATATCGCATCGCTGTTATCTTTTCAAGGAGGGCTGAATGTTGTTGCTTACGCTGCCGCAAAAGGCGGTGTTGCACAGCTCACGAAAGCGCTTTCGAATGAGTGGGCAAAATATGGTGTTAATGTAAATGCCATCGCGCCGGGATATATGATGACCGATAATACCGCTCCACTTCGCGCCAATTCCGAGCGCAGCACGCAAATCTTTTCTCGCATCCCCGCCGGGCGTTGGGGCGAGCCGGAAGACCTTGCGGGAGCGATCATCTATCTTGCATCGGCGGCATCAGATTATGTGAATGGGCACATTCTGGCTGTCGATGGCGGATGGCTTGCTAATTAAGAATTTAGAATTAATAATTAAGAATTATGGAATGGCTTTTTCGCAACACGGCAGCTAAAAAAGGTCGTAATATCACGATCACACCTGAAACTTCAGAATTCAAAGTGCTTCATGCTGGACGCGTGATTCTTGATAAAGAAATTCCCGTCATTACCGGCCAAAATGCAGACCGGGAAACTACGATGCTTTGTTTGCATGGGTCGGGAAAAATTAAAGTGAACGGGAAGGAATTTAATCTCAGCCGATTCGATGGAATGTATATTTCGCGCGGGGAAACGTTTGAAGTATCAACCGATACCTCTTTCGATCTTATAGAAGCATCGGCTCCAACAGAAAAATCTCATCCAACCAAACTCGTTAGCTATGAGCATGATGTAAAGTCAACAGAATCGCTCGCGCTGAAAGTTGGGAAAGAACCCTATTACCGCGATCTGAATAAAGTATTGTGTGAGAATATCGAAGGCTCACGTATCCTGCTGGGATTTACCATGTCTAAACCTGGGAACTGGACGTCGTGGCCGCCGCACGAACACGCCGCCACGCGCGAAGAACTTTATCTTTTCTTCGATATGCCTGCGCCGGGTTTTGCCACGCAATATATCTACACCAATCTCGACCAGCCGGAATTTGTCCGCCCTGTGTATGATAACGACGCGGTGACCATCGTAAAAGGTTACCACCCGAATGTGGCCGCTCCCGGTTATCCCGTCAATTTCGTCTGGATCCTCTGTTCGCTGGAAGATGGCGCGTGGCGAACGCTTGCAGACGTTAATGTGCAGCCGGGATTCGAGGCCATTCCAACGGGGCTGAGATAAGTATGACTAAAGCATCCGTTATCCAGCGCATTCTCGATGAGAAGGTTTTCGCCGTTCTCCGTTTGCAACGAACGGACCAGATCGAGGGCGTGGTTGAATCCATCGTAAAAGGCGGAATTTCTATCGTCGAGATCACAATGAATTCAAAGAACGCAGAAGAATGCATTCATCGTGTTAGCAAAGCATTCCCCGATTGTCTCATCGGCGCGGGAACCGTGATCGGAGTGGAAGCAGCAACGCGCGCGATCGAGAACGGCGCGAAATTTCTCGTTAGTCCCGTAACCGATCTCGATATGCTCGCTGTGGCAAGCGAAGTCGGTGTTGCTTCGATGGCTGGTGCGCTCACACCAACCGAAGCGTGGCAAGCCTCACAAGCCGGTTCGGATTTCGTAAAATTATTTCCGCTTGCGGGACTTGGCCCGCAATATATTCGTGCTATGCGCGGACCGTTGCCGAACATTCGTTTCGTTCCCACCAATGGCGTGACCGTCGAGAATGTGCCGGAGTGGTTCGAAGCAGGCGCAGCCGCCGTTGGAATTGGAACACCGCTGGTGAGCGACCGCGATATTGAAATCGGTGATTTTAGCATAATCGAGGAGCGGGCACGAAAAATTGTCGCTTCCGTACAAAAATATAAGAATGGCAAAACGAAATAACGATCGATCTCAAGAAGCCCGCAAGCTCATTCGCACCGTAAGCGAATCGTTCTGCGAACGCTATCGCCCGGAATCGCAATCGACCGATTGGGGACAATCGCTTGCAATGTATGGCTTGCTGCGCGGGCTTTCGGTCGATGACAATCCAAAAGTTCGCGCGTACTTGCGCCGATGGCTTGCGTTCCATCTTGCCGAGCGGGTTCCCGTGAATTATTTCTGCGGATCGTGGAGCTTTGCGCTGCTCTATCCCGATGTCATTCGCGAGTTCCCTGAATTCCGGATGCAGCTGGAAGATACCGCGCTTCGCATTTATGAATTCATGCGCGACAAAGCCCTCCGCAATGGGGAAGGATTTTTTCTTCACAATATCGACTTGCCGCATATTTATATCGACACCGTTTATTATTCTTCCGCGCTTCTTGCGAAGATCGGCCCGTTTCTGGGAGTAGATTGGGAAGATGAAGCGGTAAAACAGATCGTCCTGCATCTCGATCGGTTGCAGGATGGAGATAAGCCATTTTTCATTCACTGCGAGGAAAATCATGGTGGTAAACGATCCGAAGGAAGCTGGGCGCGCGGCAACGGCTGGGTGATGATGACCCTGGTTGAAATCCTTCCTTTGCTCGATAAAAAATCTGCGCGCTATAAAAATGTTCTCGTTATTTTTCAGCAGCTTGCTTCCGAAATAGCAAAGTTCCAAACGAAGAATGGGCTATGGAGAACCATTCTCGATGACAAAACCAGCTATGAGGAGGTGTCGGCTTCTGCAATGTTCCTATTTGCGTTTGCCCGTGCTGAAAAATTGGGACTTATAAGTCACATGGGACGCATTGGTCACATAGAAAAGACTTTCCAAGCATTAGCAGATTCTATAGACGATGATGGCCGTGTAATTGGTGTTTCCGAAGGAACGTGGCCGGGAACGATAGAGTATTATAAATCCCTAAGCACCGGCGAGTGGTGGTGGGGAACGGGAGCGTTTTTGCTGGCAATGGTGGAACTTGCTTCAGCAGATTAAACGCATTTTTAATGCTCAACCACTATGGTGCGAGTTTGACGAACTACGTTGTTCGCTCCTGCTGCCGTCAGCGAAAGGAAGTAAATACCGCTCGAATTTGGAAGATTTAACGTGAGAGAATGATTACCGGAAGCGAACGTTTGCGGAATCGGCGTACTACACGTTCGGCCAAGCGCGTCTGTAAGCTCAAGCGTGATCGTTTCATCAGCGGCATTGGAAAAGTTGATCGGAATTGGTTTTCAGTCGGATTGGGAGCTATTTGGTTACGTCAAAATGTCTTAACGTTAAAATTTTTTATACCTACTAGGGATATAAAAAATTTTTATGTCCCTTCTTTCTATATTTGGTAGCGTTCACACCAATCCTCGAATCGCTTCATTTTGATAATGTAAACCCTATGTCTTCTTTCGCCCCCGAAGCGTTTTTGCTCTACGAAGATATCAACTTTTTTTAAAGCTGAGTCAGTTTATTGGTAGTTTGCAACCAGTAAAACTCCTCGGTATTTTGAAAATAACGTAGAACGGCTGCGATCTCATATTCTCTGGTATCGTCCTGCTGGGAGCAGACAATCACAGATCCATCATCCAACATTGATTTCAGTACATTGAGAACCCGGTAAGTGTCATTTTGACGCAAGTTTCAGCCTGCTTTTGTTGACCAGACTCTTGCTTAAAGCCTCCATAGCGGCTGTTAGATTTAAACCACTCTGACTGTTTATCAATCATATTAGCGAAAAGAAAAATTGGCTCCCAAATATCAAGTGACTTTTTACGATTGGTCAAATGACCTAGACCTTTAATGGCTCCTCTATCTTGGTTATATAGTTCGGCTATGTCTTTGGCATTGGT
>CAWCCK010000041.1:0-42409 GCA_963794025.1 Ignavibacteriota bacterium
CCCCTCCTCTTTATTCCAACCCCATTCGAAGGCAGAAGTCACAAAACTTCCAATTTCTTCCTCTCCCCCTACCCCCTGCATCGTGGGCGATGTTCCCTGCTGGGAGAGGGGGGTTGTTGCAGAGTGAGAGTTTGTTGGAAAGAAATGCTCGATCATACAGCCGTGCCGATAGGTATCATACACGATGAGCTTATCGAGACCGGGTTCTTTTGCCGCGGTCATGTCATGAATGGAAGTAGTTCCCGTAGCTTCCGTTCCCAGCGAGGCCTGTGTGATCTTGTAATGATACGCTTCTGTGCCGCGAAACAATGTTCGTAGCATGAAAGGCTCGCGGCTTGAAATCGATCTCCGCGATCATGCCGCCAAGCGATGGTTTGACAAAAATAGAAAAGATACGCGATTCGAGGATCACTTCCTCTGCGCCGTCACAATCCATATCGCTGGCTTCCATGCGAATCCCGTAAGCGATTCGGCTTCATCGAGCAAGGCATCCGCTTTGACGAGCGCGGTGTAATTTGCATGACGCAAATTCGAAAGATAAATTCCTCCGAACACGCCATGCCAATACGGATCGTTGCACTGCGCGCCGCGCAGTTCCCGATGCGCGTCTGTGGTGTCGATACCCGCTTCGGTAAGCGTTTGAATGCGCGCGCTCGTCCGAAGCGTGTGCTTGTGAAGATGATTGCCTTCCGGATATTTCACGAAGAAGTTCCGCCAATAGCCGCCTTGCACGAAGGAATGATCGAGCGCATCAGCCCACGGAAACGATGGCGTTTTGCGAACCTCCTCGAGCGCGTGAAGAAAGTTCTCGTAACTGCGGCTCGCTTCTACCGTCGGCAGCGACCATTGCATCATCTCCGCATAACTTGATGTCGGCAAATACATTCGGCCTCGCTGACCCACGCCGCGTTTCAGCACTTCACCGGGCGGCAGCAGCGTGATCCAATCGGAATGCTCAGAAATCTTCCGCAAAAATTCTTCGAGCCAGCCGCCGGAATAAACGGCATCGAACGTTCCCGGCCATACGCCGAATTTTTCGCCATCGTCGGCAAAGGTTACGATGTTGTCACCGCGCTCGCTTGCGGCATCGCGCAGAATGCGAATGGTTTCATCCACCGGCTGAAATGGCATCGCGTACCGGAGCGCTTTCGAGATCGGAAAAATGGCGAGCGTTTTTCCGGCGTCTTCAGTAAGATAATATCCCGTCAGATTTTCTTCGCGCAATCCCGCAGAAAGAAAATGCGTATCGTCAAGCAGCACATATTGCATACCAGCTTTTTGAAGCACGGAAGCCAACGGCTGCTCCCACACGCGCTCGGCCAACCACATGCCGCGAGGTTCAGTGTGAAAAAGCTCCCTGATTTTTTGCGAAAGCATCGCGATCTGCGCTTGCTGATCGTTAGCGGGAATGACGGAAAGAATCGGCTCGAAATATCCGCCGGAGATCATTTCAAGCTGACCGGACTCAACCATCCGTACCAGTAATGCAATATGCTCCGGATGGTTTCCTCGATCCATTCTAATAAAATTCCCGTGAAATGCGTAGCAAATCGGAATTTCGGATAGTGTTCCGCTAAGGCAAAGAACGGAAGATACGATTCTGCATACGCTCTTTCGAACACATGCTCGAAGTTACCGAGCGGCTGATGGTTGTGCGTAGCAAATGAAAAAATGACGGATTTCATGGGCAAGGATGAAGGCTAAAGGATGAGGGATGAAGGTTACATCCATTGCTACCTTATTCTACCATACAATTCAGGCGGGCCGGAGTTTCCCAAATTTCATGCGCTTGCCGAGTTCCGATCCCACACCAATAATGGTACGGAGATCGAGCGGAAATTCGAGCAGCACATGCATGGCGCTTAGGAAAAATAACGCTTTGAATCCCAGGTCGTAATCGATGGCATAAAGCACGATGGCTGCGACCCACACCATCCCAACGCCCGCGAGACGCAGCTTGGGAACTTCATGCCAACGAATGATCTTCGTTTTCGAGAACCAATTGAGGTAATGATAGAGGTACGCAAAAGAAATAAAGCGCATGACGGCAATAGCTCCCGGCGAAAATTCGAACGGATCGCTGGCGAATTTGCCCATCGTGGAAAAACCGAACGTTCGCATCATCCAGATATTGGGATCGGCAAATCGCTTGCCATAGTGCGCGATAACGTAAGCATCGGCAACGCCACTACTCGGCAAACTACGGATAAGCAATAACGCCGCTGCAACGGCTATGAACACGATGAGCGAAAGATAGCCCCATCGACTTTGGGATTTTATCGCGCCGAACGCAATAAAAAATCCCGTGAAAACAAACACATGGATGATCGTTAAGATCAGGGCGCCAATAATAACGGTCGTAAAAGAAATGGGAACAAAATACGCAACGACGCAACTGGCAACCACAAGTGCAATACGCAAAACGAGGCTGGATGTCAGCGTAAGCGCGATGGAACCAATAAATGCAATGAGCACTGCATTCGCCACAACTTGCATTTGATCGATCTTCATAAAAAGGCTGCTGCCATAGATGAGCGTAAGCACGACGAGAAAGACGTAATCATATTTTCGCTTCGTATAAAAACTTTTATCGTGCAGCCAGGATATTTCTGTTAAGTAATGCAACGGCCCAAGAAACGCATACGAAAACAGGAATAGATAGAACGGCCAGACGAACGCCAGCAGGCCTGAGATCAGCATCAGCCAGATGTTCAGGATGTTAATACGCTCGGTGGATTGCTTTGTTGGCGCTTTGCTCATACTTGAATTTGTTAGAACACGAATGTTGCGACGGGGTTTCCCGTTAAAACCAGACCGAAACTAATTTCTTCGCGTCGTTCGCAAATCCATCGTATCCGTTGAGTTCGAGGAGCTTTTCTTCTACTTTTCTAACAAATTTCAATTTTTGCGTTCGAATTATTTCTTCGTTAACATCACCGCCTTTGAGCGCAAACAAAATTCCCGTTGGTTTAAGCAATCCTTTGCTCCATGTTGCAAGATCATCAAGCGGTGCAACAGCGCGAGAAACGATCACATCGTAAACATGAGCATGTTTCGGCTCACGCGCAATCGCCTCCGCGCGCCCGCGCACAGCATGGATGCCGTTTAGTCCAAGTTCCGAGATCATTTCGCTGCAAGCTGTTATTTTCTTTTGAATAGAATCCATCAGCATCATCTCCATTGTTGGCGTAACTATTTTAAGCGGAATTCCTGGCAAACCGCCGCCCGTGCCGAGATCGGCTGCTTTTTTATTCGTGAAATCGTAATCGCATACGGTTGGCATTCGAAGCGTGAGCGAATGCAGAATATGGGAACCCAGAATATGCTCTTCATCCTTGCGGGAGATGAGATTTATTTTGGCATTCCATTTTTGCAGTGCCTCTGCGAAAGCGGCAAGCGTTTCGGCTTCTTCATGTGAGATAGAGAGGCCGTTCGTTGCGCAAATAGTAAGAAGTTCGGGAAGTATCATCGAAAATGTTTAGAAAACGTCATTGCGAGGAGAACAAAGCGACCAACGGGAGCTTTGTTCGACGAAGCAATCTCATGCGTTCAACCAAGAGATTGCTTCGTCGAGATCGAGAGGCTGTCGCCTCTCGATCTCTCCTCGCAATGACCTATAACTATTTTGAAATGAGATAAGTCCTTTTATACGAAGAGCGATTAAGCTCCTCCGTTTCCCACCCCTCCATATTTTTTTTGAAACAGCGAACCATATAGCACGTCGAGGACATTGCCAATAAACGAAAAACATCATTCTCCTCTCAATCGGAATATATTTCATTGGAACATCTTATTTTAGCTCAATTTGGCCTTGAAGGCGTGGAAAGCTTCCTCCACGCCTTGCTGTATTTCGTCATTACGATCTTTGTGCTCGTGTCCTTTCACGAGTTCGGGCATTTTATTGCCGGAAGAATCTTTGGGATGCGGGTGCCCGTGTTTTCTGTCGGCATGGGTCGGCGCGTGTTTGGATTTAATAAGGTAAACGGCTTTACGCTTGGCCCACTCGATCCGGAAGCGGAAGAAAAGTTAGAGAATAATACCGATTACCGCCTTTCCGTGCTTCCTTTCGGCGGATATGCCAAGATCGAAGGAATGATCGACGAAACGCAGAACGAAGCGCTGCCGGAAGTAATGCAGCCCTGGGAATTCCGCGCGAAACCGTGGTGGCAAAAATCCATCGTCATTTCTGCCGGTGTGATTATGAATGTGCTGCTGGCGTGGGGGATCTTCTCAAGCCTAAAATATTTTTATGGCGATTCAACGATCGCAACTACAACCGTCGGATACGTAAGTCACGGTTCTGTATCGGAAATGGATGGCATTCAGGCCGGAGATAAGATCGTAGCCATCGATGGAAAAAAGACAGCGAATTGGCTTGACGTAACTCAATCCGTGTCTGAAGAATTTGGGCATGATTTTTCCCTTACTTTCGAGCGTGCAGGAAAGCAATATTCCGCACTCTATCGCGCTTCGGATATGGGCAGCATCAAGGACGTTCATAAACATTTCGGCATAGAACCAGCGGGTTATACCGCGCCGGTGCTCGATAGCGTAATTCCCTCGCTTCCCGCTGCCAAAGCCGGGATGATGAAAGGAGACAGTATTGTCTCCATTGCCGGAGTCGCTATTGCATCGCCCGATGCGCTCGTTGACGAAATTAGCTCCAATCCATTGAAGCCGGTCATCGTGGTTCTCGTTCGTAAAGGCGAGCAAAAAATCGTCACAGTCACGCCTGACGAAAAAGGGACGATCGGAGTATATCACGGATTAAATTTTGCTGGATCTCAAATAGATCTTCATTATGGCGTCGGTGCATCGCTTGGGCTTGGTTGGACAGATCTGTGGTCGTACGCACGGCTTACCGTTACTGCAATAACGGAGGTGCTCCAGGGTAAAATGGCGGTGCAGGAAGTGCTCGGCGGGCCGATCAAGATAGCGCAATACGCTTCGAAAAGCGCATCCGGCGGATTCGAATCGTTCATCGGATTCATGGCGCTGCTCTCGATCTCGCTGGCGCTCGTTAACATTCTGCCCATTCCTGCGCTCGATGGCGGGCATCTCGTCATTATTCTTATCGAAGCCGCGTTGGGCCACGAGCTATCCCAACGATTTAAGCTGAACTTCCAAAAAGTAGGTATCGCTATTTTGCTTTCGCTGATGATCTTTATGGTGTACAACGATATTAAGTCGCTATTCGTCTGAACCTTGATTAAGGTTCAGATATTTCCTTCGCCAGCCGCCGCTTCCGCCGAAGATATAAGAGATACACCACCACCCCTGCCGCGCAGATCGCAATGATGATCCCCGCTCCTCTCACCCATTTTTCGAGCAGCGGAAGATTCGAGCCAAACACATAGCCGAGCGAGCCATACAGCGTCGCCCACGCGATCGATCCCAGAATATCATAGAGCAAAAATTGCACGTAATTCAAATGATGCGCGCCGACTAAGACCGCGATCCACGTCCGTGCAACAGAAACAAAGCGTCCGAAAAAAATCGCTTTACCTCCATGACGTTTTAGATAACCCTGAACGCGCGCATAGCGATGGTCTGTCAACCCGACATATTTCCCATATCGGCGAATGAGGCGGCGTCCGCCTTCGCGCCCGATCCAGTAGCCGAGGCTATCGCCGGTCATCGCTCCGCCGGCAGCACACGCGATAACGCCGTAGATACTAAGCGCGCCCGTTGAAGCAGCATACGCCGACGCAACAAGCAGCGTGGTCTCGCCGGGAAACGGCACGCCCATGCTTTCTATCATGATCGCGCAAAAAACGATGATGTACCCATAATCGATCAGCGCCTGTTCGAGAAATTTTAGAATAGCGCTCGTGACGGAGGCGATCGGATGAAACGCCGCAAGCATACCACCGATGAACGAGACGTTCATCAGAGTAAGCGCGTGAGCGGCGTGAAAGATCATGGTGATAGAGTTAGCAAGGACTTTTAGGCAGAGCTATTATAACGGTGAAGCGCGCGGTTGGGTTTTGCATGACCGATCTTTTGCAACACCCTTAATTAGCTTTTTGTACATTACCCCAAAATTATTCGTATATTTGTATCCTTGATTTGTGTCTATTTTCATGGGGATAGACACCGACAGCCGAGAATGGATTAAATAAGCCTCGGAATGCCGAAAAACAAACCCAAACCATCGGAATCGACATGAAACAATTATTACTACTCTCTGCCATCTTTATCTTCGCGACGGCTGGAATGAGCCATGCTCAGTCCAGCAATAATAACCGTGTACTCTTCGAAGAATTTAACAGTGCCTCGTGTCCGCCCTGCGCCGCGACGGATCCCATTGTAGAACTCTTCGAGCAGCAAAGCGCTGCGGATAATATTTGCGTCTTGAAATGGCATCAAGATTATCCCGTTGCTGGCGCCGACCCGTTTTATAATGCGAATCCAACGGAATTGGGTAATCGCGCAAATTATTACGGCGTAACAGGTATTCCGGCAATGTATTTTCAAGGTTCGGGAGATAACAATCAGAATGGCAGCGAAGGAATCGGAAACGTTACGCTTGCCGACTCCGCCGCGAAATACCTTGCCGCCATGCAAAATTATTATCAAATGAGCGTTAAACATTCGGTAATTGGAGATAGCGTGGTAGTATGGGTTACTGTGACGACGGGCGCAACGCAACCGAGCGCAACCGACCTTAGTCTCGGTGTGGTTGTTGCAGAGCGATTTGCCCCATACTTAGGTGCAAACTCCCGACCGTTTCATACAGATGTCGCCCTTGCCACTATCCCCCCGTTAGCTGCCACGGGTGCGTTTAATAATCCTTTCAGCCAAGCCGCTAATTCCACGGTGACTTACCGATATTCAACCCGTCTGGAGTCGACATGGAACGTTAACGAATTAATGGCTGTGGCTGCCATTCAATCGGTAGCAACTGCGGGTGCAACACCTAAACCAGTGTATCAAGCAACATGGGATGTCCCCCAAATTACCGTTGTTGACGATGGCACGGATGAAGGGCCTATGCCTGTCATTGCAGGGAGTTCGGCTTCCACTGCTAATTACACGCTTACGAATAATACTGCAACTTCTCAGACAATAACGGTCTCATCGGGTCTTACGACACCGGGAAATTATACGGTCAATCTCACCGGCCTCACTTCATCCGAAACTTCGGATAGCTCGGTAACGATTCCTGCTGGTGGCTCGGCAACATTGACCGTCTCGGTAGCGTCCAGTGGTCCAGCCCTTACCGCTCCACAATATTCAATCCAATTTCGTACATCGGATACTATTGGCATTGGCGGGGGCGCGGAAGTTGCCTTCGGTCAGAACATCCCACATGCCATTGTTAATCAATGGACTGAGCCGGATGCAGCAGATGTGACTGAATTAACCAATCTTCAAACATCGTTCACAAATTCCGGATACGGTGCCGTGGGAATGATTACCGATGAAGGCTTCGAACAATTGTTCGGATTCAACAACACCCAAGCTAACGATTGGTCTCAATTCAAGACTGTTATCTACGATGACGGTCAGAATTTTGGAATTCTCGATCTCGATGATACCAGCTTGATCACGGCATTTTTGAACAATGGTGGAAATTTTGTTTTGTCATCTCCCGAATTTGCGTATTACTTCGGTTCGATTCTTCCATCTGATTATGGGTTGAATACCGATGGCTGGATGGAAAATGTTTTTCAATTCGAGTATCTCAATATTGCAAATGGTGGTTATTCATCCATCCAGGGTGTCGCTGGTGACCCTATCGGAGACAAAGTATCAGGCCATATTACGATTACAGCTCCACTTGCTACGCAGACCATCTATCCCATCAGCGATAGCTGCTTCTCCGTCTTTACTGATCCAGCAGGAGACACCGTCGGTACGCGGGCCACAGGCAATGGCGGTAAAGTGTTTTACTCTTCCTTTAATCTCGGTAACATCACATCCTCAAAACGCGACATCGTTATTAAAGGCATTATGGATTGGTTCTACGGCACTTCTGGAGTAGATAATTCGGTCATCACTGCATCGTGCTCGCTCGATCCCGTGTATCCTAACCCTGTTGGCAATGCTGCCACAATTAGCTACACAATACCCGACCATCGCTATGTGACCCTCGTAGTGCAGGACATGCTTGGCCGCAATATTGCGACGCTTGTGAACCAGGAAGAGGATGCCGGCCACTACACCGTACCGTTCGATGCCTCACAGCTTGAGGATGGAACCTACGTATGCACACTCACCGCCGGCGATTTCAAAGCCTACGGCAAGATGACCGTAAATCGTTAAATCGGTTTTTTGTGAGACAGAAAAAAGCCCCGCTCCTTGCGGGGCTTTTTATTTTTTAAAATTCCCTTACATTCATAATGAACATCCCCTGAAAGGAACGGTGTATTATTGATGAAGTGTTATCTTTTTATCTCATTTCGGTTCCACAGTGGTATTGGAATGGCAGTTTAACCAGGTTTTTTCAAGCGCATCATGATTACCGTTCGCATATCACTCGTTCTTTTCTCTTTCGCGCTATGCCTCTCGAATGCCTCCGCGCAGATCATTCATAGTTCAACAGTGACGCATCAGCGCGAGGTGAATCCGATACGTTCGGAGAATGAGCATACCTTGTCTTCACCTCTATTTTCGGTCACTGTATCGGGTTCAAATCAAGTGCAGGTCGGCAGCGACAGCACGTACACCTTTTACTGCACGGTAACTAATTTATCGAAGGTAAACGATACCCTTTATTTTAAACGCTCACAACAATTACCGACAGATTGGAATACGAGTGTGTGTCTCACGCCTGGCGAATGCTATTCCACTGGAACAGATAGCGTGATGTTCATTCTTTCTCCGAACAAGACCCTCAATGGAAGCATCAGCCTTTCGCTTAATATAGACCCCTGTATGAATAACGTTCCCGACAGCACGGTCGTGTGGGTACGCGTTGGTATCGTCGGGTCGCCGCTGGATACCATGCTGTTCCCGTTTTATATTACTTTCCTGCCGCCAGTTCCGGCGCTCGTCTTTCAATGGGATGGTTTGGCAAATCCGGGACCGAGCTTTGATACAACGTTTATCGGATCAGGTGAACATTCCCTCAATAATTATTTGGAAAACGATTTCGGACTTGGCGCTAATTACAACTTTACGATTCAGGACTCCTTACCACCGGAATGGAGCCTGACGACGTGTGTTCAAAATTCATACACGGATTCCTGCACAGAGGGAAACGATCTCACCGTCAATTTTTCCGATTATTCTGATACCACGTACCAGCAATTAGTGAAGTTTACGCTGGATGTTCCACAGGGATTGACTGCAACGGATTCGGCTATTATTTATTTGGGTGTGCATCCGAAGATCAGCAATCCGGCGGATTCTGCCACGTACCGATTTTCGATGGTGGTTCAATCGGCAGCAGGGGTTACGCAGCAATCAAGCGGGCAATCCGGGCTTGCGATCACGAACACGTGGCCGAACCCGCTACGATCTGCATCTATGCTTCACCTCGATGTGCTTGCAAGCCAGCAAGGCCCCGTTACTGCGGGAATTTATGATCTCAACGGCACGCTTGAAGCTACACTTGAATTCGGCCAGTTGAATGCAGGCTCGAACGAGCTACAAATTGCGGTTCCCGATCTGCCGAGCGGGGATTATATTATTCGTTTGCAACAGGGAACCGATTCGCCCGTCATCGCGCGGTTCAATTATATTAAGTAGGATCAGATCGCATCCGATTGGGATGCAAAATTAAATCCGCTTACGTAGAGCATCGGTACGTACATCGGCATTCCATCCCATCCATCGCGCGGAGCCGTGACCACCGGCTTGGAAGAATCTATCACATTTTGCAGCATCGTCAGCGGGGATTCATTCCACCGGAAATTATTCACGCCATAGAGAATTTTTCCGTTCTCAACCCAAAAAAGTCCATCGCGCGTGAGTCCAGTTTTGAGCAGCGTCTGATCGTCCAGATCACGGATGTACCAAAAGCTCGTGACGAGCAATCCCTCTTTTACGGTGGTCAGATAATCTTCCGGCATCATCTGGCCGCCATCCATGATAAGATTGGTCGGGCCGGGCATGGGATCTTTTCCGGATTTGCTTGCCCAATAGCGGCCACGTGTGAAATTGGTGAGCTTGCCGTTCAGCACCCAGTCGGTTGGCTTAACGGCAAGTCCGCTATCGCCATAAATTCCCGATGGTATCATGGGATGCGAAGGGTCGCTGTAAATATGCACGTTATCGTTGGCAACTTTTTCGCCGAACGCAGTGGAACCATTCGCTCTCGAATACACGCTTCGGCCTTCTTCGGCATCGCGCGCATCGAGCGACCAAATAAATTGCTGGAGCAGATCGGCAGAAGCGCTTGGTTCGAGAATTACTTTATACACGCCGGGATCCATATTGGATGGGCTTTTCCATGCCGTACATTTTTCACTTGCCCGAAGAATAGCGTTCTGGGAATCTAATTGCGCGATGGAATGCGAAGCCCGTTTATTCCATCCGCTGGATTTGCCGTCGCTCGTTTTCATCGTGAGCGAAAACGTACTGCGGGTATGCTGATCGGCCACAAATAATCCTTTGGAATTTCGGAATGCCGTATGCGAAACCTCCGATTCCAGAAAACCCGCCGTATTGAAATCATGCGCGATCGCTTCTTTAATAGCAACTCCCGCGATCTTCACGCGCTGCTCCGAAGCCCAATCCCTATCCGTCGAACGCGCATCGTACGCCGAAGTGCGCACGTAGGTTTGCTTTTCGGTGAGCGGCGGCATAAGTTCCTCGTTCTCCGGCGCGAGCGATGCAATTTCCTCGGCGCGAGCAACGGCGCGGCTAAGTCCGTCATCGGAAATATCATTAGAAGAAGCCGAGCCGGCGCGCTTGCCGTTCACTGCTGTGATAGTGAACGATGTATTGCTGTGTGCTCCGCTCGTCGTTACCGTGTTCGCGGCAAAACGCAGATTTGCAGAGTGGCCGCTATCGAGCGATACTTCGGCCCATTCGGATTTCGAATAGCTGAGAATTTTCTTGGATAATGCTTCGAGTTCGTCGAGATCGAGAATATTCATAGAGATATTAACTTTAGGAAACTCTGATTAAATTCAAACCTGGATTCCCGCATTCGCGGGAATGACACCAACGTGTCATCTTAGGCGCTTCGCGCCATGATTTCTACTTCCTGTCATTCCCGCGAATGCGCATGATCGATCATGCGCCGGGAATCCAATAACGAAGATCGTCCGCAATTTGTCGCATACTATATTTCGTATTTTACCGGTTCAATTTTCACTCTTCTTGTGTTATCCTATTTATGCCACCACCACAGACGCTTCCATCTAAACATCAAGCCCGCCATGCCAAGCTTACTGAAGGCCCGATCCTTCGCTCGCTCCTTACGCTTGCGGTTCCGCTTATCGTTGCCAACGTGTTACAGGCCGCGTATCAGCTGATCGATGCGTTTTGGGTGGGAAGGTTAGGCGGCAATGCCGTTGCGGCGGTGTCGGTTTCGTTCCCCGTTATGTTCCTTTGTATCTCGCTTGGACTGGGATTTGCGATCGCGGGTTCCACGCTTATCGCGCAGTATTTTGGCGCGAAGGATCATGCGAACGTCGATCACGTTGCGGCGCAGACGATCCTGATGATCGCGCTTATCTCCGTTTTTTTGGGCATCGTCGGGTACATGCTTTCGCCCTTGTTTTTGAATGCGCTCGGAGTCGCGCCGGAGGTCTATGGTGGCGCGCTGTCATTCATGCGCGTCTCGTTCATCGGACTGATCTTTAACTTCGTTTTTTTTATGTTCCAGTCGATCCTGCGCGGCGTTGGGGAGGTAAAGATTCCCGTCTATATTGTGCTCGGAACCGTAATTCTCAACTTCGTGCTCGATCCGCTTTTCATCTTTGGATGGGGACCCATCCCCGCGAGCGGCGTAGCAGGTGCAGCGATTGCAACCGTGGGAACCCAAAGTCTTGCGGCGATCATCGGCATCAGCATTTTGCTTGGCGGGAAATACAGCGTACGGTTGCATTGGCACGATCTTCGTCCGGATTTTGCCTACATCAAGCGCGCGTTCCTGCTTGGGTTCCCAGCTTCGATCGAACAATCGGCACGCGCCCTGGCGTTGATCGCGATGACCTTCCTCATCACGAGTTTCGGAACGGTCAGCATGGCCGCGTATGGCGTCGGCTCGAATGTGCTGCAAGTGGTGATGATTCCCGCCATGGGGCTTTCGATGGCGATCGCAACGCTCGTCGGACAAAATATCGGAGCGGGCAATATGGAACGAGCTTCGCGCATTGCACGGCTCGGTTCCATTGTGGGATTTGTTGCACTCGAAGCATTTGGTATTATCGTTTATTTTACTGCGCCTGCAATTGTCCGATTTTTCGTTCCGAGCGATGAGCATGTCATCGAAGCGGGAGCTATTTTTCTGCGCATCATTGCATTCTCGTGGGGATTCATCGGATTGCAGTTTTGCCTGACCGCCGTTTTCCGCGCTTCCGGCAATATGGTGATGACGATGATGCTCACGCTTATCTCGCAATGGGTACTTCAGTTCCCGCTCGCGTATATGCTTTCAAAACATACTTCGATGGGTATCGATGGCATCTGGTGGTCGATCCCGATCGCCAACATGTTTATGGGAATCATTACCATCCTCATCTATGCCAAAGGCGATTGGAAAAAGAAGCGGCTCATCGAATCCCCTCGTGAAGAAGAACTTGCATCCGACACCTATCAGGAAATCATGGTGGACGAACCGACGCGGGCGTAAAAATAAATACGTGCTCTGGAATGTCGTATATTAGATGCAAATTGATAGGCACCTATGAACGAATCCATTATTCCATTCGAAGAGCACCGCGTCCGCCGCGTCTATGATGAGGCGACCGATACCTGGTATTTTTCCGTCGTCGATATTATTCAGATACTCACGCAGCAGCCTGATTTTCAGACCGCGCGCAAGTACTGGAACAAGCTGAAAGAACGGCTAGCGAAGGAAGGAAGTGAGTCGGTGACAAAATGTCACCGACTGAAAATGCGCGCCACCGACGGTAAAATGTACCTTACCGACACGGCAGACCCCGAAACCATCCTGCGGCTCATTCAATCGGTGCCAAGCCCGAAGGCCGAGCCGATCAAGCTGTGGCTTGCGAAAGTAGGCTATGAGCGTTTGCAGGAGATCGCTGATCCGGCGCGCTCGCGTCGATCGTGCGCGTGAAAACTGGAAGAATCTCGGACGCTCCGAAAAATGGATTCAGCAGCGCATGATGGGACAGGAAACGCGCAATAAGCTGACCGATTATTGGAAAGATCACGAGGTGAGAGATAAGGAATACGGTCTGCTCACGGCGATCATCCACAGGGAGTGGTCCGGCATTACGCCGGGCGAGCATAAGGCGGTGAAAGGATTGAAGTCCGAGAACCTGCGCGACCACATGAGCGAGGCGGAACTTATTTTCACCGCTCTCGCCGAACTCAGCACCCGTCAGATCGCCGAAGCGATGCAAGCCACGGGATTAGAACCCAACAAAGAGGCCGGCAAAAAAGGAGGCGGCCCGCCGCGGCGGGCCAAGAAAGCACGCTTAGAACTCGAAGGCCGCACCGGGCAAAGCGTCGTGACTGGGAAGAACTATTTACCGCCGAAAAAACAGAACGAACGATTGTGACCGCATGATGGAACGTTTCTAACTACCCAGCACTCAACCTATAACTTATCAAACCGAATATTCTCTATCCTCCCACCTGAAAGCTTAAACCCTGTCACCTTTCCCTGCGTGTCCTTTTCAAACATCATTTTACCGACACTGCTGCCAAATCTGCCTTCTATTACTGGATCCGGTGCCAGCTCAAAATCACCGAGACGCATGTGGTGCATCATCAGCTTACCTTTATCAACGTAAAGCCGATAGGTTGCTTCTAATTCTGTGCTATAATAGTTTCCAGTATATTGAGCTACATCAACCTTGATTGGAGTTATTGTTATTCTCTTTGCAATCACGTCGTGGTACTTTACCGTATTGGCTTTGTCTGTGATATCTCTAAAAATGAATGCGGAATTATATGCGGGAACCCAGATCACCGTATCCGATTTGGGCTCAGTGGGAAATTTCGCTTCACCCGTTGCTTGTACCATCAGCTTTCCGTCCTCTAAAGTAAAAGTTGCATACCAGTCATCGCCAAGCTTATACGTGTTCGTGTACTTTTGCAAAACGGATGTATCGACCTTAGCTGTTGGCTTGCTTCCATAATCCATCGGCTTGAGTGCACTTGGCTTCGCGGCACTATCCTGTTTGAACTTGCTCCCCAAAAGCGCGCGCGCTACTTTATTTGCAGACCCATAGTCAAAGCTGCCGTTATTGCTTAATACAATGATCGAAATACTTTCAGTGGGATAAGTCGATATCACCGACGCAAAATTCGCCCAGCCTCCTGTATGCTTAATATTCATCAATCCATGGTCGTCTGTTACTCCATTGCCATAGGCATAAGTATTTTTTTCGCCATCGTTCAGCGTGTCTGTTTAGATCATCCGCAAGTAAATCGGGTCCTTATCATCCAGTCCTTTTTTAAATGCGATCACCCATTTGGCCATGTCTTCAGGAGTCGTAAAATATCAGCTTGACCCCCATACCGCTAGCATATCGAAGATTTGTGAAAACCATCGCTATCCGGGTAATAAGACTCCGCGACGTTTTTGATCACTTTAGAATAGTCGGTAAGCTCTTGCGATGAATTCATTTGCAATGGCTTGAAAATGTTCTCATCGATCCAAGCCGGTAAAGTTTTTGCCGGTTATTTTCTCTACAATAGCTGCCAGTAAGTTATATCCTGTATTAGAGTATTAATATCGCGAGCCCGGTTCAAAATCCAGTTTCTTTTGCTGCTTCACCATACGCATAACGTCGTCCCAGGTGAAGGCTTCTTGCCAGCGCCATCCCGCAGCGTGCAAAGCCTCCGGCCAGTCGCGGAGGCCGCTGGTATGGTGGATCAGGTTCCCTATAGTGATCTTCTTGCCGAAATCGGGCACGTCCGGCAGGTATTTATGAATATCATCATCGGGCGATATTTTACCTTGCTGTATCAGAGTCGAGATAGCATACCCGGTGAATTGTTTAGCACACGAAGCGATGTCAAAAACCGTAGTCGGATGTGATGGGATATTGTATTCGAGATTAGCCAAACCGTAGCCTTTCTCAAACGCTATCTTTCCATCCTGCACGATCATCACAGCGACACCGGGTTTACCATCGTATGTATTAAAAATGGAATCACATTTTTTTGCGATCACATCGTTCGGGATTTGCGCTCCACATATCTTAGAGGCCAGCAGCAAAGCGGTGGTGAGGTATAATTTCATGACTTAGTTAATGTTTACTCGTGTGAAAACGGAAGAATTTTAACGTTTTTCTACTGAAATTGTTACATCGCAGGATTTTTTTCATCAGCTTCTCGTCCCCAACCAGTGGTTATGCCGAAGTCTCCATTGTGAATGCACTCGGTGCGGAAGTTGCCCATCTCTATTCCGGCGAACTTGCCGCCGGAGAGCATAGCTTCACCTGGAGCGACCCCAGCATTTGCAATGGAATGTATGAGTGCCTTGTGCGCATGAATGGGGTGGATGATCGCTCATCCACGGTGCAGAGCGCGGGAATTATTGTGCTGCGGTAATCGCTACGGTGGCGTTAGAGTCGGCTCCGCCAATAGAACGGTTTTCTCTTTGAGTGTGCTATCGCATATACTCTCACCGTATCATTCATCTCCTCATAAACGATTGAAAAGGGATACGGCCGCAACACTTTGGAACGCACCTTTTTTCGGACGGTCACATAACGCTTCGGAAATTCGGTGATCTCTTCGAGAGCAGAGGCTACCGCGAGTCGAAAGGCATTAGCCACAGACTCGCCAAATTCTGCCGTAGTATATTCCTCAGCCTGCAATAACTCATCGAACGCAGCCGGATCGACTCGGAGTTTCACTTCTGCGCTCGCTCGCGAAGTCCGCGAATTACGTCAGCGCCGTCAATGCCGGTTATCACTCCCGCATCCCAAGCTGCCTTCCTGCGCTCGGCCTCGTCGAGCCATGCGCTGGCAATCTCCTCTTCGGGCACACTTTCGAATAATCGCTCGGCCACGCGCAGCCGCTCTTCCGGTGGAAGTTGCAATCCCTCTTGTATCAGGGTTTCGGATTCTCTACACATAAAATTTTAACCTTCCCGAACGACGGTTAGTGCCCCCAAGGAAGGCTCGTCCCGATGGAATGTACGAGTGCCTTGTCCGCATGAATGGTGTGGATGATCGGCCATCGACGGTGCAGAGCGCGGGAATTATTGTGCTGCATTAAGCGGCTCGCGCGCTTTATTCCATAACATAGAGTTTTTTCTCCAGCGGCGCATTTAATCGTTCCAGCACTGCTGGAACGAACGGCTGCAAATCCTGCCATCGCAGAAATCGGGAATGGATGACGAGGACTGGAATTGGGATCGAATCGAGATTTTGTTGAAATTGAAGATTCTTATCCACGGTGAGAAATGCATCGAACTCTGTTGCCGCCAACGCCAGCAATTTCCCATTTTTGACGCCGCGCCATTTCATATCGGCGACCGTCTTCACTTCATGCCCATCGAGCGCACGTTTCATCCGCCAATGCACACACTCGTCAAGAAGCACTTTCACTAACGAGTTGCTCCGTAAACATTGCAGCTTCTTCCAGGGCGCGTGCAGCTTGCTCGCGTGTCACTGTGGGAAAATCCCTCACAAAATCGTCAATCGTTTCGCCGGCTTCGAGATATTCGATGAGTCCATCGAAGGGAACGCGCGTACCGGCAAAAACGGGAGTTCCGCCCATGATTTCAACATCGGAAACGATTTCGCGAACTTGCGTCAGCATGTAAAGGCTAACGATGCGCTATGCGATTGCGTTCGTCACTCTTCCAGCCCCGTCACGACAGCCATCTCTATTCTGGCGAGCTTGCCGCCGGAGCGCATAGCTTCATCTGGAGCGATCCCAGCGTTTGCAATGGAATGTATGAGTGTCTTGTCCGAATAAATGGGGTGGATGGTCGGTCATCCACGGTGCAGAGCGCCGGGATCATTGTGCTGCGTTAAGCAGCTCGTCCGAACGCGCGAAGATTGACATCACGGTTTAATTGCCTGAGATCCTTCGACTCCGTTTGTTCTCCCTTCGGTCGAACAAACTCCGCTCAGGATGACAGAACCTCTATCTAAATGATCGTCACTTCGGTAACCGCAGGACGCCACTACGTTTTTTCTCAAAATTTCAGATTTTTCGGGAACGGCTGAGAGAAAAGGTGCTGGGTCGCACCATTGGTGCGCCCAAATTCATGAACAAATCAACCGAGTTCATGAAAAACAAATGCGTGCGCGCAAAATTGGAATATGAAATTGGCGAAAGTCGCCAGATTTCGCAATATCAAAATTTTTCGCGTGCGCGATGTAACATAACCGAGAGAGTTACGAACTCACTGCCATGCTCGGCTGTTGAGGGCGAAAATTAACCACCCCCTGCCCCCTCCTTGAAAAGGAGGGGGTTTAATAGAAAAATTATGGATTTCAAAGAAGGTAAATATAAAGTTCGCGACCTAAAACTTGCCGATGCGGGACGTCGGCAGATCGAATGGGCCGAAAGCCGTATGCCCGTGCTTATGAAGCTGCGGGAAACGTATTCCAAAACGAGGCCGCTTGCCGGTTATCGTATTGCGGGGTGCTTGCACGTTACGAAGGAAACGGCTGTGCTCATCGAGACGCTTCGTGCTGCCGGCGCGCAGGTTACATGGAGCGGTTGCAATCCGCTTTCGACGAACGATGAAGTCGCCGCCGCGCTTGCCGCAGAAGGCGTTGAGATTTATGCGTGGTACGGCATGAATGTCGAGGAATTTTACTGGTGTATCGAGCGCTCGCTGGATTTCCATCCCAATCTTACGCTCGATGATGGCGCGGATCTTATTTTTACCGTTCATAATAAATTCCCACAGTTGCTCGATGAGATCATCGGCGGAACTGAGGAGACGACGACCGGCGTCCATCGATTACGTTCGATGGCGGCAGATGGCAAACTTCGCTATCCCGTTATCGCTGTTAACGATGCCGAAACGAAATGGGATTTCGATAACGTGTATGGAACCGGGCAGTCAACGCTCGATGGCGTGATTCGCGCAACGAGCGTTTTGCTTGCGGGTAAGAATATCGTCGTCGCCGGATACGGACATTGCGGCAAGGGCGTTGCCATGCGCGCAAAGGGCATGGGAGCGAATGTTATCATCACCGAAGTAAAGCCGACTGCCGCGCTGAAAGCAACGCTCGAAGGTATGCGCGTGATGCCGATGGATGAAGCCGCGAAGATCGGCGACATTTTCATCACCGCAACGGGCGTGAAGGACGTGATCGTCGGACGCCACTTCGATTCGTTGAAGGACGGCGCTATCATCTGTAACACGGGTCACTACGATTGCGAGATCAATATCCCCGAACTCGAAGATCGTATGGCAACCAAGCGCACCATTCGCACAAATTGCGAAGAGTATTTGCTTTCGGGGAACCGCCGTGTCTATCTACTCGCGCAAGGCCGCTTGGTGAATCTCGCCGCCGCTGAAGGACATCCATCAGAAGTGATGGATATGAGCTTTGCAAATCAGTTCCTGAGCCAGGTTCGTCTCGCCAAAGTAGATAAGGGCGAAGAGACGATGGATCGCGGCATGGTTTATGACATACCGGTCGAGCAAGATCAGGAGATCGCCGCGCTGAAGCTGGAAACCATCGGCGCTTCGATCGATGCGCTTACGGAAGAGCAGCTTGCGTATAATCTCGATTATGCGGCGGGAACGTAACCCTATAAAAATCTGGGCAGTATTTTTAACCCCGTCCTTGCTTGCAGGGACGGGCTTTTTTTTGTCCAATTATGTTGTTCTTCATCTAATTCATACACAACCACTATGAGACAAAAATTCGTTTTCTTCACTTCGGTACTTTCCCTTACGCTGTGCTTTGCTCAGGAAGGATTTGGGCAGTGGGTACAAACGAATGGGCCATCTGGCGATTCCCTCTTCACAGACTGCTTCGCGGTGAGCGGCCCGAATCTCGTAGCAGGATCGGAAGGCGAGGCGACATATATCGGGAACAAGGGCTTTCTTCTTTCGACGGATAATGGTGCAACATGGATTGCATCAAGTACTGGGTTACCCTCGAACGAAAGTGTTTTTGCCTTGATCGAGAGCGACCAGAACTCGTCGCCGATGCTCTTTGCTGGAACGGAAGATGGTGTTTTTCTTTCGACCGACCACGGCAGAAGCTGGACAGCTGTTAATAATGGTTTCCCTCCAACTCAACACGCTATTTCCTTTGCGGTTATCGGCCCGAACACATCGTCGCCAATAATATTCGTTGGAACTAACATAGATGGCGTTTTTTATTCAACCAACAACGGCACCAGCTGGGCCGCTTCTGGTTTGACGAATATGACCGTCATTGCCCTTGCCGTAAGCGGCGCGAATCTTATCGCGGGTGGGACAGGTCCGAACGAAGGAATTTATCTTTCGACGGACGATGGCTTACACTGGATTGCCGACACTACCGGCTTGCCGCCGTATGTATTCATCCAATGTCTGGCTGTAAGTGGAGGAAACCTCTTGGCGGGAACTAACAACGGCGTTTTTCTTTCGACCAACAATGGCATTAGTTGGATAGGGGCTAATACCGGCTTGGAAAAAGCTTACGTTCGTGCCCTTGCATCAAGCGGGGTAAATATTTTTGCGGCAACTCCAGACCCAGACGATTCCTTATATGACGGAGTGTTTCTTTCATCAGACAATGGCGCAAGTTGGAGTTCGGTTAATACGGGCCTGGAACATACGAACATTGATGTCTGGACGCTCACTGTAATCGATACGTTTCTCTACGTTGGCTCGCAAACTTCTATCTTACCACAATTCAGTGACATTTGGAGACGCCCACTTTCACAAATGATCGGCTTAAGCTCCGTATCTCTGGGCCCGCGAGTTGTTGAAAGTGCATCGGAAGCATTTCCCAATCCATTCCCCACTAAAACTACCATAACATTCTCTCCTACCGAAAGCAGCCCTGTAACCATAACGATTGTAAATCTTCTCGGCCAGCAAGTCGCTCAACTTTTCGATGGCGAGCTTACCGCCGGTCAGCATTCCTTCACCTGGGATGCAAGCAATGTAGCGCCGGGAAACTATTGGTGCATTGCCCGCATGGGTGGCAGCACGGAACGCATCGCTCTCTCCGTTCAGCGATAAAAATTATCCTTATAAAATCTCAAGAGCCGGGAACCCACCATGACGGGTTCCCAGCTCCTTGAGAAAAGCTCACACCTAACCTCGTAACGATGAGGTTAGGAAAATTGATTATCCTTTCGTCACCAGATCGAGCGCGATGCGGCGGAGCGCATCGTCATCTTTATCGGCCATGACGGACATGATCTTCTTATCCATCTGCTCGCGCACCATACGCTCGTAATCGCCGCGCGTAAGCTGGAGCGCAGGCTCCGGTTCCGGTTCCTGGAGGCCGGCATGCTTCTTACCACCCTTGACGGCATCGACCATCTGCTTCAAAATGCGATCGGTACGCTCTTCTTCGACGGTGAAGATCATCGTCGCAGCGAGCAGCACAAGCATCGTGAACTCGACACCAAGTGCGAAAAGCACGAATGAAGGCCGGGTCGCAGAAATGAATTTCAATCCGCGAATACCGACGACGAAAATAAGAAACGCCGCGCCGCCATACGCCATACCCGTAACAGTATTGGAGTATTCCTCGGTAAAGTGGAAGCGCATGTACGTTGACATGCCACTAAGCCACGATCCTTTGCCGGTGAGATACGCCTGCGCCGCGTTGACAGCGCTAATTTCCGCATGAACGCTATCGAGATTAATATCTTCACGTCGTGCAAGCAAACGAGCGTTGTTTTCCGGGTCGTTGCGAAGAATGGATTCCACTTCATCTGCCGATGACGAAAGCTGAAGCTGCAAACGCTTCTTCAGATCGATCACGGTGTGATGAACGCGGTCGCGGAAGAACGGAAGGCGAATCACGAATCCGACGACCACCGCAAAGGTAAAGCCAAAGAGTACATCGAACGCGAAGAAGCTCAGGATCGGGTTAATGATAAATTGAGCGTCGCCAAACGTGACATCGGCCATGAGACCGAACGGATGCCAGTCCACTTTGTCGCCTAAATTTCCAAGCGCAAGACAAAATAAAAGATGGACGATCGTTGCACCAATAAGCGTAAACAACAAGACGGGCGCTACGCTCGGCTTTTTGGTTTTACGAGTGACGTTTGGTTTCGGTGCTGCTTTCGGGCCATCGCTCATACGCGCTGGCCGAACGGGAGCTGCTTCTGGAGTTGCCATAGTAGTGTTACTTTCTCAAGTACCCATCATGCAAATCGTAAGCGATCTTCATAGTATCGCAAACGATGAGCATCATGCGCATGTTGTTTTTAGGTTGTTATGTTCCTTAAAAGGATGCTTGCAGCAAGCATTGCTGCTCGCGAAAGCTTTATTGCACTCTCTTTTTTTCAAGCCTTCTGATTTTTCAGCGTATTCCTGACACTCGTTCTCTCTTCGTGCTGTTCGGAACCGCATGACCGATTCTACCAACAAGACGCTCGAGTCGTTTAACGAGTTTATCCTAATCGTCAGCCGCCTGAGGAAAGAATGCCCGTGGGATCGCGAACAAACCCACGCATCACTCCGGCCTATGCTTATCGAAGAAGCCTACGAAACCGTAGAAGCCATCGACCACGGCATAGATACAGGAGACTACACTGAACTAAAAAAAGAACTCGGTGACATGCTCCTGCATATCCTATTCCACTCCGATCTGGCCTCAGAAGAGGGCTATTTTACCCTCGATGACGTCATTAAGGCCGAATGCGAAAAGCTCATTTATCGTCATCCGCACGTATTTGAGGATGTCAAAGTCGAGGATGCCGAGCATGTCAGCCGCAACTGGGAACAGCTAAAACGGCTTGAAAAGGGCAGAAATAGCATTTTAGATGGCGTCCCGGCTTCGCTTCCTGCACTCCAGCGTTCGGCTCGATTGCAGGATAAAGCAGCCAAAGTTGGCTTCGACTGGCCAAACTCCGAAGGTGTCTGGAAAAAGATACGCGAAGAGATCGCAGAGTTCGAAGCCGAACTGAATCTCAGAAATAGAGGGGGCAAGGTCGCGACGAACCGCGTAGGTCGGCGCTTCCAGCCCGATGGCCCTCCCCGAAGGATGAAGAATTCGGCGATCTCCTATTTTCCCTCGTAAATCTTATCCCGCCACGAAGGAATCGATGCCGAAGGCGCGCTTCGCATCGCAGCCGAAAAATTTTCCCGACGATTCCGAAAAGTCGAAGCCGAAGTAGAAGCATCCGGTCGCCCATTCTCCGATTTCTCCTCGAAGAACTCGATGCCATCTGGGAGCGGATTAAGCATCTTCCATGATCTCCTCATTTATCATTTCTTAATTCCCCATGAAATAGGTGCCGTTAATCAATTGCATTGTCAGTTACACAATTTCCTCTCGGTCACTTCGAATTATGCGTCAATTTCGCCATTCGTTGCAACAATTATTCACAGTTTCCTTTCACACAGAACTGTTCATCTTGAAACCTAATCGAAAACCCTTGTCAATGGACCATCCGGTCCCCCATTCTTAATTCTCAATTCTTAATTGAAATTGATATAGGTGCCCATCATTGCACTACCAAACATACAACATTCTGAGACCAAAAGCAAGCGAAATCTGAAAATATGTTGAAAATTATCTGATTGTTGGCACCTGGGTTACGCGAGTTTTAACCGCTGAAATGTCATGAGCGATTAACGGCGGTACCGGGTTGAAACCAGGTTACAGGAAGAGGTTAGCGCATCAACACCACCGGCAGCGTCTCCACGGCGGATGATCGGTCATCCATCTGCCCGTTCATGCGGACAAGGCATTCATACATCCCCGTGGTGCAGGCATCCTTGCCTGCATCCCATTCGAAGGAATGCTCCCCCGCACCCAACTCCCCCGAAAACAGTCGCGCTACCTCCACGCCAAGCATATTCACAATGGATACCTCCGCATACCCTGATGTCGGCGAGGTGAAGGTGATTTGCGTGGATTGCGAGAAGGGATTGGGATACATAGTTAGCATGGAAGCATGATTCGGTTGTAAATTAACTCCATCGTCTCCGTATGCTTTGCCGATGAATATGATGTTCACACTCGCTGCTTCAGAAAAGATTTCAAGATTAGCAGAAAACTCCCCGGCTGTTGTTGGCTGAAAAAACACCTCGAGAGTGAACGATTCTCCTGGATTAAGTTCCACTTCGCCCGACAGGTCACTGGTGGAAAAAGCTTTTTGTACAGGCGATAGCTGAAATGAAAGGATCGTGATGGGCACTTTTCCAACATTGGACACCGTCAGAGTTTGCAAGGAATTATTCCCGACGGGAATATCACCCAAATCGAGGGTGTCAGCGCTTGCGCCTAATTTGTATGGCAACGTTGACATTTCGGAAAGCGGGCGACGCCAAATTGTTGGTCCAGAAGAACCATTGGGATATAAGCCAACAAAAAGGGAACTGTCATAAACGGCAAACGACTCGACGAGAGTATTTGTATTAAAACCAGAATCCTCCTCAACCCAATTTTCCCCATCATCGAATGAAGCGGAAATACTTCCTTCTGACGCAGCAAAGAGAGTATTCCCACTGACTGCAAAAGGAGCGCCTAAGCCCCCACCAACCGACGTCCAAATTAATCCGCTATTGATATTCGATCGAAAAATGCCACCCCCCGTTGATGCAAAAACATCTGGGCCGATATTCACTAATGTATTGACATCTAAATCAGTCAAACTATCATTAGCCGGAGTCCACGTTTGTCCATTATCGCTTGTGACAAAAACACCCTCACTTCCTGTTCCAGCAACGACATGGGAGCCAATCACCAGCAAGGAAGTAATCGAAGAAGCAGATAGCAGCCCTCCATTCGCATCTGACCAGCTTGCTCCGCTATCTGTTGAGACGAAAACACCAGAATTAGTCCCCGCAAAAAGATTGGTTCCTTTTACCGCAAGGCAGATGACACCGTTAGCGGGTAACCCGTTACTTCTCGAAGCCCAGAATGCTCCAGTGTCTGTTGTAAGAAAAACACCGAAATTACAAGCATAGAGATTGGGGCCTTCTGAGAAAAGAGAAGAAATGGACTCCAGCGAATAATTGGACTGAGTGCTTACACTATCTTTGCACATTGTCCAATGCGTTCCGGAATCATAGGTTCGATAGAGTAAAACATCTCCCCCGTCGTCGTCGCTGGCATATAATGTGTTCCCGGCAACTATGAGCGAGCTAGCAGCTAATGAAATTAATCCATTGTTCGCCTCACTCCATGTTCTCCCAGAGTCCGTCGATGTAAAAACACCATCAATAGTTCCGGCGAGCAGCGTATCCCCCCTCACACTAAGTGCACTAATGTATTCATTCGGTAATCCGCTGTTTGCACTCTGCCAACTGGATCCGTTGTTGTTGGAAATGTAAATGCCCCCTCCATACGTACCAGCAAAAAGAGTGCTGCCTATCTCTGCAAGAGCATCGACACCAAAGCGCGAACTCGGCAAGCCATTACTTATGTCATTCCAATGCTCCCCATAATCCGTCGAGAGCAGGACACCGCCGGCACCGGCAAAAAGATTTTCTCCACTGACGAATAAGCAGGTTATGTTAAGGCTATCGTTAGTCGAATCCATTTCCGTCCAATGATCTCCATTATCAGAAGAACGAACAATACCATAGTCAGCACCGGCAAAAAGGAATGAGTCGATAACTGCAAAAGAAGTCACCATATATAGGTGCTGAGGATTTAATCCTGCATCGACCAGCGTCCATGTCAATCCGTTATCGGTAGAACGTTCAATTTCACCATAATACGATCCCTCAAAGAGATCCGTATCTTTGTATCCGAATGAAGCAGTTTCCCGAGCATATCCCACTTGTATCCATCTCGCACTGTCATGGGACCAATAATAAGTATAGGCTTCACCACATGCAAATACCTCACTGCCATTTGAGCCAAGTAACTTTTCAAGGTTATCATTCTGTGCAATTCCTTCGGTATCTACAAACCAATTTAAGCCGCTATTAGTTGATTGAAAAACACCTCCCCCGCTAGTAATTCCCAAGAAAAGCGTATGCCCATCCGTTGCAAAAGAGCCAATGTTTCCCCAATAAAGCCCGTTCGTTTGCACCCACTGTGCGCGTAGCACACACGGCGGCATCACAGCGAGCGCGGTGAAAAGGGCGAGCGCGAGAAGGCGTTTCGGAAACATGATCATGAAAAACCGAACGGGAGCCAAAAGTGCCCGCAACCATCTGTGTAATCCATCCAATCCGCCGCGCATGGCCGATCATGTACGTAATCCAGGTTCGGGTTCGGATCACTTCACGACGACCGGCTGCTCGGGAAGTTCCAGCACACGGCCGTCCGTGGCAACGAGCGTGATCGCAATATAATAGGTTCCGGCGAGCACGTTTGGAAGCATCAGTATTCCCGTCAATGTATTATTAGAAAGATTCCCTTCGAGCCTCGCGGGGATGTCGCGTCCAAGCTCGTCATACACTTGCACGCTCACGCGCGCGCTGAAGAATTCGGCGTCGGATTGTGCAAGTGTGAGCGATACATTCGCCGTTCCTGCTTCGATCGGGTCCGGATAAATTTCAAGCGTTCGGCTCGTTGGCGCTGTAGGCACGGCAGGCACATCCGCAAGGATCGTTCCCGGCGTCGGCGGCATATACGTTGTGGGAACCAGCACAAGATTATCCGGCTGGACCCAGTAATTGGTCGCGCTGTCCTGCTTTCCTAAGCAGGTGAACCGAATGCGGTGAGCGCCGGAGTCGAGATAATGCAACCCCATCGGCAACGGGCCGGAAGGGATCGGGCTATAAAAGGTTCCGACAGCGCCATATCCATCGATCGCACCAACGCTATCGCCATCGAGCAGCACCTTGTACTGCCCCTGATCGGGAGAAATGCTGGCATGAAACGCAACTTGGAATGTATCGGCATGGGGGATCGAAAATGGAAATTCCAACGCAGCGCCAACTAATATGGTATCCGGCTCGAAATACACGAACATTTGCTTGCTCCAGGTTGCAAACCAAAAGTAGCTCACATTCTGCGCGTAGCACTGGCCGGGCGTCTGGTAGGTAGGCGGCATCATATCCTCAAATTCAAGATCGACGGTGCGCGTGACCGTCACCAAATCCTGCGCGGTAGCATTGCCGGAAAGAGCGCCACGCGCCACAAGCAAATATCCATGCTCTGATATATACGGAATACGAAGCATTGTGAGAAATCCATTATCCGAATTTGCTACCGTTGTTTGATCGAGAGGAATGCTATCCAGATAAAAGCTGATCGTCTCGCCCGGCTTAAATCCGGTTCCCGTCACCCATAGCGAATCGCCGGCTCGAACGGTGATCGGAAGCGTATCTACCACCGGGCGGATCGCCGGGCCTGCGAGCACGACATATTTTCCCGGCGCTGTTTCGCCGTTGATCGAAAGTGCATACACACCGGGAACCCAAAACGTCGGGATCGTAAGAGAGAGATTAAAATCGCCGGAATCGTTTGTGGTAACACTAAAAGATTCCGCGCCGAACGCGATCGGCAGCGTCACGTTCACTCCATATCCACTGCCCGCAATGTTCCACGATTCGCCGGGTACAAGCGTATCTCGATCCGTCCAAAACGGAGTCCAATGTAAATAATAATATCCTACGGTGCGGAAATGATCGTAAATATCGGTGTTATTGCCAGGTTGCATATCGAAATCGAATGACTTCGTGAACTCATAGCAATCCATATAATGGAAGCGGTAGAACGCATCGATAAAATCGGTAAATCCGGCAAAAGCAACGGTAAACAGTCCAGCATTAAACCACCAGGCCGCATCGAAATAGTCTTCCGCGCCGGTGTATTCGATGAGGTGGTTGGCATCGGAATCGATCTGAAAGCGTGGGTTACCTTCTAAAAATTCTGGGAACGGATGCCCCATCACCCCAAACCCAAATCCGATATATCGGCCACGCCCGAGCGTATGAACGACAGGATGCCATACATGGTATCGTGTCGGATTCGATTCGCTAAAATCCGCATGAAAATATCCATACTCATTTCTATCGATCGGCTCGCTGTGATATTGGATCGCAGATGCAATAGCAAGCGGCGTCGAGCCGGTACGCTCGAGTTCCACTCTGGCCTGAACCGCAAACGGCATAGGAAAATAGGTGATGAATCCGGAATCCTGATCGGCCCGTAGTTGCAACGCCCGAACTTTGGTCACTTCTACCGGCGAAAGAAAAAAATCCATCAGCGGAACATGCACCGCCGGGTACGGCGATTTGTCCCAATAGATGTTCAGCCAGGTGCTATCGAGCGCCGTGGAATCGTAGGACGCAGGAATAAAACGCAGCGATTCCAACATCCCGGAACCCACTATCTGCGCTAACCTAACCGACGATTGCGGTGGGATCGTATCAGATCGCGTTATCACAACTGGGTTCGTATCGTGCCACGGCGAAAGCGAATCGAGGAACGCCGCTTCCGCAGCGATCTGCGTCATGGGGGGGGAACTTTAAGATTCACCCACGGCAAGACGGACTCGGGAACCCTATGCCGCATGACCGCGAAATAAACATTCCCACTCGAAGCGCGCATTGCAAGCCGGAACCCTTTGTGATACGGGATCTGCACGTCCCAGATATTCGCACTGTGCGCTGCCGTATCCAGCGGCGGACGAAACAGGCCACGAATCGTCGAAAAAAATTCGTCGTAGTAACCGGTGACGACCAGCGTGTCATTAAGATAAAGCCACAGCGTAACCTGCGTATCTTGGATCCCGGCTGCGCTCCAAATGTGGGTGATAATACCACTGCCCGTATCTTTCGCTACATCGGGAATACCATCGATGCTATCGATATCCCATCTGGCGTCGCCCATGAAGCATTCGGCTATGGTCGTCGAAGTATCCAGCGTATTGAGGCGCGCAATACCGCGCGGATCCGTCATCCGCGAATACAGATCGATGACCTGCCCATGTGCCGGAACGACCCATGCCAGCCCGGCCAAACCAGAGAGGACGCAAAATATGAACGATCGCATTGTAATAGAAATGCAAACTTACGAAATTACCTGCTATCACGCAAGCAATTCTAACCTATTTAGCAGGGCACAAATTTTTCCTGTTCAGCCCTCCTATTACCGCTTCGATCTGGCGGGCGTCTTCCGCTTCACGGGTTTTGTACCCTTCCTATCCACTTTTCGTTCCACGATTTCCTTCCGTTTTAACTGAGCGGCAGGCGTGGTGAGATCGAACACAATCGGGATGGCCTGATCGACCGTCTTGACCGAAATGATGTTCAATCCTTCCCGGATGCGTTCCGGGATTTCGGAAAGCGATGGGCGGTTACCTTCGGGAATGATTACCGCTTTAATTCCCGCTCGTTTTGCCGAAAGCAGTTTCTCCTGCAATCCGCCGATGGCGAGCACGTTACCGCGCAGTGTTATCTCACCAGTCATCGCAAGATCGCCGCGCGCGGGTTTGCCCGTCGCTGCGGAAATGATCGCCATGATGAGCGTGATGCCGGCGGATGGCCCATCTTTCGGGATCGCGCCTTCCGGCAAGTGAACGTGAATTTCCTTGCGCTTCGTAAAATCTTTTGGGATCTTTAATTCTTTATGTCGTGCTCTAATAAAAGTCAGCGCGGCCTGCGCGGATTCTTTCATCACATCGCCAAGCTGTCCGGTAAGCGTAAGGCGCTCGGTGCCATCCACCAGCACCGCTTCGACCGGCAGGACATCGCCGCCGGTGCTTGTCCACGCCAGCCCCATCACGGCGCCGATCTTCGGCTCAAGCTCGCTTTTCGATATGAGATATTTGGGAACTCCGAGATACTCACCGAGCGCATCGGCAGCGATCGTAACGTGAAATCCTTCGGGAACCGGAAGCGGCTCGCGCGGCGATTCTTCAACTTCCAATTCCTTCCCATCGTCTTCCGCATCCTCCTCATGCTTCAGAATTCCGTTCTCACTTACCGTCGTTGTTGAGATCTCTTTTGCATGGCCATTCGCAATAATATCCATCGGCTGACCGTTTACCTTGTACGCGTCGGTAACAATAGTTCTCGCTACTTTGCGGCATATTCTTGCGATCTGTCGCACAAGACTTCGCACGCCCGCTTCCTGCGTGTATTGCCGAATGATGCGCAAGAGCGCAGCGTCCTCGAATGTTACGCTCGTTTCCGGAAGCCCATGCCCGCGAAGTTGGTTGGGAATGATATGCCGTTTTGCGATCTCTAATTTATCGTGTTCGAGATAACCGGGCAGCTCGATAATTTCCATCCGATCTGCAAGCGGGAGTGGAATGTTATAGCGAACGTTCGCCGTCGTTACAAAGAACACGCCGCTCAGATCGTAATCTACTTCGAGATAATGATCGGTGAACGTGTTGTTCTGCTCCGGATCGAGCACTTCGAGCAGCGCGGAACTCGGATCACCGCGAAAATCCGTGGACATCTTATCGACTTCATCCAACAGCATCAGCGGATTCGTTACGCCCACGCGCTTCATGGATTGAATGATCTTTCCCGGCAGGGAACCAATATACGTGCGCCGGTGCCCGCGAATTTCCGCTTCATCGCGCACGCCGCCCAGCGAAATGCGGACGAACTCCCGCCCCAACGCGCTTGCGATCGAACGCGCAAGCGATGTTTTCCCCACGCCCGGCGGCCCGACCAAGCAGAGAATTTGCCCCTTCATTTTCTCGACCAAATTCAGAACGGCAATATGCTCTAAAATTCGTTCCTTCGGTTTTTCTAATCCGTAATGATCGCGGTCAAGCACTTCTTTTACATGCTCGATATTGAGGTGATCTTTCGTCCGCTTGTTCCAGGGAACTTGCGCGAGCCACTCCAGATACGTTCGGATAACAGAACCCTCGGGCGACATCGGCGGCTGTTTCGTAAGGCGTTCCAGTTCCTCATCGGCACGCGCGCGCGCTTGCTTCGGAAGATGCGCGGCATTCAATTGCTCGACCAATTTGCCGTACTCCGGATGCTGCTCGTCAATATCATCGCCAAGTTCCCGTTGCAGCACGCGAATTTGCTCGCTCAGAAAATACTTTCGCTGCGATTTCTGGATCGTCTGCTGCACTTTCTCATCGATCTCCTGCTCGATGCGAAGAATATCGAGTTCCGTAACGAGCAGCGCCGTCAAGTGCATATATTGTTCCCGCAGATCGGTGATCTCGAGAATATGCTGCTTACTTTCTAAGTCCTTCGTGAGATGCGCGGCAATATAAAAAAGTTTCCTACGCGGATCGGGAATGTTATCGAACGCCATCACCACTTCCTGCGGAATATGGCGCGATTGTTTCACGTATTGCCGAAAGAGATCGCTCGCGTGGCGCGTAAGCGCTTCGAGTTCCGGCATGGGAATTTCTTCCGGATGCAGCACGGTGAGCTTCGCTTCGATATGACCATCCGCAAAACCATACTCGGTAGCCATTGCTTGCTCCAAACCATCGACCAGCACTTTCATCAGGCCGTTCGGCAGGCGAATGATTCGCACCACTTTTGCCAGCGTGCCATGCCGAAACAGCTCATCCGACTTCGGCTCATCCTGCGTAGCATCGCGCTGCGCGACGAGGAACAAATAACGTTCCCGCCCGATCGCCGAAGTAACGGAACCCAGCGAGGACTCGCGCCCGACGAGCACCGGGAAGATCATATAAGGATAGATCACAACATCCCTGAGCGCGAGCACGGGAATCCATTCCGGAATATCGCGGACGATCTCGTTCGATTCCGATGGGAGAATACGTTCATCCGGCGATTGCATCACCGGTGCTCCCCGCCTGCGTGGCGATTTTTGTGCTATTTCCGTATTTTTATCTGCGCGATCTTTGGCCATTATTAAATAATTATTTCTGCGAACCCCGCTAAACAACAAATCGTGGGCAAAAATTTGGCTCTTGAAGAATGAGCGAACAATAGATGTCCTAAGCTCCGTTAAAGGGCATCTAACATCCCACATAATGCCCGAAGCCAAAACTCCACCCGAAAAACTCACCCCCCTGATGAAGCAATATAACTCCATCAAGGCGAAGTATCCGGAGACGATACTTTTTTTTCGCATGGGCGATTTTTTCGAGACGTTCGGGCCGGATGCGGTCATTACTGCAAAAGTTACCGGCATCGTGCTTACCAAACGCGGCAACGGCTCGGCCAGCGAGATCGAGCTTGCGGGGTTCCCGCATCACCAACTCGATGCATATCTGCCAAAAATGATCCGCGCCGGTTATCGCGTAGCCGTATGCGAACAATTGGAAGACCCGAAGCTCGCAAAAGGAATTGTGAAACGCGATGTGGTGGAAGTGGTAACGCCCGGCGTGCAGACGAGCGAGAAGCTGCTCGAAACCGCGAAGAATACCTACGTTGGCTCGATCGTAGTGCATGGTGGCATTGCGGGCATTGCGTATGCCGATGTTTCGACCGGGGAATTTGTCGCCGGTGAAATTTCGGAAGCGCAGCTTGCGGAGCACTTAGATACCATCGGGCTTGCGGAACTTCTTGTCGCCAGAAAAGAGGTGAGCAAAGTAGAACTTGCTCCTTATTTTATCGCGCTATCGCATAAACCATCCATCACGCGGCGTGAAGATTGGATCTTTCATGAAGAGACCGCACGGGAACTCCTGCTTCAGCATTTCAAGACTGCAACGCTCAAAGGCTTCGGCATCGATGATCTCTCTTCCGGCGTGATCGCCGCCGGTGCGGTGCTCGATTATCTACGCGAGACTCGCTCGCATACAAGCCTTTCGCACGTCACGCATATTTCGAAGTATGATGCGGGAGAATATCTGACGCTCGATAACACCACGCGCAGGAATCTCGAAATTTTCGCTCCCATCATGGGTGAAGCGAGCAATGCATCGCTTCTTGCCGTGCTCGATGAAACCACAACGCCGATGGGTGCGCGGCTGCTTCGTGGATGGCTTGCGCGTCCGCTCCGAAGCAAAGAGCGTATCAATCATCGGCTCGACGCGATAGAATTGCTTTCCTCTCAACGGGAACCTCGGGATAAACTTCGCATGGAGTTCCGGGAACTTGGTGACATCGAACGCCTCGTCGGTCGTTTTGCCAGCGCACGTATTCTTTCACCGCGCGATTTTTTAATGCTGAAATTTTCGCTCTGGCATGTCCCGGAAATCAAATCTTTGGTTGGGCAAGTGACGGAAAGGACTGAAGCCACCCAAAAACAAATTCTGACTACGGTTCACTCACAACTTGATCCCTTGGGTGTGCTTGCAGAAGAAATTGATAAAATTATCGCGCCGGAACCGCCGACAACCATCGCGCACTTGGGAATTATCCGCGATGGTGCGAATTCGGAACTCGATGAACTTCGCGCGCTTACGCGCAACAGCCGCGAACGGCTTGCAAACATTCAAGCGCGCGAACGCGAACGAACGGGGATCTCCTCGCTGAAAGTCGATTACAATAATGTCTTCGGCTATTATATCGAAGTTTCGAAAGCGAACGCCACGAAAGTTCCCGAAGATTATGAGCGCCGGCAAACTATTGCGAACGCCGAACGCTATATCACGCAGGAACTGAAAGAGTACGAAGCGAAAATCTTGGGCGCGGAAGAACGTATGCAAACTATCGAGCGCGAGATGATCGAGAAGCTACGCGCCCGAATTTTGGAAGACACCCACGCGCTCCAGCGTAATGCCGAACTCATCGCGGTGCTCGATGTGCTTGCAACTTTCTCCGCGCTCGCAACAAAGAACAACTGGACGCGACCCGAATTTAACGATACCGGAGATTTCGTCATCGAAATGGGACGTCATCCTGTCGTGGAAAAACTGATGCCCGTCGGCGAAAGGTTCACAGCAAACAGCGTGATGTTTGCTCCCGGCGAATTCGAATTTTATATTATCACCGGACCGAATATGTCCGGCAAATCGGTGTATTTGCGGCAGACGGGAATTCTTGCCTATCTCGCACATGCCGGTTCTTTCGTTCCTGCCGCAAAAGCGAATTTCCCGATCCTCGACCGCATTTTTACCCGCGTCGGCGCAAGCGATAATGTTGCAAGCGGCGAATCGACATTCCTCGTCGAGATGAACGAAGCCGCGAACATCCTGAGCAACGCAACAAAGAATTCCCTTCTTCTTTTCGACGAGCTTGGGCGTGGAACTTCCACGTTCGATGGCATTTCCATTGCGTGGGCTATTGCGGAGCATATTCATGATAATCTGTCTGGCGCGCGAACGCTCTTTGCCACGCATTATCACGAGCTAAACGCGCTTGCGGATAGGAACCCGCGCATTCATAATCTCAAAGTAGAAGTCCGCGAAGCCGAAGGCAAAGTACATTTTCTGCATAAAATAGCTCCCGGATTTGCAGATCATTCCTACGGTATCGAAGTGGCGGCGATGGCAGGAATCCCGCCGGAAGTAATTGATCGGGCGCGAGAAATTCTCAGTTCACTCGAAGCAACGGAACTGGAAATTGCAGAAGCGAATATCCAACGCGCGATCCCATTCTTAGAGCGCATGACGCGAGAAGAGCGCGCCGAAAAGTTGCAGCACGCCTTCGGCGACGAACGCGCCGAGACTATCGCGAACGAACTGCGCAATCTCGATCTCAACGCACTCACGCCCATCGATGCGATGAATAAAATTGCGGAGTGGAAGAGAAACGTATAGCGCACTGTAACACAATGTAGCGCAAACTTTAGTTTGCGACCCTCGCTGCGAAGTCGCAAACTAAAGTTTGCGCCACATTGATATAAAAAAACATTATGAGCCATTGGACTAAAAATCCCATAAAATACCGTCGGAATCTCCCCCATTTCACTCCGCCTGATGCCGCTCTTTTCATCACGTTTCGGTTACACGACTCATTACCAAAATCTGTACTCGATCGGCTTCAGGCGGAACAAAGACAGATCACAAATTCTGCAAAATCTCAAACATCGACTCCTGAAAAAATCGCGATCTTGCGAAAAAAACATTTTGCGAAATTCGATAGGATGCTGGATTCGTCAAAAGAATCTGAACTCCTCAGCAACCCTCTCGCCGCCAAAATCGTAGCAGATATTTTGCACGCGCTTGATCGAGAAGGTCATATTGAGCTTTGGTGTTTCACCATCATGTCAAATCATGTTCATGTGTTACTCTCACTGAACAACCCTGAGAAATCCTTGAGGCAAGTCATGCAGCTTCTGAAGGGCAGGAGCGCCTTCGAGTGCAATAAGGTACTTGGTCGTTCGGGAATATTCTGGCAACACGAGAGTTACGATCACGTTGTGCGGGAGGGTGAGTTCGATAGAATAATAGAATACATTTTGATGAATCCAGTCAAGGCTGGACTCGTTACGGAGTGGCGAGATTATGCGTGGACATATCTCCATCCGAACCTTCTGGGAACCACAATGTAGTGCGAATGTAGCGCAAACTTTAGTTTGCGACTTCGCGGCGGGGTCGCAAACTGAAGTTTGCGCTACAATGGCGGCAAGAACGCTCGTAAAATTCCCCGCATCCGTGGAGCTTCAAATCGGGTTAACTCGAATACTCCTACAGCGCTCTTTTTCATTTCGATCGCATATTCCGTTCCGCTGACGAGTACGCTGGCAAGCATTGAAAAAAGTGGATCGTGACCAACAAGCATCAGCACATCGCACGCATCTTTTTTCGAGGCTATGATGGACATGGCGGTTTCCAGATCGCTGCCGGTGCGAAGTCCGTTATTAATTTCGAATGTTGCTTTCGGCGCGAACTCTTCATACATAATGCGTGCTGTTTGTTTGGCGCGCGGCAAGGGACTGGTAACTATTATTTCCGGCGCGTCGAAATCCGCGCCGTTCAATAAATGCGCCATCGCGGATGTTACACGAATACCTTTTTTCGAAAGCACACGCTCATCGTCGCTTGCAGCGGGTGTATCGGCGTCGCCATGGCGGACTAAATAGAGAAGCATGAACCTGGATTACGCGGATTGGATGGATTACACAGATGATTTTTCGGATTTTGTCATTCCCGCGAAAGCGGGAATCCATCCTTGCGATTGCACGAAAGTTCGCGATCAAGCGACCCTCTGGATTCCCGCGTTCGCGGGAATGACATGCTTACTTTTGTTTGCATTTGTAATCGGTTGCACGAAGCAACCAGTTCCCATGCGTGTAGCGGATTCTGCTACGACCGCAAAAACATTCCACCAAATGGAAGGCAAGCACGGGCGCACCTTCCGTGGTCCCGCCGATATTTTAGGCGATACCACGAAAAACGAGCGACGGCCTGCGATGGTTAGGGAGTAGCAGTTGGCTCTGTTCGTTCCGCCGGATTCAAGCTCATAACAGCGCGGCCTGGGATTCGCTGAACTCCCGATCCACGAACGATCCATTCCTGCGGAATATACGGCGGGCGTCCCGTGATGAACTCGAAATTATCGAACCGGTCAACCCAGCCGATAAAGGAAGGAGGCGAAAACATGAACGTCACCGGCTGATCCTCGACCATGATGTGCTGAAGCTCATGGCTCATTTCGAAACGCTTCGCTTTATCCGGCTCCGTTTGCATATCTAAGAGCAACTTGTCGGCTGCGGGGTCGTTGTAGCAATAGTAATTCGATCCCTTATTTTTTATCTGTGAGGAATGCCATAGCTGAAAAATATCATCCTCTATACCCGCATTTCCGATCCATGCGCCGTAACAAGCATCGTAATTATGGGACTTCGTATTCTCAAGGTACACCGACCATTCTATCGCCTGCACATCTGCAATAATTCCGGCCTTTTTCAGTTCCTCGGAAACAACGAGTAAGATCTGCTTTCTTGATTCATTCCCAGAATTGACTTGGAACGTAAATTTGAACGGCGTCATTTTCCCATCGATCATTTTTTGAAGGATACCATCGGGGCCAGCACTCCAGCCATCCTCTGCAAGCAGCTTCTTACCCGCTTCCTCATTAAACCCAACCTCCTGAGCCGTTGGATCAAAATTAGGCTGTGTTGGAGCCACGGGGCCATTCTGAAGTTTTGCAAGACCGTGCATGATCGTTTTAAGCATTTCTTCCCGGTTCACAAGCATCGTAAGTGCTTGGCGTGTCTTCTTCGACCGGAACATCGGGCGCTCATTATTCCAAGCGAGGAAGCTATAAGCGTTCTCATAAATGGTATCTTTCTTGAGTCCTTTGAGCGTTGCTGTATCGAACGAATTTAAATACTGCGATGGATTCAAGGCCTCGTCAATGTCTATATCTTTAGCTTTGAGCGCAGTAAGAGCTGCGTTTTGATCTTTGATGGTTTTGAAAATGATCTTATCCGGATACGCTTCACCCCATGGCAGGTTTTTACCCCAATAATTCGTATCTTTCTGGAGCGTGATCCGGTCGTTGGTGATCCATTCCAAGAATTTATACGGCCCGGAGCCGATCAGATAATTAGGGTCTCTACCGATCTTCTCGTCCTGGAACCATGTTGAAAATTCCGTGACGGCAGGATTCTTTGTATCCGGATCGTGAAGATCGGCCCATGACATTTTATCGGTCAATCCTTTGGGATCGAAAATATGCTTGGGAAGTATTTTTACGTAATTGATGATCGAAAGCATGTCATAACGGTACTTCTGAAAATGCAAAGCCACGCTGCCTTGATCGCCGTTTGGATAGTAAGCGCTGTCGAGGCTTGGATTGAAATATCCTCGGATCGACGAGGCATTGATGATGAGCGGGTTCATCACCGTTTTGTAGGAGAAGATGATGTCTGCTGCTGTCACGGGCTTCCCATCCGACCAATGCGCGCCTCTGTCCATTTTGAATGTCCACGTAAGATGATCGGGGCTTTCTATTGGCAATTCCGCAAGGCTTGGAATATAAGCAAGCGTTCTGGGATTCTGCGTTGAAAGGTTTTCCCAAATAAGGCCCTGCACATAGGTCGCTGAGTTGTCGTTAGAGAGATACGGATTCATTCGGTCAATATCACTCAGGACGTGCCACACCACCTTATTTTCCGTCGATAGCCCGTTTCCTGGGCCGCCGGATTTACCGCAGCTTCCGATAAAGAGTGCAAAAATGATGAATGTAGCAAGTATAAGAAGGTTTTTTCGTTGTGTCATTATGGTATTAAAAAAGTAATCGGTACAAAAATACGATAATTATGATGGCATCATGCGGATTCCTCATCCTCCCATCTCCCTGCTGGGAGAAGGAGGAGGTTAAAACGAAAAATAAAAAAGCCCCCTCTCCCAGCAGGGAGAGGGGGTTGGGGGAGAGGCGGCAACCTCAGACTTTTACTTTTTCCCACAGCGACCCTACGGGAATCGTCAAATCGGCTTGGTGTGCTTCTTCCAATCGCGATTCGTGTGCGTGGAGCAGATCGCTGCGAGTGAGAATGCCGACGATCTCAAGCGGATTTTCGCGCAGCACGACGGGCAAGCGGCCTACTTTTTCCATGACCATCAAGTCCGCGGCTTCGCGGAGCGTGTTGTCTTCGAACACGACCGCCAGCGGACGATGGATGATCGAGCCGATCGTTTGCTCCAGTTGCCGCTCTTCTGCGAAAATATCTTTGCGCGAAACCACGCCGACAAGTTCCCCTTGCTCGTCGAGCACGGGAAACGCGCCATGCTCTGAGCCATGCTCGTGCGTGCGGCACCATGCGCGGACATCCGCGACCGTTTCCTCGGCGTGGAGCGTGGTAACCTGCCGCGAAAGTCCATCGCGGACGAGCGTTCTGGCGAGATGATCAGCGCCGTAATCGGTGGGAACCCGAAGTCCGCGCCGCGCGATCTTTTCCG
Source organism: Ignavibacteriota bacterium (assembly GCA_963794025.1). Taxonomy (GTDB): domain Bacteria; phylum Bacteroidota; class Ignavibacteria; order Palsa-1295; family Palsa-1295; genus PALSA-1295. Next base: position 37,855 of record CAWCCK010000041.1, read on the forward strand.
TCATGATCGTGTGCTTCATGAGCGTGGTAGAAATGAGATACGCCGCTGCGCATCCTCCGAGCAATGGAAGCAATCCGGATGACTGCAGCGTGGTCTCGAATGCAAACACGACCGAAGCAAGCAATGCGCGAGACGCGCCCGCGAACATCGCAGCCATCCCAATAAGGCCCGCCATACGCGGATCGATAGCAATGCCCGGAAACAGCAGATGTACCCCAACGGCCATCGCAGCGCCAAGCGCGCCGCCGATGGTGAACAGCGGCGCGAGCGTTCCCCCGGACGTTCCACTGCCAAGTGCGATAGACCAGCTTAAAAATTTGAACGCGCAAAGATACAGCAGCGTCTCGGTGGTAAACGTGCCATTCAGGAACCCGGAGATATTATCGTACCCTACGCCCATCGTCCGTGGAACGAAATATCCGATGACGCCAACCGCAACACCGCCGATGGCTGGCCACCACATCCAGTGAATTTTAATTCCCTTACGATGCTCCAATGTTTCGAACAGGTCTTCGATCCAATACACGGCTCGCGTGAGCCACACTGCAACTAATCCTATCGCCGCGCCGATGAGCACATACATCACGATCGCGCCTTCGGTTGGGGTGGGAAGTATTGGCATGGCAAAAACGGGTTTCAATCCTTCGAAGAATACGCGCACGGCTGTCGCCGCAACCGCCGCAATGGCAACCGGAATGAACGAACGGCTGCGAAATTCGAAAAGCAATAATTCAATGGCAAGCAGCACGGCAGAAACAGGGGAACCGAAAATAGCTGCCATACCCGCAGCCGCGCCTGCGGCGAGCAGCGCTTTGCGCTCGTCGGCAGTTGTTTTCAGCATCTGCCCTAATAGCGAGCCGATGGCTCCGCCGGTTGCGATGATTGGGCCTTCTGCGCCGAACGGCCCGCCGGTTCCGATAGAAACGGCAGCCGAAAGCGGTTTCAAGATCGTGATACGCGGCGGGATGCGGCTTTGATTGAGCAGTACCTGCTCCATCGTTTCCGGAATGCCATGTCCGCGAATCGCTTTGGAACCATAACGCGCCATGAAGCCCACAATAATTCCACCAATAACGGGAACCCCAATCACCCACAATCCAAGATGATTATCCGATGGCGAAGAAAACCTCCCAGAGATCTGGCCGTAAAATGAGAGATTCGTAACGAAGCCGATCATCGTTGTCACGATCTTCGAAATGAATCCCGCGCATATTCCGATGATCGCCGCAAGGCCGGTGATATAGAGCAGCCGCGTATCATTGGGCTTGTTTACGGGCGGCGATGTGAAATGAGCATGTTTTTTTTGCATCTCAGCGCCCATTGTTTTTTCCTTTTATTTCAAGAAAGAGTTCCGGCTTTACCTCCGAAAGACCGGCATCCGTTAGCACGCGTTTCAGTATCGTGGCAAGTTGTGTCCGATCGGAAGCAGAAAGATTTTTAAGCGCGCCGACAAGCTGTTCTTGCACCGTAGCGGGCGCGTGATGGAGCTTCAAGGCTCCTTTTTTTGTGATGGAAAGCTGTTGCACCCGCGCATCCTTCGGTGAACGAACACGAGAAACCAATTCTTTTTCGACCAATCTCGAAACAACGACGGAAACCGTGCTCTGATGGGTATGCGTAGCCGTGGCAAGCTCGTTCACGGTCATGCCATTGGTATTCCGTAGTTTTTCAAGCACAAAAAGCTGTGCTCCGGTAAGCCCGACGCGCTCTTCCGAGCTGCGCGAACCCACCTGGAGCGCATGCACTAAGGTACGGAAGGCGTCGAGAATTTCTGTCAGTGAACGAACCGGCATAGTATATTGATACCAATTATATTGGTATCAATATAACGCATCTATGCTTCGATTTGTTTCGGAAGCATGGGAGAAATTAGGTCATACCTCCGCCGTGATCGGATCGGTGATCCTCCGCGAAGCATCCTTTAGTTCCACCCATTTTTCGGAGAGATACGGAATATATTCCGTTGCGGTGACAAAGCTCCACACATACGCCACGATCGAATAGAGTGCGCCGATGGTGAATTTATCCAGATCGATCGAAATATACAGCGTCGAAAGAAACATGATGAGAAGGAAGAACCGGATGACGGCATAGCTGAACGTCGAGCGGATGGAATATTTGATCTCCAGATCGGCAATGTTGGAATAATAGGAACGAATTTTGGCCGGCTCGCGCGTTCCGAACACGTTGAATTCATCCTCGTATTGATCGTGCAGCGACGATTGGATATTCGAGAGCGAGTTCATGTAATATTTACTTCCCACCGCAACGAATATAATGAGAACAGTTCCCACGACCGTCAAACGCCAATCGAACAGCCCGAGCGCAACAACGGCGCCCGCAACAGCGATAAGCTGTTCCAAAAATTCGGGAACGTTATATTGAAAGAACTCGATATTGTGCCATGCCATCGCGCTTCGGGCCGCAACTTTCGAAAGATCTTCGCCCTGCGCAAGCTGCCGCGCCACGACATCGCTCGAAAGATTCGAGAACATCTTCGTGTAAATGCGCGTATCATAGACGCGCCGGAACGCACCGACGCTGGAATTAATAAGAAAGAGCAGCACCCACGGAATAAGCGGCGGAAGAAACGGCCCGATCTCCCGCGTCATATAAAACGCGAGCGGCTGCTTCGAAGGCTGGGTCGTGGTTCCCGCAGGTTTGCCGGGACCGGCAGCGGAGGGTTTTCGCGCGTGCGCTTTCAGGATGCTATCGCGCGCAGCCTCGCGCGTCATTTGTGGATGTTTACTGCGCCGCATCCGGCTTCGAATGGAATCGAACCGCGCAAGTTTTCGGCGAATGCTATCGATCCGCTCACGCTCGGGAGTTCCCTCCGGCGGTAATTGAATGCCCACAGTATCCAGCGTGGCAGCTTTGCTATTGTGGCCGGTAAAATATGCCGCAAGATGGATGTAGGATGGTCTCGCACCAGGCTCAACCTCCTGAGCGTCCGTTCCCCGCCACTGATCGTCCACGCTGGAAGTAATGGAATCCAACCGTTGCAAGGAATCAACCATCTTCATGGAATCGACCACGCGCGCACGAATCGAATCCGCTATTTCCTTTCGCTGGAACGTAGAAAGGCTCGAATCAACCTCTTCCTCGACCTGGTGGGCTTCGCGCAGGCCATCGATCGCTTTCCCAAAGACATACGGCTCCGCCACATACGCGAAATTCTCCAAAATAACCAGCGAGAACGCGAAAATGATCTGGAACCGGTATTCCTTGTAAAGCCTGCGAATCATAGAGTGCGTATAGAAACGCGCATTCGTAGCGTAGGCGTTCAATTAAAATATGGTCGTATAGCACCGGGAATATATTCCCGGTGCTACACGATACGCTTTTCGGCAAAATTGCGCCACATTGTATTCGCAATTATTTGTGGAAGCGAATGATGACGTAACGATCAACAGTTGAATCGGCAAAATTTGCTATTGTACTAAATGATGCATCGCCACAATGAGGCGTGTAATCCTGGATAATATTTATGTATGAGGCGTTTTTAGCAAGTTCTTCCTTTGCTTCAAATACAATATCGGTGTCTGATACTTGTATAAAAGGTACGCCTTCAGCAGTATATTTGGTATCCACAGCAGTCCAGCAACCACCGTCAATCATTCCATACGTAGTATCAAACTCTTGCATTGTATAATTGATGTTGTGAAAAAAATTAACGATTTGAGAAGAATTTATGTCCACGAGTCCGGTCAAAGAATCATTTCCATTTTCGGCATCCCATTCTCCATCGTTATTATCATAAGCAACTTGATGTGAAATATTGTAATTCGAGGTCATAGTAAAAGTAGTGCCATTCCATGTCAAAGGAATTATACCCAGTGCTGAGCCACAGACTCCAGCGTCATGCCAACATGTTAAGCCGTCGTATTAATTTGGCTTTGCCAACTGAACTCCACATACGGCATCGACTGCAACAGCGCCAAATTAAAATGCCGGGCTGCGACATTCACCGTTCCAGATTCAGTGCCAAACGATTAGTCGATGTGTCATTCAAATCGACTTTCACGGTAAACATTCCCGTATCTGGATAATAATGGATGATGGTATCACTTTGTGAAACGAGAGACGAACTATCCCCGAATGTCCATGTGAAAACCGATGATGACACTCAGAGGCTTCGCGGGAACGACCCTCATCATCGCAGAATCACCCCATGCGACGGTTGAGTCCGGCAATATCAGCGTAAACAAGGAAGATTGCGTGGTTGCCGTCGGCGACTTGCACGAGGGAAGAGCTGCGGTGATAAGCAGCAGGAGCAAGAGACTAAGAACTTTTTGGTTTCTCATGAATGGCACAACAAGAATCCCAGGAAATAATGCAGTAGGGACGCATTTTTACCCTATTTTACAAGCTTACGGAAGTTCTGATTAAGTATAGCTGTCATTCTGAACGTAGCAACTCTCCGCTTTAGCGGAGGGTTGCGAAGTGAAGAATCTCTCGTACCACCACAAGAGATCCTTCGACTACGTTTTTCTCTCCTTCGTCGAGAAAAACTCCGCTCAGGATGACATGTTAAACTTAATCAGAGGCTTGTCAA
>CAWCCK010000042.1:0-77479 GCA_963794025.1 Ignavibacteriota bacterium
CGATGTCTGACCAATATACGTCGGACTGATCGCTAACGCCGTGTGGGAACCGTCACCCGTAAGCGTCGTGCCATCGACATCCAGCGCATTGAATCCTACCACACCGGTATTGTTCGTCGTTAAAAATGTATTGTCCGCGCCCGGTGTAATATCTCCGGCTGTGATCGCGCTGAACGTTGGGTCAGCGCCGTATTGCCGTGCAATACCGTGTTCGTCGCGCCTACCGCCGTCGCGTTCAAAGGGTTTGCCGCATTACCAATAACTACACCATGCTGCGCTACCGTTACATCGCCGGTACCGCCGTGTGCAACTGCAATGGTCGTTCCTGCCCACGTACCCGTGCCGATCGTACCTAAGGTCGTGATCGATGTCTGACCGATATACGTCGGACTGATCGCTAACGCCGTATGGGAACCGTCACCCGTAAGCGTCGTGCCATCGACATCCAGCGCATTGAATCCGACCACGCCGCCATTGTTCGTCGTTAAAAATGTATTGTCCGCGCCCGGTGTAATATCTCCGGCTGTGATCGCGCTGAACGTTGGGTCAGCGCCCGTATTGCCGTGCAATACCGTGTTCGTCGCGCCTACCGCCGTCGCGTTCAAAGGGTTTGCCGCATTACCAATAACTACACCATGCTGCGCTACCGTTACATCGCCGGTACCGCCGTGTGCAACTGCAATGGTCGTTCCTGCCCAGGTACCCGTACCGATCGTACCTAAGGTCGTGATCGATGTCTGACCGATATACGTCGGACTGATCGCTAACGCCGTATGGGAACCGTCACCCGTAAGCGTCGTGCCATCGACATCCAGCGCATTAAATCCTACCACGCCGGCATTGTTCGTCGTTAAAAATGTATTGTCCGCGCCCGGTGTAATATCTCCGGCTGTGATCGCGCTGAACGTTGGGTCAGCGCCCGTATTGCCGTGCAATACCGTATGCGTCGCGCCTACCGCCGTCGCGTTCAAGGGGTTTGCTGCATTACCAACAACCACACCATGCTGTGCTACCGTCACATCGCCGGTGCCGCCGTGTGCAACTGCAACGGTCGTTCCTGCCCAGGTGCCCGTACCGATCGTGCCTAAGGTCGTGATCGATGTCTGACCGATATACGTCGGACTGATCGCTAACGCTGTATGGGAACCGTCACCGGTAAGCGTCGTGCCATCGACATCCAGCGCGGTAAATCCTACCACGCCGGTATTGTTCGTCGTTAAAAATGTATTGTCCGCGCCCGGTGTAATATCTCCGGCTGTGATCGCGCTGAACGTTGGGTCAGCGCCGGTATTGCCGTGCAATACCGTGTTCGTCGCGCCGACCGCTGTGGCGTTCAAAGGGTTTGCCGCATTACCAATAACTACACCATGCTGCGCTACCGTTACATCGCCGGTACCGCCGTGTGCAACTGCAATGGTCGTTCCTGCCCAGGTGCCCGTACCGATCGTGCCTAAGGTCGTGATCGATGTCTGACCGATATACGTCGGACTGATCGCTAACGCCGTGTGGGAACCGTCACCCGTAAGTGTCGTGCCATCGACATCCAGCGCATTGAATCCGACCACACCGCCGTTGTTCGTCGTTAAAAATGTATTGTCCGCGCCCGGTGTAATATCTCCGGCTGTGATCGCGCTGAACGTTGGGTCAGCGCCCGTATTGCCGTGCAATACCGTGTTCGTCGCGCCGACCGCTGTGGCGTTCAAGGGGTTTGCCGCATTACCAACAACCACACCATGCTGTGCTACCGTCACATCGCCGGTGCCGCCGTGTGCAACTGCAACGGTCGTTCCTGCCCAGGTACCCGTACCGATCGTACCTAAGGTCGTGATCGATGTCTGACCGATATACGTCGGACTGATCGCTAACGCCGTGTGGGAACCGTCACCCGTAAGCGTCGTGCCATCGACATCCAGCGCATTGAATCCGACCACACCGGTATTGTTCGTCGTTAAAAATGTATTGTCCGCGCCCGGTGTAATATCCCCTGCCGTGATCGCGCTGAATGTTGGGTCAGCGCCGGTATTGCCGTGCAATACCGTGTTCGTCGCGCCGACCGCCGTCGCGTTCAACGGGTTTGCCGCATTACCAATAACTACACCATGCTGCGCTACCGTTACATCGCCGGTACCGCCGTGTGCAACTGCAATGGTCGTTCCTGCCCACGTACCCGTGCCGATCGTACCTAAGGTCGTGATCGATGTCTGACCGATATACGTCGGACTGATCGCTAACGCCGTGTGGGAACCGTCACCCGTAAGCGTCGTGCCATCGACATCCAGCGCATTGAATCCGACCACGCCACCGTTGTTCGTCGTTAAAAATGTATTGTCCGCGCCCGGTGTAATATCTCCGGCTGTGATCGCGCTGAACGTTGGGTCAGCGCCCGTATTGCCGTGCAATACCGTGTTCGTCGCGCCGACCGCCGTCGCGTTCAAAGGGTTTGCCGCATTACCAATAACTACACCATGCTGCGCTACCGTTACATCGCCGGTACCGCCGTGTGCAACTGCAATGGTCGTTCCTGCCCAGGTGCCCGTACCGATCGTGCCTAAGGTCGTGATCGATGTCTGACCGATATACGTCGGACTGATCGTTAACGCTGTATGGGAACCGTCACCCGTAAGTGTCGTGCCATCGACATCCAGCGCATTGAATCCGACCACACCGCCGTTGTTCGTCGTTAAAAATGTATTGTCCGCGCCCGGTGTAATATCTCCGGCTGTGATCGCGCTGAACGTTGGGTCAGCGCCCGTATTGCCGTGCAATACCGTGTTCGTCGCGCCGACCGCTGTGGCGTTCAAAGGGTTTGCCGCATTACCAACAACCACACCATGCTGTGCTACCGTCACATCGCCCGTACCGCCATTAGCGACCGGAACTATTGCTACCGTGCCCAGGGTGCCATTCACCGTGTTCGTGACGATACCGGCTGTTGTCAATCCAGCATCCTGGATGGAGGTCGTCGCCTCAAACGTCCCCGGTGCGATCAATACCGCCGGAAGCGAAAGCGTAACCGCGCCCGTGCTCGGCGTAGCCGTGACCTCATTGGCTGTACCCGTGATCGAGGTCACTGCGATACTGGATAATGCCGTCCACGATGGGTCGGCACCTGTATTGCCTATCAACACAGTGCCCGTTGCGCCAACTGCTGTTACGTTTAGTGGATTTGCAGCATTACCGAGCAGCACCCCATGCTGCGCGAGTGTTGCATCGCCGGTTCCACCATTGGCTACGCCAAGCGTGGTCTGCCATGTCGGCAAACCACCGGATACTTGGAGGAACTGACCCGTCGTTCCGATCCCAAGCCTGACTGGAGTAGCGCCTGGGTTCGAGTAGATCATGTCCCCGGTGGTCGTCATCGGGTTGGTCATGATGCCAAGCTGCAATTCCGTCGCGTAATCCCACGCGCCAGTAAAACCGCCGACATTCCCGCTGCCGCTAATGCTCGTTTTTCCCGGTGGGATCCAATACGCAATATCCGGAAGGACACTGCCGGTTAACGGGCCTTGATAGATGAATCCTGGTGTCGCCCCTCCCACAGGTGGAACCGGAAGTGTCCAAATGTTCGGAAATCCTTCGGATGACCACTCGTCCCAAGCCGTCGAGAGATACTGAGGGGTCTGGATTGTCAGGGTATTCCCATGATTATCATCCAAGGTGAGTGCGCCGGCGCCAAGAGCGCGATAAATCTGAGCGGAAGCGGAAGTGGAAAGACCGAGCGCAAGCGCTCCGGTTGCAAGCAATGACAGAAAACGTTTCATACGGGTTATGAATTTTTTAAATAAAAACTTTTTTTGCACTCGACCAAACAAACGTTACCGGGGAGACGAAACCCCAAAAGGTAAGGCAAGCTCAGGCGATGCAAAGCATTCGATCAAACAAACGTTACCAGGGTGACGAAACCCCATTAAAGATAAGGCATGCTTAACCGAACTGACTGACACTTCGAAACACGATCCGAGCAAACAAGTCACATCGAAGTTTCAGACGGAAAACTACTGATCTTTTCCGTAATACAAATATACTACGAAAATTTTGAGAATGCAAGAAATTCTCATAAATATATTGACTTCTTAATAAGAACGAATACAACAAAAACTCGAAAAACCACCGTTTTATTAAGCTCCAAACGTTAAAATGGTGCGTAAAAAATAGGTAAAAACAACTCGGTCATTCGCACTAACCTAAAAGCGAGAGACACAATCACCACTTAATTAAGCCTGCCTATCGCGGAACCGATAATCGAGCTTATTATGGGTAAACTCTCCCAATGCTTCGAGCGTAGGTTTTCCGAGCTTATCCATTTCGAGTGAAATTTTCATCTGATCGAAATTCGGCGCCTCGAATTCCTCGTCCTCATCTACTTCCACTGGAACAAGCGTGGAAACGCGGGCCTGATACTCCGTTTTGATCTCATCATTGATCTGGCGCGCGCGGCGGGCTGTAATAGAAACTGCCTGATAGAGCGATTCGCCCGTTCGGGCCATCATTTCAAGATCGACCGGGTTGATGCTCGCGTGCTGCTTATCTATTTGTTGTTTGGAGGTTTTCATGAGAGGAGTTGCTTAAATTTTGTCTGAGCGGCCCATGAACGCAGGAACCTCGCATTGGGTTTCTTCGCTGCTATCGGGTACATATTATTTCGCCAAAATTAATTTGAATCCGTTTTTGTGCCAAGCACCCGATATTTTCGTAAATTGCATTTGTTTTTCCAATTACTTTTCACATAAACATCTGTCATACTCATGAAACGAACATTTATTCATAGCACCCTTCTCATCGCGGCGTTTGCTTGTGCCACCACCGGCTGCGGCAAAAAGAGCGACACTGCGGACACGCAGAACAACCAGAATGCCAATAATCAAAATGGCGCAAACAATGCAGCAAATGCCCTGAGCCAAGCGATGGGCGCGGCAACGGGGAATGCCGCGCATCAATCGGCGGCGCATGCAGTTCCCTCAGCTACGCTTGCTGGTTTCCTGCCAAGCCCAAGCGGGTTCACCGGGCACGAGCCGAGCACTTCCAGCGCCAATTTCAATGGCATCGAGTGGTCGGTTGCTGAACGACAGTTCGATAACGACCAGAAGCACATCAAGGTAACGCTTGCCGATTACAATTACGCTGCAGGACTTACCGCCGCCTATTCCATGCTCGCTAATTTTAGCTCTGAAGATGAGAATCAGCTTCAGCACGGCGAGAAGTTTGGCTCGTATCCAGGCTGGGTGCAGTGGCAAAAGAAATCGAATAATGGCACGGTCGGCGTGATCGTAAATGACCGTATCTACCTGATCATAGAAGGCTCCGGCGGCGTTACGCTCGATGATCTTCGCGGCGTTGCCAACTCGATGAACCTCGACGCGATCGGTAAAGCAGCAACAAGCTAATCCAAATCAAAAGAAGAATGGGACTTATGAGTCCTATGTGACCCATTGGTCGCATAGGACTCATAAGTCCCATTCTTACAAACAGCTACTATCCTCTCGGCTCGGGCTGGAGAATAGCGAACGCACCACCTTGCGAATCCTGGCAGGTAGCGAAGCGCCCTACGGTGGGAACCTCTTGCGGTCCCATCATCACTTTGCCGCCCAGCGATTTAACTTGCTCGCATGTGGCATCGCAATTATCGACCGCAAAATAGACCATCCAGTTTGCAGGAACCGGACCCCACGATGGATCGATCGCAAACATGCCGCCGGCTTGAGAACCACCATTGTTGAAGATGGTATATTCCATACCGGACGTCGGCATTTTTTCAGCGTTCCATCCGAGCAGCACTGAGTAAAAGGATGACGCTGCGTTCGTATCTTTCGTGAGAAGTTCGTTCCAAACGACTGTTCCCGTATCGCCGATAACATCCGCACCTTTGTGCTCACCCGGCTGCCAAAAGAAAACATTCGCGCCAGAAGGATCTTGCACGGCAGCCATACGTCCCGCTTGCGGCACATCCATCGGCGGCATGGCAACGCTCGCGCCAAGCGATGCAGCTTTATTGAAGGTCGCATCGAGATTCTCGACTGAAATATAGGAATTCCAATGCGGCGGCACGCCTTCGTGTCCCGGAGGCATTTGCATGATCGCGCCAACGTTCTGGCCGTTCTTTTGCATCATGCTATACGTTCCGCCCTGCTGCATTGTCATATCGTTGGCAGTCCAGCCGAAGATGTCGCTATAAAATTTTTTCGCTGCTTCCTGATCCGGCGCCGCAAAATCCACCCAGCAGAATGAGCCGGGTTTGTAGGTTGTCATTGTTGGCATAAGTAATTTAGAGAAAATTAGTTAGAAAAAATTGTGAATTGATAAAATGGAACACCATTACTCAATAGAAGAATTTCGGTTTGCGTGTGGCGAAATTGTTAAATCGAAATAGCGCAATTAACGATTGCCTCTTTGATTGAGACGCGCTTTGGTCATGCGTTCACGAATGCCACCGTGATTCACAAAATCTTTTTCGAGCGATGCTATCTGACGGTCAAGAAGGTAGTTGGCTTGATTGATAAGACAGATTGCGATGTTTGCAATCACTTCTGCCGGGCGGGTTTCGCAGATTTCTCGATAATTTTCAAAGGTGGTATCGGGCTGTTTAGAAAGCCTGCGAACGTACAGCGATTCTTTAGAATTTTTGTCCCACCTCTTCAAATCACGAACGCGAAGAAAATCTTCGTAATCCAGCAATAGTTCCTCAAGGCTCGCCCGTGCTACGCTTACTAATTTGATCTCCATCTCCTTTGACATGCCAGAAAGCTTGGCAACCTTCTGCGATATTTTGCTTCCCAGAACGTGCGGCCTGAATCATTTGATCGATGGTGCGATCGCCTTTTCTCAAAAATCGTTGACAAAACCGATAGGTAATATCAAAAACAATTTCCGACTTTTTGTAGGAAATCAGTTCTCGGTAGTTTCCGTGAGGTGGGATGAAACCTTCTTTAGCTGGCATAATATAGAAAATAGGGAAATGGGACTTATGGGTCACATAGGACTCATACGTCCCATTTAAATTTAACAAATAAACATACTGCTAAATCCCCGGCACCCATAACCGTCTCATCAGCGTTACGTGACCCGTGAGTCTCCAGCCAATCCAAACCAACACCCAACCCGGCGCGCGAAGTGCGCGGCTTTACCTAAAGAGTTTTTCGGAACTATATGAAAAACTCTCACCAAAAGGACTTGTCCCGCCGCAGGCACTCGATCTCGAAGAGTCCTTGCTCGGTGCGATGATGATCGATAAGTCCTCGGCGAACCGCGCCGTCGAGATTTTGGGCGACCGCTCGCTCGATGACTCCCCTTTTTACCGCGACGCGCATACGCTCATCTACCGCGCGATGATCGCGCTCGATAATCGTTCCGAACCGATCGACCTGCTTACGGTAAAGAACCAACTTGCGCTCGATGGCAAGCTCGAAGAAATGGGCGGGCCGGCCTATCTCGTGGAACTTACCTCGAAAGTGGTAACGACGGTCAACGTCGAAAGCTACGCCCGCATTATTCTCGAAAAATATATTGCGCGGGAACTCATTCGTATTTGCGAAGAAATAAAGCTACGCGCATTCGAAGGGGAACTCGATACATTCAACCTGCTCGATGAAGCGGAATCTTTTCTCTTCGAACTTTCCGAAACCCGACATCGTAAAAGCGCGCAGCCGATCAAGCAACTTGCGTTCGATACGATGAAAATGCTGGATAAAATTAAGGATCAGCATAACGGGCTTACGGGCGTTACAACAGGATTGCTCGATCTCGATCAAATTACAAGCGGCTGGCAGAATTCCGATCTGATCGTGCTTGCCGCTCGGCCATCGCAAGGCAAAACGGCGCTCGCGCTTAACTTCGCGCGCAATGCAGCGATGCCTCCTCGCGCGGACGATCATAACCACCCTACGCCAAAAGTTCCGGTCGCTATTTTCTCGCTCGAAATGGGTTCCATGCAATTAGTGCTCAGAATGCTGTGCGCCGAAGCGAAAGTAGATATGCAACGCGCCCGCAAAGGACAAATGAATGACGAAGAATGGCGCAGAATGTCCATGACGATTGGCCGACTTTCGGAAGCGCCAATTTTCATTGACGACACGCCAGCTATTACGCCGCTCGAAATTCGTGCCAAAGCGCGGCGATTGAAAGCGCGTCACAATATTGGGCTTGTGATCGTCGATTATTTGCAACTTATGTCCTCGGGCAAGAACATGGAATCGCGCGAGCGGGAAATTTCGATGATCTCACGCTCGCTGAAAGCGTTAGCAAAGGAACTTAATATCCCCGTGATGGCGCTCTCGCAATTAAACAGAAGTGTGGAAAGCCGTAATGATCGGCGCCCACTGCTTAGTGATCTACGCGAGTCCGGAGCCATCGAGCAGGATGCAGATTTAGTGATGTTCATCTATCGTGCAGAAACGTATGGATTGGAAAGCACCGTCATAAAAGGTGAAACAGTTCCATCGGAAGGCGTGGCAGAAATCATCGTTGGGAAACAACGTAATGGCCCCATTGGCGAAGTAGCCGCAACATTCCAAAAACAGTTCGGACGCTTCGAGAATTACACCAACTGGCCAACGTTCGAAGCAGCGCCCGAAGCCGTCACCGGCGGGGAACCAGCCTTTTAATTACAAATTTCAAATTTCAAATTACGAATTACGAATTACGAATTTATTTGAGTCTTTTATTGTGTCATTCCGAGAACGAATCACGCAGCGAAGCGGAGTGATTCGTTCGAAGCAATCCCTTGGTTATAACGCAAACAGATTGCTTCGTCGAACAAAGCTCCCGTTGGTCGCTTTGTTCTCCTCGCAATGACATGCAAAAGATTCTATTCCAGCGAAAACTTCCCAACCTGCGAACCGCTCGCCCCACTCATGCGATATACATAAATTCCCGGCGGAAGCGATGATGGAAGCGCATTCGCGCCGCTTGTTAGAACACCCTCTACAGAATAAACGGAAACGCCAAGCAGGTTAAATACTTCCAAACGAATGGGACCGATCGTATTATTCGGGTATTCAATAAAGGTGTTTTGGGAACCGCTTGTGAGAAGAATATCTATCCCGCCTGTATTCGTCGGGCTTGCGACGCTATTCGCAGACGGCTCACCTACTCCGACAAGCGGCGCATCGCGTTCGCTATCCTGAGTAGAAAAAACTCTGAGCGTCGAGTGATACGTTTGCACCGTTGCGCTTATGCGAGGAGTAAATGTTAACTGGATGGTGCGCTTACCGCCGGAATCGATCGTAAACGGCGTTGGGTTCCCAGCATTAATGGTGAACTCGGAACTATCACACGCTATGTTCGCGATCGTCACAGGAACGCTCGATATGTTGATGATAGTCGCATCGTCTGCCGAATTAGTACCGTCAGGCGTATTGCCGAACGACAGTTCAGAACCCGGAACAGAAAAATCTCCTTCAACCACAAAATTCGGTTGTGGCGGCGCAGCTTGTGGCAGCGTGGTAAGAATAATTCCGCTATCGCCTGTAAAATAAAGCCAATCGTCGGTATAATCGAAGCCATAGAGATTTGCAGAAGTTCCCGCCGGGAGTATATTCCAATTACTGCGATTCGTTGTAAATAAAATCTGACCGTTCAGCCCCACGGCATACGCATCCGTACTATCCCATCCCTCGACAGAGCGCAGGCTGTCCGTCGTGCCGATGCTTGCCCAATCGTCTCCGCCATCGATGGTGATGAGGAGCGTCGAATCACCCACGATCCAGCCGGTAGCGCTGCCATCGTCTGGGAAGTAAATGGAATAAAGGTTCTTCGTAGTTGGCACTGCATATTGCTGCCACGTTTTGCCGTCATCTCCGGTGTAGATGACGACGCCATTTTGCCCAACGAGCCAATAGGAATCTTCATCGAGAAAATCTGTGCCGTAAAAGTCAATGTTCTGATACTCCGCGGGAAGCGTGATCTTTTTCCAAGTTTTACCACTATCGAGACTGCGATAGAAAAGTCCTTGTGCTCCGGCAACTATGGCGGTGTCATATGTGTAGAAATCCGGAAACGTCATCGCGTAGATGGGATTGGATTCTGGAAGCGTAACTTTGATCGGAGGATTATCTTGAAGGACGGTGTAGATAGTTCCGTCATCACCGGCGAAGGCGCCGTTGGCGGAATCGTTAAAATACTCCGTGTAAAAATTTGTGTGGACACCCGATGGCTCGGTAAACCACGAGTTTCCGCCATCGGAGGTAATGCTGATGGCTCCGGAATCGCCAACGATGAAACCATTACTATCATCGGGAAAAAAGACGGCGCGCAGCGTTTGCCTTGTTCCTGAATTTGCGCGATACAGCGTTGTTTGCGCGGACACAAAGCTCGCCGAAAAAAGCATAATGATGATAATAATAGAACATAAGAATCGGAGACGATTTTTCATGGCTTTGGAAACAGTGTGAAATCTTTGAAACGTTCTTCAAGAACTTCTTTAATGAAATGCGGGGAGCATCGTACCTTTTGTGTTGTTAGCTTCACATTCGTAATTTGAAATTCGTAATTCGTAATTGAAACAGCTTATCGTTCTCTCCGCTCCATCGGGCGCAGGCAAGACTACCATCGCCCGCGGAATCCTTGCACGGCATCCGGCGGATGTAATGTTTAGCGTGTCCGCTACTACGCGCGCGCAGCGTCCGCAGGAGCGCGACGGAATAGATTACTATTTTATATCCCGCGAGAAATTCGAAGAACTGATTCACACCGAAGCACTCATCGAGCACGAAGAGATCTTTGGGAATTATTACGGAACTCCGAAAAGCGAGATCGAGCGCGCGCGGCAAATGTCGAAACGCTTGCTGTTCGATATTGACGTCAAGGGCGGCATCTCGATCCGCAATAAATTCCCGGACGAAAGCCTCCTTATTTTCATCGCGCCGCCCGATATGCAGACGCTCGAAACCCGCCTTCGTTCCCGCATGACCGAATCCGCCGAAACTATCCATCGCCGCCTTGAACGCGCGCAAATGGAAATGGGGATGGCCGGCCAGTACGATCATATTGTCGTAAATGACAATCTCGAACGCGCAGTAGAAGAAGTGGAAGCTTTTATATTCGGCTGATATTTTATTAACTAAATTAATAAACGCATTATGTTTACCTGCAATCATATTTCCATGGGTTGTTCCGATATTGAACGATCGTTCGATTTTTATGTGAATAAACTTGGGCTTCCTGTTTTGCATCGATGGCCAAAGATGTTTGCTGTCCGTGCGGGTGAAGTAAGAATTTCTGTATTTCAAACCGATGAAGTTTCTACTTCCGGCAACGTGGAGATCATTCTCCGTACCGATAGCATTGAATCGGCAAAAGATTCCATTGTGAATAATGGCATCACGCTCACTCAGGACATTGTCGAGGCTCCCGGGTTTATGCGATTCCTTTCTCTGAAAGATCCGGATGGAAATGTTCTTCATATTGGAGAATACCTTCGCGATCCATTGGAAACAGGCGGTTAATCCGTTCGTATATTTTTCGAACGGGACTTCCGACGAAAACGTTAGGCGCGCGCTTAACTCAATTAAAAGTCACATCACCACAAACGCAAGCATTCGAGCATGAACGTAGGAGAAATTGTATCCATCATTGGGCCGGTCGTTGACGTAGATTTTTCGGGAAGCCAGTTGCCTTCCATCCTGAACGCCCTCCGCATTCCTCGGAAAAATACCGAAGGAATTGATGATGAATTGATATGCGAAGTGCAGCAGCATCTCGGCGAAGACCGCGTCCGCGCCGTCGCCATGGATACGACCGATGGCCTTACGCGCGGCATGAAAGTCGAAGATATGGGCGCGCCTATTTCCGTACCGGTTGGGCCAAATTCGCTCGGACGGCTCATCAATGTGATCGGCAAAACGATCGATGGCGGCGAGCAGATCAAATCCGAATTCTCCTGGCCCATCCACCGCGATGCGCCGAAGTTCGAAGACCTTACGACCAGCTCCGAAATGCTCGAAACCGGTATTAAAGTTATCGACTTGCTCGAACCCTATTCCAAAGGCGGTAAAACCGGACTCTTCGGCGGCGCAGGCGTCGGAAAGACGGTTGTTATTATGGAGCTGATTCATAATATCGCGATGCATCACGGTGGATATTCTGTTTTCGGTGGCGTTGGCGAACGTACACGCGAAGGTAACGATCTGTATCTTGAAATGTCCGAAGGCGGCGTGCTCGATAAAACCGTGCTCGTCTTCGGTCAGATGAATGAACCGCCTGGAGCACGCCAGCGCGTTGGATTAACCGCACTCACCTTCGCAGAATATTTCCGCGATGTCGAAGGCAAAGATGTTCTGCTTTTCATTGATAATATTTTCAGATTTACTCAGGCCGGTTCGGAAGTATCCGCGCTGCTCGGACGTATGCCATCTGCCGTAGGTTATCAGCCGACGCTTGCATCCGAAATGGGCGGATTGCAGGAGCGAATTACCTCTACGAAAAAAGGCTCGATCACGTCGGTACAAGCTATCTACGTTCCTGCTGACGATCTCACCGATCCAGCGCCTGCCGCAGCATTTGCTCACTTAGATGCAACGACCGTCCTATCCCGCCAAATCTCCGAGCTTGGTATTTATCCTGCCGTCGATCCGCTGGACTCTACGAGCCGCATTTTGTCGGCTGAAATCCTCGGCGAAGAGCATTACAGCGTTGCTACAGGTGTCCAGCGTATCCTTCAGCAATATAAGGACTTACAGGACATCATAAACATCCTCGGAATGGATGAATTGTCTGACGAAGATAAGGTCATCGTTAACCGCGCCCGCCGCGTTCAGCGCTTCTTATCCCAGCCATTTTTCGTCGCTGCTCAGTTTACCGGATTGGAAGGCCGCTACGTGAAACTCGAAGATACCATTCGCAGCTTCAAAGCTGTCCTTGCCGGTGAATACGACCACCTTCCGGAGAATGCCTTTTATATGGTCGGCACGATCGAGGAAGCGGTCGAAAAAGCAAAAACGCTGGCGCAATAGAACTTGGATTATGCGGATTTCCTGCATCGATTTTTAGGAATTTATTTCGTTTTAATTCTATGGTTTCAGCATCGAAACCATTCGAGCCATCGCATTGCGATCTCCGCCAATAGCAGCCTTCATATCCTGCAAAAGCATATAGGCGTCCGCGTCTTCATCGAAAAGAGCTACGATCTCATCGGCGGTCGCGGTACGCAGAGCGCCATCTTCACTTATTATTAAATGAGCGAGGCACTTCACACAAAGCGTGTGTGAACCAGCTTCGCCGATTTCAATTACTTTTGAATCGTCGCCGATAATGGCTCCGAAGGTGTTGCCACACACAGGGCATGTGTAGCGGAAACCAACATTCTTGTTGGCTTCGATAATGTCGCTAAGGCTGATCTTCTCTTTCATGCTAAATCTAATTGCAATGAGGATTGAATAATTCCAAATGATGTAATACGTCGAGTAAAATAGTTCTTATCCCCAAATGCGAATTCATGACACGAATTAAGCGATCAATGGGTTTGCAATTTCTGGGCATCGAAGCGAACCACATCTATCAATTTAGGAAAAATACTAAGACTCATGTCTAAGATCATTACCAAACGAATGCATGCTAAGATCGAAGGCGATTTCGTCGTCTTTATCA
Organism: Ignavibacteriota bacterium; assembly: GCA_963794025.1. GTDB lineage: Bacteria > Bacteroidota > Ignavibacteria > Palsa-1295 > Palsa-1295 > PALSA-1295. Next base: position 13,579 of record CAWCCK010000042.1, read on the forward strand.
TTGGGATGCGTATCAACAGGCTGTGGAAAATTCATAAGTGGTTCCCAGTTGCGATGGCGATGCCCAAGATGATCGCCGAGCTTGAAAAAGGTTCCGATTCCGGGTTCCTCGGCGCACGGCGGGCGCCAATGTGGATCGTGCAGTATTGGCGCAGCTTCGACCACTTCGGAAAACCCAAGATGCGTAGAAGGCCCAGAGCACAGCTACGCAGCATTCCACTATGAACATGAATCGACGCTGGGAATCGGAAACCGAAACAGGGAATCTGTGGTCCTGGAAGTTGGAACTGCGCGACTGGGTCATTTCGGCTATTGTTGCCCTGCCCTTTTTATCGCTTTATGCAGCCCATTTTTTGTGGCGGCGTGATTCCACGGGCTTTTTGGATTATGATATGGCCTTCTATGTTGCGATCGGTCGCAGCATTTTTTCGCATGGGAATGGAATTCTTTATCCAAATCCCTATGATGTTCATGGGCCTATGATCTATTTTCAATGGTTTCCATGGCTACTCGGGCTTGGAACAGCAGTGTTACATCTCGATCCAGGCTACTTATTTGCCATGCTTGGAGTATTGTTTGCAGTTGGCCTTTGCCGCATTACTCTTGCTCTCATCCGTTCAAGAATTAATACTGAAGGACAATGGGCCACACTGATGCTCGCATTTTGGGGAGGGGGCCTGCTGGTTTTCGGAGGAATTATCCGATCGTTGCTAATCCATCAGGCCGTACACCGAGGCATTTTTTACTACGATATTGGCGACGGACTTTGGTTCCTGAACTGGGGACGTAACAGCATCTTCACCACAGAAGCGCTCTATCACATTTTGGCAGGAGGATTGTGGCTATGCGTGTTGAGGAAACGATGGGGATGGGCCATTACCATGTTGTTGCTCATCACGACCACCCATCCCTGGACCGGAGCCGAGATGCTCGGCATCGTCGTTGCATATTTAGTATGGCTCTTTGTGCGTCGTTCCAGTGCATTGCCACCTATGTGGTTCATCCTTGCTGTGCTGACAATCGCCGCCGGATTTGGCTGGTATTATGGGATGTATCTACCAGGATTTGCCCAGCACAAGGCGATAGTAACCGTATGGGCACTTACGAATGTGTTTAACAAATTGGGATTTATATTAAGTCTTTTACCCGTGATATCGCTCGTCATCTACCGAGCTGTAAAAAGACCACACTTTATAGACGGCGATGATTTTCTGATGATCTGTTTTCTCGTATCTGCTCTGCTAAGCATTCACGATTTATTTATGCCGCCGGTGATGCCGGTACATTTCGACCGTGGGTATCCCTGGATGGCATTATTCCTGCTCGGACTTCCCGCTTTGCCGAATCTGATTGAGCGCTTCACACGGCAGAAAAAATGGGTTCCGCGAATCGCAGTTGCCGCTATTCTCCTGCTCGTCATATCGGATAACGCTGCTTTTTTGCAGTGGCGATGGCGCTTTGAGATCGATCGAAGAAGCGATCTAAACCTCACGCCAAGTGAAAGGAAACTTTTTTCCTGGCTTGATGCAAAGGACGCCCGCGGGGTGTTCTTCGCACAAAGCAGGCCCCTCTCGTATCTGAGCAGCGCCTATACCAACGTCTCGCCCTATCTCGGTCATACCGACAATACTCCTGATCTGAACAAACGCATTGATACAATGGAACGATTTTATTCGGGAGATACGGGCGCAACGATTCCGGCCGATGTGAATTTAATCCTTCTCCACACTGGGGATAAGCATTTTCCTCTACCATCGAATGAATGGATCTTGGTGTATGAGGAGAAGGATATTCATGTATTCAGCCGCAAAAAGTTGGGTGGTTAGCGGAGGGAGTAATGGGCGCCTTGTAAAGAACAACGGCCCGCCTCGCCAGCCGCTCGCTCACGTCATACCCCTCGATAATATCGAAAATAGTTACGCAATCCTCGATCGACGGAATAAGCACTGCCGCCGCAAATTCATCGGCCCTTCGTTCTTCTTGATGATGCAGAACGCCACCCATCGAATAGCGATGCTCGAAGCGTTCGGATCCCTGAATTGCATGGGGAGAATGAAACAGATGATACCATTCATGCCAAAAGATCTCCGCTTCGGCAATGCCCGAATTTGTGTTGATAACAATAGAATAAAGCGGTTCCCGTCGCCAGCCGCCCCATACCAAAACCGGACGCTCCGGATGCGATAAACTTTCGATCAGTTCCGGACGACGAACCCACTCGATGTATGCAAATCCAGCATCGCGGTCACTTGCTCCGGCAGAACGCACCAGCACAATGCCGTTTTCCTGCGCAACGAAATCTATCGCGCGCGGATCGTACCGCCCACGAATATCCGCAGCAAGCTGAATGATCCGCTCCCGCCGCGAGGGTGAAATGGTTAGAATTGTTGCCTCTGACATGAACGATGCCCTTTCCAAGCTGTTTTTGCCAATGTGTCTTTCAGCAAAGGTGCCTTTTACTCTCTATTGAATGTTCATTTAATGAACTTATGCAAATTTTACCAGATTATTCATGAATTTATGCGTTTCATTTCTTAATGAAACAGGTGCTTATCATCTCACCATCTAATCTACAACATTTCAAACCTAAAAGCAAGGAAATTCGAAAAATAATCAATGCTTTTCTTATAGACACATTTTAAGCGGTCCCTGAAAAATTGTTGTATCTTCGTATAAGCTTGCCGACGCATCCGTGCCCGCCGTTAGAGTTGACGGACCCCTTACGCCTGACAAACCAACTTCTTCGTGAAACTTTTTTGCTAAATACAATATGAAAAATCTCATTCGTCATTCGTCATTCGTCATTCGTCATTCGTCATTCTAATGTTAGCTCTCATTCTCGCCTGCTCGATCAGCGCCGGAGGGGTGAGGGCACAAAATAACCCCGAATATAACTTCCAGCAACAGTCCCTCCCCGATGGAACATCCTATGCTACAACAGACCTGGTTCCAGTACTCACCATGGACTGCCTTGCAGCCAACGGGTATGGGCAGTGGACACTCTCATCCAAGTGGGGTGGAAATGCTAATAGTGGAATTTACACGCCAGGCTGGTATTTGCTGGAAAATGCATTACGTGAACCATCCGAGTCAACACCTCCCGGATGCCAGCCGCCAGGCGTTGTGGACTATGGAGAACACGTGACAACCGGATACACCCCGACGGGAAATAGTTGCATGGGAGGTAGTTACAATGCCCACGCACCTGCTGGACCAAAGGCGGCTACGAATCTTGATGGCTGGACTTGCTTCGTTTGGGTAGATGCTACTAACCAACAATTCGATGTCGAATTCTTTAGCCCAGCAGATATTGATATTTCGCTTCAGGGTCTCCCGACTAATACCCACATCGTAACTTCTCCTCCTTCTCCTCAGACAATACATGCGACACCTATCCCCATCCCAAACACTGTTGTAAGCGAAACCGACCCTCGCGATGATTTCGACATCGCGATGGATGCAAAATTCCTTTACATCACTTGGTGTACCGGTAGCCCCAAGCAAATTTGGGTTACCGCGGTTCAACTTTCAACTCTTACCTTCACTCCTGTTGCTGGGTTCCCGATGCAAGTTGGGAGTAGCCCGAATGGCCAATACCCGACCATCGCCTGTTCCGCACGCAACAATCGAGTTGGCAGCACGCCAAGTTTTGTAGTAGGATACCTCACGTCGGTTGGAGGCTCCCCTGCTGCTAAGTCATGGAACGGCAGCGCTTGGACATCTTATAACTTCTCCGCCTCAACCTGTACCGACCCAAGTACGGGGTCGCCAGATAACTATGGCGATGTTTTGCATGTGCGAGCGGTGGCAAGTGATGTGCTGAACCAAACCATTGTTACCTATGGCCTTTATTTAATCGCGACGGTCGTGCCCGTTTTGCCGAGTGGACAATCACTATTGCTCTATCCTAACTTGCTGCCAAGCGCCAGCTTGGTAGCAAATTATTGCGACGGCAGGATTCTCGGCCCCAACACCATGCTTCTAAATACTCATCCAACCCCCCCGCAGGTTCATGACGAGTCTATGACGGCATTTTGTGATCCTTATGACAATCAGTCAACATTCGACGGGTTCCATTGCGTCTATCGAATGGATGCTCAATTCTCGACGGTGCGAATCCCTCTCATGATTATGAGGGGAATCGATAATGGAGCGCTTGGAACGACAGACACCCGGCTTCTGCTCACACAAACCGGCGGCATGAGCAGTGTGCTCGAAGACGATCCGGCAGTCGGAACCGGGTGGCTTATTCCATATTGCGCAGCCGTCAATCAAATGGGAATTCACGTTCATTGGCGAACAGCAGCGGCAGTTCACTTTTACGCACGGGATATGAGCCGTACCTTTGATGAACCAATTGATGAAAACACACTTGTCACTGATTTATGTATTGTGGGCGATGGAACAGCCCATGGTGGGCTCCCTGGCGCAACCATACTGCCCGGAAAAAAGGTAACAATTTGGAGCGATCCCAATTATGCAAACAATGGGTTTTATCAGCCACCAGTGCCAGGTGCGACCACTCTCACGCCTAATCCTGGCACACTCAGCTTCGTTGATCCAAATATTACATTGTTAGTTGGAGATGGCACGGCAAGTAGCAACGCCACGCTTGCGGTCATGCCCAATTTTCAATTGATCTTCCAAGGCTATCCAGATGGCGATCAAACTTATAGCTCGCAGGGTGTGACCGTGCAAGCCGGCGCAATATTCAACTACTATGGGGTAAGTTATAATTATTACACACCAACTACTGGACCAAATGCCGGAATAACTACTGCTACATTTGTCTCCGAGATTAGTAATGCGGATCCGGATGAATATTTCGATGGCGCTGGAACTATTTCTCTACTTGGAACGCAGGCTTCTCCCTCTACCCTTAATATTTATCCGGGGGCCAATATGGATATCCTCGAAGATGAATTTCTATTGAGCGGACCAAATGTTCCCTTGTCTCCCAACATCAACCTTGCAAATATAAACATTCTCTACGGCAACTCGATTCAATTGCCTCAGACTGACGACCACTCCGGACGATCTGGCTACATATCGGGGGTTCTGACGATCGAAGGGGAGGGAGTCCTCGATAACACGACCGTCACAAGCCAAGTCCCATCTGGGTCTGTGTACGTGCCGAGCCAGAGTAATCCTACCCATTTCAGTTTCATGAATTACCCGATCTACGTCCCATGCCCGAAATCGACAGATGGCCTGGGAATGGGAAACATAAATGGAAGCGACGAGATAAATGACCCGCCATTCCAACTAACAGCCACGAATTCGATATTCCTAAACAATTATCCGAACAGTTCGTCCGGAACGGGAATTATTCGGTTCGATGGAAACCATATCGATCAGTCAGGGAATTTGTTCGCGTATAACGGCGTGCTCTTTAGCGGATGCACATTGTCGAATTACGCAATTCAGGCCATCAACCCGATGCCGAACATTGGGAATGATTTGAATGGAATCCCTATCGTGTTGACGAATGATTTCTCTATTCAGGGCTGCACATTTGAGGGATGGCGGCAAACAAATTCAAATCTCACCTTAAGCCGAACCATCGATATTGAGCATTCTGAGTTGCAAGATGCGCTACACAATCTAAATAATGATTATGGTACCGTCAATATTGGCGGTGTGACCGGCAATACCTTCGATGGCAACAATGCGTCCGGCACAAATGCCTCCGGCACAACCGATGTGTTTATTTCGGGTTTCAACACAACTACGTTCAACGACGGAATAGGCAACGGCGGAACCGCGCTTGCGGCGTTACAGTGAGTAACAATATTTTTGAAAATGGTCAAAGCACCGTTGGCATCGACTTTGAGCAAAGCATTGGCAATGTTGAAGGCAATACTATTTCTGGAAATTTTTCTATAGGGATTGAGGATAATGGTGGTTCGGTTACTGGATAGCGTGATGATAATACTTTCATTTGCAGCAACTTACTAACAAATTCTGGTAAAGGAATCATGACTACAATTTACGATGGTTTCTTAAAGCTGAATCAGATAACTGGAACACGCAAGGTTTTAATGCAGGAATTAATGCGGGTACTGCGCCACCAGGAATGGTTGACAACACAATTACAGGTTCCCAAGCAGAAGGCATTTCCACTGCCTCGGATCTGAACATGACAGGAGTTCAGCACACCGGAATCGACCCTCCGCCCGATTACGCAGCGTTTAATACCATCAACGATAATTTTTTGGGAGGTGGTTCAAATCCGGCCCAAATAACTATAACCAGTGGGCGATTGTGGCTAACACAAAATCCGAGCGGAACTAATAACATTGCCAACTCAGGACAAAATAGCATCACCGCGAATGGAGGCACTTCCATTCTCATCCATGGTGATGGCGCTGCGGCTCTCGACGCATCTAATACCTGGTTTGGTTCGAGTTCACCTTCGGTTGTAAACTTTAACTTCACTGGCACATTACTAACAGGCGCACCGACTATTCCATCATTCTCTTGTGGCAGCCTCAACGATGTTGTTGGACACAAGGAAATACAAATTCAAAGCATTCAAAGCAATTCGGATACGAATTGTTGGCATATTCCGGGTTACGCCGATGAAATGATAAATGGGGGATTGTACGATGAGGCTTATGACACAATGAAATATTATATTAAACAATGCACTGCGTCGGCTGATTCTGATCCGGCAGTAGCTTTTGGTTACTTTCATGTTGCAGGTAGAGATACCGTCCTAACCGCTCGGGGAAATGCACAAACTAAAGCCTTTCTTTTATCTGTACTCCCTCTAAGAACTGACGACGATTGGTTCTGCCAATGTGTGTTGAGCCTCAGCGTTTGTTTTCCGCAAGATTCTGGAAATCAATATAGCATGAGCCTTTCAAAATGGCTTTTGGACAATCCGCGGTGTGCAAATATGAGAAGCGAAGACAGTACAGATTACGTCAATGAACGCTTCGACGATTACTCCCTTTGGCTGGATACGACTCACTGGCCAGATACGGTTTACGACACCACGCTTCTCACCATGCAGCAAATGGGGCTGGATAGCGTGCTAATAATCTCTGCCACCGAGGGCGTTTCGCCAGAAGCTATTGGTTCGCAAATTCTTTTGAGCGCCTGTATTCTTGAGAACCCGTTTCCGAATTCCACGAGCATCTTGCTTTCCATCGGAAGAGAAGCGTATGTAACCATTCAAGTATTCGATATTCTCGGTCATCAAATCGAAGGAGCGGGGTATGCAAGCGTTTTCGAGCAAGGTTCACCGCACCATCCCGCTCGATATGGCAAATGCACCGCCGGGCGCGTATCTCGTTCGCATCTCCACGGCAAATAATGAAGTGCAAACGCTAAAACTGACGAAGGAATGAAAAAATTTATAATCCTATCGTTTTTCCTGCTCGCTGGACACCGCTGCCAGCGGGCAGTTAAGCGCTCTTGCCAACTCCGGCCAAAATAGCATTACCGCGAATGGAGGCACATCCATTCTCATCCACGGCGATGGTGCAGCGGCTCTCGATGCATCTAATACATGGTTCGGTTCAAGTTCTCCATCGGTCGTAAACTTTAACTTCACAGGCACATTGCTAACCGGATCACCGACCATTCCGTCATTCTCTTGTGGTAGCCTCAACGATCTGGTCGGACACAATGGAAGACAAATTCAAAGCATTCAAAACAATTCCGATACGAATTGTTGGCATATTCCGGGTTACTCCTATGATATGGTAAATGAGGGCTTGTACGATGAGGCTTATGATACAATGAAATATTATATTACACAATGCACTGCGTCGGCTGATTCTGATCCGGCAGTAGCTTTTGGTTACTTTCGAGCTACGTGTAGGGATACAGTTGCAACTGCTCAGGGTATTGCAAATACCAAAGCCTTTCTTTTGTCTGTACTTCCTCTAAGAACTGACGACGCTTGGTTCTGCCAATGTGTCTGGAGTTTTGGAGTATGTTTCCAGATTGACTCTCAGAACCAATATGATATGAGCCTACTGAAATGGATCGCCGATAATCCCCGCTGTTCAACGCTTGATAGTCAGGCTCTTGCTGCGTATACGCGAGAGCGCTTCGACGATTACTCCCTTTGGCTGGATACAACACACTGGCCGGATACAGTTTACGATTCAACCTTGCTCACCATGCAGCAAATGGGGCTGGATAGCGTGCTGATAATTTCGGCTACGGAAGGCGTTTCACCAGAAGCGATTGGCACGCAAATTATTTTAAGCGCCAGCATTACTGGGAACCCGTTTGAGAATTCCACGAGCATCTTGCTTTCCATCGGAAGAGAAGCGTATGTAACCATTCAAGTATTCGATATTCTCGGTCATCAAATCGAAGGAGCGGGGTATGCAAGCGTTTTCGAGCAAGGAAATGTGACCATCCCCATCAACATGACAAACGCGCCACCGGGGGCGTATCTCGTTCGCATTTCCACCGCCAACAACGAAACGCAAACGTTAAAATTAACGAAGGAATGAGCACACTAATTATTATGCTTGTCGCGCTGGCCGGATTCGTTCCGGCCAGCGGAGGCGTGTTCTCGAATACTTTCATTCCGGACCGACCGATCAATGTACCCCAAGATTTCATTTCGTATGCCATGGGGACTGGTCGCAAAGGTGATCGTTTGCAAAGTTTGCAGGTTAGTGATTCTTCCTGCAAACAGGCTCTTGGAACGGCCTTTTCTCTCATAAGCGACGGCTTATATGATGAGTCATTTGACTCCATTTGTTATTACCTGAGCAATTGTTATGCTCAAGCCGATCCTGCTACAGCCTTCGGTGTTTTTCGTGGTTCCGCAGGTGACACAGATGAAAATATTCAGGGAAAAGCGACAATAAAAAACTTCCTTTTATCTATTCTCCCTCTGAGGACAGATGACGATTGGTTCTGCCAATGTGTGTGGTGTTTTGGGGCATATTTTGCTCACGATACAAACGCTGATCGTGAAGGTATGAGTCTTGATAAATGGCTGATTGACAATCCTCGATGCTCAATGATCCATAATGCTGCCATATTAGATTACAATCAGGGGCGCAAGGACGATTCCTCCCTTTGGGCGGATACGACGCATTGGCCTGATACGGTTTACGACACCACGCTTCTCACCATGCAGCAAATGGGGCTTGATAGCGTGCTTATCATTTCAGCCACGGAAGGCGTTTCGCCAGAAGCCATTGGCTCGCAAATTCTTTTGAGCGCCAGCATAACGGAGAACCCGTTTCCGAATTCCACGAGCATCTTGCTTTCCATCGGAAGAGAAGCGTATGTAACCATTCAAGTATTCGATATTCTCGGTCATCAAATCGAAGGAGCGGGGTATGCAAGCGTTTTCGAGCAAGGAAATGTGACCATCCCCATCAACATGACAAACGCGCCACCGGGGGCGTATCTCGTTCGCATCTCCACGGCAAATAATGAAGTGCAAACGTTGAAACTAACGAAGGAATAACCCTCAAATTCCCCCATAAAACGCATATAGCCGGAGCATCCCGCTCCGGCTACATACGCTTCTTTCACCTTCACCACATAGGCGCGGACCGTATAATTTCTATACGTATCAACTACGCCTTTCACCTAATACAATGCGTAATGAGGTGTTAATAATTCCGTAAGTTCAGCACTTTCGTATTAATTTTGATGAGTAATGATTCATCTTAATTCCTGCGTCCGCGCTGCGCTATTACCTTCTTCCGCGTTGCTGATTGCGTTGCGGTTTGCGCTGGTTACGCTGCCCCTGTCTGCCGCCGCCGCGCCGTTCGAGCATGGGCTGCTCATCGTTTCCATTACGAAACACATCTTCGGTTTGTGCGCGGTCATCGTCGTCTCTGCCTTCCTGATCCAGAATTTTCGGCGAGGGACTTCCCTCTTCGCCGAATTCGGAATCATCCTGCACCGGCGCTTCCGCCGTAGCGGAAAATTCGGATGTAATATCTTTCTTCTGCCGTCCGCTGAAGAACTTGAAATCGTCTCCCATGAGCGATTCATCGAGTTCGAGCTTAATGCGAATGAGATATTTTAATTCCAATTTCCGAAGCGGAGAAATGAATCCCTTCGAAAGCATTTCGTGAAGCGTTGGATGCACTTTAAGCACAAGGGAACGTTCCTTCGATCCCGCGCGGAAACGTTCGAGCCAGCGCTCGATCTGCCGAATGATGGTTCCACGGCTGACAAGCAATCCCGTTCCTCCGCACACCGGACACGTTTCCGAAAGCGTATGCACGATAGATTGCCGAATACGCTGCCGCGTGATCTGCATAAGGCCGAATTCCGTCAGCGTGAGCACAGAGGATTTTGCGCGGTCGTTGCGAAGTTCTTTGCGCATTTCGTCATAGACTTTTTTGCGATTGCGCTCTTCAGCCATATCGATAAAATCAATGACGATAATGCCGCCAATATCGCGCAAGCGCAACTGCCGCGCAATAATGCGGGCCGCTTCGAGATTCGTTTTTAGCGAATTTAGTTCCTGCTCGCGCCGCGCTGCATAACGCCCCGAGTTCACGTCGATCACGACCATCGCCTCGGTATGCTCCAAAAAGAGATACCCTCCGCTCGGCAGCGGTATCTTGCGCGTAAGCGTCTGCTCGATCTGGGACTCGATATTGAAGGAATCGAAAATAGATCGCGTACCGCGATAGAGTTCCACGGTTCCCGTCAGGTTCGGCGCGGCCCATTCGACGTAATCCATGACTTCGCGGTACATCTTACGCGAATCGATGACAATGCGCGTAATATCCGGCGTGAAGAGATCGCGCATGACGCTGGAAGTCAGGCTGGGATCGCGGTACATAAGCGTCGGCGGCTTGATCTCGCGCGCTTTTTTCTCAATGTCACGCCATTGTTCGAGCAGTTTTTCCAGATCCTCGCGCAATGCGGATTCTTCTTTGTTCTCCGCAACCGTTCGAATAATAACGCCTAATTCTTTTGGCTTGAGCGAGCGCACAATGCGGCGCAATCGCGTGCGCTCTCTGACGGAATATACTTTTCTGCTTATCCCAATACCCGGCTCAAATGGCACAAGCACGAGGAACCTTCCCGGAATTGAAATGCGGCTCGTCACCCGAACGCCTTTATTGGCAAACGCTTCGCGCGTCACTTGAACGAGAATGGGATGGTCGGTCTCAAGATTGATATTCGCGCCAAGCAATGTGGGAAACGGACGCGGATTGCGTGACGCTACGGCAGGTTTCTCTCCGGCAGGACGCGGATCGCTTGCGAGTCGCAATTCCATTTTTCCTGCGGGAACTTCCGGCGCCGGTTCCGGCGCGCGCGGGCCGCGATCGTTAAATCGCATCGCGTTCCGTCCGCCGGAACCACGCGGGCGAAAAACTTTCTGCTCGGCAGCGGTTGCGCCTTCTTCGACGAGATAATCGTCTTCTTCATCGTCATCGTCTCGAATTTCCGCGTCCTCGCCAGCCAAAAATGCCGAGGATGTTTCATACGAATTTCCGACATCGGAAAAATGAAGGAATGCGTCTTGCTCTAACCCGACATCAATAAAGGCGGCATTCATGCCGGGTATCACTTTGGCGATACGTCCCAGAAAAATATCGCCGACATGGCGTTCGGTTTCCGGTGTTTCGACGAAAAGCTCGACTAAGTGGTGGTCTTCAGTAATGGCAATGCGAACCTCATTTTCTCGTTCGGCATTGATAATGATCTCTTTTCGCTCTCGTTGTGGGTAACTCACGGTCTATAGATAGTGCTATTGTTGCGTTTGAGGCAACGGGTATAAGAAAACAGCACTTCGGACTTCGCTCGAAAACGTGTTAGAGCGCAACTTTCGCGCTCGGAGCAATTTTTAGGGAGAGAGAATGATATTCGATTACCTTTTTTGCTGTGCGACGCATAGAACATCGCCGCATAGGTAATGCCATGTTAGCAATATCTGCCGATGCAGACGATGCGCTTCCCATCGAACCGATCGTGGCAACCAAATTGCTCTTGGCTTCGAAAAAATCACTCGGAGGCAAAATCGTGCGGTCTGATGTGATGTTCGCTGGGTGAGTTCTTCGCCGGGGTAATAGTCGGCATCTGCTTCCGCAAGATCGGGCGCGGAATAGCAAAAAGCGGACTTCTCGGCGCTATCGCTGCCGAAAAATCCGATAATGAACTGAAGGAAGAACGAAACGAATGTCACTGACCGGTATCTTAATGTCTCTTTCATTGGCAATCGCCGAGGTCGCTTCGCTTCTGAAAAGCTGCTTGCAAGCGCAAGCGTATCAGCGAAAAGTAACCACCCACGAGGGTTCAGCGATCGCCATCTCCTGCCGGCTATAATTTGAACGGGGCTTCCGAAATTATGCGCCAGCGTAAACTACTCTGACAACACTCGCATCACTGATGGAAACGCTTGAAAAAAGCATTTCTGACAGCGTCCGAAGTGCAATGAATTAAATGTTTTCAAAAAAGCTGCAACCACGCCTAAATCTCTTTTACGAAGAGATTTACGCTGACCTCGTGAAAGAGGTTGGTTCAGCTTTATATTTCAAAAATCTACGAATTTCGTTCAAAATAAGCCAAAATTTAACAAAAAATCAATTTTAGCGAATCAAGCTGAAATACGTAACTCTAAGAGAACATAGGACTTGCAGGAAAGACTTCCGCAATCTTTGGGACGCTAATTTCTTAAGAAATGGCAAAATGGAAAGAGCATGTCATCCTGAGCGGAGTTTTTCTCGACGAAGGAGAGAAAAACGGAGTCGAAGGATCTCTTGATAACTCCGAAAGTTTAAGATTCTTCACTTCGCACCCCTTCGCCGCATCGTCGACGATGCTCGCGAAGAGGCGCTACGTTCAGAATGACACTTTGGAACACTCTTCAATTAATCTTCAAAACCCGCAATTATTGCGGAGCGGACGGGACTCGAACCCGCGACCTCCTACGTGACAGGCAGGCGTTCTAACCAGCTGAACTACCGCTCCATGTCAATTAGAAATTAAGAATGAAGAATGAAAAATTAGGGGAAAGACCTTCCTATAATTCTTAATTCTTAATTCTCAATTCTTCATTGAAACCAGTGGACCCGAGGGGAATCGAACCCCTGACCTCTTGAATGCCATTCAAGCGCTCTACCAACTGAGCTACGAGCCCCAACCTACCGACAAAATTGGTTGGGCCGAACAAACGGGCATTCGGAGAGCGCGGTTCCATTTCTTTTACATCGGGTGGCGCGAAATGGCATTTCGCATTCCATTGGGGATCAAAGCTGTCCGAAATACCATTTCGGCCCACACCATGTAATGGGTGTGGAACGAAATGATATTTTGCCGCCATTTCTTACAGATTCGGCTGCGGAGTTGTCCGTAAATACGGCTTGATCTGCGTAAAGCCTTTCGGGAATTTCTCCACTGCTTGCTCGTTCGTAACGGCCGGTACAATGATGCAATCCTCGCCATTATTCCAGTTGGCCGGAGTTGCCACGCTGAATTTCGAAGTGAGTTGCAGCGAATCGACCACGCGAAGTAGTTCGTTAAAATTACGTCCCGTCGATGCCGGGTAAGTTAGCGTCAGCTTGACTTTTTTATCCGGCGCAATAATAAATACCGAACGCACCGTCGCCGTTGCATCGGCGTTCGGATGAATCATATCGTAGAGCATACTAACGTTACGCGTAGGATCGGCGATGATCGGAAAATTCATCGTGGTGCTTTGCGTTTCGTTGATGTCGTTGATCCATCCGTGATGTTTTTCGATCGGGTCAACGCTAACCGCGATCATCTTCACATTCCGTTTATCGAATTCGCTTTTCAGCTTCGCGGCAGTTCCAAGTTCCGTCGTGCAGACGGGTGTATAATCCGCCGGATGCGAAAACAGAGTGGCCCATTTGTCCGACATCCAATCGTGAAAATTGATGTCGCCTTCGGTGGTCGTTGCAGTAAAATTTGGCGCTTCATCGCCCAGTCGTATTGCCATAAGTTTTTGTAGATTAAAGTTAGTGAAACGTGCTTGAGGAATAATTTGCGATTCGTCAAAGAGAGAACAATGGCAAGTAGCTCATGCGTTCTTTTGCTAAGATTCATCCGCCAACTCCGTCCACCTAACCAAACCGCTATCTAACCTACCATTTAATTCCGATAGTTCGGCAATAAGAGAGGCAATGACTTTATATTCGGTTCCCTGCTCATTCATCGCTAATTCAATTTCCTTCTTGCGCGATTCGTCCTTTGCAATTTCTTTTTCTAATCGCTCCAACTCTTGCTTCTCTTTATAAGAAAGTTTTCGTGATGGTGTCGTTGGAGTGGCAATAGGAATCGGAGTTGGCGCAGATTTCCCCTTCTTCGACTGTGCATCCACCACTTGTTTTGCTTCCCGTTCTTCCCGATCTCGAATTTCTAAAAAAGCGCTATAATTCCCAGGATATTCCCGGATGCGACCTTCGCCTTCAAAACGAAACACACGATCCACGACGCGATCGAGGAAATATCTATCGTGGCTTACAACGATCACGCTGCCCGGAAAGCTATCGAGATAATCTTCCAGCGCAACAAGGGTGGGAATGTCGAGATCGTTTGTCGGCTCGTCGAGCAGGAGCACGTTTGGAGCTTCCATCAGCAGACGGAGAAGATAAAGCCTTCGCCGCTCGCCGCCGGAAAGTTTGGAGATCGGCGCGAACTGCATCGCGGGTGGGAACAGAAATCGCTCTGCCATCTGGCTTGCACTGATGGTCGAGCCATCGGCCGTCTTCAGATTTTCACCGGCCTCTTTTACATATTCGATCAGCCGCTGATCTTCGTTCATCCTACGATTTTCCTGATCGTAATACCCGATCGAAACCGTCGGGCCAAGACTGATATAACCGCTATCCGGTTGAATGCGACCAACGATCATATCGAGCAGTGTCGTTTTTCCGGTGCCGTTCGCACCAATAATTCCCAACCGGTCAGCGCGCTGGACAATGTAGGTGAAATCCTTGACAAGCATTAGATCGTCATAACGTTTGGAAACCTTTTCTAACTCGATGACTTTCGTTCCAAGCCGTCTTCCTACTGCTCCGATCTCAATTTCCTTTTTCGGCCCCTCGCGTGGCGCGGAAAGCATTTCTTCCGCACGATCAACGCGGGCTTTCTGCTTGGTCGTTCGTGCTTTCGCGCCTCTGCGCAGCCAGGCAAGTTCCTGCTTCATAAGCTGCTTCAACTTCTGATGCTCCGCATCACGGCGCGCTTCCTGATCGGCTTTCTTCTCTAAATAATATGAATAGTTACCAGAGAACGTTTCCGTCGTTCCGCGATCGATCTCGACAATGCGGTTTGTAACGCGGTCGAGAAAATAACGGTCGTGCGTAACAAGGAACAGCGCGCCGGAATATCGTTCCAGATAATCTTCCAGCCACTGAATGGTCTCAGCGTCAAGATGATTGGTGGGTTCATCGAGAATGAGAAGATCGGGACGTGTGATGAGCGCATGTGCCAACGCCACGCGCTTTCGCTGACCGCCGGATAGCGTTCCCACTTGCTGTTCTGTATCGGTAATACCAAGCTGTGCTAAAATAGACTTGGCGTTCGATTCAAGTTCCCACGCGCCGGCAGCATCGAGTTGCTGCGATAAATCCGTCATGCGCGTCATGAGCTTCATATTGTCATGATCGTATGCAACGGCGGCGCAGGCGGCCTCATAATCATGAATAAGCTGCATCGTTGCGCTGCTTTTCGAAAAAAGCGCATCGAGAACGGAAAGATGTTCGTCAAATTTCGGATGCTGTGGCAAATAGCCGATCTGCGCGCCATCGGCAACGACGATCTCGCCGGAGTCCGAAGCGATCTCGCCAGCTAAGATTCGCATAAGCGTCGTCTTTCCGGAGCCATTGACGCCGATCAGGCCAACGCGATCCGTCCAGTCGATACCAAACGTGACTTTGGAAAAAAGCGGCTTGTTGCGGAAATCCTTGCTGAGATTGAGTGCGGTGAGTACGGGCATTTTGCACTCAACACCAAACTTCTCTTTAACGCTTCTTTATAGAGATGCGCTGTTATGACCGCGAATGCGCGAATCCATAATTTGTGGAACTGCACACTCTGGATTCCCGCTTTCGCAGGAATGACAATGAAATACTAATGCATAATTACAGATATAGTTTACGCATTCCAAAACTGCCGGTCCAAACTGCGATATTGTATCGCCTCGCTCAGATGTGCAGGCGTAATTGCTTCCGCGCCCGCAAGATCGGCGATAGTGCGGGAAACTTTCAGAATTCTATCATAGGCACGAGCAGAATAACCCATGCGGGACATTGCCATCTTCAATATATTCCGGCCTTCATCGCCGATCTCGCAGTATTCGTGAAGTAATTTTGGTGGAAGATCGGCGTTCTTGAAAATCCTGCGCTTTCCACCGGGAATCATTAATCCTTTATATCGCTCCTGCTGACGTTCACGTGCTTGAAGCACACGCTCGCGAATTTTCACAGAGGATTCACCGGAAGATTTCTTTCCCAACTCCTCTATCTTCACGCTCGGCACTTCGATGTGAATATCTATGCGATCCAATAGCGGGCCGGATACTTTGCTCATGTACTTTTGAATCGAACCTTCGGCACAGGAGCAGGAATGCATCGTCGAGCCGAAGTTCCCACAGGGACAAGGATTCATCGCGCAGATAAGCATGAAGTTCGCGGGATATTCCACCGTCACGCGTGTGCGCGAAATAGTGATCGTGCAATCTTCGAGTGGTTGGCGTAAAACCTCCAGCACACTGCGCTGGAATTCCGGAAGCTCATCCATAAACAGCACGCCATGATGCGCAAGCGAAATTTCGCCCGGACGAATGTTAACCATTCCACCACCGACAAGCGCGGCATCCGAAATCGTATGATGCGGCGAGCGAAATGGCCGCGTCGTAAGTAATGGTGTGCTCGGCGGAAGCGTACCGGCTACGGAATGAATTTTCGTCGTCTCTAACGCTTCATCGAACGTAAGCGGTGGAAGAATAGATGGAAATCGCTTCGCCAACATGCTCTTGCCGGAACCCGGCGAACCAACCATAATAAGATTATGCCCGCCCGCCGCCGCGACTTCCAACGCGCGCTTCACAGCTTCCTGACCTTTCACTTCTGCAAAATCGAAATGCGTATGCTGTGCGTCTTCGCGAAATATTTTTTCTATATCAATGTGAACCGGTTCCGGCGTAAGCAATCCATTCAAAAAATCCACAGACTCACGGAGTGAATTGAGGCCATAGACTTCCAACTCTTTCACAAGTCCTGCTTCACCGGCATTAGCGGCGGGAAGAATCATTCCCTTGATGCTCGGATATTTCTCGCGCATTTTTCTCGCGTGAAGCGCAACATTCAGCGCTCCGCGAACCGGACGAATCGCACCATCGAGCGCAAGTTCGCCGAGCACTACATACTCTTTCAATTTGTCGCCATCAACTACACCACCCGTCGCCAGCATTCCAAGCGCAATGGGAAGATCGAAGGAACTTCCCTCTTTTCGAATATCCGCCGGAGCAAGATTGATCGTAATTTTCCGGTTCGTATCGAACGGAATGGCGCTATTCTTCATCGCCGAAAGCACGCGCTCCTTGCTTTCGCGCACCGCCGAATCCGGCAATCCTACGATAGCAAAATTCGGCACATGCGCCTCCACATGCGTCTCGATCTCGACGGTGTATGCTTCGATTCCTTGCGTGGTAGCCGTGTAGCAGCGGGAGAACATGGGACTTTATTTCCTAATTTTATTATTACGTCATTACGAGGAGAATCGAACGAGCAAAGCGAGTTCGATTCGACGAAGCAATCCCTTCAGAGGTCGCCTCGAACATTTATGAATGCAAAAATATAACAAAGGAGCACCTGTCAATCGGTTCCGGGCACTTTTTCTTTTGCACGCTCATTCTCATAGCATCTAACACCCCACTTATGCTGCGATCCCTCGCAATTACGCAATCCAATGATCTATTTTGATACTATTTCATTATGCGACTAATTATTCTTTCTGTATTCGGTGTGACCAGCTTCTTATTCTTTACATCTAATTTGCGCGCTCAAACGAACCCGGTTCCCGATTCCAGTTTTGAAGTATGGAACGCGGGAACTCCTTCGGGATGGATATGCGATACCACACAGGTCTTTCCAAGCAGCGACGCCCATACCGGATTGTGGGCGGCCAAAGGAACCGTGCTTTCGGATTCGAGCGCCGCGCCATATATCGAGACCACGATTCCCGTTCCCTATCGCCCAATGGAACTCGACGGCTACTATAAACTCACGAGTGTGGGTAATGATGAGATCCTCTTCTTCGTCACCGTCAACTCTGGGCAATCTCCTATTGCCGTTGCAAGTTTGGTCGATTCTTCCAGCACATCGGAATATCGGCACTTTAGTATTCCATTTACCTACTCGATCGATAATCCGCCGGATAGCGTGATGATACTCATTGTAATGGAAAATTCCCAAATGAAACTTCATGCGGGTTCCTCGTTTGTGGTCGATGATATTTCCCTGGCAGGGAATGCTATTAATCCGTTTGTGTCGGTGCAGCCAACTCCGCAAGTTCCACAATTCGGTTCCGTTCAAAGTTATCCCAATCCGTTCTCGCGATCGACAACAATAACTTTTACATCGCAGAGCGGATTTGCGAACGTTTCGATCATGAATCTTCTCGGCTCACAAGTAGCGCAGATATTTTCCGGTGAGCTTACGACGGGCGAGCATTCATTTACATGGAATGCAGATGGAGTAGCACCCGGAATGTATGAATGTATCGTTCAAATGAACGGACAAATAAAACAGATGCCAATAATCCTCTCAAGATAAAATTGACGATAGTTGCCTTCTGAGCGTTACACCGCTCATGGCATTTCAATCTTTAAATATTATCGAGCCGATTCTTCGCGCATTGCACGATGAAGGCTACCGCACCCCCACGCCCATTCAGCAGCAAGCCATCCCTATCGTTTTGCAAGGGAAAGACCTGCTCGGCGTTGCACAAACCGGGACGGGCAAGACCGCCGCGTTTGCCGTGCCAATTATTCAATTGCTGGGCGCAGGCGCCGCAGTGGGCGCCCACCATGCGAAGAAAAAAAGGTATATTCGATGCCTCATTCTCACTCCTACAAGGGAACTTGCTGTGCAGATCGATGAAAGTTTTAAGGCGTACGGCCGGCACATGGGCCTTACGAGCATCGTCATCTTCGGCGGAGTAAAGCAAGGCGCGCAGACGAACGCGCTGCATCGCGGAGTGGATATTGTCGTCGCCACGCCGGGACGCTTGCTCGATCTCATGGATCAGGGACACGTCGATCTGCGGCATGTCGAGATTTTAGTGCTCGACGAAGCCGACCGTATGCTCGATATGGGTTTTGTGCATGATGTGAAGGATATTATCGCCGAGCTGCCTCAGAAACGTCAGACTCTTTTCTTCTCCGCGACGATGCCACCGGCGATTGTCCAGCTTGCAGGAAGTATTCTCGATCACCCGGTAAAGGTTTCTGTCACGCCGCCGGCAACGATGGTCGATCTGATTCAGCAGTCGGTGTATTATGTCGAGAAGGCAAAGAAGCCTGATTTGTTGCTCTATATCTTGGATGACAACAACATCAAAAGCGCACTTGTGTTTACGCGCACCAAACGCGGCGCGGATGTTGTAGCAAGAACGCTTGAGAAAAATTACATCAAAGCCGAAGCTATTCACGGGAACAAAGCGCAGAATGCCCGGCAGCGCGCACTCGATAATTTTAAGTCGAAAAAGATCCGCGTGCTTGTGGCAACGGACATTGCTGCGCGTGGGATCGATATTGACGATCTGCAATACGTCATCAACTACGAAATTCCCAATATCCCGGAAACGTATGTGCATCGCATCGGACGCACCGGGCGCGCCGGCGCATCTGGGAACGCGATCTCCTTCTGCCAGCCCGACGAAAAACCCTACATCCGCGACATCGAAAAGCTGACCGGAAAGAAAATTCCCGTCGCGCACGATAATCCGTTTGGGCATAGCGAACGTTCCCACGCACACGTTGAGCGCGGCCCCGCTCCGCAGCTAAATATTGCGAAACGTGAGCAGCATTCAAAGCCGCAGCATGCGAAAACTCAGCCCGCTCCACGCCAGGATGGAAACCAGCAGCGGCAACAGAAACCCGCCCAGCACTCCAACCAAAAGCCAAAAGCAAATCATGGACGGAGACGAAAGCGATGGTAACTGTGTGGGGCGAAATCTGTTCGAAGCCGACTGGTTATATTAACCTGTCATTCTGAGCGTAGCAAATCGTAGCGGAGCGGAGATTTGCGAAGTCGAAGAATCTCATGCATGAAAGCGTGAACTTAATGGGAGATTCCTGAATTATCAGAAAAGAAGGATATAACATGAACATGACATTCTCAGATTTAGTAGAAGAAGTCCGCCATCGGCCTGTGGAACAGAAGGTGGAACTCGAATATCTTCTGAAGCGCGACCTCATCGAGGCGCGGCGTGCGGAGATACACGAAAATCACCTGCAAGCAGTTGAGGAAGCAAAGAGCGGAAAACGCATTCCTACTTCCGATGTGGATGAATTTATGCGCCGGCTCGATCAGGTGTGATTACAATCGTTGAGAGCACGGGTTTCATTCGAGCTTATTCAAAGCTCGTAAAACGGCGGCCTGAATTACGCGAAAAACTGAGCGAGAAATTAAAAGTCTTCGTCAACAATCCGTTCGATCCATCGCTCGATACGCACAAGCTTTCCGGAAACTTGAAAGATTCGATGGCCTTCAGCTTGACCCACAAATTACGAGTGGTATTCTCTTTCGTCAAGCCGGATTTAGTAACCTTCGAAGACATCGGAACACACGATGATGTGTATTAACCCGCCCAGCACTCCAACCAAAAGCCGAAAACAAATCATGGACGGAGGAGAAGATGGCCGGGGAGGGGATGATTAAAATTCCTGAAGCATGGTAAGAATAGTTTTCTTCAACGGAGGTAAGTCAACAACGACAATATCCCAAATCTGCTCAAGTTCAAGACCCAAATAATCGTGAACGACGACATTCCGAAAGGCTCCTATCTCCAGCCATGCAATTTCGGGATACTTCGATTGCATTTGCTGCGAAACTCTCGTCGATGATTCGGCAAGTGTGTGAAGATTTCTCAGTACAGCATCCTGCGTTTTTTCATCGACTACAAAACTCTCTTTGCCTTCGACGGTGAATTTCTCGATCTTCTCGATACACTCAACAATATGAACGAGATAGAGCTTGTCGTTCTTCATAATGGTCTTGCCTCGGCAAGAATTTCGTCGCGAATAAGCCGGTGAAGAGCTTTTTCGGTCACAATATCGATCTCACAAGAAAGAAGCCGTTCCAGGTCGACTTTCAATCCGCCAGGAAAAAAAGGAGTGCGTTTAGGGCCGAGAGACACCAGAAGATCGAGATCGCTGCCATCGGAATCTTTACCTTTTGCAACCGAGCCGAAAATGCGCACGTTCTCCGCTCCATGTTTTTGAGCAAGAGCGAGGATCTCATTCCTGTGTTCCGCTATGCGCGTTGCGAGTGTCATGAAGTTCTAAACCTTTATTATCGGGCTGCGGTTTCGCTCCGGAGGGTAGGATGGAAACCCGCCCAGCACTCCAACCAAATGCCGAAAGCCAATCATGGCCGAAGAAGGAGATGGCCGGGGAGGGGATAACGCTGATTTTGATGGGCACTTTTCCCTCTCCGAGCCGTTTGAATCTTTCAAATTTCTTCATCCCCTCACAGCTTTACGGAGATCATGGTCATGCCCCCGAAACAGCTGCTCGCACACGCCCTCTTCTCCGCGCTGATGAGAAACGAAGATAAAGAATATTCGTTTACTCAATGATAATTTATGTGGCCAATTTCCGCTAATATCGATTTCTCCTCCAAGCGAATGATACGCTGGATGTTTTCACGACGATCCGGACGCAAAAAACTCCTTAAGCAAACAAGAGAATTCATTGCAAGTGATGCATTTAACATCCAAACCTTTTCTAACACTGATTTATTCATTCGACTTAAACCATTTCTTAGTTCCAAATGCGTGAACTATTTCGAGTCAGCCCATCACGTTGTCCATTTAGTAATTGGCAAGGGAAGTAATTTTAACGTTTTAGAAAATATGCTCTTGAAAGAACTCGCCCAACTCGAACGAAAGTGGAGGTTGATTTAACTAAAGTATTAATTCTAAACCTAACTCAGATGAAAACGAAACTTTCGATCATCACTTTAATTCTTACTCTTATCCTAATTGCTACTCCATGCGCGAATGCACAATGGGTGCAAACGAATGGCCCGAATGACGGGATTGTTTCGTGTTTTGCCGTAAGCGGCACAAATCTCTTTGCTGGCACCGGTTATTATCAGAATGACGTCGGTGAAGGTGTTTTCCTTACAACCAATAATGGCACAAACTGGTCATCAGTGAGTAATGGTCTTCCCGTTAGCTCTAATATCACTGCCATTGCAGCGAATGCTACGTATCTCTTTACTGCCATTTTCGGTGGGGGCGTTTTTCTTTCAAGCAACAATGGCACAACCTGGAACGAGGTTAGTAATGGCTTACCTCAAAGTACTACAGTCAATGCTCTTCAGTTGAGTGGCACGGATATTTTTGCAGGAGTCAAAGGTTCCGGCATTTTTCGCTCCACCGACAATGGAACAATCTGGACTGCTTCAAATGCTGGCTTTCCAACGAATACCGAGGTAACTGCATTCGTGGTGAACGGAACGAATATCTTTGCTGGAACTAACAATAGTGGCCTTTTCCGCTCAACTAATAATGGTGCGAGTTGGACATCAGTGAATGCTGGATTAAGCTACGATTCTGAGTATAGCAATGTCAGTGCTCTTGCTGTAAGTGGTTCAAATCTCTACGCTGGAAATTACAAAGGCGTTTTTCTCTCTACAGACAATGGCATAAGCTGGACACTGGCGAATGATGGATTGCCCATTGAATCCTTTATCACTGCACTTGCAGTGATAGGCTCGAATCTCTTTGCTGGCACACAAGGTCTGTATGCTGGTGGGAAACCTGGTGGTGTTTTTATTTCTACTGATAATGGCACAAGCTGGACACTATCGAGTAGCGGATTAATTGGTGGCGCCTATGAACTTGCGGTGCTTGGCTCGAATCTCATAGCTGGGACTAATAATGGAGTTTTTCTTTCAACTAACAATGGGACAAACTGGCAGCCGGCCGCATCCGGTTTGCCAGTAAGTACTGATATCGCTGCCATTGCCGAAGTCGGCACGAATATTCTCGTTTGGGCTTATGGGGCTTTCGATGAAGAATTTCTTCAATCGTCGGACAAGGGTATAAGCTGGATGCTATCCGATAGCGGATTACCGTTCGACACAGCAATCCAATATGTAGGATCCACTACTTTTGCTGTGAATGGTGCAAATATATTTGCAGGACTCGGAAGGAACGGTGTTTATCTCTCGACTGATAACGGCACAAGCTGGAAGTCTGTAAGTAACGGCTTGCCGCTATTTGATCCTTCCATGAACAATATTTATACTTATATCAGCGCTCTTGTAGTAAGCGGAACGAATCTATTTGCTGGAACTGATAGTGGCATCTTCATTTCACCCGATAGTGGAAATAGTTGGTTTTCAGTTTATGGTTTTCCGAGAACTGAAAGTGTCACGGCCCTCGCAGTAAGTGGCGGGAACCTCTTTACTTTGTCTTATGGCAATGTTTCTCTCTCTACCGATAATGGTAACAGCTGGACTGGTTTGGGAGGTAATGTGTTCAATAGTGAAGTAACCGCTTTTGATGTGATTGGTACAAATATCTTTGCTGGAACTAATATGAGTGGACTTTTTCGATCAACTGATAACGGTACAAATTGGACTCCTGTCGATAGTGGCTTGCCTATAGTCGAATCTCCCATTTACTTTAACCGAAATCTCTACGCTTTTGGCGTGAGTGGCTCGAATATCTTTGTAGGAACTGATAGTGGTGTTTTCTTATCAACAAATAACGGTACAACCTGGACATCGGTCACTGCTGGTTGGGTCGATTCAGGAATTGTTACATCATTTGCTGTTATAGGATCGAATCTCTTTGCAGGGACATATACTAGCGGACTTTGGAGTCGTCCACTTTCAGAGATGATTCCGACGAGCGCCGTCACCCAAACCCCGCCATCCCCACCCCAAATGCAATCCTACCCCAATCCCTTCACGCAATCTACAACAGTAACCTTCTCGTCGCAAGCTGCGGGCTATGCGGAGGTAACCGTGGTGAATCTCCTTGGCGCGCAAGTGGCCGAGCTATTTTCGGGCGAGCTTTCGGCTGGCGAGCATTCGTTTGCGTGGGATGCAAATGGTTTTGCACCGGGAATGTATGAATGCATCGTTCGAATGAATGGCCAGGTGGAGCGGGTTTCGATGATTCTTTCCAATTAAGTCTCTTTACAGCGCGTCATTGCGAGAAGGAATCACGTAGCGAAGCGGAGTGATTCCGACGAAGCAATCCGTTGAGATTCAGCTTGCTCTCAACGGATTGCTTCGTCGAATCGAACTCCCTTCGGTCGTTCGATTCTCCTCGCAATGACAGCATAATAAATGTAAATAAAATGTTTTTGGTGATTGAGTGTTAGCAGTATGCCAATTTAAAACCCATCACCCCATCGATCACTCAAAACACATACAGCACACTCCGGAGCGGAATGCAAAGGGCATCATCACGCTCTTTTCGATCCCCATTATTTGGGGAACGACGTTCGCTGTCGTGCAGCGCGCATTGGTGGATTCATCGCCGACGGCGTTTGTCGTGGTGCGGTTTTCGCTCGTGAGCGTGGTGTTTCTCATCATATCCGGTTCTGCGCGTTTGGGAGCGAAATTGCTTTTTGTTGCAAAGACTCGTGAAGAAAAAGCATTTCGGAATAATGTTCTCATTCTTGGACTTGCCATCGGCGCAGGATATATTTTTCAGACCATCGGGCTGCTTACGACTACGACATCGAAATCCGCATTTCTCACATCGACTGCCGTTATATGGACTCCGTTCATCTCCCTTCTCACGGGACGCGAAAAGTTAACGCTGAAACTGTGCCTTGCCGTGCTTTGCACGCTGGTTGGGATTTTTCTTATGACGCATCCCTTCTCATCGCAAGGAATTACCATCGGTGATATTTTTACACTGAGTTGTGCGGCGGTGTTCGGCGTGTATATCGTGTGGGTAGATAAAGCGCTTCACTCTGCGATCGAAATAACGAAAGACGAGCACAAAGCCGCCATGATGGTTTCCTCGACGCAGCTTGTTGCGGCCTCAATTTTCATGCTGATTTTCATGCCGCTCATGGGGCCGCAAAAATTAGTGCTAACTCCCTATTGTGTTGGCGCCATTGTATTTACGGCACTTATTGTAACGGGTTTGACCTCGTATTTGCAGGCGCGCTATCAAAATGTTGTTACGCCGGCCACGGCTGCGGTTATCTATATGTTAGAGCCGGTGGTGGCAATGGTCATTGCTGAATTTTTCCTCACTGAACAAATTAGTTTTGTCGAGGTGTTAGGAGCAGGGCTTATTATTCTCGGGGTCATTATAGCACAAATGAAATATCAGAGTACTTTCCTTCAAACGGGTGGTCATGTATCGTAAAGCTACAATTTTTCTTTCGGCGGTATTAGTCCTGTGCGTTCTACACCTCGCATCCCAAAGCGCGCGCGCGCAAGTGGGCGCGATCTATGGAAAAAACAAAGTTGAGTACAAGAATTTTGAATGGCACTTTATTCAATCGCCGCATTTCGATGTATATTATTATCAGGGCGGATATAAGTTAGCAGAGTTCGTTGCCGATCACGCCGAGCGCGATCTCGATTCCAACGAGCATACGATGCAATATGACATCACCAACCGCATTGCCATCCTTGTGTATGATTCCCACAACGATTTTCAGCAAACGAATGCCGTCGGGGAATTCTTACCGGAAGGCGTGGGTGGCGTTACCGAGCTTTTAAAGAATCGCGTCATTATACCATTCGAAGGCGATTACGAGCTGTTTCGGCATGTCATTCAACATGAGCTAACGCATGCCATCGTGAACGATATGTTCATCGGCGGCACGTATCAATCGCTGTTGACGGGCGGCGGGATGGAAATCCCGAGCTGGATGAATGAAGGACTTGCAGAATATAATTCCCTTCACGGCCTCGACATCGAAACCGATATGTTCATGCGCGACGCCACGCTGAACGACGCGGTTCCAACGCTCACGCGCTTGGGTGGCTATGTGCAATACCGCGTCGGGCAAACGATGTATTGGTATATCTCCCAAAAGTATGGCCCGGAAAAAGTGGGCGAACTGTTGCACCGAATTCAATCGAGCCGCAGCGTGGAATCTGGATTCCGTTCGACGTTTGGACTTTCTGTCAGCGAATTCGGCGAAAAGTTTTTGGCTGCACTGAAAGTTCTTTACTTCCCAGACATTTCCCGCTTTATAGATCCCGGCGATTATGCCGAGTCCATTGCCGACCACAAAAAGCTCGGAGGATATATGAATGTCTCGCCATCGGTGTCTCCACAGGGCGATCGCGTAGCCTTTATCAGCGACCGGAATGGCTATTACGATGTGTATATTCAAAATCTTAATCATGAAGGAAGCATAAAGAAGCTTCTTAGTGGCGGAGGCGCCAGCGCGAATTTTGAGGAACTGCATTTGCTCTCGCCCGGCCTGAGCTGGTCGCCGGATGCAAAGCAAGTTGCGCTGGCAACCAAAGCCGGCGAAACGGACGCCATTTTTATTTTCGATGTCAACGGCAACGATCCTCAGAGAAAACTTCCCAATATCGATGTGGATGGTATCGGCGGATTGAAGTGGTCGCCGGATGGCAAATCTATTGCGTTCGTTGGCACGAAGAATGGGCAATCGGATATTTATTTATACGATCTGGATAAAGAAGAATCACGCAATCTGACGAATGATGTTTTCTCCGATCACGAGCCATCGTGGTCGCCGGATTCGAAGTCCATTTATTTTACGAGTGAGCGCGAAGATCATATCGTTCCCGGTCAGTATCCGCTCACCTATCCGAGCAGCGTTAATTACGAAAGCCCGAACCGCGATGTGTATCGCTACAACCTTGCAACAAATACCATTACGCGCATCACCTCGTCACCCATTGCGAACGAATATTATCCCGTACTGACGCAGGATAACAAACTCTATTACATCAGCGACGCAAATGGGATCAATAATATCTATCTCGCGAATGCAGATGGAACGAATGCGCGCCCGATCACCAATTCTGTTTCGAAGATAGACCAGATCTCTATTTCAAACGATGGCACACGGCTCTGCTTTTCGACGATGCACAAAGGCGCGTACGATCTCTTCATGATCCGCAATCCTGAATCGCAGCATGTCGATTCGCTCCCGCTCACCGAGTTTCGCAAGAACGATGGCGGTCGGCTCGTCGCGCGGTTGGATACTTCGCATAAATCCGACATGCCTGACAGCGCAAAAGGCTATGGTAATGTCGGAGTCGATCTGCATAACTATGTTTTTAGCAATAATCCTTCGGACAATCGCAGCACAATCATGCAAAGCGATCGCAAGCCCGCAGCGGAAGTGGTAACTAATTACAAAGACACATCCGGGCAGTATTTCGTCCATCCATACAAAACTGTTTTCACGCCGGATGTTATTCTCGGTTCTGCCGGATATTCCGGTTTTTTCGGATTGCAGGGAACCACGCAGATGCTGTTTTCGGATGAGCTTGGGAACCAACAGATATTCCTTGCCACCAATCTCATCATCAATCTGAAAAATTCCGATTATCTGGGAGCCTATTACAACCTCGCCAATCGCACGAACTGGGGCATCCAGGGTTATCACAGCGCAGCTTTTATCGAGGAAGCTTCCGATCCTGCCGCACCCGAAGTCGCAGATCCTGTGGCCCGCTTCACCTCCTCGGGGATTTCCGGCGTAGCGGCGTATCCTATTTCACGATTCTCACGTTTCGACGTGTCGTTAACAGGAGCCATCTTTCAAAAAGACCTGATCGTAAGCCAAGTCGTTCCCACCCAGACCGCGTATGCGATCTTCCCTAATATCTCGTATGTGCATGACGATGCGCTGATGAGCTATTTTTATCCGCTCGATGGAACCCGAATAAATCTTGGCCTTTCCGCTGCGCCGATGATCGCAAATAACTGGCTGGGCTTCGTTACGCCGCAATTCGATCTTCGAGAATATTTCAAGATCACGGGACTTCTATCGCTTGCATCGCGCATCACGGGCGCAGCAAGTTTTGGCCCGACTCCGCAAAATTTCTTTATCGGCGGCGTCGATAGCTGGATCAATCCAACGTACCAAACACAAGGCATCCCGATCACTTCTCCGCAAGATTTTGCATTCTTTACTCCCGGCTTACCGTTGCGCGGTTTTCCGTATTATTCGGAGATCGGTACGCATTATGTTATTGGGAACCTCGAATTACGCTATCCGTTTCCGATCACGATCGGAGGGTTCCCGATCTCGTTTTTCGGCGATACGTTCGCCGATGCCGGAGCCGCGTGGGATCACACCGTTTATTTCTTTCAAAAAGATGTTGCGACGGGAAATTGGGAAACCCGCGACCTGCTGATGTCGGCAGGCACCGGCATTCGAACCTACTTATTTGGATTTTACATCCACTTCGATCTCGCCTGGACGACAAATATCGAAACGTGGTCGCCGCCGGTCTATATCGTATCGCTCGGCGAAGATTTTTGAGGAGCCTATATTGCGTCAGAAGAGCCGGAGCGGATCTTAGCCCAACTGTCGGAGCGTCATAACGGCTTGCCGGGTTTGCGCGAAATCCGTTGCAATGCGGCGAATTTGCTCGCGCGTTTCTTCATCGAGATCGTCTTCGAGCGCGTCATAATCATCGGTCGAATCGCATTCATAGACTTCGACAAACGTCGAAGGTTCGTCCTCATCCTGATAGACGGAAAAACGAACGGCTTGCTGAAGGGAATTGATCTTCTCCACGAGCGGGAGAAGAATGCCTTCAAGTTCGAACCGCTTTGCGTCAGCGACGCGGTAAGTAATTGTTACGAGAGTGCTGGATGCCATGTTGTGTGTCTTCGGGTGCCTAAAATTCTAACTTTCGTACAAAGTTACGAAAAAAATGCTGCTCCTTCACTGAATCCGTCGAAAAATAGAGTAATTTCGTACTCATGCTAATCTCAGCAGCTATCCTATCGATCATTTCGGCGCTTGTGATAATGCTCTCAAGCCCGCTTTTCGCCGTGCTGGGATTTGAATATTCCACGCTCATGGCGCTGGTGCTCAGCTTGGTGTGCGGGGTTTCAGCTTCGAGAATTAAAGGGACACAAGGGACGGAAAAGACGCAAATAAAAGATGTTTTTTTCAATTGCCTGCTTCTCGCATCTGTCCCTTTAGTCATTTCAGTCATTTCTTTATTTTGGCTGCCGAATTGCTCGTTTTGGGATGGCTTTGTTTTTTATTTAGAGATCGCTTACCCTAGCGCCATCCTCGGCGGGATGTTCGGACTTGCATTCTCTTGGCTTGTGAAAAAACAGTCGAAAGCGGTTTTTCTTTTCATCGCTTTTTGGGCAATAACACTTTTTCTCTCATTTTTACCAGGCTATTTCAATCCACAACTTTTCGCTTACGGATGGCAATACGGTTTTTTCCCCGGCATTGTTTGGGATGAATCGCTGGAATTGACGAACGCCTATCTTGCCGCGCGATGCGAACACATCGTATGGACCGCGCTGCTTCTGATTCTTGCATTTATGATTCGCAATCACAAAGATGCGACCCATACGACCCATAAGTCCTATGTAGCATTGCTTTTGGCTTTTGCAGCAGCGCTGTTTTTTTTGCATGATACGTTTGGCATCACAACCTCGCACGAAATTCTTCACAAAGAATTGCGTGGCTCTTTGCATATTGTTCCAAATTGCACGATTTATTATGACACCGGATCTCTTACGCAAGATGAATTAGATAAGATCAACCGGGATGTCCGCTGGTATCTGCAAGACATCGAGGCGCGGTTTTTGCTTCACCCGCCAAGCGAACCGATCAGTGTTTACATTTATCCATCGAGCGATGTAATGTTCTCGCTTATTGGAACACGTACCGCCTCGATTTCCAAACCGTGGCTCAGCGAAGTGCATATTGCAAAAGAAAATTTAGAATCGCTTAAGCATGAACTCACGCATGTAATGCTTCGGCAAAAAGGAGTATTTCCCTTCTATGCAAGCTGGTCAACCGGAATAACGGAAGGCGCAGCGATGTCTGTCGAGCCGGAATACGATGGCCTCTACACGCTGGACGAACACGCAGCGCGCATCCTGCAATTACATTATGCAACCGGCGTAAAGGAAGTGATGTCCTTCACCGGCTTTGCCGCAAATGCTTCCCAGAAAAGTTACGTGCTCGCGGGATCGTTCTCGCGGTATCTTTTAAAAACGTATGGCCCGGTGCCGTTCGATCGTGTCTATGCTTCGCTCGATTGGCAAAAAGAATACGGCAATCCCATCGACTCGCTTGAAGCCGAATGGAAACGATGGCTTGCACCAATGATGACTTCGATGGACGCAAGCGATTCCGTGCAGTTCCGTTATTATTATGACCGAACCTCGATCATTTACAATCCCTGTTTACGAAGAATTGGAAAATTGCAGCGAGAAGGTTCCGAAGCGTTTCACGAGCATCATTTTGCAGATGCAGTCGATCTCTATCGAGAAGCCATTGCGGAGGGAGCTGGAGTCTCAGCGCTCTTCGATGCCGAACGCGCTCTTAATGCACAAGGCAATTGGCGCGGCGCGCTTACCATGCTTGATACGTGCCGCACACCGGTCATCCAAAAACAAGTTGCTGCGCTCGACATACAGCGAGGCGATCTCCACATTCTTGCCAAAGATACTATCCGCGCGAGTGAATTTTATGGCGATGCCATATATAAAAAATTAGGCTGGCAACGATTTATTCTCGCGTATGCCCGGCAAACGCTCACCCACTCAGAACCCGAATTCCTCTGGCAAAATTATATTGAAAATTCTTTCACCATTGCTCACTGGGATTGGAAAAAATCCGAAGCGTGGCTTTCGCAGATGGCTTCTGAATATCCCGCTCCCGAAAAAGGCACATTCGACCGAACCCATTTTGCGATCGATATTCTCCGTTCCGATGCACTCGTCCGAATTGGAAAATTAAACGATGCAGCTTCCATTTTACCCACAATAGATTCGACAGCGCAATTAGATCGGAACGATTCCCTTGCGATGTACCTGTATTTACGCGAGCGCGCTAAACTCCAACCTAATTCAACCGGTGAAGAATTTTGTCCAGCAAAATACCATCTAGCCGCCAAAGAAATAACTGACGAACTCAAGGCGGAGTGGAAATACCTTCGACAGAATCCAACCGCACCCGGCCATGGAACGTATCCATGACCGCAGCAAGGAACGGTTCCAGATTCGTTTGCCAAATAGCAACCGTAATCGAAACACTCGAAAGATAATTCGATTCTTGAATCTGTCCTTCGAATAGATGAATGAGCCGCTCCATTGCAGGCAAGTCTTCATAATGCACTTCGAGCGAAACGGTTTTCGTCAAATATACTTTGATAACTTTTGACATTGAAACCGCTTGCTGCGCTGCCTCGGCATACGCGCGAGCCAAGCCACCCGTGCCGAGCTTTGTTCCACCAAAAAATCGCGTAACGACGAGCAGCGCGTTCGTCAGCTTGCGGGATGTTAGCACGAGCAGAATTGGCTTGCCGGCAGTGCCGGTCGGCTCGCCATCGTCAGCTGCGCGAACGAGCATCGCATCCGCACCGAGACGGTACGCGAACGAATGATGCGACGCATCATGGAATTCCTTGCGAATTTCCGTGAGCGCATGATCGACCTCCGCTTTAGCGCCAGCTGGTAGCAAATCTGCAACAAAGCGCGAGCCTTTGATCTTAAAATCAGGCGCGCGAACATGCGATTCAACGGTATAATAAAAATCTTCGGTGGGCATCTTAGAAACGGGTAACGAGTAACGAGTAACGAGTGTTCGAGCTCTCCGAAAATATGTGTTTGCAAGCAATCTGTTATTTGCGACACAATGTCATTCCTGCAAATGCGAACTCATTACTCGTTACCCGTCACTCATCCACTCGCTACTTCAAAATGAACATCGGCATCACTTGTTATCCCACGTATGGCGGTTCGGGCGTGGTAGCTACGGAGCTTGGCAAATCGCTTGCCGAGCGCGGACATCGCGTGCATTTTATTACCTACGCGCTCCCCATGCGCCTCACCGGAGCCGGTCATGAAGACGCGCGGTATCTCGATAATATTTTTTATCATGAAGTCGAGATGTCCACGTATCCCCTCTTCGAGTTTCCACTTTATTCCATGGCGCTCACGAGCGCAATGGTAGAAGTCGCGCGTTTCGAAAAGCTCGATCTGATCCACGCTCATTATGCTATTCCTCATGCAACAGCAGCCGTGCTTGCAAAGCAAATTTTGAAGAATGATATAAAGATCGTGACCACGCTGCACGGTACGGACATCACGCTCGTCGGATTGGAACCAAGTTTTGAGCCGTTGATGAAATTCTCGATCGAATGCTCTGACGCTGTTACTGCTGTCTCACAATTCCTGCGAGATGAGACTATCAATAATTACGATGTCGAAAAAGAGATCGAAGTCATTCCAAACTTTATTGATACCGAAGCATTCCGTCCTATCGACTCAAAAAATCTTAAACGCCTGCTTGCGCCAAATGGAGAAAAGCTCCTCGTTCATACTTCGAACTTTCGGGAAGTTAAGCGCGTGAAAGATACCATTCTTGCACTTAAAATAATTCTCGATCGCGGCGTGAAAGCAAAGCTATTGCTCATTGGCGATG
The DNA here is from genome assembly GCA_963794025.1 of Ignavibacteriota bacterium. GTDB lineage: Bacteria > Bacteroidota > Ignavibacteria > Palsa-1295 > Palsa-1295 > PALSA-1295. The sequence goes on from CAWCCK010000042.1 coordinate 46,387, forward strand.
GCCCCGATCGCGGCGAGTGCCAATCGCTTGCGCGGGAACTCGGCATCTGGCAACAAACTCGCTTTCTCGGCAAGCAAAGCGAATTGGCGTCCGTCTTATCGGCAAGCGATGTATTTCTTATGCCCTCAGGTAACGAAAGCTTCGGCCTTTCCGCGCTCGAAGCAATGGCCTGCGGCTTGCCCGTTGTTTCCAGCGACGTCGGCGGATTGCCGGAACTTAACATAGAAGGCAAAACCGGTTTTGTCGTTCCAGTTGGCGATACTGAAGCCCTTGCCGAACGAACCATCGAACTCCTAACCGACCGCAAGCTGCATACTCGTGTTGCTAAAGCAGCCTTCGATCGAGCAACGAAAGAGTTTGCAAAGGAACGAATTGTGCCTATTTACGAGGCCGTCTATGAGAAGGTGTTGAATGCACCGGCAAAAAAGGGCGGTTCCCAAAAGCCGATGGCTCGTAAAAAAGTAAAGACTGCATAACAAATGCTCCTGGAACCATCTCTTCACACTAATGGATCGCAAGCTGCCGCGTCGGTGCTTGCGGTTGATACATTTCGCAAGATGTATGGCGAAACACTCGCCGTCGATGGCATTTCTTTCGATGTAAAACCAAACGAGATCGTCGGACTTCTCGGGCCAAACGGCGCCGGAAAAACGACGACGATCAGCGTCATCCTCGGCGTGCTCGAACCGACATCCGGAACGGTAACCATTAATGGGATCGATCTTGCGAAGCATCGCTCGCTCGCACTTCAGAATACAAATTTTGCTGCTGTCTATGCGCCGTTACCTGGGAATTTAACGGTCGTTGAAAATCTTCGCATCTTTGGAATGCTCTACGGAGTTCCAAATCTTTCGCAGCGTATCGAGGAAATGTTAGAAGCATTCGATCTGACGAATTTTCGTAAAACGAGATGCGGCGTGCTATCTTCTGGGGAGCAAACCCGCGCCGGTCTTGCCAAAGCCTTGTTAAATAAACCTCCTCTGCTGCTGCTCGATGAGCCAACCGCTTCGCTCGACCCATCTGCTGCACGCTATATCCGCGAGACTATCATTGAATTTGTTCATAAAAATCCCGTAGGTGCACTGTGGACATCGCACAATATGTATGAAGTAACGGACGTGTGCGATCGCGTTCTATTTCTCTCCAAAGGGAAGATTTTGCTTGAAGGCGATCCGAAGAATCTTCCTGCTGAACATGGAAAAAACTCCCTTGAAGATCTGTTCGTAACCGTAGCCCGCGAACCACTTTCCTTAGAAGCGGGGGTGGTTGCATGAATTTCCGTAGATCATTTGCAATCGTTCTTCGCATTTTTTATTTGATGCGCGGTAGTTTCACGCGCGTTTTTCCGCTTTTTGCATGGGCGGCTATTGATATTGTTCTTTGGGGTTTTATTACTCGATATTTAGACACCGTCCAAACGACATTTAACTTTGTTTCTACGATGCTCGGAGCCGTTCTGCTTTGGGATTTTTTCACACGAGCAATGTTCGGCATTTCAACATCATTCTTCGAGGATGTGTGGTCGCGTAATTTTTTGAACATGTTCGCTACGCCACTTCGAATCTCCGAATACCTCGGCGGACTCATCGCCGCCAGCATGATGACAAGCTTCTTCGGCCTTGTCGTCATGCTCTTGCTTGCGGGACTTGTCTTTGGCCTTTGGATATTCTCGTATGGCTTCGTCGTCCTCATTCTCGTTCTCGGCCTATTCCTCTTCGGCATTGCGTTCGGAATTTTTGCCATTGGAATAGTTCTCCGATTAGGCCCAGCAGCCGAGTGGTTCATCTGGCCGATGCCGGCAGTGCTTGCGCCGGTCGCAGCGGTGTTCTATCCTGTTTCGGCGTTGCCAATATGGCTGCAACCTGTTGCAAGAATACTTCCCGCATCCTATATTTTCGAAGCATTGCGTGCCGTTGTTCATGACCAAGCGGTTCCCGCTAACTCACTTTGGATCGGCTGCCTGCTTTCCATAGTGTATGTCATTCTTGCATCGTGGTTCTTCCGAATTCAATATTATCACGCCGTGAAAACCGGCCTCATCGCGCGATATAGCGCCGAAAGCGTTTCGTAAGCCATGAGGATCATTATTGTTGGAACGGCTTATCCCCTGCGCGGTGGTATCGCGCATTATGTTGCACTGCTTTCGCAAACGCTGGTAAAGCGTGGTCATGATGTAAAAATTATTACGTTCAAGCGCCAGTACCCGAAATTTCTGTTCCCAGGAAAATCCCAGGAAGAAACGTCCCCCCCACCCAAACCCTCTCCCCACGAAGTGGGGAGAGGGATGCGCACCGTAGGTGCGCTGGGTGAGGGGGGGGTGATCGCTGACACTATCATCGACTCTATCAATCCCTTCACCTGGAGAAAAGCCGGTGCCGCCGCTGCTGCATTCAAACCCGATCTTATCATCTTCAAATATTGGATCCCATTTTTCGCTCCCGCGTATGGAGTAATTGCTCGCACCGCAAAACGCATCACCCGAAAACTTGGGAAGGAATGCAAGATCGCATTCATTGCCGATAACGTACTCCCGCATGAAAAGCGTCCGGGCGACATCATGCTCACCAAATTTGCGTTCCGAGCGGTCGATTATTTCATCGTCCAGTCCGATACAGTCGAGCACGATCTGAAGATCGTCGATCCCCATGCTAAATTTATCCGCCTCGATCACCCCGTTTACGAGAATTTTGGTTCCCGCATTGATCTCTCCGAAGCCCGCAAAAAACTTTCGATCCCTGACGATGCACCCGCCATCCTCTTCTTTGGATATATTCGAAAATACAAGGGACTCGACATCCTGCTCCGAGCCATGCCCCATATCATCGAATCGCTGCCCGAAATTCGCCTTATCATTGCAGGTGAATTCTACGGCGATGAAAAGGAATATCGTTCAATCATCGAATCGCTTCATATTCCTGCAAAGAATCTTGTGCTCGCTACCGATTACATTCCCAACGATGACGTGGCTCTCTATTTCAGCGCGGCAAATGTAGCCGTGCTGCCCTATCGCACTGCAACGCAATCGGGAATTGTGCAGATCGCGTACAATTTCGATGTGCCCGTCATTGCCACAAACGTCGGGGGGCTGGCAGAGATCGTCATCGATGGCAAAAGCGGAATCATCGCTGAGGCTGCCACGCCAGAAGCAATTGCTGAGGCAGTTCTCCGCTATTTCCAGCAGTACATGGAATCTTCACTTACCGAAGGCGTGATCCAGGAGAAGAAAAAATACTCTTGGGATACCTTCGCGGAAGGAGTTGAGAAGCTTCTCTGAACCCCTATCTAAGCACGAAGCCCGTAGAATTTCGTAAGTTTGTAGGATATTTTCGGCATGGCCCCGCTCTCGGAAGGTTGCCCGGTCATGATTTCGCCGATTTTGGCGCAATTTGTCACATAATCATACATTCGCTTCGTCTATGAATTTCAGTATCCAAACCGCCTCCTGGAAAAAAGCTCGCGCGACGACCGTCGCATTTTTTAATCGTGAAGAAAAGAAGAGCGTCACCGCAACGATAAAATTGCTGGGCCGCAACTCCGTCGGCTCCGCTGCCGAATCGCTGGTTTCTGCCGGCGACATGGCCGGTAAAAAAGACGAGATCGTCGTGCTGTATCCAAAGAAAAGCGAAGCATCGGCAAAGCGGGTTTTTCTCGTAGGACTCGGCAAGCCGGAAAAAATTTCGCTGGAAACGGTTCGGCGCGGAGCAGCCCGCGCCGCGAAGAAAGCGGAGAAGATGAAATCGAAATCGCTCGCCATTATGCTTCCCGCCGTGAAAGACGCATCGGGCGCAGAGATCGCATCGGCGGTTGTGGAAGGCGTTATGCTCGGCCTTTATAAATTCGATAAATTTTTCAAGAAAGAAGAGCCAGTCGTTCCGATCGAGAATGTTGTTATTCTCAATGATGGCGATAGCCTGCAATCTTCCACTGTCGAAGAAGTGAACGCGGCGATCGCAGAAACGCAACTTATCATCAACGCAACGATCTTCGCGCGCATGATGGAGAACGAGCCATCAAATAATAAATATCCGGAGACGATGGCGAATTGGGCTGTAGAGGTCGGGAAAGAGCATGGCGTAAAAGTTACCATCTTCGGACCGAAGGAACTTGCGGCAAATAAGATGGTCGGAATCCTCGGCGTCAATCAGGGCAGCGAAAAAGAGGCTCGCTTCATCATGATGGAATACATGAACGCGCCGAAGAAAGATACACCGCCCATTGTGCTGGTGGGCAAAGGCATTACATTCGATACGGGCGGCATCTCTATCAAACCCGCTGCCGGTATGGGAGAAATGAAGGGCGATATGTCCGGCGCGGCGACGGTTATCGCTACGTTGAAATCGGTTGCTTCGCTAAAACTTCCTGTGAATGTTGTCGGTCTGGTTTCCAGCGCAGAGAACATGCCATCGGGAACCGCGATGCGTCCCGGCGATATTCTGACGTATTCAAACGGGCTTTCTGTTGAAGTCGATAACACGGATGCCGAAGGCCGCCTCGTGCTGGCCGATGCGCTCATTTGGGCTGAAAAATACAAGCCGAAATCGGTCATCGATCTTGCGACGCTGACCGGCGCGTGCGTGGTCGCGCTGGGGCATGTTACGACCGGCATGATGGGCAACGATACCTCGATGATGGAACGTTTGAAACGCGCCGGCGATGCCACTTACGAGCGCGTCTGCGAGCTTCCGATCTACGACGAATACGACGAGCTTATCAAATCCGACGTAGCCGATATTAAAAATGTCGGCGGACGCTGGGCCGGAGCGATCACAGCAGCAATGTTCTTAAAGCGCTTCACGAATTATCCGTGGGTGCATTTGGATATTGCGGGAACCGCGATCTCGGACACCAAAGGAGATTACATTCCCAAAGGCGGAACCGGAGTCGGTGTGCGCCTCTTGACACGCATGTTGAAAGAAGAAGCGAATGCGTAGAAAGTGCTGAGTGCTTTGAATAACTGCTGGATCCCCGCATTCGCGGGGATGACAGTCAGGATGAAGCATGGCGCGAAGCGCCAAGAACGAATGGTTCTTGTCATTCCCGCAAATGCGAGAATCCAGGCCCGGAGTTCTTTTAGAGTTCCAAAAGTTCATAAATCATGATTTTCCTAAAATATGAAAATAATTAATCGAACCCTGCTCCTTGCAGTTCTTACGACGTTTGCATTTGAATTTGCTGGTTGCGGCGCGGCGGACGTGCAATCTGCCAAGCTCTATCGCCAGCGCCGGGATTACATCACGGCAGATAAAATGCTAAATAAAGCGATCACCGAAGACCCCACCAACGATGAGGCGTGGTATCTCTATGCCGAGAATCTGAACGATCTCAAGGAATACGAAAAGATCGCGACGATCATCGACACCGCGATGCTGTACTCCACCACACACCGTGTGGAACTGCAACTCCTGCGGCATAACACATGGATACAGCTATACAATGGTGGCTTGGGCGCATATAATGCGAATCCGGACAACAAGGAAGCGCAGCAATCCGCGATCACCTATCTCGAAAGCGCGCAGAAGCTGGAACCCGATCAGCCAGAGACGTATGAATTACTCGGTCAGGTCTATTATGCTTCGGGTGATACCGCGAAAGGTCTCGCTAATTATCAGGCTGAGATCAACCAAGTGAGCGCATCCTACGATCAGGGTGTTGCGATGGGGCTGATGCTGCATGAGACTCCGGATGCTGTTCAGCGATCCATCGGCGGCGCGCCCGCTAAGATGGTCACGGTTCAAATCAGCAATACCGATAGTTCCCTTATTTATGTCTATCCCAGTAAGCAGGCGTATATCTATTTCGAGCGGCAGGTAAAACCACCGCACACATGGGAACTCACTGGCTGGCGTGTCACGTCGTCCGACGCGGAAGGAATGCAGCCCATTCAGGTTTCCACGCAATCGTATGAATTCGTTTCGAACGATTATTATCAAAAAGGATTGGCTGCACAACGCGGCGGCGACAAAACAAGTCGGGATGCTAACTTCGAAAAATCCATTCCACTGCTCATGACGCTTCAGCAGATCGATCCCTCCAATGATTTTGCATCCCAGGCCATCCCGGATATTTACACGCGCATGGATCGCACCGAAAAAGCGAAGGAAGAATACGAGCGCATTCTTGCCGACCATCCTTCGAAAGAGATGTACATCTCCTATGGAACGCTGCTCATGAAATCGAACGATTATCAGGGCGCGATCACGGCGTATCAAAAGGCGCTTGCGCTCTCGCCGAACGATGAATCTGCGCTATTCAATATTGCTGCTGCGTACAAGAACGAAGCCGCTGCCGATCAAAAAGCAGATAAGAAAACGGAATACAAAACTGAACTTCAGCAATCGACCGATTATTTCGAAAAGCTCCGCGCAATTAATCACGCTGATGCCAACACGCTCATGAATCTTGTCGAGAACTACGATATTCTCGGTCAGAAAGACAAAGTTATTTCATTGGTTACCGATCTCGAAGCATTGAAAAGCACGGATGTCGGCAACACGCATGAATACTGGGATCTACTTGCTCGCGTCTATGCGCGTGCTAATCGGCCTAAGGACGCTCAAGACGCCTACAAAAAATCCGACGAATTAAAACAAGCAGGACATTAATTCAATTAAGAATTAAAAGTTAAGAATTAAGAATAAGGGAATTCCCCAAAAGCTTTGAGAACGTCATTGCGAGAAGCCTTTGGCGACCGAAGGAAGCCAAAGGCGACGAAGCAATCCTTTGAGACTCGTTGCAATCGCCACGGATTGCTTCGTCGAATCAAACTCCCTCCGGTCGTTTGATTCTCCTCGCAATGACCTAAATATAAAATAGTACAATTTTAAATACTCCATCATGTCAGATAACGACCCCATCACCCCACAACAGCCGATCCAGCAGCAGCTTCAAGTCGAATTAGGCGAAAAAGAAGCGGAGGGAATTTATTCCAATCTTGCGATCATTACCCACTCCCCCGCCGAGTTCATTCTCGATTTCACGCGTGTCACGCCCGGCGTACCGCGCGCCCGCGTTCATGCGCGTATTATCATGACGCCCATGCACTTCAAGCAGCTTTTGAATGCCATGCGCGAGAACATCGAACGCTTCGAGCAGCAATACGGCGAGATCAAAACAGACCGCCAAGGCGAACATCCCTTCGGCTTCCGCACCGCCGGCCCGACCCAGCTTCCGGGTACGGGCGGCGAAAAAGTGCATTAATTTTTGACCTGCGAAACTTCGAAAACCAAAGAACTTTCCCCGCGCAGCATCGTTTGTTAGTCTTTCATTAACTAACGAGCGATCATGCGTCATCTTCTTTTCGCTATTCCGATCCTTTTTCTCAGCGCGCTGGCGGGCTGTGTGTGGCCGCCGGATTCCACGCCGACGGGTAATAATCAGCAGATCTTTCCCTATAACCCCGGTTACGATATTCACCGGGTTTCTCAGCGTTCGATCTCGGGCGTCGAAAGCATCGCCACAACGATTTCACCTTACGGTCTCGAGTATTACACTTCCCAATATCCCGATTCCGTTCGCTACATCCTTGTGAATGGTGATACCGCATACCGGCATCCCATCATTACGCTCCCGCCCGTCTATGATTCCGCGGTTCCCTATCATCTCGATGGCTCCGCTAATTTTGTAACGCTCGTCTATTCCTCACTCTCGATCACAGACACTTCGTATGAAAACGGCCTGACTGCGCAGATCACCGCGCCGAAATATGCTGACACCGTCCCGCGCACCTCCGATCTGCTGATTGGTTTTCAAACGTACGCTTCTTCATCGGCATCTTCAAATTATGAGGATGGCTATGTGGAGATAACCGATTCCGCGCTTTCCTATTCTCAATCGCTCGAAAATGAGTACACCGGAGCGTTGGATTTCCCTTCGAACGATCTGGAATCGTTCCAGGGCAACACCGTATGGATCAATCTTCATTTCACCGAAGTAGCGAACGACGATGTTTTCGTTCCTAATTACTATGACAATTATTATGAGATCGAGCGCGAAGTCGATGTAGATCGCATCGTTGCCTATCCACTTCACTAACAGAGCTTTTCATCGCTTCGAAATAATTATCGCTATGTTTATGCGCTCTCCAAAACTCATTCTGATCGCAGCAGCCTCCGCATCCCTGCTTTTTACCGGTTGCACGGCCATATTTCACGGCAAGCCCGATCTTGAAATTATAGGCCCGCCGAATATTCAGGTCGAAAGCGCCAGTGGAGGTCCCATAAATACCTACCGCGATGAAGGCGGCTTAGTTATCATGCCTAATCCTGCCATCACCGATTCGCTCCGTATTTCGTATGAGAACTATTCAACGACGGTCGCACTGGCAAAAAATCCTAATGGACTCGAACTTCTTAATTTCCTCTCCTATGGTATTGGGTTTGTTGTTGACGATCTCAGCCATTCTTGGTTCAATTATGCGCCTGTTTATGTAACGCTCGATTCCGGAGCGCGCGGTGTGACCGGTATTTCAGCTTCGTCCGTAAATTGGATCGGGGAAGCACCCGGCGAACGGAAAGTGAATGCCCTGCTGGTTTTTGGAGTGGGGTTAAGTTTCCAGCTCACTCAAAATAGCGGTAATCCATTACCCTTCAGTTTCGGAAATATTTCAAATCCATTAGCCACGATACAAGGTGGACTTGGCATTGACTACGACAAAAAATTCGAGCTATTCTATCTTATTCGAAGTGAATCGGGATATGCGCTTAATAATAATAATGATGAATCCGCAGAGATCAATGCTGGCGATGTGTGTCTCCGCTACTTTTTTCAAAAGAATTTATTCATACAAGGCTCCTATGGCAGAGCGTATGCTTCGGACTATTATTCTAACGAAATATACGATCCTGCTCTTGGTGAGTATGTCCCAACCTCATCTAATCCTGCCTTCAACGAAATAGGCGGCGCCATTGGCTGGGCTGGAGACATTTCCTATATTTCGCTACAATACTTTGGCGGGTTGACAAGCTTTAGCACTCCGGACTATACCAACATTCGTTACCACACGGTCTATCTAAATTTCGGATTGAATTTCCGATTGTAGTTTATACTTCTACGTAATCTAAATCCTTCCCAAACGTCTCGCTAAGTCCGGAAAGCGAGACGATGGCTATGACTAACGTTGTCGCTCCTACGATAGCGGCAGAATAGATCAAGGCATCGGCTGGGGAACATCCACTGCTCGCAAGCACTTGTTTCAGCCACTGAAATATAAGCGCAATAGGAACCAGCGCTCCACGCACAAAATTCGGAACCGTCGTGGCAACCGTTGCACGCAAGTTCGTTCCGAATTGCTCCGCCGCAACTGTCACAAAGAGCGCCCAATACCCGTTTGCGACCCCTAATATCGCGCACACGGTATAGAAGAACTCCGCCGACGTTCCGCGTTGAAGCAAATACACCGCTACCAGCGCAGTGGTTGCTACCATCAAAATGAGCAGCACTTTTTTCCGGCTCTGCATCGCCTGACTGAGCGTTCCGCTCACTAAATTACCCAGGACAAGCCCTAAATAGAACCACAGTATTGCCGCGCCGCCGGTGATCTCTCCCGTCACCCCAAGCGCTTTCGATAGTTCCGGCGCTAAGGTCATCAAAATGCCGACCAGATACCACGTCGGCAGGCCGATCAAAATACATCGCATGTATTTTGTGAACCTTTCTCTATCGTTAAACAGCGCAATAAAGCTCCCACGCCGAACGGTCGTTGCCGCAATTTTTTTGTACATTCCAGATTCCAGCACGCCAATCCGAAGAATGAGCAGAACGATTCCCAACCCTCCGCCGATCCAGAAGCACGTTTGCCAACCATACGCTAACGAGATCAGCCACGCGAGCGGCGCGCCCGCAACACCGATCGAGGTGACGAGCGCCGTTCCATATCCGCGATATTCCTTAGGAAGCAGCTCAGCAACAAGCGTAATTCCCGCGCCAAGTTCCCCTGCCAGGCCAATGCCGGCAATGAATCGGAAGAACGCATATTGATCGACCGTTTGCACAAATCCGTTCGCTATATTCGCTATCGAATAAAGAATGATCGAGCCGAACAGCACCGAAAGCCTTCCTTTTTTATCGCCAAGAATTCCCCACGCGATTCCCCCGATGAGCATTCCGGCCATCTGCACGTTCAGGAGATAAATTCCCGTATCGAGCAGCGGCGTGCCCGTCAGACCAAGCGATTTTAAGCTCGGAACGCGAATGATCGAAAAAAGTACAAGATCGTAAATATCGACAAAATATCCGAGCGCCGAGACAATAACAGCGGCGCTGAACAAACTGCGAAGTACCGAACGATTAGGGGCAATAAAATTCATGTGTCTGAAACGATTGCAAACTAAAAAATAGTTGTGCTTCTTTCAAAATATCACAAAATGAAAACGATCTTTGAACCTGCGGTACGAAAAGAATTGATCGAACGCGTAAATAAGCTCACCGTGCATTCGCCGCGAGTATTCGGCAAAATGAAGCCGGAGCAAGCTCTGCACCATATTAATAGTGCATTCCAAATGTATCTTGGCGAGCTATCTGCGCCTTATCATGGTAATAATTTCAAGGCTGCGGCCGCGAGGCTCTTCATTTTTTCGCCCATTCCTTTTCCTCGCGAAAAAGCGCAAACGTTCCCGTCACTCCTCTCCGAAGCAACCTACAACATTGAAACGGAAAAAACGCGCTTCGCAAATCTGCTGGAACGTGTTGCGGCACAATCTAAAACTGCCGAATGGCCTATCCATGCGGTCTTTGGTAAACTCTCTGCCGAGCAATATGGAATATTAGGATACAAGCACACCGATCATCATTTGCAGCAGTTTGCGGTGTAGAAATCATTCCTTCGCGCTTTTGCTTCCAATGGTTCCAACTGCTGGCATCGTTTCCATGCCCTGATAATCCGCATACTTGAATCTTGCCAGCGCCTCGACCACTTTATCCTGATCGCGCTTATACACCCAAGGGCCGCCGCGAAAATGCTGCATCGTAATGAAATAAGCGGCAAGTTGTCCATCACCTGTTGTGACATATCCGGCGAGCGCAGTAACGCCATCAAGCGTTCCAGTTTTTCCATGCGCGTTAAATTGCGCTGGCGTGCCGATCATTCGGTTCCGAAGAGTTCCATCATAGCCTGCAACCGAAAGCGTATGCGTAAATAACGGAAACATTCCCCTCTGTTTAATTCCTGCAAGCAGATCGATGACCGAGTTTGCCGTCACCTGATTTCCTCTCGATAACCCGGAACCATCAATGAGTGTGCAAGCGGTTCCATCGACATTACAGACCTGCAACCACGAGCGCATGAGTTTCCGCGCGCGCTCATCAGGCGCAGAGGCCGCGATCTGCACGATCGTTGAAAGCTTGCGGAACATGCTTTCAGCTAAATAATTATCGCTGTGCTTGTTCATGTAAGCCAGCAGATCAACAAGGCTTGTTTGTTTTTCAGCGATCGTTTGTGCAGTACTATCGACGGGAACCCGTTCGACACGCGGCTGGCCAGTAACGGTTATTCCATTTTGCTGCAAGCGCGATTTCATCACCGATGCCATGGCAAGCGGCACGTTCTTAATGGGAAAACCGTATGTTCGCTGCGAGCGCGCTGGGAACTGCCCGGAAATAACGACGATCTGACGCGCATCCATAGGCTCGCCGGAAGAACTAACATGAAGCGTCATCGTGCCACGAACGAGTCTTCGAATCGTTCTGCGGTGACGCCCTTTACCCACTCTTCGCACACGATAGGTTGCAGGTGCGCTCGATTTGCCATGATTGACAACAACGATCGAAGCAATAGAAGGGCTTACCCGTATGCCAAGCGGTGAACCTTTCGCGTGACCGCCAATGACTGTTATAGTAACGATATTGCGATCGAGTGAAAAATTTGGGAACGTAGATAGCGCGCCTGCTTCGGCTTCATCTTCATTTTCTTCGTTGTCGGCAGCAGTGGAATCCGCGCTGGCTATGATGCCGTTATCGCCAACGATGGAATCATGCACGGCAATTTCGGATGATTTGTGTTCGTCCATGTACGCTTTCGCTTCAGGACTAAGAGGGTTCTCGCCATCGAGATCGCTGATAATATCCCCCTGTATTTTCGTAATGCCTCTCGATTGCAGTCCACTCGCAATGAGATCGAGATCAGCGGAGCGCAGTGTTGGATCGCCGCTGGGACGCAAATAAACATTCCCAACGATCTTATCGCCAATCACCTTTGCACCAGGAGCAAGATCGAGCTTCGTTGTAAACATATACTTCGAGCCAAGCGCCCAGAGCGTAGAGGATGATGTAAACATCTTTTCCGTCGAAGCAGGCCAAACGCTTGCATTTGGATTGAGCGCATAAATATTATGAAGTGCATCGTTCGGCCCGAAGAGAACTATTTTCGTGCTGACGGCAGCATGTTTCATCTCGCGGCCATCGAAAATCTCTGCGAGCTGCGCTCGAAGTTCATTTAATGCGTGGGCAGTATCGCCAGTCCATCCCTTGAAACCGACCTGCATGGGATGTGCGGATGTATCGACGAAGTGAAGGGAATCATTCACCTGCACTGCCTTGCTTGGCGTGATGAACCGATTTGCGCCCACGGTGAGGACCACAAGAAGCAGAACCGACGCAAGTGCGCCTAATGCCGGAATCCGGTTACGAAATGAATGCTTTTTTTTGTATTTCAACGACAGATAATTCTATTAGGCAATGACTAACTTAAACTTTTGCGTACAATATCCTCGACATTCTTCAATGCTTCCGAAAGCTTTTCAGGATACTTCCCGCCGGCTTGTGCAAGCTGCGGACGTCCGCCGCCCTTGCCACCAACGATCTCCGCAATTTTACCGATGACGTCACCGGCCTTGATCTTTTTTTCTTTTACGAGATCATCCGATACCATTGCTACCAACGAGACTTTATCCTCTGCAAGTTTCGCGCCGAGCACGGCAACGGCACCCTGCTTCATTTCTTCGCGCAGCATTTCGCCGAGCGATTGAAGCTCAGCAGCATCGCGGGCTTTGATTTCAGCAACGACTAAAAGGACGGAAGTGACATCAATTGGCTTCGCGGTTTTCGCAAGCTTTCGGATTTCATCTCTTCGCGCTTCGAGTCGGAGCTTCGTCAGATCTTTTTCGAGTTTTTGTTTTTCTGCAAGAAGCGTTTCGTGTTCGCGGCTTAGTTCCGAATATTTCTTTTCTTCCGCAAGCAGCCATTGTTCGATACCTCGTCCCGTCACCGCTTCGATTCTGCGAACGCCACTTGCAATGCTCGACTCGCTCGTGAATTTGAACAGACCGATCTCGGCAGTATTCGCAACATGAGTTCCACCGCAAAACTCGCGCGAGAACGGACCGAAATCCACGACATTCACGAACGCGCCGTATTTGTCGCCGAAAAACATGAGCGCGCCCATCTTTTTCGCTTCCTCGAATGGAATATTTCGATGATGAATGAGCTTGATCGTATCCCGAATTTTTTCATTCACAATCGCTCCGATCTCGCGCAATTCTTCCGGCGTAACTTTTTGGAAATGACTGAAATCGAAACGCAAATGATCCGGCGTGACTAATGAGCCTGCTTGATGCACGTGCTCACCCAGTACTTTCCGAAGCGCGGAATGCATGAGGTGCGTGGCGGAATGATTCCGCATGATGTCGATGCGGCGTGGGCGGTCGACAGTGGCTTTCGTAACTGCGCCCTCGCTTGCTTCGATCAGCTCTTCTTCAAGAACGTGAGCAATAGCTGCACCAACTTTTCGAACATCTTTTACGCGGTGCGGATTGCCGTCAATGGTAAGAATTCCCGTGTCCGATATTTGTCCGCCGGACTCCGCATAAAATGGCGTTCGGTCAAGAATAACTGTGTTACCTTCCACGACAAGCGTTCTTCCGGTATCTTCAAAATATTCGTAGCCTGTGAATTCAGATTGAATATCCGACATCTCCATCGTTGCTGAAACTATTTGCTTCTTCGAAGCGTGAACACGAAGTGAGCGGTCTTTCTGCTCTTGGAGCAATGCTTCGAATCGTGGCATATCGACTGATAGACCCCGCTCCCGTGCAAGCACTTGCGTCAAATCTATTGGGAACCCAAATGTATCGTAGAGCTTGAACGCATCTTCGCCAGCAATGATTGGAGATTCCGAATCTTCAACTGTTTCCGCAATTTCTTCAAATAGCGCAAGCCCGCGATCGAGCGTTACATTAAAGCTCTCTTCTTCAGCGCGAATTACTTTTTGCACAAGATCGAGCCGGTCGCGCATTTCAGGAAAAACATGCGACATCTGATCGGAAACTTCCGCAGCAAGTTCGAACAAGAATGGTTCACGCAAACCGAGATTTCTACCATAGCGCGCAGCGCGCCGCAAGATTCTGCGAAGCACATAACCTCGCCCATCATTACTCGGTAACGCACCATCGACAATAGCAGCCGTTAGCGTTCTCACATGATCGGCGATAACGCGCGTCGCAATATCACCGCGCTCATCCGACCCATACGTCCTATTAGTCCTTTTAGAAACCCACTGAATATATGGTGCAAAAACATCCGTATCGTAATTGGAACTCTTTTGCTGAAGCACAGCACACGCCCTCTCAAACCCCATCCCCGTATCGACATGCTTCATCGGCAGCTCTTCGAGCGAGCCATCGGGATTGCGGTTGTATTGGATAAAAACAAGGTTCCATATCTCGATCACTTCGGGAACCCCTGCATTCACAAGCTGGCCACCGGATTTATCCGGAGTATGGTCGTAATGAATCTCCGAGCACGGTCCGCACGGGCCGGTCTCGCCCATTTCCCAGAAATTATCCTTTGCCCCAAAGCGCAGAATGTGCGTGGGATCGATGTCGGTTACAGCTTTCCACAGTTCGAACGATTCATCGTCCGTTTCATAAACGGTCGCATACAGTCGTGATTTATCCAGCTTCCACACGCTCGTCAGCAGTTCCCATGCCCACGCGATGGCTTCCTTTTTTCCATAGTCGCCGAACGACCAGTTCCCAAGCATCTCGAAAAACGTGTGGTGGTACGTATCGTGACCAACCTCCTCCAGATCGTTATGCTTGCCGGACACGCGGATGACTTTCTGCGTATCCGCCGCGCGGGTATAGGAGCGCGAGCCAACGCCCAGAAATACATCCTTGAACTGGTTCATGCCTGCATTGGTGAACAGGAGGGTTTTATCCCCATGCGGAATCACCGGCGCGCTGGGGACGATCTCGTGCCCGCGCGCCGCAAAAAAGTCGAGAAACGATTGGCGAATTTCTTTGGAAGTCATTGGATTGAGAGAACAAGATTGGGGTGGGAATGTTCAAAATTACTGTTTTGTATAACTCCAGATTCCGTTTCTAAACGCCCTCTCACCCGATTCCACCTACGGTGGAATATCCCTCTCCCCACTGCGTGGGGAGAGGGAATGGGAATATGGTTTTAAATTGACAATCCATACAAACCCTCTCCCCACGCAGTGGGGAGAGGGATATTTCGACGAAGTCGAAATCGGGTGAGGGGGCGTTTCGCAGACGTGAGAGGGGCATTCCGGTTTAGGTCACTTTTCAATCCCCTGCGAACCCTTACCCACCCGCGCCGTTTGCTTTGGCATGAAGAAATTAGTGGTGGTTTTCTTATGCCTTTTTGCATCGAACGCATGCGCCTCTTCGGCGGATAGCGTGAAGTGTCCGTGGAAAATGCCGTTTACCATTGAGGTTCATGGTATTGGCTTCACGGATAGTTCCGTACACCACTACATGACAAACAAGTGGGAATCTATAGAGCTTGATGCCGATTTGGGAGTGCATCCTTCCAACGAAACTTTCTGGATTACCGTGGATACAATGTTTGGATCTCAATACTCCCTTAAGAAGGATATTCTCCACTTTTCTGCACTGTTTTCGGATTCCATTTCTACATTCATAAATTTTGTGACCGGCAGAGACTCTATTGTTTCGTTCCAGTACTCAGAGTTCGACACTGCCTCTGGCATTAGCGGAACCGTTCCGGGTACATACCGAACCGATAGCTTTCAAATTTCCTCGCTCAGCTTTGACGGCACCTCGATCTTTGCCTTTGACTCATCCTTTTCTACTCATGCTATCCGTATGACGGCGCATCTAGAAGAATTGGAATGGAGATCCGTTTCTAATTCTCAGGGTCAAATACTAAATGACCAAGTGTCCACAATCTCAGATTTCACCGCTTCTTCCGTCACCCTCTCCGGAATTTTCCGTCCCACTACTTTTTCCAATCCTCCTGCAATAGTTACCGAAGCGCCGCAGCCGAATAATCTCGCCATTTACTCTTCAAATGGTTCCATCACATGTTCGTTCGATGTCGCAGATCATGCGAGAGAACTTGAAATTTATTCTCCGCTTGGAATTAGGGAAGCAAGCTTTACCATTCCGGCGGGACAAACGGAAGCATCACTTCCCCATCTTCCAGTGGGATTTTATTTTGTGAGATTGGAAGGCTCGATGGCGAAAATTTATATTTCGGGCTATTAGGTCAGGTCGTGACCTGCGTAAGCAGCGAAATCTCTTCGAGCACGGAACTCACATTCAGGCAATCGAGCATTTCGCCCTCAAATACCAGCGCCTGACCGCGCGTATGCACTTCCCACGCGACGGCTGCGCCTTCGTCCCGCGAACATCCCACCGCCTTACGCACCTGCGCGATCACCTCGGGGATGGTGTGGTAATTATCGTTGTAAAGAAACACGCGGGTAGCAAAGCCTTCGAGCACATTACTCGATTCCGTTAAGCCAAATTCCGGGATCGCGTGAGCGCTCCAGAAGCGTGGCGGCCAAAGATCAGCGGCGAGATCGTCTATCATGAATTAAAAAACTAAAATTGGAAGATTATTCTTAAACACATGAGTGAGTAAAAAGGCTCTTACAAAAGAACACTCCCATTAGGATGATAATCACTTTCGAACCGTAGCTCTATCTCCGGATTCGAGACTGCCTCCACACGGCGAATTTCCGGCGCTTCATGAAGAATGGCGCGCTCGATACCGGCACGGAGCGTCATCATCGCCAGCGAGCAAGTTTTGCAGGCGCCAACCATGCACACTTCTACGACATGCGCGGGATAATCGATACGAACAAGTTCCACGCTGCCGCCATCGACTAACAGGTACGGCTTCACATGCTCGATGGCGCGGCGAACGCGCTGTTCGAGATCGCCGGAAGCGAGCGTCACGGGTGGTTCAAGCGGAAGTATTGCCACAAATTAAATGTCAATTTGAACCATGTCGTTGCTTGGCGAATAGGCAAGGATCGAAACCTGCCGCGCCATTTCAGAAGCAATGCTTTGGAATGCCTTCCCTGCTATTGAATCCGGCGCAGTCGCAACGATCGGATGCCCGGCGTCGCCGCCCTCGCGCACTGCTGTGATTAGTGGAAGTTCCCCAAGAAATGGAACTTCGAAACCTCGCGCAGCGCGTTCACCTCCGCCATGCGCGAAAATTTCTTCGCGTTCGCCGCAGTGGGAACAGATATAATAACTCATGTTCTCCACAATACCAATGACAGGTACATGGACTTTCTCGAACATGCGAATCCCTTTTTTGGCATCCGCCAGCGCCACATCCTGCGGCGTGGTAACTATTACTGCACCCGTAAGCGCAATGGACTGCACCAGCGTTAACTGAATATCTCCAGTTCCCGGCGGAAGATCGAATAGCAGATAATCGAGATCGCCCCAATCCACGTCGGTCATAAATTGCTTGAGTGCGCCGGATGCCATTGGACCGCGCCATACCACAGCGGTGTCGGGATCGACCAAAAACCCGATGGACATGATCTTCACACCCTCCGCTTCGAGTGGAACCATTTTTACTTTGTCCGGCGTGACTTGTCGCGCCATCGGCTTTGCGTGTTCTAATCCGAACATGATGGGGATGCTCGGACCGTAAATATCGGCGTCGAGCAACCCGACTTTCGCGCCATCGCGCGCAAGCTGCACCGCGAGATTCGCTGCAACCGTCGATTTGCCCACGCCGCCTTTACCGGAGGCAATGGCAATCGTATTTTTCACGCCGGATAATACTTCCCCACTACCCTGTTTATGCGCGTTCGGAACACGGGAGGTCATTTTCACCTGCACATTTCCTTCGCCGGCAATTTGCTCGACGGCAGCTTTCGCCTGACCTTCCAACTGATCTTTGACGGGACAGGACGGAGTCGTGAGTTCGAACGTAAAACTTACATTGCTCCCGGTGATCGCAATGTCCTTGATCATTCCCAAACTAACGACATCGCGATGAAGGTCGGGATCGTTAACCGATCTCAACGCTTCTAATACTTGTGACTCGGAGAGGATTGACTGAGGTGTTTTTGAGAAAAGACCCATGAATTAAGGCATTTTTTTGTTGCGCGCGACTAACGAGCAGGAATACCCATAAGTTCGAAAAACACTACTTCCGAGCATAAATGTAATATTGCCCAATGATCGTATCGAGGCGATAATTCTGTTCGATGACGCCCGAAAGGCCCGGCAATGTCATCATGATAGCCATGACAGAAGTAGTGTTATCCGTGGCGTTTTCGACGACGTAAAATTTTGTTTTTGGTGCCGCAATGTTATCGAGATATTCCCGGCGCCATTCCATTTGGTACTTTGTAAATACACCATTTGGCGGCAAGGTCAACAGAGGTTGTGGTGTGGTGAATCGTGTGGCAAATGGCCGGTCGATCCTCCACCGAATTGCGGGCGTGAAGGAAGCAACCTCCACAGCGTCTGTGATACGCGAGTGTTGTTCGATATACATAGCCGCTGCTCCGGTTGCGCCCGCATTAAAATTCTTATCGAAACGATCCACCAAACCCGAATACGAATGAGTCAGGGAAAAAAAGGTCTCAGCAAGTTTCCATGGATAAAGGACGACGAGCGCTGCAACCATCACCACAACAAGCCCAGTGCGTGGCCATCGGAATGATTCCAATATTTCCCACACGACCGCTGCAAGCACCGGCATGAAACAAGCAAAGAAAGGTTCGAAATGATAAATTGCAAAACGGCGCATCACGGCTATTCCCAATAATAACGAAACGATCGTCACAATAATGAACTGAATCTCCGGTCGGGATTTGGGGCGAAACATGGACTGGCGACGTTGCCTTTTGTGATAGAATGCCGTCAACGCCCAAACAGCAATGAAACCGAGTGCGAGCCACGTCCTCGGTGAGCGATTCTCCGAGGAAAACGTGTGGCTATAAATTTCATAGTTATAGCGTATCGTAGCGAGATAGATTTCCTGAAGACCGTTGTGGGTTAGAGCAAAAGGGATCAGCCCAATTACAAGTATAAGCCCAAATCCCAATGCTTCGAACGCCAATGCTTGAAGACCGGCACGGGTACGAAGATCGAATAACGATACGAATGGTGTAACAAGGAAAATCCCGAAGGTTGGGCGAATCCAAAATGCAATGCCAACAAACATGCCCGCACACAGCATCCGCATATTCCGCGCCATCGGACGCTCATTTCGAAATGCGCCGATACCGGCCGCAATGCTAAGTAGGATCGGAAGTGTGGCGAAGCAATCTTTCTGGCTCATCGTGTGACCAGGGCCATGCACATAAAACAAGGCATAAAGCACACACCCCAGCAGCGCGGCGCCTTTATTTAACCAAAAACGGCTTACATTATATAAAACAATAATGATCCCAATTTGTATAATCATATCCATGATATGAAGACCGATCTCCGAATTCCCGAACAGCGTGATCGCGGTAGCGTGAATCAGAATTGTTCCTGGAAAATTACTGTCCCACGTTGAAAGGTAAGGAAGTCCGTGGTATCGAAAGAGTTCGAAACCCATCACTTGCTGAATGTCAATGTCGCTGTGAAACGGAAAGAAAATTATAGCTGGCAAAATGAGGACGGAGATCAGCAAAAGAACGACAGCGGGTTGTGAAAAAAAGCGGTCGAATCTTGAATGAACGTTAGGCATAATGTAATAAAAAAACGCGAGTTCCGATATTTAGTTCCTTTGTCGATAAACGATAAATTTTCCACATAGAGTGTCATGCGCCAGGTATTCGCTTGCAAGCAGATCCCGCAATCCACGAAAAAGCGTATCCGTAGCCACAAGCGATTCGCTTGTTTCCGGCCTTCCTCGAAATGCGGTCGTGTCATATCGCTCGACAACGATCATCGTTGGTTTTTTCTTTACAAGTGAATCGTTCATCGCAAGCAAGTCGGCATTCGAGATCACACCGCTTGTAAACAGCAGCGAATACACAAATCGCGTAGCAGGCATTCTATTGGCATGCCAATACGCTCCTGGTTCTTCGCCAAAAATAAATACTTGATCGTTGGGCGTAGTATGCGCCAAAAAATATTCTGCCAAAGAATCGGTTCCCGCAGGATAATACAAACTTTGCCGCGAACCAAGCGTTGCCACATACGCCGCGTGATTCCGAATCGAAAGCAGTGCATCGGAACTATAGTGAATACGTCGATGCGCGCTGGGCGTCATCACTAATGTATGAAGTAAAATAAAAATTCCGCAGATAGCGGCAGTCCACCGGCTTCTCTTCCAAATAAGATCGTAAAGATAGATCCCAGAGATCGCACAAAGCGGAACAAGTCCAGGCAAGAGTATCACGTATTGATAACCCCACCCTTTATTCTGAATAATTACCGCCGCAATACCCGCTCCGAGCAACAACAATGGCATTCGCACAGAACGAAGAAACGCAGCATCGCGCCGAACAATAGCAGTTGCAATAGCAACGATTGCAAAGACACTCCATAGATCAAGGTAAGTCCAAATGGCTCCGAATATGCTCCACCGACCAAGATCGGATGCCTCATTCGTATGATGCGCAATCACGCTGAACGTAATGCGAAGATATTCTTGCAGACTTCCTTCGATGGCTAATATCCCTATTTGAATACCGCACCAAAAAATAAATCCCAAAATCACAGAGAGAATACAGCGGAAGAAATTTTCTTTATTTCTAAAATATATTTCGAGTGTGATTGGAAGGAGAAAAATCGCGTTCGTCGTCTTGAAAAATGTTGCTATTGCAATGAAAATGCCTGCACTGAATATCGAAATAAAGGAACGCGGCCGCTCTATTGACACAATCGCAACGGCACCGATTATGCAAGCCAGCGAATACGATTCCGTCTGCGCGGTATCGGCAAGCCCGAGCGAAAGCAGCGTGAGCGCAAGTAAAATAGCTGAGAGCGGCGCTGCCCAATCTTGCACCATGCTGCTCACGTTAGAAACTTGCCGACGCGTAGCTATAAAAATAGCGAAGAATGCTATCAATGCAAAAACATAATCGGATAACCGCACCGCAAGTCCGTTTTCGCCGAAGAGCCATTCGAAGCAAGCATACATATAAAAGATATTCGGCGGCTTTACATCCCACGCATCCACGTAGAGCTTCTTACCATGAAGTAGCAGTGAGCCGATTTCGGCAAAGATATTCTGATCCAGCCCCAGCGACCAAAAGAGCGAGGGCAGATAGAACAGGCAGCATAATGCGACCACGATCCACGGGCGGCGGGTATGTGAAATATGAAGTATGACGTATGAAGTATGAAATGAATGCTGTGCGTTCCCCGTTCATACTTCATACTTCATAATTCATACTTAGCAAAACCGTCCGAGCACGATCACGAAGGGCCAACCCGCGAACAAATTCGCGGCGCGCACGAAGATCGCGATCACACGCGCCGTAAGCTTTCGAAAAAGCGCGAGCATCGTTCATTATCACCGGTTGGTGAAGAAATACGCATACCCTCCGCACGCGTAATTACCACAGAAGGTCCGTTTTATGTGCTTCAGCTCGAAGATGGAAGTACACTACGCGCAAGAACTTACAAAGGCACACGGAGCGCAAACCCGAATTCGACGTTAGTCGCCATTGGTGATGAGGTGCGGTTGAGTACACCGATCGAGGAAGCCAACAATGAGAACGATAACGCTGCCGATATTCTGATCGAAGAAGTTTTGCCGCGCCGCACCAAACTATCGCGCCGCGCGGCTGGAAGGCGCGAATCCTTCGAGCAAGTAATCGTGGCAAATGTCGATCTGCTCGTGATCGTAGCGAGCGTGGGTAAGCCCAAACTGCGCTCCGGTATTATTGACCGCTATATTGTTGCCGGAGTCGAAGGCGGACTCGATATTGTGATCGCCATCAATAAAATTGATAATGCACCAGCGAAAGAAATGGATGAAGCATCCTATTTTCAGGATGTCTATCAGGAAATTGGTTATCCCGTTCATCTTCTTTCTGCAATTGCTGGGTCTGGTATCGAAAAGCTGAAGGCAGAGATCGCTGGCAAAACGAGCGTATTCGCCGGGCATTCCGGCGTTGGCAAGAGCTCGATCATCAATGCTATTCTTGGACGCGAAGCTGCTCAAACCGGCGCGCTCCAAAGGAAATTCAAAGGCGGCGCGCATACCACTGCCGCCAGTACACTTATTCCTGTCGCAACCATGCAGGACACCTTCATCGCCGATACACCCGGCGTCCGCGAATTCGCTAACTTTGAACTCGACCCTCAGAACCTGAAATTCGCCTTTATAGAATTCCTAAAATTTCAGGAGCGTTGCGCCATTCCGAATTGTTCTCACATCCACGAGCCGGGCTGTGCAGTCCGGCAAGCCGTCGAGGACGATAAGATTTCGATCGACCGTTACTCGAATTATCAAAAACTGTTCGAAGAAGCAAAAAAAGAAGAACTAACGCGACTATACAATCAATGACACCATCAAAAACATCTTTCCTCAAGCGCCAGGGAGCGGTTATTCTCGCTCTCGCATCGCTTTCCATTAGTTCAGCCACGTATGCGGGCTGTGCGAAATCAGACACGCAAACCCCAGCCACTAACACTCAAACTACAGACCAGAATCAACCTATGTCATCAGCATCCTCAACTTCTGAATCCAGCCAGCCGCAATCCAATCCCGTCGCGCAGCCTGCTATGCCTGCTCCCATGTCAATGGAAACGGAAGAGATCAAACCCGGAAAAATGGGCGATACCATCACCACTTCTACCGGCTTAAAATACATCGATATGGCCGCCGGAACCGGCGCTCCTGTAACGAAAGGACAGACGGTTAGTGTAAATTATACCGGCAAGCTCCTCTCTGGCAAGACGTTCGATTCCAACGTCGATCCGGCATTCGGACACGTTCAGCCGTTTACAACTTCTATTCCCGGCAGAGTGATCGAGGCTTGGAATCAGGGAATTTTGGGTATGAAAGTCGGCGGAAAACGCCGCCTCATCTGCCCGCCAGATCTGGCCTACGGCTCACGCGGTGCCGGTGGTGCAATTCCACCGAACTCCACGCTCATCTTCGATGTCGAAGTGCTGAAAATTCAGTGAAAAAATTCTACAAGCGTGTAAGGCCGGGTTTTAACCCGGCCTTTTTATTGCTTTAATCCTAAAATCGTCCGCCTCAATCCGCGTAATCTAGGTTCACCCCATTCCTCTCATAAACTGTCCGAACAAGTAATCGCTTTCGTGCGGGCCGGGCGAGGCTTCGGGGTGGTATTGCACGGCGAAAATGGGCAGCTTGGTGTGACGAAAACCTTCCACTGTTTGGTCGTTAAGGTTTAGGTGTGTAAGTTCGCAGTCTTTCGGCATGGTTTTCCAATCCACCGCGAAGCCGTGATTTTGGGAAGTAATTTCAATCTTATCGGAGAGCAAATTCTTCACCGGATGGTTCGCGCCGCGATGGCCGAATTTTAGCTTGTACGTATTCCCACCCAGCGCAAGCGAAAGAAGTTGATGTCCTAAGCAAATCCCGAATATCGGATGCTCTTCCCTTTTGATCAGCTTTTTTAGCATTGCAATGGTATCCTTCACCGCATCGGGATCGCCGGGACCGTTCGAGAGAAAAATTCCATCCGGTTTTTGCTCGATGATCTGTTCCAGCGTTGCCGTCGATGGCATAACCGTCAGCCGCGCGCCGTGATCGACGAGTTTCCGCAAGATGTTCTGTTTAATTCCATAGTCTATCACAACAACATGCGCAACCTCTCCCCTGCCCCTCTCCTTAGTAATGAGAGGGGTTTCCATATCATAAACTCCATCCGTAGTTACGCCTTTGGTCAGATCGAGGCCATCCATCTTAGGGCTTTGTCTGGTAATCTCGACGAGTTCTGCATCCGATAGAGCTTCGGTTGAGAGCACACCGCGCATGGCACCTTCGCTTCGTAAAATTCGCACAAGCCGGCGGGTATCAATCTGTTCAATTCCGAGAATCCCGTTTTGCGCGAGAAATTTATCCAGGCTTTCTGTAGCACGCCAGTTGGAATAACGTTCCGAATTCTCACGCACTGCAAATCCGGAAACGAAAGGTTTCCACGATTCCAAATCTTCTGAATTCGCACCGTAATTCCCCATAAGCGGGTTTGTCATGGTAACGATTTGTCCGGCATATGATGGATCGGTAAGGATTTCCTGGTAGCCCGTGATGCTCGTCGTGAAAACCACTTCGCCGGTATTACGCTTTACATCCAACGCGCCAAATGCATTGCCGCGAAAGACCGCGCCATTCTCAAGCACAAGCCGCGCGGGCAAGGATGAAGGATGAAGGATGAAGGATGAAGGGGATTCCCCGTTACTCTCGCCGTTGGTTGTAATGGTGTCGTTTTTCATAAAAAGAATCCCTATCTTTTATTATCCTAAAAATCCCTTTAAAATCCCAAGAATCCCAGTCAAAAAGAAGGCCCTCGCTTAACGCGAGAGCCTTCAAAAAAGTGATCGACTTCATGCTCATTTCGCTACAAGAACAAGATTCGGCGCTTTGAAGCGGATAAGCTCGTACCCTCCGAAGAGCACCGTGCTCCATGTAAGATCGCCAATGAGCGAATTCCGGTAAAACGGTATCGCCATCGTGAAACACTCACCGAGTCCAGCCAGCGTGTGCGGGTAGAACGTTCCATCGCCGAAGATCCATACCGCAAAATTCGTTGCTACGAAAAATGTGAATGAACCGCCGAGCACAGCGCCGATCCATCGGAGCAGCGTTGCGTCTTTCGCATAGAATCTGCCGAGTAGAACGGCTACTGCAAACGCCCCATAAACTACTGCCATCAGCTTCCAGTCATAGAAGCCGATCACCGCATCGGTGACGAGCATTGCGATAAATGGAATCACGATCCCGATGCGCCGAGAACCAAGATACGCACCGGCAAAAAGCCCGGCGGCCATCATGGCATTGAAATTGTAGATGTGCGCCATGTTGAAAATGATGCGCGTCGCGATCCGCGAAGACTACTAAAAGTCCCGCGAGAAAAGCTTGTTCACGATAGTTTTTCATGTTGTGATTCCAGATATTAGTGGTAGAACGCGAAATGTGCTGGGCCGATTCCTGTGATGAACGACCATTTGGCTGCGCCAGTCGTTCCATCGAATACATCAACCTTCCCATTCGCTATATTGAAGTTGTATTCTCCGAGATAGAGATCGTTTGCAGCAGCATTATAAAAGCCTTTGTAAAATAACGTTTTTCCTGCGTTAATGAGTGGGTTTGGCAGGATATGGGTTGGCCCCGAAAGCGGATAAACGTATTGATTTAATACGATGAAATGCTTGCCGCCAGTCGTCAACTCAGCATCGTCATTCACATTTCCCGCGCTCAGAGAATCGGTTATCGCATCGCTCGAAGTATTAACAAAATAGAATTTAGGTCCAACACTGGCGTAATCGGTAGCTGTGCCAATGATCACATCGCCATTGGCGCTATCAGCAATGGCTTGCTCCGGCGATTGGGGAAGGGGGATGGTTTTCTCCACTTGATACGTGGAAAGATTTACAACGTTAAGTTGAAATGGACCGGTATATTCCGAATCCCCGGATGTGATATACGCCTTATTATTTAATACGGCCACGGCAATGCTTGCGCCGCCGATGGGAACCGTATCGACAATCGCATTTTTCGTCAGATCGACGATCGCCGCACTATTCGTGGTTCGGCGAGTGACGATAAGAAGATTTGAACTGATCAATGCCATTTTATTCGGGGCATCTTGACCGAATGAAATAGTTGCTAGCGATTTCAACGAGTCCGCATCCATCACCTGGAGTGTATTCGAACCGAAATCGAGCACGAGCAGATGATTCCCGGAGATAAGGACATCATTCCCTTCCCCCATGCCTGAGATCACATTATGATCGAGGATCGTATCGGTCTGCCCGCTCTTGATCGAATCGGCCTTGAACAGCACCACATCGAGCGATGAATTATTATGAGTGAAATTTCCCTCGTTCACAACAAATAGCGCAGGCGATGGCGCCACCGTAATGGTATTGCCCGGAGGATTTGTCGATGATTCACATGCGGCAAACATAAAAGTAAGTAAGCATGCAATAGGAAGTAAATGGAGTTTGTGTTTCATAATTAATGATAGTTTAGTTCAATGGAAAAATGATAGGTTCGGCTTGGAATGGGATAGTTGATGATGTCATCGTAGTGCTGATTAGTTAGATCTACTACGCCCAGCAATAGCCTAAGACCAAGACCTTCAAAAGAAAATTCGCGGGAAGCGACCGTAGCATCGAATGTTGTAACCGGCTGAAATCTCCCTGTCGGTGTATTCGCTGGGTCGGAATACTCATGCCCCCGATAGCGGACAAGCACGGAAAGAGAGCCGTAATCAGCGTGTGCGATCTCCGCAATGAACAGCGAGCGAGTCGGGGAAGAATATTGGAGTTCATTCCCATAGTTTGGATCGCCCGGCGTGATATTTTTTGCGTCTAACCACGTGTAACTTTCTTCGATAGAAAAAGAAGATTTCGCATCGATATTCACATTGGCATTTGCTCGAACTTCCACTCCTTTCGTTTCGACTTCCCCGATATTGGTCGGCGTATATTCGGTCCCGACGGAAGGAAGCCAGATTATCTCATCGTCGATATGTGCTAAAAATCCTGTTGCGGTGAGTGTGGCAGTGACCCCGTTCCATTCTGGAGCATAGCTAAGAGAAGTCTGCCAATTTTCTCCATGTTCGGGCCTCAGTGTATCGTTTCCACCCTGATACCAATACAGATCGTTCAGCGTGGGAGCGTGGAAACTTTTGCTGTATGCTCCGCCTAAATAAAGATCGTGAATCGGAGAATAATTGATTGCAGCCTGCGGAAGAAGTTCCGTGAGCGAAAGATCGGAGATATTTTCGATACGTAGCGAGCCGTTTACATCCACATCATCGAACGGAAGGATTTTCGCAGCGGCGTATCCGCTGGTGCGAAAGCGACTGATAATGGAATCGCCGCTTGAAGTTTTATTAGTATTTCCTGTAAGGTCTGAATGCTCTTCTTCTGCCCCGGCGAATGCTTCTATCATATTATTGAGAATATAGCTCCCTCGCGCAGATGCATCTACCATCGTATTCCATGCGCTGTCATTTGGCGGAGTTTCGTCTGGATCGTTATAACTCTCGAATTGCCGTTGCCAAGACAGCGAGAATGTGGATGCAAGCGGGCCATCGTCATGATCGGCTTTGATCGCGCCGAAGGTTTGTGCATCCGTTTGCCGCGCTGTAAGCGAAGAAATTCCCTCCGGATTAACGGCACCCGGTGTGCCGCGATTTGTATAAAAATAATTACCAAGAAAACGAACGGTCGTATTATCTGATGCCGTCCAAAGTGCAGCAAGATTTGCGCTTCGAAGTGCGGCATCGTTATTTTCACGCAACACATTCGGATGCGTAGAATCCTGATAAAATGGAAACACGCCTGTCGATTGATCGAGTGACCCACCTGCAATGATCGAAAGCTTTGGCAGTGGATTCAGTGATGCCTTTGCATAATAGGATTGCGTAGGAAAACCGCTGGAACCATCGTACTTGGTCTGCTCGCTGCCAATAGTTAATGAATTTGAATCCCGAATTTGGCTTACGAGATTTATCGCGGAACCAATGGCGTCACCGCCAAGCAAGACTGCACTCGATGCAGGAATTAATTCTACATACGAAATGCCATGCAGTGTTAGCTGACCCAAATCGGTCTCGCCAAGCTGCTCGTTCGTCATGCGAATACCATCGCGATAGATGATGGTATATTCCGAAGGCAATCCGCGAAAACTCGGCAGCGCAATCCCGCCGAGGGATCCGTATTCGCGAATATCGAGCGAGGAAGAGATGGCGTTCAGTGCATCGGACGCAAGTGTTGCTCCGGTTATGCGATAAAGCTCGTCCGTTGGCTTTATCTCAACTTGGCGTGGGTCAATCGCCGGCAGATCGCTTGGGCGCAGCGCGGTAATTTCAATCGTTTTGGGCGATAATTGCTTTACCGTATCTTCCGATTGCGCGTGTGCATTCACATAGCTAAAAGCTATGATAAAAAACGAGGCAAAAATTAAAAAATACGACAAAAAAAAGCTCCCATACGGCCTTAGGGGGCGAGCATAGGAGCACGAAAACCAAAGCGAGTGCGAGCAAACTTACGTTTGCTCTACAATTTTCGATTGTCTGTAACTCCTGCCTCTCCCTCGAAGGCAAAAAATGGATGCCGACCATCCATGTGAATTAAATTGACGTGGCAGGTCTCCTGGCTTCTCCGAGCAATGATGAATTATGAATGATGAATGATGAAATGGGGTGAGCCAAATTCTTAATTCTTCATTCTTAACTCTTAATTACCTCGCCTTCCCAGGTTGCATTCGCGCAGCCCAGTGGACTTCAAATGGAGTTACAGTTGCGGGGCAGCTCTCGAATAAATGCGAAGATTCGCATCGCACGAGATTCCCTTTTCACCTCGCGCTTTAAGCGAGGCACCACATACTTGGTACAAATATACGAAAAAAATATTATGTTCGACCTTATTCTCGTATATTTGTACTTTCTTAATCATTCAAAACTCATGGATCACTCAAACATTACTACTTCATTCGATATTGCCGGACGCGGGATTGCAAAAAATCTGGGCGTTGTGCGCGGCATTATTGTTCGCTCGCGCTCGATCATTGGCTCGTTCGCGGCGGGATTGCAGACCATCTTCGGCGGCAACATCACCATCTACACACAACTTTGCGAAAAAGCGCGTCAGGATGCGTACGAGCTTATGATCTCCCACGCGGAACAGCTTGGCGCCAATGGCATCATCGGTGTCCGCTACGACGCTACCGACATCATGGCCGGCGTCAGTGAAGTGCTCTGCTATGGCACAGCGGTAAAATTAGAATAGAACCTTCATTCTTAAAGGTGTTACGTTTATGGATTTGGCACTAATCACAAATCCATGAATGTTGACATCGTTAGAGTAAATATTAACCGCAACGCAAATGAAAAATATTCTGCTTTTGGCAATAATCGTCTTGTCTTTCGGATGCTCCAAGCAATCCGCTCAGACATCACCCACGGCAAAGCCATCCGAGACAGTTTTGAAATTCTACGGCGCTATAACGAGACAAGATTCGGCTACATTTGTGCAATTAGTTTGCTCAACCATAAAAAAACGATTTGCTTCTAATCCTCAATTTGTGAGTTACACTTTTGAAAAATGGAAGGAACGAAAACCTTCGGTCAAAATCATTTCGGAATCTCATGATAGCACTATTGCTTATGTTACGTATCAACTAATCTTTTTCAGTTGATACGTAACATAAGCAATAGTGCTATCATGAGATTCAAATAATTTTAACCGAAGGCTTTCGTTCCTTCCATTTTTCAAAAGTGTAACTCACAAATTGAGGATTAGAAGCAAATCGGTTTTTTATGGTTAGGCAAAACTAAGGGCAAAAATGTAGCCGGATGCTGTCTCGTTATAGCGCCGTAGAATTTCAAAACTGTCTCGGATGGCTTTGCGCTGAGCGGATTGCTTGCGACATCCGAAAGACAAGACGATTATTGCCAAAAGCAGAATATTTTTCATTTGCGTTGCAGTTAATATTTACTCTAACGATGTCAACATTCATGGATTTGTGATTAGTGCCAAATCCATAAACGTAACACCTTTAAGAATGAAGGTCCTATTCTAGTTTTACAGCTGTGCCATAACAGAGCACTTCGCTAACGCCGGCCATGATGTCTGACGAGTCGAGTGGACGCCGATAATGCCATGGGCCCCAAGCTGTTCCGCATGGGAGACCATAAGTTGGTAAGCGTGGACGGCCATTTCGCAAAAGTGAATAGATCGTGATGTTGCCGCCGAAAATGGTTTGAAATCCCGCAGCCCACGAACCAACGATAGACCGCGAGCGAACGATATGCCCCCACAACTCCCAGATTTTGCGATACCGCTCCGGCGATGTCGAATGAAGTAGTAATATTGAGTGATCCATGAGTTTTGAATGGTTAACAAAGTACAAATTATACCAAATAAGGACGAACATAATATTTTTTCGTATATTTGTACCAAGTATGTGGTGCCTCGCTTAAGCGCGAGGTGAAAAGGGAATCTCGTGACTCATGCATGAATCATTTGAATTAATTCGAGAGTGCCCCACAACTGTAACTCCATAAGAAGTCCACTGGGCTGCTCGAATGCGGTCTGGAAAGGCAAGGTAATTAAGAGTTAAGAATGAAGAATTAAGAATTTGGCTCACCCCGATTTGATCATTCATCATTCATAATTCATCATTGCTCGGAGAAGCCAGGAGACCTGCCACATCGAAATTAATTGACATGGATGGTCGGCATCGATTTTTTGCTTTCGAGGGAGAGGCAGGAGTTACTGACAATCGAAAGTTGTAGAGCGAACGTATGTTTGCTCGCATTCGCTTTGATTTTCGTACTCCTTTGCTCGCCCACAAAGGCCATATAGGAGTTTTTTTGTCGTATTTTTTATTTTTCGCCTGAATTTTATCGTGGCATTTTGCTATGTGACTTCGCGCGCGCAATCAAGACGTTAAAGCATCCCGCCCAAAACGGTGGAAATAACCGCGTTGCGCCCAAGCGATTTGCCAGCGATAGACCCACGTCAAGCTGAGATAAAGCCAACAGAGAGTTATCGCATAACAGGATCGACAATTGCCTCCGATGCACTGAACGCAATCTCTTGTTCGCTCGATGTTCGCCAATACGGCTCGCTCGGCGGGATTGCGCTGCCGAGTTTTCGCGGGTTGCCTTCGGAATATACAATCGTTTCTCGCGATGGTATTAGAATGACGAAGAGCAGCTTGGCGAGACAGATTTAGGTCAGCTCGTGGCGACTTCAGATTA
>CAWCCK010000043.1:0-59395 GCA_963794025.1 Ignavibacteriota bacterium
GGTTTGCCTGGCGAGGTGCGGCGTGGTGCGGTCGATGCGGCGTGCGGTCTTTGCCTTGCCAACGCCGGTCCGACGATGCAGGCGACGTTGGCGGCGAGGGGTGACGACTGGTACCGGTTTGGCGCGGAGCCTTTTGGCTGCCCCTTGGGCCCCAACTCCACCTAGCCGACGCCCACCTCAAAGCCGTCATGGCCGCTATGGCGTTCGGCGGGATCCTCTTCAGCTCCTTACCCCACGCGCCGAAATCGCCAGGCGCCGCACCCTCTTCGCGAACCCAGGCACTCGACTCCAACTAGCCTTATCTCGGCAAGCGCCGCCGCCGCTCTCCTCACACTCCTTCCGCTAAACCTTCCCGCCGCCATCGCGATAGCCTTCCTCATCGGCAGCTCGCTTGGCACCCTTACCGTAACCCTCGTCACTCACCTCCGCAGCTGCAGTTCACCACGGCGCCGCTTCTCAAAAGTAGGTTTAGGCACCGGCCTCGGCTACCTGGTCTGCAACATCCCACCCCTCTTCACAGCCTCCGCGCTCTACCCAATCCCTCACCGCCGCCATCCTCTGCCTCTTCGGCCTCTTCGCCACTGGCACTACCAACCCGCCAACAACACTGGGTGGCCCGATTTTCGCGAGGCCCCATCGCCACCTGAGGTGGGACCGGAAAGCCCAACCCACCCCAACCTTCCCCCTCATCCTCCTTGCCTTCACCGCCCTCGTCTTGCTTGATTCCGCCGCCTTCTTCATTATCCAGAGCACGCCCTGCCCTCAAAGCCGGCACCTGGCAGGGCAACGACCGACCTCTACGTCAACGGCGCCCTCCACCTCGCCGCCGCGCATCGGCAGCGCCTGGCTCCTCCGCCGCCGAGGAACCTCATGCGCCACGCTCACCGCAGCGCTCCTCGCGCTCGCCGCAGCCTGCCTGCTCCTTCTAGACCCCCACCGGGCCCTCCTCGCCTCGCTCTTCTACCCCATCGGCGTCTCGCTCTACTCGGTCGCCCTGGTCGCCTACCCGGCCTTCCTCTTCCCGCTGCCACCGTCGCCCAGCGAGCCCGCCAGGCTGGCCTGCTCTACGCCGTCGGCGGCTGGTTCGGCTCCGCGATGGGCATCGGCATGGGCCAGCACCTCGGCCACTATCTTCGTCCTCTTCGCCGCGTGCCCTACATCCTCATCCCGCAGCTTGTCAAAGCCCGCCGCCGCGAACTGCTCGCGACCACCGCAGTTCTTCTGCCGCGCCTCGTCATCACCCTCACGATTAAAGCCTTCACCCCAACTCCCACGCTTCGAACCCAAGTCGAACGCGGCCGCCAGGTATACATCGCCGAAGGCTGCATCAACTGCCACTCCCAGTACGTCCGCCCCAACACTCCCGACGTCCTTCTCTGGGGCCTATCAAACCCTCGCCGACCTCCGCGCCCACACCCACCCCTGCATCGGAAACCGCCGCCAGGGCCCTGACCTCTCAACGTCCGCCGCCCGCCGTCCGCCGCGCCGCCCCACTTCTACGCCGCCTCCAACCAGCCACGTCTCCACCATGCCAACCTTCGCTCGATCTCTTCCGCTCGTGCAGCAGGGAAGCGCATACGCCGGCGAACGACCTCATCGCCTATCCCGAGACCCGCCGCCCGCCCCGCCTCCGCCGCCCACACGCGCCGCCGTAACCTCCCGGCAATCCCCAACGCTTCACCACCCCCACCGCGTCGCGCGGCGAGCAGCTCTACAACCAGGAATGCCCGCCTGCCACAACCCCAACGGTGACACTGCACCCAGCCGGCGCAGCCAGCTTCCACCGTCTCCCCACAACCTTACACAGGCCCATGATACCACGTCCGCCCCACCACCACGCCCGTCCAGCTTGCCCAGATCATCAAGTTCGGCATCCCCCACACCGACATGGCGGGCCGCGAATATCTCCTCCGACGCTGACATCGCCTCGCTCACCCTCTACCTCCAGCAGCTCATCGCCCAACCGATCACCACCGCCACCAACTCACCTCACGGAGACACACGATGAAGACGACCCCACGCACCCTCCTTGTATCCTTCGCAGCCGCGCTGCCGCTGTTCTGCACGCCCTTCTGCTCTCGCCCAGCACCAGGCCTTTAACATCAATCCCGATGCCAGCACGGTCTCCTTCACCCTCGACAGCGGCCACGACACCACCAACGGGACCTTCCACGTCGAGAAGGGAACAGTCGACTTTGATCGCGCTACTCCCTGCTCTCTCCGGCCTCCATCGTCGTCTCTGCCTCCAGCGGCAACACCGGCAACGCCAGCCGTGACAAGAAAGATGCTTAACTCTATGTCCTCCAGGCCTCTAAATTCTCCGACGTCACCTTCGCTCCCCAGAACTACTCCGGCACCCTCCACCCCGACGGCGACTCTACGATCCAGGTTACGGGCGTCTTCACCCTCCACGGCGCACCCCACACGATACACGGTCCCCATGCAAATGCAACGACGGCAACAAGCTTACCGCCAAGACCACCTTCAAAGTCCCCTACGTCGAATGGGGCCTCAAAGATCCCAGCTGGTTCGTCCTCAAGGTAGCCAAGGAAGTCGACGTCACCCTCTCCCTCGTCGGCTTCCTGGCCCCCGCCAGCTAAACGTTCTCCGCGCAAGCGCTCGCCTGGAAAACCGCCGCCACCGCTCCCCGTCCCCATGCTTTACCATCGAACCGACCAATGGCCGCATCGGCCACAACCATCAGAGCAGGGAACCACACATGTCCTATGTAAGCTTCACCGCAGAAGGCCGCGCCACTTACGGCATCGCCCGTCCCGACGGCGTCTTCGACTCGGCCGCCACATCGGCGCCGCCTTCCCCTGACCTCCGCTCCTTCCTCACCGCCAAGTCCTCGGCCGCATCCCCGCCTCGCTCCCCGAGCCCTCACCACCGACTACGCCACCGGCCAGTTCAGCTATCTCCCCCTCATCCCAACCCCTCCAAGATCCTTTGCGTCGGCCTCAACTATCAGGATCACCTCGAGAAATCGAGCGCCGGCCGGCCGATACCCCACCCTCTTCACCCGTTTCGCCGACACCCTCACCGCCCACCAAACCCCCATACATGTGCCTCCTCCCCGCCCTCGTTTGTCCGATTTCCCAGATGACGAAGGAGAGAAGGCTGGCCGTCATCATCGGCAAGCAACGGCTTCCACGTTCCCGAAGACAAGGCGCTCGATATCGTAGCCGGCTACTCCGTTTTTCAACGACGGCTCCATCTGTGAGCGCCAGAATGGCAGCGACACACCAACCAGTTCACCCCAGGCAAAAACTTCCCCGCCACCGCCGGCTTCGGCCCCTGCCTGATCACTCCCAACGAGGCTGGCCCGCTAGAACAAAAATCCATCCAGACCCACCTCAACGGGCAGACTGGTCCAGTCCGCCCATCTCGGCGACATGATCTTCTCCATCGCCAAAGTCATCGCCTACATCACCACCTTCACCGCGCTCAACCCCGGCGACGTCATCGCCACCGTACACCGGTGGTGTTGGCTTTACTGGTGCCTGCCCGACATGAAGGTAGGCGCACCCGCCACCAGGTAATGATCGAAGGTATGAACCGGACGAGACCATCCAGAGGTGGATCTACCATTGATAGGAATAAGGTGGTGCTCGGTTGAGTAAGACGGGTCCGGCGAGGGGTAGGGAGTAAATCATGCTGGCTTCGATTTGGATTTGTGACAGCGCCGCATATTTTATCGGTCGCGCTTTTGGAAAACACAAAATTGCGAAACTCATCAGCCCAAATAAATCTTGGGAAGGTGGCATTGCGGGACTCATCGCCGCGATTGCCGCATGGCTTATTGCCCGCTCTTACATTGGTGGATTCGAACAGGTTTCTCTTTCAACGGCCATTGCGATGGGAATTATTGCTGGCGCGTTCGGGCAGATCGGCGATTTTGCGGAATCCATGCTCAAGCGCGATGCCGGAGTGAAGGATTCTTCCACGCTCATTCCCGGCCACGGCGGCGTGCTGGATAGAATCGATTCCATTCTCTTCGTTGCACCGCTTGTGTATTTGTATCTACAAATCTTTGGAATTTAAGTTATTCGAAAAATTCCGCATGAAGTTTTTTCACCACGCGATTTGCCACATCGTCATGCACAACAATACTGATGGCGCTCTCGGAGCCGCCATAAGAGATCATCTCACAATTCGTCCTGCCTAACACGCGAAACATGCGCGCGGCAATTCCGGATTGCGTGTAAAGTCCGGAACCCACTAAGGTGATAAGCGATCGATCTGTTTGGACTTCCAGCCGAGCAAGTCCCTCGCAAGCAGCTCGGAGGAGTGGTATGGCGCTGGCCTCGCCGAACGCATACGAAGCGGCATCGACAGAAAGCGAAACAGCAAGTGGGATCACACCGAATTCGCCCAGCGTATCCCACACCGTTTGCTGCACGTCGGGATTCGGTTGGGAACCGTTAGCAGATATACGAATGAGCGAGATCGATTTTTTCACTGCGATGCCCGTCATTGTTCGCGCGTCCTCGGTTTGACCCAGTATGACGGTTCCCGTTTTTTCCGGTTCCTTAGAAGAAAGCACGCGAACGGGGATCGATTTTTCCACGGCAGGCCAGATCGTCTCCGGATGCAGAACTTTTGCGCCGAAAAAAGCAAGCTCACTTGCTTCGTGGAACGAAATATGCTCGATGGTGCTGGCCGCAGGTGCAATGCGTGGGTCGCAGGTCATGATTCCAGCAACATCCGTCCAAATCTGAATTTCATGGGCATTCAACGCTACGCCCATGATGGCAGCCGAAAAATCGGAGCCGCCGCGCCCAATGGTCGTCGTTTCACCTGCGAGGGTACTGCCAATAAATCCCTGCGTAACACCCACAGCGCCTTTTGTAAGCATGCTATGAATTTTTTTCATACGCTTCGCAATTTCACTCATGAGTGGCCGCGCGGCAGTGAATTCGTTCGAAGTTGCAATGAAATTACGAGCATCGAAGAAAAGGCAATTCGTTCCATCTTCTTCTAATTGCTCCGCAAGCCCAGCATGGAAGATCGTGGAAGAAGCGCGTTCGCCGAGCGATTGAATTTGATCGCGGCTTTTTGGGGTGAGTTCGCGCAAAAGGTTCACTCCACGTACTAAGGTGCGTAGTTCTTCCCATAGCGTATGAAGCGAATGGTGGACATCCGCTATTGCGGATTCTTCCTCGATGAGTTCCCGCGCAATCCGTGCATGGCGTACTTCAAGCTGATCGATAAGAGTTAGCGCTTCAGCGGTCGTTTCTTTCAGCGCAAGCTCGCTTATTCGAATGAGCGAGTTGGTAACGCCTGCGCAAGCGGATAGCACAACAAGAGGCCGCGTGCGGCGCAGCATTCCGTGCCCGCGCACAATCTCGATCGCGCGCGCCATTGCCGCTGCGTCTTCAACGGATGTGCCGCCAAATTTCTGAACAATTATATTATGAACCACTATGCACTGCGATTATTTATCCAACCACACATATTTCAAGTCGATCCGGTTCATGGGGTCGAGTGGATTATCGCGGACGTACGGCTGCAGCAGGCGATAATGCTCTTCATAAAAGAGCGGAATGGACGGCGCCTCATACGCCGCGATGTCTTCCGCTTGTGCGTAAAGCTCCATGCGCTTGGTGTCATCCGTTGTCGCGATGGCTTGATAAAAGAAGATTGTTGAACACCTCGCTGTTCCATCGGGCGCTATTCGGATAACTCTTATCATTCCCGTTCTTTGGCACCAGTCGTCCGTTCAGAAGATTGAGAAAGTTCTCCGGTTCCGGATAATCGGCATACCATCGCGTAAGCCAGAGATTTAGCTTCCCATCTTCGGAGCCATCCAGCAATTGCGCGGACTGCATCACTTGCAGACTCACATTCAGTCCGATAATTTGCCACATGCGCTGCACCGCTTCCGCGATCTGCATCGGACGCGGTTCATTATAAACGGAAAGCGTTATTGGCGGCGCGCCGTGTCCAGCGGGAAAACCAGCTACTTCCAACCAATGTTTTGCGCTATCGAGATCGTAGATGATACCATGCACTTTATCTATCGGGTAACGCGAAAAAGCGGGTGGAATGATTCCATGATCGGCCACGCTATGTGGCGCATTTTTCAGAACATATTTCACAATGCTTTCTCGATCCACTGCAAAGGACATTGCGCGGCGAAGCGCCATATTGTCGAATGGCGGCTTGGTGCATAGGAACTCCATGAAATAGCTGTTCATCGCAGAAACATGCTGCAAGGTGTATTTTGTATATTGTGGAGTGAGTTGCTTTTCCGGCGTAACGATCTCCTGAAAGCTTTCTGTTGGGATAGTAAAATCCTCGTCTTCATTCGATTGTAGGAATGATTGTAGGAGAGTTTTATCATCTTTGATAAGAGTAAATTTCACTTCGTCAAGAAGTGGCAGCCGATTGCCGGATGAATCATATTCCCAATAATTCGGATTTCGCGTGAGCAGGATTTCCTGATCGGGCAACCAATGGGCGAATCTAAACGCGCCGGTTCCCACAGGATGCTGGAAAAAATCCTTACCGTAATGCTCGACCGCTTCGCGTGGAACGATATAGCCAAAGCTTGTCGTGAGATGCTCAAGAAATGGCGCGAACGGTTTGGTAAGATGAACGACGAATGTGGAATCATCTACAACTTGGAATCCGCTAACTTCCGTAGCTTTATTTTCAAAATAATCATTCGCGCCTTGCACAATGTCCTGAAAGACCCAGTAACCCGAAGTAAGCGTTTTGGGATTGCACACACGTTCATAGGAATATTTCACATCGCTCGCGATCATCTTGCGTCCTTTGCCAGATGGGAAGCATGAATCATCATGAAAAAAAACATCTGTGCGAAGATGGAACGTGTAAGTCATGCCATCGGCAGAAATTTCCCACGATCTTGCAAGTTCCGGCACAAGATCGAGCTTGGAATTATTTTCGAGGAGTTTATCGAAAATGTTGGAGCCAATATCGTCCTCGACTTTGCTATTCATTCGTACCGGATCGAGCGATGAGGGATTGCCACGAATTTCATTCAGTGTATAGCGTCCGCCAAGTTTTTTTCCGCCGAGACCGGGACGCTGTGTAGCTACTTCATGTTTTCCGCAACCGGAAAGGATGAAAACAACGATTAGGGAGCAAACTGTAAGCACCCTGCAAGCGGGCGTGGCCCAAATCTTAATTCTCAATTTTTAATGCTTAATGGAAAAAGTGGTCAGGGGCGGAATCGAACCGCCGACACAAGGATTTTCAGTCCTTTGCTCTACCGACTGAGCTACCTGACCTTTCAGGGAAAGTATGAAGTATGAATGATGAAGTAAGAAATGCGGGACGGTAACAGTATTGTTTACGGTACGAGTTTCCGCTTTCTTTCAGGACTTAATTTGCGGGTTTGCTTAGTTTACAGGATTTCAACTGATTATTCGATGATTCATCGCACGCTTTTCTTTTCTTTTTTTGTACTATCAATCCTTTCTACGGATGCATTTGCACAGCGTGGAAAGACGTTTACCGGCCCAAGCACTGCTCCACCAAGCGGTGCCGAGCCAATCACGCCGCCAGACAAAGCTTCCAACAAAACGGATTGGAGCTTTCTGCCGCTCGGTGCTACTCACGCGGATGAGTTTATCGCCGAGCATCCTACTTATGATGGGCGGGGCGTCATTATTTTTATTTTCGATACCGGCGTCGATCCGGGAATTGCAGGTTTGCAAACCACAACTGAAGGCAAAAAGAAAATTATCGATGTGCGTGATCTTTCCGGTACTGGAAATGTGGCGTATGCGCTGGCTGATCGCGTTGGCGATGAACTTCGTGTGAATGGCAAGACCGTTCTACGCGGTATGAATGTGATTAATGTAAAACCCGTGGATGACCGTTATTATTATGGCGCGTTGAACGAACTGCGATTTCAAAACGGTCTTGGTGATCTTAATTTTAATGGAAGCGACTCGGATGTGTTCGGCATACTTGTCTATATGGACTCCGCCGATCATTATGCCGCGTATATCGATTCCGATGGCGATCGCGATCTCTCGAACGAGCATAAAGTTACCAATTACCACGAGCATTACGATACGTTCGCATTTCATTCGAATGATAGTTCCGTATCTTCTGGCCGTCGATTGAATGGCGCGGTGAATG
Organism: Ignavibacteriota bacterium; assembly: GCA_963794025.1. Lineage (GTDB taxonomy): Bacteria > Bacteroidota > Ignavibacteria > Palsa-1295 > Palsa-1295 > PALSA-1295. The sequence continues at coordinate 8,119 of CAWCCK010000043.1, forward strand.
TTTATCCCGAACGCCAAATTATTTCTATTTATTTTGACGATGGAAGTCACGGAACACATGTAGCTGGCATCGCTTCGGGACATGACATTGATAATCAAACGGGATTCAATGGCGTAGCGCCCGGCGCGCAAGTGATCGCAGTAAAATTTGCAGATAATAATGCGGGCGGCGTTACCGTCAGTGGTTCGATGCAGAAGGCTTTCGAGTTTGCTGCGGAAACGGCGAAATCGCAATCCAAGCCGGTCGTTGTGAACATGAGCTTTGGCATTGGGAATGAATTGGAAGGCCAAGCCGCGATGGATAAATGGCTCGATAGCCTGCTTGCCGCAACGCCAAATCTTACTGTGTGCGTCTCTGGCGGTAACGAAGGGCCGGGGCTTTCGAGCATTGGCCTTCCCGGCTCTGCCAATCGCGTGATCGCAAGTGGCGCAGCGCTGCCCGCCGATGCTGCGCGCGATCTGTACGATCTCTATCTTACCCATCCCGTTATTTTCGATTTTTCTTCGCGTGGTGGGGAACTTGCAAAGCCGGATATTATTGCGCCTGGAACTGCGGTGAGCACAGTTCCCGATTACATCACCGGCGATCGGTACAATGGGACGAGTATGTCTTCGCCGTATGCCGCAGGCTGCTGTGCGCTGCTCCTTTCTGCGATGAAACAAGCGTTCCCAGATTGGACGCCGAATGCCTACTCCATCAAACGCGCGATGATGCTTTCTGCCATGCACATCGAAAACGCTACACCGCTCGATGAAGGCTATGGCATGATCGATGTTCCTGCGGCATTCGAGCTTCTTTCGCGCTGGCATCGCATGGGTTATGTGCCGACCCCAGTTTTCATTCAAGCGAGTATTCCATCCGAGATCAAAACGGGAACTGCTGCGTATTTCCGGGCTGGGAATTTTCCGAAAGATGGCGACCGCGAAACCTTCACCGTCGAGCCGGAAGAACAGCAGGGAATGAGCGCCCGTGAACGCGCTATTGGCATGGAAGCCTTCGAGCTTGTTTCGGACGCGCCGTGGATGTCGCCGCTCCAATCCAGCATTTACCGGCGCGGCGGCGGGCCGATGAATGTCGATGTTCGATACAATGCAAAGTTCCTGCAAAAGCCGGGATTGTATTGCGGACGCATCTGGGCGTATCAAAAGGGCACTGCGCATACCCATGCCGACGCCCGTTTCGAGTTGATGAATTCCATCATCATTCCAAATACCTTTTCCGATCGTAACGATTACCGCATTTCAGTTCCAGATATAAAATTATCGTCTGATTCCTTGCACCGGGAATTTTTCGCAATCCCACCCGGAGCGAAGGAAGTGAAAGTAACCCTTTCTTCTCGTGATACGAAAGGGGATTGTTCCGTTTCCCTTTTCGATAATGCCGGTCAGGAAATTTCCCGGCTTGGCATTCGTTCCGGTTCCAAGCGAACGGCTACGCTGTATTTTTCCGGTTCCCAGTTAACGCCGGGCATCTGGGAAGCCGATCTATCCCGCACCATGTCCAGCGAGGATGAACGCGATCTTGCCGTCGATTTCACCGTCGAAGTGCAGCCGTTGGATGTCGAAAACGTTTCGATGGGAACCGATAATGCCGGTCACGCAACGGCGAGCACTACCATCGCAAATTCAACGCTCCTGAACTATCATGCCGAGCCGAGTGCTACTATCAGCGGCTACGAGCGAACCATCGATACCCTCATTACCGAAGGCGACCAGTTTACGCTTCCGTTCTCTGCAAAGCCCGGAGAGCGCGGTGTAGCGTTCGATATTTCCCTCCCGCCCGAAGATTACGATCTCTTTACTGACATCGCCTGTCAAGTGTTGCATCCCGATTCGAGCGCGGCATTTAATTCTGCGTTCGACTACCGAAAGAAATCGGTTCCCATCCTCTTCGATGAGCAGGGGAGTGGAGATACTTCGGGAACTTCCAATACCGCTGGAAGTTATCTCCTTTCCATTCGTGGCGGCCTTGCATTGCCAGACCATCCGCATCCCTGGCACCTGCATATCGTCGAGAAACGCTTTGTGCAGCAGGGAACGTATCTCACCTGCACTCCGGCTGCACTTTCGCTCCCGCCCTACCAATCGCAGGAACTGAAATTCATTTCGAATCAACCAGTTCCCATTCCTCCGGCTGGCTATCGGATGTTCGGCAGCATGGATCTGAAAAAAACAGATCAGGACATCATCCGCGTCCCGATCGAATGGTGACGAACGTCATCAATGAACCGTCAGTAGTGCCGATGGCACATTCGTTGTCCATGCGTTTTGCAGTGCAAGCGTGTCATTGAAACTGATGAACGACGAAAGCTGTCCCGAAAGAATAAGCAGCGGGGAAGGATTGATCGGCTTATTCCCCGCAACCGCGAAAGATGGTTCCAGCGTCACGTCCAACTGCGCGCCGGGGTCGTTCAACGGCGCAAGGTTGAATCCACCGGGGAAGGGATAGTCCGCGTTCATCGGATTAGTATCGGAACTATCCGGATTCGTAAACGCACCGTAAAAGAACTCATGTGTCGGATAAAAATTCGTATCCACGACCCACAATCCGTAGCTCCATCCGTTTGGAGGAAGCGGCAGATTCGTGCAGCTCGGTTCGGGAACCCCATTCATAAATCGTAGTAAATAAAATTCGTTGTCCGCTAAGTTAGTGTTGCTGGATTTCGTCGTAAACGTTGCTGTGGCAAGCGCTTGCGAGAAATCCCCAACCCCGCCTACGTTCGTGGTGCGAAGCGTACCGGAACTATCATTATCGTTAAATGTACCTGTCATCACAATGCTTGTTGGGCGTGCGCCCACCGACGATGGTTCCAGCGATACCGTCACGCTCGCGATCGAATCCGGCGGATGCGGCAGCGCGATATACCCCGGCGAGTCCAGAACCACGTTCGCGGAATCGAGCACAGCGGAATACCACGACGCATTCCCAAGCATCTGCACCCACAGGACATATTTTGCGCTCGTCGTATCCACCCACTTCAAATTGGTGGTATGAAGTTGATACGTGTAGGTTCCCGGCGGCAGCACGAACGCTGCCGGAGGAGTGTACGTCTGAGAACAACCGCCAACACATAGCGCCGCTATCAGAATAAAAGCGTTTCTTGAGCGGCGAATGGTTCTCATCGTTTCGATTTGGCTGCCGTTTTGGTGGAACTGTTCTTCGCCGGTCGCATCGCCGAAGTCGGAACCTCGATCTCCATTCTCAGCAGCGCGGCGGCAAGCGTTTTGCCTTGTGCATCCTGCTTCAGGCTGACCGTCCCGCCGCCGCCCAAAGTATTGTGAAGCAAAAAATTCAGCGCCCATAAATTCGGTAGTTCGAACCGCTCCACCGGACCGAAGCAGATCCCCTTAAAATGCTTTTTCACCGCCGCCCGCGTCACCTGCGATAGGATGATCGGATAATACCGCTCCTCGCGAGCAATAAGGCCCACGTTCGCCGCGTCACCTTTATCACCGCTTCGAGCATGACAAATATCGAGAAGTTTAATTTTCATGTTATTTTCAACATTCCGAATGCCGTGCCGGTTGCCCAGGAAAATTATGCATAATTGGGTTTTTAGGAATGCATAAAAAAATCTGAGTTTTCCACACTAAATTTGTACGCGAACGTCCGCCGCGGCGGATGCTTCATGAACTGTGCCCTAAATAAGCCGCATTTGCCGTTTGTTCTTCTGGAAATAGGTGCCCATTAAACGCAATTGAATTGTCATTTAATGAACTATATTTTTCTTTAAGTCAATTCTTCATTAATTTCTCTTGGAAAATTAACTTTCCCCCGATTTTCAATGAACGCGATGTGCCCCCCTCATCTTTCATCTTTCCTATTTCATCTTTTCCCCAAAGGGTGCCCATCAAAGTAGTACCAATATAAGCAATTCAAGGGGCGATGTCAAGGGGTTGCGAAAGATTTATGGAAAATATTTTTCAGTGCCGTAGGCACGGCATCTTTGTAGCCCAGGGCGTCAGCGCTGGGTTTACGATTTTATTAGAGCCAGGAGTCCCGGAGGGACGGTATATTATTTGGGACGGGGGAATATGCCGTCCCGATGGGACTCCGGAGGTGTTGCGCTCATCTACCCCGCGCTTACGCACGGGGCTACAAAGATGCCGTCCCTACGGGACTAAAATGTGGCATCCCAAAATCCCAGCCGAAAGCCCGCTGTGGCAGGTTCAGGCGTTCCCGCATCCTGCGCGATGCTTGCAGCGATGGGCGATGGAAGAATAGATAAATTAGTTTATGATCTTTACTGTTTAACATAAAATGAAATTAAAATAGTGGAGGGGAAATAATGAAGGACACTCTCATTTTACCAGACCAGATTCTGCAATTTGTCACTAGATCGTCACACCAGAGCCTCTTTGAAGCGTATGGTTTCCCTACGATGCTTACAGTGATTGCGGGAATCGCAATTATCATAGCTAATCAACGATTGGCTAGGAGTGCCCGATCTGACTCTCAGCGTGCGAATAGGCTAACTCTCTACCTCGCATGGGTTTCTGAGCTCCGACGAGCTACAGCGGTTTTTATGACGACGTCCTTCCAGCACGTTCAAGACTTGAAAAAGGCGGCTTATTTAAAGAGTGCTGCCGCATCCCCACAACTCATAGAGCAGATGAAGGAGGGAGGGTTGGGCATAATGGAGCAAGCTGAAAAGATTCGGTCGGACATTCGCGCGGTTACAATGCAAGAGGGTGAAGCTGCAGACCAATTACGGTTGCTCCTTAATCCATCTGACCAACTTTCGATCGAAATTAACCAGATACGTGAACAGATCCTCGCGGTCACCATGCGCTCGAGCGTCAGTGCAGATGACATGATTATAGAGCAAAATAAACTCTCCGTCGATTTGATAAACAAAACTTTGGCATACATCCGGCAACGTGAGCTCGAAGCGTTAGAAGGTTAGTGTGGTGCGTTCGGTGGCGACTTAGCAAGGCACATTGCTATATCTGCGAATTGTAAGTTGCAGGTTCGCACCATGATAGCTTGCCAACTCGCCGCTACTGACAGAGAAATAGACCGGCTGGTTTATGCGTTATATGGGCTAACCGAAGCGGAAATTAACATAGTGGAGGGTGCATGAAAGGAACATCACAGTCATGGAATTTGTCTGGTAAGAACTTGGTTTAATCATGGCCTACTCAACTTTATCTTATTAACATCATGCCTATAGCAACCGCAAATACTTTATTGCGCAATGTCGTACCTCCCGATCGGCTTAAGTTAATAAAACCGAATCACGAGCCGGATGGTGAACGTATTAAATCTTTTTTAAGCTTGAGAAATGAGGATGTTGCCGCTGCGGCAGGCATTCCTGCTCCATCCGTTCGGTTTGATGAACGGATGCCTTCGGCCTTACGGGAAAGAATGATTCTATGGGCGGTCGCTATTAACTTAGTCGGTAATTTTTTTGGGAATGAACAGCAGACAGTACTTTGGTTCCAAACCCCAAATCCGTTGCTTGGAAGCATTTCGCCCAAAGAGATGATTCGTCGTGGGCGTTTTCGGAAGCTTCTGTACTTCATCCAAACCGCCTTAGAAGAAAATAAACCGAACTAAGGTGAGGAAACGATACCAATCTCACGGAGATCCTCGGCATTATTATTTTAACCGGCGCACGAAAGTCTCGCAACGTCGGCTTGACAGTGCGCACATTCTCGAAACCTTTACTCTCCCACAACTCCAGGCGAATCATCAATACTCTGAAGATCTTTGCAAGTACTGGTGGGAATTGTATTCTGAACTTGCATTGCAACGTTCCGGGATTACCGATTCCTTATCGGAAACGATTAGCAGAAATAGTCTCGACGCTTTTCCGTTCGAGCATTGGCAGCGCACATTAAAATATGTTTATAGCCTAAGCCCACTTTCAACGACCGGGAGCATCAAGTTCGGTGGTGGAAGGTTTAATATTGGAGATATTGACGAGAGTAGATTTCCTGTTTTTCAAGCTCTCTATCTTGCTGAGGATAAAGAAACCGCGTTGGCCGAATCGTTGGGTCAAGCGGCAATCGGTCCACTCGATGCGATGCAGATCGCACTTACTAATCCTCAATCCGTTTCAATTCTATCCTTCTCCGGTGAAATTGAAAATGTCTTTGACCTGACAAACACAGCTTCTCTCGATGAACTAGCGGCGATGTTTTCTCGATTTACCGTATCAGATCGGCTTTGGCGCGAGGCTCGCCGTCTCAAGATGATTGAACCCAAAGTATCGGGAAGCAGCGCGGGACTATTAGAGACATTTCTCGATCCGAATTGGCGTGTTTTCCCACAGATGCTTGATGTCCCTGCCAACCCGCAAGTCTTTGGCCAGCTTGTGAATACTGCTCAGGGCGGTGGTATCGTCTTTCTCTCAAAATTTACTGGGAAAAAGTGTCTTGCCATCTTTCCTAAAAATTTTGAAAACACAAATTCATTTGTGCAATTGGATGATCTGAGCCCAAGCAACGCAGTGACCACCCGTATTGACCAATCGAACTGGCGATTGACAGAGAAGATAACATAGAATCGCCGATCAGATGCTTGATGCAAAGAAGCCCGCCACTCCGTGGCTGGGATCACTTCTTCCCATTCTTATCAACCACTTCACCCATCCCCGTCAAGATATGCCCGAGCTTTTTGCGTTTGGTTTCTAAGTAGCCGGCGTTTTTTGCGTTGGCGGGAATTTCTATGGGAACTCGCTCGACGATCTCTAATCCATAGCTCGAAAGTCCGACTACTTTTTTCGGATTGTTTGTCATGAGTCGCATTTTGTGGATACCGAGATCGGCCAGCAGTTGCGCGCCCAAACCGTAATCGCGCAGATCGGCTTTGAATCCCAACGCTTCGTTCGCTTCGACGGTATCCGCGCCTTCTTCCTGCAATTTGTAGGCGCGCAGCTTATTGGCCAGCCCGATTCCGCGACCCTCCTGCCGCATATAGACGACCACCCCGCGTCCCGCCGCTTCGACCATCATCATCGCAGCGTGAAGCTGATCCTGGCAATCGCAGCGCAGGGAACCCAGCGTATCGCCGGTAAAGCATTCGGAGTGAACGCGCACCAGCACGGGTTCCCCATTTGCAATATCGCCCTTCGTAAGCGCGATATGCTCTTTGTGATCCACTTTATTTTCGTAGAGATGCAACCGGAAATCGCCGTACTCGGTGGGAAGGTTCACTTCGACGATTTTGTGCATCAGTTTCTCTCGCGTCATGCGGTACGCGATAAGATCCTGCACAGAAATGATCTTGAAATCGAATTCTTTGGCAAACGTGACGAGATCCGGCATCCGCGACATGGAACCATCTTCGTTCATCACTTCGCAGAGCAGCGCGATGGGTTGGAAACCCGCCATGCGCGCCAGATCGACGGCGGCTTCCGTATGTCCGGCGCGTCGCAGCACGCCTTCATCCACAGCGCGAAGCGGGAAGATATGTCCGGGCCGCGCAAAATCGTGAGCTACGGTTTTCGGATTCGTCAGCGCGAGCACGGTTTTCGCGCGATCGCTCGCAGAAACGCCGGTCGAAGTTCCATCAAGATAATCAATGCTGACGGTGAACGGAGTTCCATGCCGCGCGGTGTTGATCTCGACCATCATGGGTAAATCAAGCTCCGTCGCGCGCGCTTCGGTGATCGGCGCGCAAATAATTCCGCTCGTTCGTCTGAGCATAAACGCGATCATTTCCGGCGTAACCATTTCTGCCGCCGCAACGAGATCGCCTTCGTTCTCGCGCTCTTCATCATCGACAACGATGACCATACGTCCGCGCCGGATGTCTTCTAAGGCTTCGTCAATGGTGTTGAGCATAGGTATTCTTTGTAGTGGCGCGGTTCCCGCGCCTGAGCGTGGTTGGTTCCCGCGCCTGAGCGTGGTTGGTTCCCGCGCCTGGGGAGGCACGGGAACCGTGCCGCTACACGTGCTTATTCTGCTTTATCCGCGTTCTTCGGCACGACAGTTCCCAGCGCAGTTTTCTCGATGCGAATTTTGGTGTTATCCGAAACTTGCAGGAGCACGGTGGTGTCCTCGACTTGCGCGACTGTCCCGTGAATCCCGCTTGCGGTAATTACTTTATCGCCTTTTTCCACTGCTTTGACGAGTTCTTCGCGCGCTTTCTGTCGTTTTTTCTGCGGGCGATAGATGAGAAAGTAGAAAATAAATCCTACCGCGCCCATCATGACAAATGACGGGATCGGACTGCTTTCTTGACCACCAGCGCCTTGCGGTGCCATGAGTAGTTGCCAATGTTGCGGGGTGAGGAGAGAAGAGATGGTCATGTACAATGGAATTTGGTTATAAACGGCTAAATTATTTGTAAAAAGCTTTTTTCTTGGAAAGCCCAACTAAAACAGGGAATTGCGATGAATCATTCTATTTGCCTTAACGATTCAAATTAACGCATAAATTTGGGGGAACTGCCCTTTGTTCTATCGTTTTCATCCCATGCGTTCGCGCTCGAATTCATGAAAGGATACCTTTTTCATACAAGATTTTTAGGCGATAGGATAACACATTGAAGCTAACTGATTATCTCAATCCGGAATCCATCGGGATCGGCATCGAGGCCTCTTCGAAAGAGGATCTGCTCGATCAAGTCTTTGAATTAGCGGACAAAAACCCGCATGTGCTCGATGCAAAAAAAATGCGCTACGCATGTTTGGAGCGCGAAAAGATCATGTCCACCGGCGTGGGCAAGAATTTTGCGATCCCGCACGGCAAAACCGACGCCGTCGATGACATTGTGCTTGCATTCGCCACCACAGCAGAGCCGGTAGATTACGGCTCGATGGATAACGAGCCGGTGCGGTTAGTGCTGTTGCTCGTGAGCAAGGAAAGCCTCGTCAGCCAGCGACTCAGCCTCCTCAGCCGCGCCTCGAAAGTAATGAATTCCGATGCGGCCCGCACCGCGCTCATGAACGCGAAATCGCCCCAAGAAGTGATCGCCATTTTTAATCAGGAAGAAGCGCGCATTGGAGAATAAATTATCCAAAGCCGAACTCATTCAGGCTCCTCGCGGCACGAAAGATGTGCTGCCCGAGGATGCTAAAAAATGGCGCGAGATAGAACGCGCGGTCGATGATGTCGCGGAGCTTTTTGGCTATGGCGAGATTCGCACCCCCTCCTTCGAGCAGTTACGTCTTTTCAAACGAGCTGTCGGCGAAGAGACCGATATTGTATCGAAAGAAATGTTCCTGCTCCAATCGAAAAGCGAAGACGAAGAATTTGCGCTGCGCCCGGAGTTAACGGCACCCGTTGTTCGAGCAGCGATCGAGCATGGAATGCTTACCGGACAATCGGATTGCGTGCGATTATATTACAATCGTGCAGCGAACTTTCGCTACGAGAAACCACAGAAGGGAAGATTTCGGCAATTCCATCAATTCGGAACCGAATTGCTTGGCCCGGATAGCTCGCTTGCCGATGCCGAGACGATCTCCTTTGCCATTGCAGTCTATCGAAGGCTTGGACTATCGAATTTCAAGGTAAGACTTAATTCCCTTGCTTCGCCAGACGCGCGTGAAGAATGGAAACGAATTTTAGTCGATCATCTCAGAGTTAATTTCGATCTGCTCTCGGATGAAAGCAAGCGCCGAACCGAAACGAACCCTATGCGTGTGCTCGATTCGAAAGACGAACGAGATCAAGGCGTGATCGAAGGCGCGCCGCTGCTTTCCGATCATCTTTCAGCTGATGACCGCGATCATTTCGAATCGCTAAAGCAGCTTTTGACAAGTTCAGGGATCGCATTTCATATCGATCCGCTTTTGGTGCGTGGCTTGGATTATTATTCTCGCACAGTGTTCGAGATTACTTCCAGCGATCTCGGTTCGCAGGACGCATTATGCGGTGGTGGGAGATACGATGGTTTGGTAAGCCAACTTGGCGGGCCTGTTACGCCTGCCGTTGGTTTTGCAGCGGGAATCGAACGATTGCTCATCACGCTGGCAAATCCTGTGGAACGAAAGCAAGAGGTACATTCGAATGCTTCTATTTTCGTTATTGCGCTTAGCCATACGGATGCACAATCTCCGTATAAGATAACGCCGGTGCAACTGCAAGCTTTCGGCACGACGAACGCACTTCGCTCTGCCGGATTTGTTGCAATGATGGACTTGAACGCTCGTTCGATGAAAGCGCAGATGCGCGAAGCCAATCGTTTGGAAACTACATTCGTGTATATCATCGGCGAAGCCGAGCTTGCCGAAGGCGCGGGAATCTTAAAAAATATGCAATCCGGCGAGCAGGAAAAAGTACCGTTCGAGCAAATTGTATCCGTAATGAAAACGAAAACTTCCCAACATTCCTAATTCATCATTCATCATTCCTAATTACCATGGAGCCATTACCACCAGTAAAAGAAGTCGAATATCGTTGTTACGTCGGTAAAGTGTTCGAGGAACTTTCGGGAACCGAGTTCATGACCTTTGCCTTCGAGACGGCGAAGGAGTTCTCGAGCTTTCGCTACGAGATCGCCGTGCGCTACCGCATTCAGCCGGGGCTGCTCGAGTTCAAAGTGCTCGGCATGACGGCCACGCGCACGATGATGCCGGCCTTTGGCACCGCGCGCTCTGTGCTCAAAGTTCCGCTCCTGCCGTTTGGGATCTATAATGTGAAGCTCATCAAAAGCGACGACACCGAGAATATGTTCGCCATCGAAGTGTCGAAAAAAGGGTTCCAGATCTTACTTCCCATTCCACGCAAGCGGTTCATCGATCTTATTATCGACGATAATGCGGCGGCTCCGAACGCGCGCCATCTCTCCACGATCTCGAAAACGCCGCCCATCGCGCTCGTGCCACGCACGATCCAAAAGCGCCTGCCGGGTATGTTAGATGGGGAAAATCCCGATTTCTTAGAAACCGACGAAGAGGTAGAGATGCAGGATGACGACGCCATGTTCGCCGATGCTCCTAAACCAAAGAAAGCGGCTAAACACGTGATCGAAGAGATTTTGGAAGTTCCCGAACCTCCAAAACCTAAAGTGAAAGAAAAAGCCGAGCCGAAACCTGCGAAAACGCCGAAAGTAAAGGTGGAGAAGGCTGCAAAAGCAAAGAAGCCCGAGCATAAACCTGCTAAGGCCGCTAAAAAAACAGAGCCAAAAGCGAAAGCGAAACCTGCTCCGAAAAAAGCTCCCGCTAAAAAGAAACCCGCGCCAAAACCAAAAGCAAAAGCTAAACCTGCAAAAAAGAGCGGGAAGAAAAAATAAACGGTAGGGTGCGGTGAAGAAATGCTATTTCGTCTATTCCTTCACAAATTTTGCGCGCGCGGTGATGCCATCGTAAAGAAAATAAACGCCCGGCGGGAACGATGAAATATCTATTTCATTGCCAGTCTCATTAACGGGATATTTTCGTCCGAGTGGGTCATAAATTTGGAGCGATGGGTATGAATCTTCCGTGTAAATCTCAGTGGTTGCCGGATTTGGATAAATGGGAATTGTTCCGTATTTTATACCTACAATGCTGATCTGAACATCGGCATTACCATCGGCATCATAATACCAAATAAATGACGCCGGAGCTGTATCACCCTGCGGATTGAGATCGCCCGCTGTAATCCATCCATGGCGCGCGTCAAACCAATACATCCCACCCAAAATCGAATCGATTTTAAAGGAGGTCGAGTCGATCAACCACGTCGAACCGTTATTGGAACTATAAGCAAGTTCGCGAATCCAGTTCTCATGTGCACACATGCAAAAGGTATCAAGCTCACCCCAGATCACGCCTCGCGCAACGACGGACATACTTGTCATGCGTCCATGAAATACCGAATCGATCTGCCACGTTTTTCCATAATTGCTGGAATAAAGATAATCAACCGGCTTCGTTGCAAGATTGACGTAAACCTCCTGAGTTGCTTTATTAACGATAATGTTACATTGATTAGGAGCAGAAGTGGGAACGATCAAAGTATTCGCGAATGGAAGCAGCGTGTCCCACGTTGTTCCCGCGTTTGTTGTGCGATAGATCGTGTTATTAATACCGACCCACACTTCATTGCTATCGACGATCGTTGCACCATCAATTTCGGTCTCTCCGCCACCCTCATGAGTTGAGAGTTCCGAGCCAATAAGCGAATCCCCATGCGCTGAGTATGTGTGCCAGCAATCGTGCGTGACGGCAATGTAGGCATTATTCATTATAGATCCACGCTGCACTTCCTGCACGAAACGAAAGCCATACGAAGTATCGTACATTTTCTGGGCGAACGGAGTGTATGTCTGATAAAAAGAGTCCGGGGAATCCTCAGGACAATCTGCTTGAATAACGGAATCGCCATCAATTTCAAACTGGTCGCAATTAGCCTTCTCAACGACAGCTTTAGAGATTCCCGTGCATGCAATCGGATGCCCTCCGCCCAATCCTTCAGGCGTACGGGTAGTCGTGAATGTATTCCAGGATTTTCCTCCGTCACTCGTAATTATAAAGGAGTCATTTACTCCAATACCATGTATACTATCGATAAAACTCACGTCAAGAAATCCAAGAGTAGTTACTCGCTTCCATGTTCCGGGAATTCCGTTCGTTTGGGCCAACGCAGTTCCTGCAAACCAAAAAAAGGCTGCGGCCAGCATAATAGCTGACCGCAACCGAATTTGACGTTCATTGTGTAATTTCATAAAAGATGTAACGCTGATTAAGGCACTATAAATCTTATACCTCCCGGGCAGAATCCTTCAGCACAAAGGCTACCTGTGTATGGAGGAGGTCCATGTGGAATTGCCGGAGGCGGGCATGAGCAGGTCCACCATTCGACGTTGATCGTATCGCCTTCTACCAAAGGATTGCAAATCGAGACGAGTAACGTTGCTCCTGGTTCCCAGCAAGAATTGCCGGTATCCTGAAACATGATTGAGCCATCAGAAAAGTTCATGGCAACCCATGATGTGTCTTCCGCAGCGTTTTCAACCTCTGCACAGCCATGATGGACCGTTTTAAAACCTCCACCGTCGCCCGAGTCGAAAAGCTGGAGCGCGGAAATTCCGTACGAACAATTGTTCGTAAGAGCAAACGTCCAGCAGGTATCGCAAATTATCATGGTATCAGCGTGTTCATGCGGAGGCATTCCAACAAACCAAATAGAATCCCAGCATGTATCGCAGAACACCGTGAGCGAATGGCTGATCGTAATGCAATTGCATGCTTGCGCCTTTGCATTCGAAGAGATAAATAACGAGCTGCAACATAGAAGCACCGCTGCGGCAAATACGGTGAATTTGGAAACGAATTGCTTTTTCATAAGCGTTTCAAGAATGAGTAATGTAAATACGCTACGATGGTGTATCCAATCGTGGCAAACTCCGAGAGGCCGGGCAGGCAAACGCCCGGCTTCTCTCGTTTATGCCTTCCGCGCGCCAGCCGAACTGGCCGCGCCGTCAGCAAGAAGATCAGTACAAAAATACATCGCTTCTCAGGAATCGAACTCCTGGAAAAACTCCTGTTTTGGTTTTCATTAAGAATTACCGGTTGTCCCGAGATTTTTCCTCTTGTTCTTGATCGCATGGAAATGATTATCTACGGTATGTGGCGTAATGACGAATATTTCCGCAATTTCGCCATTGCTATACCCACCCTTGCGAAGCGTCAGGCATTGCGCTTCCATCCATGTGAGATGCTGCTCGGCGTGTAATGTGCGGGCGTGTTCCACCAATCGGCCATTGGAGTCCGCATTCAGCGTATCCCAGGTAGTTCCGGCAGGCAAATGGCGTTCGGAATGATCGAGTGGCATGGCAAAACTTTTTTAGTGATATATCCATAATCGGGATATATCCCCAAACTGATTAGGACAAAAATACGCAATTTTGTCCGATGTTGCATAGAAAGATGATCGGAGAAAATATTAGGGCTGCAAGACTAAAAAAAGGATGGAGCCAAGAAAAGCTCGCCATCCGAGCAAAAATGAACTCTGATTATCTTAGCACACTTGAACGAGGACTCGTCAATGTAAGTGTCGATAAACTAGTGAAAATTTCGAAAGCACTTCGCGTCCCATTCAGTGATCTTGTGAAGGGATTAGATTGAAGTTCTTATTTCCGTTGGAACTAAAAGACCACGTTGACCCAAATTACTTTTCGAGCCATCACGCAACACACTCTTTGAGGCTCTCATGTGAAATAACATTCCCATCCTTAATGGCTTCCTCGGCGTTGTCAAGTTTTTTTCGGACGTATAGATAATACGCGATTTCATCGAGTATCTTGTCTTTCGGCAGTTCCCCAATCAAAGCCGTTACTTCCACCGGAACCGAAAGGTTACACTGGTGCCATCGTGGGAGGATTCGATGGAAGATTCATTGGTGAGGGCTTTCAGGAGATACACGCCGCGTCCGCCGGGGCGATGAAGGAACGCGCCGTCGGTGGGGTCGGGAACCAGTTCTGGAACGAAACCCGCGCCGCGGTCGCGCACAGTAAAGGCTATTTCGTGATCGTCAGTCTTACATTCGAGCTTCACTTTGCTCGTGCGGCATTCCTTGCATCCGTGCCGAATAGCGTTCGTTACGCATTCGGATAGCGCGAGCAGCACGTTATGCCGAAGCTCCGTCGGCACGCTGGCGCGGTCGAGCTGCTGGCGCGTCCATTCGTGAACTTGCTCCAGCTCGTCTAATCTGCCCGGTATGAGCAAATGATCCATGTTCTTGTAGAGGTGAGTGTTACTGCGTACTCTGTTTAATTTTCGCAAGATCGCGCATCAGATCCATCAATTTTGCCATCCCTGCGGGCGAAATTTCGAGGAAGATCATCGCTTCAGAATAGCCGTTTTCAATGGATGTTATAAGAATTGCACGCACCTTATCTACGGCGTCCCGAAAGGATTGTTGCAGCTTTGCAAACCCTTCTGCTTTTGGGCCTTCCCGCTGCATCAGGAGAAATGTTTTATGCGCAAAAGTGGCATAAAACATCAATTCATGCTGTAAACCCGGCTCATTCGAGAGTGCATCGAGGAGAAATCGAGCTGATTTTGGGGTTTTCTATAATCATGCTGACCATTTTAAGATGTCATTCCCGCGAAAGCGGGAATCCATAAGGTTATCGTATACCGGGGTCTGGATTCCCGCATTCGCGGGAATGACATTTCTTAAGTCACATGCGGTAACTTCAGCAACCGAGTTTCGGCTGCATATTACTCCACGCGCCGTTTCTACGAACGCAAGAAGCTCCTTATTATATTTATCCCACAGTCCGGGTTCCATATCGGTTACGATGGCGCGTAGTGCATCGGAACTTTCCGGTTTTGCGGTCACCAATTCTTCAAGCTGCCGATTATTGAAAAAGCTGTATGGCTTCACGCGAGCTTCACGAGCGCGGGTGTTGCGCCACTTGCGAACGGCATCGAAGAGCGGGAAATCTCCATCCGCGATCTGCGGCTTGTAATCTTCGGTAACTACTTTCTCCGCTTTCGGCGCGGGCGCGCTTTGGCGTGGATTAATGCTCGGCTGGTTCCCAGATCGATCGCCGGATCGCTCTGCAAATTTCCTCGGAGTACCACCGGCTGCATATTGCCGACCATGCTCCACCGACTGTGCCGGACGCGACTCCGCCGGCGGACGGTTTTCATACGCGACAAAAACATTCCACACGCCGAGCACGATCGGCGAGCCATCGGCAGATGGGAGCGAATTCGCGGGAGCGAAACTCGCCGACCAATGCCGGACAGTTTTGCCCGCAAGGAATTCGTTCACCGATTGCTCATCGGTGTCGTTCTGTATTTGAAAAGTCTTGATCTGCAAATCGGACGAAGGAAAATTTGTATGCGCCATAACGAGATTTTGAATGAGAATGTGATGGAAACGGGCAAATGCGGGCAATCACTCCCGGAAGGGAGTGCCGATTTCAAGCTGATTTCGAGGCTTACCAAATTATTTTGCAAAAAACCAAAGATTTTTTTGTAACCCAAGTGACCCTGTGCGTTTTAACTATAGGGGGATTATGCCTCTATCCTTAATTCATTCAATTATGAAACGAAAACTCATTTTTATTGCTGCGATTTTTGCGATTACGCTCGGTGCGCCCAATGCGAGGGCGCAATGGCAGCTAATGAATGGCAAAGGCGGATGCATAGTCAATAGCATCGTTTCAGACGGAACTAACCTTTTTGCAGCTACCAATGATGACATTATTCTCTCGACCGATTCAGGTCACAGCTGGACAGTGGTTGATTCCGGCTTGAAGGATAGTATCGTTACCGGACTTGCATTGATCGACTCGACACTATTTGCTGGAGCAGGTGGTGGTGTCTATCGTTCGACGGATACTGGTAACAGCGGGGTGAAAATTGATTTTATTGGTTTTACTTCTTACGCTGTTATGGGTTCGATCCTCTTTGGAGCGGCTGATAATGGGGTCGCTCGATCAACGGATAGTGGAAAAACCTGGACATCCTGTGGCATCACACAGTTCCCCTACACCATCTTCGATGGCCATACTGTGTATTCTCTTGCCGCAAGCGGTGGCAGGGTTTATGCCGGGACCGAAGCCAGTGTTTTTCTTTCATTAGATACCGGAAAAACTTGGGGGGTTCCGGATGGCTATATTCCGGACTCTACAACGGTTTTGAGCCTTGTAGTAAAAGGAGGTAACCTTTATGCTGGAACCGATACCAACGGCATTTATATTACGCCGATTAAATCGACCTTTTGGAGCCGCGTCGATAATAATCGAACAGCACTTCGCTGGATAACTGCGCTGGTTTGGAACGGGAATGAGTTTTGGGTGGGAACGGATAGCGGTGTTTTTGTTTCTACCGATAGCGGTGCAAACTGGACATCACGAAGTTCCGGCTTGCGTAATTTAAATGTCCAATGCCTAACATTCGTGGGCACAATGCTTTTTGCCGGAACCCGTGGAGATGGAATATTCAGTTCCACCGACAGCGGCGCAACATGGGTTTCATGTAATACCGGTGTGACGGGGCTATTCATTCGGACTCTTTACCTCAGTCATAATACCCTTTTTGCAGGCATGGTGCCCTCCAATAACTATTATCAGGGAGGGCCTGTCCGATCAACAGATGAAGGAATTACTTGGAATTGTATCAGCCCCAATCCTGGGGTTGGGGCTGACAACGTCACAGCTTTCGATTCGATTGGCAATAATCTTTTGATAGCGATGGCCTTTTCAGGAGTATATTTATCGAAAAACGATGGCGAATCCTGGATCCCTACGGATAGCGGATTGGAAAATAACACTATTTTCAGCTTTGCGACGATGGGAACATTTGTGTTCGCTTCAAGTCTTGGAGGAGTCTTTCTTTCGAGGGATTCGGGGACAAGCTGGACTCTTATCGACTCAAATATAAGATATACTGAGAATTTCGCTATTATAGGAAGTATTATATTCTTGGGAACCGAGGAGAATGGGGTGTTTCGCTCCATGGATAGCGGGAAACATTGGTCGCAGGTAAATAATGCTTTATCAGACACCCTTGTTTTATCTCTTGCTACAATCGGCCAAGATTTGTTTGCAGGGACAGAAAACGGGGTTTTTCTTTCCACCGACAGCGCAAGGACTTGGGAATCCGTCAGTAATGGTTTACCAGGTGGAGTTTATGTCTTTCACTTTGCATCGTTTGGAACGAATCTTTTTGCCTGCATAGATGGCGGGGTATATTACACAAATGACTTTGGAGCAAATTGGATATCGGTTAGTGATGGGTTACCATCCGAATTGACCTATGAAGGAGGCGTCCAGTATTTCGCGATCGATAGCTTCTACCTCTTTGCAGGGTATGCTACAGAATATGGTGCCGCCAGTGGTGTATATCGTCGTCCTCTTTCTGAGATGATCGTTCCAGCATCAATCTCAACTCCGCCTCTTATCCAGCAATCTTTCACTAACTACCCCAACCCCTTTCCTCAATCCACCACGATTACTCTCACCACCCCCGCAAGCGGCGCAGCGGAACTATCGGTGGTGAATGTGTTGGGCGAGGAAGTGGCGCATCTGTACAATGGGGAATTAGGAGCGGGCGAGCATTCGTTCACATTCAACGCAAGCGGCCTCGCGCCGGGGACGTATTGGTGCGTGATGCGATCGAACGGCCTCACGCAGGAACTTCCCATGATA
The DNA here is from genome assembly GCA_963794025.1 of Ignavibacteriota bacterium. Classification (GTDB taxonomy): domain Bacteria; phylum Bacteroidota; class Ignavibacteria; order Palsa-1295; family Palsa-1295; genus PALSA-1295. Next base: position 26,164 of record CAWCCK010000043.1, read on the forward strand.
CTCACGCGATAGCCGCGTAATACTAAACTATGAAATACTCTTTACTTTTTGCTTTCGTTCTCGTTCTAACATTTTCCTCTGCGTCCCACGCGCAAAGCTTCCCGCCGTGGGTAGAAACGACCGGGCCATCGAACGTGAAATGCTTTGCCGCCAGCGGCGACACCATTTTTGCTGGGAACCCATCGGGTTTGTATTTCTCGCCTGATAACGGCGTGACCTGGATCGCGAATGGACTCGATTCTGTCGCGGTCTTTGCGCTTGCCGTTTACGATGGGAAGATTTTTGTGGGTACGTCAGGTTCCGGGCTGTTCGTTTCTACGAACGGCGGCGTAAACTGGGCACCCGATACCAATGGTTTTGACGGCGCAACCGGAATAAATTCCCTTGTTGTGTGCGCGCCAAATATTATTGCGGCAACGTCTATCGGAATTTGTATTTCCACCGATGGCGGCGGGACGTGGACACAAGAATACAGCACTCCATACGGAGTGCTGGCTACCGATGGATTGAATGCCTATGCAACAAGCTTCACAAGTCATTCTGTCTTTGTTTCTAATGACCGAGGAATGACCTGGACGATAGCGAATGATGACTTGTATTCTATTTCTTCGCTGGCAATTTTGGATGGCGATGTTTTCGCTGCGGGTGGTAACGGTCAGGGTGTCTTTCGATCGACGAATGGCGGCGTTAATTGGGAGCAGGTCAATAATGGGCAATTCGATTCTTTGATAGGACGTCCGGAATTTAATTGCCATTATGTTCTTGCTTATGACCAGAACCTCTTTGTGGGATCGACGTTCGGAATTTATCTCACCACGGATACCGGTGCATTCTGGACGCTCGAAACCGATACCTTGGAAACGCAGCCGGGAACCAGCCAGTTTTTTGACAATACTCTTTTGGTGTGGAACGGTAAACTGTTCGCTGCCGCCGGAACCCTGCAAGGTCTCGTTCCAGGCGCCGATGACAGCATTTGGGTGTGTCCTCTTTCAGGGCTTACCGGCCTAAGTTCCGTAAGCAATGTACAGACGGTTGGCGATGCGTTCGCTGCCTATCCCAATCCACTCACGCAATCGAGCACGATCACGGTTAACGTCGCCCAAAGCGGTGCGGCTGAGATATATGTGGTGAATCTTCTGGGACAGAAAGTCGCACAGGTATTCGATGGCGAACTTACCGGAGGGAATCATTCCTTCATCTGGAATGCGAACGGATCAGGGCCGGGGATGTATGAGTGTATTCTGCTTATGAATGGGCAAGCCGAAGAACTTCCGATGATGCTGACGCCGTAAACCAGGATTTACAGGATGGAAAGGATGAAGCAGGATGGCCTTAATTCTTAATTCTCAATTCCTAATTCTAAATTGAAGAAGTGGGCATTACAGGGTTCGAACCTGTGACCTTTCGCGTGTGAGGCGAACGCTCTGGACCAGCTGAGCTAAATGCCCGGTGTCGCCACTTGGCTTGGCGCATAACTTTTGGGGTGGGCGGGTGGTTCCAAATAGAAATATAAGCTACCTTTTTGCTGTGAGATAAATCTGCGTGAAACCGAATTAACCGCTTCATAAATTTTTTCGTGTGACATCGAGCGAGTTCCGGCGTTATAAGAGTGAGGCCGATGATTCATGAAGTTCGAATCGTTAGCCGACAGGTAGCTTATCGGTTTGCGATGGGCCTGGTCGTCAATCATGGATGCTTGCTCTGCTCTTGTGAGCGGGCCTCCGTTTCACAATCACTTTTTTCTTTGTACGAGGTCTAATATGAAAAGACTAATCGGAGCACCCTTACTCGCTCTATTTGTAATAGTACCGCTCGTTCTTTCGAGCTGCTCCAACCCAAGTGGGGCGCCGGGATCGAATGAAACTGCGATCACCGCTGCGGATTATTCCGCGACGGCGTTCTTTAATACGGAATCGCTTGGCGATACATCGAGCATACCATTTCCATTCTGTTTTCCCGTTCAGTATATCCAAGAAAAACTTGGGTTAACAGATACGCAGATCACGGAGATACAGAATTTGCAAGATTCTCTGCGGCTTGCACTGCAAGCACAGCTTGCCACGCTGAAAGGCTCCGGAAAGCTCACGCCGGACACCGTGCGCTCCTTGCGCTTAGAATACGAGACCGATCTTTACACCGGCGTTGCGGGAATTCTTACGACTGCGGAACTTGCCGCGCTTCAAGGACTTCAGCCGCCGATCTGTCCGCCGGGTCAATTTGGCCGCGGCCCGATTCCCGGATGGGGACGCAGAGGCCCGCGCCAACCGTTCGATACATCGCATGTTCCGCTAACAGCAGCCCAGCGCGATAGCATAGAACTTGCGCATCTTGCAAACACGCTTGCTGCTGCCGGAGATACGCTGACGGGAACCCAGATCACGCTCATCCAAAATCTGCAAACAACGCTGGATGCCGACACCACGATCACGCCGGAAGCTCGTCGAGCAGAGTTCGACGCACAGCTTCAAACGATCTTGACCGCCGATCAAATTGCGGCGCTGAAGGCCGATGAATCGGGAGATCGTCGCAGGTTTGCATGGCATAGATAATGAATTTAGTGTGGAATAATGTGGTAGTTAGAAGGGAACAATAGCGTGGCGTGGAAGGCATTACCAAGTGTGCTTTCTGCGCCACGGCTATTTATTGCCGTAACTTTGCATGAAGTTACTTCATTTTTTAGAACAACATGCACCCATATCGCCTTTTTTCGCTTGCTTTCGCCATTCTTTTCTTCACAACGCGTGGATTCGCGCAAGGTCTCGGCTGGGACGGCCCCGAGCAGCCGCGCGATCACATCACGCACACCATCCACATTGAGATGCACGTCTCCTTCGATGAGCCGAACAAAACGATGTTCGGGAAGGTCATTCACACGCTCGAGATTCTTCCGCAAGGGGGGCCGGTCGATAGCGTTGTGTTTGACGACACGATGCTGAACATCAAGCGCGTGTGGCTCGATGACCATGGTAAGCAAACCACGCTAAAGTTCGATACCACCGGCGGACGCAAGCTCGTGATGCACCTCGGAAAAGTGATGCCGGTTCACACGCCGTTCGTCATTGGGATTGATTATTCTGTTCATAATCCGAAAAAGGGAATGTATTTCATGGCGCCGGATACGTTCTACACCGAACGCCCCGAACAAATTTGGACGCAAGGTGAAGGCGAAGATAATCACTTTTGGCTCCCAACCTACGATTATCCGAACGATAAAACAACGACCGATATGTTCGTAACCGTTCGCGCCGATCAGCAGGCGCTTTCGAATGGGAAACTTGTTTCAAAAGATAAAAATAAAGATGGTACGGTAACGTGGCATTGGAACGAATCGCATCCGTATTCTACCTATCTCATCATGCTTGGGATCGGGCATTTTGATGTCGTTACCGATAAATGGCGTGGGAAGGATGTCGATTATTGGATGTATCCGGGGTGGGGCAGTGAGGCGCACCGTATTTTCGGGCTAACGCCAAAGATGATCGAGTTTTATTCCTCGCGTACACGCTATCCGTATCCGTGGGAAAAATACGATCAGATCGCCATCGCCGATTTTCAGTATGGCGGCATGGAAAACGTTACCGCGACCACGCTGAACGATTATGTGATGTTCGATAAACGTTCCGGCATCGATTTCAGCAGCGAGGGACTTATTGCGCACGAACTCGCGCATCAGTGGTTTGGCGATCTGGTGACATGCCGCTCGTGGATCAATACGTGGCTGAACGAATCCTTTGCAACCTATTTCGAAGCCATGTTTCGGCAATTCAACGACGGGCAGGATGAATTCGATGAGGAAAATCAAGGCAGCATGAATGCGGGATTGGGAGCCGAAGTTACGCTTGGCAAAAAGCCGATCGTTGCAGCAAATAATTATACGGCGAACATTTATCCGCGCGGCGCAGCTACGCTGAATATGCTGCATCACATTCTTGGCGATTCCGGCTGGTGGACGTCCATCAATCATTATCTCGATGTGCATCAATTTCAACCTGTCGAAGCGAACGATCTGGAAGTTGCGGTCGAAGAAGCGACGGGACAGAATGTGGAATGGTTCTTCGATGAATGGCTGTACAAAAGCGGCCATCCCGTCTTCGATGTAACGTACAATTATGACGATGCCGCGAAAATGCTGCACATGACGGTCACGCAAACGCAAAAGCGCGATACGCTCACGGGAACGTTCCGAATGCCGGTGGACGTGGAACTAACCATGCCGAACGGCTCGACGAAATTGCAGACGCTTCATATCGAGGATTCCACGCAGCAGTTCGATATTCCTTCGCCGGAAAAACCGATGATGGTGATTTTCGACAAAGGAAATTCCGTCATTAAAGAACTCCATATTCACAAAACGCCGAATGCGTGGGTCGATCAATTATCGCAAGCGAAAGCAGCGATCGAGCGTTCACAGGCGGCCTTAGCCATGCAGCCCGATTCCGTTGGCCGCGCGCCAGAAGCGTTCGATGCACTGAAATATGCCGTTGTACACGATGCGTTCTGGGCGGTTCGCCTTCACGCACTGAATACGCTGGGTAATTGGGCGGACGCAAGTCATTCCATTCTGGAAATCCTGCTCGACCGCTCGCGGAACGATCCCCGAGCAGATGTACGCGCTCAGGCCATCCAGTTGTTCGTGCTGAATGGTTATCCGAAAGAACAAGTCGAGCCGGTTCTGACTTCGATCATCGCTACGGATTCCAGTTATAACGTAGTTGGTTCGGCCATGAATGCACTCCATGCGTATGATCCCGATGCTGCCTATCAGGACGCGCTGACGTATCTCAAAACAAATTCCCCGCGCGATCACATCCGCCGCGATGCGATCACCGTCCTTGAACATACGAAAACCCATGCGTCGCTCGATCAACTGATCAAACTTGTCGATACACATAACATGCCAAGAATGACCCGTGGGAACATTATTGAATCGATCGCTAAATTTGTTTCTGTCGATTCTGGCTTGGTCTATCGCGCGCTGTGGAACCTTACGAGTACCGGCACGGGCGATAATTCCGTCCGCGGCTCGGCGATCAACCGGCTTGCCGATATTGGGAACGCTGCAACGCTGCACCAACTCGAAGCGCAGGAAGCCACGCGCCCCGACATGAAGGGAACGTATGATTCTGCACTAAAGCGAATGCGGACGCGCCTCGGAGTGACACAATGAAAAAGAAGAGCGCGAAAATGAGAATGCTCATTTTTGCATGGATCGCACTTTCTACGCTGGCGTGCAAGGCGCAAACAGTTGATTCGACACTCTATGTCGAAAGCCCGATCGCGCTCCACACGAGCACCGGAACCATATTCGGGACGTTGTGTATCCCGTCCCACGCAAAGCGAGTTCCCGTTGCGCTTATTATTGCAGGTTCCGGACCAACCGACCGAGACGGCAATAGCTTTCCGATGTTGAGTTGCGACGCCTATAAAATACTCGCGAGACGCCTCGCGACAAATAACATTGCAACCGTCCGTTATGATAAGCGAGGGATCGGCGAAAGCATGGGTACGATCACGAGCGAATCCGATCTCCGGTTTGACGATTACGTTGATGATGCCCGGGCCTGGGTTGATACTCTGAAGAAGTCCGGGCGATATACGCAGGTCATTGTGATCGGGCACAGCGAGGGATCGCTCATTGGAATGATAGCGGGAAAAAGCGCAGACAAATATGTTTCGATCGCCGGTGCTGGAAATAAAGCCGCCATCGATATGAAGCGCCAGTTAGCGAACATGCCCGGACGTATGAGGGATACCGCAGATGCTATTCTCGATTCGCTCGATGAAGGGTATTCGGTCAGTCACGTTCCAATAAAACTTTGGATGTTGTTTCGAAAATCCGTTCAGCCGTATATGATCTCATGGTTGAAATACGACCCGCAAGCCGAACTTCGGGAACTTCACATTCCAACGCTGATAATTCAAGGAACCAATGATGTGCAAGTCGATACGAGCGATGCGAAGTTGCTTGCTGCGGCAAATCCGAAAGCAACGTTAGTTCTCATTAAAAACATGAACCATGTTCTTAGGATCACGACAGGAGATCGCGCGGAAAATATAAAGACCTATAACGAACCCGATCTGCCCATTTCCGATACGCTGGTAAATGAAATATCGGAATTTATCAAGGATTGAAAGTGAGTAACTTCACGCTTCATCGCTAAATTATGGAGGCGGGTCAGTTTATAATAATTGTAGTGGCTGGGTTCCCCAGCCTACCATTTAGATGAAACGAGAAGGTATCTGATATAACCACAGGGGAAGGCGCGGGGACCGCGCCGCAACAAGAAATAAAATTTAAATTTATCCCGCAGCCTGTTGCCACCGCTCCAATTTAAACGTCTCGCCTAAATAGAGTCGGCGAATTTCCTCATCGCTCGCAAGTTCTTCCGCAGAGCCAGCGCGATAGATAGTTCCATCGATCAGAATATACGCGCGGTCGGTGATCGAAAGCGTTTCATGCACATTATGATCGGTGATGAGAATACCGATGCCGCGTTCTTTCAAGCGAATAACGATCTGCATGATCTCCTCGACCGTAATGGGATCGATTCCCGCGAACGGCTCATCGAGCAGCATGTAAGCCGGATTTGTAGCAAGCGATCTGGCGATCTCGCAGCGCCTGCGTTCGCCGCCGGAAAGCATGTAACCAGACGATTTTCGAATGTGAGTGATGCTTAATTCTTCCAGTAATTGCTCCGTGCGCTCTTTGCGTTCTTTATTCGTCATCGAAAGAAGTTCCAGAATGGCCATCAGATTTTCTTCGACCGTCAGCTTGCGGAAAATGGATGCTTCCTGTGGCAGGTAGCCAATGCCTTTTCGCGCACGCGCATACATGGGTAGCTTGGTGACGTCTTCGCCATCGAGCAGCACACGGCCTTCATCCGGCTTGATGAGGCCGGTGATCATGTAGAATGTCGTCGTTTTTCCCGCGCCGTTCGGGCCAAGCAATCCAACGATCTCACCGGGTGCGACAGACACGCTGGAATCTTTCACCACCGTGCGTTTACCGTAGATCTTTTTTAGATGTTCCGATTTAAGTTCTTGCATAAGAAATACTGATGACGAATGAAAGAAAAGTTACGGTTTTATGTGTTTGGTCGTGTCCTGCGGGACAGAGGCAGGCAGTGTAGGAAGCGTTGTTGTTGGCGCAGGTTCCACTACGGGTATGATTTGCGGAACCGGAATAGGCGCGATAACAGGCGGTTTTTCCCACGGTTTCACAAATTCTTCACGGTGCGGGCGAAGATTATCGTGGCGTTCGTAGGCAGTTAAACGGAAAGCTTTCGCGCGCCCCGTCACGAAACGTTCCGGAAAATACTCGCCTTCGGTTCCAGAGATCACGGCAATGCGAACTACTTTATGTTCCTTAAAATCCATGCGGATCGTATCGCCGGAGGCGCGATTTACGCCATCGGGCTTATCGTCGCTGAGCATAAAGTAGATGGAAAGCGCGTTCGACATGGTAAAAAGTTCACGCGCCGTGTCCTGCACAACAATGAGCATCATATTATCACCCTGTAATTGATCGACGCGTCCCGTATTCGGGAATTCTTCCATCGGGCTGGTAGCAAACGAATGTCCGATAGCGAAAATACGGTTGATATGATGCAGTTTCATAAGCATGGCTACGCTATCGGCATCTATCTCGGTGGAATCATTCCAAATATGCTGCCGCTTCGCTTTGAAGACGGTCATCACATCATGCAGTTCATCATAGACAAGTTTCCCCCCAGTCAAACTGAAGTTCGAGCGAATGAGCCGAACGCTATCAATGGCGATAAACCGCGCCGAATCGCCCTGATAGATCTTCATCGTATCCGCGCGAACAAACATGGTATCGAACACGGTATTGACTTTCCCGGTGCTATCCCGAACTTGCGAGCTATCGATATACAGCAAGAGCGGGCGTTTCGGAACGAGCAGATAATTCCCTTTCGCAAAGCGAGCAAGCGTATCGCCATAGATCGTCGTGTTGTTCTGGATGTCCTCAACGGCAACATGTCCGCGCGCATGAAGCTCACCTTGTAATTGCGATTCGAACAGCCAATCGGAGGCAAGCCGAAGGGAATCATTCGAGAGATGCACGTTGCCTTTTGCTGTTGTTTCGCCTAACGAACGGATATTGATGATGGTATCGCCTGAAAGAGAACCGGAATCGCTGGTAACAGAAGCATGTCCATAGAGTAGATCGGTTTGCGTGGAACGATAATAGGTCATGGAATCCGAAACGCTCGTATTTTTTCCTTGCGTCATCGTGACGTGATGAAAAAAGTGCGCGAGTTGATTGTCCTCATCGTAGTTCCCGTGGTCTGCGGTGAGTTCCTGGTCGCGGTCGAACATGCGCACCCCGCCATCGGCATATCCGATGCTTGTTAACTCATAATACATGACATGCGGCGCATAGAGTTCGAGCGTATCCTGATGAATGGCAACATTCCCAATAAGTTCCACGCGATGATCGTTTCCATACTTATACGCCTTATCCGACGAGCCATACAGCGACCCCTGCATGAACTTCACATTGCCAAAAATTTGTTCGACAGGCTGACCATCGATCATCGTCGATGCGAGGCTATCGCCTGTAACCGTCAGCGGTGGTTTGGTGGTTTGAGCGGATGCGTAACCACCACAAAGAAGCATCGTTATCAGCATTGTCATCCTGAGCGGAGTTCGTTTTCGCGAAAGCGAAAACGAACGGAGTCGAAGGATCTCATGCGTGACCTGCAAGAGATTCTTCGACTCCGCATTTCTCCCTTCGGTCGAAATGCTCCGCTCAGAATGACAGTTAGAATTTAATATCAATTTTTTACGAACGCCTGACGCATGGCAATCAATCCAAGTAAACTAACAGTTAAATCGCAGGAGGCGCTGCAAGCGGCGGTGGAGATCGCTGCGAATTATGGAAATAGTCAAGTCGAGCCGGAGCATTTGCTTGCCGCGCTCATTCAGGATCCCGAAGGCGTGGCTACTTCTGTGCTCCGAAAACTTGGCGTGAATATCGAGCAGCTTCGCATCCGCGTAACCGGCGCGCTGGAAAAGCTCCCGAAAGTTACCGGAGCGCAAGGCGCGAATCAATTTGCGTCGAATAATTTGAATAAGCTCTTCGATGTTGCACGTAAGGAAGCCGAGGCGCTGAAAGATGAATACGTCTCCACCGAGCATTTGTTGCTTGCGCTGTTGGATGGAAATTCTTCATCCGCGAAGCTGCTCAAAGAGCATGGCGTGACGAAGAATAGCGTGCTCACTGCGCTGCAATCTGTACGCGGTACGCAGCGCGTGACCGATCCGAATGCCGAAGAACGCTATCAATCGCTGGAAAAATACGGTCGCGATCTCACCGAAGCCGCGCGCAAAGGCAAGCTCGATCCCGTTATTGGACGCGAGGAAGAAATCCGCCGCGTGATGCAGGTGCTCTCTCGGCGCACGAAAAATAATCCCGTGCTCATCGGCGATCCGGGAGTGGGGAAGACGGCTATCGTCGAAGGTCTCGCAAATCGTATCGTCGCCGGGGATGTGCCGGAGGGACTCAAGAGCAAACGCATCGTTGCGCTCGACATGGGAACGCTTGTCGCGGGAACCAGTTTTCGCGGTCAGTTTGAGGAACGATTGAAAGCCATTGTGAAAGAAGTTGCGGAGTCCGCCGGAGAAATAATTCTCTTTATCGATGAACTTCACACGCTCATCGGCGCCGGCGCTACGCAAGGGGCAATGGACGCCGCGAATATCCTGAAACCCGCGCTCGCTCGCGGGGAACTGCACACCATCGGCGCAACCACGCTGGATGAATATCACAAGCACATCGAAAAAGACGCTGCGCTCGAACGAAGGTTCCAGCCCGTTTTTGTTGGTGAGCCAAGCGTGGAGGATACCATCTCCATTCTGCGCGGATTGCAGGAAAAATACGAAGTGCATCACGGCGTTCGCATCCGAGACGCCGCGCTCATCGCTGCCGCGCAGCTTTCGGACCGGTACATCGCCGACCGTTTCCTTCCCGATAAAGCGATCGACCTCATCGACGAAGCCGCCAGCAAACTCCGCATCGAAATAGATTCCATGCCCGCCGAACTCGACCAGATCGAACGCCGCATCCGGCAGTTGGAGATCGAACGCGAAGCATTGAAGCGGGAGCAGGCGGCGGTGTAGGTCGCGCTTTCAGCCCGACCTGTATCACAATTATCGAATATATTCAACTCGACCGCGCATGGCTTCCGAATTAATATCGCGTGAGAGAACTTCTAATTTTCGGATAATGGAACCAATTCCAGTTCCGAGACAAAAAACAACTCCACAGTGATTCGATTGCGTACGTGTTATTCGCAGAAAATCTGCGTCGGACGTAATCAAAACTTTGCTGTGTTGCTGACAATATTCCCATTGCTCCTCATCGGAAGCGCTAAGCATCTTTTCCGTATGCGAATCGCTAACATCGAGTCCTCGCAGACGTGCGGCTCGGGAAATCTTCGGGGTTAAACTCTCATCAAGGTGAAACCGGAGCGCATCAGGCATGTGCTAAGTGTTGCAGAGCTTTTTCGATGAGGGATGGACGCTCACGAGCCAGCGATTCGAGTGCGCGGGAATTTTCCGCGATCGAGCCGTCAATCTCCTCGCGGTGGTCGTAATAATAACTCAGAGCCGCGTGAACCGCTGATAAAGGCAGTTCATAATCGACCGCAATTTCCTCCGGCGACAAACCAAGATTATTGTATTGCAATACAATGTCAGCTACGGCCACGCGCCTCCCAGCGATGCGAGGCTTACCAAACCGAACGTCCGGAGTAGAGACGATGTAATTTTCTGGTTCCATGTATATGGAAAGCATCCGAAGCCGAAAATCGTTCTTTTGGTCACCCCACCGTTTACGAACGAGACAGGATCGCCCAACCGTTTACGTAGTTGATTAGATCGAACGCCGCATCCGCCAATTAGAGATCGAACGCGAAGCGTTGAAGCGAGAGCAAGCGGCGGTGTGAACTATTTTAGCTCCGATAGGAACGACATATTTGTAGTCCGGGTTTGTTTTTTATTCTAAGTTTGAACGTAATTTGAAAAGGATCGTTTAAATTGTTGAATCTGTAGCTCAGTTGGATAGAGCAACGGCTTGCTAAGCCGTTGGTCGGGGGTTCGAGTCCCCCCAGGTTATTATGAGTAAATAGCCGCGCTTTGCGCGGCAATTATTTTTGTCCGAGAAAAACATAGGCATTACGAAACATGGCCGACGAACAAGATAAGATTCCGCCAACACCAGCGGCATTAAAGGAAGCTTTGGATCTTTCGACAGAGATCCTATCCGCAATAGAATTGAATCAGGTTCCATTATCGATTCTGGTTCTAAGGGCATCCCGTTTGGCACGACTTCTCAACGACTTCATTGGCAATCAGATTTTTGTGTATGAATCAGGTGGTTACCCATCGGAGGGCAAAGGGATAAAATCGGAAATATTTGAAATAATGAGGATTGCAGGTCGCACGTTTAAAAAACAGATAAGGATGACAATGTTGAAGAGTATGCGTATCAGAATTCCATAAGCGATTTGGAGGAGCAGATATCTTCCGCTCATATTCGATTAGAAGCTGCTCACGACCCGAATGTTTCACTTTCATCAGCAAATCCAAACCAGTACTTACATTCACCACCCGGGAACACTCACGAAAGGAATGAAATACAAACGAGTGCTACTTTAGCTGCTCGTCGGTTGGCAATGCGTCGAGCCTTCTTATATTCTTATGTTCTGACCAAGCATTACGAACTTAAATTTTCTGGAGTTGCGAGTGATGTGTTTTCGAGAATTCGTGAAGGTGCCGATTCTGCAATTGGCCGCCTATTGCCACAAGCGGTTCAAAAATTCTCGGCGGTATACGACAATTTATCATCCTCTAATCCTGAAGACTGGTCCAATGCAGCTCATAGTTGTCGTCGGATACTTCAAGCATTAGCAGATGCATTATTTCCTGCAACTGAGCCGAGAGTTATCAAAGGAAAATCAATCAACCTCGGTGCCGACAGCTACATTAATCGACTCATTTGCTTCGCTGAGGATCATAGCAATTCGAAAATTGCTAACCAAATCATTGGTTCGCATTTACATTTCCTGGGCGATCGGCTCGATTCTCTGTTCGCGGGCGCTCAAAAGGGTTCGCATACTGAAATCCTTGATCGCTCAGAGGCAGATAGGATTGTTGTATACACATACTTACTCGTGAGTGACATCCTAGCTCTTGCCGAAACCTGAGTTGCGTAGCGACGCAGTACCCGCAGCCCAGCATGGAGCGAAGCGCCCGCCGCGGCGGGTGGGTTAACGTTTGTTTTGGGTTTCCATAGCCCTGAAAGGGCGTTGTAAAATCCCGTCGGTTAACATCGCCCTTTCAGGGCTAATTATTTTTCATCTCAATCGTACCCAGGGTTCCGCACGCATCGTGGGCGATGCTTGCTGCACCCTGGGCTGCGGGTACATCGTGCCTTCGGCACTTAGGAATCGGTCACACACGGAATATTTTCGAATTTCCCTAACTTCTTTATGATACTAACGTATATTAGTATCAATATAACAGGCACCAATTTCTTATAGAAACAAAATCGCGTAAGTTCATGAAAACTTTGCCAAAGTTCATGAACTCCTAATGCAAAAAAAAATATTTATGCCAGGAATCGGCGAAAAAGACTATGTTTTCGGTACCCACTCCGCCGAGCTTGAACGGCTCGGACTTCAGCATCGCGTCTGGCGGCCGGATGTAACCGATGCGTGGCGGCGTGCGGGATTCACTTCGGGCCAGACGATTCTCGATCTTGGATCGGGGCCGGGTTTCCTCAGCATGGATCTGGCGGAGATCGTTGGTCCGTCCGGGCGCGTGATCGCGTTAGATCGCTCTTCCGATTTTCTGAATTATCTCGATGCCGAAGCCACAAAGAACGGATTGCAAAATATCTCCACGCATTGCGCGAATCTCGATGAAGAAGAAATTCCCAGCGCTGCAACTCGATGGCGCGTATGCCCGGTGGCTCTTCGCGTTTCTTCGGAACCCTAAAAAATTGTTGGAACGCGTTGTGAAAAACTTGCGACCTGGCGGGACAATAGTTCTTCACGAATACTTCCATTATCACACGTTTGGTTTTACATCGCCTTCACCCGCGTTCGATGTTTTTATCGCAGCAGTGCTGAAGGGATGGTACGCGGAAGGCGGCAAGCCCGATGTTGCGCCGGAACTTCTTACGTGGTGTCAGGAACTTGGGCTTCACATTGAATCCGTTAAGCCGATCGTTCATGTTGTTTCACCGGAGAACTATATTTGGCAATGGCCTAAATCATTTGTTCAAGTGTCGCCGTGGCGGCTTGCCGATCTGGGATATATGACGAAGGGGGAAGTGGAAGCATTGCAGCGGGAGTTTGTTGCGTTCGAATCGGATGGTCATACGCGCGTCATCACTCCGGCGGTTTTGGAGATTATTGCAAGGAAATAATTTCATGTACAAAGTTTATTGCGATTTCGATGAGACGATCACAACGATGGATGTCGGTTCCCAAATCCTTGCGCAATTCGGAACGCAGATCGCGTTCGATGTGTGGAAAGATTTCGATAGCGGTGTGAAGTCTGCCGCCGAATGCCTGAAGATCGCTTGCGAAACCGTTAACGGAATGAATGTCGAGGGTTTCAACCGCATCGTGAAAGCCCAGCAGCTTAAACCGGGATTTGTCGAATTTGCGGAATTTTGCCGAACGAATGGGATCGATCTTCACATTGATAGCGATGGATTTTCCTGTTACATCCGAGAAATATTAGCCCATAATGGTCTTGCCCATATTCCATTCTGGACGAACTCGATCGAATTGAAAGATGACGGAACACTCTCACATGAGTTCCCAAATCAGCGGGAAGGCTGCGACCGTTGTGCATCCTGCAAATGCGCGCTACTGCTAACGACGAGCGACGACACCGACACCATCGTCTATATCGGCGATGGCTATTCCGATTGGTGTCCGGCAATGATGGCGGATGTGGTGTTCGCGTGCCGCGATCTGAAACGGCAATGCGGGGAACTGGGAATTCCGCATCATCCCTTCGATGATTTTTTTGAAGTGCAAGCGATCCTAGAAAATTATTTAAAAGAACGCCCGAAATACCGCCGGGAACAAGCGCACCGAAGACGAAAGGAATTAATTATTACCGAGTAATCCATGTAGCATCGGGAATATATTCCCGATGCCACACGGTTCAATAAAATGATTATTACCCCTCAAATTTTCTTACAATTTTCCGAAATTATCGCCGCGCAAAGCACGCGCACTGGCGGCGTTTCGCCGGAACCATTGGGAATGAATCTGAGCAGCCACGTTGGCGATGCGCAAGCGAATGTGGATGAAAATCGGCGACGATTCTTCCACGCACTCAGTGTGCCGGCAGGAACGAAAACGGTATATCAAAATCAGATACATTCCTCGAATATCAATATTGTAAACGGCGATGAAGGCATTATAAAAGATTCCGATGCGCTGATAACGGGAGAACCGAATGTGCTTTTAGGCGTTACCGTCGCTGATTGCACCCCGGTTTTGCTTTATGAACCGAAGGCAAAGCTAATCGCTGCTGTCCACGCCGGTTGGCGCGGAACGGAGCAGATGATCGCGTTAGCTGCTGTGAGGAAAATGATGGAATTAGGAGCATCGCCGTCAAATATTTTTGCCTTTATCGGCGCATCGGCATCGGTGGAGAAATATGAAGTTGGACTTGAAGTAGCAACCCTCTTCGAGGAAAAGCATGTGGTCGATCTGCATAACGGGAAGTTTCTGCTCGATGTAAAATCGGCGAACCACGATCAATTACTTTTTGCAGGAGTTCCTGCAAGCCAGATCGAAGTATCGCCGCTCTGCACGATATCGGATGAGCGATTGCATTCTTATCGAAGAGATGGCAAACGGTCGGGGAGAATGCTTGCCGTTATTCTTCGCCGAGGCAGGTAAGCAGCAGCTATTCTATCTTTATTCCACCGTCACCGATTTCGCTAAGTTCCTCGGCTGGTCGACATTCGCTCCGCGCGCGGTCGCAATGTAATAGCTGAGTAGTTGCAATGGTATTACCGAAAGAATGGGCGTGAAGAGCGGGAGCGTTTTGGGAATGAAAATCACTTGCTCTGCAAGCGATTTGATCTTTTCATCGCCTTCTGTGGCAATCGCGATGACATGCCCCTTGCGCGCGCGAACCTCCTGGATATTTGAGAGAACTTTTTCATACACATCGTCCTGTGGCGCAACCACGACGACGGGCATGTTCTCATCAATCAGCGCGATCGGACCGTGCTTCATTTCTGCGGCAGGGTAGCCTTCGGCATGGATGTACGAAATCTCTTTTAGTTTGAGCGCGCCTTCGAGTGCAACTGGATAATTATATCCACGTCCAAGATAAAGGAAATTAGCGGCATCCTTGAAAATCTGTGCCATCTCTTCTATTTTCGACTCCGTATCGTCTAAAATACTTTGCGCTTTTTCGGGAATTTCGAGCAGTTCCCGGATCATTGCGCGGCCATCGACGACGGAAAGATGTCGCATTCTGCCCAGCATGATGGTCAGCAGCGACAGAACCGTGAGTTGGGAAGTAAATGCTTTCGTGGAAGCCACGCCAATTTCAGGACCGGCATGAATATACACGCCGCCATCGGATTCGCGCGCTATCGTCGAACCAACGACGTTAACTATTCCAAGTGCGAGCGCGCCTTTGCGCTTGCCTTCGCGCATGGCCGCAAGTGTGTCTGCCGTTTCGCCGGATTGACTGATGCCAAACATCACATCGTTTGCGTCAACGATGGGATTGCGATACCGGAATTCGCTTGCATATTCGATCTCGACAGGAACCCGCGCGTATTGCTCGATCATGTATTTGCCGATGAGTCCGGCATGAAAGCTTGTTCCGCACGCAGTGATGATAAGGCGTTTCGCGCGGCGCAATTCATCTAAATGCGATTGCAGACCGCCGAGAACGATATTACCTTCTTCTTCGATCACACGGCCACGCATGGCATCGGTGATGGTTTGCGGCTGCTCGTGAATTTCCTTGAGCATGAAATGATCGAAGCCGCCTTTTTCGATGGCTTCGAGTTCCATCTCGACCACTTCCACCTGCTTGGTAATTTCGACATTCGAAATGGTGCGCGTTTTAATTCCCGAACGCGAAACCGTTGCCATTTCGTTATCGGAAAGATAGATCACCTGGCGCGTATGCGCGATGATAGCGGCAGCATCGCTTGCGATGAAATAATCGTTATCATTCCCAACGCCGATAACGAGCGGCGAACCTTTTCGCGCGCACACGATCTCATCCGGCGCATCTGCGGCGAGCACGGCAATGCCATACGCGCCGACTACCTCGTTCAGCGCAAGTCGAACGGCTTCGGTGAGGCTTCTTTTCTCCCCCTCCTTTTCAAGGAGAGGGTCGGGGGGGGGGCATAAAATTCCCCAATTAAGTGTGCAAGGACTTCGGTATCTGTCTCGCTGCGAAACGTGTGTCCGCGCGCGAGGAGCCGGTCTTTGATATGCGAATAATTTTCGACAATGCCATTGTGAATAATCGCGAGTCGCTCATTCTGATCGGTTTGCGGATGGCTGTTCGCATCGCTCGGAATGCCATGCGTAGCCCAGCGCGTATGGCCGATACCGATAGTGGAGCGATGCGGCGATCCAGCCGAAAGCGATTCGAGATCGGTAACTTTTCCCTTACATTTTTCGATCACCAACTGCGTGGAATGTACAAGCGACGACGAGTTCCCATTCGAAGAGACCGCGCGCGGCAGATCTTCGAGCAGGGCTAACCCCGCAGAATCATACCCACGATATTCGAGCCGCTTCAGGCCCGAAAGAAGAATGGGAGTTGCCTCACGATTACCGATATAGCCTACAATACCACACATACGTTTTTGCTTAATTAAGAATTAGGAATTGAGAATTAAGAATTTGGGAAAATGACGTGTTCAGATGCTCTTATGACGAACAATAAACCGGATTGTTCCGATTGCGGGAAAACGGGATTTGTTATCCCTTCATTACCGTTTCCTTAAAAACCCATTTTTTTGCTTCCTATCCATGCACTATCTTATATCATTTCGATTCGTCCTATCTCTATCGGTTGTGTTATTAGTTCTCGCGTTCAGCGATGAAAATTCCCGCGCGCAATCTGCAGGCGTTCAGCTTGTTCCGCCGCCGGCTGTCGTTTCTAATACAGCCGTTTCTGCGCAACATCACATCAATGCTCGATCGCCGATGCAAACGTTTTCGACGACGCAATATAATTGTGGCAACCCGACGAACGCGGAGCAATATCAGCTTGAACTCATCAATCGCGCCCGCGCTAATCCGCCTGCCGAAGGACTTCGGCTTGAGAACGATACTACCGCTCAAGTGGTGTTGGATTTCAGTTATTTTCCAACAATAAAGGGCTATTTTGCGCCGACTCCACAGCAGGTGGATTCCGCATTTGCGACGTATCCCGTGCGTCCGCCATTAGCATTCAATGCCGATCTTTGCAGTTCCGCGAGTGTCCACGATACCGTGATGTTCAAACTCGATAGCCAATACCATTATTTGGATAATAGCGATAGTCTCCTTTATCCTCAAGATGGTGGTTACCTTGGGCCCGAAGGGCGCATCGAGAACGCGGGTTATATAAATTGGTCGAACTGGGGTGAAAACGTGTATGATTATGGCAACGGTATGGATGATATTCTTGCCGCCTTTCTCGTCGATTGGGGAAATCCCGATTTCGGGCATCGGCACAACATTATGAATTTCGCTTCGACCGATGCGATCTACAACGAAGTGGGTATTGCCATTCTCGATAGCAGCGTTCCGAAAGGCGTTGGGCCGATTCTCATTACAGAAGATTTTGGCCGCCGAATGATAAATAACCAGTTTACTGCACCATTTACGTTTGTCCTCGGCGTAGTTTATACAGATGCAAATGGCAACGGGCTTTACGATATTGGTGAGGGAGATTCTGGAATTACGATCACGCTTTCGTCGGGAACTTCATATTATGCTGTAACGACCGGTTCTGGCGGGTATGCGATTCCGTTTGATGAAGGGTCGCGCAGCGTCACGGTAACAGCCTCGGGCGGACCGTTAGGAAGTAAATCCTTCAGCCAGACTATAAACATTGATACCGAGAATGTGAAAGTTGATTTTGTTATCCCACAATCTTTTTTATCTGTCAGGGGAACATCGCCATCAGTAAGCGCAGCATCCGTTTGGCCTAACCCTGCAGCCGCGCAGACGCATCTTCGTTTCACTATGCCAACAGCGGCGGATGTAATGCTCAATATCTTCAACACGCTCGGAGAGAATGTTGAATCGCTCGCGCTTGGTGAACAGCCGTCGGGTTCGAACGACTATCAGCTCGATCTTTCGAAATTGCCTGCGGGAAGCTATACCTATCAACTGCGCGAAGGTGAGCAGATCGAAACTGGCCGGATAGTGGTAATAAGGTGAGGTTGTTTTAACCTTTAATTAGTTAAAATGTCATTCTGAGTGAAGCAAAATCGAAGCGGAGCGGAGATTTTGCGTAGCGAAGAATCTCATGCGCTACCAGAGATCCTTCGACTTCGTTCTTCTCTCGAAGCATCGTGGGCGATGCTTCGAGAGAAGAACTACGCTCAGGATGACACGCGTGTTTGGGTTGGACTAAGCTTGGAAAAGGGATTTTTTATTCTAAAATAATGGTTACACTCAAATCCATTTTTTGCTCCGTTTCTATGCAATTCAAGACATCATTCCGCTTCATCCTTTTCGCATCCCTCGCCATAGTTTTTTCGCTGTTCCTGCCGGATCAGGCGATCTCGCAGACTGCTTCCTCGCAGACTGCTTCCTCGCCGCATGCCCCTTGCAAGGCGTTTAGATCGAAAAATGTGGCTGATAAAAAAGGGAAGATGCAGACTCTTTCAGAAGAGCACACACTTTCCGGTACGCAATACAACTGCGGCAATCCTACGGACGAGGAGCAGCTCATGCTCGAATACATCAATTTTGCGCGAGCAAATCCGGATTCCGAAGGCGTTATTCTTTCTACTACGCAGGATCCTGGAGTGGTGAATGAATATAATGGGTTCCCTTCATCGAGCCGAACTGAGGTAGCCACGGATTTTCCAACCTATCCCTCACGCCCGCCATTAGCGATGAATGCCGATCTGCTTACAGTGGCACGTGGGCACGATCAAGCGATGATCACTTATGACAGCGAGTATCATGTCGGGCCTGACGGTTCTCCGGAGAGTCGGATCAATGCTGTTTACCCTGACTGGAGCGCCCTTGGTGAAAACGTCTTTGCGTTTGGCGATTCCGATGTATTTTATGACGATGCCGCGTTCCTCATCGATTTTGGGAACTCCGGTCTTGGGCATCGGCATAATATCATGAACTTTGCTTCCGACGACGCGATCTATACCGAAGTTGGGCTTGGAATGGTTGCCGGCAATGGAAGTGGAAATCCCAATGGTGATGTCGGCCCCGTTCTCACGACGGAAGATTTCGTGCTTGGGCCAAAGGTGTTCGTGCTCGGCGTCGTCTATTCCGATTCTAATCAGAATGGTTTTTACGACGAAGGCGAAGGCGATGCCGGCGTTACGATCACGCTTTCGTCGGGTTCTTCGTATTATGCGGTAACTTCTTCATCCGGCGGATATGCTATTCCTTTTACCGGAAGTGGTGTTGTTACAGTAATGGCAACCGGTGGCCCATTTTCAAAGCCGGTCACCAAGCAGGTTGAGTTAAATGGCGTAAATATCAAAGTCGATTTTTCCCCCGATCTCAGTGGGCTTCCGACGCTGGTTACGCTAGTATCGCCGGTTAGCAATACTGTCAATACCTCTATCGTTACGTTTATATGGGATACTGTGTCTGCCCCCGATTTCCACATTCAGATCGCAACCGATGCTCAGTTCAAGAACTTAATTAAGAATGATTCGACTGTTACAACAACCTCTGTGGTAGTCAGTGGATTACAGGACAGCACGACCTATTATTGGCGCGTGCAAGGAAAGAATTTGAAGCAGGTTGGGCAGTGGTCAACAGCCGCTTCGTTTTTTGTTGACCTTCCGCCGAGCACAGTTGTGCTCGATACTCCTGTGAATGGCGCGTTTGTTGGCGATACCATTATCTCGTTTGCATGGCAGGCGTCTGATCACAGTCCTTACGGCTATTACCTGATCATCTGCTCTGATAAGGCAATGATGGATACGGTTGTTACCGATATGCCGCAGCTTCCGATTGATGCGATCCAAGCTTCTTTTTTTCTTACTGCCGGCCAAACCTACTATTGGGAAGTTTTAGCAGACAATGAAGCAGGCTGGAGCGCGCCGAGTGTTGTATGGAGTTTCACCACATCTTCGCAATCCCTGGTTGCCGATCCTCTCGAACACGCATCTTCAGTAACCATTTCTCCGAATCCATCTACCGGTTCGGCGGAGTTGCAGTTTATGCTTCCCACGTCGGAAGATGTTTCACTTCGCGTATTCAATGCGTTAGGCGAGCAGGTTCAGTCGGTGGGTCTCGGCTATCTCTCGGCTGGTACGAACGAATACGTTTGGGATGGCTCCGGGCTTCTGGCAGGAAGCTATGTGTGTCAGCTCCGAATGAGGGATCAGATTCAGAACACGCGCGTGGTGATCCTGAAATAGCAGGGATCATTCGGCTGCAAATATTGCGGGACTTGGAAGTCCGTAAACGGGTTGGAAAGCTTGTTCTGCACCTGCCTGCTCTCCGTAGGGACGTGCTGCACACGTCCATTTTTGCCGTAGTGATAACCGGAGATTTCGGATGATCGCACTATCATAGACATGCAAAGGGGCGGACGTGCGCAGCACGTCCCTACGATTATTGGGTTACAAAAATACCTGGAAATAACCTCTATATTCTTACGAAAAATGGACTTAATCGTGCCATAATTTCGTTATCAAACAATCCCCAATTTTCAGTACCGAGTACTGAGTGAATAAGTACCGAGTAGTGCTCGGCATATCACTCAGTACTCGGTACCCGTTACTCATACACTTCCCCCAATGGCAACCATTACCGAAAAGATTTTACCCCGTCAGCTTGAAGATGAAATGCGCGATTCGTACATCGATTATTCGATGTCCGTGATCGTCTCGCGCGCGCTGCCGGATGTGCGCGATGGACTGAAACCCGTGCATCGCCGTGTGCTCTATGGCATGAACGAGTTAGGGCTTGGCCCGAACCGTCCATACAAGAAAAGCGCGCGCGTGGTTGGCGAAGTGCTCGGTAAATACCATCCGCATGGCGATACGGCGGTCTATGATTCCATCGTTCGCATGGCGCAGGATTTTTCGATGCGCTACCCCTTAGTGCAGGGTCAGGGAAATTTTGGTTCCGTCGATGGCGATATGCCGGCGGCCATGCGTTACACCGAATCAAGGATGACGCCGCTTGCCATGGAAATGCTGCGCGATCTCGAAAAAGAGACCGTAGATTTCGGCCCGAACTTCGACGACACGCTCCAGCAGCCGCTCGTGATGCCAGCTGGAATTCCGAATTTGTTGGTTAATGGTTCCACGGGTATTGCCGTCGGTATGGCGACGAATATCCCGCCGCATAATCTCACGGAAGTAGTGACCGCGTGTCTTGCCTACATTAAAGATAACAACATCACGAGCGTGGATCTGATGAAGTTCGTCACTGCGCCGGATTTCCCAACCGGTGGAATTATTTATGGCTACGATGGCGTCCGCGATGCTTATACGACAGGACGTGGCCGCGTACTCGTCCGCGCCCGCGCAACGATCGAAACGCAAAAGAACGATAGGGAATCTATTATTGTGACGGAACTTCCGTATCAGGTGAACAAAGCGAACCTGATCGAGAAAATGGCAGAATTCGTGCGCGATAAAAAGCTCGAAGGCATCTCCGACATTCGCGATGAGTCCGATAAGGATGGTCTGCGCGTGGTGATAGAGCTGAAGCGCGACGCCATCGCAAAAGTGGTGCTGAATAATCTCTACAAGCACACGCAAATGCAGACGACGTTCGGCGTTATCATGCTTTCGCTTGTGAAGGGAGTTCCCCGCGTGCTGGAACTCCGCTCGATGATAAAATACTACATCGAGCACAGGAACGATGTTGTGTTGCGCCGCACGAAATACGATCTCGATCAAGCGGAAAAACGCGCGCATATTTTGGAAGGATATATTATTGCGCTCGATAACATCGAGGAGGTGATTAAGACCATCCGCGGTTCGAAAGATGCGGAGACGGCTCAGAGCCGATTGATGAAGCAGTTCAAGCTGTCGGAAATCCAAGCGAAAGCTATTCTCGATATGCGCTTGCAGCGCCTGGTCGGGTTGGAGCGCGATAAGATACAGGCCGAATACCGCGACCTGCTTCAGCAGATCGAAAAATTCAAATCTATCATTGCCTCGCCGGAACTTCAGATGACGATCATCGGCGATGAACTCACCGAGATTCGCAAAAAATACGGCGATGCTCGCCGAACGGAGATCGTCTATGACACGAAAGATTTCACGATCGAAGATATGATCGCGGAGGAAGATGTCGTGGTAACGATTTCGCACGGCGGATTTATCAAGCGGTTCCCTGTTTCCGGCTATCGCAGACAAGGGCGCGGCGGCAAAGGCATTACTGGCGCGGCCACGCGCGAGGACGATTTCCTCGAGCACATGTTCATCGCATCCACGCATCATTACATTATGTTCTTCACAGATCGCGGGCGATGCTATTGGCTGAAAGTGCATGAAGTTCCCGAAGCCGGACGCACTTCAAAGGGCCGCTCCATCGCTAACTTGCTCGAAAAGCCGCCGGAAGAACGCATCACCGCATTCATCAACGTCAAGCAATTCGATGAAGCGCATTTCGTTACAATGGTTACCGAATTCGGTACGATCAAAAAGACGGTGCTCTCGGCATTCGGCAACATTCGTCGTGGCGGAGTCCATGCGATCACGCTCGATGAAAAGGATTCCCTTAAAGATGTGCGCCTCACCAATGGGCAGCAGGAAATCATCATTGGTACGCACGAAGGTATGGCTTGCCGCTTCAACGAAAAAGATGTGCGCGATATGGGCCGCACGGCTGCCGGTGTGCGCGGCGTTCGACTCGATGAAGGCGATAAAGTAATCGGCATGATCGCCCCGACTCGTTCGGGAACCACCGTGCTCGTCGTAAGCGAAGAAGGTTACGGCAAGCGCAGCGAAGTTTCGGATTATCGCCTCACACGTCGCGGCGGCAAGGGCGTCATTACGATGAAGGCCACGGAAAAAACCGGCAAGCTCGTCGCGATAAAAGAAGTCGTGGATAACGACGATCTCATTTGTGTAACGAAGGATGGCCTCGTCATTCGCCAGCATGTTGCGGAAATTCGCGTCATGGGAAGGAATACGCAGGGCGTCCGCGTAGTACGCTTAAACGAAGGCGACCGTCTCGCCGCCGTAGCAAACGTTCCCGCCGATGAAGACAGCGAGATCGACCAAGCCAAAGCTTCTTCTGGGAAGAAGCAGAGCGGCCCACCGCCGCCAGCAGAGGAGCAGGGGAGTATCTTTGGGGGATGAAGTGAAAACAACCGAGTACTTTCTGCGAAATATGCGGAAATCCGATCGCTCCTGGATTAAGATGGAGTGGATTGAACGCACCTTAAATAATCCAGAATGGGAGAATGAGCAAAAGGATGGCCGCTTCCAACGCCGTGCGCGAATTCCCGAAGCAAACAATAGAGTCTTGCGCGTTGTTGTACTACCGGATGGAGAAACCGTTCACAACGCGCTTTTCGATCGGTCGTTTAAGCACCCGAAACCTGAGGAAGAGAAATGAAAGTTACTTATTTTAAAGATACCGACACGTTATTCGTCGAATTTGCCGAGGGTTTCCGCGAGGAATCTCGCGACCTCGATGAAAATACGCTTGCCGAGTATGATGCTAACGGCAACCTGATCGCGTTGACGATGGAACATGCCTCGAACCGAGCCGACGTGCATTCCTTTAGTTATTCGGAAGAACCGGTACTTGCTTAATTCGTCCAGTAATGGAAACCGCACACGAATTACATTCGATCAAGGCCGCGAACGTTATCGGTCCGCATTCGCTTCGGCTTACGTTCGAAGATGGATTTCAGCGCGAAGTCGATCTTTCGCCGGTGTTGCATGGCAAACGGTTCGGCCCATTACGCGATCCAAAATGTTTTGCCGAGGTTCGCATCAACCCCGATCTGGAAACCATCGAATGGCCTACCGGCGCGGATTTCGACCCCGAAACGCTCTATCATTGGGATTGGTATGTCGAGGATTTGAGAGCGATGGCGGAAAGATGGGAAGAGGCGCAAGTTCCAGCGTAACGTTGTGAAAAAAATAATATGGACTCAAACATAGATTCCCGCCACCATCGAAAGCAGATTCGTAGGCCGAGAAATGAGTACCTATTTCCTTTGTGTATTACGTTCTGTTTAATCCCAGCAATCGGATTGGCTCCAATTCCAATCGGAATCATTATCATTCTTTCTCCTTCAGTTTTTATTACCCACGAGTCTTTATTGTTCATTTTTATGATCCCTCTGCTCTCTTTTTTGTTTCTTGCGTCATTGCGATACTCTCGAAACGAGAAACGGAATCAGATTTTAGAATACGTTGGTATTGGAATTCTTGTCTTAGCGGCCATTGGCATTTGCATTTTCTGTTTCACTCGTGTGGAGACCGGAGAGCTAAATCTAAGGGATTTCTTCTCGTTTGTAGGAATATGGTTCATGGGGACGATGGCTGGATTTTTCTGGCTAACTATTGCTGCCTTACGTACGTCCATTCGTCGCAAGAAAGTATCAGTTTAAGTTTGCACCTAAATAGGTGCGTTATGACAGTGGAACGATGTACATGGTGTACAAGTTGGGTGTGCATAACAAGATCGCGGGGTGGAGCAGTGGTAGCTCGTCGGGCTCATAACCCGAAGGTCGTAGGTTCAAATCCTGCCCCCGCTACTGAAAAAGCATGGCTAAAGCCATGCTTTTTGTTTTATAGCATTGAATGTTTATTGCTTCTTCTCCGCCTCCGAAATAGCTTCGAGCAGTTTTGCTTCGGAAACATAGCCTTCGAACGTTGCCGCTATTTTACGCTTGGGGTTTATGATGAACGTGGTGGGAACTACATCGATGCCGCTGTACGTGTCTCCAAAATCCGGGCTGCCGATCAGAAGTTGGAACGGAATACTTCGCGCGCGCGCGAAGGAATCGATAAGACGCACCGCTTTGCCGAACTTCACTCCTTCTTTCATGGCAACTCCGATGCAAAACACGTTGGTATCTACCAAGCGGGCGCTATCCATCGCGGCTAACTCCGTGATCGAAGGCGGCGACCACGTTCCGAAAAAAGAGAGCACCACGATCTTATCGTAAAATTCATACATCTCGTGAACTTTCTCGGTGGAATCCATCCATGCAAAGTTTGTCGCGTGATTGGCGGAAGAAATCCGATCCCAATATTTAATTTCCGAGACGTTATGGAGATAGTGCGGGCCGGTCGAATCCAGCAGGATGGTGGGGGGAACGAAAACGTTTTTAAAGGATGTCGCGCAACTTTGGAACACCGCACATCCGAGCAGCGCGGCACATAGCATCCAGGCCGATCGCAAGAAATTTTTGTTCACAGTTCAAATTTTTCCATCGAGCATACGCGCAAGCATAGCGCGGGCGCGGTGGAGATGCACTTTTACGGTTCCCATCGGCAGTTTCAGCACGCGCGCGATCTCTTCGTATTCCATGTCGTCGTTATGGCGCAGACGGATGATGCGCTTATAGTTCTCCGGCAATTCATCGATCGCTTGCTCGATAATACTGGTGCGTTCGTTCGAGACCATCACATCATCGGGAACCCAGGAGGAATCGCTGATCTCGTATTCGCGGCCTTCTTCATCTGGTTTCCCGCCCATGGATGGCGGCGGGGAACTGATCGAAAACGCATTCAGCTTTCTCCGGCGAAGATAGTCGATCGCGTGGTTCGTGGCGATGCGATAAAGCCACGTCGAGAACGCGTATTCTTCGGAATAAGAATTGAGATGAAGCATCGCTTTCGTGAGCGCTTCTTGCACAAGATCTTCGACTTCATCGCTCGATGCGCTGCGCACCATCGGACGAACGAGCCGTTCTACCCCATGCTTGTGGCGTTTAACTAGCTCATTATACGCAAGCTGATCGCCGCCGCGCGCGCGTTGCACAAGCAGC
The DNA here is from genome assembly GCA_963794025.1 of Ignavibacteriota bacterium. Classification (GTDB taxonomy): domain Bacteria; phylum Bacteroidota; class Ignavibacteria; order Palsa-1295; family Palsa-1295; genus PALSA-1295. Next base: position 52,369 of record CAWCCK010000043.1, read on the forward strand.
TTATCTTCCTGCTGTTTTGCGGTTCCCGATGGGCGAGCAGGTACCACGGGCTGCTCTACCTCCGGCTCGGCGATCGGGCCGGGCGAGGCAGGCTGCTCTTGTTCCGTAACGGTTTTATGTGCGCGGGGACTCAAGTCCTCTTCAACTTGTAATTGTGCGGAGTGATTCTCTAAAAAATGCGGATTCTTTAAATATCTTCAATTTTCTAAAGTACATCGATATTTTCAAGACCGCCGTATATTTCATACCACGGGCGTGCGTGTGCATAAACGATGGTGTTCAGCTCTTCGATATTCTGAACTCCACGCTCGGAAAGCCATGTCTCCAATGCTTGAGTTCCTTTGCTTCCGAAAATGGGGATGCCATCCTGCCACGTTGCGCGGCCACAGAGTACGCCGGAAAATTTCGCGCCTGCTTCACCGGCAAGTGCGATCGTTTCGCGGAATACTTCGTCGGTTACACCGGCACTCAGATAAATAAAGGGTTTTGTTGCAGCATTCGAGGCATCTTGAAAAAGCTGTTTTGCTTGTTCGCGGGTATAAGCGGATTCGTTGCCGGAAAAAGAAGAAGTTCCAGCGACGAAGTTCATAGTGACGGGTACTTCTACTTTCAAAACATCGACGCCATAACGTTCCAAAGAAAATTCCTTCATGTATGCCGCGACATATTTCGGTTTTAGCTTTGCGAAGTCTAAACTTTTTTCATCGTACCTATTATCATACGCAAGCACTTCGAGGAAGAACGGTTTATCGATGGCTTCGCATTCCGCGCCGATACGCTCGATGAACGCCTGTTTTCTACGATTGATCTTTTCTTCGTCGAACGGATTATAGTACAACAAAATTTTTATCGCGTCCGCGCCCGCTTCAGCAAGGCGAAGAACGCTCCAGTCATCGAGCAGATCGGGCATACGCCCGGCGATGGTTACATCGTAGCCGGTCTTTTCGTAGGAAAGCAGCACTCCGGTTCCCGGCGCTCGTGCCGCAATCGCAGGTAAGCCATATTCCGGATCCATAAGCAGAGCGGTTGCATGCGGCGTGAGAACTTTTGTAACAGAAACTTTAAATTGCGTGAGTTCCGCGTCGGTGGCGTCGCGGCCCATCGCTTTGCCGATGCTCCTTTTCAGGGAACCGCGCTGATCCATTGCGGCGGCGGCAATAACGCCATCGGCATTAGCACAGGCTTGAATTCCTTGAAATTTTCCTTTCGTGATCTTAAATGTTGGCATTGATATAGGTCGAAACAGAAAGCAAAAGAGGTTGGTTGCGATTCACAGGTAATGTCCTTTGAAAAATATTGTCAAAATAACATCTCAGAATTCGTTCTTTAGCGGGTTCTTGCATATGGAACTAACGCATTGGAGAGATGTTTCCAATCAAGTTCGATTTTTCATTCAACCTACATTGCCCATGAAGATATGGAAAACTTCGATGACCTTGCCCAGGAAGTTAACCGCATTGCACCGCTGATCGAAAAAGCGCTGCATAGAAAATATTACTCCGTGCCACCGGAAGAAATTTCTATTGCCGTTTCAGAGGGACTCACTTCCTATTGTGAGGCGGCGAAGAACGGAACACTCGAACATAACGACAATACCGCCGGATATTTATGGAAAGCCGGAATGAGAGCGATCGAGAAGTATCTCAAGCATCACAAGCGCGAAAGGCCGATCGTGGATGACGATTTCGATCTCGGCGCGAACGATGAAGCCGAGGAAGAGTACGAACGGCGGCAATTTAACGACGAAGTTCTTTCCCACATGGAGAACGAAAGTTACCGCGAGATTCTGGAACTTCATTTTCGGAAGGAACTTTCGTTCGAGGAAATTGCGGAGTTGCAGGGACGATCGCTCAAGGCGGTCTATCATTCATTCGAGCGTGCCTTACACCGAATTCAGGAAATTGCATGGGAATTTGGAAGTATGTCCCCCCCCCAGCAAAAATAATGCCAGAAAACACAAGAAACAATTTAAAAATTTTTCAAAAATGGTGGGGAAAAAGACCGGGAATTAGTATTTATGCTATGGACAATATCCTGTACGGAAATGGGAAATTGTCCATAATAAACGCTACATCCATTCGAAGCGCCGTGCCGTCTAAAAAAACGGTGCCGACGAACGGTAAGCGGGTATCTTTAACCAACTTCATAGCCAATTACGTCAATGAAAAATTCTCTTTGTTTCCAAAACTTAAAACATGCCGTTCCTTTAATGGCAGTGGTGTGTGCTTCCGCAATTTTCAGCAGCGGATGCTCCCATGAGACTACACCAGTTAGTTCCAAGATTCTGCCTAATTCAATATATTCTCTGAGTACCTCAGACCCTGCCGAAGTGGGGACTATTCACAATGCATTTATAGTCTATTTATCTGATAGTATTGGAAGCTATTCGGGGTTCAATCTGCTTCCAGTATCTACACAGGCATCCCGTTTTGAGCAGTTGATGAGTCAATTTATCCTTGATTCTACTAATATCGATACCACCGGAATAACGAACATAGTCGCAGCATACACATCCGAGGATAGCTTGGCTCAAACAGGAACCTATTTAAGCTCAACCACGCCATGGCAAGCGCTGATGGATTCCCAAATAACTCTGGCGAGTTTAGCCGCCGATGAGGATTCGTCTTGTAGGGCTGTGGTAGATACATTGTTGGGAGAAACGAATTTTTCAACACGAATGGCGTCTCTCACCGCAATGCAGTCTCAATGGGAGGTTAAGTGGGCAACCATTGATGGATATGGAACTAATGGAACCCATGACTATTTGCTTGGTGTTTTAGTTTCGATAGCTGTTAATTCCACTATGCTATGGGGAACAGGTGGGGGCTTGGGTGGCCCAACTGATGGGATTTTGGCTGCTGCAGCGGACGTTGCCGGTGGGATTTTTGGCTTTGCTACCGGTTCAGGTTTTATTGGTAGGTTTACAAATGCCTTCAAGGTTGGCTCTCTCTGGTCGGCAGTTGTTGCATTCTTAGGAGGTTGAATAACAATTCTCAGTATCGGGTTACTCCAGCTATTGCGGCCAGCAACAAAAGGTTCTGGCCGCAGTTAATTTTTTATTAGAATCATGCAAATTTATTAGAATCATGCAAATTAAGTACGCATCACTTTTCATCTTTTCACTTATTATCAATACTTTTTTTTCGGAGATGTGCCGATCGCAATCCGGCATGTGGGCCACTGCGTCCTCTTCAGGTTTTACTGCAAGGCTTGCTCTTACTTCAAATGTAATTAACGATAAAATTTATGTCTTTGGTGGATATATTGGTGGAGGCGGGGATATTGTAAACACTCTCGAAGAATTCGATCCTTCGGCAAACGCATGGAGTACGCCTGAGACGGTTGGAACTACTCTTCCCCGTGCGTTTCATACCGCATCTGTTGTGAATGGGATGATATACTTAATTGGTGGAGAAACCGGGGTTGGTACAAATGTCAGCCTCGTCAGCGAAGTCGATGTTTTCGACCCTGTTGCTGTATCCTGGACTACGCTGAATACATCTGGTACGTTCATTGATAGATGGGGGCATTGTGCCGCTGCTATTGGAAATAAAATCTATGTTTTTGGAGGAGATACACTCAATCTGACGCTCAGCCCTCGCGTCACAAGTACTGTGCAGGTTTTAGACCTCTCTACAAATACCTGGAGTACGCTTCCAACGAACGGAAATTTCATTCCCCCTTTTTTTTCGACTTGTAGTGTAATGGGCAATAAAATCTATTTTACTGGTGGCACTGACTCTACCGGTGTAAATAGCCTAAATACCCTCGAGATTTTTGATCCTTCCAATGACACATGGAGTATGCCTAATACATTAGGGACTTTTATTGCTCGTTCCGGTCATGGATCCGCAGTTATCGATAGCCAAATTTTCGTGATGGGTGGCTATGGAGCTTCTTCCGATCTATCCAGCACCCAAGTCTTTGATCCATCCTCAGATACTTGGAGTACTCTGGTAACGATTGGGGATTTCATCGCGCGCGACGAAGTTTGTGCCAGCGCTGTTGATAACAAAATTTATGCAATGGGTGGTGAAAACGATGCCTTGATTCCGCTTAACGTCAATGAAGTTTTTTCACTTTCGGGTAACTTCGTTTCTTCCATCAGCACGAACGATAGTGTTAGTATTTTCCCCAATCCAACTACAAACGCGCTAAACGTGCAAAATGTTTTTGGAACGATTTCCATCGAAGACCCGTTGGGCAGGAGCTATGCAATCACCAGGAGCGGGAATCAGATTGACGTTTCCTCGCTTCCATCTGGAATATATTTTATGATGAGTGGTTCCCATGCCGAAAAATTCGTTAAAGAGTAAAATTTACACTTCTACGATCAGCGTTTCGTTACAAGCTCGTCGCATCGTTTGAATGGCATGTGCAGGATCTTCGGCGCCGAAAATTCCGGAGCCGGAAACAATGACATCTATTCCTGCTTCATAGACGAGCGCGGCATTATCGAGCTTGATTCCGCCATCGGCTTCGATCAGGCACGGGAATCCTTCCCGATCGATCCAATTCCTCAGCGTTCGCGCGCGACGATAGAGCGAGGGAATAAACGATTGCCCGCCAAATCCGGGATTGACGCTCATTAAAAGCACGAGATCTACATTGCCCAGGATTTCTTCCAGCATTGCGAGCGGTGTAGCGGGATTCAGCGCAACACCGGCGCTTACACCAAGCGATTGAATATGTGCGACCGTTCGATTAAGATGAACACATGCTTCCTGATGCACGGTGATGCGATCTGCGCCGGCATTGACAAATTGCGGAATATACGCATCGGGATCTTCGATCATCAAATGCACATCGAACGTTAACTTTGTAAGTGGGCGCAGCGCCTCGACGATAATTGGCCCAACTGTGAGGTTGGGAACGAAATGCCCGTCCATCACATCGATGTGCAGCCAATCCGCGCCACCATCTTCGGCTTGCCGAATGCTCGATGCGAGATCGGCAAAATTTGCCGATAGCAGCGATGGCGAAATGAGTACATTTCGTCGTGATTTCTGATTAGCGTTAATGGAATTCAAACGATGATTAAAAAAACGGCAGTCCGCAAAGAACGGACTGCCGCATGTAACACTCGAAAAGCCGAAATCGCTCAGTTAAAGTTATGAGTTACTTCACATTGGCAAGTTTCAGAAGATAACCAATGAGAGTCTCATCTTTAAGCACAAATTTTTCCCGCAAACGTGATGATGCCATGTGAACCGCATGGGTATCATTAAATTCCATAATCTCTGCAATTTCATTTGCTGGACACTTTAAAAGTGTCAACATGCAAATTCGGATTTCATGCTCGGTGAGCATTCCGTGCTTTGCAGCAAGGTTCTGAAGAAAGTTTGGGTAAACGAAACGTACATTTGTTTCAATTCTCATCCAAATATCAAGATTTTCAATGGCTTTTGGCATGGCAAAATTCTTAAACCGCTTTTCGACCCGTTAACATGGTTAGTTCATTCATTAATGCCCGATTTATTTGTGCTCACGGATGAGAGTAGTCATTTGTGACTGACCACAATTCCACGAAAATACGTAATTTTCGTGCTAATGTCAAGTCGCAGTCTTTTTGGAAAAAACATTCGCAGGTTTCGAATGACGAAAGGCTGGACACAAGAGAAGTTGGCTTTTGAATCTAAACTTAGCCCGGATTATGTGAATAAGCTTGAAAAAGGTCATGTAAACATTAGCTTAGATTCGATGGACAGGCTTGCGCGAGCACTAAAAGTTCACACCTCAGAATTGTTGATGCCTTCCAAATAGCAGACTAAAGAGTGATTAATCATTGCATGTGATTATATGTGAGTTTTTGTGATTTTTTGTGAGGAAAATAGCATTGTTTGTGATGTTCTTATTCCGTAGTTTTGTGTCCGTTAAATCTACTTTTCTGGCATAAATCATGAGATGAAAAAGCCGGGAAAGCTTTTGCTCATAAAAAACAATTAATCGTCATGATTACAACATATAGTCGGTTTGCTTTCGCCGCGCTTCTTTGCTGCGGCTTGTTTCTTATCAATCACAATGCCCGCGCGCAATGCCCGGATTCAACGGGTCCCGTGCCAAATCCAGATAGTGTCCCTTGGCTATCAGATATATATGGCCAGCAATACATCCAAATACCCGGAACCGATTGCTACGTCACGTATGACTACTGCTCTCGATATCTAAACGACAGTACGGTCCAAGTATGGATAAGTGATATCATTCCCGACTCCGGAACCAGTTGCGATTCACTGACAGGAACCGAGCTAATCGAGGACGTCGGAGGATTGCTGGCAAAGCTCTTCGCAGGACGTGATCCTCATACACCAGAGTGCATAAAAGTGGGACGTTTTTCGTTGTCCAGGCATACATTGGCCAATGCTGGAATCTTGCGGTGATAGACCCCAATCCCGGCCAAGCCGGGGAGGGTTTATTCCCCTGCAGCTCCCTATGGTGCGAGGAAGAGTGCCAATATTGCTGGCTATTCACCCCACCGAGTTCGTATAGCATTCAGGCATCGAATTGCACCTATAATCACGCTTTTGCAGATATTCCATGTCCGCCGCCCTTCGGAGGATCTTGGAATTCTCAGCAATACAATGTCTGTTGGAGCACTGGCTGTCAAGGAGGTGGGTATATTATCGATCCTGCATCGGGAGTTACTCAGCCTCAGCCAATCGACTCCAGTCTGAAGCTATTCCCGAACCCGGCCTCCGAGCTTTTGACCGTTATATCGGTTCAAGCAGGAATGCAAATTCAGGTTCTGGATGTTCTTGGACGTGCGGTTCTGAATGGCATGGTACCCATGAATGGGCCGCTCCAAATCGATGTTTCGAAACTGCCTGCTGGAACCTATTATGTCATCGAAGGCCAGACGGAACTAAAGTTCGTCAAGAATTAATGGGACGCCTTAAAACTTCACTTATCGTTGCAATCGTGTGCCTGACCTGCGCGTCAGGCACACGGGCGCAATCGTATCGGTGGGATATTGTTCACTCATCGGTGGACACCGTTTCCGCCGATAGCATTATTGCGTGGAATTTTA
>CAWCCK010000044.1:0-17422 GCA_963794025.1 Ignavibacteriota bacterium
CTACGATGAAAAAGTCTCGATCTTCCAGGATATGTTTGCGGAACTCTTCTCAGATACCATCACGATGGATGCGGGAGGGTATCCATTTCTGAAGCGCATCAAAAATGTGTGCCTGCTCGGATTTAATTCCATCGCGCGATATTCGTTCCTGCACAATCCGGTCGGCTCGAATGGAATTATTTCTCCCGAAGCACATCAGCAGGCGCTGGAACTTGCTAAACATCATGCGTGGAATACGGCTTCTTCGCGTATCGCGTTGCTTCATCACCACACGTTCCGCCCGCGCGATGTTTCGCATTTGGAACTTGCCGATGGCATTGCTCGCGGTGGTATTGCCGCAAGGATCGAGCAGCGCACCCTGAAACTTCACGGCAAACGGCAGCTCTTCAAACTTTTTAAGGCGATGGACGTGGATATGGTTTTGCACGGACACATTCATTTTACCGGGAGCTATACGCGCGATGACATCCCCTGCCTGAATGGCGGCGGGGCCGTTTATCCGGTATTTCGCGGCGGAGGGTATTATTACAATATGATCGAAATAGATGGGAAACGGCAAACATCGACCGCGATCAAAGTAGAAAAAAGGGTAACAAAACCTTTGCAACAGGATAATGCTATCGAAATTTCAACCCATTAAATTTATTCACTCGAAAGGAGAATAATCCATGCGTACCGTAATAAAACATTGGCCCTTTTGGCTGCTCGTATGTGTAGCGGTCGTGTTCGGCTTTAGCCTAACTGGGAACGTACTTCGGTTCCCGCTCGGACTCGGGCTGCTGCGATTTGCGTTCCTCGTTACCGAGCACGTCTGGACGAAATTTAGGATCTAACTATATTTCTTCATCCACGTCACCTGCCGTTTGGCATACTGGCGCGTTCGGAAGATGATGCGTTCCCGCGCGTCGCGCAGTGATCGTGTGCCTTCGATCACATCATATAGTTCTCCATATCCGATCGCGCGCATCGCAGGCATGGCACGTGTAATGCCTTTTTGCATTAGTCCTTTCGCTTCATCCAGCCAACCGTTTGCAAGCATTTTTTCTATCCGATCTTCAATTCGTTGCCACAACTCTGGTCTGGGAACTGTAAGCACGTTATACTCCGGGTGATATTCAAATGGTTCTGGCTTACGCTTTCGTGTTTCGCCGAGCGGCTCGCCGGTTGCGTAATAATGCGACCACGCGCGTTCCAACCGGATGGGATTTCGCTCGCGTTGAATTTGCGAGTATAGTTCTGGATCGATGGAACGAAGTTTCTCATGCATGGCATCGAATCCCTCCGTTTGAATTTCGTTCTGAGCGCGAGTTCTCGCAATAGATAATTCTTCATCAGAAATTTCGATGGAAGAAAGTCCATCGAATAAGGCATCGATATAAAATCCCGTGCCGCCAACAACGATTGGCGTTTTTCCACGCGAGATAATTTCGCGGATTATTTCGCGGGCACGTTTACTGTATTCTGCGGCGCTGAATTGCTCGTTCGGTTCAAGAATGTCTATGAAATGATGCGGAATCTCGGTAAGAATTTCCTTTCCGGGCTTGGCAGTACCAATATCGAAGCCGCGATAAAGAAGGGACGCATCGGCATTAATGATCTCGATTCGCGGATCGGAGCGAGCAAGACCCACCGCAACTTCTGTTTTGCCGGAAGCGGTTGGGCCGGTGATGACTAATATTTTTTCTTGCACAGCTAATCAAAACCCTATTACTACCAGGAAAATCCTCGCTCAAATTTCGGCGCCTAATTCAGATTATAAGACCCCCGTTTGAATCATTTAATTCATAGCTCTGGAGACCGAGAGGCGCACTTACCGTTGCACCTGCCACTGGCGAGAATATAGGAAACTCCTCAATTCCCTTTATCGGCTCATCATCAGGATGTTCGCGGTGATAGAAAGTTATTCCAGAATAACCCGCAATACAAACAAGAACTATAATGGCTTTTGGTTTCAACGTTTTAATAGAGCTTTTACAAGAGCAGTGTCGTATTCGAGAACGGCCCCCGAATCTTAGGCGTTCCGAATGTATGAACTTTCAGGAATACCAACACCAAATAATAGACCCAATTTTTGAGCGGACTGCTAAATCGTATAAATCGAAAGGATTCGACGTTGCGATTAAGTCGGAACCCGACGAACAAAGTAGCATAATCATTGATCTGCACGAAGAAGATTTACTGTCAGGGTTTGGACTTAGATTCATCTGGCACTCAGAAGCACCAGAGCACGTTCGAATAATTCCAGATGCTCAATACAGAAGCCGATTTAGCATTCAGCAGTCAGAAGCAGAAACTTGGAGACTCATCGAGATCACAGAGGCTTCTGTTGAAAGTTGGTTGAAAAAGGTTTCGGAGGCGGCTCGCATTTCCCTATAACAACAAAAACTATATCAAAAACCCTGTTAAGGAAATTGGAAAAGAACCGCCAAAGAGCCATCTAAAAAAAATGCTTTGTAATGGGAGGCTTGCTTTTAGTAATTTCGTTTTCAGCGAAATCTTTTTCTATGAGTTTGCTATTTTCCCAACGACGGCATAACCACCGGGCAGGAAGTTCATCCTCTGGGTGAACGGCGCTTCCGTATATCTCCCATTTATTGCCATTCGCTTTCTCATAAACGGTATCCTCATTGCTAAAGCTTTCCATGATTTCAATTTTGTTTGAAGTAAAAAGCCCGGTGCTCGTCACTTATTAAGTAAGTACCGGGCTTGCTTTTAACTGCTACTTCGCTTATTAAATTCTTGCCTCGAAACCGAGGCCGAAACCGCCCTCGGTAGAGTATTCCAATGTCAAGGGAAGCAACTTAATTGCAACACCGAAGTTAGGAACGAATGCGGATGGATTCGTTCCGCTCCCATTCACATATACGCCCGTAGGGTCTGGAGAATACCCCGCTGGCTTCTGATAAAAATACTCCTCTTGCCTCAATGCCACACCAATGATTGCACCGGCAAAAAAGTTAGAAGAAAGCTGGTAGCAATACGATCCCGATAATATATATTCCCAGCCATCAGGAACCGTAGGAGCACCCTGAAAACTCGTATTATACATTGTATAAACGGGATATTGCGGCTCACGATCTATGCCCTCGAATTCGATCCCAATTAATCCACCGAGTGCAGTTCCACTGCATTGCCCGAATACGCCGTATGAGAGCGTCTTTTGGAAAATGGCACTTCCACCGATGCCCCAAAAGCTTTGTGCGTGAAGCGGGAGTGAAAGGACATGAATAGTGCTACGAATTTTTTCATATAGCTATCGGGATTAATTCAAACTCCTCAACCCTCAAAGCGGTTGCATTTAATCGAATCTCTATCCTGTCTCTTGTTGGAGTAAACTATAGAAGCCGTTCGGATTAGGCTGCCCACCCCTCCGCCCCGATCAACGGTACGAATGCAAAGCCGATAAGTTCCTCGCCGGCAAAATCGTCACCATTTCGAGTGATGAGATACATTTTTTGGTTCTGTCTGCCGCCGATGGGAATGATGAGCCTGCCGCCGTTCGGGTTTAGCTGCTTGGTGAGCGATTCCGGAACATCCGGCGCGCCGGCGGTTACGAGAATGGCATCGAACGGCGCATACTCCGGCCAGCCGCGAGTTCCATCGCCTGCGCGGGAAATAATGCGATGAAAACCGAGTGCTTCTAATCGCTTGCGTGCCGATTCTAAGAGATCGACATGCCGCTCGATGGTAAAAACGCGAACATCCATCTTCGCTAAGATCGCTGTTTGATAGCCGGAACCTGTTCCGATCTCAAGAACTTTTTCTCCGGGTTTCAGATGCAATATCTGTGTTTGGTACGCAACCGTGTAAGGCTGCGAAATGGTCTGTCCTTCACCGATAGGTAGGGCAGAATCCTCATACGCCCGTGCAGCAAACGTGCGGTCAAGGAAGCGCTCGCGGGGAACAGACGCCATTGCTTGTAACACACGCTCATCGCTAATACCACGCGATCGCAGGTATTCAACAAGCGTTTCCCGATTTTCCGAAACAAGGCCACGATGGGCCGTTTGTACATTCTGGTTTCTATCTATCAAATGCTTCCCGTGCTTCCAGCGCGTAATCGCGCGTTTGTTGTTGTTCCTGACTTGTTGGTTTTGTGTTAGCCACGCCGGTGATCGCGCTGGCTAACCGCGCGCGCATTTCTTCTACGGAAAGATTCATTGCAAGCCTTCCGGACTGCGCTAATGCAAAATGTCCGGTTTCTTCGCTAAGTACGAGTGCGACGACGTCCGCCTGTTCGGATATCCCGAGCGCGGCACGATGGCGGGTTCCCAACATGCGCTGCCCGATTCGTTCCACGCCGGAAAGCGGCAGTGTGCATCGCGCGGCCTCGATGTAACGGTCTTTAATGACCACTGCGCCATCATGCAACGGCCCTTTCCGATTAAAGATAGAGACGAGTAATTCCTTCGAGATAATCGCACGAATCGGAAGCCCGGTATCGACGAACAATTTGATGTCCGTCGTCCGAATGATAACAATAAGCGCGCCTTCCCCACGCTGACGAAGTTCCTCGAGCGCGCCGACAACAAGATCGGCGTATTCGTTAACGTCAAATCGAATAAATAATTTGATGACGGGATTTCTTCCCAAAAAAAGCAGAAGCCGGCGGAGTTCCGGTTGAAATAATACAACTAACGCAATCACCCAAATATCCGTAAGCGTTTTGAGCAGCCACGAGAGCGCTTTCATATCCGTTGCGCGGGCGATGAGGGAACCTGCTATGACGATCAGCAATCCGAGGAAAATTTGCGCAGCAATGGTTCCGCGCATCGCAACGTACAGACGGTAAAAAAGGAACGTAACTAAGAGGACATCGATGATGTCCATCCAGGTCACAGTTAAAAATCCAAAATGGAATAATTCCATATAGCTATCTTACCCTCTGCCCCGATCCCCGTTCGGAAAAGGAAGGAACTCGGAACGTTCTGTGGCCATTTCTTCATCGCCGCCGTGACCGGGGCGTTCGTGGAATTTTTCGTAGGCTTCGATGATGTCTTTCACTAATTTATGCCGCACCACATCGACTTTATTGAAATAGACGAATCGAATTCCTGCTACATCTTGAAGCACATTTTGAATTTGGATGAGTCCCGACTGGCTGCGGGAAGGAAGATCGACTTGCGTTTGATCGCCGGTGATAATAGCTTTCGAACCCGTGCCGAGCCGCGTCAGGAACATTTTCATTTGCATCGGAGTCGCGTTTTGTGCTTCATCTAAAATGACAAAGGCATTGTTGATCGTTCTGCCGCGCATATAGGCTAAGGGAACTACTTCAATAACTCCCTTTTCGATAAAACTTTTTACTTTCTCGGCGGTCAGCATTTCCTGCAACGCATCGTAGAGCGGGCGGAGATAGGGATCGACCTTTTGCGCGAGATCGCCCGGCAGGAACCCGAGGCTTTCCCCTGCTTCGACCGCCGGACGCGCCAGCACAATGCGCGTTACTTCCCTATTCTTGAGCGCTGAGGCCGCCATCGCTACGGCAAGATAGGTTTTTCCGGTTCCCGCAGGGCCGATGGCAAACACAATATCGTTCTTTTTAACGGCCTGAAAATACTCTTTTTGCGTCGGCGTTTTCGCTTTGATGGCATCGTGATGCGCGAAGAGAATGACGGAATCCAGTTCCTCGCCGCGCATTCCTTCCGGCGGGCCGGTCTCGATGAGATCGAGCACGGTGGAAACATCGCGCGCGGAAAGCTTCCCCGCTTTCGAGAGCACAAAACTTAGTTCCTTGAACACACGCTCGATCTGCGCGACTTCGTTCGGCGCGCCGTGAACGATGATCGTATCGCCGCGCGCCACAATGCTCGCATCGAATTTTTGCTCGATAAGCTGGAGATATTGATCTCCCGGTCCGAGAATGCTCATCGGATCGCCGGGAGAAAGCCTGATCTTACGCTCGATTACTTCCAAAGATTATGCGTTTGTATTATAAAATCATGTATAAAAAACAATCGTCCTTCCTGCAACAACAGGAAGGACGATTTTCATGCCCTAAAATACATTAGGAATCAATTGGTGCTGGTATGCACGCGGCGATGGCGATAGCCGGTGAGATCTTTATCTTCCGGCGTGATCGGCGATTTGAGGATCGTCAACTGCATACCGGGCTGGATAATGTCCGGATTGTGGATCATCTCCTGATTCGCATGCCAAATTTTTGGCCACGCGAACGGGTCGTTATAGATATCCGGCTTCTTTGCGATATTCCAGAGGCAATCGCGATCTTTACGCCAGGTTCCGACAGTGTACGTCATGTTCGGTGGAACCATGCCGTGCTTCATGATCATGAAGTTCGTCGAAAGCGTTTGGACGCGCTGTTTGTGATCGGGAATGAGCACGAGCTTATTGCCGCGCAGAGTCCGAATCTCATTTTCCAGCGCATCGACGCGCGCTTTGTTATCGTTAAGCTGGCCGTTGTTCATCTGGCGCAGCGCGGCGAGTTCCTGCTCATCGCGGGCGATCTGCTCGAGATAGGCATTGTTGCCGTTGCGGTCGCTGCCGAGCATGGCATAGAGTGCATCGCGGCATTGGGTGTTATCGGCCATGCGCTGCTGCACGTCGGCTGCTGCCTTTTGAGCGGCGGCCTGCGTGGTAGCAACCTGGTCTTTTAATCCGGCCACTTCCGTGGTGCGGAATTTGATCGTGGAATCCGCTTGATCTTTGGTAAAATCCTGCGGATATTGCGCGCGGGCGTTTGCGCCGATAAGGAGCGCTACGCCAAGCATCAGAATTGTTTTTGTCATATGCTTCATTGGTGTGTTTCTCCTTATGTTAGTGTTTCATCATCATAGTACCGCCGGATGGCGCCGCCATGCGCCAATCGGCGCTATCGGGCCACACATTCGGCCACATGGCAAGGCCAGCTTGCGCGGCCTGCGTATCCGACTTGCAATCGGATAGATCGCGGTCGGCGCTGGCTAATTTTCCTTGCGAATCACGCAAAGAATTTTGCGCGTTACTCAAGTCCGATTTCAATTGATCGCGCTGCTGATCGAGATCGTGCAGCGTTTTCATTTGCTCTTCCGTTGCTTTGTTCGAGCAGCTCGTTACCAAGGGCGCGAGACCGAGCGCGGCAATGGCGACGAAAGAGCGAAGGGTGTTCATTCGTATCATAGGCTCTGTTGTATTTAGCGTGGTTTCAAAACGTCCCGCAATCGCTTTTTCAAGTCCTCACGGGCACCATGACTTCTAATTAATTACAAATATAACTCTTTTTTCTCCCTGACAGGTGAATTCCGATATTCATTAACTGACATTTAACATCACAATTGGTATCCCTATTGACGGTGTTCATTTGACTGAACAGCTTTTAATTGTAGCAAATACTGGGCCAGATCTTCGAAATTATGAATGAAGAATGAAGAATTAAGAATTAAGAATGGAATTCCTGATCGTGGCACCGTGTAGAACAGGCTTTCCAGTCTGTTAACCGTAGGGACGTGCTGCGCACGTCCGGCCCTTTGCATGTCTGTGATATTAAGATCATCGGAAATCTGAAATGATCGCTTCGGCAAAAACGGACGTGTGCAGCACGTCCCTACGGTCGGAGGCAAAACGGACGTGCGCGGCACGTCCCTACGGTTATTCTGCTTATTTTATGTCTGGGGGCGGTGTTAACCCGGCGGGATCAGCCTTGCCATCTCTTGCGTCTTTCATAGATTGAATAATGCTCGGCTGCGAAGTTCCCGAAGTGCCGCTTGCGCCGCCTAATTTTACGAACCGCGCGCTGGCGGAACCGTGCGCGCCTTCGATCGTGTAAATATAAACACCCTGCGCCATTCCACTGAAATAAATGCGCTGCTGTTCCGCGCCGCCGTAGAGCTGAATGGAACCATGCTCCACTTTCCTTCCCAACATGTCGTATATGCAGTATTGGCCATCCTCCGATTGAGGCCAAACGATGGTTGCCACTGTCCACGTTTGAGCCGGATTAGGCGAAAGGGTAATTCCCGCTCCATTCTCTTGCGGAATATTTACAACATCCGCGAACTGAGGATTGAGATGCACAGGAATGCTTTTGGAGCCGCACATGAGCCAAATAGTTCCGTAGTCGCCGTAGTATGCATTACTCAGCAATAGGTCTTCAAGATTGTCATTATTCGCCGTCAAGGTGTCCCGAGGTCCAGCAGCGGTGTTCCCGTAAAAAATATCGATTTTATTGTCAAGCGCCTGACCAGTCAAGTAATAAGTTTCATCGGTATAGCTCGTGCCACCGCCTCCCGTGCAAAGAACATGGTTTCCAGTTCCGGTCATATCTCCTCCATCGACGATACTTCCAGGCCAACTTTGAAATCCTAATTGAGGCGCTGTAATCACATACGCCGCGCTATCGATAGTTATGCGATGAGAGCCAAAATCGGGGCCGCCCTTAAAAATGAAAATCGCATTACCACTATCGAATGTGGGAATCATGACCACCCAATCGAGGGAATTATCCCCTCGGCTTTTCGGCAAAGCGTGCATAGCGAGAGTCCTACCATAAAGCCACTCCTGTCCGTTGCTGATAATGTTCGTATCCCACTGGGATGGCCTGGCCCACAGTGTATCATATAGCATTGTATGGACTAAGCTATCAAGCGAGAACGGCGGGTCGTTTTTGTAAAAAAAGAGATTTTCGTAATAGTCGGCAATAAGCAGGTCATCCCGGCCTGTACCACTAAAATCTCCCTGCATTGTGGAGTGGGTATTGTAATATCCAGTAATGAATGGAATCTTTTGTGAGGTATCCTCATAAATTATGACACTTTCTGATTGTAAAGAAGTCGCTTGAAATAAATCAAGGAATAATGAGTCCTTCGCTTGAACGCTATCGAATGTATTAAATCCAACGACAATGTCATCAAGAGTGTCGCTTATCAAATGGGCAATATAAGCTTTGGTGAAAACACCATTACTCACTCCTATTCCATAGCTCCCATGAATATTCGACATTAATTTGGTTTTACGGGCGGTATCGTAGTTCCCATTATCGTCGGCCCAATAAATAATCCAGTTTTCTTCATCAAAAATATCGAGATGGCTTTGATCGTGGAAATGACCAAAACGAATGTTTGAGGGTTCGATTTGAAGATTCGTCTGAGCAACCTCGTGAAGATCATGGAGATTGAAAGTTGCTCCCGTTGAAATTTCAAACGGCTGCATCGGTGGTTCAATTGCAGCGGTGGAGATTAGCATATTACCGGGGGTACCATCCGGCTTTGATCCGAGATTATGGATGTAGTACCCAATTCCACCCTCCCCATAGTAACCCACAATCGTATCGATCTCGCCCGGTACGCCAATTTGCGGGAAATAGCAATTCGAATCCAGCGAGGGGTTGCGAAATGGCGGGTTACTTTGGGCGCGCAGGAGAGCCGGGCCGCAAATACCGGCCCATGCGAGAACAATTAAAATTTTAAGATACCTCATATAACGAAGACCCGCAAAGGGTTGAAAGGTAACATCTTTTGGGGCAAAAAAGTAAGGTAAATCCGTGTGCCCGGAAGCCTTCATCGGTGGGCTTCCAGGCGCACGGTGTATTTTAGGTTCCCATAGTCCTTAAACGCCGTAGGCGTGGCCCGTTTGAAGAAATCGTTATCCGTTGGAATAAAAGCTCCGTTAGGAGTGACCTTTTCACAGGCCGCTCCTATCGGAGCTTGATCGATTCTAATGGGATTTTTCCATGCAGTCTTATCTTGGGGTTGCCTCCATCCATAACCGGAAGACATCATAAGATGGCATTAGGTTTATTCTTCGGCAGACGAGGATGAATCTCTCGACGGTCATACGCGCATAGAGGCAGAACGCATCGATCTCATCCGCATTTTTCGCAACAAACGGGCTTTGGGTGACATTGTATTCTTTCATTGGACATCCTTTCGTTTATTATTTTTATATGGGAAAACCATGCCACACCGATCTCGAAATCTGGACACGTAAGCTAACCAAGGAACAGGCGAGGAAAGCATCGTCGGCGATGCGGCCTGCGCTACAAGAAGGCCCATCGGAACCGTAGGGACGTGCTGCGCACGTCCGGCCCTTTGCATGTCTGTGATATTAAGATCATCGAAAATCTGAAATGATCGCTTCGGCAAAAACGGACGTGCGCAGCACGTCCCTACGGTCGGAGGCAAAACGGGCGTGCGCGGCACGTCCCTATGGTCGGAGGCAAAACGGGGTGCGCAGCACGTCCCTACGGAGAGCCTGTTCTACACGCGTTCGGGAAAATATTCAAAATAATTTCGGATTTCCTTGCATTTGGGTTTGGAATGTTGTATCTTTGGTAGTGCGATGATGGGCACCTATCGGGCAAATATGAAATATGAAAGATGAAGTGGGATAGTGCAGGAAGGGTGCGTTGTTCATTGAAAATCGAGGGCGGCGGTAGTTTTCGTTATGCAATTAATGAAAAGTATATTGAATTTTGCATAAGTTCATTAAATGAATACTCAAGAGAGAGAAAAGGGCACCTATTGCTGAAAGACAACTGGCGAAAATAGTTCAGGAACGGCACAGTTCATGAAAAACAAATGCGTTTGCGCGTTTTGAGCACCTGTTTTCTTAAAAGCACAGCAATCTTTTTATGCACAATTACGCACTCCGAACAACATGCGTCTCGCAACCGTTAGGGGTAACGCCATGCACGAAACTACGCTCGAACATTCCGGCACTGCTGTCATCGAGAAGTCACAGCCGTTCGCAACGGAGGCTGCTGCCTTTCCAACGCTCGGCATGTCCGGCGAGCCAATCTCGATCTTGGGCGCGGCGCCGTGGCCGGATGCGCCGTGGTGGCAGCGCATCAATCCCTCGACGCTTTTCGTGCTTTTGTCGTCGGCTATTGCCATTTTTTTTCTGGCGCATGAACTGGTGATCGCGGGCAAGCTTGGGTTCCCGACGGCGGAATCGTGGGTTCGTGAGGCGTATGCGCGTAATTTTTTTCACGGCATCGTTTTTCAATACTTGCCGGGCACGCCGGCCTCGGTTCCCACTTCGCCGTTTTGGATCGTCGTGCTATCGCTGGCATTCAGCATTTTTCACGATCCGATCATTGCCGGGAAATTGCTTGGAACGATCTTTTTGTTTCTGACGGGATATTACTGCTTTCGCTTGCTGCGCGATCTGCACTTAGATTATGGTTCCGCGCTGCTTGGTGGCGTGCTGACGATCACCTCCGGCGCGCTTGCGTGGTCGGAACTATCAGGATTAGAATCCACGCTCTCGACGGCGCTTGTGATGGGGGCTTTCTGGTGGCATTTTTCTCATCCGGGGAAGGTATCTTCTACGCTGCATTTTTTCGTTACGGGTACCATTCTGGCGCTCGGCGCGCTTACGAGGCCTGAGATCTTTCTTTTATATTTGATATTCGCGACTTGGTTATTCTTTTCCAACGACCCGAAACGATTGCGACATGTCGGGATGCTGAAGTTCGGATTTGTACTTATTCTGCTTCCCGTCGCGATCACCAATTTCGCAGTGAGCGGTATGCTTATTCCTTCCACATTTCGGGCTGCGCTGGGGAATGATTCCGTCATTCGGCTTGCGTGGCATGGGAATGTTGGCGGCATATTTAGTCAACTCTTTTTCAGCATGAACGGTATTTGGGCTACGATACGCGATGAGTATTTGAATGCAAATCCTGTTTGGATTTTCACAATAGCGATTGCATTATGGTCGCGCAGGAGAAATACATTTATCGAGCGCGATGCAGCGGACTCTGTATTTTCACTCTCTGTTTGGATATTGCTCGTACTTCCCTATCTCCGCGCGCTTCTGCTCGGAGTTCCCGATGCGTTGGGAGAATATGCGCGTTTATTCCATTTCCTATTGCCAATCTATAGCCTTTCGGGAATTCTTTCGATCCGAACGATCGTCCGCAATGAACTTTTCCGCTCGATGAGTCCGAAACAAATGATCGCAGGAATGGCTGTTGCCGGTGTTCTCGCAGGCTGTATTTACCTCGGAGTATTATCGCCAAATAGCCTGTCACCCATTACGCCTACTATAAACGGATGCGTATTGATCTTCTTTACGGCAATTTTATTCTGGGCGGGAACTCGACATGCGGGCATTCCATTTTTCAAGCGAGAGCAACCATCGTTCGTTACCGAAGGAGAGCGCAACAAAACGCAGTTTTCGTTCCATGATGACACGGCTCACAATCCAAAACTCTCCGCGCCAGCTATTGCGGTACTTCACGCCGCGCTGCTCGTGCTGCTCGCATGGAATCTCGCCATGCTTCCTCGCGCCGCTAACGATTTTGCTGCCGCAGTTCATCATATCAATCACGAACGATCTGGAGATATGGGGGAATATTCGACCATCGATCCGGTGTCACAATGTCCATTAAATCGGTGTGAGTCCAAACTAATGCCTCACACCACTTTGCCTTGATACGAAGCAGAAAGGAATTACGAAAACACGAAATTGCTTTATTTTTCCCCAAAAAACGAAAACCACCTGACTACTCTCAGGTGGTCTCCATTTTTTAAGGAATTTAATGGACGGTAACGGTAGCGATTTGCATATCGCTGACGTTGCCAAGCTGTTGGATATGATCGAAGCTCATATTACCACTTGTAATGGTTTCTGTCATCTGGATCATGGTTGCGCCGTAAGTCAATCCAAGCGGAGTCGTCACGCTATCAACTCCGGTTCCCATTGCCATTTGCCACGAACAGGTTCCAGGGCCGGGATTTATTTCGAACGTGGTCTGATTTTGCGTGCCAGTCATCACAAGAGAAGCCGTTGAAAACGAATTCTTGTGTGCCCTGGTGTATGGGGTGCTTCGAAGTTCAATCGAATTACTGCTTGCACCTAATGTGGTTTCGGTAGCTACCAATGTAGCTCCGTTATAGATGCTCAACGTATATTGAGTATCTGTATTGCCAGTAAAAACGGGCTTAATCCATAGCGTGTTCGTATCGGTGCTGCTGACACTGAGGGAACTCGTTGTGGAAGAACCGCTTAAACCAGTTTTAACGGCATTGAAGAGAAGATTGTCACCCCCAACTTCAGGCCAATTCACGGTATAGACCGAGTTCCACAAAGTTTTCGAAGAAACATCGGTACTTACGCCATCCGACGATGTATTCATGCCGGTGACGTCGAGGTCGCCATTGGTATCCAATGACAATGTTGCGTTTCCGAGACTGGAAAATGACGTTCCATTCCATGTCTGGGTATTTAGTGGAAGATTACCCCCCCCCCCGTTAGATTTTGAGAAGGTTGATTATTACAGGAAGAAAGCATCATAGACGATCCCGAAAGAAAGCCGAATGCTATAACTAAAGCTATTCGATGATTTAAGTTATTCACGTATTACCTCTGTAAACTAATGCCTCACACCACTTTGCCTTGATATGAAGCAGAAATGAAATAATGGAATCTTCGAAAATGGCAAACTTTCCAAAGACCCTGCTGAATTAAACTTTACAAACATAATACAATAAAAATGAGATTGCTTGAAATGTTTCAGAGAGAAAGGATTATTCCATCCATCTTTTCCGGAATTCCGTCATCGATGGGTCTGTCTTCTCCCAATATTGCCAGCATTTCTTTGGATGAATTTATTGTATTTTCAAGACCGATATTCTCTACTATCTCTTTCAAAATGAATTTTGCCCCCTCTGTTTTGGCCTGCTCAAGCAAAACTTCCGCATGAGCAAGACCGATAAAAATAGTATCTTTATGCTCAATGCCTAAGCTATGTTTCTTTGCCGTGAAGGAGCGATTTAAGAAATCATTTGCAGTAGCAAGGTCGCCTTTGATTCGCATGAAGCGGCCAAATCCTTCGAGTGTGCGGGAAGTGTCCACATGCAAGGGGCCAATGGTTGCCAACCGAATCCGGAGCGTTTCAGCGTAGCATTCTTCGGCTTCATCGTATTTTCCCTGTCTTCTTAGAAGATTAGCAAGATTATTATACCTTATAGCAGTTTCCGGATGATCCCCGCCGAATACTTTATGGCAAATTGCAAGCGCTCGTCGGTATAAGAATTTCGGCCTGATCGTATTTCCCTTGCCGAAAGAGTAAACCAGCGTAATTGTTTAAGCCTTAGCTAGTATTAGGATGCTCCGGTCCGATATGCTGTTTCAGTGATAGCAAGGCTTCTCAAGAAAGTGGCTCTGCTTTTTCCCAGTTGCCATTATTCATAGATGAATGCGAAGAAATTGTTAAGAGCTGCCCAAGATCAGTGTGGTTTTTACCAAGCCTTTTTTCGATTATATTAACTGCCCTTTCAAATAGTTCTTCGTGCTTCCTTATATTCCTCATCTGCTTCAGACCGTATTATATTATTGGCGGAACTAACTTCCCTTTGGAAACCTTTTCTGCGAAAAAATTGTGCAAATTCGTTCAAGTAATATGCTAAATCGAGGCTATCAACACCAAGAGATGATTCAACGTTTTTTATTACAGTGCGATGGAGAGATTCAGCTACTTCAAACTTACCTTCCTTAGTAGTGATATCGGCAAGCTGCCTCATTTCGTTTTGAACCGTAAAATGAGCAGTGCCAAATCTCTCCGTTGCAGCATTTAATGTAACCTTAGAAACAATTTCCGCTTCAGTGTATTTGCCTTGATCCTTCAGAAGCCGTGCATATTCGTTCCGAATATTTATATGGCGCAGATCGGTAATTTCTCGCTTACCTTCTTTCATAACGGTTTCATCGCCTAAAACGGTGAGAGCTTTTACAAGGATTTCGGAAGCGTTTTTCAGATCGCCGCGATCGAGATAGGCTTTGCCAAGTTCGAGGGAAATATCGAGTTTGAGATTGAATATATCTTCCGTATTATCCGGTAACGTTTCGCAGAGATCCAATGCGCGGCGTTCGCTTGTCGGCTGCGCCTTCGTGCCATCCGGCATTACGGAAAAATAAGCCAAGTGCATAGCGTAATCGGCATTCGCTTTCCGCATTCATCGCATCCGGGTGATGCGCTCAGCGCTGTTTCATATTCGCCGACCACATCGAGGTTCCAGAGCCGTTTCTTTTTCACATCGGGATCGGCTTTGGCTTCTTCCTGTTTTTCTAATATATTCCAATAGCCCAAGAGATCGTAGGATCGGGAACCCTCCGTATAATAGTTCACCAAGGCTGATATCGAGCAGAGAATCTTTCAACATCGGCCAATGCTCGGCTTTGTTGAGCAGCCACGGCAGCGATTGCGCTTTGATCGAGGACGCTTCCGCAGTTTTGAAATACGACGCCACTTGCAGCCACGCATCCTGTTTTTTTACAGGTTGATCGAGATAACGCCCTTCAACCGCTTGGCGCAAATGATCGTGGAAAAAGCTGAGCCTTCCCTTCACACGAATGAGATGATAATCGAAAGCATGAAGCAATAGCGAAAGCGCCGCGCGATCCAAATTACTCGACTCGATAATTTCCGATTCCGAAAGCCCATGCGGGGCAGCCCAAATCCGTGTAAGCAGAGCTTGTACTTCTATTGCGCCATAATCATGCTCGATCCGCTCTAAAATTCTGGAGAAAAGATCGGGAATGTTTTTAGAAGCAAGATAATGTGCAATAAACTTGCTGAGCGATTCGTGCTTGCCTTGAAGGCGCAGTTCCTCAAGAAGCGTTCGCAGAAAAAGAGGGCTGGACGTTTTTTTATCCTTAACAATTTTATCTTCATGCGCTTTGTCTAACTTCTTTTGGTAATTGGCAAGAAAAGTTCTCAGCACTCTTCGCCGTTCCCGAAGCGTGATCGGCGTAACGGCAACTTCCGGCAACGCAAGATCGAGTATTCTGGCGCGATCGCGAAGCCGATCGAGTGCCGTGCTTTTCGTCGCGGAAATAACCCACCGGATATTGCTCTGCACATAGTCCGGTAGCCACGCCATGAAGCGGCCATCTGTGTTTAGCTGATTGATCGCATCGACAAGAATAAGCATCGGTTCCCCGGTCATGCGCCCCAGCCAGGAAGGGAATGATTGTTCCAGTTCCGAAGCAGATTGGGGAACGGGATCTTCCGTATGCGTTCGTTCTTTTATTTCTTCGACGATGCGCCGCATGAGCGTATCGGGATCAGTGCTGGCGGCTGTTACGCCAATATAATGCTCGACAATGAAGGCATTGGGATCACGCGTTCTCAAACTTTCCGCCCAATACGAAAGCAGTGAACTTTTTCCTGCGCCCGATTCACCGGTAACAACCAACACCGGCTCGTGCTGTTCGAGATGCGCATCCAACGAATCGATGATCGTCGGATTTGCAATATATCCCTTTCGCCGCGACTGTGCAAAAGCTGCATGACCTGCGCGTTCTTCTTCTAACCACGATTGCTGCTCGGAAACAGGCCAATTCGTTTCGATGAGTTGCGTGAGGTCGCGTTCGATCAGCGTTGCTAATTCCGCAGGCGTAGCGAACATTGGAACTTCGCCCAAATGCTCGGAGACTTCCCTTTTCAATCGAGCTACGCGCGGATCTTCCTGAGTCGGATCGGCAGAGGAACGAAAATAAACGAGCGGCGTCGTTTTGGGGTGGTTATCATTCAGGAACCCATGACGAAATTCCAGCTCGGTGGCGCTTTGGCCGCTCTCCATCGCCGACTCGATCCACGGATAATCATTCCGAAGCTCTGGATTTTTCTTTAGTTCTTCGGTGGGTGGAACCCATCCATACCGATCGCCGAGCAGCCCAATAAAAAACGGACGGCAGCTATCGATTTCCTGAAGACATGTACCGATAATTCTTCCTTTTTCGGCGTCGTCATCGGTTAAACCCCATCGCAAGTCGATCTCGGTGAACTCCACGCCACGATCCCGGCACAGGCGACGCAAGGCCGGGAAAACTTTCTTGGATAAAAAATCCCGCTCACCCTGAAAGTCGATGAACGTGGAAGAAAGAAAGAGCCGAAGTTCGTTCGAGGCTGGCATGGCTGCATCAAACGCGAAAAATGTGTGGTTTGTCCCTGAAATTTCTCGGTGGTTGTAGTAGCGCGGTTCCCGCGCCTCCCCCCCAAAAAATGTAGCGCGGCATTACCCTTCTATTGGCGGTTGTGCAAAGCGGAAACCGAGGCAAAAGCTCAAAAGGCGCGGGAACCGCGCCACTACTAAATCGAAAGGCCGGAACCGCATCACGCAATTCCGGCCCTTTCTTAGGAGAGAAAAATTGTAGGTTAGAACGAAGCTGTCAGTATCCAACCCGATGACGGGAAATAAACATAGCTTGCGCCATGTCCAGTCGCCATGCTTACTCCATTAACGGTTTGAGAGTGAGTCGTGCTATTATAGACATAAATAACTTGCGACTGTGTATTGGTCTGTGGCAGCGTAACAGTTGTACTTCCGCCAGCGGTAAGCTCATAGATATTTGTGTTGCCATCAAGCGTAATGTTTCCGGCGCTGACATCGACAGTCTCACCGACCTGGCTGATAGAACCATGTGCATTTAACGCATTACCACCGTTCCCGCCGCCAACAGCGACAATCGCATCGTA
>CAWCCK010000045.1:0-16643 GCA_963794025.1 Ignavibacteriota bacterium
ATACATCTTTAAGTCATCCACAAATCTAAAAAGGAATATTACAATGCCAATGATCGACATCTACGCAAAGCGTGGAACATTCGCCGACGCGCATCGCCTCGCAACTCAGGCCGCAACGATCGTGAAAACGGTGGAGCAGGTGCCGGATATTCCGATGTTCCGCAAAAACACAGCAGCCTTTGTTCACGAACTTCCGGACGCTGCCATTGCGAACGTCGATGGCGATAGCAACTATGTGCGCGTGCAGGTGCTCACGAACGCAGGTGCGCTAACGAGAGAGAAACAACTCGCCGTCGTCGAACAACTGACGGAACTCGTAGCCACCGAAGCGGGCGATCCAACGCTCAAAGAACGGACATGGGTATTGCTCACCGAAGCCGCGCCCGGCGGATGGGGATTGTGGGGCCATGCTCATCTCAACGAGGAACTCGTCACCGCCGCCCGCGCGGAGATCGGAAAATTAAAATCGGGGCAGTAGTGGGCAGATGCGGGGGGCGTAATCCGCGTGACAACGAAGTACCCACATATTTCCGGAATGCTTCCCACGTTATATCTTCTTCATAACCTCTTCCAAAGGAAGTAGATCGAGGTACATTGAACGGTAATCGCCATTCACATGAGGCGTTTCATTTGGATCCACATATCGAAAATCGAATTTCGCAGCATACCATGGGCCACTGTCATGAACGAGCTTGCCTTTAGCATTAAATTCGTAATAGGCATCTACTGTAATGAACCGTACACCCAAACGCGGCACAATCTCGTGAATAATAAAATCAATGACCCACGTAAGAAGAGCCTTTCCCGCACCCGGTGCCCGGTCGTCACGAGCGAGCACGGTCAATTTTACTGCGGGAATGATTTCGAAATCGCCATCGGGCAGCGAAATTATTTTTCCTTTCTCCTTGGACTCGAACCGGAATTGGTCGGCCTGAATAGTTAGAAAGGCTGCAATTCCTTTCTTGAATACAAAAGCCCATCCGGTACAAAGATGGCTTTTCAGTTCATTACTTGTCTTTCCAAGACGTGTTCGAAAACCCGCATGTGAACATTGGAACGACGTACTCCACTTCGCATGACATGGCTGCAATGGAACAGGAACCTCGCGGGCAAAGTCTATGCCTTCAAACGGATTTTTTTGCAGGGACACTATTCTTTCGCTTGTGCGCTACACTTGTTTGTTCGGTCCGCAACGCACGAAGCCGCTTCATTAACTCCTCATGGGCTGGTCCAGTAATACCAACGCCTTTGCGCAATGCTTCGGCGATCTTGCGTGCTTCGCCGCCCGTCGCTGGCCGTGTTACCGTTTGTCCTGAAAATGCCATGTTACCTTAACACCAAATATTCTGCAATCGTTGTGGCGCTTGGGGATTGTGGAACCACGCTCACACCAACGAAGAACTCGTCGCCGCAGCCCGCGCGGAGATAGGAAAATTGAAATCCGGGCAGAAGCTGTAAGATGCAGATGGCACAGTCCGTGTGTGATGTGAAGCAGGCCACTACGATTTAATTCAATCTAAAGCACTCAGTTCTTTGTGAAGAAGTAAAGGTTCAGCCCAGGGGTGTATATCTGATTGTTGTACACGCTGATATTGCTGCTCCCACCGAGCACATAAATCTTACCGTTCACAACTGCACTCGTCATCTCAGCTTGCCCGAAGGGCAGCACAGCGCCCATCGTCCACGTATTAGACACAGGATCGTATATTTGAGTGTTGTTCAGGTTGCCAGCCGATCCTCCTATCACATAAATCTTCCCGTTCACAACCGCACTCGTCATGTACGCCTGACCTACGGGCATCTGGGTACCCGTTTTCCACGTATTAGCCACGGGATCGTATATTTGATTGTCCTGGGTGCCACCATCTCCTCCTATCACATAAATCTTTCCGCCCACGACCGCGCTCGTGGTGAATGCTTGCGCAACTGGCAGATTGGTGCCCGTCCTCCACGTATTAGCCACGGGATCATATACGTATATATGATTTGGATTATTAGGCTGGGTAGGATTACCTCCGCCTATCACATAAATCTTTCCTCCCACGACCGCGCTCGTCATGTTCTCTTCCGCTATTGGGAGTGCGGCGCCGGTTGACCACGTATTTGCGACCGGATCGTAAATCTGATTGTTATTCCCGCTGTCATTTTGCCCACCGATCACATAAATCTTTCCATTTACGACCGCGCCCGTCATGAAAGATTGCCCGACGGGCAGGGCTGCTCCAGCTGACCACGTATCCGTCATAGGATCATATATTTGGTTGTAGTTCTGGCTATCGTTTTCCCCTCCGATCACATAGATCTTGCCACCGACGACCGTGCCCGTCGTGCCCCACTGCTCGATGGGCAGCACGGCGCCCGTAGTCCATGAATTGCCACCATTCTGAGTGGCGGATATCCCGGTAAATGTGTAACCCGGACGTGCTCCGCTATCCCCAAATGCTAAAATTGCTCCACTTGGCACTCCCGAGGAAGCCTGCCAGCTTGGTGTACCTCCGTTGGCCGTAAGCACCAAACCCGGCGTCGTATCTCCATCGCTCATCTTGGCAGCTGTGATCGAATTATTGGGAACCGTAATTGCAAGGGCCGCAATGCGTGTGGAATCGGCGAAACGGGAACTCCATGACGTTGGAGATGTGCCGAGTTTCGATCTCGGCGTAAGTTCCTGGCCTCCATCGATCGAAACGCCGAGGAAATAATGTGGCGCAGGCCGTGTCGTTCCGTTATAACTTCCTGCATCGAATACCGGAAGCGGGTTTGCAGGATTCGTTCCGATCTCGATGTTGAAGAGTCCATTCGTGAATATGACTCCGGTTTGTGTTTCCGAATACATTGCCGAGCCGCCCGTTGAATCGGCATAGATCGCTATCGCGATACTATGGGAACCACTAAGGGTTGCACCGTTGCTCTGTGCTAATCCTTGATAGCTGATGATTTGCTGAGCCTTGGAAGAAGTAGCTACCATAGTCAGGACAAGACCGAAAGACACCGCCGTTAGGGAAAGAATGCGTTTCATCATATGTCATAGCTTTATTAAGTGAATTGTGGAAACATCCTCGTATGTCGATTCATTACAATCATTTCCCCTGCTCCGCCCTTATATTCTCAATGAGAGCGCGGTGTAACCACAATCGCTTGCGTTTCAACGACCCAGGACGTGCGCAGCACGTCCCTACGGTTCTCCGCCATCATACTTCATGATCTTCTATTGAAGATGTGTGCTCAACCAACTGATTCTCCGGATTCTTTAGCGTCGCCTTCCACGTAATTTCACACCCGCTGCGGGCGATCATTATGCTCGCGCTGCAATATTTTGTGTGGGATAATTCTATCGCTCGCGTAAGTTCCTTCATGGTTGCGTCGGAACTCGATACATGAAAATGCATCTCAATCTTGGTGAACACTTTTGGGTGCTCACTCGCTCGCTCGGCGGTGAGATCGACATGAAAATCGCTAATAGTTCTCCGTTGTTTTTGAAGAATGGAAAGAATATCCATGGTCGTACATGCGGCGGTGGATTCGAGCAATACTTCCATCGGACTTGCGGCAGAATCCATCCCGCCGCCAGCCACGCTCGTATCGAAAA
This sequence comes from Ignavibacteriota bacterium, assembly GCA_963794025.1. Taxonomy (GTDB): domain Bacteria; phylum Bacteroidota; class Ignavibacteria; order Palsa-1295; family Palsa-1295; genus PALSA-1295. Next base: position 3,587 of record CAWCCK010000045.1, read on the forward strand.
GCGTTTCGTGACCCCGTTCATTTGTGCCGATAAGGCGAAGCGCGCGATCTACGCGAAGGTGTGCTTTCATACATTAGGGAATATTTGTCATTGCGAGGAGAACATTCGGAGCGAAGCGGAGAATGTTCGACGAAGCAATCCCTTGCTGTACTGCATAAGATTGCTTCGTCGAACAAATCTCCCTCCGGTCGATTCGTTCTCCTCGCAATGACCAATATAATAAGTTCATAAAAATTCCGCGATCACGGTTTCACCCGCAACCGTTCTATCGCCAACTTTTACAGCAATAGAAGCTCCGAGCGGAACATACACATCCACGCGGGAACCAAATTTTATCATTCCGAATCGCTCGCCCGCTTGGAGTGTATCGCCGATCTTTGCTTCGCACACAATGCGTCTGGCAATGAAACCTGCAACTTGCGCGAAAAGAATTTTACCGTTACTGCCGGTCATGCCGATCAACATTCGTTCGTTGCGGTGCGTAGATTCAGGATGGTCAGCAACGAGGAACTCCCCTTTCACATAGCGGAGATGTGAAACCTTCCCCGTCACCGGCGCGCGATTTACATGCACATCCAGCGGGTTCATAAAGATTGAGATCAGTGTAGCGCGGCTTTGCATAAATTCCGGCTCCTCTGTTTCGCCGATGCCGACCACTAAACCATCTGCCGGAGAGATAATTAACTTCCCAATTTCCTTGCCATTCGCGCGAATAGTTCTATCGGGATCGCGAAAAAAGTTGAGCGAAAAAATGGATAGAAAAAGCCTACCGCAATCAGGACGATCCGAAGCCACACTTCGTCCGTCCAAATTGCGAGGGCGAAAAGTACGATTGCAATAATGAATATCGCAATCAGGACATCTTTGCCGTATTTAGTAAGCAAATTAATTACAAATTTAAACTATGCTTGTCATTCCGAGCGTAGCAATTATTCGCAGAGCGAATAATTGCGAAGTCGAGGAATCTCCGGAGATTCCTCGACTTCGTTCGGAATGACATGTTGGAATTAACTGGGGACTCCATCCTTCGTAATTATGAAACTGGTTCTGTTACACGCTTGAGCATTTCGGCATACGCTTCTTCCACGCCTCCTAAATCTTGACGGAAGCGATCTTTATCGAGTTTCTTTCGCGTCACAGCATCCCAGAAACGGCAAGTGTCCGGAGAGATTTCGTCACCCAAAAGTATTTCACCTTTATGCCGACCGAATTCGAGTTTGAAATCGACAAGAATAATGCCACGCTCGCGGAAAAATTCCTTCAGAATATCGTTGATCTGGAGCGCCGTGCGGCGTATGTGATCTATCTCATCCTGCGTGGCAAGATTTAGAGCAAGCGCGTGGCTGGTATTGATGAGCGGATCGCCAAGCGCGTCATCTTTGTAGGAGAATTCAAAGGTGGGATGTTTAAATTCAATTCCTTCCTCCGCTCCATAGCGTTTGCAGAAGGAACCTGCTGCGATATTGCGAATGATCACTTCAAGCGGAACGATCTGCAGCCGTTTCACCAGCATATCGACCGTTCGAAAGCTGCTCGACAAAATGCGTGCGAATCCCTTTTGCTTCCAGCATCTGAAACAGCGCGCTGGACATGGCGCAGTTCACTTCGCCTTTGTGCGCCCAGCTTCCCTTTTTCAGCGCGTTGAATGCCGTCGCATCATCCTTAAATTCCTGAATAACCACGTCCTCATTACCGCGCACGGTGAAGAGTTTCTTAGCTTTGCCTTCGTAAAATTGTGTTTCTTTTTCTGCGTGTCATGTTATGTATGTTCTATTGAAATATCCCTAAAAATGCGCCAAGGCTAAAGACAAGTCCCGAACCATTCACTGCTTTTCCGGGCGTTTGAGAAGTAGATCCGCCCGTAAGCGCGTCCGTGTTACCAAGCGATACACCCTGATCGACACTCCAGGTCCCCATCGAAGTTCCCTGATACGCTGCCGTTAAGCCGAAACATCAAATAACCCAGCGGACTATATTCAAATTGCAATTGCGGCATGTAAAGGAAGAAATTCGCGGTATAGGTGTGGGTGGTATAAACATTGTCTGGCTCACCGCCTCCGAACTCACTTCCAATATCGAAATTCAATCTGTTGGCTGCTTGCCGGGCATAAATATTAACTGCGCCATAGCCAAGTGCTATACCGGGAACGACATGGAAAGCCCCGTTCGTGAGTGGCAGAACGTAATCGATGGTAAGTCGCCGCATATCCGACCTAATACGTGAGATAATGATTCACTTTCGTGCTATCCGCCGTAATGACCTGATCGTTGCACCCGCAATCAACACTCGTGCCGCTATAACCCATGCCGCCAATACGGAGATTTTTCACCCACGGCAACGTAATAAATCCCTGTCCGCCGATCATCCAAACCTCTTCCGATAATTCTTGCCAATGAACGGCTGCGCGATATTCGTGTTGAAGCTCGTGAGATTCGGAATAAAATATCGCGCCCAAAATTCCCCCGCCAACGGAAAAAAACGATGGCATACCTTTATCTTCATCCTGATAAAGCTCTTCGTCGTTCCAATGCGTTGTATCGCGCTGAATTTGCGCCGCAGCCCATCGCGGCGCGCCTAACATTAGAAGCAGACCGATAAAAAGACCGAATTTTTTGGTAAGGTTAGTCATTCTTTCTTCGTTTGTTCGGCAAAATTACGAACTTTCGGCCAACAGGCCACAATATAATGCCATTAATAGATAACGAAACTCCGAGCGCAACCATTTCACAATCAAGTATTTCGGCGCGACTGCCAAAACCCGAACGCGGCGAAGACTCAACTCACCACCGAATCGCTTGCCTTCGAAGGCAAAGCCGTTGCTCGGCGTGAGGATGGGTACGTGATTTTCGTCGAAGGTGCGTTAGCGCAGGAGCGCATCATTGCAGAAATTAAAAAAGCGAAATCAAGTTTTGCGGAAGCAACGCTCGTCGAAATTCTCGAACGCGGGCCCCGACCGCCGCAAGCCGATCTGCCAGTATTTTGGTATGTGCGGCGGCTGTTCGCTCCAGCACATGAATTATGCTGCGCAACTTCATGCGAAAAAGCAGCAAGTGATCGATCTGTTCGAGCGCGTCGGAAAAATTCCGAATCCGCCGGTGCGCGATATGATCGCTGCGCCGAGCGAATATCATTATCGCAACAAAATGGAATTTTCTTTTTCGGACGAGCGATGGCTGACCGAAGAAGAAATTGCAAGCGGCGATGTGCAGGATCGTTTCGCGCTCGGTTTGCATGTTCGCGAACGCTTCAATCGTGTGATCGACACCGAAATTTGCTATCTTCCCAAACCGGTCGTCACAGAAATTTTGGATTTCACCCGCCAATTCACCATTGAAAATCATATTGGCGTTTATTCCGATCATGCTCACGGAAATTCCCGAAGACGGCGCGCCGACCATTGCCAACCTTCTCCGATTTCTCGTCATAAAAACAAGCCATGCAACCGGCGAGATCATGGTTAATCTCGTGACCAGCCGCGAGGAATCCGATCTTTTGATAAAATACACGAACGAATTAGTAGAAAAGATTCCAAGCGTAACAACCGTCGTAAACAACATCAACACTCGCCGGTCGCAAGTTGCTGTCGGCGATTATGAAATCGTGTATCATGGCGAAGGAATTATTCGCGATAGAATTGGCAATGCCGAATTCCGTATTTCCGCTAACAGTTTTTTTCAGGCGAATACTGTGCAAGCCGAACGACTCTACTCCATCGCCGCAGAATTTGCCGAACTTAAACCAAGCGACACCCTTTGGGATCTCTATTGTGGCACAGGAACCATCTCGCTATTCGTAGCGGATAAAGTAAAAAGCGTATTGGGAATCGAACTGGTGGAATCGGCAACCGTAGATGCGCGTGCAAATGCAAAATCGAATGGAATTTCGAATGTGGAATTTGTATCGAGCGATCTGAGGAAGGCCGTAACCACTCCAGATTTTCTCGCTGAACATACCAAGCCGGATGTACTCATCATCGACCCGCCCCGCAATGGAATGCACGCGGATGTCATTCAAGAAATTCTCAAACTTGCGCCGGAACGCATTGCCTACATTAGCTGCAATCCCGCTACGCAAGCCCGCGACATTGCGCTGCTTGCAGAGGGATATGAACTTCTGGAATTCAGCCGGTAGATATGTTCCCACAAACGTATCACATCGAGTGCGTAGCGAAATTGAGAAAACGCGCCTGAACTACGATTCACAGGATTTAAGACAAAATTAAATTTTAATTTGTTATTATAAATCACAATTAAATAATATCTTTGAATACCCATCCTGCTAATCCGCAAAATCCCGTGAATCCCGGTTCTGAATACAACGCTTTTCTTCAATACTTCGAGGAAGACCGCTTCCCCGTTCACGATGGCCCGCTTTCCGGCATGACGGTTGCTGTTAAGGACGTGCTTGCTGTAAAAGGCGCGCGGCTTACGTGCGGCTCGAAATTTCTCGAAAATTTTCAATCGTTATATACGGCAACCTGCGTTCAGCGATTGATGGATGCCGGTGCGCGCATCGTTGGCAAAACGAATATGGATGAGTTCGCGATGGGATCATCGAACGAGACTTCCTATTTCGGCCCGGTGCTCAATCCGTGGGATGTTACGCGGGTTCCCGGTGGATCGAGCGGCGGAAGCGCGGTTGCGGCTGCCGTCGGGGCGTGTAATGTGGCGTTGGGAACCGATACCGGCGGTTCTATTCGTCAGCCCGCTGCTTTTTGTGGCGTGGTGGGAATGAAACCAACGTATGGACGTATTTCTCGCTATGGATTAACCGCATTTGCATCCTCGTTCGATACGGTCGGCACATTTTCTCGAACGCTCGAAGATGCAGCCCGCGCGCTTGAAATTATGTCGGGATACGATGAGATGGATTCCACAAGCGCAAGGGTTCCCGTCGGTAAATATACAGAAGCATTACAGCGGGATGTAAAAGGATTACGCATCGGAATTCCGAAAGAGTATTATGGCGAAGGTATCGAACCGGATGTTCGTAAACTTATTGAGGCATCGAAAGAGAAACTTCGCAAAGCCGGATGTACCATCGTCGATGTTTCGCTCCCGCGTTCGAAGTATTGCGTAGCGGATTACTATATTCTTACCACTGCCGAAGCATCGAGCAATCTCGCAAGATTTGATGGTATTCGCTACGGAAGACGCGCTTCAATTACGAATTACGAATTACGAATTACAAATGAAAACGCTTCATCTAATTCTCACAACGATCTGGAAGAAACGTATCGCAAATCCCGTTCGGAAGGATTCGGGCGTGAAGTAAAGCGGCGCATTATGCTTGGAACGTACGTGCTTTCATCCGGCTATTACGATGCGTATTACACCCGCGCGCAAAAAGTGCGTCGGCTTATTGCAGAAGATTTTACGAATGTTTTTCAAACCTGCGATGCACTGCTTACCCCAACGACTCCAACCACCGCATTCAAATTCGGCGAAAAAGCGAGCGACCCGCTTGCGATGTATCTGAACGACATCTTTACCGTCAGCGCCAATATCTCCGGAGTTCCCGCCATTAGCGTTCCCGTCGGACTCGATGGGAAAGGTTTGCCGGTCGGGGCACAACTCATCGCAAAGCATTTTGATGAAGAGACAATTTTTGCTTTGGCGAAGGAGATATATGTAGCGCAAACTTTAGTTTGCGACCCCTGAACAACGCAAACTAAAGTTTACGCTACATTACCCCAAAAAATGCACCTTAATGATATTCGTGTGTCGCACTTGAAAAATGGGATGGCCTGCGGTAATAACGATCCATCCACTGTTTCCGACAAGTCCTTTGCGCTGGACATCGCGTATCATCGCTTCGAGCGTCTCATCGAAGCTCATCACCGACTCAAGTTTTAGCGGTACAACGCCGTGGTAGAAGGCCATTCGCCGAAGCGCCCGATCTTCGGTTGACATGCCGACAACTAATTGTGAAAAGCGATATTTCGCAACATAACGCGCGCTCATTCCTGTGAGAGACGCGCAAATGATCGCTTGCGCATCTACTTCTTCAGCAAGTACGCAGGCAGCGCGGGCAACGGAATCCGTTGCATATTCTGCCTCTTCATGCGGCAAAACATAATCATGCTCTACACGCACATATCCGCTTCGCTCTGCGGCAATCACGATCTCGCGCATGGTGGCAACTGCTTCCACGGGATAGACTCCCGCGCTTGTTTCTGCCGAGAGCATCACGCAATCCGAGCCATCGAAAACCGCATTTGCAACATCGCTGGCTTCTGCGCGTGTCGGGCGGGAATGCGTAATCATCGATTCCAGCATCTGCGTAGCCGTAATCACCGGAATGCCGCGAGCATTCGCAAGATCGACAATACGCTTTTGTATCGGCGGCACACGTTCGAGTGGCATTTCCACGCCAAGATCGCCGCGCGCAACCATGATCATATCGGTCTCTGCAATAATTTCTTCGATGTTCTGTACCGCTTCCGGTTTTTCAATCTTTGCAATGATGGGCGTAACAGTATCACCCAATTCAGCCTGAAGAAATTGCCGGAGATCGCGTATGTCATCCGCCTTGCGAACGAAGCTCATCGCCAGCGCATCGACGCCTACTTTTTGAATTGCAAATCGCGCAATTTCTTTATCATGATCGGTGAGCGTGGGAATTCTTAATATGGTCGCCGGAAAATTGATTCCCTTGTGGCTTTTCAGAATACCACCGCTCTTGACGGTAGCTACTATCTCTGTATCGGAGATAATTTTCTTCACCACTAACTCGATTCCACCATCATCCAAGAGCACAGGATGGCCGGGACGAACATCTACGCCAAGATAGGGATAGCCGGTGGTAATACGCTCGGGGGTCGTCGGAGCTTCAAGATCATACGCGAGCGTTACATCGCTGCCTGTTAATAGTAAGACGCCGTTCGGGTCGGCAACATCGCCGGTGCGGATTTTCGGGCCTGGAAGATCGGCAAAAATAGGAACGTGCTTGCCGAGCCGTTCGGCAACCGTGCGTACTTTCATCGCAATATCGAGATGCGTATCGAACGTAGCGTGCGAAAAATTCAGCCGCGCAATATCCATCCCAGCCAGGATGAGCTTTTCGATGATCGCTTCACTCGCGCTCGATGGACCTAACGTCGCGATGATTTTCGTCTTCGGCTGCAACATGTAAATTACGAATTACGAATTACGAATTACGAATTCTTGGAGCGCTACACACTGATTTTTCAGCGGCCCATTCGTAATTCGTAATTCGTAATTCGTAATTCAAAAAAGTGGGCGATACGGGATTCGAACCTGTGACCTCTTCCATGTCAAGGAAGCGCGCTAACCAACTGCGCCAATCGCCCCACACCCCGACCCTCTCCCTGCTGGGAGAGGGAGTCTTTGAGAAGTGCCGTCCCAACAGAACGCACGGCGCTCGCGGTTCCGTCAGTTTTCCAGAATGACAACGGTAGCGTCTTGCGAATTCTCCTCGTGATGAGCGCCAGCCGATGCATCGCCAAGCGTATCGCGCAGCCTTTGCAGCAGATCAATATGCTTTGTGGGGTCTGTTGAATTTGATGGCTCCAAGATCGTAATGATAGTATTTGAACCCAACAACTCTTTTATTTTGCTGAACAGCAAATTGAGAGATTCCTGACCGCCTTCAATATCGCTAAAATGATCGGACAGCACAAAGCGAAATTGCTTTTTCACAACGGTTTTGGCTGCGCGCGAAGTATCGACCGGCGGAAAAACTAACGTATCGTTATACGAAAAAAGCTGATCTCGATTAATTCGCAATTCTGCAATGAGCCGATTGCTTTCGCCGGTATTCAAATGACTTAGCACGTTATTCCAAGCAGCATCCTTTTCAAGATCGAGGATCGTATCACTGGCGGTATCCGCGTTCGAAATACCTTCAAAGTACTTCTCGATAAGCCGAATGCTATCCTTCAATATCATCAGATAACCGGCGGACTTCCGATCGAACTCGCATGATAACGCAAGATGCGGAAGACGATACGATTCTTGCATCCATTGCGTAACGCGCGGCGCCACATGTGCCGAATCGATCATTGCGTATTGCTTTACATGCGTTTCCACCCGTTCCAACGGCGGGTTCCCAATCGCTTCCGCACCATTAACGAGAAAGCGAACATGCGGTATAATTGATGCAACGGGTGTAGCCCGGGCTTCAGCCCGGTGCTCTGAATCGCTCGTTTGGCTGCGGGCTGGAGCCTGCGCCACACCATCACCAAGCGAATATGCAACGGAAATCCCCACGCTCCACGCATTCACGCCAGCTTGTGAAAGTTCCGTAAGATCGAGATGCGTGTTTAATTCTGGCCGAAGCGGGAAATCCGGAATCTTCCACGCAATACCAGCCGAAAGACCAACGTGCGTCGCTGCTGATGCTGCGTTCGATGGAGTGATATTATTTCCAACCGGATCGTTTTCATAAATATCGTTTGAAATGGATTGCGATAGCCATGGCCCTGCTCGTATCGTAAACGGCTGAGCATCCCACAGCGCGCCAACTTCAAGCAACAATTTTCTGTCGATGCCGGAAACTGCGTAAGGCTGTGCAGTAAAGGTAAACTTACCCGTATTATAAATGCCTTGCAGTTGCCCCATCAATCCGAGGTGTCCAACAAGATTCGGGATAGCAGCCTGCACTCCAATCCCATAGGATTCACTGGAACTGTTCCCGTTCGAAGCAATACCAAAAGGATTAAGCACCCCTTGCTCACGATTAATAAAAAGCGGCGAACCAATATCGAACGAGGCAAGCGGGGAAATGGAAAACTGCTCCTGCGCATTCGCGGAAAGCGCGAGGAACAATAGGGAAATCGAGAGCAGCCAGCGTATCACTCACACAAAAATACGAATGTTACACTGCCAAACGCCAAAAGCCCGCGCGAACGAGAGTGCGCGGGCTTCTTCAAAAATAATATTTCCTCCGAATAAATTAATGCTTGTACCAATACAATGTCCCGTTTGCACCGACAAATGCGAGCGTGTTAGGATCGCGTGCAACAATTTCGTTCCATTGCACCGTAACCCCGCTAATATCGGCCCGCGTCCAATTACCGCCATCGTTCAGGGAATGAAGAATGACGCCATTATCCCCAGCCATCCACCACTCCCCTACGCTAATCGCTTTCACAGTGCGAAGTGCGCTTGTGACCGGAGATTGTTCCGCCGTCCCCCACCCCACTCCACCATCCGAGGTACCATAGAATGTGCCATAAGCCGTGGCTGCTATTCCAGCAGTGAGATTACCACCTACCGGAGAATAATCGAGAGCCGATAAGTCATCCCCTGCATCGCTAACGGATTCGTCTGTCCAACTATTGCCCAAATCCGTTGTGCTATAAATTTCACCTTGATTTCCCACAACCGTGACCAAGTTTGCAGAGCTAACTCCGATGCCATACAATGGCAGGCTTGTTGTTTTCGAGCGAGTCCAAGTGGCTCCCGCGTCAGTTGAAAACATTACAAATCCATCCGCTTGGACTGTTTGGGTACTGCCAGCACCGCCAACCATTACCACATCCGCATTATTGATGAATCTTACATCCCTAACGTTTTCGAGCGCTCCATTAACCGTCTTGAATGGTGCACTAACGGAAGTCCATGTATTGCCGCCAGGATCGGTTGTTCGAAGCACTGTTCCATTATTTCCACCAGCGACAGCAAAAAATACGTTTTGCGCTTGCATATTTGGGGGCTCAACTGCACTGACGCGATATAAATCCTGCGATGTTCCACTTGCCATCGCTTGCCATGTTGTACCGCTATCGGTAGTCTTCAACAAGGTTCCACCCAATCCACAAGCATAGCCGACATTTGGAATCGGAAAGCTAATCCCCTCGATCACTTGCGTCGTGCCGAAATTCCCGGCAACCCAGCCGGCCTGCGCAACTGTATCAGGCGGTTTGGCTACTGTGTCGGGGCGCTCGTACCACCCGCGTTCATGGAAGTGGGCAGCGACCTCCGAAGGATCGAGAGCTTGATTTAAGATAAGAATGTCACCGAGCGCACCATTCCATGTGTTGGACCCTCTCCAATCCGAACCGATCGAAATAGGCTCTGTGTTTTGAAACTCGGGTTCCATACCGGGATCCTGATAGGTCATATACAAGGAGCTATCGGCATAAAGGTTCACATTGTTACCTGCCGAAACAACGAGAGTGAGCAAATGCCAATTCCCATCATTCAGAACAGGCACCGGATAATCTGAGATGGAATTCGTACCGGTCACACTGGTAAGTCGCGCAACGGGAAGACCTCCCGATAAACCAAGTTGATATCCCGCATTAGATCCGACAGGTCCCTTGGCAAATACAATTCCACCAGTGTCTAACGTTTTAATCCATGCAAGAATGGTAAACGGCTCGTTTCCTGTAAAATTAAGACCGCTGGTATCCGCCACTGTAATCACAGTAAGCGCCGGCTGAGGATTGGTTGGAAAATACAATGCTTCACCCGTAGACGCAAAACGATCTGGGCCAAATGATTCCGGCCCACCAGTAGCATTGTGTCCGTATGGATCATTTAAATTGCCATTGAAATTCCAGTGTGCAATCGTATCCGAAGTCGAGGGGTTAGGTGGCCCGGTCAGCTTATCGCGGCAGCTTGCAAAAGCAAGAACCGCCACTATTGCGAAGGGAATCAGTCGTAATTTCATAATTAAAAGCATTAAAAAAGTTAAAAGATACGAACAAGACGGATGCATGGAGTAAATCCTGACAAGGCCGATCGTAGGGACGTGCTGCGCACGTCCTTTTTGTGATGAACGAAACCCGTCGGTTCCATTGAAATGTACATGTGCAGCACGTCCCTACAATGCTTTGTCAGGATTTCCATCATTCCTTCGTCTTCCTCTTGGATTTCTTGAGGAGGCATTCCGGTTGGTAACTGCGTGACAGATTTCAGTACGGTATTCGAAGCATTTTTGGCCGGGGATAACTCGGCTTTTACTGCGCTATACCGCGAACTAAATCCTCGGCTTTCGGCGTACTGCCACAAGCTATCTCCCGCCACTGCCGAGGATCTAATGCAGGAGCTTTGGGAACGGGTGATCTCACTTAGAACCCCCTCCTTTTCAAGGAGGGGGCAGGGGGTGGTTAACCCAGCTGCATTCCTTTTTCGAATGCTGAAAAATCTTGCAATCGACGAGCACCGCAAACGGAAAAACGAAATTTCACTGGATGAGAATGTCATCGATGAATCATATTTGTCGCATGTGACCCACCCGTCACATACCGCAGGGTTTGAACAACCATCCGAAATCGAAGCCCTCATCCTTGAATCTTTAGAAAAACTACCTAAAGAAGACCATGAACTGCTCGTGCTAAACATTTACAGTGGCTATAATTACAGCCAAATAGCAGAGATGGTCGGAAAATCTACAGAAGCGATATGGCAGCGAGCATCCCGCGCCCGTGCGAAGCTGAGAACGATCGTCATAGATGATGCAAAACGAATGGGCATCGCGCTACCAAAAGTGAACGGGAACATTCATAAAAAAACAGAAGCAAAAGTATGATACAAAAAACCGATTCGAATACCGCACAGGATCCGCTGGATTCACTCATCGAGCAAACGCTTACCCGCGACGCTGAAACCACCCGCGAGCGTTTCGCCATTGTGCCGAACGCGCGGCTCACCGCCAAACTTGCGCTCACTACCGCATCGCGCGGGCTGCTCAGTGGATTATCTGCAAAACTTGCACTGTACACCGGCGCGGCGCTGCTCATTGGTGGCGCGTTATATCTCATGCCAAAGAATGAGCCGACTCACCCGCAGGTCATTGCACCTGCCCCCTCCATTTCGCAGCCGGTTACCAAGCCTGCAATACAATCCTCTTCTGAAACAGGGACGAATGTCATTGCCTCGCCGCATCCATCGAAAGCGCATACCGAACCGGCTGCACAGCAAGTTACGCCTTCACAAAAACCTCACGCCATTCAACTCGATGAAGGCGATGGAAAGAACATTCCCACTATCACCGACCCACATTATCGGCCATAAACGGAATGTACCGCAAATGTAGCGCAAACTTCAGTTTGCGATCCCCCACCGCGCCGGGGTCACAAACTGAAGTTTGTGCTACAGTGCGCTCTCTCACTACTTTACTTAAAATCCGACGCCAACCGGCTGGCTTCATCGAGCACACTATAGGCTTTCTGGTATTGGCGATCGTCTTCGAGCCGGATGCGGTAGAGCACATCGTTGCCATAGATTCGACCACCCATCTCTGCGCGCAGCGCGACGGCAAGCCAAGGCTTGTCGATCTTGAACTGTTCCATGTTGACATCGACCTTCTTATCCTTTGCGCGTTTTAGAATATCGTTGAACATCGCATCGGTAATATGGAAGTTCTTGATGAAATAATCGGCATCGCCCGCCTTCTTCATCTCGGCGACATGCTGATCGACGTAGTCTTCGGCAAAGTCGTAAATAACACCCGATGCAATGATCTTGCGTGTCGAGGGTTGTGAGGTATCGTTGCGCACGAGGAAATCCGGCGTGATACCACCTCCGCCATAGATCGTGCGACCGGCAGCGGTCTTGAATTTCGGACGCGAGGTATCGGCAGACGTTACATCGAAGGAATGCGAGTAATTATCTTCATCTTCTTCCGATTGCGCTGCAAGAGCTGTGGTATTCTTTTCATACTTCCCATTCACATACGGCTTCTGGATCGAACGACCGCTTGGAGTATAATAGCGAGAAATAGTTAACCGCACCGCGCTGCCATCGCCAAGCGGATATTGTTGTTGCACGAGTCCCTTACCAAAAGTGGTTTGCCCAACGATCAGCGCGCGATCTAAATCCTGGAATGCGCCGGAAACGATCTCGCTTGCGCTTGCAGAACCATTATCTACCAGCACCACGAGCGGTGTCTTTTCGTATGCATCCCCAGGATGTGAATAGAGAGCTTCATCGAAGTTCTGGTGGCGGCTTTCAGTATAGACTATCTTTTTCGTGCCACCAATAAATTCGTCAGCGATCTTAACCGCTTGTTCGAGATAGCCGCCTGGATTATCGCGCAGATCGAGCACAAGGCGCTTCATTCCTTTGGTGCTCAGATCGTTCAGCG
>CAWCCK010000046.1:0-23442 GCA_963794025.1 Ignavibacteriota bacterium
TTCATGCGCGCCATCCATTTGGCGGGCAAAATCGTAGGTGACGCGCTTGGATGCCGATGGCAGAATCGAGTCCGCGAATGATGAGATCGGCGGCTTCGCCCCAGCCCATGTAGCGCAGCATCATTTCGCCGGAAAGAATAACGGAGCCGGGATTTACCTTATCCAGATTGGCGTATTTCGGCGCGGTGCCGTGCGTGGCTTCGAAGATCGCGGCGCCGGTAACGTAATTGATATTCGCTCCCGGCGCAATGCCGATTCCGCCAACCTGTGCGGCAAGCGCGTCCGAAAGATAATCGCCATTGAGATTAAGCGTGGCGATCACATCGAAATCTTCAGGCCGCGTAAGAACTTGCTGGAGCGTGATGTCGGCAATGGCATCTTTGATGAGCAGCGCGCCTTCGCCGAGTCGTTGTTTTTGAAGTTCATTTGCTTTTTGCTCGCCGAATGCTTTTTTCTGATCTTCCCATTCAGCCCAGGTAAACACTTTATCGCCGAATCGTTCTTTCGCCATTTTATATCCCCAATCGCGGAACGCGCCTTCGGTGAATTTCATGATGTTGCCTTTGTGGACGATTGTTACCGATTTGCGATCTCAGACGAAGCGCATATTCGATCGCGGCAGCAATGAGCCGCTCCGATCCTTCCTGGCTTACAGGTTTGATTCCAATGCCAACATGCGGCGCGTCTTATACTTCCGCTACATTGGCTTCTTTTGACCACGCATCAGCTTTTGCTTTCGTTCCAAAGCGGATTTTTCCGAATGCTTTCGGGAATTCTTTTTCGATAAACGCAAGAACTTTATTCGCGTCCGCGCTTCCGGCAGCCCATTCGATACCAGCGTAAATGTCTTCGGTGTTCTCGCGGAAGATCACCATATCCACAAGCTCCGGTCGCTTCACCGGCGATGGAACGCCCGAAAAATACCGCACAGGTCGCAAGCACACATACAGATCGAGCTGCTGCCGAAGCGCAACGTTCAAGCTGGTAATTCCGCCACCAATCGGGGTGGTAAGCGGCCCTTTGATGCCAATGAGATATTCGCGCATGGCATCCAGCGTTTCATTCGGAAGCCAGGTGTTCTCGCCATAAACTTCGTTGGCTTTTTCGCCGGCAAACACTTCGTACCATTCGATCTTTCGCTTGCCGCCGTAAGCTTTTTCAACGGCGGCATCGAACACACGCACACTGGCGCGCCAAATATCCGGCCCGGTGCCATCGCCTTCAATAAAGGGGATAATAGGATGATCCGGCACTTCAAGGCCGCTGATGGTCATGCAAATGGATTGGCCGTGCTGAGGTTTTTTTAGTTTTTTTGCGTCTATGCTCATATTTTAAAAGTATAAAGGATTGGCTGTTTTGGAGGAATTCACTACAAAAATACGATGAAAAATTATTGATGGCTTGCTAATGGCGAAATCACAACACTCAATTCATCTTTCATCTCTCATATTTCATCTTTGCCCTATGTTCCCCAATCTCTCGGATACCGGAAATCCGTATTGATGGTACGGCTCGAAATTTTTGCGATAAGCGGCAAGCGGCGTTTGTATTGCGTGCGCTGCACAGTGTTGCGGATGCGTTGAATTTGTTCTATTGGGAACCCGCGTTTTACGAGTGCATCATCGCGCTCACGCAGGTCGATCATGTAAAATAGCAGTTCATCTACTTCGTGATAGGTCACGCCGAGTTCGGATTCATCTGTTTGTCCCGGCCAGAGATCGGCGGATGGCGGCTTGCTCACGATTTGCTCCGGTACGCCAAGATATTTTGCAAGCTGCCACACCTGCGTTTTGTAAAGATCGCCAAGCGGATTGATGGCGCTCGCGTTATCGCCATACATGGTGGTGTAACCAAGCAGGGATTCTGTTTTATTCGAGGTGCCGATAACAAGCGCGTTCATTGCTTGGGAACGATCGTAAAGCGCGATCATGCGTAGGCGCGCCATGATATTTCCTTTCCTCACATTTGATAATGGCGAATGGCGAATGGGGAGTGGCGAATTTTCGGAAGTGGATTCCGCACTTTCGAACAATGCGTCGGCTGCAGGTGAAATATCGAATATCTCAGAAGAAATTCCCAGATTGCTTACGACCGCCTGGGCATCACTCAGGCTTTCTGGTGATGATGTGCGGTAGGGCATCATCAATACATGTACGTTTTCCTTCCCAAGCGCGCGAACGGCGAGATACGTCGAGAGCGCAGAATCGACGCCGCCGGAAAGCCCGATAATTGCTTTCGATAATCCTGTGCGCCGAACTTCCTCACGAATAAAAATAGTGAGTACATTCACCGCTTGCTCTTCATTGAGGAGCAGTGGGCTTTTGTTGACGGAATGTGGTGCTTCCAAGATTGAGTGGTATATTGTTATAATAATGCGGAACGTCGATTATATATCATGTCATGCTGAGCGGAGTTCGTCCCGACGAAGCATCGGCAACGATGCGAGGAGGGACGAACGGAGTCGAAGGATCTCTGGTAGCGCATGAGATTCTTCGACTCCGCAAAACTCCGCTGTCGCTCCGTTTTGCTCCGCTCAGAATGACATCCTAAGATAATCAGAGTATTTTTAATGATATTTAATTTCAAATGTTTCCCGCAATGCTTTGGCTACGGTGTTGGGAACGAAATTTGTCACGTCCTTGCCGTAACGCGCAAGTTCCCGAATGATGGTGGAATTCAGATAGGTGTATTCCTCGTGCGGCATGAGAAAAACGGTGGTCAGATTCGGTGCAAGTTTGCGGTTCATGAGCGCCATCTGGAATTCGTATTCGAAATCGCTCATGGCGCGTAATCCGCGCACGACGGCTGTTGCGCCTTTTGCCTCAGCATATTCCACCAGCAACCCTTGAAACGCATCGGTATGGATATTTGTGCGCTGCGGGAAGCATTCGATAAGGCTTTGCTCGATGAGCCGCAATCGTTCCGGTTCCGAAAACAGCGGCGATTTCTGGCTGTTTCTCGCCAGCGCAACGATAACCGTATCGAACAATTCGCTTGCGCGTTCGATGATGTCCAAATGACCGTTTGTGATGGGATCGAATGTGCCGGGGTAAATTGCGATCTTCATGTAGCTGGAATCGAGTTGGAATGTTTCTGAAATATCGTAAAGTTCGCTTCGCCCGCGTTTAGCTCCCGCAGTAGCTTGGCGTCTTCCGGTAAAACAATCTTATCGCCGGAGCGGTGCTCAATGATGCAAATTCCATTCCGTGCAGTTCGTTCTAACAACATAGTGGGCAAGAGTTCCCGCGATTGCTCATCATCATACGGCGCATCTGCGAAAACGAGATCGAATTGCTTCGATTGCTTGCGTAGGAACGCGAGAACATCGGAATGAAACACTGAAACGTAATCCTTAATGTTCAGGCTCTTCGCATTTGCATCAATGGCAATGATGGCATGGCGATCGCGTTCGACGAGCGTGGCGTGTTTCGCGCCTCGGCTGAGAGCTTCGAACGAGAACGCACCGGAACCTGCGTACAGATCGAGTACACGAATACGATCGAACGCAATGAGATTATTCAGGACATTGAACAGCGATTCGCGCGCACGATCGGTGGTGGGCCGTGTTACGCTGCCTTTGGGCGCGATGAGAATGCGGCTTCGAAATTCACCGGCTATAATTCTCATCGAACATTACAATACTTGTTCAATACGCGCGGTCACTTCATCCATGGTTCCCAATCCATCGACAAGTTTTATGCTACGCCGTGTTTCGTAATACGTTTTTACCGGCTCCGTCTGTGCGTTATAGACTTCAAGGCGGTGCCGGATGGTTTCCTCGGTATCGTCCTTGCGGCCATGCTCGATCCCGCGCTTGACCATGCGGTCGATGAGTTCTTGTTCTGGCGCGTTCAGCATGACGATCTGAACTTCGGCAATACCAAGCTCGTGAAAAAGCTCGTCGAGTGCGCGGGCTTGTTCCAGCGTTCGCGGGAAACCATCGAGCAGAAAGCCCTTCGTTTCCGGCTTCGCTTCGAGCACTTCGCGGACGAGACCGATAATAATATCATCCGGGACTAATCCGCCGGATTCGACGAAAGTTTTCGCGCTCTTCCCAAGCGGAGTTCCATCGGCGATGGCCGCGCGAAGTATATCGCCGGTAGAAATATGGATGAGATCATGCGAAGCCGCGAGGCGCTGGGCCTGCGTGCCTTTGCCCACGCCGGGAGGGCCGAATAGGATGAGGTTCATATTGAAAAATAAGCAGTAGCCATTGGTATTGGCAGTTGCGGGATGTAAACTCGCTGGGCGGCGGGTTGGTTTACAATAAATGAACCTCTAATACCATTTGGATTCCAGCGCATGACCGATCATGCGCCTTTCGCGGGAACGACAGATAACAGAAGCAAGGCGCGAAGCGCAAGGAGCCTTACACTACTGTCATTCCCGCGAAAGCGGGAATCCAGTCACTCGCGCATTACATCCCACATTAACATTTGAAACCGATTCATCAATAGGGTAGTTGGAATTATTACATTGCCGAATTCATCCAGAAGGTCAACTCCGTTCATGCGATTCATACGCTCAATAGGCCTGATCGTTTTTCTAATAGCAACGCTACTGGCGTTGCCATTACGCCTTCATGCCCAAAATCCCAATGGTGGCGATGAGCCGCGCGATGCTCCCCGCATGAGTCCGGCGGAATATCAGCACAAACTTCAACTTGCGCAAGTGTATGAAGAAACGCACGATGCCACGAATGCTGTGCGTGTTTATGGTGAGCTTTATACCTTGAATCCGAACGATGAAAATGTCTTCGAAGGATATTTGCGCGCGCTTGTTACACTCAAGCGATTTGATGACGCCGAAAAAATAGTGAACCAGAGGCTTCAGACCGATAGCTCGCTCGATATTCTTCTGCTTTCAGCTCGCGTGGAGGCTTGGATGAGTAAGCGTGCGGAGTCGCTTGCCGCGTTTCAGAAAGCTGAGCAAGTAGTGAATGCGAAAGACTGTCAGGAACTGTTCCCCATCGTCTATGCGATGATCGATGTTTCCTACAATCAGGACGCGCTGCAATTGCTTGATGAGCTGCGAAAAAATTCCGCCGCGAGCGCATCCGGCGGCGATGCGGATATTTGTTCGAGCCAGATCGCCGGATTGTATTTGCGTTTAGGTGAATTCGATCGCGCATCGAAGGAATTTATTACCCTTTTGAAATCGGGGGAAGGAAATGTCGGCATGGTCGAGCAGCGGCTTGCCGAATATATGACGGATTCCCTGTCACGCGCAACTGTGCTTACTGCGCTGGAAGGCGAAATTCTTGCTGCCGACGATCCTTCTTCCGCAGGGCCAACGCGCGCGAATTTGTACTTACTTGCGTGGCTCTATGGAGAGAAAAAGGATTATGCGAAAGCGCTCACTACGATCATTCAGCTTGACGATCTATCAGCCGGTCAAGCCGGGAATGAAGGCGGAGAACTATTGCAATTTGCCGACCGCGCACGGAGCGAAGGCGCTTTGGAAGTAGCTGCCCGTGCGTATGCCGAAGCCTCTCGCCGTCTCAAAATTAATCGAGGGCAGGATTATTATGTCGATCAAGCCGAACTCGGCTCGCTCAAAACGTGGGAAGCATATTATCTTTCGAAACCGAATGATAAAGATTCGATCGCGGGCCTTATCACTCAATACGAATCCTTTGCTGCGCGCGCATCCATGAACGAGTTTGCAGTCGATGCGCTGCTTCACGCCGGTAACCTTTCGTACATGGAACTGTTCGATCTGAAACGTTCGACAAAAGATTTAGAAGCAGCCATTGCGCATCCAAAGAACGGCTTCACCGATCCCGTGCGGCAAGCGGCGTTTCAGCTTGTAGATATTGCGTATGCTTCAGAAGATTTTCTACTTGCCGATTCCAGACTCAAGCAAATAGAGGCAATGCTGGGAACGTATCGTTCCCAGAATGAAAACGAGATACGGGATCACATTCTGTACGAGCGCGCGTTAGGGCAGTATTATCAGTCACATTTCGATACTGCGTCTGTTATGCTCGAACAAGTTGCGTCCGATGCATCGAGCGATTACGCGAACGACGCCATTGCGCTTGCGGCAATCGTTGAAGAGTCCAACACGCCGGGAGGATTGCCCGGTCTCACGCTTTATGCCAAAGGCGCGCTCGCCGAGCAAGCGCATAAATATGAGGATGCTGAATCTGCGTATCGCGCAATCATCGACACCGAAATAAATGCGCCGCTTGCCGATAACGCAACGCTCCGAAGTGCAGCCGTGCTGGTAAAACTTGGCCGGGCCGAAGAAGCAATTCGGGAACTCGATTCTATGCAAGCAAAGCTGCTTTCCAGTCCGTTATTAGATGTTGCCGCGTTCCGCGAAGCAGAAATAGTCGAGCGCGATCTGCACGACAAGTCCCGCGCGGAAAAACTTTACGAAGATTTCCTTGCGCGTTATCCCAATTCCAATTTCGTCAACGATGCGCGCGATAGGGCACGGAAATTGAGAGGGGATTCATTCTAGAATGATTCCTTGCGAATGCGGGAATGGTTTTGTTAAAATTTAGTTGTTCGTTATCAATAATAAGTCTCGTCTTCGTTTATTTAGTTAAGAACATTTATGGTACAGGACAACCGACCCCACCTTTTTAACACCGTCGTACTTGTGATGACGGTACTCTGCTTTGGTTCTGCATTTTCCCATGTCGCGGAGGCGCAAATCCTTGCTACGCAGAACGCTTTCGTTTCAGCGCAGGTGCAGGAGAATAATGGCCTTTTAACGATTTGGAAGGGATCTCCGCCTCCCGTCAGTGAGGATGCGCTTTCATATCCAGGCACGTCCTACCTAACCGTCGAAGTGAACGGGGTATTTTTCAGCAATAACCCGAACGTTGGCCCCGAGTCTAACCCGTCTGTTGTAAGTTTGATTGATCCAGAAACTGCGAAAATTGGTGATACCATTAGGACTGTTTGGCAAGAGGATGAATTCAACATCGTCCAGAACATTTTCCCTGTTGCATTCACAACCAGCGGCGTGATTATCATCAGCATCGGAATCGTTAATCACACGACATCTGCGTTCCCCGTGCAGGCCCAATTCCTTCTGGATATCGAGAATGGTGACGCTGATTCTGCCAACGATTCGCCGTATATTGTAGAGGGTGTTGAGGTCATTAATAATTGGCAGACCTGCCCGCCGAATCCTATTCCAAACTTCTATTTAACATTCCAAAATCCGCCGAAATTGGTGAATGTGGGTACCGATGGGATCGGCTATTGCAACGACTCTGCAACGCCACAACCTATTGGTTTGCTTCCGCTTTCTGTGCTCCAATTCGGTGACTGGCCTGTGCAGCAAGGATTTACTTTTGGCCCGGCTACCACATCTCCGAGTATCGTGGATGGAGCGGCTCTGCTGATGGGGCAACTCATGGCTGCAAGCCCATTCACAGCAGGTTCGAGCGATAGCGCCACTGAAATTATGCGCACTGCCTACGGAACGCCGCCTGGCTCGATGTTGAATTCTTCCGTAAGTATTCAAAGTAATCTGCAGGGGAATGATCAATTTTCTGTCTTCCCCAACCCCCTCACTACATCCGCAACGCTATCTTATTCTCTTGATGCTCGTTCCACCGTCACCATCTCGATTTTCGATGAATTGGGTAGAGAAGTGGCGCGTCCCGTTTCGAATGTGGAACAGGAATCGGGAATTAATATGGTTATACTGGACGCTCGAAACATGATGCCCGGTATTTATACCTGCCGACTTTCTGCCGATGGTGTGGAGCAAACGGCGAAAGTGGTAGTAACTCGCTAACTGCTCTGAATTAAAAACAGCGTGTGCCGAAATGATATTTCGGTCTATTTCGTTGATTGGCGTAGAAGCGCGAATCCGCCGAGGCGGATATTTCGCCCCACACAATTTTTTTTACATCATGCCAGAACTCCACACCAAACAATTCCCAAACGAAGATCAGAAATACCGCGCAGCAAGACACCAGCTGCTCGAAGAAGAGATCGCGCTGCGCCGCCATACCGAGCTTGTTGCCGAGATGCGGCGCGGGTTGCCGCTCGGTGGCCAACTGAAGGAAGATTACGTGTTCGATGAAATGGTGGATGGTGAGCCGCGCAAGGTGAAATTCTCGGAGCTGTTCGCTCCCGGCAAACCTTCGCTCGTTATTTATAGTATGATGTACCATCCCGATGACGAGTTCCCATGCCCAAGCTGCAATTCTATTGTCGATGGCTTAGATGGTTCCACCATACACATTCGTGAACGAGTGAATTTCGTCGTGGTAACGAAAGCGCCGATCGAAAAGACGTTGAAATGGGCAGAAGGACGCGGATGGACGTAACGTGCGTTTGCTCTCCTCGTTTTCCAACACCTACAACCGCGATTATTTTGGCGAGAACGATAAGGGCAATCAAACGCCGATTCTCAACGTCTTCGCTAAAACTCAGGAGGGAATTTTTCATACGTATGCGACGGAATTGCTCTTTGCGCCTGCCGACCCCGGGCAGAATATGCGGCACGTCGATATTATCTGGCCGGTGTGGAACATGTTCGATTTCACGCCCGAAGGACGCGGCACGGACTGGTATCCGAAGCTGCAATATTGATCTTTTCGAGCATTCTTGCTGCATTCCGGCAACTATTTTCGCCGTGCGATTGTCACTACGCGAATCTATGAACTATCTAATGAGAAAATTTCACTGGGCGTTTGCCGTACTTGCTATTGCCGGTTTTTACATTGCGGGATGCAAGTCGGCTTCGGAAAGCCCGGCACCTATCCATATCGTGCCGGTTTCGCCGGGCGTTGGCAGTTCGTTTTTGTACTATGCCATCTCGATCGATTCCATCGAAAACATTATGGTTGACTCCGCGAAACTCTATGGCGATACCGTGCTCGCTGTGGGAACTTCGCAATTCGGCAAGACGAACGTTACGCAATTCACTCCGAACTTCCTCTATCAATACGTGAATTATGAAACGAACGGGAACATTTCTTATTATGTGAATCCGGGAGCAGGCCAAACGGGAACCTGGATCACCATCCCGCTCGATAGCATGGGTACGCAGGCTTCTGTGAGTCCCAATCCCGATTCCAGCACTTGGTTCACCGCTACGGGGCAGTATCCGTTGGATATTGGCGGGGTGCAGTATAATTCCGAGTCGTTCGATGTGTATTCCGGTTCCACTGCTATGGGTATTCAGGGCATTACGCTGAACGAGTGGTATGACACTGCGACGGGTGTCCTGCTACAACAAAACACGCTTGCCGTCCGCGATTCCGCCGGGCTGTTCGGAACCGGAAGCGGTTATGAAATTGCGAAGTTTACGGTGAAGTAGGTAAGAATTGGATGGTCGCGGAGTTATAAGAATGATCTATAATTTTAAAGACATGTGTTCTTCATCGTACTCGACTCCATCTACTTTTGCGAACGATGGTTCGGTTCCCCAACTCTGGAATCCGAACGAAGCATAAAGTGATTTTGCGGCTGTGTTGGAAGATTCCACTGCTAACTCGATACGCTCGACGCCTTCCACATTGTGGGCATGTGCGATAGCTGTTTTCATAAGCTGGGAGCCGATGTTTTGTCCGCGATATTCCGGCTGAACGAACACGCTCACGATATTCATTTTGTGGCTGCGCTTTTTTCGCTCTTCACGAAAGATTCCTATCAATCCGACGATGCGTTCGCCATCGAACGCGCCGAACATTTCACTTTCCGGCGGATGCGCTGCAAACCGTGCGCGAATAGCTTCATTGCTCATCTGCACTTCCTCCTCGTAGCTCGATGCAAACGAGTTAGGCGAATCGCGCAACGCATCGAGCCGGCAGGAGCGGTACGCGGCGCAGTCTTCGGGCGTGAGTGTACGGATGGTGATGGGCATAGCAGATTGTGAACGGGATTGTCAAAAGAAATGCTCCATTAATGACGATGTGTGTCCCTAAGCAAACAGATTAATGAGAAAGAATTAAAGCATTAATGCCCAGAATTGGCAATCCTTTTGAGATAAGTGGAGTTAGTAATAGTATGCGAATCAGAAAATTTTTATTGCCGCTGGTCACGGCGCTTGCTATTATAGCACCTACGCTTGGTTTTGCCCAAAATAAGCTGCTTATTCCGATGGATCTGGATCAGACCGACCATCTGAAGGCCTACGGAATCACCTTTTGGGCACTGCAAAAAGGGTTGACGGTCGATTGGCTGCTGAATTATCGAGGTGGGAGCTTTATGGCTGATTATTCCGATCTGCTGGCTGCCGAGTGCCGGATTCGCGGCGTATCGTTCGAGAGTATCGATCAGGCTGCCGCCAATTCGATCTACGCGCTGGTACAAGAAGCGGATAAGAATATGGACGTCGTAAAGTTAGAAAAAGCGCCGAAGATCGCGGTGTATGTTCCGCCCGGTTTTCAGCCGTGGGACGACGCTGTTACGCTCGCGCTGGAATATGCCGAGGTTCCCTACGATAAAATTTGGGATGATGAAGTTTTAGGCGATAAGCTCAAGCAATACGATTGGCTGCATTTGCATCACGAAGATTTTACGGGACAATATGGGAAGTTTTACGGGAATTACAGTTCTGCGCCATGGTATTTGGCGCAAGTCAGGATGCTGGAAGACGAAGCAAAGAAATTAGGTTTTTCTAAAGTGAGCGAAGAGAAAAAAGCCGTTGCGCGGAAGATAAAAGAATTCGTGGCTAACGGCGGCTTCATGTTCGCTATGTGCTCCGCGACGGACACTTACGATATTGCGCTTGCTGCTGAGAACGATGATATTTGCGACGCCACATTCGATGGCGATCCCGTCGATCCAGATTTTCAGGCGAAGCTCGATTATTCGAAAACATTCGCGTTCGAAAATTTTAGAGTCAATCCGAATCCATTCGCGTATGAGTTCAGTAATATCGATATTCAGCCAAATGAAGTCGGAGCGAAAGAGAACGATTATTTCACGCTCTTCGATTTTTCTGCGAAATACGATCCGGTTCCCACCATGCTCACGCAAGATCATACGAATGTCGTGAAAGGCTTCATGGGACAGACGACGGGATTCCACAAAGCACTCATTAAAAAAAGCGTAACCATCTTAGGCGAGCGCGAAGGAACTGATCAGGTGAAATATCTTTATTCGACGTATGGGCGCGGGTTTTTCTGCTTCTATGGCGGGCACGACCCCGAAGCGTACACGCACCAAGTTGGTGACCCGCCGACCGATCTGAAGTTGCACAAAAATTCCCCGGGCTACCGGTTGATACTCAATAACGTGCTGTTCCCGGCAGCGAAGAAGCGGAAATTGAAAACGTAATCGAGATTTACTTAGCGATCACAATGCTTCGGGTGAAGGATTGTCTGTCGTCCGTTTGAATGGATAGAAAATAAGTTCCGTTCGATAATACAGAAAGATCGAGCGGCGTTGCGGTTCCCAATGTCCTTGATTCGCTGTGAACGATTTGCCCCGCTGGATCGGATACTTTAATTTCCGCAGATCCAACGTTATCCGATGTAGAGATCATAAAACGTCCCTGGGAAGGATTCGGGAAAATACGTATGCTGCTTGCAATCGTATTACTGGGTTCGACATCCGCGAGACCAACAACATGGATGGTATCGATAATCGTATTCCAATGATCGGCGGCGTCGGCTTTCCCATCCAGATTGACGGCATTTCCCGCAATATAGATATGCGCTGTCCCGGCGGTTTTAGGAGCAGTATATTTGAACATCCAAACGGCGCTATCGCCGGTAAAAACACGCGGAGTGTAGTGGGTCAATTCCTTATCGTATAATTGCAAGCCTGAAGTAGTTCCAATAGTATCGAGCACCCCGCCATCATCGACGGACATATCGCACCCTGCGCCTTTCTCGGTGGGATTAGCAACTGAAAGGGTGAAGATATACGTTTTTCCAGCAATAATTTGAGCGGAATCGGTGTACACTTTAACGACCGTTGCACTCGATTTTGTGCCGTGGCACGAGCAACCGACTTTCGATGCGCCTATGATGCCGCCGGCGTCACTCATAGCTTCGTGAACGGAATATCCCATTATGAATGCCAGAGGAATGAAAATAAAAATTCCCTTCCGGATTCGGAGCAATAGCTTCGGAAACTTCATAAGATCAAAATAAGGGATGACCGGTAGTGTTGAGGGATGAGCCTAACCAGAGAGGTCGGAGGTTTAAATTAAGCGAACAAGCAATGAGTTTGTTGAAACAGAGGTTTTTTTATTTTCATTTCGTACAATAACTCTTCATCACATTCATAACAATTAGTTAATATGAAGTTGCACAACCCTGAGCTAACGATCAATGGCAATGCTGCGCGAGAATGTTTGACCCGTTCGGGGCTGAACGCTTAGAACATATGCTCCTGCTGCGATATTTGAAATATCTAAGCTGCGTGTGCCATCGAGCGGTATTTGCCGACCATAACACACTACGCGACCTGCCGCATCGGTCAGCGTATAGGTTCCCACATCGGAAAGAATGCCATCGTTGATAAAAATTTCGTTCGAAGCCGGATTGGGATATACGAGTAGTATATTCGAAGATAAAGCCGGAGCAACTATGCTCGGAGCGGGGAGCACTGTTACGATCTTCGTAAGAGAATCCCAATGATCGGCAAGATCGGCAGTGGCGCTATCGCCATCGACGGCATTACCGTCCACGTAAAACGTATCGAAGCCTGCCGTTGGGCGAGCAGTATAGAGCATTGACCAAATAGCGGAATCGCTGTTAGTGCCATTAACAGTAAACGATTGTGGCTGCGTATGGTGAATATCCCAGTAGGAAAGAAACGGCGGAAGACTATCGCTAAGTAATGTATGAAATCCGGGAACGGTATCGAGCATAGCCGGACTATCAATATCAACATCGAACCCGGCGGCTACATCTTGAGGACTTCGAGTCGATACACTGATGCGCAGGAGGTAGGTGTTGCCCGCATAGATCGTATCGGGAAGGAAAAGATGGATCACGGTCGAGGACGATGGATTGGGGCCGTGGCATCCATCCGAGGGGGTCGCGGTGGCATTGCATCCCGGCGTTTGTTGCAAGGGCACTGCGCAATAGGCTACTCCCCGCCAATGGCTTAATGCATCGTTGATCTCATATCCGGCAAGCAGTGCAAGCGGGAGAAATACGAACAGGCTTTTCCGAATGTGACGAAAAAGATTGGGAAGCATTATTTCTATTTTTGAATAACAATGCTCTTCGAAAAAGAGGACCCGTTGCGAGGTTGAACGCTCAGAATATATGTTCCCGTACCGATAGTGGAAACGTCGATGTTATGATTCCCATCGAGCGAAATGTGGTGACCGAACAGCACTACGCGGCCAGCCGCATCCGTTAGCGTATAGGAACCTTCGTCGGCAGGAATGCCATCATTGATAAATAGCTCGTTCGAAGCTGGGTTCGGATAGACTTGCAGCGCACTTGCGGAGGAGGTTTGCGCAACACTGCTTGCAGCTTGCACCGTAATGTAGGCTACACTTTGATTCCATCGGTCAGAATCGCCAGCTATGGCGCTATCGCCATTGACGGCGTTGCCGGCCAGATACAGTATATCAACCCCGGCAGTGGGACGAGCGGTATATTGGAACGACCAGACTGCGGAATCGCTATTCGCGCCATTTACATTAAACTGCTGAGGGATCGAATGTGAGATAGACCATAATCCTGTACCGAACAGAGTGTCCGGATTCGAGATAACGGTATTTGTACCGGGAATCATACCGAGCGAGGCAGGAGTATCGACGTCAATATCAAAACCCGCTGCCACATCCTGGGGATTAGGATTTGCGACGCTGAAGGTAAGTGTGTATGTGTTCCCAGCAATGATCGTGGATGGAGTATAAAGATGGATAAGCGTCGTTGCATCGGCTTCGGGGCCATGACAGGTTCCGGGCGCGCCTGCGCCACAGCCACCTGGTATTGCTGCGTACCCAGCCGTTAGAACTCCATCATAGTGGCTGTACGCATCATGCACTGCATATCCCGCAAGGAGTGCAAGAGGGAGAATGACGAATAGGCTTTTACGAATTCGACGAAAAAGAATTGGAAACATGATTTTATCTTTGAACGACTATTTTCCTCGAAAACGATTGCCCATTGCGAGGCTGAACATTCAGAATGTATGCGCCCGCATTGACGCTCGATAGATCGATACTATGATTCCCATCGAGAGGAATTGGGTGACCACTTAATACCACGCGACCTGCTGGGTCGGTCAACGTATAGGTTCCGGCATCGGCAGGAATGCCATCATTGACGAAGATCTCGTTGGAAGCTGGGTTGGGATAAATTTGGACGGAACTCGCAGGTGAAGATGGCGCGACGCTGTTCAGAGCAGGAAGTACCTTAATAAAAACGGTATCGTCAAACCATCGGTCGGAGTCATTGGCATAGGCGCTATCGCCATTTACGGCATTTCCCGCCACATAAAGTGTATCCATGCCAGCAGTAGAGCGCGGAGTGTAAAGGAATGTCCATACGGCGGAGTCGCTCTTGGGGCCATTTGCACTAAAAAGTTGTGGCTTGTTGTGTCCGATAGACCAAATAAAGTAAAAAAAGGTATCTACGGTCACGACTGTATTCGTTCCGGGTATCGCTTGGAACATGGCTGGCGTATCAACATCAATATCGAATCCTGCTTCTATATCTTCCTTGTTCGAGTTCGACACGCTTAGACGAAGCGTGTCGGTACTTCCCGCATAAATTTTTGCTGGTACGAACAGATGGAGGTGGGTAGATGTATCCGGATTCAGGCCGTGGCATTGAAGACCCTGGCCGCATCCTTGAGCTAGTTTGGGATATTCCGCTATCTCTGCTCCTCCCGTATAATGGCTGAGCACGTCATGAACGGAATATCCGGCGATCAACGCAAGCGCGAAAAAGAGGAACACGCCTTTACGAATGTGACGAAAAAGAGTAGAACGTTTCATAGTGTATCGTTTTTTATCGAGAGTTAGCCGCAGGTTCTTTTAATTTATGGAAATGTCTTGTTGAAACGAGGATTTTCCTAATTTCAGTTCACCTTACGTAGTAACGACACAAGAATGCCCACGAAAGTTACAACGTGCATAGAAAAAGAAGAAAACTGCGTTCATCTCTAAAAATCCAGGAAATGAAAGTTGGTAAATATCCCCGCCACGAGCCACAGCCCCGCGAACAGCGCGATCCCCAAAACAACGGCAGCCGGAATAATGGAATACTCACGCACGGTCTCGACTTTAGCGAGTTCCGAAAGGTGATACTCCACATGTTGCGAATCAACGGTAACTCCTTCGATCGTACCGGCCTGCTTATTGTACCATCCGAGATCGGGATTGAACACTACGACGGTTCCGTTCTTTTTCATCACGCGCGAAATATCCGGCGCGGATGATGAGCGCAGTTCCCGCACCGGATAGATCGCGCGGCATCCGGAAAAAAGTATTGCGCATGAAGTTGTAAGAATCGCCAAACCGATCAGCCAGCGATGGGGGATAATAGCTGTCACGCAAGTTCTAACGTTGATGTGCTAATGCTTAGTGTCTCAAATCGCTCGATGAAATTAGCGCGAATTGCCGAGGCGCATTCTGCAATGCTGATCTCTCGCGCAAAGACGTCCGAAAGCGTAGCTGTTTCGCGTTCGAGCATTTCGCGCATCTGCTGACGGTCGGGTTCCGAAAGATTAAGCAGATTAGGCAACAGAAGATGATCGCGCGTGAGAAGGATCGAGCCATGCTGCAATACGATCTCGCCAAATCGTCGCTGCGCGGAGCCGATGACTTTTTTCCCATTCCACGTCACTTCATGCCGCGCGGCGCTTGCAAAACACGCAAGTGGGAGCGATGTTTTCTGCTGCGCGCCATTGCGTGGCGTAACGGTCAGCGATTCCTGCATTGTGGTAAGTGACGCAAGGGAAGAAATAGACGCAAGCAGTGCGTTCACAATTTTGTTGTGGACGGCATACAATCCCTCGGCTGGGTGAGCGCGGGTGATGACTGCATACGTCAGTTCATTCGCATGAAGCACAGCGCGCCCTCCCGTTGGGCGACGAACGACGTCGATTCCAGCCATTCGGCAGGCATCCAAGTCGATGGTTTCCATTTTTTGCTGAAACCCGATCGAAACCGAGGAAGGCTGCCAGGAGTATAACCTAAGCACGCTTGGTAATTCCGGGTTTTCGATACGCTCGCGCGTGAGCGCCTCGTCGCGCTGCATGTGGTGCGCGCCGGTTTGGTCGAAGTTTTCCTCGATGAACCAGCTTTTGGGAAATGATGAATGATGAATGATGAATGATGAAATATAAAATCGATCATCTTCGTTTCATCATTCATCATTCATCATTCATCATTGCGCATTAAACTTCTCGACCGCTACGTACTCCGGCAATTCTTCGTTGCCGCGCTCGTCTCTATGGCGGGATTTATTATTATTTATATCGCGGTCGATCTGATGGAGAAGCTCGACAAATTTCTCGATCACCACGTCCCGCTTCATATTGTGCTGGAGTATTACATCAATTTTACTCCTCAGATCATTGCGCTGATCTTGCCGGTGTGTTTGCTGCTTGGTTCCCTATTTGTGACGGGCAAAATGTCGATGTCGAGCGAGATCGTGGCGATGCGTTCCGGCGGAATTTCGCTCTATCGGCTGATGGCTCCATTCATTGTTTCTTCGCTCATCGTATGCCTGTGCTCGGTATATTTCGATGGCTGGATATTACCGAGAGCGAATGTGAAGGTAGAAGAGATCATCCGCGATTATGTGCATGAAGATATTCTCGCCAGTCAGCAGATGGATCTGTATCTTCAGGATTCTCCCGATCGCATTGTTTCTATGACGGATTATTCCTGGAGCCAAAAACGCGGCATGAAAGTCTCGATTCAGGAATTCGATCCCAAAGATATTACGCACATGATAAGCCGCACCGATGCGTCTATTATATCGTGGGATAGTGGGCATAAGCAGTGGCATCTTTCGGATGCAACCGTTCGCACCTTCCGCACGGATACCACTGCGGAGATCACGCGCCAGCTTTCCAACGCCGAAAGTTTTATGCACTTTTCCTTTTTTCCCGACGAGCTAAAAGATCGTTTATTAAAAATGGACGAGATGACGATTCCTGAGCTTGCAAAGCGCATTGCACTTAAACGCCGCTCCGGCCAAAGCGTGGCGCAGGACGAAGTGGATTACCAAAGCAAATACGCACTTGCGTTTACTTCGCTTATTGTCGTGCTATTCGGAGTTCCATTTTCTTCGAAGAAAAAGCGCGGGGGATTGAGCTTCGAATTTTCCATCGCCATTGGGATCGCGTTCGTGTATCTGGCGTTTTCGAAGGTCTTTCAGGCGTTCGGCTACACGGGCGAAGCACCGCCATTCTTTACGGCATGGCTTTCC
This sequence comes from Ignavibacteriota bacterium, assembly GCA_963794025.1. Taxonomy (GTDB): domain Bacteria; phylum Bacteroidota; class Ignavibacteria; order Palsa-1295; family Palsa-1295; genus PALSA-1295. The sequence goes on from CAWCCK010000046.1 coordinate 17,336, forward strand.
AATTTTCTGTTCTTAGCGGGCGCAATGCTCGTGATCTGGAAAGCGCAGAAATAATCTAAAGATTCTTCTTGACGTGTTTCATCACTGTTCCCGGCTTCAGTTTGGATTCATCGAATAGCTCGATCAGATTTCGTTCCGAGAGAAATTGAATGACCTCGCGTTTTACATCGTTCGGTGAAACGGCCTCGGTAAGAATGCGGGAAGTGAGGTCTTTGCATTCTTCATAGTGCATTTTTCGAATGCGTTCTGCAAGTGCGCGAATGGCTGCGGGCGCGACGGAAATGCCACTCATCCCCATGCCGATGAGGAGCGGTGTTGCAAGCGGATAACTTCCTAACTCGCCGCAAATCGTGACGGGTTTATTACCGCGCTTGCCGGCTTGGAGGGTGGCCTGTATCAGCCGAAGCACGGCGGGATGCAGTTCCTGATAGAGCGTAGAAATGAGATCGTTCCCGCGATCGACGGCCAGCGTGTATTGCGTGAGATCGTTCGAGCCGATCGAAAAATAATCGACATACGGCAGGAATGAGTCTGCCATAATGGCTGCGCTCGGAACTTCGATCATGATGCCAATGGGAAGATGCTCGTCGAAGGCTTCACCCTTTTTGCGGAGATCGTTCTCAGCTTGTTTTACGAATTCGAGCGCGCGTTTTAGCTCATCGACGGTCGTGACCATCGGGAACATGATCTTTACATTCCCGTGAGCGGACGCGCGAAGGATAGCGCGCAGTTGGCCGATGAATAATTCCGGCTCATCCAAAGATATTCTTAACCCGCGCCACCCGAGAAAGGGATTGTCCTCGCGGTAGGTGCCGCTAAGTACTTTATCGCCGCCGACATCGAAGGTTCGCAGCGTAACCGGGGCGGGATAAAAGCGTTCGGCAATATCTTTATAGAGCGCGTTTTGTTCATCTTCGGACGGGAACTCATCGTGCAATAGCAGAAAATGTTCGGTGCGGACAAGGCCAAGCCCCAACTGTTTTTTTCCATCGGAACGCAGGGCGGCTTCGCTGAGGCGTTCGGTCTCAATGATCGCGGCTTCGCTGCCGAATTCGAGATTCATAAGCAGGTCGATGGCGTGACCGTCCGTTGTTCGTGCAACCGGCTCGTCTCCTTCGATAATAGGTCCTGCAGTATCCACGCCATTGCCGAGCACATAGCTTTGCTCCTGCTCATACCGACGAAGCGTATCTTCGTCAGGGCATACGATGAGTTCCCCACGCTCGCCATCGAGAATAAGGATGTCGCCGGTTTCGATCTGCTCGGCGGCGGTATGAAGCGCAAGCAGCGCGGGAATCCCAAGCGAGCGCGCAAGAATAGCAACATGGCTCGTAATGCCGCCGCCATCGATCGCAAAGCCAAGCATCGAAGAACGAGCGAGAAGGATCGCGTCCGCCGGCGTGAGCATACTCGCAACAAGAATGGATGGAACTTCTACTTTCGAAAGCCATTTTTTGCGGTCGAGCAGATACCGCAGGAGCCGTTGTTTAATGTCTTCAATATCGTCGGCGCGTTCGCGCATGATGGGATTTTCGGACGCTTCCAGCATTTTCTGATGCGCGGAAAATTCCATATCGACCGCGTAGGCCGCTGGTTTCAGTTCCCGTTTGATACGCTGGCGGATCGTGCTCAGAATAAATTCATCCGAGACCATCATCATTTGCGCTTCAAAGATAGAGGACGCAGAAGTTCCTACTTTTTGCTCGGCCACGCGGCGGACTTTTTCGATCTCCTGTCTGGCTTTGCTTACCGCGCCATCGAAACGCTCGATCTCGGAACCAACTTCAGTCACATCAAGCTCGTGATCTTCGGCGTTCAGCAGCGTGCGGGCATAACGATACGCCGGGCCAATGGCAATGCCACGGCTCGCCGCGATCCCATTGAATCGCAGCATCGCTTTCGCTTCTTTATGTCCGTGGTGATTTATCATTTTTTCCGGCGCTGACCCACCGGCTACGCAATGCAGCCGTTCTGCGACTATCCTTAATTCTTAATTTTTAATTCTTAATTCCTACATATCCTCTTCAAATCCTTTTTCGAAATAATCGACAAGTTCCGCCATGGCTTGCTCTTCATCGGGGCCGTCGCATTCTAATTCAAGCTGGGTTCCTTGCGCGGCGGCGAGCGTCATCACGCCGATGATCGATTTGCCGTTAATGCGGAATCCATCCTTGATAATAAAGAATTCCGAGACGAATCTGCTCGCAAGTTTTACGATAGCGGCAGCGGGCCGCGTATGCAGCCCCGCGCGATTTTTTATGGTTACCGTCCTTTGGATCACAAAAATTGGATAAATGAAAAATACGGGTTTGGGTAATCGAAGGCTCCTTAACACTGACACGCGGGTAAAACACGCCCGAAAGTTAAAGTGTAGTGGCAAGCTCCAGCTTGCCACTTAATTAACGGCAAGCTGGAGTTTGCCGTTACACTCGATCAAAACCATGAATTTCGGGAGCGAGATAGGTGCCAGGCCAATCTTGCCATCGCTTAACGAATCCAGCTTTGACGGGATTTAGCAAAGTGTACCAAATAGCACCGGCAAGCCTTCCTTTTCGGATAACATGATCGTAGGTCTCTTGTTCCCAAAACGACAACCCGGTTCTTTCGAGAATGATATTAGCTCGTCGGGCAGTGAACGCCTTATGGCTTTGCATGACCTCGTGAAGTTGACGCTCGGAGTGTAAATCGAAAATCGCATGCACATGATTTGGCATGATCGTGTATGCGTATAGATGGATTTCGGTTTTATCGAGATGCTCAAGTGAATCGATGACGATCTGCCGGATAGCTGGTTCCCGTAAATGATAGGGTCCGTTACGGTCGAGCACGGCGTCGTAAGCTAAAAAGGTTCTCGCCTTATCTTCAACCGTCTTTGCGCTTTGAAATTCTTCGAATAACTTCACCATCTCCTCTTTAGGTATGGAGCCATAAAGACGATAGGTTACAGAATAAGGCGCGTCTTTGGGATCGAAATGGGGGAGGTGGTTGCGATAAAAATGATCGGGAACATTCGGGGTGTCTTCAAATATCATGATGCGAAGATACGAAGTTTTCTTTGCATAGACGTGATTTGTATAAGTTTAGTGGTGAGCTACTACTTGCTGTCATTCCATCGGCAAGCTGGAGCTTGCCGCTACACTGTTCAAGGGAGTTTGCCGATGCGCCTTTTGGTTAGAAGAACGTGAAAAACACGATAGCCATTGTTGGTGGGGGAGCGGGCGGCATGTTTGCGGCATTTGCGGCAAGCCGGGCTGCGCGTGAGCAGAACCGGGCTGTTGAAGTGCGTCTTTTCGAACGCAACCCACGATTGGGAATTAAGATACTTATTTCCGGTGGCGGGAAGTGTAATATCACGCATGCGGGGCCGGTCGAAGAAATACTCATGGAGGGATTTCCGCGAAAGATCGAGCAGCGTTTCCTGAAAAGTGCTATGTATCGTTATTCGAACGATGATGTTATTGGAATGCTCGAACGGTATAGTGTCAGTGTTCATGCGAGAGAAAATGGCCGCGTTTTTCCGGATTCCGGTCGTGCAGAGGATGTGCTGAATGCGTTCGAAAGTGAACTTCGGGAACAAAATGTCATCGTTCATACGAAATCGCGGATCGAATCTGTTCGGGTTACGGAGGATGGGAACTGGAATATCGCGTGCAATGGCGAGCGTATTACGGCACGCGCGCTTGTGCTTGCCACGGGCGGAACAAGTTATTCAAAAACTGGTACTACAGGCGATGGCATCGGTTATGCACGGGAACTCGGACACGCGATCGTTCCTGTTCGCGCTGCACTTGCGCCTATTTATTTGGAGGAAGTTCCTTCGCAATCGCTCGTCGGTATTTCTTTGCGAGAGATCGAGATCGGCATCGTCCGGAATGGAAAAACGCTTGCGAGCAGGCGCGGCGATGTTCTTCTCACGCATCGCGGACTTTCAGGTCCAGCTATTTTAGGAATTAGTAATGCGGCTGCTATTCTTATGGAAGATGGGCCAATTTCCATTCACGCAAACATCATTGGAAAAAACGAAAACGATGCGCGAGAGATGCTTATTTCCGAGCAGCGATCGAACCCGAATCAGCAAGTAAAAACATTTTTAGAATCGCAGTTGCCAAATCGTTTTGTGCCGTTTGTCTTAGAGCAAGCAGAGGTTCCAACTGACAGGAAATGGCACGAGCTTACCCGCGAGGAACGAAACAGCCTTGCCGCAACGCTTGCCGGTTACAGCTTCGGCGAAATATCGGACGTTCCGCTTGAACGCGGTGAAGTTACGTCCGGCGGTGTGGCGCTCGGTGAAGTCGATGCGAAAACGATGATGTCGCGCCTTCATCGCGGTTTATTTTTCGCAGGAGAAATGCTGGATGTTGCGGGCGAGATCGGTGGGTACAATCTTCAAGCCGCGTATTCGACGGGTTGGGTTGCCGGCGAGAGCGCGGTGAATTTTCTTAGCGCGAAATAAAAAAATACATAAAAAAAGAGAGCGGTATGAACCGCTCTCCCTCTTTTGCTTCTGCTTCTAAATCTCCAGACCAACCATGAAGGGTCTGAAGGAGGACACACTTGTCTTAATTTTGTTGCGACGTCGTCGAAGTTTTTGTCGCGTCTTCCGCTTCACGCATTGCTACGGAAAAATCCCGTTTTAGTTGCTGGGTTTGTTGGACGATCGGCGTATCGATGAGTTCATCTTTCGTGAGGATCGAATCTCCTTCAAGATGCACCCAATATTTTTTGCCCGGCTGCAGAACAACCAGATACTTCCCAGTTTCTTTGTTCGACGTACTCTGCGTGATCTCACGCGCGGTATCGCCAATTTCGCGGACGCTAACCTTGACGGAAGTCGGCTTGCCGCTTTCGTCGGAGTGGACGATGCCACTCATAACGACGACGGCGCGCGAGAAGGTCTGCGAGCGTCCGGCGTTCGGAACGAATATAGAGGAAATAGCGGCAAGAGCAGCAACGCCCGCTATTTTGAATGATGAGGTTTTCATTTTTAAATTAATACTATGGCTATTGTTAAGAGGTTGTGATTGACGGTTGGCTAAACTACCAGGCCCGGAGGAGAGCGTGGGTGCTGAGGCGATGCTCGCACTCACGCTTGTACGCATCATTGCTGACGCTGTTACCTGATCGGCGATACAAAAATAGGAATCGCGCGTTGTGTTGCTGTTACGATTGCTTTTCGATTCCATTATTTCGTTCCTTGTTCAGTAAATGCTCCAAATTGCTCTACGTATAGTATATGGCTCCAATACAGTGCCAACGTACGAAAACCTTTATTTCAGGCGCTAAACATGATTTTCAATTATTTTTATTAGTCTGTGAAACATTTGCTATGCAGGGTTCAGTGGACATTTTCCAGAAAGGACTGTATAGTAAGTTTCGTGTGTTATCTTGCGATTAATTCGAAAAAAGATCGTAACTCATCATCGAAACAGCGGAACTTTGGAAATTAGAAAAAATAAATTTGCATTAATAATCGCGTTTGCTGGAACGCTTTTGGCCGGATGTGCATCTGCGCCGAAAACGACGGTTTCGCACACGGCGAACCGGCTTGATGCAAGCGGGGCAATGCTTGCGAACCAAATGGAAGTCTCTTATGGCGAGACGTAGTGACTACTCAGGGCTGTACTTGGAAGCACGAGAAAAACCAATAATTTGGCGGTTTGGGCTACTAACTTAGGATTGATGAAAACCTGCTACCGCCAAACACGCAACTGTCCGCCATGTGCGGGGGTACTAGTAGTGCGGAACCAGCAAACTCCGCTAGTTGCTGTAAGATCTAGCTTGGGGCTCGATCAAAGACGTTGACAAACCAGTTATGCAGTTATGTGCCAAGCCATGTGTCAACATGTCAATGCTGCTCTTCCAGAAGATTGGGCCCATGCGACAAGGGTTCGTAAAGTGCGATGCGGCCTCAGTTGTTTTGCTTTGCTTGGTTTTTGTTTTATTCTTTCAGGGAAACCATGAATATTAACGGCAGAGGAAGTGTAGGATCAAGCACGGCCATCAGTGTCGATTTGGGACCTGGGAGAGCGGCGCTGGGGATATATGCGCATGAGCATTTTTTTGTTCTCATGGCATAGCAATACGTACTCGTCAAGCAACAGGGACAT
>CAWCCK010000047.1:0-16564 GCA_963794025.1 Ignavibacteriota bacterium
TAGGATGTATTGCTAAGAAAAACGCAAGTCTTGAATCCAATACTTCCTCCTGCAAAGACATCGTGCCAATCGAGGTAAAAGCATGAATTTCTGTACCGTTTGGAGTATTCGTTTGCTGCCATTGCGCTTGCGCAGGAACGATAGCAAAAAAGAAGAGATAGAGTAACACCACCGCGCATCGTAAAAACGCGGCTGGGCTAAAAAAAAACGTTCGTTTTAACATCTCTGGTAGCAATCCCTCTTATAGAAGCCATCGAAACGCCAAAAGGTAACAGCAAATTCTAATTATTCATTAAAATCTTACTTTTCATTAACTCGCCAGTTCTTGAAATGATTTATTTGAATTTGGGCAATAAATTATCATGTCATTCCCGCGAACGCGGGAAATAAGTCCCCGAATTCAGCGTAATCTCAAGACCTGGATTCCCGCTTTCGCGGGAATGACAGCGGGTCTTTTCCTTCTTGTTTAAACAGAGACGCTATCTCGTAATACGAGTGAAACTTCTTGGCGTAATTTTGGTTTAGAATTAGTGTAAAAATGGTCTGATCTATGATGAAACGACTTTTCGCAGCAATACTACTTTTTTCCTTAGCAAGCACTCCATCGTTCGCGCAATTTCGGAGCGACCTAACGCAGCCCGATCCGCCGCTGAACACGGCGAGCGCGATGCAAGGCGGGAATTTCTTTTCGCAGCTGTTCGATCCCTCGCGTTTTAACATGCACCAAAGTTTTTCCTCGACGTTCATCTCCGGCGGCGGCCAGAGCATGGGCCTGAGCATGTTCACGAATACCTTCGCATTCCATCCGATGGACGATCTCTACGTTTCGGCGGATGTCTCGGCGGTGTATTCGCCATATAATTCCCTCGGCAGTTCGTTCGCGAATTCCATGAACGGCCTCTACCTCACAAACGCGCAGATCGACTGGAAACTCAGCGATAACGCATTTTTGAAGGTGCAATATCTTAGGCGGACCTGGCGGCGGGAATGTACGGCGGATATAATTCATTTTACAATCCGTTCTACAGCAATCCAGCCGCGCCGACAACAGGATTTTCGACGGGCGCTGCGGTGCAAGTCCATTAACGCATCGCGCGCTGGAATGTGTCTGACCACTCGCTATTCGACCGATTTTTTGGTTCCGAAAGCAAGCGCAAGCGCCTCACACAGCGCGCGTTGCAATTGCTTTCGTGGTCGTTCGTTGCCATCGTTGGAATTATTGTGGTGATGCTGGCGTGGCAGTTTGTCATTCGCGCGTTCGTCAAGCATCCGGTGAGCGGGGAACTGGATAGGGCCGACATGCTGGTTCGCAAAGGTGAGCGCATTCAGATCAATATCCTGAATGGTTCCGGCAGAATGCGTATGGCGCAACGGTTTACCGATTACTTGCGCGCACGGAAATTCGATGTCGTCGATATGGAAAATTACAAGGACACGAACGTCGCAAGAACTTTTATTATCGACCGCGTCGGCGATAGCGTATCGGCAGAGAAGATTGCCTACGCGCTGGGCGTGCCCGATTCCTGCATCCGCCGCGAGATCGATACCGAGGAATATGTCAAGGCCGATCTTGTGATCGGCCGGGATTTTCAGACCTTGAATCCAATGAAATAATTATTTAATATAAGGAACAACACCATCGCAAAATCTATAACGCCTAAACCGAAAGTGAAGACCGCCAAAACGGGCGTTGTCTCGAAACGAGTTCCCAAGAAAGCCGTCGTTGCCGCAGCAAAAAAGCCGCGCCGGAAAACGGAACCATCCGCCGCAGAAAGCATTCGTAACGCCGCGATGAAAGCCGCGCAGTATGCGCTGGAAAAAAAGGCAACGGATATTCATGTGCTCGATCTCCGGAGATCACTTCGATGACCGATTATTTCGTGATCGCAACGGGTTCCAGCGACCGGCAAGTGAAAGCTATCGCCGAAAACATCATCGCCGAAATGCGCGACACCGAGGGCGTCGGCGCGTGGCGCAGCGAAGGCTGGGATAGCCTGCATTGGGTCATTATTGATTTCGTGGATTTCGTTGTTCACGTATTTCATCCGGAATCGCGGGAATTTTATAATATCGAACGTCTCTGGGCCGATGCGCCAATGACGGAAGTGAAGGATGAAGTTCCCGTTCGCGAAAAAAGCTGCTGCCAAGAAGAAGCCCGCCGCTGCAAAAAATAAACCACCTACGGCGAAGATCAAAATAATTAGCGATTCACGGCAAAAAACTTCCCAATCGTTATAGTACGCATTCATGGAGCGATTTTTAGAAAAAGCATTCGAAGCTGCACTCCGTGAACTCGGCGCGCCAGTGGGCACGCCGGTAAAATTCGAGCAACCGCAGAACGAGCAGCATGGCGATCTTTCCACTAATGTTGCGATGCTGCTTACGAAAATTTTGCAGAAACCGCCGCGAGAAATTGCCAAAGAAATTATCGCGAGTCTTCATTTCGAAAATGGCCACATAAGAACGGTTGAAATTGCGGGGCCGGGATTCATCAATATCGCTTTTGACGACCAGTATTTTGTAAATGGATTGCGAGACCTGATCGCCGCTGGAACAGATTTTGGTCGCGTAAAAACGAATGAAGGGAAAAGCATCAATCTTGAATGGTTGAGCGCGAATCCAACTGGGAATCTTCATGCCGGGCATGGCAGGCAGGCATGTCTTGGTCAGGCTATTGCAAATTTGCTCGATTGGACGGGCGCGAACGTCACGCGTGAATATTATTTCAACAACGCTGGGAACCAGATGATGAATCTGGCTAAATCCGTGCGCGTGAGATATTTGCAAGAACTTGGCGACAGCATTGAGTTGCCCGAAGATGGTTACCGTGGCGCGGAGATCATTGAGATCGCGCGGGAACTTGTATGGCAATTTGCAGATGGTAAACGCGATGCGCCGCTTTCGTTCTTTCAATCGTTTGGCGAGCAGGAGAATTTCAAGCACATCCGCGCCACGCTCGATCGGCTTGGCGTGCATCATGATATTTTCTTTAACGAGCAATCGCTGTATGATTCCGGCGCAGTAGCGGAAACGATCGCGGAATTCAAAACGCGGAACCTTGCGTACGAAAAAGATGGCGCGCTCTGGCTAAGGCTTTCAGAGATGGGCGAGAAGGACGACCGCGTCATTGTAAAATCATCCGGCGAACCGACCTATCGTTTGCCGGATATTTGTTACCACCGCAACAAACTTTCGCGTGGCTACGATGAGTTGATTGACATTTTCGGGGCAGATCACATTGGAACCATTCCCGATGTGCTTGCCGCATTACGAGCATTGGGATACGATACTTCGAAGATTAAAGTGGTGATCCATCAGATGGTTTCGTTCGTATCGGGCGAGGAACTGATAAAATTCTCGAAGCGCAGCGGAGACGCCTATTCGTTGGATGAATTGCTTGATGATGTCGGCACCGATGCTGCGAAATTTTTCTTCAACATGCGCTCATCGGGAAGCCATCTTGAATTCGATGTGGCGTTAGCCAAAGAGCAATCGGATAAAAATCCCGTGTATTACGTGCAATACGCACACGCGCGCATCGCGAGCATTCTTCGCTTTGCCTCACAGGAAGGAATCATTATTGCCGATGCCGGCGATGCCACGCTCGATCTTTTAAAGCACGAACAAGAACTGCGATTGATAAAAGTTCTCCTTCGATTGCCGGAAATGGTAGAACGTTCGGCATCCTCGCTTGCGCCGCATCATATTTGCGAATATCTGCGTGAGGTTGCCGCGCAGTTCCATAGGTTTTATCAGGAATGCCGCATTGTCGGCGGGCCAAAGGATCTCGAAATTCCACGCTTGCTGCTGGCGATGGCAACCAAGCGCGTGCTCGCCAATGGCTGTGCAATTCTCGGAGTGTCTGCTCCGGAACGAATGTAATTGCCAATGATGAATGAAGAATGATGAAAAGAAAAAAGATCGAATTCATAATTCATAATTCCTCATTCATCATTGCCCAAAGATGATTCCCGCAGAAATTTTTCTTGTTTTGTTATGTATTGTGCTGCATGCGTTTTTTTCGCTTGCGGAGACAAGCATTCTGAACGTCCGGAAGAGTCGATTGCAGGAACTTATTGAGGATTCCGAAACGCCGGAGCCTCGTTTGCGCCGTGCCAATACGATACTTTCCTACAAAATAAATCCCGACGATTTTCTTGCGGTCATTCAATCCGGTTCTGTTCTATTTAGTTTTTTTGCCGCAATGTTCTCAACGATCGTTGCGATGCAGTCCTCGTTTTTAGATACGGTTGGCGATTCTACTTTTTTTACCCTGCTCGGATTTCTCCTTATCATCATGATCGTTGCGCTGCTCGATTTCACCTTTGGCGCGCTGATCCCGAAGTCGATCGCCCTGAATCAAAGCGAGTCGATCGCATTCGCCCTTGCGCCCGCCATGACGGTCTTGATGAAGTTCCTGCGCCCGGCGATGCGAATTCCCATTCTCATCTCGCGCCTTGCGCTGCAACGGTTCCGCGATACGGCAAAGGTTAGCGAAAGCCGCATTTCCGAAGAGGAAATTCGCGTGATGCTCGAAGAAGGCGCAGAAAGCGGCGCCATCGATAAGACGGAAAACGAACTCATTGAAAATATTTTCGAGTTTAACGAACGCACCGCGCGCGAGATCATGATCCCACGCATTAAGATGCTCGCACTGGACGCTGATCTGCCGCGCGAAAAGCTTATCGAGCGTATTATGTCCGAAGGGTTCACGCGCGTGCCGGTCTATCAGGATTCACTCGATAATATTCTCGGGGTGGTCTATTCCAAAGACGTTCTTGCGCTCATCGAACACCCGGAACTTATTATTCTTTACGATATTACCCGCTCGGTTCCCTTCGTGCCGGAAACGAAACTGTTGACGGAACTTCTTCGTGAGTTCCAGCGCGAGCGGCTGCACATGGCCATCGTCATCGATGAATTTGGCGGAACGGCAGGACTGATCACGCTCGAAGATATTTTAGAAGAGATCGTCGGAGAAATTCAAGATGAGTACGATACCGAGCAGCATAGCACGCAGATCGGTGACGACCGAAGATCTATTACGCTCTCCGCCAATTATTCGATCGCGGATGCGAATGTGGAACTTGAAAAAGTATTCGCAGAATTTCAAATTCCCGAGGATGAGGAATATGAATCGGTGAGCGGGTTCGTCAATAAATTATTCGGGCATATTCCGGAAGTTGGCGAAGATCGCCGGTTGGATGGCGTCCGCATTATCGTTACCGCAAAAGGGCCGATGAATATCTCCGAAGTGCGGTTCGAGCAAGCGGAGTTACAGGTGTAGCCGCAAGCTCCAGGTTGCGGCTCAATCATCGTTATATAAATAAAGACGGAAGCTGGAGCTTGCGCCTACACGCGGCCCGAATCACTATTCATCCATATTTTTCGAGCGCATTCGTTTTTTCTCGCCTGCTAATTTTTTCGAATGCAGTCTCGTCTCTTTTGCAGATTTTGAAGGTCGTGTCTTCTTTCGAGTTTTTGGGCGTTCCATTGCGCCCGCGATGAGCGAGGCAAGTTTTTCTAATGCCGCTTCTTTATTCCGTAGCTGGCTTCGATACGACTGTGCATTTACATGCAGCTTGCCGGAGGAATCTATTCGCGTAGCTAATCGCGTAAGAAGCCACGCTCTATCTTCATCTGCAATAGTTTGCGAGTGCGCGAGATCGAAGGAAAGTTCCGCTTGCGTGGACGTTTTATTCACATGCTGACCGCCGGGACCGCTCGATCGCGTGAACGCGATCTCGATCTCTTCCATCGGAATGCTAAGACGGCTATTGATGCGAAGGGAATGTTCTTCTGCCATTATCCTGCTTTGGGAAAGAAAACGCGAACGTATGCTGCAAAGATCAAAAATAAAATTACGAGATGAACGCCGAGACGCAAGAGCGCGCCGCCGCCCGTATCCAGCTTCGAGATCATTTTAAGAGTTCCGCGAATAACCGGCTCGATAATGCGAAGCGCAAATGCGAAGACGCCGATCACGCCAACCATCAGTAACAGCGCCTTCAGATACGGCGAGAGCGCGAGGTGCGTGAGGGTGTCCGTCATAATTCCCTCCGCGAGGCCAAGCAATAGTCCCGTTTCGAGCAGCACTAATGCGCGCCGCGTGGGAACGACTTTATTCGCCGCTTTTGCAACATGACTTTTTTTTGCCGGCATGAAAGACGCTGGATCAATAAAAAAGGGACCAAGCGATCCACGTCACACTCGACGATCGCTGAGAGCTGCTTCCTTCCGGACCTGACTCGGTTGGGCGTGTCTGAATTGCGTGGGACTCGGTCCCTAAACTTCTACTTATATTTGGAACGCACCAAACGGGATGGGGAAGTGCGAGGTTCCGTACTGACCCTACTTTCTATCGAATGCCAGCGCAGCGGAGTTCATACAATAGCGCAAACCCGTGGGCTGCGGGCCATCGTCGAAGACGTGACCGAGATGGCTGCCGCATCGGGCGCAGAGAATTTCCGTGCGCGACATGCCGAAGGTGTTATCGGTTTTTTGAATGACGCGAGTCGAATCGATCGGCGCCCAGAAACTTGGCCAGCCTGTGCCGGATTCGAATTTGGTATCCGAGCTAAATAACGGGTTCCCACACGCCGCGCATACGAAAATTCCATGACCGTGCTCGTTCAGCAACGCGCCGGTGAATGGCTGCTCGGTTCCTGCATTCCGAAGTACATCATACGCTGCGGGCGAAAGCCCGGCGCGCCATTCAGCATCGCTTTTCTGCACTTTATCGCTCGCCAATGGATACGAGGATAGATCGAAGTTGGAAGGGTTCCCATTCGAGGGCACGCTGCCGTTCGGCTTCTGCGCGCATGCTGTTAGCGTGGAAAGCAGAAGAATTGCGTAGAGTGTAGTTTTCATAATAAAAATAATAAAGTTACCATGTTATCCCGAGCGGAGCACATTTTGCGACCGCAAAATGTGTGGAGTCGAGGGATCTCAGGAAGTTTACCAGTGAGCCAAACTGCATGAGATCCTTCGACTCCGTTTTTCTCTCCCAGCATCGTGGGCGATGCGCGTCGAGAAAAACTCCGCTCAGGATGACATGTGATGATGACGTTGCTGGTTATTCAGAGTCTTCCTCCTCTTCCCCCTTCCCATCGTTGCCCGAAAGTATAACGACGCACTCTCCTTTCACGGAATCCGGGAAGCGTTGTTCCACTGCGGCCAGCACTTCTGGGATGGTGCCGCGAACAAATTCTTCATGAATTTTTGTGATCTCTCGCGCCAGCGCAACCCTCCGCGTTGTGCCACAGGCAGCTATTAGTTCTTCCAAGAGACGTTTTATACGAAAAGGGGATTCGTAGATGACGGTGCTGCGGTCTTCGGCAGCAATGCGGGCGATGCGGGCGCGGCGTCCTTTTTTTAGCGGAAGAAATCCCTCGAAGACGAAGCGGGTGGTGTCCATCCCGCTGGCGGAGAGCGCGGCGATGGCTGCACACGCGCCGGGGATGGGAATTACTTCGATGCCCAGCCCGATCGCTTCCCGAACGATGGCCCATGCCGGATCGGAAATGCCGGGAGTTCCCGCATCCGTTACCACCGCGACGGATGCGCCGGTGCGGAGTTCCTCGGCAAGCTCCGCCGCGCGGGACTTTTCGTTATGGGAATGATAACTCACCAACCGGCGCGGACGAATCCCATGCCGCTCGAAAAGTATGCGCGCATGCCGCGTATCCTCGCACGCAACGACGTCCGCCTCCTGAAGAATGCGTATCGCCCGCAGCGACATGTCTTCGAGATTTCCGATAGGGGTAGCAACAAGATAAAGCATGTTGGGCAATGATGAATTAGGAATTATGAATTATGAATGATAAAGTCCGTGAATTTCCAGCGCATGACCGATCATGCGCCATTCGCGGGAATGACAAGGGTTAGAGTCCTTTGCGCGAAGCGCAAAAACAACACGTTATGTCATTCCCGCGAATGCGGGAATCCAGGGCTTCATCAGAGTTTCCTAACATTCATAATTCCTAATTCATCATTCATAATTGCCAAGTGAACCACCTTTTACCCTAATCCTGTTCTCATTACGCAATTATGCGCCGCAACACTTTCATCGGTTTCCTTCTCGTTTTCGCCGTTTTGTCCGGGCGGGCGTGGGCGCAGCTACCTGATAATATCATTTGGCAAAAATGCCTCGGTGGAAGCTTGGATGATGCTGCCTATTCAATCGTTCAAACCACGGATGGTGGGTTTGCCTTTGCGGGATTTACCAGATCCAATGACGGCGAAGTAGTGGGACATCATGGTGGTGAAGATGGATGGGTTGGCAAGCTCGGCGCCACCGGCGTCATTCAATGGCAAAAATGTCTCGGAGGGTCTTCAACGGATTCGATAAATTGCATCATACAAACGTCCGATGGCGGATTTGCGGTTGCAGGATACACTTCCTCTAACGACGATGACGTGTCTGGCTATCATGGCGGAGGGGATGCGTGGGTTGTAAAACTCAACGATACAGGTGGTATTCAGTGGCAAGTATGCCTGGGAGGTAGTCAGGCAGATGTTGCGTTGTCAATCATCCAGACACCCGATGGCGGGTATGCAACTGCCGGCCAAACATTTTCTGACGATAGCGGTGTAACTGGAAATCATGGTGGTGGTGATGCATGGGTAGTCAAGCTCAACAGCACGGGGGCCATTCAATGGCAAAAATGTCTCGGAGGAACTTCATTTGATCTGGCTCAATCGATCGTCTCAACTTTCGATGGAGGATTTGGAGTGGCAGGATACACTTCCTCTAAAAACGATGACGTGCTTGGAAACCATGGTACCGATGATGTATGGGTTGTAAAGCTTGATGACACGGGTGCCATTCAATGGCAAGATTGTCTCGGGTGGATCTCAAGCGGACTGGGCCAATTCCATCATCCAAACTACAGATGGGGGATTTGCGATAGCGGGCGAGACCGCTTCCAATAATGATGATGTCTCTGGAAATCATGGCTCCGGGGATGTTTGGGTGGTAAAGCTCGACCTTTCTGGAGACACTGAATGGCAAAAATGCCTCGGCGGCACTGCAATAGATGCAGGTACTTCAATCGTCCAAACCACAGATGGTGGATATACGGTAGCTGGTGTTACACACTCCAACGACGATGAGGTTTCTGGTAATTACAGCGTAATTAATGGTAATGAATGGGTGGTGAAGTTAAACGACACCGGCGTGATCCAGTGGCAAAAGTGCCTCGGTGGAACCGGGGGCGATCAGGCGAATTCTATCATCCAAATTCCCAACGGTAACTATGTCGTTGCTGGCATTACTGGTTCTAACGATAGCGATGTTACTGGCAACCATGGGTGGCTTGGATACGTGGATCGTGGAACTCGGCCTGCCTCCAGGGCCACTCATCAGTTATATCACTCCCGATGCTGGCGCGCCAGGGATGTGCGTGGCGGTGGAAATCATCGGGCCGGCGGATAATCAGGGTAATTTCGGCGACGACCAGATATACAATACGAATGCGGTCGTACAGCTTTCGCGCCCGAGCGATAGCGTGTTGGTGCGGCTTGGCCCATCGGTTGTAAGTTGGAATGGCCGTGCGATCCAGCAAATGTTTTTGATCGAACCGCACGCTGGGCAGATCGATACCGAAGTTTATTTCACGGTGACGTGGAATGGCGTCACAAGCACAGTGGATAGTTTTCAGATCGTAACGCCAGCGCATGTGGGCGCGCTGACAGGTGGGGGAATGCTTCCCACTTCGGGCCGCACTGTGCGTAATACGATGGTCATCGATTCGCTCATTTTGACCAACGGAACTTTTACGTGTCCGCAAACCGATCCCGATCCTAATACGCCCGGAAATCAAGCATATCTTCCGCTCAGGATTCTTTCGAAGGGGCACATTGAGCTTTTGAATGCAACGTTAAGTGCCAATGGATATAATGGCACGACGGCTTCATCCGGTGGTAACGGCGGACCCGGCGGCGGCGGCGGCGGCGCAGGCTATCCCGGTGCAGGTGGCGCCGGTTACACCGGCGGCGGTGGTGATGACGATAATGCAACTGGGCCGGGCGGCGTAGGAACGGGTTCAACGAATGGCAGCAACAACTGGCAGGGAGGGATGAGCCTCGATAGCGTTACTGGCGGAACGGGCGAGCAGCATACCTCCGGCGGCGGTGACGATGGCGGCGGCGGAGGAACAGGGCATCCATTCGGTACGAGCGGGCAGAATGGTAATGCAAGCTCAAGTCCAGCAGGTGGGTATGGCGCAGGTTCTGCAGGTGGAAGCACCTCGAATTATCTGACGAATTATGGCGGCGGCGGAGGCGGGAACGAAACATCGGGAACGCAAGGACAAGGCACGGGAAACAACGGTGGGAATGTGGTTGGGAACCCGATGGTGGTTCCGCTCTTTGGCGGTTCGGGCGGCGGGGCGGGTAACCAAACTTATATTAGTTTTCTGGGTAGTTCCAGTGGCGGATCGGGCGGCGGCGGCGGCGGGGCGATCGAACTGACAAGTTTCGCTAAGTTGGAGGTTCTCACCAGCACGATCTCGGTGCAAGGCGGGAATGGTTCCAACGCGAAGCCGGAGGAATCGGCAGCAGGGGGCGGCGGCGGTTCGGGCGGAGCCATTACCATCGATGCGCGCGATTCCATCAGCATCGATCGAACATCGACCTTTAACGTGACCGGCGGATCAGGGGGGACAAGCTCGGACGCCAATGAAAACGGCGGCAACGGCGGCGTAGGACGCATACGCATCAATGGATTTGCATCGAAATACGCCAGCGATACCACCAAAAAATACTTCCTGCCGCAGAATGGTTTTGCAGGGCCATCCATCGAGCGCATCACGTTCACGACGGACTCATTCTACGTTCACGCTCATGCGGAGTATTGGGACTCTACTCCCATAATTCCAGTTCAAATTGAGATCTATTGGATGTGGCCAAGCACAGGGATATGGCAATCGGCATCGGCAACATTCATTCCCGATAATGGCAGCCATACAGCCGGGTGGATCTATGGGAATGTTCTTTCTCCTAATCTCGCCGATACGCAACTTTATGCAGTTGCGGTTCAGCTTGCATCGCCGCTCTCCGATCCTCATGTCGATGTGCCGGGTTACGTCATGTCCCACACGAGCGGTATCATTGTTAAGGTGACCGGCCCGCCGAAAGATTCCCTTCAGCCAACTGCGATCAACTTTGGCGATGTGCTTGTCGGAAAATGTTCAGACGATACGACGATCGAAATTTATTCGATAGGAAAGTCGGCGCTGACTGTCAGTTCGGCCACGCTTTCGGGAGCGTATCCTTCGCAATATAAAATTATTACGCCGCTTCCGGTCTCGCTGCCGCCTGGCGATTCGCTTGCATTGACGCTCCAGTTCTGCCCGGATTCTAACAAGTGCGGATTGAATGTCACGCTCAGCGTTTCCATGAGCGACACCACAAAAATTGTTGCGCTCACCGGCTGCGGCGTTCAGCCGGAGATGATCATTCAACCGCTGGTGCTTGATTTTGGGCGCGTTCACGTTGGCGATTGCAAGGACTCGTTCGTGGTTGTTACCAATACCGGTAAAGATCCTCTGACGATCACTTCGGAACTAATTCAAGACCCGCACTTTACCGTGCTCGATAATCTTCCGATCGTGGTTCCCGCGGGCGGCAGCGCGCAGATCGATCTGCGGTTCTGCCCATCGGACACGACCGTCAGAATAGCGGCGGATTCCATTATTGGCGACGCGCCGCAAAGCCCCGTGGTGCTCATTATGGAGGGCAATGGAAAAGTTGGAATTTTATCCATGCCGAGTGTCATTGATTTTGGCGATGTGCGCAAAGGGACGTGCAAGGATTCGATATTCTATGCAAAGAATGTTGGGAATGATACGCTCATTATCGAGAACGATCCGATCACCGCTTCGGGCTTCACAGCGATTGCGCCGGTCTTACCTATTGTGCTGCAACCGGATTCCAGCATCGCTTTTAACGTACAATTCTGTTCAACGGATACGGGAAGTTTCGAGGCTACGATGACGGCGGGAACCAGCGATCTCAGCACAGACACGGTCTTACTGCTCGCGCATACGGGATTTGGGATTCTTTCCATTTCCGATACCATAGATTTTGGTTCCGTTGCCATCGGTGGGTGCAAAGATACGAATGTGCAAGTGAAGAATGTGGGAACCGATACGCTGGTGCTCACGCCGGACGCAAGTTTTAAGCCACCGTTCTCGTATGTCGGTTCCAGCCCGTTCGCGATCGCGCCCGGCCAGGTTGTGACGATCACGCTGCAATTCTGCCCGCAAGATACGAATGAGGCCATAGAATCCACACTGTTCGACACGATCGGAGATGGCGAAAGCCCGATTTTTATATTGATGGGCAAAGGGATCGAAGGCGCGCTCACGACCTCCGGCCCGATCGATCTTGGGTGTGTCCTACAGGGAACTTCTGTTACGCAGACCGTTCCCTTCACCAACGGCGAGGCCGCGCTGCAAAATTTTGCGGCCGCGATAACGCCCGTGGGCGCGGCGCAAATCGTAGTTCAACCACCGACATCGCTTGCGGCGGGCCAGATGGATTCCGTCGTGCTTATCATTCCAGCGACGACGCTGGGCACGTTCTCGGCCACGCTCACATTCAGCTGGACGAATGATAGCACCCCCGTTACGGTTCCCATCACTGCGGAGGTTACGACGCCACCAGCCATTATTGCGCTTGATACGTTCATTCAGTTCCCGGCTACGCTTATTGGCGATTCCAGCATTATTAACGAGTGCATTCAGATCACGAATTATTCGTGCATTCCTGTTCCGCTTAGTTCCATACTCATTTCAGGAAGCCTTGCCTCCGAATTCGAAATTGATTCGAGCACGGCATCCACTTCTATTGCGGATAGCGCAACGGCAACGATCTGCCTTCGTTTCAAGCCGACGCGCTCAGGATATTCCACTGCTACACTCGTTGCCGTCAGCGGTGGCGATACAATTTCGCTGACCGATCTTTCCGGATTTGGCGAAGGTCAAGGGGTTGCGGTCGAACTTGCGATCGATACGGTTTCGGGGCGTCCGGGTCAGATCGTGAACGTTCCCATTCGAACACTGAACGACGTCACCGCTGCTTCGATCGACACCGTAATGTTCCGCGTGTCCTTCAATCCGATGCAGCTCGATCTGAAAGCGCCGATCGCCTCAACGGGTTCGAGTTCCCCTAACGCCGATGCCGGCACGTACACGGTCAATAGCTTTTCGATCGGCGATAAGGAGATCACCGCATCGTTCCCAATGCCTCTGACCGGTGCGCCAATTATTGCCGAACTTCCGTTCGAGATCTTGCAGCCGACGGCGAATACTGCCGTCGTTCAACTGACGAGCGCTTCGTTCGGGAATTCGCTTGCAACGCTTTCCACAACGTCCGACGGCCTCATCGAGATCGAACAATGCGACACGAACGATCGCGTCGCGATTGCGCCCAGCCGATCGATGTGGCGCAGAATAATCCGAATCCGTTTAGCCAACGTGCGGCGATAACGGTAACTGTTAATACATCGGGACACCTCACGCTCGAAATGTATAATGCGCTTGGAATAAAAGTGCTCGCTCCGCTCGATGCGGATGTTACAGTGGGAACGCAAACATCGAACTCGATGCGAGTACGCTTCCGAGCGGCGCGTACCACTATATCACCACATGGACGTGGGTCGGATCTAATCCGCCAAGCTACCAGCCCACGTTCTTGCGCGACGAAAAAACGATGATCGTACTCGGGGAATAAACTTCCCCATC
This sequence comes from Ignavibacteriota bacterium, assembly GCA_963794025.1. GTDB lineage: Bacteria > Bacteroidota > Ignavibacteria > Palsa-1295 > Palsa-1295 > PALSA-1295. The sequence continues at coordinate 13,749 of CAWCCK010000047.1, forward strand.
ATTCGTAATTCATCATTCGTAATTCATAATTGCCCCGATGGTTTATGTCACGCGCAAAGCGCATTTTTCTGCCGCCCACCGGCTGTTCAATCCAGAATTTACAGATGAGCAGAATGAAGCCATTTTCGATAAGTGCAATAATCTGCACGGGCACGGCCATAATTACGAGATCGAAGTGACGGTTGCTGGGAACCCGGATCCCAAGACCGGCTACGTGATCGACTTGAAAAAGCTGAGCGAACTCATCGAGAATGTTATATTAACAAAGGTCGATCATAAGCATCTCAATTTCGATGTCCCGGAACTCGAAGGGATCATTCCTACGGCAGAGAATATCGCGCTGGTATTTTGGAAGCTGCTCGATCCGCGCATTACGGAAGGCTTCCGTAATGCGCGGATCGAGCAGCTTCCAAAATACCAGCGCGCGATCTCTCTGCCGTAGGAATGATCCCATCGAGTTCGGGACATCAAAAGTGAGATGCTTATGATCGACCTTGTTAATATCATTCTCGATGAGTTGGCTAGACGTAACCGTGTTGGATCGCAACCGTCACTTCGATCTCGTAATTATGGCCGTGCCCGTGCAGTTATTGCACTTATCGAAAATGGCTTCATTCTGCTCATCCGTAAATTCTGACACTGAACAACAGGTGCGCGGCAGAAAAATGCGCTTTCCGCGTGACATAAACCATCGGGGCAATTATGAATTACTAGGATAAAGTACGAATGATGGGGAAGTTTATTCCCCGAGCACGATCATCGTTTTTTCGTCGCGCAACACGTAGGCTGGTAACTTGGCGGAATAGATCCAACCCACGTCCATGTGGTGATATAGTGGTACGCGCCGCTCGGAAGCGTACTCGCATCGAGTTCGATGGTTTGCGTTCCCTGAACATCCGCATCGAGCGGAGCGAGCACTTTATTCCAAGCGCATTATACACTTCGAGCGTGAGGTGTCCCGATGTATTAACAGTAACCGTTATCGCCGCACGTTCGTTAAACGGATTCGGATTATTCTGCGGCGGTCATCGGCTGGGCGGTTCGCGACGAGATCGTCCGTGTCGCAATGCTCGATCTCAATGAGGCCGTCGGACGTTGTGGAAAGCGTTGCAAGCGGGTTCCCGAACGTAGCGCTCGTCTGTGAACGACCGCAGTATTCGCCGTCGGCTGCAAGATCTCGAACGGAAGCTCGGCAATAATGGGCGCACCGGTCAGGGGCATCGGGAACGATGCGGGAATTTCTTTATCGCCGATCGAAAAGCTATTGACCGTGTACATGCCGGCATCGGCGTAGGGGAACTCGAACCCGTTGAGGCAATCGGCGCTTTCAGATGGAGCTGCATCGGATTGAAGGACACGCGGAACGTTACGCTGTCGATCGAAGCAGCGGTGACGTCGTTCAGCGTTCGAATGGGAACGTTCACGATCTGACCCGGACGCCCAGAAACCGTATCGATCGCAAGTTCGACCGCAACCCCTTAACCTCGCCAAATCCGGAAAGATCGGTCAGCGAAATTGTATCGCCCGCTCAAGGCAACGAGCGTAGCAGTGGAATATCCTGAGCGCGTCGGCTTGAAACGAAGGCAGATCGTTGCCGTTGCGCTATCCGCAATAGAAGTGGATGCCGTGCTCGAATCAATTCGAATTCGGAGGCAAGGCTTCCTGAAAAGAGTATGGAACTAAGCGGAACAGGAATGCACGAATAATTCGTGATCTGAATGCACTAGTTAATAAGTGGAATCGCCAATAAGCGTAGCCGGGAACTGAATGAACGTATCAAGCGCAATAACGGCTGGTGGCGTCGTAACCTCCGCAGTGATGGGAACCGTAACGGGGGTGCTATCATTCGTCCAGCTGAATGTGAGCGTGGCCGAGAACGTGCCCGGCGTCGTCGCTTGAATGATAAGCACAACGGAATCCGTCTGGCCCGCCGTAAGCGATGTCGGTGGTTGAACTACGATTTGCGCCGCGCCAGGGCAGTTATCGCGGCCGCAAAAAATTTTGCGGCGCGGCCTCGCCATTGGTGAAGGGAACGGTCTGCGTAACAGAAGTTCCCTGTAGGACACACCCAAGATCGATCGGGCCGGAGGTCGTGAGCGCGCCTTCTCCCTTTTGCCCATCAATATAAAAATCGGGCTTTCGCCATCTCCGATCGTGTCGAACAGTGTGGATTCTATGGCCTCATTCGTATCTTGCGGGCAGAATTGCAGCGTGATCGTCACAACGTGGCCGGGCGCGATCGCGAACGGGCTGGAACCGACATACGAGAACGGTGGCTTAGGACTTGCGTCCGGCGTGAGCACCAGCGTATCGGTTCCCACATTCTTCACTTGCACATTCGTATCTTTGCACCCACCGATGGCAACGGAACCAAAATCTATGGTGTCGGAAATGGAAAGAATCCCAATTCCCGTATACGCGAGCAGTAAGACCGTGTCTGTGCTCAGATCCTGGTTCCCGCCGTCATCGGTCGCCTCAAAACTTCCCGTATCCTTGAACAGAATTGTACGTTAAAAGCGATGCTCGAATCCGGTTGCAGCACAATAGGTAAGACCGGCGCAATCGCTGTGAAGCTCAAAGCGGTGATCGGATCGTTCTCGATAATGAGCCTATCATTCCCAACATTCTTTGCATAGAATATCGAATCCTTGCACGTCCCTTTTGCGCACATCGCCAAAATCAATGACACTCGGCATGGATAAAATTCCAACTTTTCCCATTGCCCTCCATAATGAGCACCACGGGGTTTTGCGGCGCGTCGCCTTCACTGGAATCCGCCGCTATTCTGACGGGTCGTGTCCGATGGGCAGAACCGC
>CAWCCK010000048.1:0-8760 GCA_963794025.1 Ignavibacteriota bacterium
ACCATAAAAATTCTGTGGAAGCGGGAATGTTACGACGAGCGAATGCTCGCTCGGCAGATCAATAGATAATGGCTGAACGATCGTATCGAACGCGCCGATTCGAAGCGTGAGCGATGTATGGGTAACCGTATCAATCCCAACATTAGTTATAGTAATAGTGACCGAAGTATCCGATACGCTTGCATTTGTGAGCGCGAGGTCGTAGTTCTTGATGCGGATGGAATTGGGCCGGAGGATGGTCGAGCCAGTCGAATCTATGCACGCGCCCCAATTCGTCGAATCATAGCCGATATGCGCTGGATCGATCCGCTCAAGCGAAATACCATACCCTTTGATCCAGGAACCATCGTACCACGCGCTATCGATAAGGTTACCGAGTGCATCGTGAAGTGCGAGCGTTGAGCCGCCGTAATCCATGTGAGGAACGCTGATAAGAACGATACGTTGCACGGGAATCTTTCTATAGTGTGATAGCGCGGTATCGTTGCTCGAAAGAATCTGCATGGAATCAGCAGGGATGAGCGTGTTCAAAGGCGGTATCACGACCGGAGTATGACCTTTTACCGTCAGCGTCCATCCGGCAATATCTATCGTATCCTGCGTGGTATTCAGCAGTTCGATCCATTGGGGTTCCGGGCTTACGATCTCGACCATGATCTCGTTCATCACCACATCCAGCGGATGAGCAGGGGCGAGCGTTACAATGGAATCGGGTATTGCAAGACTGTTGCGCGCTCCCGGAGTTGCTCCGGAAGCGGCTATACAAGTTCCCCAATTCGTAGGATCGGTAGAAGATTTTAGTACATTCCTTCGTTCGAGTGAATTCCCGTTCGACCCTCCCCATGATGGTACATACTCCAAGCTATCGATCGTTTGCAGTGATGGGTTCCTGAGTATTAGTTCCGAACCGGAATTATCCAGATCGGGCAGCGGCATTTGAGCGATCGAATAATTACCGGGCCGTAGCGTAATTAATTCCAACGAGTCCTTCGTAAAGACGAGATACCCTCCGGCAGCGATAGAAACTTGAGGAATAATACCCGATTTAGACGTAGTAAAAATCTCCCAGTTGGTGAGATCGATGGCGGTGGAATCGGCATTATACAGCTCGATCCACTCCGGCTCGGGGCTGGTGGGTTCGTACATGATCTCATTGATGATAACTCCTTGTTGTGCAGCAAGCGAATGTGGCACAAGCAAGGCGAGAAAGATTGTGAGAAGAGCGGTTTTTATGGTCATAATGTAGGGGCGATGAAGTTTTCACTACAAAGATCGTCATATTTTAAGGGTTATCCGCGAAAAGACCATTTAAAGGGGTTTGGTGTTAGAGGCCACAATGCAAAACGTTCAAAGTAGTAAGGGCGGAAAAAGGGTCGCGGTGGTTACGCTGGGGTGCGAGAAGAATACGGTCGATTCGGAGGTGATCGGGGGTATGCTATCGCGTCGGGGCGTGCGGTTGGAAGTAAACGCAGAACGCGCGGAGACGGTCATCATCAATACGTGCGGTTTTATCGATCATGCGAAGAAAGAATCGATCGGCGCGATCTTGGAGGCGATCGAGCTGAAGAAGCGCGGGGTGATTCGGGAAGTTTTTGTGGCGGGCTGTCTTTCGGAACGCTATCGGAGCGAGTTGGAATCGGAAATGCCGGAGGTCGATCGCTTCTTTGGCACGCAGGATTTCGAGCGGATCCTTGGCGAAATAATTCCCGAGTCCAAGATCGATCTGAAATATGATCTGCTTGGGGAACGGCAGGTTTCAACGGCTTCATCTTCATCGCCCACGATGAACCCATCACCCACGATGAATCCGACAATGAAAAAGCACTTTGCATATCTGAAAATCTCGGAAGGGTGCGATCATCCGTGCTCGTTCTGCGCGATACCGATCATGCGTGGTGGGCATCGTTCGCGTGGGATAGAAGAATTGGAATTCGAAGCGATGATGCTCGCATCAAGCGGCGCGAAAGAAGTTGTGCTGATCGCGCAGGATTCTACGAATTACGGTCTCGATCTGTATGGGGAACGTTCCATTGCAAAACTGCTGACGCGGCTTGCGCGTATTCCATCCATCGAATGGATACGGCTGATGTATGCGTATCCTGCAAAATTTCCGCTCGATCTGCTCGATGTAATGGCCGGCGAAGAGAAGATCGTTCCATATCTTGATATTCCCGTGCAGCACGCTTCGACCGAAGTGCTGAAGTCCATGCGACGCGGCATCACGCGCCGCGCAACCGAAGATCTGATCTTGAAAATACGCGAGCGGGTTCCCGGTATTGCGCTTCGGACCACGCTTATCACAGGCTATCCGGCAGAAGGCGAGCGGGAATTCGAGGAACTGGAAGAATTTGTCGAGCAGATGCAATTCGATCGCCTCGGCGTTTTTACCTATAGTCAGGAAGAAGGCACGACCGCACACCCGCTCGGCGATCCGGTTCCCACAGAAGAAAAACTTTTGCGGCAAGCACGGCTGTATGACATTCAAGCAGAGGTTTCTCTTGCCAAGAATCTTGCAAAGATCGGATCGTTCGAGAACGTATTGATCGAGCGAAAAGAAGTGGAAGAGGACGGCCTCTCCCCAACCCCTCTCCCTGCTGGGAGAGGGGCTTACTATGGACGAACTTCTTCTCACGCACCGGAAGTCGATGGGGAAGTTCGCGTTGTATCGCCCGTGGAACTAAGGATCGGCGATTTTGTCCGAGCGCGGATCACAAGCATTAGTGAGGATGCAGATGAATGGGAGCTTGAACTGGAAGCTGAAATAGCATCGGCGACGATGCATGTTTGATCGTATCATGACACGCTTCGTGCTCATCATTGTTTGCTTATGTAACATTGTGTTTGCGCCATGCCTTATGGCACAGCGAAGAATGTCCGGTATTCCTCGCGGGCAGGAAATCGCCGTTAAAGTTCCTCGGGCGATGTTCGATGTACTTGCCTTCAAAGGCCCCACTGCGAGCATCGTGGGCGATGCGGACAGCACACGGATGGATCTTTATACTGCGGTTCCGTATTCAGCATTGGAATTTTTGTATGCGGTCGATAAATATGTGGCAGATTACTCCGTGGCTTTTACCATCACAGATAAGGAACGAGTGCTCCTTGACCGGTATCAATCTTATACTATTGAAGAAACCAACACGGAACATCAAGCACGTATTGGACGTGGCGACATGCGGGCGGATGCCGAACAAATCTCCTTTCTTATAGCTCCCGGCAAGGATTACGAGTTGCGTCTTAGCGTCCGGGATTTTTCTTCAAAGCGGGAATTCGATACAACGATCGAATGCTACGCGAAGAACTTTTCTGGCGCCGCTTCAGCAATAAGCGACCTGATGCTCTATCGAGAGAGAAACGGAATGCGTATCGTTCCATCCATTGGGCCGGATGTTTCCAACATTATCGACGAGTCAAGTGACGCAAGCATCGTGGGCGATGCGGGTCATGCCGTGATGAGCAATGTTGGAGAAACAGGTATCTTTGCTGAGCTATACAATCTTCCAGCGGATTCCTCGCTCGGTGTGATTACAGAAATCGTCCCGAATAAGGATGGGAACCTGACAGAGCAGACGGCGGCTTTTCGTGTTTCATCGATGCTGCGAACGGCACATTCGAATAATTCCGGCTTTACTGCTCCTGCTTCCATTCCCGAAACTCCGCTTTTTATTCCGCTCCAATTTGACGAACTCTGGTCGGGCCGTTATAGCATTCGAACGTTCATTCTCCCATCGGTTGCCGATACCACTATGACGGATCTTGGTGCACTTGGTCGGCGGGCGTTCCTCGGAGCATCGCGTGGTATTTTTGTTCGAATTGCGAGAGGCATTCCAAGTTCCGCAAACGATCTCGATCAGGCGATCGATCAATTACGTATTATTGCAACGGGCTCCGAATTCGATTCGCTTTCGGATGCAAAGACTTCCAAAGACAAGCGCGACGCCATTCTTGAATTCTGGAATCAAAAGGAGTTAACTGGGAACGGATTTGGGACTACCGCTGACAATGGGAACCGCCCAAAGGATGTCTTTTATTCGAGAGTGGAATATGCCAACGCCCATTTTGGCGATGGCATTCAGCCCGGCTGGAAGAGCGATCGCGGGCGTGTGTATATTGTGCTTGGTTCGCCTGATCTTACCGACGCTCATCCGTATGAAACGATGCAGAAGCCGTATGAAATTTGGGAATACACCGGGTTAAATGAACGATATACGTTTGTCGATGAATATATGCTTGGCGATTATCGTTTGAGAGGCGCGATGCCTCCCTCCGGTACTTTTATTTGGGAACGCTAATAAAGAATGCACAGAAAAATACTAATAGCAGCTTTGCCGATCGAAGGGATCTGCGATGCAACGGACGCTGCGTCGCAGCTTGCGCGCATCATCCGCGCGAACGATAGATCGCTTACAAGTTCCGATCTTGTTCAGCTTCCTTTAGTCGATGGGGGAGCGGGAACGATAGATTTTCTCGTCTCGCACACACTCGGCTCCTTTCTTGAAGTCGAGGCAAGCGGGGCGTCTGGCGAGGATGTCGTTGTCCCCATTGGCTTCGCAGGCGAAGATGGAAAGCTCGCTGTGATCGAGATGTCCCGCGTGGCGGGCGTTGCACATCCCGGCGATGCGGGTACGACCACAGGAATCGGTCAGCTTATTCAGGATGCATTGGATGAGGGAGCGTTTTCTATCCTTCTCGGTCATGAGGAACCTATTGCGTGCGATGCGGGACTTGGCGCAGCGTCCGCGTTGGGAGTAAAGTTCTTCGATGCTTCCGGTGCGGAGCTTGATTTTGCAAAGCCCGGAAGTGATATATCACGCATTGCGAAGGTCGATGCAACCACGCGCAGCTTTTCTATACTTAGTTCCAGAATTTATATTGCGCGTGCCACTCATCCGGAATCTTCAAATGAAATGAGTGGGAACCAAGAATTTCACGACGTACTTTCTCGGCTTACCGAGATCATTCGACGCGATACGGGCATTCATGCTTCGATGGCGAACCTTAGCGCCAGCGCCGTTGAGTTCGGGCTTACAGCATTTCTCGGCGCGGAAGTTCGTGATGGAGCTTCCGTACTGCTCGAAGCTTCCAAGATAACGGACGCCATTACCCGAGGTGAGTTCTCCGCATGTATTTTTATGACGCCAACTCTGGAAGCGATCGAGAACGATTCCCGGAATTCATTGATGGAACTCGCTCGATCGAAGGTCAAACATGTTGCGATCATTGTAACCGCAGGGTCGAATAAAAGTCAAGCTGCTATTAGCGACCTGCAATTCTATCTTCAGGATGTTACGCTGTTCCAATCCCCGGTCGGAGCAGCAGCGGGCATGGAAGAAAAACGTCGCGATCTTACCATGCGTCTCGAAAAACTCGTGCCATCGGTGCTGGAAGCATTGCAGGGAATGCCTACTGCAAAAGGCGTTAGCCCGAAGGAAATCCGTGCGTAACCCGCTAAAGACCTTTAAAAGGTCTTTGCTGTTCTTCATTGGAGCGGCATCGCTATCGAGCTGTGCCGTTTCTTCGATAAACAATACGGGAACTTCGTTAACCGCGGCAGATCGGGAAGCGCGCCACAGTATTCCGTTACCATTCTCGCTTTTCGTTCCAGAGGGAATTCGGATGGGTTCCGATATGCGCGATTTCATCGAGAGCAACGCATTCGGCGCGTTCGATTCCATCGTAACGCCGGAAGATGCATTCAACGAAATCTATTTCGAGGCGCTTACGATGGCGCACGGGAATCTTTCAGATGCACTGCTCGGGGCTGCGTTCGGGTCGTTCGACCACGAATATATTCCGCTTACCTTCTTCGGTGCGGAAGTAGATCTTCCGCTCACCGGTGAAGATCATTCCCGCTATCTTCGCCGCGTATCGCATCTGCCGGCCCATCTTTATCACACGCCCGAAGGCGACCGCGACAAGCTTCAGCATTTTTTTGCGAGTGCGTGGCTCAAATCGATATTCGGCATGGATTGGCTTGTGCATCTTGCAGGCGAGGCCGTCGAAGAAGGCGAAAGCCTGTTCGTTATTGGAGATCAGCGCGATCCCCGCGATATTCACGCGAATGGCGATGGGCTTGGGTTCGAAATGCAGGCCGAGAAAAACCTCCAGCGAGTTCCCTCTGCAAGCCTTACGCCGAACCCGTAAAATAGGTTACATGGCAGATCGGGCTTGATACCGCCGGTCATCGCTTATAGCGAAAATCTTCGATGGCAGCGTGCAGCTTTTGGTTGGTCATCCAGTCGGTCAGAAGCCGCTGCTCTTTTTCCCGCATCAATCCCTTGACGATCGTGGTTTTTGCGGCCGCAAAATCTTTCTGGGAAGGAATATTGCGTCCCATCAGTTTTGCAATATAATATCCGCGTTCGCCTTTGAGCAGCGGGCTAACGGTTCCCGGCTGTGCGCTAAAGGCCCAATTATTGATCACATATTCGGAGTTCGGCAAGCCGTTAACGGATTCCGCCGGACCCATCAGTACCGTAACGGGAGCAAGGGTCGGGTCGCCGGTGGAAGCGGCGGGAACCGAAAGGTCGCCGGAGCTTGGAACTAATGCCTGCACCTGCTTGGCGCGCGGCCCGATAGCGTCAACCGATTTTTGCAGCACGATCGCCTGCGTGATCAGATCCTTAACGTCCGCGAGTGGCTTCGGCCCGGCGGGAATGATATCCGTTGCCTGAGCGACGACCATCGCGCCCGTCCGTAATAAGCGAAACGAGGGAGAGATATCGCCCTTCGACGCGGCGAATAACCAATCGACGAACAGGTGACTGTTAAAGATCGGCGTCCCTTTTCGGCTTGCGGGCGGAGCATCGGTGATGACATGGTATCCTGCCGAAGTTGCGGCCTGATCGAAACCACTTTTTTCCGCTTCATCACGGAAGAGATTCGCCATCTGCGATTCGAGATCGAGCGTTTGATGGCTCGGTTTTACAACTAAAGAAACACCGACGACCATCCAATCCTTTTGAGTGCGTTGCAGGATCTGCATAATGTCGTAGCCGTGCGGGGTTTCCAACGGGCCGACCACATCTCCGGTATTAGCCGTCGCAAAACTTGCGTGATAGGTCGGGGGCAAAAGAGCGGTATCTAACCAACCCATGTCACCGCCTTTGCCCGCGGTGCGAGAATCGGCGGAACGCGTTCTGGCTAACTCGGCGAAATCTGCGCCGGATCTAAGTTGCTGTATCATTTGGTTTGCCACAGCGCGTGCGCTATCTTGCTGGGCTTGCGTTGGGTTAGAAGTGTTCGCCGGGTAACCGACCAGAATATGCCGAAGGTGAAACGACGCGTGGCCCATGCTATCGAACGTTTGGAGTACGCGGAGTGCCGTGATCTTTCCAGCGACCTTTGCAACGATATTATCTCCTACTTTTGCAGAGAGTAGCGACGTATCGGTTCCCAACTCGCGCATGGTGATGACATGCCTCGGCGCGAACGGTACATCGCTATAATCCTGCGTGAGTTCCTTCACGGCAGTATCGATATTCGAAGAATCCCCGGAAACGGGTAGTTCAGCCAAGCGGGATTTCAGGGTATTCGCGGTTTCCAGTACAAGCGCGGTATCGTGGGCATTGGGAACCAGCGGGAACCGAACGAACGTGAATTTCCGCTGCTCTTCCTGCTGGTACATCCACGAATGGGAATCGTAATACGTCTGAAGTTCCTTCGGTGACACCGCATCGTTCCCTTGGGGCGTTGAATTCATCGGCACGATTTTAATGACTTGCAGAATGGCCTTTGCGCTATCGGTCATATAGCGGATGAACGCCTCGGTATCGGTAACGCGAACCGTAGCTGCCATTGCTTGCTGCCATTTCATTTGCTGGATCTGCTCCCGCGCGCCCGCTTCCATCAAGCGGACGGTCGAATCGAATTTCGGGTTCCGTAATTGTTTAATATATTCATCCTGATGAAAATTTCCCGTCGAATCGGTGAACGCCTTTTTGATGTCATCCGGAGGGCTGTTGAACAGCATATCGCGTATCTCATCGTTCGTCACAACGATCCCCATCTTTTGGATGCTCTGCTGCATGATCGCATTCGAGATCGCTTGATCCCACGCATTATCCTGAGCGTCGGCTTCATCGCTTTCGTTCAAGGTTTCCTCTTTATCCTTGCTTTTCGATTTCATTTCTGCCGTAACAGACTCGAGGAATTTATTATACTCCTGCTGCGTGATCGGGTAACCATTCACGGTGCCTAAGGTCCCGGTTTCGCCTTTCGGCGAAAAAAGCGTACCCTGGCCGCCCCATTGGAAGATAATCATAAGCAGGAAGATGCCTGCGAGCACGGCGAACACCACCGGCATCGATTCGCGCATCTTGGTCATTACTGGCATAAAATCGAACTTTCTGTCGTAATTAAAGTTAAAAATAAGGCCCCACGTGCAGACCTTAACGGTATTCTATAACGAGCAGCGAACAACAGCAATCACTCTCGGAAAAGTGCGGCATTCCTGCTAAATTATCGAATTATTCCCGTTCGATAGCATAACCGTTTACCGATTTCTCCCAGGCACAGGACTAAATCCCATTATTTTGGTTTTTGCCCCACTAACGATGCCGTTTTTAGCTAGTTTTCGGCAGTTGGCCTCCCAAAATATTTTTTTTTGCATTCGGGTTCTGTCCTAATTAGAATTGGTTCCTGAAACGATATAGTTTTTGTTGTTAAGAGCCTTTTCGCAACGCTCCGAGAATCATTCCGAACCAACTCTTAAAGGCATGTGAACGGATGATTGTTTTCGACGGCTTGCGAAGAGCTTCG